>NZ_JASNJD010000004.1 GCF_030164425.1 Pseudodonghicola flavimaris | reverse complement strand
CTCCCAGCGATCTGAGAAACGCAGTCTGAGCATCCATTGCGAAACGCACTCCCATCTTGAGATGGGTATCACCTCGCAGTCCGCGCCGGCGCAGACAACGTGCCGCTCAGACACCGCTTACGTTGCTCAGTGGTCTGCCAAACGTCAAATGGCTGCTCGGGGATCGCGGCTATGACGCAGACTGGTTCAGAGAAGCGTTGCACGACAAGGGGATACGCGCTTGCATACCTGGTCGGAAAAAACGCAAGACGCCGGTCAAATACGACAAACGTCGATACAAGCGGCGCAATCGCATTGAAATCATGTTCGGCAGGCTCAAGGACTGGAGGCGTGTGGCGACCCGCTATGACCGATGCCCAAAGGTCTTCCTTTCGGCCATCGCCCTCGCGGCTGTGGTCATCTACTGGTTATGAATCCTGACCCTAGCTCAGCGCCCCGTGGATTTGATTAAGCAAGAGTTCTCCATAAGCCCTATTCATGTGCCATGCATCTCTTGTTGCATATTCTTCAGGCGTACTGCCAGCATTCACCCAGTCCATATTGGGATAGTCAAGAACTTCTATATCGATATTTTCGCTAGCTGAGCGAATCATCTCTAGCTGGAAAGACGCAATCCACGAAGTAAATTTGATGATATTCATACCATAAGAATAACGCAAGGGATGGTCATCTTTTAGCAAGCTGACAACAGGGATAGGGACGGGAGTAGCTAAGATGGGACCGTCAAAAAGTGTTCTAATTTTCCTAAGCGTAGCCATCGCAGGGTAATGCTCATGAGCTCGCTGCATGCACTTAGCCAGAACGGCGCGGGAAACAGGGGAGGACCCTTTTGATTCCAGCGTTGTATATTCTGCTAGCAAAAATCGATTAAGGATATGGCCCGGATATTCTTCACGTACGGCCGCGAGTCCCATGCTGCAAAATGCCACATAGTCATAGTCGGTGAGGCTAAGTCCATCTTCCTGAACGCCGCGAATCGTGCTTTGAACATCGGCGTTCTCTCTAGAAGGAAAAATGCGATCTCCCTCAAGTGTCACATTGGGGCCACCGCCTCCGGGGATCGCGTAAAAATCAGCATCAATTTGTTTGGCTTGCGCCCAACATGAGTACAATGCGCCAACATGTGAATTGCCAAAAATTAGCCCCCTCATTTAGAAAAAGCCTCTAGAAGTGCTTCTTCGCATTGTATGTCATTTCCCTCTCTATCAGCCTGAAATATTTGTGAATCTCTGATGAGACCAGTCTCGTGCGACTTCTTTTCTACCTCCGGTTGATATTGTTGGAACTTGAGCCCCGCGAAAAAATGTTTCATAACAAAATCTACACCTGCAGAGGAAACTTCGCGCTGATTTGGCATAAAAAAACTGCCTCGGAAAGGCGTGGAGTTGATTATTTCGAACGACGGGAAGTAATCGGTATCCTCGCGCAGAGTGGCGAGATCGCCCGCAACAGCCCGAAGAACCGATTTTGAATATGTTGTGGACAACAAAACATGCTGCTGCGCGGCAGTGGCAACCAACGGAACGGGAGAAACCGTTAGCAGGAACTTCACTTTTGGATTATGTTCCCGGATCAAGTCTAACACGGCTTGCATATCGCGAAAGATTTCAGGGTAGGTCTGGTTGTAGAACTCATGCTCTGCTTCTGAATAACTCCCGGCCAGTGTGCCTGGACAAGCCGCATAGACAAAACCAGTATCTCTGTTGCGCCAGCTCTCTGTCAGCCCTAGTGTAAAAACAAACAGATCAACATTGCTCAACACATTGCGCATCGCATGAAGGCTATGACGGCGAAGCGCCAAACATTCGTGCGTGCTGGCGAAACCATTCATCTCAATCGCGGGTCGCATCGGGTCGAAAATGCGCCCACTGTGCTCCCATAATTCTTCGTCCAGAGGCGTCACGTTGAAGGCTGCCTCAACCCATTGGCGCAACAGAGTGGCAGTGTAGATATTTCCCGTTCTAAACGAGAAAACACCATACCCGAAAGCCTTTGCATCTTCATCGGAGAGGTGGTCCGGTGCAGGCTCGGCATCGATCCAGTGGAACCCGTTCTGAATCATTGCTCGACTGATGTGCTGGGCGAAACAGGAGCCAGCGGTTGCCACCGTATCGCTCTGCGAAATCGTGTTTTTTGAAATCCAAAGATCTCTGATCTCCAGCATGTTTCTGTCGGCGATGCTAGGTTTCCAGAAGGAGCTTTTAGGTAGAGAGTGGTATGGGTTCCTCAAAATAAATTCCCCTTCTATATCGGTGGCTTTTGTGTTGACGCCAGTTGTCACATTCGCGTTTCGACGCTTATTTCAATGATTTCCGCTTCTCACCTTAGCTAACTGCCTCCTTCTGTCCAGTCTTTTAGCGGACTTGACCCGGACAAGCGGTCACAGCTTGGCGCGCATTACACCGACCGCGACAAGATCATGCAGATCGTCAACCCGGTTGTGGAGGAGCCGCTGCTTGAATAGCCCCGTGTATCGTGGACGCCTTCTTTGCTAATTTTGAGGCAAGGAGGCCATGATGAGCAGCACCAACCGACATTCCCCAAGTGGCCTGCCATCTGATGTCAAAGTTGCCTGAATCGGCCTTCTGAACAAGCTTTTTCCACCCCGAGCGGCGTCTCTGGTCGCGCAGACGGTTGGAGGTGGGCGGATGAGGCCGCGAAGCGGTCCCGTCGTAGCCTGGCATTGGCGTTTTTCAGTGCGTCGGACACACCAGTCCTGCCGCTTTTTTCAGTTCGGGCGTGGATCGCTGTCATGCGCATGACGGCGGCGCTCGAAGACGGCGTATAGCGGCAAGGATCGCGCGCACCATCGGGCCCGTAACCGCGACTTCGGCCAGTTGGAACGTGATGGCGCGGGCATGGCGAACAACGCGTGCACCGATTTTGATCAGCTTGAGCTGGAGGCTGGTTAGCGACCAGTCGCCCATCGCCTCAGGTAGCTCGATACAGCGCAGGAACGTGGCCCCAGGTCGTAGGCCAGCGCGTGGAGTTGCAATCGCACCTCGTTGTCGCGGAACCGCCGGCACGATAACCGCGTCCAGCGGAAGGCGTATTTGCCTTCCTTGATGTGCTGCTCGGCGGTGCCGCGTCGATTGTAGAAGCGCACCACCCAATCTGGCTCCATCGGAAGGTTGGTGACGATGAAGCCGACCTTGGGGAATAACTCGCCCGGATGCCATTCAATCTTGGCGATCACACGACGTAACCTGCCCCAGCTTTGCGCCTGATACTCGAAGTCCTCATAGAACCGCTTCACCTTAGTCTTTGACGGTCGCCCTACAGGTCGCGTTAGCCGATGTGCGATCTTCTCGCGCAGGACGTTGTTGGCGGGCAACCGGATGGCGTAGAAGTAACCAGCTTCTTCGAGGCATTCATGGCACTCCGCCCAGTCCTACCCTGTCCCCCCCAATCACCCCCTCCACCCATTCCCCCAAGACCGCCTTCTCCGCCCGGCACCGGATCAGCTCATCTCCGATCCGGCCGGCGATTAGTTCCCAGTCGCCCTGTCCTGCCTCTGGCAGGAACTCGGTCGGATGGCGGCAGGGTCGCAGGGTTACGACCGGCGGCGGGTCAACCGGCCCCCCAACGGGCCCGGAGCCGGCGCAGGCTGTCAGCAGAAGGCATCCGGCCAGCAGCAGCAGGATCGGCACTGGCCTCATCTTCCAACTCCTCCACCCTGCCCGCGCGGGCGGCCTGCGCTTCCTGCAGCGCCAGTGCCGCCGCCCTCGCCCGGGACGAGACCCCAGCGAGCCGGGCTTCCAGCGCCGCACGGGCCGCGACCTCGCGCAGCTCCGCCCGCTCGGTGGCCCAGACCCAGGCCTGCCAGCCGACGGCGGTGTGAGAGGCCAGGAGCCCCGCCAACAGCAGCCATGCCGGCCCCCTCACGCTGCATCGCCCAGACCGCTGAGACACAGCGCCCGCTCTTGCTGCCGCCGGAGGGTCAAGCCGCGGATGCGCTGCAGGATACCGTTGACGCGGCCCTTGTCCCACATCAGCAGCGCCTCGCAGGCGCCCGGCAGATCGCCGGCCAGCGCCCGGCGCGACATGCTGGAGCGGCAGAAGGCCCCCGCCCCGATATTGTACGCCGCCGAGACGAAGGCCACGCGCACCTGGTGCGGGGTATCCGCCGGCAGGCAGAGAGCAATCTGGCCCGAGAACTCGACCAGCCGCCGGGCCAGCATCAGATCGCATTCCGCCGCGGTGTAGCTGTCTTTGGGCTGGCCCTCGGTCTCGCCACTGCACCAGGTGAGTTGCCCGACGATATCGCGGTAAGGCGTCAGCTCCTGGCCCTCGAAGCCGCGCACCATAGGCACCGCTGCCGAGGCCGCCGCCAGCACCGCCGCCCCGGCAATCATCCGGCCGCGGCGGATCGCGCCGCGCTGATCGGCCCAGAAGCGGGTCAGCCACTGGCTCATATTCGTCTGCAGCACGATCCGCGCCGGGATCGCCAGGGTCGCCAGCGTGGCAGAGATCAGCGGCAGCCAGCCGGCCGGCAGCCAGGGCAGCGCCTCGGGCGCAGCGCGCAGCAGCAGATCGGCGATGGAGACCAGCGCCGCCAGCCCCATCAGCCAGACAGACCAGGCGCCGCCCAGAACGGCTTTCCAGTCAGGGATCAGTTTCATATCAGGTCCTTTCAAAGAAAAACCCCGCACAATGGCGGGGCGGTTGGGATCAGGGTCAGGGGAGAGGATCAGCCGGGATCGCTGGGGTCGGCCCGGTCCAGCCGCAGCCGGGCGCGCTCAAGCTCCAGCCGCTCCGCCTCGAACCGGCGCATGGCGCGCTTGTGGTGCCAGTTGATGAAGAGCCCGGCGCAACCGATCAGGAAGCCGCCGACCGCCAGCAGGTCCTGCCCGGCGGCCCAGCCGAAGAGCGCAGAGCCGGCCCCACCAAAGACACCGGCATTGCCGACACCGGAGGCGATCTTGCCCGGCACCCCGCCGAGCTGTTCGATATTCGACATTCCGCCGCTCACAGCACCAGCCATTCCTCAACCGTCGCGCTCACATCGCGCATCTTGATCCAGCCCGGTGCCACCGGCTGGCCCTTGAGGACCCGCAGCTTGCCTTTCAGGCCGATGACTTCCCATTCCGGCCGATCCCCGCGGGGCACGTAGGTCAGCGCCGGATCGAAGGCCGGGTTGATCTGGCGCCGCTCCCGCAGGATCACCACGGCATCGGCCAGCACCGTCACCCCGGTCGGCACCTCATCGGCGGCGTAGGAATGCGGCACCTCGACATAATCGGGCCGCTCTTCCGTCCCCTGATTGACGGTCTCGACCCATTCCACCGCGCTGTAGGGCTCCATCAGATAGGAGCCGAAATCATCGCGCAGATATTTCCCGGTCCAGTAGCCGGCATCGGCATCCCCGATCACCGAGGCATTTGCCGAGACCACCCCGACCGGTGTTTCCCCGGCCAGCGCCGGCCGGATCAGGCCGCCGTCCAGAACCACCGACAGGCCGCGGCGATCCTCTGCCGCAGTGTTGCCGTCCAGCCATTCGAAATATTCGCCATAGTCGGCGCCGATGGTGGTGAAAGCCCCCGTCGCGCTCACCTCGCCATCGCCGCGCACCTTGAACGCCAGCGTTCCGCCCGAGCTGTAAGCGGTCATGAAATTGAAGCTGGCCGAGGCTGCCGTGCTGATGGAAATATTATGGCCCGTCGCCGCAAAAGCCGTGGAGGTGCAGGAGAGATTGAACCCGCCCACACCGGACTCAGACTGGAGGATGCCGAGTTTCATGGTGGGCGATGGGGTGCCGATCCCGATCCGGCTGGCAGCATCCACAACGAAGGTATTGGCAACCGCGCCCGCCTCGAACTGCACCGGCGTGGTGAGCCCGGCGAAATCGTAGAAGGCCAGGCTACCGGTCTGCGACCCGATCACGCTCCAGGCATCGGACCCCTCAACGCTGAATTTGAGGCTCACGTTGTAGCCCAGGGCGCCCACCAGCAGAAGCGAAGGCGATCCGGCTTGTTGCTCAATCGTCGCTTGCGTGAATTTCCCGGCCGCCGGGGTGGTCAACCCCAGCGTGGTGCCGTTCAGCGCCCCGCCGATGATCGTGCTGTTGGTCTGCAGCCAGCTGATAAAGGCCAGCATCTCATTGCGGTGGGTCGTCGCGAAGTGGTTGAACAGCGCATACATCTTGGTGTCGAAATCGGCCTCGGGCGCGCTGCGGCTCGGGATATCAGGCCAGGCGGAAAAACTCGGTGCGCTCATCTGAGCCCCCCTTACTTGAGTGTCTTGAGAACAAGGGTGAAAACGCTGTCGCCGGCGGCATCGAGCGGCTGGGTGTGGTCATCGACAAAGCCGAGCCCTTCGACCCCATAAAGCCCGCCAGTGGGCGAGCCGTAGAAAGAGACCACCAGGCCATCCACCTCTGAAATCACCGTCATCACCCGCGGCCCCTGAATGGTCGGCACCCGCAGCGGGATGGTGATCTTTCGGGTGGACCCGCGCGGCACCAGCATTTCGTCGCCGTACTGATCGTATTCCTTGCGGCTATGGCTGACGTGCTGGACCTCCACCCCGTCCATCACCGTGCCCAGCAGGTAATTGCGGCCGAGGATGATATTGCCGACCTCTGCCATGCCGCCGGGGGCCGAAATGGTGATGTCGATCCGGTGGCCGATGTATCCCGGAAACCCGTTCAAAACCTTGTGCCGGGCATAGACGACACCGCCCCAGAACCAGGTATAGGAACTCACCACATTGCCACGGTCGACCATGACGAAGGTTTCGTCATAGATCTTCGTGGCGCCATCCCAGACCGCAATCCTGACCTCGCCGGCATTGAGCCCCCAGAGCGAAATCGCGTCGCAATCCATCGTCGGGACAATCGAATAGGTGATCGCGTCGGCCCGCCGCGCCGGGTTGGTCCGCCGGTTATCGAAAGCCGACCAGCGATTTGTCGCCCGAAGATCAAGCCACCATGTCCCGTCATCCACGGTCGGATCATTATCAAGGTTGCTGTCCTGCATGCTCTCATAAACCCGGTGGGTCACGGTGGAGAGAACCAGGTCACCGGCGGCGAAGGTGGTTGCGGCATCCCAATCCGGGTATTCATCCTCCAGGATATTCGAGGCGGTCAGATGCGCCTCGGTGATCAGCAGCGGCGAAATGATGTTGAAATCCATCAGCTGCGCACCTCCGGCATGCCGTCGAAATCCCAGCTTTCGGTGATCTGGGCCATTTTCTTCATCAGCAACTCCAGTCGCTGCCCCTGAACCGCCGACTGCTGCGCCAGGCGCTGCACCGCCAGCACAACCGGCCGGTTGTCCAGCTGCGCCATCGCGTCCGAATGGCTGACGACACGGCTCGGGCCGGTATGTTCCAGCTCCCAGCCGCGTTCCCCGACCACCCGCCAGCCGCCGAGATGCGCCCCACCATTGGCGAAGGCCGGCACCCCGCCGAGGCCGCGGATTTGCGCCCTCAGCGCCCGGATCGCCTTGCGATCTTCCGGCATGGCCCGGATCGCCTTGTTGGCTGCGTAAATCTGCGCCTGCAGCCCGTTCGGCCCGTAGAAGGCCTTCTGGAATTCGGCCAGTCCGGCGCCGCCGGTGGTGGCCGTCGCCTTATAGGAAATCGTGCCGTCCTTGTTCTGTTTCAGGATCGCGGCGCCATCGCCATTCAGCAGGCTAATGCCGGTAGAAGCCTCCAGCGCACGGATCTTTGCCACCACATCCCCGGCGGCAGATTTGCGGCCGTTGATTTCCGCCAGCTGATCCACCCCGCGGGTATTCAGCGTGGCGATCCGGGCGGCCGCCTTGCGGTCGGCAATGTCATCGCGCACCGCCTGGCGCAGAGCGTCCAGCTTGCTGGTCAGGCCACTGATCGGTGTTTTCAGGCCGGTCATGCCGGCCGTCGCATCCTCGAACAGCGCCCTGAATGCCTGCGCCGGTGTGAAGGTGAAATTGCCGCCGACCGTCAGCGTCCCATTCGATGCCCCCCGCACCGCATCCAGCAACGCTTTCTGGCGTTCCGTCAGCCCGGACAGGTCCACCTTGCCGCGCAGGGTTTTTTCCACCGGCGCCGCCCCGGCGCGCAGCTGGGCGAACATGGCGGTTTCATTGGCCGTCATCTTGCCGAGTTTCACCCCGGACAGGACATTGCGCAGCCGCGCGCCCGGCCGCCGCAGCAGGCCGAACAACTCGGCGCCGGCGCCCTGCATGGCCGATGCCTTCACCGCCGAGGCGATATTGCGGGTGCGCAGACCGGCGGTGCGCAGCAGGCCGAAGAGGCTGGCGGCATTGCCCGTCATCGCTGCCGCCTTCACCTCGGATCGGATATTGCGGGTGCGGATGCCGGCCCGGCGCAGCAGCCCGAACAGATCGGCCGCCTTGCCGGTCATCGCCGCCGCCTTCACCGCCGAAACGATATCGCGGCGCCGGATGCCGGCATTGGTCAGCAGCGCAAACAGGCTGTCCCCGGCGGCGCCGGTCTTGCTGTAGCTCACACCGCCGGTGATGCTGCGCGTGACCTTGCCGCCGGCCTCCAGCTGGCGCAGGAACAGCCATTCGCGCGGGCTGATCCCCTTCGGGTTCACATAGGCACTGATGGTGCGCAGCGCCGCGGTGCCCTGCTCCAGCAACAGCTTGCGCTCCGCCTTTGACACCGTGCCCTTGAAGGCCATCGCCACCGTCACCGCCCGCACCGCCGAGGTGCTGGCATTGATCAGCAGCCGCCGCTTCCAGGCCGGCAGCGTCTGCGCCAGCGTGGCGGTGATATTGGCGGTATAGCTGCCCTGCCGCTCCAGCAGCAGCCGCCGCGCGTTGCCCTTGAGATTGGTCAGCGCTGCCTCGACCATCACCGCATAATTGCCGGCCCCGTCGAACACGATCTGGCGAACCTTATCGCTCACCCCCTTGGACAGGGAGGCAGTGACCGCCACCGCATAGCCGCCGATATTCTGCAGCGCCAGCTGGACCGCCTTCTTGTCGGATTTGCCGAGCGCGACATTGACCACGCGGCTCAGCTCGCTGTTGCCGGCCAGGGCGATGCGCATCTGTTCCTTGCTGAGACCGGAAGTCACCGCGAACTTGATATTGCGGCGCAGCTCCGATCCCGCCACCAGCGCCAGCCGCCGGGTCTCGGCATCCACATCGTTGCGCAGAACGAAATCCATCGCGGTGACATGTTCGGACAGCGCGTTGACCGCCATCCACTTCATATCTGCTGTCAGGTCATCACGCCGCACGATGAAATCCAGCGTGGTGCGGATGCCCTTGTCCGCGGCGCCGACCAGATCGCGGATCCATTTCGGCCCCTTGTCGGACAGCGACACCGCAACATCCAGGCTCCCCACCAAATCCTCATAGGAAAACGCCTCGGCATCGGTGATCGCCTTTTCCAGCGCCCCCAGCGAGGTTTCGAAGGCGGAAACCGTGCCGTCCCAATCCTTCGCCAGCTCCTGAACCCCGTCGCTCAGCTTGGAAATTTCCTCATCGGTCAGCCCTTCCAGCTGCAGGAAATTGGCAAGGCTGGTGAGCACGTCGATTTGCTGCTCATACAGCTCGGTCAGCATGTCATCATTGGCGCCGGTCAGATCGGCAATGCCGGCGATCAGCTGCACCTGGCCCTGAACCTGCGCGGCAATGCGGCGGTATTCCAGCGAAGAGGACGCGCCGGCCTGCGCCGCCTGCAGATAGGCCCGCGCCAGCTCCGGGATGCTCTGCGCCGCCGCCACATCACCGCCCTTTGCCGCCTCGAATGCCGCCTGAAACCGCCCCTCAAGTGCTGCGGCATTCTGGCCGGTGCTGGCCCCGGACAGGCCCGCATTCAGCAGCCCGTCCTTGAAATCGCGCAGGGTGTTTGCGGTGCGATACCACAGCTCGGCGGACGCCTTCGCCGCCTCTGCCATCTTGCGCGCGGTGTCGATCTGATCCCCGATCTCGCCGCCGATATCATCCAGCAGGCCGGACATGCCCATGGTCATTTCACTGACCTTCGGCAGAACCTCATCCATCGCCCCGGACAACCCCAGCAGCCCGGCGTAAAGCTTGCGCCCGGCGTCTGTGGTCAGATCCACGCTCTCCACCAGGCTGCGGAAGCCGGCCCGGCTCTCCGGCATGGCGACATTCAGCCCGGCGAACTGATCGCGCAGGCGGCGCAGGATGGTTTCGCTCTGTTCGCTCTCCGAATAGAAGCCCTGAAAATAGCTGGCGGCGGCCGTCGCCATCGCATCGGCACTGCCGAAGGCATCGACCAGGCTGGACGCCATGTCAGCACCGCGCAGCGATACCCGGAAAGCCGTCTGCCCCAGCAGGTCCGTCATGTCGTTCACCGCCGACAGCCCGCCGCTCAGGCGGGTCAGCGTCTCCAGCGCGCTTTCCCCGGCGCGGCTGAATTTCGTGGTCCCCAGCACCAGAGCGGCCATTTCCGACCCGGCGGCGTCCAGCGCCTCCATCAGATCGGCCATGATCGCCTCGGCGTCCTGATTGGTATTCACCTGAACGTATTCGGAGACGAAGCCTTTCAGCTTGCGGGTGGAGAGGCCAATGGCGCCGGCCATATCCCCGATACTGCCGACAACGCCTGTCGTGGCGCTGTCCAGAACCGCCTGCAACTCCGCCTCAAGCGGGTAATACTCGGTCTTGTCGCCGCGCAGGAACCCGCCCTTGTAGAAGTCATAGCCCTGCCCGTCGAACCCTCCGGAGGTGAAATTGCCCCGGATGCCGGAAAACTCATATTTCCGGCTGAGCCCCTTGGCGAGCAAGGCGATGCCGCCGGCGATCACCCCGAGCGCCGGCAGCGCCGCGCCAATCGCACCCAGACCACCGACCGATCCGGTCATCAGCCCGCCCAGGTTGGCAAAGCTCGCCCCCAGCCCGCCGCCGCTCAGGATGCCGCCGAGGCCCGAACCGATGCCGCCGAGGATGCCGCCGCCACCGGCCAGCAGGCCCCCGCCGCCCAAGAGGCTGCTGCCGGCACTGCCCAGCAGGCTGCCGAGGAGGCCTGAGCCGGACCCGCCGCCGGTCAACGTGGCCGCTGTCGCCTGCCCCGCCGATCCGGTCACCGAGACCCCGAGCATCAGCTGCAGCTGGTTCTTCGCCAGAAGGGAAACCAGATCGGCAACCGCCCGCTTGCTCACGTCCTTGATCGCATCCCACATCGAAGAGATATCGCGGAAGCCATTGGCGGCCCAATCCCCGAAGGCGCGCGACACCCCGTCAATCGAAGACGACAGCGGGCCATCCATGCTTTCCGCAAGGCCCTTGGTGTCATCCTTCACCCCCTTGAGGCTGCCGCCCAGCTTGTCGGTTGTGCCAACCGTCACATCCAGCTTGCTGTTCAGATCCTTCTGAACCTCCGACATTTTCACGTCGGACCCCATGACCTCTTTCGCCGTGCGCTTGCGGGCCGCAATCGCATCATTGAGCGCCTTTTCAGCCGCCATCCGGTTCGCCACCAGACGCGCCGCCTTGGCGTCAAGATACGCCTCTTCCTCCATGGTGGGCTCGCGGCCATACTTGGCATAGGCATCGCGGGCAAACTGTTCCGCAACCTTGTTCTTGGCAATCTCAGCCTCTGCCACTGCCAGCGCAGCATCCGCCTGCTTGTAATAATCGTTCGCGGCGGAAATGGCAGCGGCCCCGGCCGATGGGGCGGCCGTGGTGGAAAAGGTGCCCATGGCCGCACTCAGCGCCTCCTGCGCCTTTTTCGTCGCCTCCAGCGGCGCCTCGACCTTTTCCGCGTTGCTCTTGTAATTGAGGAACATGGCGCCGGCCGCGGCCACGGCGCCGGCCAGCAGCCCCCAGGGGCCGGTTGCCAGCAGCAGCGCGCCGCGCAGGGCCAGAACCCCCTTGACCAGAACCCCGAGCCCGATGGCCGCCGGCCCGACAGCCGCCGCGAAAGCCCCGGCGCCGGCGATGAATTGCTTGGTCCGATCGCTCAGGCCGGCGAACCATTCCGCCGCCTCGGCCGCCTTGTTCGCCACGAATTCCAGCGTCGGGGCCAGCGCGGCGGTCAGCTGATTGCTGACCCCGAGGCCGACCAGGCCAAGCCGCGAAATCGCGTCATTCGTCACCTCGATCTGCTCGGCATCCACTTCCGACACCGCCACCCCGAAGCGGCGCACATCGTCGGCGGCGGTGCGCAGCGTGGCGCCGTCGATCCGGGTGAAGGTGATGCCGGCACGGGTGCCGAACAGCCCCGTTGCCACCGCCGCGCGCTCCGCCTCCGGCACGTATTTGGCAAGCGCATCCTGAATCGCAACCAGCCGCTCATCCAGCGGCAGCTGCTGCAGCTCCTGCGCGTTCAGGTGCAGGGTTTTCAGCGACTTCGCCGCCGCCCCCTTGCCGGTCGCCGCAACCTCTGACAGCCGCTTGGTCAGCTGCAGCGTTGCCTGGCTTACCTCGCCCATGGAAACGCCGGACAGATCGGCGGCGCGCTCCAGAACCTGCATGGATTGCACCGTGGTGCCCATCGACTGCGCCATCTTGGCTTGCGCGTCGATCACCGACAGGCTGGATTTGACCGCGACAGAGGCCGCCGCGGTCAAAGGCAATGTGAGACCGAGCGCCGCTTTGCGCCCGGCCTTCTGCAGCCGGTCCCCCATGCGGACCATCTTGCGTTCCATGGTGCCCATGGTCGCCTGCGCCCGCTTGGCGCCGCTCTCGAAGGCCACGCTATCCAGAGAGAGAACGCCCCGCAGGGCGCCGATAATGGCTGCCATCACTTTCCCTTTTTGCTTTGAAAGTGCATGCCGACCAGCGCCGAGCGCAGCTGTGCAAGCTGCAGCTCCCGCTGTTCGGCCTCATTGACTTCCGGGGCTGCCTTGGTGAAATCCGGCATTTTCTTCGGATCGTGAAAGGCGAATTGCACCAGGATCCCAAGCTCCTGGTTCAGCACCCGGCGCGCGTCTATTTCGGCATTCTTGGCCTTGATCCGCGCACGGGTGATCAGGTCGTATTCGCGCAGGCTGCAGCGCCAGAATTCGGCCGGGTCAAGACCAAGCTCAACCCAGCCGGACCACAGGCGCGGCCAGTCTACACGGTCGCGTTTCCCGCCTCTTCGGCCTCATCCTCTGCGGCCGTCTCATCAGGATTGAGGAAGGGGAAGGCAGATTGCAGCGCCTCGGTCATATAGGACGAACCCGCATTGGCGCCGCCGATGGCGTCCAATACGTCCATCGCCTCTTCCAGCTCCACCCCGGCCCCATCGTTCAGACAGGCCGCCCAGACCTGCACCACCAGGCTGACACCGCCCTCTCCACGAAACAGCTGTTCGAGAATATCGCCCATCTCCTTGCCGAGGTCCTTTTCCAGCCGCACCTGAGCGCGGATCGACACCTTCAGCTTGTGGGTCTTCTTGCCCAGCTTCACCGTCACCGTGCTGATCATGCCGTTGCCCCTTCGGTCCAGGTGATCAGGCCGCTCGGCCGGAGCTTCAGATCGGTCATCAGATCGCCGTCCTGGTCGGTCGCCGGCATGCCCGGATTGACATAGGCCCGATATTCGAAGGTATCGCCCGCCACCTGGGCCCCCATCGCCGGCAGCTTCACCCGGAAATAGACCAGGGTGCTGGCCGCCTTGTAGGCCGAGGCCTGCGCATAGAGGGCTGTCGAGTAGAAACAGCTCAGCGTCAGCTCCCCCACATCGGTCAGACCGACGCCGTATTCCTTCGTCCGGCCGGGGCTGTCGAGCGAGGTGCGATCCCGGTATTCGGGGTTTTCTTCGGGAATGCCCACGGTCTTGCAGCCGGGGATGACCACATAGTCGGCATCCGCACCGGTCTCCGACCATTCAATGTCGCAAAGATCGGCCGGAATGACATTTTCAGCCATGCCTTATCCTTTCATCAGGTTGAGAGAGTGCCGGTTCCCCGGCGAGGTCAGGCGCGATAGCGCACCCAGAAATCCAGCATCTGCTGCCGGATCACATCGCCGCCGGTTTCCGAAAAGGAATCCCGCCGGGAGATTTCGCGGCAGCTGATCACAGCCCCGCCGCGAAAATCGGTCATCACCTGCGACAGCTGCCGGCAGATGGTAATGATTTCGCCATAGGTGGCGGCCGAGACCGTCACCTGAACCCGCGCGCCCTCGATATCGGCGCGATCTTTCAGCGAATAGCGCGTCACCGTGCTGACCCGCTGCAGGGCGATCCGCGGGTATCCCACATCGGCGCCGAAGGCGCCCCAGACCACCGGGTGACCCATGGTCTTGAGAAGGTCTTTCAGATCGCGTTCCATCAGCCCGCCGCCTTCGCAGCCTTACGCCTGGCGCGCTCAGCCGCCTTTTCTATTTCGGCCCAGACCTCACGCCGCAGCGTCTCCAGCATCTGATCCTGATTTGCATCCCAGGCCGGTCGCATGAACGGCCGCGCCGGCATGGTGCCGACCGATTTTCCGTTTTTCTTGTGCACCCGCTCCCCGGTGCCGAATTCGTAAAGGTGCGCATGGGGCGCATCGGTGCCGTCCGGCTGCACCGGCCCGACATAGAGCGTCACCAGGCTGCGGCCGCGATCTGCGCGGGCCTGGCGTGACTGGCGCGCGGTGAGTTTGCTGGTCACCTTCACCGTGAAGGGGCTGGCGGCATCGGCAGCCTTGGCAACCGGCTGCAGCGCCTTTTTCATCGCCCGGCGCATCACCCCCTTGGATGTGCCCCGCGCCAGCTCACCAAGCGCCCGCTCGATATCGCCGCCGCCCTCCAGCTTCATTTTCACAGCCATCAGACAGGCGCCTTCTTCACGTGCCAGGCGGTCAGCTCCAGCTCTTCCCGAAAGCCGATTTCCTTGACCCCGGAAATCTGCCAGTCGTGGCCGTCAAAGCGTAGCCGGTGCCGGCCATTGATCTGAGCGCGGCCCGGCAGCCAGGCCATCCTGAACCGCGCATCGGTGCGCTGTTCGACCGCCGCCGCCCGCAGCTTTTCGCCATCTGAGACCGGCTGATAGCTGGCCCAGACAGTCATCATCGGCAGCCATGCGCCGGGCACCATTTCCCCGGCGTCGTTTTCGGTCTCATCGGCGGCCAGAATGGAAATCCGCCGATTGTAAGCCTCCAGCCCCATCAGCTCCACCAAATCTTGTAAGGCGCGACCAGGCGGGAAATCGACAGCGGCACCTCGACCGGGGCGGCGCCGAAGACAACAGGCTCCCGCACCCGGTACAGGTGAGTGGCGAACAGCAGGATGGCATGGCGGATCGGCAGCGGCACATCCTCCGCCAACGCGCCGAAGCCCGCCACATAGGTGATCCGCAGCTTGTCGCGGGCCGGCCCGGCAATGCCCCAGCTCTCCACCGAGACCAGATAGCGGCCGCCCAGCTCGAACAGCTCCGGCGCCACCACATCGGACCAGGTGCCGTTTGCATCGACAATCTGGGCGCTCACCAGATCGGAGACCGGCGACAGGCCAAGCTCTACCGCAGCACCAGACGCCGGCACCGCAGCGAATGTCTCCTGCCAGGTCTGGCCGATCAAGGCACGGCCCAGCTCGCCATCCGGCCCGTCGAACTGCGCGACCGCCACATCAAGGCAATGCTGGATCTGCGCGTCATCCTCGCCGGCCTCAAGTTTCAGATGCGCCTGCAGCTGCGCCAGCGTCACCGGCGCCACCGCGGGCGCCACAGTCCTGATCAGCGACATGGCGGCGATCAGCCCGCGGCAGCCGGATCGGTGGCGGGAGCGGCGGCCGGATCGGTGGCGGCCGCGGCGGGCTGCACCTCTGCATCCAGCAGCTCGGCATAGCCCGCGCGGATCAGGTCGGCGCCAACTGCATCGGCAACGGTTGGCTCCTGATTGGCGGCAAAGCTGCCGGCCGGGCCGGCGCAGCTCACAAGGATCTTGATTTTCATCGGTCGGCTCCAACGACAGAAGGGGGGAGATATCCGGCGGGCCAGGCCAGCCCGCCGGAGGTATCGGCGCGATTTGCGTCAGCCGGATCAGGCGGCAGCCATCTGCAGCGTCTTGATCGCCTTGGAATGGCCCGGCGCACCGTCGATCCGATGCACCCCCATGATGCCGAGATTGGGGAAGAACTTTTCGCGCGCCACGCCGATCAGCGGGCTGCCCACCTTGCGGACGTAGTATTGCGCGAAGTCCCCGAAGGCGATGGGCTTGGCGCTGGCGCCGATCTGGGCCATGGCCTGATTGAAGCTGACGGGGCGGTTGTTCAGCGTGGCCGGCGTCCCCTTGACCACATCGCCATCCGACCAGATGTAGCGGCCGGCGGTGTCCTTGATCATCCGCAGCGCCTTCACGGTCTGATCGTGCATCTGGAACCGCACTTTCGGGCCGCCGCGATAGGCGGGATCCACCGAATGCTCCAGCTCCATGATATTGTCGAAGGTCAGCACACTGGCGGAGGTGGCGGTAAAGCCAACCTGCGCGCCGGTGACGAAGCCAAGCGGCTCATTGGTGCCGGTGCCCACGGTCAGCCAGCGGTTGCCCTTGCGGCCCAGCCGTTCCCCGATCAGCATGCCAAGCAGCGCCTCGAAGCCGAACGCGCTGTCCTGTGCCAGCTCGAAACTCCATTTGATCCAGGGCGTCACCATCGCATGGGCCAGCAGCTGGGTCTTGTCCAGAACGATATCGCCGGACCCATCGTCAACGCCCTCATCCCCTTCGGTATGGGCATTCGCCTCTTCCTCGGTGTCATCCACCTTCGGCAGATCGAACGGGGCTCCGGTCCCCAGGTTGATTTCGGTGGCGATGCCCGGATCCATCATCGGGCCATGTGCGGCCGCGGCCTTGTTGATTTCGGAGGACAGGGTGGTGGGCACCAGGAAGCCACCGCCGGCACCGGTGCCGGTGGTCTGGGTCCGCAATTCACGGGCGCCGGCGCGCAGGGCGGCGCGGGCTTCCTTGTCCATTTCGGACAGATCGGCGCCGCTGGCGAGATACTGGCGGAAGGCTTCGCGGTATTCCTCGCCCACATCGCCGGCCGGGGTATGGCTCAACCCATCCTGCCCCGGCCGCCGCGCTTCGCGCTCTTCGCGTTCGTTCTGCTCCTGGCGCTCCTCGGCCTCGCGCTTGGCCTTGGCGGCGCGCTCTTCGCGGTTCGCATCCGCGACCAGGCCATCGTATTCATCCATCAGCTTGTCGAACTGGTCGTTCGCCGCGCGGGCCTCTTCCTTCGGCGTCTTGTCGGTGATGCCGTCACGGATGCCGGTCGCCTCGGTCAGAACTTTCTGCGCCTTTTCGCGCAGCTCTTTGATCTTCGACATGGTGTCGTTTCCTTTCAGATCAGATTTCGGAAAGCTGCGCCGGCCCAGGGCGCGGGAAGATGGGCGGTCGGTCAGCTGAGACCGGACAGACGCATGCGCATCTGCATGGCGCGGCGGAAGAACTCCGCATCCAGGCCGAGGGCGGCAGTCTTCGACCGCAGCCCGATTTCGGTGCCCTCATAGGCTGGATCGGTCACAATGGAGACGTCATAGAGGCGCACCGACTGGATGGTGCGCACCGCTCGCGCGCCGGTTTCGTCCCAGGTCTCCTTGTCGGCAACGAAGGCGAAGCTCATCTTCGACAGATCGCCCCGCTTCATCTTCGGCAGGATGCGCTGCACGTCCGGGTCCGCGGCGTCCAGCGCAGTGTCCACCCGCAGCCCGTGCTGATCCTCGGTCAGCGTCAGCGTGCCCGAGCTGGTGCGGGCCAGCGGCAGGCCGCCGTGGTTGATCAGGAACGTCACATCGTCGCCGCGCGTCAGCGCCTCGGCAAAGGCGCCGCGCTCGATCAGCTCGACCCAGCCCCAGCTGTCCAGCGGGCCGATTTCGGTCTGCGCCCCGAACACCGCGGCATAGCCGGTCACATTGATCAGATCGCCCTCGGCCGCGCGCAGCTCAACGGGCGCGGAGGCGCAGAAACGCACCTCGCGTTGCGGGTCGCTCATCGCGGCCTCCTTCGGTCAGTTGTCGGTCTGGTCTTCCGGGGCGCCGTCATCCGGCGTCGCAGCCCCGTCGCTGGCGGGATCGGCAGCCGGTGCGGTCTTGGCAAAGGCTTTGCCGGCCAGCTCGATCGGCACCGTCGCCCCCTGCACCAGCAGCACATCGCCGCCGTCCAGCGGCGCGCGGTTCTCCAGCGCGCGGCCCTCATTCGGTGTCATCAGCCCGTTCTGGATCGCTTTCACAATCGCCTCGATCCTGGTCTTGAAGTCACCCCGCATCATCGCATCCAGGTTCAGCTTGACGTAACGCCTTGAGGTGCGGCCGAAGATTTTCAGCGTCAGCTCCTGCTCGAACTTCTTCACCCAGCGCCGCAGCGTATGCTTGACCAGGTGCAAATCCTGATGCTCGATGTTGTTGTAATTGCCCTTCGACAGCTCCTGCAGAAACACCGGCGGCAGCTGATAGATGCGCGCCACCTGCCCCACCGCGAAAATCTGCACCGGTGTCAGCTGCATCTTGTCCGGGTCATCCCCGAGCCGTTCCAGATCGTGACCGGCCGGCAGCGGCAGCACCGGCTTGCCCTCCCGCGCAAAGCGCATCGTCACTTTCATCAGGTCTGCCGCCGCCCGCATCATTTCCTTGCCGGCCGCAAACGGGCCTTTCAGCACATAGGGCGGCACCCCGTTCTTGCCGAAGACCGTCAGCGCATAGCGGTTTGCGTTCAGCCCCTGGCGGATCGCGGAGGCGCAGGTCTGGACCGGGTTGTGATGGTTGACGTGATCGGCTTTCAGCAGAAAGGCAATGTCGATCACATCCGCGCCGGCATAGGTCTTCACCTTCCCGGATGGCTCCCGGTAGTCGTAGAAGAGCCGCCCGTTCACCTTGCGCACCGTGGTGCGCTGATACTCCATCGGAAAGAGGTTGATCACCTTCCCCTGCCGGTTGCGCTCCACATAGGTGTAGGCCCGGCCGGGACCGAAGACCTCGGCAAAGAATGTCTCGCGCCAGGTGAAAGAGGTGGTGGTGTCATTCACCGCCGCGCCCAGCACATCCGCAACGCCGCCCGTGATCTTCTTGTCGCCGCCGTCACCGGCGGTTTTCTCGAAGACCTCGACCGGCAGACCGGCCATGGCGGCAGACAGAAAGTTGATCGCGGCCCAGACACCCGGCAGCGACAGCGCCTCTTTCATGCTGACGCCTTCCGGGACACCTCCGGTCAGCACCTCGGCAATCTCGGCCTCGCCGCTTGCCATAACCACCTCGGCGCGCGCCTCCACGGCTTCCGGCTCCGGGCGCCGCCGGAAGCTCAATCCAAATCCCATAGATCATCCTCCAGCGAAAACCCGTCATCGGCCCAGGGCGAGACCTCCTGCACACCCCGTTCCCGGCAGAGCGCCATCCCCGTTGCCATGCCCAGCGACACCATGCCGTCAATCCGGCCGTGTGCCTTTTCCTTGTCGAACATGCGATGCCCGGTGCGGTTCTCCGCATAGGTGACCGAGGCCGCCATACTGTCCAGCAGCGGGTTCTGCGCCACCGTCAGCCGGCCATCGTAAATCGCATTCTCCAGCTTGTTGATGCTGTCCGGCATCCACAGATAAACCTCGACCTCCTGCCCCGGGTTGGTCGGGTCCGGTATCTTGTCCAACACCCGTTTCTGATACCCTTGGGGGTGGATTTCCGTGGGCAGCACCAGGCCCTTTTCCGTCAGGCTGTCCTTCAACCGCTCCAGCCCGTATTGGTCGCAGGCGATCACCTCCGGGGCGTAGCGCGAATTCAGATCGGCCAGCGCATCGGCCAGCCAGGGGTATTTCAGCCGCTCGCCCGGCACCGCCTCGATATGGCCCTGCTGCGCCCAGAGATCATAGGGGGCCTGGTCGCGGCCGGAACGTTCAAGCAGGGTGTCCTTCGGCGTCCAGAACCACGTCTTCGCCGCCAGCTTCTCCGCATCTTTCGTCGCATCCAGCACCCAGACCAGCGTCAATGCCGAGAAGTCCCGCACCTGGCTGAGGTCGAGCCCACCAAAGCAGGGATAGCCCGCCTCGGTCAGCGCCTCCGGATCCACATCCCCACGGCAGGCCACCCAAGGCCCCCGCCGGATCGCGGCAGTGACCGATTGCGTCCACTGGCAAAAGTGCAGCCGGGCAATGCCATTGCGCTTGCCCGGCATCATCTTGGCCTGTTTCACCACTCCCTGCAGGTAGTCTTCCTGAATCGTGACCCCCAGCAGCGGGTTCACCTTGATCCAGCAGCTCGGATCGTTCTCCCAGTCGTCGCCCTCATCCAGCGAACAGACGAAAGCAAAGGTGCTGTCATCCTCGACCACCCCGGTCGCGACATTGACCGCATGCTGGTGCTCCTCCCAGCAGATCGATTTTTTGTCGGTGCCAGAGTTGGTCGCCATGCACAACAGTGGCTGCTTGCGGAACTTGAAGCCCCGTTCCAGCATGTCGATCACGTCGCGGTTCGGATGTTCATGCACCTCATCGGTCAGCGCGCAATGCGGCCGCGGCCCGGACTGCGCCTTTTCTGCCGACAGCGGGCGGAACTTGCGCCGGTCGCCGGTCCTGCCGGTATAGGTCAGCTGCCAGACCGGGTTTTCGCCCTGCTTGCTGACCTTGCGGGCCAGCACCGGCGATTGATCCACCATCGCCACCGCGTCCTGAAACAGGATGCCGGCCTGATCCTTCTTGGCCGCCGCCGCATAGACCTCTGCCCGCGGCTCGCCGTCGGCCACCATCATGTAGAGCCCGATGCCGCCCAGCATCGGGGATTTACCGTTCCCCTTGCCCTCTTCGTCATAGAACCGCGTGAACCGGCGCAGCCAGGCGCCGTGGGTCTCGTTGTACCGCTTCCAGCCGAACAGCGATCCGATGCGGAATGCCTGGCTGGGGTGCAACTGGAACGGCCGCCCCTCGAACTGGCCGCCGTTCAGCCGCAGCACCTTCGGGAAAAACTCAATCGCCCGCCTTGCAGCGGCCACATCCCATTTCAGCCCGCGCTGTGGCCCCTCGACCAGATCGCGCAGGTGGCGCGCCGCCGCAGCCCGGATGTAAGGCCCGGCCACGATCTCACCCGCTGCGACCTCCTGCGCCCAGGCCGTGACCGGGTCATCCGCATATGAGACCCGCGCCGCGGTGCCGGTCACGTCAGATAGCCCTCGGGGCTGTCGGGATCGGGGAAATTGAACCCGAGCTGCCCGCCGCCTGAAAGACCCCGCTCCGCCGCCGGGGTCATGCCGAAGTCATTCGCCAGCCCCCTGATCTGGCGGAACGTCTCGTTCAGCTGCGCCACCTCCGGCCGGCTCTTGATCTGGGTGCCGTTGCGGGTCTCGCTCTCATAGGTCTCGCCCAGCTCCTCCAGCTCCAGCGTCAGCCGCTCATGACGCAGCACCGCAGCGCAGAGCTGGCGGAACATGAAAACATTCGTGGGCTTCAGCCGATCCACGGTCGGATGACAGAGCGGCAGCGCCAGACGGTCGAAGGTCCAGCGCAGCTGCTCCGGCATGCCTTCCGGGCGCAGCTCCTCCAGCCGGGCGCGCGCCCGCTCTTCCAGATTATGAAGCTGCGCCCCTTCCTCGGCGAAGGGCACAACCCTTTCCTCTGTCGGCCGGCGTCCCCGCATGTCCCTGCCTAACCCTCTCTTTCCATGTGGCTTTTTCTATTCAATTCCGGCTTCGCGCACGGGAAGGTTCCCCCTCCGGTTTCCAGCCCGGCCGGGTTTCCTTCGGACCCTCCCCCTCCCGTCCGGAAGGCTGCGGATCAGCGGTTTGCCGGGTGGTTCGGATCGAGCGGCCAGCCATCCGGCCCGCGCTCTTCCGAATAACCTCTGGCCTCCAGCCGCTGCTTGTTCCGGTCGTGATCGTCCGGGCAGAGCGTCTGCAGATTCTCCGGATCGAGGAACAAGGCCCGGTCGCCCCGATGCGGCACGATGTGATCCACCGCCAGGAACCGCCGGCGTGGATTGGTCTGTCTCTCGCCCGAGGCGGTCAGCGAGCCATCGTTGACGATGCCCCGACGCAGGCAGGCCCGGCAGAGCGGTTCCCGCGCCAGGTGCTGCGGCCGCAGCTGCCGCCGCCAGGCCGAGAGGTTGTAAAGCTGGTGATAGTCACTCCGGGTCGTCATCCGCGCCCCCAGAAACGCAAAAGCGCCCGCCGGTTTCCCGTGGGCGCAGGTCTTGATGATTTCTCCTGCCTAGACTGCGGCTGAGGTTAGCGTCAATCCCCTTTTGTTCTCATCGTGACGATTGCCCGACAGCCCGCCGGCCCGGTCATCCGATCCAGGGCCGCGGCCAGCGCCCCGGTCAGGCCGCGCAGGGTGTCGCCATAGACCGACCAGCCATATGCGCGCAGCACATCGCTCAGTGCCTGATCCTCCAGGCAGACCAAATCCACCAGCTGCCGGTCGGGGATCGCCACCCGGGTGCCCCGCGCCGAAGGCCGCACCCGACGCACCGCCATTGCCACGCCTGCGCCGATCCGGCGGTGCAGCCAGGCGATCTCCTCACGATCCCGCAACACCGCATCCATGAATCCACCGCCCTGCCCGCTGCCGCCGGAGCGCACCGCCTCGATAGACGAACACCTGAGCCCGGCGCAGGCGTGACGCTCCACCAGATCGCGATAGTGCCGGCCCATGGCGATCTGCCCCGGGCTGAGCGGCACCGGCTTGCGCGCCCGCGCCGCGCTGGCCGCCATCCGGTCGAACACATCGGCATTGCAGATCGCCGCCCGCCCGAGGTGCCCGGCATCCTTCACCCGGTAGCCTTCCGCCCCATCCGGGTAGAGCCGCCGAAGCTGGACCAGCCGGAACGCGCCACGTGCCGGCGCCTCCGGGATATCCGGCCCGCATTGCTCCGGCACCCGGCCGCGCGCCTTCACCGCGGCGATCCGCGCCGCCTCTTCCGCCTTACGCCGCGCAAGCCGCGTGTCATGAACGCTCATTCGCCTGTCTCCCTGTCATCGCCCGCCGCCATCAACGCAAGGCATTCGGTTTCGTTCCGGTCGTACCAGGCCAGCCACTGCCGTTGATCGAGGCTGGCGCTGTCGTAATCGATCTGCCGCCGCACGATCTCGCGCATGCGGCGGTTCTCTTCGGCCTCCTGCCGCAGCCGGCCGAGGTCATAGCGGGAGGGCGGCGGGCCGAGCCGCCGCGCCAACATGAAAAGCTCGACGTGATAGCCCTGGTCCCGCGCCGCCCGGCCCATGGCGCTGGTCATCAGCGAAGCCACATAGTCCGACTGCCGCGCCGGCGGCGGCTGGATGCGCAAGCCCCAGCTCTTCAGCGTGACCTCTTTCGGCCAGCGATCCACCTGCCGGCCCTGCGCGTGGCGCGTCACCAGCTCCGCCAGACCACGCAGCGACCGGTCGGACATATGGGTCAACGCCCGGCAAAGCCGCGCCCGCATCTCCTCATAGCCCGCCACCGTCATCCCGCCCGGCCGCTGCATCCCCGCCGCCTCCAGCGGCGCAAACAGCAAAGCCCGCACCCGGGCCGGACCTGACAGCGCATCGCGCTCCGCTGTCCCTGCTCTCTCAGCCTGATGTCGATCGGTCTGCATCCCGCGGTCCTTTCGTCATTCCAGGCGCTTCCGCCTGTTTCTGTTTCATGTCTTTTGGTTTCTTTTCCTTTCAGACGGGACAAAACCGGACAAAACCTGTCCGCAAACTGTCCCGTTCTGTCTTCATTCTGTCCCGAGACTGTCCAAGACTGTCCTTGTGACGGAATGGGACAGTTTCTCAGCGATGCCTGCTCATGAGATTGAGGCCCTCGCGCACCAGGGCTTCAGTCCGGTTTCGCCCCGCATGTTCCGCCTGAAACCAGCGGTCGAGCCAGGACAGAACGCTTTCGTCGGCCGCCATCTGGCTGGACCCACCGACCTTGAGGATTTGCATCTTCAACCGCTCGAACCGCTTGCGTTCGCGGGCAGCTTCAGAGGCCTCAAGATGTTTCTGGCGGCGGCCAATCGCCTTGACCGCGATTTCGGTCACAACCGGATGCGCCCAACGGATTTCCCCTTCGCAATTGGTCAGCTGCCATTTGTGCAGGGGGGTGATTTCCCGTTTCAGCAGGCTCTGCCAAACCGCCAGGTCCAGCCCCAGAAGCCGCGCCAGCAACCGGTCATCGGTGGGCAGGGTCCCCACCGGCGCCTCGTTCTGAGCCACCATGAAGAGATCGAGCCCATAGGCCCGCACGTCCGGGTCGGCCAGAAGACGGAAGCTGCTGGACAGCCAGCGATTATGGTGGAACTCCACAAAGAAATGGCTCTCCAGCCGCTCCTCGCGGGAGATGGGATACTCCGGCACGTCACCGGCCTCGACCGGGCGCAGATGCGCATTCGCCGGGATCATGAGGTCACCCCCAGAGCCCGATCCAAAGTCCCCGCGCACCGCAGCTCGGCCACCACCGCCCGGGCGAACCCCGCCGGCGCGGTTCCCTGCGCCTGCATGTCCTCCACCCCGAGCCCGTCCCGCAGGGCCGCGATCACCTCACAGAAGCGCGGCAGCTGGCCGGGAAATTCCACGACGTTCATTCCCATTCCTCCCAGGGCGCGGCCGGCAGGGTCACCCAACGGCAACCCTCGCCCACCGGCGAGAAGGACCCGCGCACAGGAACCCGGACAGAAACCCGCCCCGGCAGCTTGCCCGGCACTCGCAGAAACCCGCCCGGACGTTCCAGCCTCGGGATCGGGCGCATGACCGGCGGACGGCCCAGAAGATCGGCTTCAATGGTCATGCGGCCCTCCGCAGCTGATCCTGAAAGAAGGCCGGTGCGCCGGGGTCGGTCAGCATGATCAGAAGCGCCGTGTGGCTGGCGGGCGCAGTGACCGCGCCCCACCAGTTCAGTGCGGTCTGAAAGCTGACATCGCAGAACAGCGCCACCTCGCGCGGGCTGGAGAAGCTGTTACGGAAATAGGCGGACCACAGATCGGCCGCCCCAGCCTTCAGCGCGTAGGGGTCCAACCGATTTGACCAAGAGCTTAGCCCTGCCCCGAGTGTATCCCCGGGACATGGAGCGTCGTTGTTCACAATCAGGGTTAGGCGAGGGCGGGTCATCTGGCCCCCTTTCCCGCAGGGAGGCTTGCGCAAGGGCGCTTGGTCGCCATCACGCAGCCTCCTGCCGAGCCCGGCCCTAGACCCACTCGATGGGCCAGAACCGTGATTTGAAGGGGAGTGTCTTTTGTATTCATGCCTCCTTATCGGGTAACTTTACCCATTTTTGCAAGGGTAAACTTCCCGATACTCGATTCAGCGGAAACTGGGTAACATTCCCCAATGGTGGATGAGAGCGAACGATTTCTGGAAGGGCTGCGTCGCGTCATGGATGCGCGGGGGCTCAAGGACACCCCGCTGTCTCTGGCTGCGGGTCTCCATCAGTCCTTCATCCGAGACCTGAAACGCGGCAAGGCAGCATCCCCTAAGCTCTCCTCCGCCGTGCGGATCGCGAACGCGCTGAACATGACCGTCGAAGACATCATGAACTGGGCGGACGGCCCTATGAAGGGTCTCCCAACTGTCGCAATCGCCGGCACCGTCGGCGCTGGAGCGCGAGTGCCGCTTTTCGATGCATATGAAAAAGGCGACGGACCTCAGGTCGAGTGCCCACCGGGCCTCTCACCTCATGGCATCGTGGCTGTTGAGATCGAAGGCGACAGCATGGAGCCTATCTATTCCGCAGGCGATCTCCTGTTTTACACGCGCGAGACCCATGAAGGCGTCCCCGATGACGTGGTCGGACATCGCTGTGTCTGTGAAGATGACGAGGGCATGGGCTGGGTGAAGCAAATCAAACCTGGCGATGAGCCTGGTTTGTTTCACCTAATTTCCCTAAACCCCGGTGCGACGACGATGTGGAACAAGCGATTAAAATGGGCCGCACGGGTGCGTCTGCACTGGCCAAACGAACTGGCTCAAAAGTCATTCTGAAAGGCCAGTCGGCAGGGAAAATCCCCCCCCCAGGAAGACCGTCCAAGTCTCTCCCCCCGACTGGCCCGCTTAAGGCCCCGCACAACGCAGCATGCAGCTCGATACATGCCCAAAGGCCTTGGCTCTCACCCATAGCCCTAGCTGCCACTGGCAAGCCCGCCAGGCACCCCTCCCACCTTGCTACAAAACCGCTGGCACCGATCTATTGCGAAGCAAGCTCTCTATCAAACTTCAGTATATCTCTGGTGAGATTAATCTTAGAGATCGAGACACTTAGAGCTCGAGGATCCCCACGAAAAGCAGGTTGTCTCGTCAAAGGGGAGCATAGCTCAATACGGACCTCGCCCTCACCGACCGCATCAAACACAAACACCACATCCCTAAATTTCATACCACCGACCTCAACCACTTCAGTGACCCTTCTGTCATATAGCCTTCCATCGACTTTGACATGAAATGCCTCGAAAACATTCATATCCACAAAGAAAGCAATCCGAACAGAAACGCTCAGAGGCCCACCTTCGGGAAGTTCCACTGAAATCGGAAAGTTCTCATCCATCCCCATCCAGACAAAACTTTCAGGAACACCATCAACTGTCTCAACTGAATATCTTCGGGCAAACTCCCGATCATAGTTCACAACATCTGCGGCAGATAGCTCAGCGACCGCTTTGCCGCCACCTTCTTCAAGAGGAATGGTCCTAGGCGTGGCACTTCCTGGAAGCCCAAGCTCAACGAGCTCAATGGACCTAACAAAAATCCCCAGCATTCTTGCGTCATCAGAAATACCAAGCTCTTGAGGGCTGTGCATGCAATTAAAAGAAAACTGCATCTCCATCTCCTCATGAGCATTACCCTGAATCTCCAAGAAAATCTCTGATGCATTTCCATCCATCACAGGAAATGTCAAATCTTCAGCGCCAGTGCAAGAAACATGTAAGACAACCCTCTCCGCACCCGGCGCATAAAATGGTATGAAGTTAATTTTAACGCCAAACTCCCTTGAAGCAATACATCCAAACCGGATAGACGCATTCCTTTCTGTGATCCAAATGCCATCTCCCTCAGGGCTTGCAGCGAAGCCCCTCGCACTGTAATCAGACACAAAACTATCCGTTGGAACTATTGGGTTGTCGATCCGAAGGCTCTTCTTAATTGCAGGATCTTCATCCTCCTCAGCCCCAGACCAAGCATTGTACGGCAAACTGTCCCATTGGAAATTTTCATCAAAAAACTTCCATCTACCCTTAACTCTATTCGCACAACGCCCCCAAACATCCTGACCAACGCCGGTCATAGAGTTAACGTCTTCACCCGACCTCCAATGCCACTGCGACGCAACCCTATAGGTAAAAGCAGGTTCATTACTTTGCAGCACACATCCATAAAAATAGACATCTTCCGCGACCTCAAGCTCTGGATCGGCCTGCTGGCATGAGTTTAGGAATGTCTTCCGATCACATATCCACGTGTTGCTCTGAATAAAGTTATCAAGATTAAAAAATCGATCCCTGTTAAATGGATCAAAGAAATGAAGCTCCCTCCGCTCCTCGATAATCTCGCCGAGCGGACCATTAAAATTCGGCGCAGTTACAAAATCTCCATCCTCGTGAAATTTAACCACCCCGCCGTAGACAAATTTCTTTTTACTCTCGTGCGCACGGTTAATCAAAGTTGCGATGCAGTTAGTGTGAATTGTATCGTCATCATCCAAAAGCCCAATGAAGCCACCGCGCGCGGCTGTGGCTCCCTTAAGAATTGGCGTACTCCGAAAGCCATTATTCGGGGAGGTTAAGTAAGTGACATTAAACTCGGGATCATCAGAACCACCTACGAGGGAGCACAAATCTTTGACATCGTCCCGCCCCTTGTAGTCGACCACAACCGCCTCAAGGGGACGATAAGACTGCAAGTACAAACTATTCAAGCTTCTTTTCAAGAAGTCTATATTTCGGCCACCCGTTCTAACAATGATTGAAACGAGGTCACTTCCCTTCTTAGAGCCTCCGCTTGATCTTTTACTCAAGTTCCGGACCGGCCTGCGGGTAAAGCCTTCAGCCTCAGACACATCTTCAGAAAACTCCAGAACCTTCGGAATAAGTACATCCAGAGACCAATCCCTCTCGAATATCTCTCTTGCTGCAGCCGCCCGCTCAAGTTCAATCTTAGGGTTAGTCAATATCCCATCAAGGATATGCAAGATCTCATCGCCAGCGCCATTAAGATCTCCGCTATCAATAATGTGAATAGTGTCGCCAAAAACCTCACGCGCAAACGGAATGTTATCCGATATAATCGAGGCACCAACGGATGCAGCTTCGAACAGCCTCATCGAAGGAGTATTCGCACGTCTGTGGGCTGCCTTGTGAACCGCCAAGGCGACACCCGATTCACATATCCTATTGAACATGGATTTCCCATCCAGAGGAATAGTACCCCGATGAGCTTCCGCAAAGTCAGACCAGCTTTCCTTTGGACCATATACGTCCAGCACCTTCTTCTGAGACAGGCGGGAAAACAAACCGTTATGCCGAGCACCATCCCAATGAACCCCAGCGTAGAACAGAGACCTCAACTCCTTCACTGAAAGCGAGGACTTTGGAGAGGATGGAAGAAAACGAAAGCTGCTCCGAAGCTTGTTCGTCCCGGTTGAGAACCACAGATCATCGAGGAATTGGGCTACCTTGCTTGAGCCAACCAGGTAACCATCATAGCTCATTATCGACTTTAACCTATACGGATCATTCTCAAAAAACTCGGGAGGACTCCACATCACACCCAACGTAGGGTGCCCAGTGATTTTCCTTGAGAATTCATGACTACAAAGAACGACATCTGGATTATAGTCATTTATCTCATCAGAGGTCACAACAACCCTGCAGTCCACGTCGATAGCACTGCAAGATATCAAGAATCTTTTGAGAAACTCTCGCTCCGCCGAAAAGGCGAGATTGGGCCAAGACTCGATAAAGGCGATCTTTTTACGTTTTTGCATAAGCGTGCTTCACAGTGTTCGCAGTGTTCACAGTTTAGACAACTCGGTCATCACAGGCGCCAGAGCTTCAATCTTCCGTATCTCTGTGTCACTGAGCTCATCAAATCGCCGCTGCGGCTTTCCCTTATTGTACTCGCCGTACATTGATTTGTTTTCCTCGTACCTTTCCACAATAGAGCGAGCGACATCCTCGTTTACCGGAAGGCCGAAGTTGTTAGACATTCCAACGATTATTTCCGTGGGGTCATCGAAGAGACGCTCGTACTCGATTATGTAAGGGGAACCCTTCAGGCTTCGAATGAGACATTTCTCATACCACGCAATGGACGCAGCCGTCTCCTCTATATTGTAAGTTTTAAATCTTGGATTCTCCATATGACGCTCATTTTCTGAAGCATCGACCAGAGCGAGAGCAACATCAGCCGGATGCCTTACGCTCACTACCAGTAAAACGTCGCGCACTCGAACTTTCTTCAGAACCTCATCCTGAAGGTATCCATGCGTTTTAATAATGACCGGTACCGCATCATCCGTCGCGTCACCGCTCTTCAATGCTTCGTTTGCGGCCGCTGTTAGCTCTTTATCACTTCGAAACAGCCTTCTCGCCAAGACCTGATCGAAAGCTTCTTCAGAATCAATCCTTTGGGAAAAAGCGTAGTTAGCTGCCGCCATTATAGAGGTCAACTGGAATCCAGCGGTCGTCGCTGATTTTTGCGCGCCGGAGGTTATTATTAGCATCTACTCACTCACTGCCGATAATCTTGCCCTATTTCACTTAGATCACATCAACTCTACCTTCTCCTGGTTTCTTTCCTTCCCCCTTCGAAAAATTCAAAACTCTTAGCGGCCATCCATTGCGGCTGACCCTCGTGATTCAGCCTTTGGATATTAAGCTCTCCAGCTTCGTTTTCTGAGATGTAGACAAGCCTGTCCATCGGGATGTAGCAGACAGTTTCATCTGCGAGCAGCACTCTTATCATCATCAAATCTCCATTAGTCACACGCATAGAAGGCACGCCCTTGACGCACCTTTTTTACCGTCCACGCTTTACGAGAACACACCTATATCGCCTTCAGCAGATCAAGGAAATATTCCAACCTCGATTCGCCCTCAGTCTTCCACCGATTCCTTTACAACCTTACCCCGCAAAGCCTGACGTGTGTCAATAATTTTGAGGAAATACCATTCACTCCAAGAGGGAAGAACACTCCCCGCGATGGCCTTTGTGCAGAGAACATTCCCGCCAACGATTTCTAAATTTACCATTTAAAATCAAATAGTTAAATTCTCCAAGACCCCCGCAAATCGACCCGGACTGCACAACTTCATAGCGCCACCTACATCAACAGCGCTTGCTGCCCATTAGGCACAACTTACATCATAATAGATATCCAAATTATTACACCTGAGACATGTGCCAATTGTGGTCTCGCACCTTACACTGGACCACCATAGGAAAATAAGAAACGTACCGATAGGCTCTCATAACGGCGTCATTCCCAACAGAATGCGGAATTCTTACAATTATCATCCACCTAAGAATTTCCTATTTTACATACACTTAGCACAGGACCTCTGCCGTGGAAGTGCTGCCCTTGCGATCGTCCTGACCTGGTGGTCCTAATCGCAAATGGATTACCTAAAACAGCCCTTCCCCAAAAGCCTTCTCAATCCAAGCCGGCTCTTCATTTCCTCAACGCTGAAAGCCGCCCATCCTAGTTCTTCATCTCCGCCTCGCGGCTCAAGCATTACATGTGTGGAGGAGCTGTGTTCAGGTGGCTGCCAAAGCGGTATTCGTCGACTACCCAGGGCGTGATACTGTTTTGCCCCGAGAAGCAAAAATAGAGAAACAGACACGGACGTGCATTACCAAAAGGATAGAGCGTAGGAAGACCCTTCGTTGAGTTCGCCTGTGTCCAGCCCATCGAGTTCATGTTCGGTCACCCCAAGACCTGACATAATGTCACAGTCAGTTTCGCCAGTTTCTTCAGCGGTACCATCCTCGCCGCCGCTTTGGTCACGCTCTCGCCATGAGTGAAAATAAACGCTCACCCTGAGGTCGATCAGAATACGCAAAGCCGTGCCAAAATGGGTATACTTACCCAATCTTACCCTTGACTAGGGTAAATTTACCCATTTAGGTTATTCGCATCAACCTGATGGAGGATTGACATGCAAGACGAACCGAAGAACGTCCTGGCTGATGCCAGGCACATCGTGCGCAACCCTGAAGATCACATCGACCAGCCGGAGCTTTTCACCGCTGCCTGGGCCGCGCTCAAGGCCGGCCGCGGTCAGGGTTTCGACCCGGCCAGGCTGCGGCCGATGCATATCGTGGTCCGGCCCGAACCGGCCCCCGAGCCCACCGATCAAACGCTGGAACGCACCCGCGCGAAGATCCGCGCCATGATCGAGGCAAAGGGCTATCGGCCCAGACGCCGGGCCGCCTGACGGCCTCCCCCGCGCGGCCTGCCTGCGCGTCTATGACACCCGAACAGACGGCGCCGGATTTCGAGGATTGCCCCGCCGTCTCTCCCAAAGGTTCCGCGCCAAGTCTTGCAAGCGGTGCGGGGCCTCGCGCGGGCGGGCCAATCCTCCACCTTTCCTGCCCGTCCGCGCCCTTGTTTGAGGAGCCCCCATGCCCGAGCATCACGACATCCCCCGTTTCGCGCGCACCCTGCGCGATCTGCCCGAGGCAGACCGCCCCGACCATTTCGCCAGCGCGGTGATCGAGGGTGGCGGCACCTATGCCGTGCCCAGAACCGGCCGCGGTTTCGTGGTGCTACAGTACCTCGGGCTCCAGTCCAGCGGCCGCAACGAATGCGAGGCGATCCAGGCCTGGATCGACGCCGCCCTGCCGCAGGAAGCGGCCGCATGATCCAGATTGACCCGCAACGGCTCTATGCCCTGACCCGGGACATCACCGCCGCGCCGCTGAGCGACAGAACGGATGCCTTCCGGCGCGCGGGAGGCAAAGTGACTCCCCCGGGTGATGATCAATGGGACTATCTCAACACCCGTTGGTGGGTCGAACTGATGGAGCTGACGGCCTATGGCGACAGTCCCACCGAGGCGGTCTCTGCCTGGCTGAGACTGGCTCGCAGCCGCCTCGCCCAGCCCACCAGCATCCGCGCCACCGACCGGCGGCCCGATTGCCCCTACAACGGTCAGGGCCTTGCGCCCTGATCTCACCGGGGCGCGGCACGCTGCCACTCACGATACCGGCCGCGCCCCAAGATCGTTGCCCCGGCCAAACCATGCTGGGGATATGTCCCTGCCGAGAGGATCGATAGATGCCCGACACCCGCTCAGAAACCCGGATATTCGTTCGCGTGATCAACCTCGCCACCGAGGTCTTGGAAAGCGAGGAGATCATGGACCACGACAACCGCCGCCACCGCGCCACGCTGGAGGGGAGGCTGCATTGGGCCCTTCGCAACGGCCGGGCCGTCACCATCGGGCCAATGGAGGTGCCGGAATGACCCAACAACTGATCGCCGTCGATGCGAACGCCCTGGGCCAGGTGCTCAAACGGCTGGACACGCTGGAAACCCTGATCCGGGATGTGAAGCTTGTCGCTCGCGAAGAATGGGTCTCCATTCAGGAGGCCGCGCGCCTGCTGCAATGCGATCCCTCCACGATCCGCCGCAAGATCAATTCCGGCGAGCTGCAGGCCAAGGGCAGCGGCAAGTCTCGCCGTGTCCGGCTGGATTAACCCAGCCGGAGCGCGAGGTCATCGGCGCGCTCGTTATAGTAGGTCAGGAGCTGAGACAGGTTCCGGTGCCCCACCATCCGGGCCAGGTCCATCACATCCAGCTTCTTCGCCAGCCGGGTAATCGCCCAATGGCGGGAATCGTGAAAGGTCAGGTCTTCGACAGCCGCCCGGTCCCGCACCTTGCGCCAAAGCACATCGAGCTGGCGAGAGGTCAGGCCGAACACCGGGTCCTGCTCAGGCAGCGCCTCAAGCATCTTCACCGCAACGCTCGACAGCGGCACCTCCCGCGCCGTACCGTTCTTTGTCATCGGTAGCGTGACCACCCGCCGCTCCAGGCTCACCCGATCCCAGGTCATCCCGACGATTTCCCCCGCGCGCATGGCGGTTTCGCCGGCGAATTCGAAGGCATGGAAGGCCCGTGTGGTTGCTGTCGTCAGATCGTCCCCGGCCGAGAGCCGGAGGCGCGTCAGTTCCGCTTCGGTGGGCAGACGGTCCCGCCCGGCCGGCTCGGAAGGCTTGCGCACATCGGCCATCGGAGACTCGGCTACAAGCCCCCATTCCCGCCGCGCGACCGAGAAGACAGAACTCATCAGCACCATTTCACGGCGCACCGATCCCGGCGCCACCTCCTGCAACCTGCGATCCCGCCAGTCGGCAAAATGCGCCGGTTTCAGGTCACAAAGGGCGATCTCGCCTATTCTGTCCTGACCGAACCGCTTCAGGCGGACATCCTCCCAGCGCCAGCCGCGTTTCTTCACACTGACCTCGCGGGCGTATTTGTCGAAGAGCTCCCGCAGCTTCATCCGCGCGGCGATCTTGTCGCCGTTGAGGATCTCATATTCCCTTCGATTCGCCCAATCCTGCGCCTCGCGCTTGCTCGGGAGCACCTTGCTGTCGCGGACGCCCTTGCGCGAAACCTCTGCCCGCCAGCCTGTCTTGGTTTTTCGGAAGGTCGCCATGGAAATTACGCATCAGCCCGGAGTTGCGGAAAATATGCGTAACAGGATGCGCATTTTTGACGGACATCAGCAAGCGGGAAAGCCCAAGGCGCCCAGCAAACCACTGAATTTACTCAACTCTACCCGATGATGATTGTCGCTAAGCGGGATGATGGTGCCCCCACACGGACTCGAACCGCGGACCTACTGATTACAAATCAGTTGCTCTACCAGCTGAGCTATAGGGGCATATGCAGATCCCGGCGGGCCGGACTGCGGATGCTGGTGACATCCGCCTCTCCGTAGCGCAAGGGGCGCGGTGCCGCAAGCGTTCCCGGGGTGGCGATGGGCAGGAAATCTCCGGTCCGGCGCGCGCGCCCTGCGACAGCCTCCGACTTGCCCGACGGACAGGCTTGCGGGCATAACCGGAGCATCCGCAGCGCTGGAGGGAGCGGCCGATGCAGGAGTCCGATGATCTGATGCCGCTGCTCTGGCCCGGCATGACGGCGGCCGAGCGCGCCCGCGCCTATTCGCCGAGCAGCATGCTCGACGGGCCGATCGATCCCTGGATCGCCGCCTATGCCGACAAGAGCGCCGCCGCGCGCGCCGGGCTGTGCGGCTGGCAGAGCCTGTCCTATGGCCCGCATCCGCGCCAGGCCATCGACCTGATCCGCCCCGACCTCCCGGGCCCGGTGCCGCTGCACATCTTCATCCACGGCGGTTACTGGCAGGAACTGTCGAAGGCAGAGAGCCTGTTTCCAGCCCCCGCGCTGCTGACCGGTGGCACCGCCTTCGCCGCGCTCGATTACCGGCTGGCGCCAGAGGCGCGGCTGGAAGAAATCGTGCAGGATTGCCTTGATGGTCTCAGAGAGCTGACGGCCCGCGCCGGCGACCTGGGCATCGATCCGGCGGCGATCACCCTGTCGGGCAGTTCCGCCGGGGCGCATCTGGCCGCGCTCTGCTGTCTGCGGCTGCCCGTGGAACAGCGGCCCCGGGCGGTGGCGCTGGTCTCCGGCATCTACGATCTGGAGCCGCTGGTCGGCACCTACATCAACGACCCCCTGCAGCTGACGCCGGCCACGGCCCGCGCGCTCAGCCCCGGGTGCCTGCCCACGACGGCGCTGTCCGGATTTCCGCCGGCGCTTCTGGCCTGGGGCGCCGCCGAGACCGATGAGTTCAAGCGCCAGAGCCTGCGGTTCGCCGGCCAGCTCTCCCGCGCCGGGGCGCAGGTGGCGACCGCGGAGATCCCCGGCCGCAACCATTTCGACGTGATCGAGGGGATCGCCGCGCCCGGTCCTCTCGCCACCGCCTTCGACCATCTCAAGACCCAAGCCGGATTGCCCCAGAATGCCTGATTACAAGCCCGTTTTCCCCGATCTGATCGACGCCGCCCAGGTGGTGGCCAGCACCGCGCCCCGGCCCATCGGCAAGACCGATGCCGCCCAGCGCGCCGAGACCGCCGCCAGCACCGGCGGCGACCCGCTGCTGGAGTTCGCCGGCCGCACCAACCCCTATATCGATTATCAGAGCATCGACCTTCTGCTCTCGCTGCAGCACCCGCGCAGCGACGGCTATGACGAGATGTGCTTCTTCGTCATGGGCCAGGTGAAGGAACTGCTGTTCCGCGGCCTGCATTTCGAGCTCTATAACGCCCGCGAACAGCTGCGGCAGGGCGAGATCGTCAATGCCATCGAGATCCTGAGCCGCGCCAGCGCCTTCACCGATTACATCACCGGCTCCTGGGACGTGCTGCAGACGATTTCGGCCGAAGGCTTCAATCAGTTCCGCGACCACCTCTCCACCGCCTCGGGACAGCTCAGCTTCATGTACCGGCATGTCGAATTCGTTCTCGGCAACAAGAGCCGTCGCCTTGCCTCCGCCCACAAGAACCTGCCGCATATCTGGCCGGCGATGGAGGCGGCGCTGACCAGCCCCAGCCTCTACGATGCGGCGATCGCCCAACTGCATGCCGCCGGCCACCCGGTCGACGCGCGGGCGCTGGATCGCGACTGGTCAGAGACCTACAGCCCCAATGCCTCCGTCGCCGCGGCCTGGCGGCAGGTCTATGACGATCCGCGCCCGGAAAACCCGCTCTACCGGCTGGCAGAGACCCTGATCGCGCTGGATGAGAAGATGTCCCTCTACCGCTGGCGGCATTACACCTCGGTGCACAAGATCATTGGTTACAAGCCCGGCACCGGCGGCTCCGCCGGGGTAGGATGGCTGCGGCAGGTGACCGAGCATCGCTTCTTCCCCGAGCTCTGGGAGATCCGCACCGGATTCTGACCCGAACCGGCCTCGCCTCCCGGCCAAAGCCGTTTGACGCCGCGCGGCAGAGGCGATACCCCAAAGACGGTTGCCGGCATATCCCGGCCGCCGATGACGCGTGTGGAGGTTGAAGATGTCGGACAAGCTGCAGATCATTTTCCATGCCGGCGCCCATTGCACCGATGAAGACCGGTTGCTGAAGTGCCTCCTGCGCAACAAGGACGATTTCTCCGCCCAGGGCATCGCCGTGCCCGGCCCCGGCAAATACCGGACCCTGCTGAAGGAAACCTTTCAGGCGATGGAGCATGCCGCCCCCGCCGAAGGCGCCCGCGACGTGCTGATCGACGCCATTCTCGACGAGGAGATCGCCAGCCGGCTGGTGATGTCGAACGCGCATTTCTTCGGCTCCCAGCGTTATGCGGTGGGGGACGGCCAGTTCTATCCCGACGCGCCCGACAGGGTCGCCCAGCTGCGTCAGCTGTTTCATCAGGACGGGCTGGAGATCTTCATGGCGATCCGCAACCCCGCGGCCTTCCTGCCGGCGGTGCTGCAAAAGGCCACCCCGCCCCGCATCGCGGAAACGCTGGGCCAGTGCGATCCCCGCGACCTGCGCTGGTCCGATCTGTTCGCGCGGCTGCAGGCCGCGGTGCCGGATGTGCCGCTGACGGTCTGGTGCAACGAGGATCTGCCGCTGATCTGGGGTGAACTTCTGCGCACCATGGTCGGGCTCGACATGGACGCCAAGCTGGCCGGCAACTTCGACATGCTGGCCGAGATCATGGACCGCGAGGGCATGCAGCGGTTCCGCGGCTATCTGCATCAGCATCCGGAAATGACCGAGGCGCAGCGCCGCAAGGTGATGCTCGCCTTCCTCGACAAATACGCGCTCGACGAAGAGATCACCGAAGAGCTCGACCTGCCCGGCTGGTCGCAGGATCTGGTCGAGGAGCTGACCGAGCTTTACGAAGACGATATCGACCGGATCGCCGGGATGGACGGGGTACGTTTCCTCGCCGCCTGAGCGGCGCTGCCCCTGCCTCCCCCGGCCCACCGGTCCCTGGTCATCGCAGCAGGAGACACCCATGCCGGACCCCAGCCCCGAACTGCCCCGGCTGCGCCTGCGGCTGATCTTCGCCTCCGGGGAAAAGCTCGGGCCCGGCAAGGCCGATCTGCTGGCGCTGATCGCCGAGAGCGGCTCCATCTCTGCCGCCGGCCGCAGCATGGGCATGAGCTACAAGCGCGCCTGGTCGCTGGTCGAGGAGATGAACGCCATGTTCACCACCCCGCTGGTGCAAAGCGTGCGTGGCGGTGCCAAGGGCGGCGGCGCCCGACTGACCGACACCGGCGAACAGATCCTGCAGCATTACCGCGCTCTCGAGCGCGCCACGACCGAGGGCGGCGCCGCCGAAATCACCGCCATCGCCGCATTGCGGCCACCCGGGGCCGGCAAGCCGCCGCCGGACAGCGATATGTCCGAATGAAAACAACGCTTGCAATGGCCGGGGACCCCCGCGATATTCCCCACCGGACATATCGCCATCTGACCGGAGGTTCCCCCATGGCCCGCCCCCTCGCCCGCGTGTTGCGCACCGCCCTTGCCTCAGCCGCCTTTGCCGCGCTCGGCGCGGCCTCTGCGCTGCAGGCGGGCACCACCACCGTCTTCGCCGCCGCCAGCCTGAAGAACGCCATGGATGAGATCGCCGGCGTCTATAAGGCCGAGACCGGCAACGATCTGCTGCCCTCCTTCGCCGGCAGCTCGAAACTCGCCCGCCAGATTCAGCAGGGCGCGCCGGCGCAGATCTTCATCTCCGCCAACCCGGGCTGGATGGATACGCTGGAGCAGGACGGGCTGCTGGCCGAGGGCAGCCGTCAGGATTTGCTGCTGAACTCCATCGTGCTGATCGCCGGCCCCGGCACCGCCCCCGATCTGAGCGTGACCATCGGCCCCGACACCGACCTTGCCGCCATGCTGGGCGACGACCGGCTGGCCATGGCGCTGGTCGATGCGGTGCCCGCCGGCATCTATGGCAAGGCGGCGCTGACCTCTCTGGGGTTGTGGGACGCCGTTGAACCGAAGGTGGCACAGGCCGACAACGTGCGTGCCGCGCTGCGGCTGGTCGGCTCGGGCGAGGCGCCGATGGGCATCGTCTATGCCACCGATGCCGCCGCCGATGCGGAGGTGCGCGTGCTCGATACCTTCCCCGCCGACAGCCATCCCGCCATCGTCTATCCCGCCGCGATCCTGGCCGAGGGCGATACGGTCGAGACCCGCGCCGCCTTCGCCTTTCTCACCGGGCCAGAAGCACGCGCGATCTTCAAGCGTCACGGCTTCGGCATCGCGGGTGAATAGCACATGACGGACTGGCTCGGCCCCGACGAATGGCAGGCGGTGGCGCTTTCGCTGAAAGTCTCGCTCTGGGCCATCGGGCTGAGCCTGCCCGCCGGTATTCTCGCCGCCTATGCACTGGCGCGCTGGAGCTTTCCCGGCAAGCAACTGCTGAACGGCATCATCCACCTGCCGCTGATCCTGCCGCCGGTGGTCACCGGTTATCTGCTGCTGCTCAGCTTCGGGCGGCGCGGACCGGTGGGCAGCCTCCTCTACGACTGGTTCGGGCTGATCTTCGCCTTTCGCTGGACCGGCGCGGCGCTGGCCGCCGCGATCATGGCCTTTCCGCTGATGGTCCGCTCGATCCGACTGGCGGTGGAATCGGTCGATCCCAAGCTGGAACAGGCGGCCTCCACCCTTGGCGCGCCCAGGCTCTGGGTCTTCTTCACTGTCACCCTGCCGCTGATCCTGCCCGGGGTGATCGCCGGCGCCATCCTCGGCTTTGCCAAGGCGATGGGCGAATTCGGCGCCACCATCACCTTCGTCTCCAACATCCCCGGCCAGACCCAGACACTGCCCTCGGCGATCTACACCTTCCTGCAGGTGCCAGGCGGCGAGACCCAGGCGATGCGGCTGGTCCTGGTTTCGGTCACCGTCGCCATGGCGGCGCTGGCGATCTCCGAAGTGCTGGCACGCCGCGCCGCCAGACGGGTCTCCGGCGCATGAGCCTGACCGTCGACATCGCCCATCCGCTGGCCGGCTTCGATCTGAACGTGGCCTTCGAGGCGCCCGAGGGGGTGACCGCGCTCTTCGGCCGCTCCGGGGCCGGAAAGACCACGGTGATCAACGCCGTCGCCGGACTGCTGAAACCAGAGCGGGGCCGCATCCTTCTGGGCGGCGAGACGCTGTTCGACGCCACCACCCGTGTCAACCTGCCGGTGCACCGCCGTCGGCTGGGCTATGTATTTCAGGACGGGCGGCTGTTTCCGCACCTGTCGGTGAAACAGAACCTGATGTACGGCCGCCGCTTCGCCCCGCGTGGCGCCAAGGGCCCCGATCTGGCCGAGGTCGCCGATCTCCTCGGCCTCTCCACCCTGCTGGAGCGTCGGCCCGGCGCGCTTTCGGGCGGCGAGAAGCAGCGCGTCGCCATCGGCCGGGCGCTGCTGTCCAGGCCCCGGCTGCTGCTGATGGACGAACCCCTCGCCGCGCTGGATGCCGCACGCAAAGACGAGATCCTGCCCTATCTGGAGCGTCTGCGCGACCGCGCCGGCCTGCCGATCCTCTATGTCAGCCACTCGGTGGCCGAAGTGGCCCGGCTGGCCACCTCCGTCGTGGTGCTGGAGGCCGGACAGGTGGTGCGGGCGGGCCCGGCGGAACAGGTGCTCTCCGATCCCGGCATGGTGCATCAGATCGGCCTGCGCGAGGCCGGCGCGGTGCTGACCGCCCGGATCGCCGCCCATCACGGCGACGGGCTGAGCGAGCTGCAGGTCTCCGGCGGGCGGCTGTTCCTGCCGCATCTGGACCAGCCGGTGGGGGCGCAGACCCGGGTGCGTATCCTAGCCCAGGATGTGATGCTGGCGACCGAGGCGCCGCGCGGCGTCTCCGCCCTCAACATCCTGGAGGGCGAGGTGGTGACGCTGCGCGACGGCAGCGGCCCCGGTGCCATCGTTCAGCTGCGCTGCGGCGGCGACCTGCTGCTGTCGCGGATCACCCGCCGCTCGGCCGAGGTGCTGCGGCTGGCACCGGGCACCCGGATCTTTGCCGTGGTCAAGACCGTCTCCATCGCCCGCAGTGACGTTGGCGCCGGCTGACCCCGCGCCGCTGTCCCAGCCCTGAAACCGCGTTCACATCTTATCACCGGGGGCAGGCTGGACACCGGCCGCCGCCGCATGCTCTGACCCGGCCGGCCCTCAGATCCCAGCGATCCGAGACGCCGGGCTCAGCCCCCGCGCCGGACTCTGCCGCAGGCCGCGGCGCCAATCGCTGGGGGTATGCCCGCAGATCCGCTTGAAGGCCCGGGTGAACACCGCCGGCTCGGCATAGCCGAGATCCAGCGCGATCTGCGCCAGCGGCCGTTCCCCCTCGCGCAGATATCGGCATGCGACGGCAAAGCGGGTCTCGTCCAACAGCCGTTGAAAGCTGCACCCCTCGATTCGCAGCGCCCGCTGCAGGCTGGGCCGCGACATCGACAACCGGTGCGCCACCTGTTCCAGTGTGACGGCGCCCCGGCTCATCTCCGCCAGGATGACTGCGCGCGCCCGGCTGCTGGCCGGCTGACGCTGCTCCATCAGCAACAGGTCGAGATGGCTGCGCAACACCCGGTGAAGCCCCGGATCGGCGGTTGCCAGCGGCCGGTCCATATCCCCGCAGGCGATGTCGAGCCCGTCGAACCCGGCCTCGAAGTGCACCGGGCAGCGGAACAGGCGACTGTAAAGCCCCGCATCGCCCGGGCGTGAATGGCGGAAATGGATGGCCTGCGGCGTCCAGCGGGGCGTCAGCACGTCGCGAACGACTTTCACCGCCAACCCGACCGCCAGATCGCTGTGCTGCACCGAGGCGGCCGGGGCGCCCGCCACCTGATCGAGCCGCCAGAGGCACCGGCCATCCGCCTCCTCGACCCGGACCCTCAGCGCCGCGTCGTGAAGGCCGATATAGCGGCTGAGCCCCCGCATCGCTTGCCGCAGGCTGGCGGAATGGGCCGCGAGATAGCCGACCGCCCCCAGTGTCGCCAACGACTGGCGCTGCGACAGATGCAGGCCGAAGCGCGCCACGCCGGAAGCCTCGGCGGCGAGGTCCAGCGCCCGACGAAAGGCCTGCACCGGCATCAGCCGATCCGGCGTACCGACCGCAGCGCCGCTGAGCCCCGCCGCCGTCAGCAGCGCCGCCGGATCGGCGCCGAGCTCCAGACCGCAGTCGCGAAACCCGTCGAGCGCCCCGGCCCGGATCATGAACTCTCCGCCCGGTGTCATCTCAGTCCCCGAACAGGCCCGAGGTCGCGATCGGCCGCAGGTAACGGACCGAGCTCATGTCGGCCCGAGTCGAGAAGAAGGCGATCACCAGATCGCGCCCCGGCGAAACATAGAGCGCCTGGCCCATCATCCCACCCTTGTACATGTCGCCGTCCGCCCACAGGCAATCCCACTGACGCGAGGCGCCGAGGATGCTGTCGTCGGCGAACCGATCCGAGAACACCTTGCCATCGTGACCGGCCATGAAGAACGCGCGCGGCCGCATCCGGTCACGGATCCGCGCCAGCGTCGCGGGGCGCACCACCTCGGTGTCACTGATCCGTGACCAGCTCGGGGTATAGAGCATGCCGAAACGCGCCATGTCGCGCAGCGTGCTCGACGCGATGCCATGCGCCAGCGCCACCCCGTCTGGGGACAGGTGCATCTGCAGCGGCCCGTCGACACGGAGGTGGCGCCACACCCGCTCCTCCATGAACTGCGACCAGTCGCGGCCCGAGACCGCCTCCGCCAGCAGGACCAGCATCTGGGTGGTGGGAGAGCCGTATTCGAACCTGGTCCCGGCCGGCCGCAGCGGCGTCACGTGGCGCAAAACCTGACGCAGGGTTTCCACCCGGCCCCGATGGGCACTGCCGAATTCAGCCAGAAAGGCGCGGATCGCAATCGAGTCCGGATCGGCCCGCGTCTCGTCGTTTTCCTCGCAATCGAGCCCCGGCGTCATGTCCATCGCGTCGCGGATGCGGATATCCGCCCAGGCGGTATCGCGAAACTCCGGCATATAGGCGCCAAAGCCCCGCTCTTCGTCCAGACACCCGTCCTCGATCAGCAGTTCGATCGCCAGCCCGGCCAGGGGCTTGGCACAGGAGGCCCACAGATGCGGCTGTTCGCGCCGCATCAGCGGATAACGTTCATAGACGATCCGGCCGGCGTGGATCACGCAGATCCCCTGCATTCGCGCCGCCGGCTGCTCCAGATAGGCGTCCAGACTGAAGCGGCCGAGCTCCGGGCTGGCGACGATCCCACCGATATCGGGGCACGGCGCTTCCTCCAGCCCGCCGGGGCCGTGCGGGCTGCACAACAGCGCGGTGCGGAAAAACCGCGCCACATTCACATTCCACATCGCGGCCACATCGCCGGCCTTCAGCAGTTCCGGCACCGTGGCTGCCGCGCAGAGCCGCTGAAACGCCGCCAGCGGATAGCCGTCGCGCACTGCATCCATGGAAAACTCCACCTGTCGTCCTTTCCTGCCCCCGATTGCCATCTCGCAGCCCGCCTCGGGGCGGCAGAGCCCTGCCATGCCCCCCACGCGTTGCCCGAGGCCCCTTCCCCGTCACGCCGGGCGGACCGTCGAGAACAGCATGACGATCGGCCCCGCAGGTTGGCGCCGCAGCCCTCCCCGCGACCACGTTGCCAGATCAAAAAACATCTTAATCATTCGTTCAAATTAAATTATCTGATGATCCCTATAGATTTCACAAATAACAAACCCCGCCGGAAGGGTCCGTGATGTTCAACCTGAAGCCGCTGCACCATTTCGTTCTGGTGGCCGAGGAGCGGAATTTCGGGGCTGCGGCGGAGCGGGCGCATCTGTCGCAACCGGCGCTCTCCAACTCGATCAAGACGCTGGAAACACAGCTGGGGTTCAAGCTGTTCCAGCGTCAGGAACGGCCGATCAAGCTGACCGCCGAGGGCCGCGAGCTGTATCAGCGGGCCAGGGATCTGCTGTTCGAGGCGCGGAATCTCGACCGCCGGATCCTGTCGCTGAAACGCGGTGAGGCCGGACATATCCGCTTCGGTCTGGTGCCCACCTTCGCCGCCAGCCTCGGCGGGCGCATCATCTCAGCCTGTCACCGGGCCAATCCCGGGCTCAGCTTCGACGTGGAGGTGCTGCAGACCTCGGGGCTGGTTCAGGGGCTGATGGCGGAGACGCTGGAGCTGATCGTCTGCGATCTGAGGGAGCTTGCCGATCCCTCCGCGCTCGAGGTGACGCCGCTGCCGCCGCATCCGGGCGGCTGCTTCTGCCGCCCCGGTCACCCGCTGCTGGCACAGGACAGGCCGCCGACGCTGCATGAGATTTTCGACCATGGCCTCGCCTCGGTGCATATGCCCGGGGCGCTGCGGCGCGCACTGGCGGCGCGTTTCATTCCCCCCGGCGACGACCGGCCGCTGCTGCAACTGGAATGCGATAACGTCACCCTGCTCAGCGATGCGGTGCTGGCCAGCGATCTGGTGCTGGTCACCACGCGGTCGAGTCTGGCCGATGCGCTGGCAGAGGGGCGGCTGCGGCAGGTCGGCCCCGCGCTCGACAGCTCCGCCGTCTGGGGCATCGCCACGCTGCGCGGCCGCACCCTGCATCCCGGCGCGCCGCGGATGATCGACTGGATCCGAAGCTGCGCGGCCCCGGAAGAGGACACCGCCGCCGGCTGACCGGATCGGACGTCTGACCGGGTCGGGCGCCCCCGAGGACCTCGGGTCCCCCGGGCGCCCAAAGGCTCAGCTCATGCCCAGCGCTTCCTTGTACATTTCCAGCACCGCCTCTTCCTCGGCGATGTCGTCCTTGTCGCGCTTGCGCAGCGCGATGACCTTGCGCATCACCTTGGTGTCGTAGCCGCGCGACTTGGCCTCGGCCATCACCTCTTTCTGCTGGTCGGCGATGTCCTTCTTCTCAAGCTCCAGCCGCTCGAACCGTTCGATGAACTGGCGCAGTTCACCGGCGGTGACGCGGTAGTTGGCTTCGGCCGTGCTGTCGTCAATAGGGTCCATGGGAAAGCTCCGCTCGATACGCTTTGCGATGTGTTTTGCTGATTGGAAATCGGGATACAGGCCCCGCCCCGCCCCCGCAAGACGGGATTGACCGCCGCAGCGCCGCAAAGCGGCTTGCGCGGAAAGTCGCGACCACGTATTCCGAAACCTGCTTTGGTTCGGCGTCTTCCCTCAGGAAACGCCGTGAAAAGGGAACTGCGGTGCGCCCGGCGACGGGCAAACCCGCGACTGCCCCCGCAACTGTGAGCGGCGAGCAGGACCGGCAGATACCACTGGGCCATCACGGCTCGGGAAGGTCCGGTCCATGCGATAACCCGCAAGTCAGGAGACCTGCCAGAGCGATCACCTTTCATCCGGCGCGGGGTGCGTCTGATGGGCGGCGTTCAGACCGTTGGGGTGATGACCTCACCGTTTGCGGAAGGGCGCGGCCGGTCTCCGGTGGCCTCTCCAAGAACAGAACGAACTGGAAGGCCCGGAAAGGACCTGAACATGAAGAAACTCCTCACCACCGCCTCGGCGCTCGCGCTCTGCGTCGCCGGCGCCGCGCAGGCGGAAGAGGCCTATGAGCTGGACGAGATCACCATCTCCGCCAGCAAATCGGGCACCGCGACGCCGCTGGACCGCACCGGCGCCAGCGTCGAAGTCATCACCCGCGAAGAGCTGGAGAAGGCCGGCGAAACCAGCGTCGCCGATTACCTGACCCGCGACCCCGGTGTCACCGTCGCCAACAACGGCCCGATGGGCACCACCAGCACGATGCGGATCCGCGGCCTGGACGGCAAATACATCAAGGTGCTGGTCGACGGCATCGACGTAACCGATCCCAGCTCGACCCAGACCCAGTTCAACTGGACCGGGCTGACCACCAACAACATCGAGCGGATCGAGATCCTCAAAGGCTCCAGTTCGGCGCTCTATGGCTCGCGCGCGGTGGCCGGTGTGGTCAACATCACCACCCTGTCGCGCCCCGCCGAGCCCGGGTCCGAGACCAACGTGGCAGTCGAGGGCGGCAGCAACGACACCTGGCACGGCGCCGCCAGCTACGGCTACAGCGGCACCCGCGGCGGCCTGTCCTTCGGCATTGACCGGATCATCACCGACGGCTTCTCCGCCAGCGCCGGCGGCACCGAGGCTGACGGCTATCAGGGCACCCGGCTGACCTTCTCCGCCGACATCATGGCCACCGACGCGCTGAAGCTGGGGCTGTCGGCCTATACCCTGGATGCCGAGGGCAACTTCGACGAATACGGCAGCGACGGCGCCCCGCCCTATGACGAATACACCACAGTCGAGACCCGGGCGATCCGCGCCTTCGGCCAGCTCGACCTCGGCGCCTGGACGCATAACTTCTCCGCCAGCTACTACAGCAACGACCGGGTGAGCAGCTCCAACGGGATCGACACGCCGTTCAACAGCGAACGCAAACGCGTCGATTACAGCGGCAGCTATGCCTTCTCCGATATGCTGAACCTGACCTTCGGCACCGACTGGGAAGAGGAATACTACGATTCCGGCACCGACAGCGGCAAGGTGCGGACCACCGGTGGCTTCGGCGAACTGCTCTATTCCCCGACCGCAAACCTCGATCTGGCGGCATCGCTGCGCTTTGACGATCATTCCACCTTCGGTGGCTACTGGACCGACCGGCTGGCGGCGGCCTATCACCTGACGCCCGGGACTGTGCTGCGCTTCGTCACCGCCACCGGCTTCCGCGCCCCCTCGCTCTATGAGCTGAACAACGCGCTTTACGGCAACCCGAATCTCGACCCGGAGGAAAGCCAGAGCTACGAGCTCGGGATCGAACATGATTTCGGCGCCGGCCGGCTGGTGAAGGCCACCGCCTTCTACACCGAGATCGACAACCTGATCCAATACGTCTCGCTCTACGATTCCACCGGCGCCTGGGTCGGCGGTCAGTATCAGCAGGTCACCGGCACCTCCACCTCGCAGGGGATCGAACTGTCGGGTGAATGGGCCGTGAATGACGCGCTGGGTCTCTATGCCAACTACACCTATACCGATGCCGAGGACGCCACCGGTGCCCGACTGCTGCGGGTGCCGCGCCACGCGGTCAACCTCGGGCTCGACGCCGATCTGATCAATGGCTGGTCGGGTCAGGTGAACCTGCATTACGTGGCCGATCGTGCCGACGAATACGGCACCGTGATGGAGGATTACACGGTGGTGAACCTCGGCGTGGCCTATGCCCTCACCGACAGCGCCCAGGCCTATGTGCGGGTCGAGAACCTGTTCGACGAGGCGTATCAGACCGCCGCTGGCTACAACGCCTCGGAGCGGGCCGTCTATGTGGGGCTGCGTGCGTCCTTCTAAGCTGAAAACCGGGCTTGCCGCGCTGCTGATCTGCGGCGCGGCGGCTGCGGGCGCGCGGGCGGAGAGTGCCTCCGCGCGCCCACCCGCACCGATGCCGCCGGCGCGGGTGGTGTCGATCAATCTCTGCACCGATCAGCTGGCGCTGATGCTGGCCGCCCCCGGTCAGCTCGTCTCGGTGTCCAAACTCTCGCACGATCCCGACAGCTCCTCGATGGCGGAGGCGGCTCAGGCCTATCCCACCAATGGCTCGGGGGCCGAGGAAGCCTATCTGCTCGCCCCCGATCTGGTGCTGGCGGGCACCTTCACCGCGCCCGCGACGGTCGACATGCTGCGCACGCTGGGCATCCGGGTGGAACAGTTCGCCCCGGCCAATGCGCTGGCCGATGTGCCCGCCCGGCTGCGCCAGATGGGCGCCGCCCTGGGCCGCGAAGCCGAGGCCGAAGCCATGATCCGCGCCTTCGAGTCCGATCTGGCCGTGCTCAGCCGCACACCCGCCCGCCGGCCGCGCGCCGCGCTTTACTACGTCAACAGCTACACCGTCGGTGATCGCACGCTGGCCGGCGATATCCTGCGCGCCGGCGGCTTCGCCAATGTCGCCGCCGAGGCCGGGCTGAGCCGCGGCGGCACCCTGGCGCTGGAACAGCTGATCCTGCTCGACCCCGAGGTGATCATCGAGGGCCGCGATTATCCCGGCCAGTCCCGCGCCGAGGATGTGCTGCACCACCCGGCGCTCAGGGCCCTGACCGGCGCCCGCGTCGCCGGGACGCTGACGGATCGCGACTGGATCTGCGGCACCCCGAAGGTTCTGTCCGCAGTGCGCAAGATGCGCGATCTGCGGCTGTCGCTGGAGGCCGGGGAATGAGGCTGGCGATCGCTCTGATCCTGCTGGTGGCGACACTGTTCGTGATCTCGCTGGTGGTGGGGGTGGCCGCGGTGCCGCCCGGACAGGCGCTGTCGGCGCTGCTTTCGGACGATGGCACCCCGGTCGCGGTGGTGATGCGCGACATCCGGCTGCCACGGGCGATCCTGGCGGCGCTGATCGGCGCGGCACTGGGCATGTCCGGCGCGGCGATGCAGGGCTATCTGCGCAATCCGCTGGCCGAGCCCGGGCTGATCGGCGTCTCCGGCGCCGCAGCCCTGGGCGCGGTGCTGTCGATCCAGCTGGGGTTGAACCTGCTGTTCCCGCTGGCGCTGCCCCTGGCGTCGCTGGCGATGGCGGTGCTGGCGGTGCTGCTGATCCTGCTGCTGGCGGGGCCGCGCGGTTCCTCGATCACGCTGATCCTGGCCGGGATCGCGATTTCCGCACTGACCGGGGCGCTGACCTCACTGGTCCTGAACCTGTCGCCCAACCCCTTCGCCGCCGCCGATATCGTGTTCTGGATGATGGGCTCTCTCGCCGACCGGTCGTTCCTGCATGTCGCGCTGGCCGCCCCCTTCATCCTGATCGGCGGGCTGCTGATGCTGAGCCTGGCCCGCGGACTGGATGCGCTGACGCTGGGCGAGGATGCCGCCGCCGCCATGGGCATCAACCTACGCGGCCTGCGGCTGCGGCTGGTGCTGGGCGTCGCCGCCGCCGTCGGCGCGGCCACCGCCGTGGCCGGCGCCATCGGCTTCGTCGGGCTAGTGGTGCCGCACCTGCTGCGCCGGGCGGTGGGGGCACGGCCCTCGGCGCTGCTCTGGGCCTCGGCACTCGGCGGCGCAGCGATGGTGCTGGCCGCCGATATCGCGGTGCGGCTGATCCTGCCCGACCGCGATCTGAAACTGGGGGTGTTGATGGCGCTGGTCGGCGCACCGCTGTTCCTGCATCTGATCTTCCGCACCCGGAAGGAAATGTCATGAGCCTGATGACCCTGCGGGAGCTGACCGTGCGGCGTGGCGACTGCCCGGTGGTCGATCACGTGAGCCTGCAGGTCGCCCCCGGCGAATGCATCGGGCTGATCGGCCCCAATGGCGCCGGCAAGACCACGCTGCTGCGCGGGGCGCTGGGGCTGCTGGCGGCCAGCGGCAACAGCTCGCTCGCCGCCCTGCCCGCCGCTGACCGCGCCCACGCCGTCGCCTGGATGCCGCAGGCGCGCGAAATCGCCTGGCCGGTGACGGTGGAGCGGCTGATCGCGCTGGGGCGCATCCCGCATCTGCCGCGCGGCGCCCGGCTGGGCACCGACGACCGCGCTGCCGTCGATGCCGCCATCGCGCGGATGGGGCTAGAGGCCTATCGCAACCGCATCGCCACCCAGCTTTCGGGGGGCGAACAGGCGCAGGTGCTGATCGCCCGGGCGCTGGCGCAGCAGACACCGCTGCTGATCGCCGACGAGCCGATCGCCGGGCTCGACCCCGCGCATCAGATCGCGACGATGGAGGTCTTTGCCGGGCTCGCCGCCGAGGGCCGCTCGGTCATCGTGTCGCTGCACGATCTCGGCCTGGCGGCGCGCCACTGCAGCCGGCTTCTGATGATGGAGCGCGGCCGGCTGGTGGCCGACGGTCCGCCGGCCGAGGTGCTGCGCCCCGATCTGGTCGACCGGGTCTTCGGCGTCACCGCCTTCTACCGCGAAACCGAGGATGGCGCGGTGTTCCAGCCGATGCGGGTGACCCGGTGAAGCTGACGCTGGAGCGCCCCTGGCTTGAGCTCGACCTCGGCGCGCCGCACCGGGTGCTGAGCTGGTCGCTGACCCGGCCCGGCTTCGTCACCGCCGACCGGATTCTCTGGCGCGAGGTCCGCAACGCCGATCTGCCCGAGGGCCTGGACGTGCTGGCCTGGTATCGCGCCGAGCTGGCCGCGCGCGGTGCCGCGGATGCGGTGGCGATGCTGACCTCGCGCACGCTCAGCGCCTATGAGGTGGCGGAGGCCGAGGTCGATGGCATCCGCGCCTTCTGCGTCGCCACCGTCGGGCTCAGCAACGCGGAGCGGATCGGCACCCGGCTGGATCGCAGCGGCAACGACTGGGGCACCATCAACGTGGCGCTGCATCTGGAGCTGCCGCTGACCGAGGCGGCGTTGCTGGAAACCCTGTCGATCGTGACCCAGGCGCGTACCGCCGCGGTGATGGAGGCCGGGCTGGATCTGCCCGACGGACGCGCCACCGGCACCGGAACCGATTGCATCGCGGTGGCCGCCCCCGCCGGCGACACCCCCTATGCCGGGCTGCATACGCCGCAGGCCGAGGCGGTGGGCCGGGCGACCTATGCTGCCGTGCGCCGCGGCGCCGACATCTGGATGCGCCATGTGCGCCGCCCCGGCGTGATCTGAGCGAGCCCGGGCCATAAGCCTTGCGCGCCCTGCCCCGATCGGCTACCGGCTGGCGGCGTGAAAACCGGGGGATACCACATGTATGACATCATGATCTGGGTCGGTGCCGTGCTGTCGCTGGCCGGGCTTCTGGGACTGGTCTGGTGTATCGTCCGGGTGCTGCGGGCCAAACGCGCCAAACTGCCGGACGAGGACCTGCGCAAGGTGCTGCAGTCCATCGTTCCGATCAATCTGGGCGCGCTGCTGATGTCGGTCTTCGGGCTGATCCTGGTCGCCATGGGTGCCTATCTGGGCTGACGCCCGCGCGCCGGTTCCCCGGCGGTCCCGGCCCCTCTTCCGACACAAGCTCGTGCCAGAACCGCGGCCCGCCGAAGCGGTGCCGCGACCGGATCGCGATCAGATCGGCATGTTGTCGAAGCGCGCCTCGACCGCCTCGGCCATCAGCGCCTCTTCCATCCGGCGCAGCCGCGACGGCACCGGGTGGCCCTCTTCCTTCAGCCGCGCGATCACCGTGCTGAATTCCGGTTGCAGCCGCAACCGGGTCTCCGGGCAGGCGGTGGCAAGTTTCTCTTCCAGCCGCGTGGCGGCCGAAACAAGCTCGTGATCGGTCATGACGGTCTCCTCCCTGTCTTCGATTCCCTCGCACGAGGATGTAACATCCTCACGACCCGGCAAAGGGCAACTCAACCAATAGTTGTGATTTCCGGACGAATGGGGACGATCTGCCGCATCCGTCAGCCCTCAGGCATCAGCGATGGGCAGAGACTGCATCAATGAGGAGGAAGAGACTTGAAACATATTCCGATTAGAATATATGTCTTTTACAAAGACCAATGGAGATCCTCATGACCCCCTTTGTGAAAGCCTTTTTCGACCCGGCCACCTTCACGGTGTCCTATGTCGTCCGCGAGCCGCACGGCAAGGCCTGTGCGATCATCGACAGCGTTCTGGACTTCGACCACGCCTCGGGGCGCACCAACACCGAATCGGCGGACAAGATCATCGCCTATGTTCAAGCCGAAGAGCTGAACGTGGAATGGATTCTGGAAAGCCATGTGCATGCCGACCACCTGTCGGCGGCGCCCTACATCCAGGAGAAGGTCGGCGGCAAGATCGGCATCGGCGATCATATCACCATCGTGCAGGATACCTTCGGCAAGGTGTTCAACGAGGGCACCGAGTTCCAGCGCGACGGCAGCCAGTTCGACTCCCTGTTCAAGGAGGGCGACAGCTTCATGATCGGGCAGATGCGTGGCGACGTGCTGCACACCCCCGGCCATACCCCGGCCTGCCTGACCTATGTGATCGGCGATGCGGCCTTCGTCGGCGACACGCTGTTCATGCCGGACTTCGGCACCGCCCGCTGCGACTTCCCCGGCGGGTCGTCCGAGACGCTCTACAACTCGATCCAGAAAATCCTGGCGCTGCCGGACGAGACCCGCATCTTCGTCGGCCACGACTACAAGGCACCGGGCCGCGATGAATACGCGTGGGAGACCACGGTGGGCGAGCAGAAGGCGCTGAACATCCACGTCGGCGCCGGCAAGAGCATCGAGGATTTCGTCTCGATGCGCGACGCCCGAGACGCCACGCTGGCGATGCCGCGGCTGATCCTGCCGTCGCTGCAGGTCAACATGCGCGCCGGCCAGATGCCGCCCGCCGACGAACAGGGCGATGTCTTCCTGAAAATTCCGGTCAACAAGCTCTGAGCTTCACGGAACACCACTTGCGGGCGGCGGACGGATGGGGTCCGCCGCCCTTCGATATCCACGCACCGGGGACGGGACCCCGGCGCCGGAGACTTGCGCGAACACAATAGGGACACGGATTAAATCATGGAAACAGACTGGATCTGGGGCCTGGTCGGCGGATTGCTGATCGGGACGGGCGGCGCCGTCTATCTGCTCGGCAACGGGCGGATCATGGGCGCCTCGGGCATCGTCGGGGGCCTGGTGGACGGCAGCGGCTGGTCCACCCTCTGGGAACGGGTGGCGTTTCTGGCCGGAGTGGTGATCATGCCGCTCATTCTCTGGCCGCTCTACAGCGTCAAGATCGACACCCATCTGACCGACAAGATGTGGGTGATCATCGTCGCGGGCCTGCTGGTCGGCGTCGGCACCCGGATCGCCAATGGCTGCACCTCGGGCCATGGGGTCTGCGGCATCTCGCGGCTGTCGATGCGCGGGATCATCGCCACCGTCTTCTACATTCTCGCCGGCGGTCTGATGCTGGCGCTGTTCCGTCACGTGCTGGGGCTGATCTGATGCGTATCTTCATTTCCCTGATTTCCGGGCTGCTGTTCGGCGGCGGCCTCTTCATCTCCGGCATGACCGACACCGCCAAGGTACAGGGCTGGCTGGATGTCTTCGGCAACTGGGACCCGACGCTGGCCTTCGTGATGGGCGGCGCCATCATCCCGATGTTCTTCGCCTGGCAATTCACCAAGGGCCGCCACCCGCTGGTGGGCGGCGATTTCCCCGCGCCGCCGCGGACAGAGATCGACCACCGCCTGGTGATCGGCTCCGTGCTGTTCGGCATGGGCTGGGGCCTGGCCGGGCTCTGCCCCGGACCGGCGATCGCCTCGATCACCTATAACGGCATGGGCGGCGTAATCTTCATGGTGTCGATGCTGGCCGGCATGCTCGCCGCACCGGCGGTGGGACGCGGTCTGGACAGGGCGGCAACTGCGGCGTAAGGATCGGCCATGGACATCCGCACACTTACCCCCGGCTATTCCGTGTCACCGCAGCTGTCGGTGGAGGATATGCCCGCGATCGCCGAGGCAGGCTATACCACGGTGATCTGCAATCGCCCCGATTCCGAAATCGGCCCGGAGCTGAGCTGCGCCGCCATGCGCGACGCCGCCGAAGCGGTGGGGATCACCTTCATCCCGCTGCCGCTGGACCAGACCACGCTGACGCCGGAAAACGGCATCCGCCAGGTCGAGGCCATCGCCGACGCCACCGGTCCGGTGCTGGGCTATTGCCGCACCGGCACCCGCAGCACGGTGATCTGGGCCATGGGCCAGGCCGGCAAGCTGCCCGTCGACGAGATCCTGACCAAGGCCTCGGCAGCCGGCTACGAGCTGGAACATCTGCGCCCGATGCTGGAGGCCCTCGCCGCCAGCCGCGCCTGATCCCGCTCCGAACGACAGCAACGATAACGGCCCTGCGGGGCCGTTTTTGCTGTCTGACGCACACTTTGGCACGGCGTCAGCAGCCAGCGCAGCGGCTAGAAAAAGCGCGGAACCGCGTCCCGATATCGCTCAAAGGCGGCTCCGTATCTCGCCTGTAGCCAGCGCTCCTCAAGGAAGATGGCCACGAGATAGAGCGGCCCCCAGACCGCCAGGGTCGCAAGGATCAGCGGTGCCGGCGCCAGAAGCGCCCAGCCCCCTAGGCCGAACCAGGTCGCGCAATAGACGGGGTTCCGCGAGTATCCGAAGATTCCGCCGGTCCGCAGCCCCTCCTGGGCGCCGAAGGCATTGCCCCAGCCCAAACTGGCGGTCGCCGCGAAGGCGACCGCGAAACCGGTCGCGAACAGGACCAAGGCAAGCCAGCTTTGCCAGATCGAGATCGAAACGCCGTCGCGCCAGAGCCGCAGCGCTGTCGCACCGACCAAACCGTAGAACATGATGCGGAACAGGACCCTGAACAGCCGGTTTTGCCAGCTTGCCGTCTCTGGCGGCGGCCAGAACGCAAAGGCCGGACGCAGCAGGGCCATCCCCGCCAGCAGCAACAGGACCACCGCCGCCATCAGCGCCGCAAGCGCAAGAAGCCTGTCCGGATCCGTCATCTTCATCTCCCCCGAAAGATTGCCGGGCACACCCCCGACATGCCCGCCTCCTACTCCGGTATCGGTCGCGCTTCGGTCGGCAGGCTGACCCGGAACGCCGCCCCGGCGTGACCGGGCAGATAGTGGATTTCACCGCCCAGACGCTGCATGATCTCACGGCAGATGGCCAGCCCCAGCCCCGCCCCGCCGGCCTTTTCCGCATGCACCCGGGCGAATTTCTCGAACACCGTCGACTGCGCCTCGACCGGGATGCCGCTGCCGTTGTCGATGAAATCCACCACCACCTGATCGCCCACATCGTGCACCGAGACGGTGAGCTCCGGATGCGGCGCATCGCAGTATTTCTGCGCGTTGGAGATCAGGTTGATGAAGACCTGCGCCAGCCGGTCCTGATCGGTGGTCACCCGCACCGTTTCGCTGAGCCGGCGACGGCGCACCACCAGCGCCCCCTCCGCCCCCGCCAGCGCCGAGGAGATCGCCCGGTCCAGCACGTCGGACAACAACCCCGACCGCATGTTCAGGCTGACCTGACCGTTTTCCAGCACGCTCAGATCCAACAGATCGTTCAGCAGCCGCGTCAGCCGCAGCGCCTCGTCATGGATGATATTGGCATAGCGGCTCTTCTCCCGCAGGCTCAGCCCGTCGTCGTCGCGCAGGATCTCGGAAAACGCCCGGATCGAGGTCATGGGCGTCCGGAGTTCATGGCTGATCTGGCTGAGAAAGGCATCCTTCTGCAGCGATATCTGCGTCAGCTTGTCGTTCGCCTCGCGCAATTTCCGGGCGGTGCGGGCGAGTTCGGCGGATTTCACCTCCAACTGGCTGGAATATTCCATCAGCTGGGCGCTCTCATCCGCCACCGCCAGCAGATCCTCGACCGAGACGGAAGAACCGCCGACGATCTGGCCGATCATCGCATGGGCCGCCGCCGCCCCGACCGACCCGCTCAGCTCCCGCTCCAGCCGCTCCAAGAACAGCGGTGTCGGCTCCGGCAGGTGACCGCGCCCGCCCTGCAGCGCCGCCTCGCGGTGGAACAGCGCCTGCGCCTCCCGCGCGCCGAGGATGCGCTGGGTCATGATCATCAGATCCTCGCTCTGCGCGACAGAGCCGGTCCAGCCGCGCGGCCCGGCGGAGTGGTCGAAGACATTGACGAACTGCGCCCCCTGCAACCGCTCCAGCGGGCTGGGAAAGCTCAGCATCGAGCCGGCGAAGAAGGCGGTGGCATTCAGCACCATGCTCCACAGCACCGAATGCACGATGGGGTCTAGCCCCTCGATCCCGAACAGCGCCTCGGGCCTCAGCCAGCCGATACCGAAGGGCCCCTGCGCGAGCACGCCTTGCGACAGGATGCCAGCGCCCATCTGCGGCAGCAGCAGCGTGTAGAGCCACAGCACGAAGCCCACCGTCAGGCCGGCCAGCGCGCCGATCCGGGTGGCGCCGCGCCAGAACAGCCCGCCCATCAGCGCCGGCAGGATCTGGGCGATGCCGGCGAAGGAGATCAGCCCGATGGACGCCAGCGCGGTGCCGCCGCCCGACAGCCGGAAATAGAAATACCCAAGCCCCATGATCGCGGCGATCGAGATGCGGCGCGCCAGCAGGATCACCTTGCGCACATCGCCGGAGACCGACGCGCGATCCCCCCGTGCCGACAGCCAGATCGGCATCACCAGATGGTTCGATACCATGGTCGACAGCGCCATCGCCGCGACGATGACCATCGAGGTGGCGGAGGAGAAGCCACCGAGAAAGGACAGCATCGCCAGCGCTTCCTTGCCCTGCGACAGCGGCAGCGTCAGCACGAACATGTCGGGATTGCTGCCCGCCGGCATCACGTCCAGCCCGACCACCGCGATCGGCACCACGAAGAGGCTGATCAGCAGCAGATAGAGCGGAAACGCCCAGGCGGCGGTGCGCAGGTGGCGTTCGTCGTCATTCTCCACCACCATGACCTGGAACATCCGCGGCAGGCAGAGAAAGGCCGCCACCGCCAGGAAGGTGATCGTCGCCCAGCGGCTGCCGTTCACCTGCCATTCCCCGATGGGCGAGGCGTCGATCCGCGCCAGCGTCTCCGCCACACCGCCGGAGAGACCCCACACCACGAAGACCCCCACCGCCAGCAGCGCCACCAGCTTGACCACCGCCTCAAGCGCGACGGCGGTGACCACCCCGTGGTGGCGTTCGTTGGCGTCGAGGTTGCGGGTGCCGAAGAGAATGGCGAAGACCGCCAGGCCGGCGGCGACCCAGAACACCACCGTCGCCTCGCCATAGCCGCTGACACCCTCCTCGGCGAAGAAGATCGCGAAAGAATGGGTGATCGATTGCAGCTGCAGCGCGATATAGGGGGTGATGCCGATCACCGCGAGGGTGGTGACGCAGATCGCCAGCAGGTTGGATTTGCCGTAGCGGGACGAGATCAGGTCGGCGATGGAGGTCACCCGCTGGCTGCGCCCGACCCGCACCAGCTTGCGCAGGCCCCACCACCAGCCGATCATCACCAGCGTCGGGCCGAGGTAGATGGTGACATATTCCAGCCCGGAGCGCGCCGCGTAGCCCACCGCGCCGTAAAACGTCCAGGCGGTGCAGTAGATCGACATCGACAGCGTGTAGATCACCGGCGAGCGCAGCCAGGTGCCCCGCCCCGTCGCGGCCAGCCGGTCGGCGGCGAAGGCGACGATGAACAGCAGCGCCACATAGCCGAGGCAGACCAGCACCATCAGGTTGAAGGATGCCATCAGCCGCCCTTTCCCGTCCCGCGCATCGCCCCCTTCATCCGCCCGTTCAAGCGCCCGCTCCCAACCCGCTCACCGGCCAACCGGTGCCGGCTCGGTCGCCTCCGCCCCGGGGCCGACGGGATCGGCCGGGCCGGACCAGCCGCGGGTCAGCAGGCCGAACAGCAGGGTACAGAGGATCAGCAGCCCCCAGACGATGAAAATGTAGCGGATCGCCGCCGAGGTGGAGGGCGTGCCCGCCGCCCCGCCCTGGGGCCAGAGCAACGGCACCGCGAACAGCAGCGCCCCCAGCACCGGCAGCAGCCGCGCCGCGTCCAGCAGCCGGCGCCGGCGATAGCTCTGGCGTTCCAGGAACACCGGCGGCAGCTTCTTGGCGGGGCCGGGATCGCTGCCGGTGTCGCTCATGTCCGCTGCGCCTGGGCGTGCAGATCGCGCACCGCGCTCAGCACTTCGGCATTGGAGAACGGCTTGGTCATGAACCGGCTGACCCCGGCGCGTTCGGCCATGTCGCGGTCGCGCGACTGGCCTCGGGCGGTCAGCATCAGCACCGGCAGATCGCGAAACCCGTCGAGATCGCGCAGATCGCGCAGGATCTCCATGCCGCTGCGCCCCGGCAGCATCACGTCCAGAATCACCAGATCGGGGGCTGCGCGGCGGATCACCTCGACCGCGTCGGCACCATCGGCGTGGGTGTCCACCTGCCATCCATCCCGCGTCAGCAGGAAGCGGATCGCCTCGGTGATATTCGCTTCGTCTTCGATCAGCAGAACATGTCGACCCATGCCGATCCTCCCCTCCCCCGGCCCGGTACCGCCGGGCTGCATCCCTCAGGGACCGGCGGGCGGGCGTCTTATTTGTTCGGCTCAGAGTATCCCCGCCGCCGGGACAGTGTCAAAACCCTTCGTCACAGGCCCCCGTCACAGCCCCCCTCAAAGGCCCCCCCTCAAAGGCCGCTGTCACAGGCCCTCGCTCAGGATCGAGGGTTCGCGGCGGGCGGCGCAGGCGGACCGCGGACAGACCCGGCAGCTGCTGCCCACCGGCTGCACCTGCTCGCCGCCGATACCGCCGCCGGCCACCGGCAGGATCAGCATGATCGAGCGATAGACCGGATCGCGGTCGAAATCCGGCTGGCCGTCGGGCCAGGCCACCGCCAGACAGTCGAAATGCGCGGCGCTGCGCCCCAGCTGCGCCACCCGCCGGCGGATCGGCACCAACGGCCGGTTCAGCGCGCTGAAGAGCGGCCAGAGCGGGCAGGATTCGCCATGGCGCGGCAGCGCGAAACCGGGCAGCGGCTTGCGAAAGAGGATCGAACCCGAGGCATCGCAGATCACCAGACCGACCTCATCCGGCAGCACCTCGGCCGGCAGCGCCGCGATGCGCCGGAACACCGCTGGAAGATCGGCGCCGAAACGCGCCGCCAGCGCCAGCGGGTCCAGCCCCACCGAGGCGATGGCGCCGGTGATCTCGGTCAGGGGCATCGCCGCCGCATCGGCCTGATATTGCGCCAAAACCGCGCGGGCCACCTGGCGCGCCGCGCGCGAGGTCAGCTCTGGCGCCGCCTCGATCAGCGGATCCGGCAGTTCCGCGCCCCTCTCCAGCCCGGGGAAATGATGGCCGTGAGCCGCCATGAAGGCCTCCACCTCCTCCTGCGGAGCGCCCCGGCGATCGTCATTCGCCTCGCTGTCGTCCAGATAGGCCACCAGCGCCTTTGAACTGTCGGCCAGCCGGGCGCTGTCCTCGTTCAGGTTGCGGTGAAACCGGTCACGCCATTCCGGCTCCAGCTCTCCGGTCTCGGCCAGGATCGAGGCGGTGGATCGGATCGCCGCGGCGGTCGACAGCACCTCGTGCAGCGAGGCCGCCAGCCGCGGATCGTGGGTCAGCCGGTCGGAGAGCGTTTCGACCGTGCGTTCGAGCGAGGCGATGCGGTGATGCGACCAGGCCAGCACCTCGGCCCAGCCGGGAAACCGGCCGGCGAATTCATCGGCGCGATCGGTTTCGGCCAGCGGCGTGGCCGCGTCGGCGGCGGCCTCGCGCAGCGTGGCGATCAGCGCGGCCTCCGCCCCTTCGGTCAGCATCGACGGCTCGACCCCCAGGACCGAGGCGATATCGATCAGCAGTTTGCCGCCGATTCTGCGCCTGTTATGTTCGATCAGATTGAGGTAAGAGGCCGATATCCCCACTTTTCGGGCAAGGTCGGCCTGTCGCACCCCCTTGATCGTCCGACGTTCCCGGATACGGCTGCCGGTCAGCGTGTCACGAGCCACCTGCGTTATCCCTCCCTTTCTGTCGGCTTTTCAAAGCCTTTCTGCACCGCAACATAATGAAATTGACAATTATTGCGGTGCAATTGTTCATTTGTTGACAAAAATATTCTTCCCTACAAGGGGCTTATTGCGAAATTTTCGGGACCCTTCTCATAATCAATTTGCACAATCGTGCCTGCGCCACCCCCGGGAAGAGGAGCCCGGCGGCGCAAGAACCGAAACGGGAGGATTACATGACCAAGACCACTGTGACACGCCGCGGCGTGCTCAAGAGCGGTGCGACCGCCGGCGCCGGTCTGGCGCTGCCGACGATCTTCACCGCCTCTTCGGCGGCGGCCTACATGAACGAACCCACCGGCGGCACCGTCACGCTGGGCTTCAACGTGCCGCAGACCGGACCCTATGCCGATGAGGGCGCCGACGAGCTGCGCGCCTATGAGCTCGCGGTCGAACATCTGAACGGCGGCGGCGACGGCGGCATGATGAACACCTTCAGCTCCAAGGCGCTGCAGGGCAACGGCATCCTGGGCAAGAAGGTGCAATTCGTCACCGGCGATACCCAGACCAAATCCGATGCCGCCCGCGCCTCCGCCAAGTCGATGATCGAGAAGGACGGCGCCATCATGATCACCGGCGGTTCGTCCTCGGGCGTGGCGATCGCCGTACAGGGCCTGTGCCAGGAGGCCGGCGTGATCTTCATGGCAGGTCTGACCCATTCCAACGACACCACCGGCAAGGACAAGAAAGCCAACGGCTTCCGCCATTTCTTCAACGCCTATATGTCGGGCGCGGCGCTGGCGCCGGTGCTGGCGGCGCAATACGGCACCGACCGCAAGGCCTATCACCTGACTGCCGATTACACCTGGGGCTGGACCCAGGAGGAATCGATCAAGGCCGCGACCGAGGCCCTGGGCTGGCAGACGGTGAACACGGTGAAGACGCCGCTGGCGGCCACCGATTTCAGCTCCTACATCGCGCCGGTGTTGAACTCCGGCGCCGACGTGCTGATCCTGAACCACTACGGCGGCAACATGGTCAACTCGCTGACCAACGCGGTGCAGTTCGGCCTGCGCGACAAGATGGTCAACGGCAAGCATTTCGAGATCGTCGTGCCGCTCTATTCCCGGCTGATGGCCAAGGGCGCGGGCGAGAACGTCAAGGGCATTCTCGGCTCCACCAACTGGCACTGGTCGCTGCAGGACGACGCCTCCAAGGCCTTCGTCAAGAGCTTCGGCACCAAATACGGCTTCCCGCCCAGCCAGGCGGCGCATACCGTCTATTGCCAGACGCTGCTCTATGCCGATGCCTGCGAGCGCGCCGGCACCTTCAATCCCTGCGGCGTGGCCCAGGCGCTGGAAGGGTTCGAGTTCGACGGGCTCGGCAACGGCAAGACGCTGTACCGGGCGGCCGATCACCAGTGCTTCAAGGACGTTCTGGTGGTGCGCGGCAAGGAGAACCCGACCAGCGAATTCGATCTGCTGGAAGTGGTCGAGGTGACGCCGGCCGGCCAGGTGACCTATCCGCCGGATCACCCGATGTTCTCCGGCGGCATGCTGGGCACCTGCAACGCCGGCGCCTGACCGTCTGATCTGACCACGTGGGGGGGTGCGCGCGGACCGACGCGCGCACAAGGGGGCCGCGCCCGGGGTTCTTCCGTGGCTCCGGGCCGGCTTTCCGACACCCGTCACATATCCCACCCGACGGATGGCACCGGCAAGTCCGGAGCGATCCGCCCATTCTTCACCAGAGGCGGGAACCGATGGACGCATTCCTTCTGCAAATTCTCAACGGGCTCGACAAAGGCTCGGCCTATGCGCTGATCGCCTTGGGGCTCACGCTCATCTTCGGCACGCTCGGCGTGGTCAACTTCGCCCACGGCGCGCTGTTCATGATCGGGGCGTTCTGCGCCGTCACCCTGCAACGGCTGTTCACCCTCTCCTTCGAGACCATCGACCCGACGCGGACCGATTTCCTCGGCAATCCGATGAAGGTGAAAACCCCCTATATCGAGTCTTGGTTCGGCCCCGATATCGGCGCCGCGATCATCGACTGGTCGGTGCCGCTGGCGGTGCTGTTCTCGATCCCGATCATGCTCGGCATCGGCTATGCGATGGAGCGCGGGCTGATCAAGCATTTCTACAAACGCCCCCATGCCGATCAGATCCTGGTGACCTTCGGGCTGGCCATCGTGCTGCAGGAGGTGGTGAAATACTTCTTCGGCGCCAACCCGATCCAGACCCCCGCCCCCGCCGCGCTGCGCGGTTCGGTCGATCTGGGCCAGATGATCGGCTTCCAGGCCAATGCGATCATCTATCCGATCTGGCGGCTGGTCTATTTCTTCTTCGCCGCCGGCGTCATCGCCGCGGTCTTCGCCTTCCTGCAATTCACCACTTTCGGCATGGTGGTGCGCGCCGGCATGGCCGACCGCGAGACCGTGGGGCTGCTGGGCATCAACATCGACCGCCGCTTCACCATCATGTTCGGCATCGCCGCCGCGGTCGCAGGCCTGGCCGGGGTGATGTACGGCCCGCTCAACCCACCGAACTATCACATGGGAATGGACTTTCTGGTGCTCAGCTTCGTCGTGGTCGTGGTCGGCGGCATGGGATCGCTGCCCGGCGCGGTGCTGGCCGGCTTCCTGCTGGGCGTGCTGGAGAGCTTCGCCTCCACCACCTGGGCCACCACCACCATCCCCGGCATCAACCAGATCATCATCTATCTGGTCGCCATCATCATTCTGCTCACCCGCCCGCGGGGCCTGATGGGCCGCAAGGGCGTGATGGAGGACTAACCCATGCTGGGACTGGACAAGAAAGACACCACGCTGCTGATCATCGTCGCCTTGCTGACGCTGGGGGCGCCCTTCATCCTCAACCCCTTTCCCGCCGACAGCGCCATGGCGCAGTTCAACGCCGGTTATCCCGACCTGATGCAGCGGTTCGTGATCTTCGGTATCTTCGCCATCGGCTTCAACATCCTGTTCGGGCTGACCGGTTACCTGTCCTTCGGTCATGCCGCCTTTCTCGGGGTGGGCAGCTATTCGGCGGTCTGGATCTTCAAGCTCTTCACCTACAACGTTCTGCCCGCCGTGGCGCTGAGCGTGGTGGTCGCGGGGCTGTTTTCCCTGCTGATGGGCTTCGTAAGCCTGCGCCGATCGGGTATCTATTTCTCGATCCTCACCCTCGCCTTCGCGCAGATGTCCTTCGCGCTGGCCTATTCGGTGCTGTCGAACCCGCGGTTCAACCTGACCAACGGCGAAACCGGGCTGCAGGTCTATGCCGACGATCCCCAGCTGTTCCACAGCGACCGGCTGCCCGATCTGCCGCATCTCTTCGGGCTGTCGATGCGGGCGACCTACCGGCTCGATCTCGGCGGCTGGAGCTTCGATTTCAACGCCGGATACTACCTCTGCGCGGTGGTGCTGATGGCGGTGTTCTACCTGGCGATCCGCATCTTCCGCTCTCCCTTCGGCATGATGCTGCGGGCCGTGAAGTCGAACCAGCAGCGGATGAATTACACCGGGCTGAACACCCGCCCCTATACGTTGGCCGCCTTCGTGATCTCGGGCATGTATGCAGGGCTCGCCGGCGGGCTGATGGCGGCGATGGATCCGCTCGCCGGCGCCGAGCGGATGCAATGGACCGCCAGCGGCGAGGTCGTGCTGATGACCATCCTCGGCGGCACCGGCACGCTGATCGGTCCGGTGCTGGGCGCGGGCTTCATCAAATACTTCGAAAACATCTTCTCGAAGATCAACGACAACGTGCTGCACGGCTGGTTCGGCTTCCTGCCCGACGGGCTGGAGGATGCGATGGTCTTCCTGGTGCATCCCTTCATCGGCAAGGGCTGGCATCTGACGCTGGGCATCCTGTTCATGCTGGTGGTCATCTTCCTGCCCGGCGGGCTGGTCGAGGGCGGTCAGCGGCTGGGGCGCTGGATCAGGCGCCGGCGGGGCGGCAAGGACGGCGAAGCGCAGCGCAAGACCGAACCGGCGGAATAGGAGGCAGCCATGGGCATTCTCGAAGTCAAGAACGTCAGCAAGAATTTCGGCGGCCTCAAGGCGCTGAGCGATGTGAACCTGAACGTGCGGGAAAACACCGTGCATGCGATCATCGGCCCCAACGGCGCCGGCAAGTCCACCCTGCTGAACTGCCTGGTGGGCAAGCTGATCCCCGACACCGGATCGGTGATGTTCGACGGCCAGTCGGTGCTGGGCCGCAAGCCGTTCGAGATCAACCAGATGGGGATTTCCCGGGTGTTCCAGACGCCCGAGATCTTCGGCGATCTGACGGTGATGGAAAACATGCTGATCCCGATCTTCGCCCGCCGCGACGGCGCCTTTCGCATGCACGCCATCGAAAGCATTCGCAACGAGGCCGGCGTGATCGAGCAGGCCGAAAAGATGCTGATCGACATGAACATGATCGACAAGCGCCACATGCACGCGGCCTCGATGTCGCGCGGTGACAAGCGGCGGCTGGAAATCGGCATGTGCCTGAGTCAGGAACCGCGGCTGCTGCTGCTGGACGAACCCACCGCCGGCATGGCGCGGGCCGATACCAACAACACCATCGACCTGCTGAAGCAGATCAAGGCGGAACGCGATATCACCATCGCCATCATCGAACACGACATGCATGTGGTGTTCTCCCTCGCCGACCGGATCACCGTGCTGGCGCAGGGCACGCCGCTGGTCGAGGACGAGCCGCAGAACATCCGCGGCAATCCCAAGGTGCGCGAAGCGTACCTGGGCGAAACCGCGTAACGGAGGGCCACGAAATGAACGTCAAACCCGACTTTTCCAGGAACGCCAACCAGGCCCAGACCGCCCCGGCCTTTCTGTCGGTCTGGGACATGCATGCCTATTACGGCGAGAGCTATATCGTGCAGGGCGTCTCCTTCAACGTGCATGAGGGAGAGATCCTGGCGCTTCTGGGCCGCAACGGCGCCGGCAAGACCTCGACCCTGCGGGCCATCGCCCGCACCGGCAGCCCGCAGGTGACGCGCGGAGAGATCTGGCTGGATCACAAGCCCCTGCACGCCATGACCTCTTACGAGGCGGCGACCGCGGGGCTGGGGCTGGTGCCGGAGGATCGCCGCATCATTCCCGGGCTGACGGTGGAAGAGAACCTGCAACTGGCGCAGATCGCCCCTCCCATCGGCTGGAGCATCGACCGTCTTTACGAACTCTTCCCCCGTCTGGGCGAGCGTCGCAAGCAGGAGGGGGTGACGCTGTCGGGCGGCGAACAGCAGATGCTGGCGATCGCCCGGGCGCTGGCCCGCGACATCAAGGTGCTGCTGCTGGACGAACCCTATGAGGGGCTCGCCCCGGTCATCGTGGATGAGATCGAAAAGACCCTCATCCACATCAAGGAACAGGGGATGACCACGATTCTGGTCGAACAGAACGCGGTGCGCGCGCTGCAGCTGGCGGATCGCGCGATCATCCTCGACACCGGCTCCATCGTCTTCGACGGCTCCGCCGCCGAGGTGCTGGAGGATGCGGATCTGCGCGCCGAATATCTGGCGATCTGATCTTCTCCCTGCTGCGGGGGTCCCTGTCCCCCGCACTCCGGACGGGCTGCCCGGCGCGGGGTGGCCCGTCCTTTTTTCGTCCCGATCGAACCGACGCAGGCAGCTCCGGCACCCGGATCAGTCCGGCAGGGAAACCTTGACGATGGTGCCCTGCGCCGCAGCGCAGAGCTTTTCCGCCCCGTCCTGCAGCGCGAAGATGTCACAGCGGCAGACTGCCTGGGTCTTGCCATGGGACAGCACGCTGGCCCGGGCGATCAGCCGCTGCCCCAGCCCCGGGCGGGTATAATTCACCTTGATCTCGGAGGTGAGTACCCCCTTCAGCACCGACCCGCCGGCAAAGGTCAGGGCGGTATCGGCGAGATAGGCCAGAACGCCGCCATGAACGAAACCGTTCTGCTGTTTGAGCTGATCGGTGACCGGCAGCGCGATCTCCGCCTCGCCCGGCACGAAACGGGTCAGCTCCGCCCCGACCATCTGCGAAAACGGCTGCGCCGCCAGCACCGCGCGGCCATGCTCCAGAAACTCCATGGGTCTCCCCCCTTCTCTGATCTTGCGGACCCTCACGGGCCGTCCTCCGGCGGCAAGGATCGGAAGCGGCCCCAGGCCTGTCCAGCACGACCCGGCGTCATCGCCACGCCTGCCGTGCCGTCAAACCCCTGCGTCTGCGGCCTAAACCCGGGTTATAGGCGCGCACTGGCGGGAAAAATCCGCCGCTCTCCACCCTCGGTTCAATTCCTCGCCGTCGCCCGCCGGTCCAGATCGGCAGCACCGGCGCCGGGAGCCATCCCGACCGGTTCATGTGACCCCAGAGTGTGATCCCTGAAGGAGACCCGAAGATGAAATTCACCCATGCCGCCCTGCTCGCCCTGACGCTTGCCCTGCCCGCCACCGGCGCCCTGGCCTCCGACCGCAGCGTGCCGAGCGATACCGCCGACAAGATCCGCGCCACCCTGACCGAGCAGGGCTATGAGGTGCGCAAGATCAAGATGGAGGACGGGATGTATGAGGCCTATGTGATCAAGGACGGCATGAAACAGGAAATCTACCTCGACGCCGATCTGAAGATCGTCCGCAGCAAGGACAACGACTGATCGCGTCCGGCGCCGCCGCCCCCCTGACGTCCCCCCGACATCCCCCTGGCGCGGCGGCGTCCCCTTATGGATCGACCAGCTCCCCTGAGAGAAAGGAAAGCAAGATGACAAGAACCCGGGTCTGGGACCCCGCCGTGCGCCTGTTTCACTGGTCCCTGGTGGCGGGCTTCGCCGCCAATGCGCTCTTCGTCGACGAAGAGAGCAAGCTGCACCATTGGATCGGGTACTTCGTCGTCGGCCTCGTGGTTTTCCGCATCCTCTGGGGACTGGTCGGCAGCCGCTATGCCCGGTTTTCCAGCTTTCCGCCCAGCCTGTCCGGCGCAGTGGGGCAGATGACCGATATCGCCACCCATCGCACCCATCCGCATGTCGGCCACTCGCCGCTGGGGGCGCTGATGATCTACAACCTGATCCTGACGCTGCTGGCCATCGGCCTGACCGGCTATCTGATGACCACCGACATGTTCTGGGGCGTCGAGGGCCCGGAGGAGCTGCATGAGGCCTTCGTCACCTGGGCCGAAATCTCGGTCGTCGCGCATATCGCGGCTGTGGCCTTCGAGAGCCGCCGGACCAAAGTCAATCTGGCACGGGCGATGATCACCGGGTACAAGGACCTGCCGGAGAGCTGACCCGACGCCGAACAGACCACGCCGAACTGACAGGGCCGAATGACTGCCATGGAGACCACCTCCCGCTCCGACAGCCGGAAAATCCCGCTGGTCCTGACCGTCCTGATCGCCGTCCAGGTGTTCTGCGCGGCGATCTTCATTGGCGATCTTCTGGCTGACAGCTGGCACCCGAAACTGAGCACCGCCGACCTGATCCACCTGGCCATCGAGGCGGTGGCGACGCTGGGTCTGGTCGCCGGCATCATCTTCGAGATCCGCTATCTGCTGTCGCTGTTGCGCCGCAAGGCGCATCTGGAAGACAGCCTGCGGGCCGCCAATGCCGCGGTCCACACCGTGATCGAGGCGGAGTTCGACGCCTGGGCATTGACGCCCGCCGAACGCGATGTGGCGAGCTTTCTGGTCAAGGGCCTCTCCATCGCCGAAATCGCCGAGCTGCGCGGCAGCGCCGAGGGCACGGTCAAGGCGCATCTGAACGCGATCTACCGCAAGTCCGGCACCCGCAACCGGGCCGAGATGCTGAGCCATCTGATCGACACCATGATGGGCAACCGCCCCGCTCTTCCCCCCGACCCCGATCCCGCCTGACCGGCCCGCCTCCGGGCGGGGGCGGAGGTTTCGCTTGTCGCCCGGGGTTTCGCGGCCCTAGATGGAGACATGAGGATCTGTGCCATCACCATGGTGTATCGCGATCACTGGGCGCTGTCGCAGTGGTACATGCACTATGCCCGCCATCTGGGGGCGAAGAACCTCTTCATCGTCGCCCATGGGGCCGATCCGATGCTGCCCCGGCTCTGTCCCGGCGCCAATATCCTCACCGTGCCGCGCGACCGGCTGGAGGGATTCGATGCCCTGCGCGACCGGCTGCTGAACGGTCTGCTGTCGGGGCTGCTGGCGGTCTACGACTGGGCCATCCGCACCGATGCCGACGAGCTGGTCTGCCTCGATCCCGCGCTTTACGACAGTTTCGAAAGCTTCTTTGCCGCGCAAACCGGACAGGCGGTTTTCGCGCTGGGGCTGAACCTGGCCGAACGGCCCGGCGATCCCCGTGTGCCCGATGGCGATCCGGTGCTGAAACACCGGCCCGCGGCGGCGTTTTCCAGCCATTATTCCAAGGCCTGGGCGGCGCGCGGCGATGTCCGGCTGGTTCGTCATGGCGTCCAGGTCCGCCCGCGGCTGGTGCCCCGGTTCCCCTTTGTCCTGCCGCCCGGGGTCTATCTGATCCACCTGAAATACGCCTTTCGCCCGGCGCTTCTGGCCGCCAACCACCACCGGCGCGAGATCGCCGGCGGCCCGGGCAAGGGGTTGCCGGGACCGGCCTGGGCGAAACCGCTGTTGGCCGCCCGCAAGTTCTATGACGGGTTCGAAGCGCTGCCCGAAGCGCCCTGGGACCCTGCGGCAGAGGCCGCGCTCGCCACGATCGCCGCCGAACCGGCGCGCGACGCCAAACGCGGGCTGATCCGCGCCCGCAACCACCGCTTCACCAGCCGCACCACCCTGCCCGAACGGCTGCGCGGGGCTTGAGCGGGGCTTGGGCCGATCGGTCACGCAGCCGTGTAGCCTTTGGCTGCGGCATCTGCGCTTTTCACCGTTTCCGCCATGGCCTATAAGCCCACATGATTTGCATGCCGCCCGATCTCCCTCCGGCGCGGTTCAAACGGGTCGAGGAACGATATGACGAATAAAACAACCGACGCGGATGTGGCTTTCATCAAGGCCCTTGCGGAGCTTCTGCAAGAGAACGACCTGACCGAGCTTGAGGTCAAGCGCGAGTACAGCGAAGACAACAGCCTGAACGTGCGGGTGAGCCGTGCCGCGCCGATCGCCGCACCGGTGGCGATGGCCGCCCCGGCACCGGTCGCCGCCGCACCGGCTGCCGCCCCCGCAGCGGCCCCGGCCGCCGCCGCCGCACCGCAGGAAGATCCCGCCTCCCATCCCGGCGCCGTGACCTCTCCGATGGTCGGCACCATCTATCTGCAGCCCGAACCCGGCGCGCCGAAGTTCATCAAGGTCGGCGCCACCGTCGATGAGGGCGACACGCTGCTGATCGTCGAGGCGATGAAGACCATGAACCACATCCACGCACCGCGCGCCGGGACGGTCAAACGCATCCTGGTCGACGACGGCGCCGCGGTCGAATTCGGGACTCCCCTGGTCATCATCGAGTAAGGGGCCGAGATGTTCGACAAGATTCTGATTGCGAACCGGGGCGAGATCGCCCTGCGCGTGATCCGCGCCGCCCGCGAGATGGGGATTGCCACGGTCGCCGTGCATTCCACCGCCGACAGCGATGCGATGCATGTGCGCATGGCCGATGAATCGATCTGCATCGGTCCGCCGCCCAGCCCGCAAAGCTACCTGAACATGCCCGCCATCATCTCCGCCTGCGAGATCACCGGCGCGCAGGCGATCCATCCCGGCTATGGCTTCCTGTCGGAGAACGCCAACTTCGTGCAGATCGTCGAAGATCACGGCATCACCTTCATCGGCCCCACCGCGGAGCATATCCGCATCATGGGCGACAAGATCACCGCCAAGGACACGATGAAGGCGCTGGGTGTGCCCTGCGTGCCCGGCTCCGACGGCGGCGTGCCCGATCTGGAAACCGCCCAGCGTGTCGGCGCCGAGATCGGCTATCCGGTGATCATCAAGGCGACCGCCGGCGGCGGCGGCCGAGGCATGAAGGTGGCGCTGACCGCCGCCGACATGGAACATGCCTTCCATACCGCCCGGGCCGAGGCCAAGGCCGCCTTCGGCAACGATGAGGTCTATATCGAAAAATACCTCACCACGCCGCGGCACATCGAAATTCAGGTCTTCGGCGACGGCAAGGGCAAGGCGGTCCACCTGGGGGAACGCGACTGTTCGCTGCAGCGCCGCCACCAGAAGGTGCTGGAAGAGGCCCCCGGCCCCTGCATCAGCGCCGAGGAACGCGCCCGCATCGGTCAGGTCTGCGCCGAGGCGGTGGCCAAGATCAACTATATCGGCGCCGGCACCATCGAGTTTCTCTACGAGAAGGGCGAGTTCTACTTCATCGAGATGAACACCCGCCTGCAGGTGGAACACCCGGTGACCGAGGCGATCTTCGGCGTCGATCTGGTGCGGGAGCAAATCCTGGTCGCTGCCGGCGAGCCGATGTCTTTCGGGCAGGACGATCTGACCATCAACGGCCATGCCATCGAAGTGCGGATCAATGCCGAACGGCTGCCGAACTTCGCCCCCTGCCCCGGCAAGATCAGCGCCTATCACGCCCCCGGCGGGCTGGGGGTGCGGATGGATTCCGCGCTCTATGACGGCTATTCGATCCCGCCCTATTACGACAGCCTGATCGGCAAGCTGATCGTGCATGGCCGCGACCGGGCCGAGGCGCTGGCGCGTCTGAACCGCGCGCTGGGAGAACTGATCGTCGACGGCGTGGACACCACCGTGCCGCTGTTCAGCGCGCTGCTGCAGGAGCCCGACGTGCTCGGCGGCAACTACAACATCCACTGGCTGGAAAAATGGCTTGAGGATCATCTGGGCGCCTGAGCTTTCCCCTTGCAGGCGGGGCTGACCGATGTCGATCAGCCCCGAACTGCTGCTGCACGGATATTCCATCGGCATTTTTCCGATGGCCGAGCATCGGGACGACCCGGAGATCTTCTGGGTCGACCCCAAGCGGCGCGGGATCCTGCCGCTGGACGGCTTCCATATCTCGCGCTCGCTGGCGCGGCGGATGCGCCGCGGCGGCTACCAGATCACCATAGACCGCGATTTCGCTGGCGTGCTCGACGGGTGCGCCGACCGGACAGAAACCTGGATCAACGCAGAAATCCGCAGCCTCTACATCGCCCTGCACCGGATGGGACGGGCGCATTCGCTGGAGGTCTGGGACGGCGACAGGCTGATCGGCGGCGTCTACGGCGTGGTGCTGGGGGCGGCCTATTTCGGCGAAAGCATGTTCTCGCGGCGCACCGACGCGTCGAAGCTGGCCCTGGCCTATCTGGTCGACCGCCTGCGTCAGGGCGGCTTCGAACTGTTCGATACGCAGTTTCTCACCAGTCATCTGGCCAGCCTCGGCGGCATCGAAATCCCGCGGGCCGCCTATCAGCGGCGGCTGGCCTCAGCGCTGGAGAAATCGGCGGATTTCACCGCGCCGCCGGTGCCGAGCGCTCAGGACGTGATACAGCGCAACACCCAGACGTCATAGCGCGCATGATCGAGTGCGTTCAGCGCCGGGGCGGAGGCGATCATCCAGCCCTCGAAAATGGCCTGAGCCTTGCCCCGTTCCCAGATCGTTAGATAGGCGAAGGCATCGCCGGTGGGGTTGTCGGTGGGATAGCGGCAATCGGCCAGGGCGACATCCAGGCCGAAGACCTCGGCAGTGCCGCCATTGGACAGCTCGATATCCACGGTCTGGCCGTTAACCTTGTCGAGCCCGCGCAGAACGGCGCCCTGCCCCGAGGTCGAGGGCACCCGGTCCTGCGCCAGCAGCGGCCCGGCGGCCAGCCCGGCAGCGGTCAGCAGGCCCAGCAGAACGGCGCGGCGCAGGATCACTCCGTCGCTCCGCTGTCGCCGCTGTCAGAGCCACCCGACCCGCCCGAGACGAATTTCAACAGCAGTGAGATCAGGCTGACGGAGCCCTGGGTATCGGTGATCTCCGACCCCGGTTCGAAATAGCCGAGCGATCCGCCCGGCATGATCTCGACAAAATTGCCGCCCAGAAGCCCTTCGGAGGACACCACGACGGAGCTGTCGTCGGGAATCTCGATGCCCTTCAGGATCGAAAGCGTGGTGTCGGCGCGATAGGTCTCGGGGTTCAGCTCCATCCCGGTGACGGTGCCGATCTTGACCCCCGCCAGCCGCACGTCGGTGCCCACACTCACCCCTTCGAGAGAGCGGAAGGACGCGGTCAGCGGGTAGCCGCCACCGCCGGGACCGAACCCCGTGGATTGCCCGGCATAGACGGCAAAGCCGATGGCCGCGGCCAGAACCACGCCCCCGACCAGAACCTCGGTGGTGCTATGCGACATGCGACGCTCCGTACGCTAGAAACCCAGGGCCTGCGGGACCCGGCTATTCCGGGCTCCAGGCCTCGTAATCGCGGCGCTCGACCGGCTGCGGCCGCAGAATCGACCCGGCGGGCACATAGGCCTGCGCCGTCCCGGTCAGGTTCTCGTGATGCGGCTTTTCCCACGGCTTATGGGCCAGCGGTTGTTCGGTCGGCGGCTCCTTGAAGGTATGGTGCAGCCAGCCATGCCAATCGGGATCGACGCGCGTTGCCTCGACCTCACCGTTGAAGATGACCCAGCGGCGGCTGTCATCGGCATTGCGATAGAACACATTGCCCTGATTGTCCTCGCCGACCTTGGTCCCCTTGCGCCAGGTGTAGATTTGGGTGTTGATCGTCTGCCCGTGCCACCAAGTCGCCGCGCGCAGAAGAGTGTTGAGGATTCCCATGTAAGCCTCCGGCCTTATGCTGACGGCAGGTATGGACCAAGCGCGCGGCAAGGTCCAGATCAGAGGCGGAGATTCCGTGCCGCCAGCGCCTTGGCGCCGAGCCCGGGGCAGCCCCGGACCCGGCCCGGGCCATCAGACGCCCGTTATTGCGGCACCAGCCGGTAAATCGCGTTCTCGATATCCGCACTGACATAGACGCTACCGTCCTGCCCCACCGCGACCCCGGTGGGAATATAGGTGGGCGGCATGCCGGCGGCGGCGGTCATGCCGATCGGCAGGCCTTCGGCCAGAACCGCCACCTCTCCCCCGGCGGGATCGATCGCCAGCACCCGGCCAGTGCCGACCTCGGCCAGTACCAGCCGCCCATCGGGCGCCCGGTCCAGCCCCTCGGGCCCCTGCAGCCCCGAGGCGATCACCGTCTTCGCCCCGTCCGCCAGCGCGATCCGCGACAGGGTGCCGGTCCCGGCCTCGGTCAGGAACACCGCCTCCTGCCCGTCCGGAACCATGCCAACCGGCAGCACCAGCCCCTCGGCCACGACCTCGCGGGTGTCGCCCTCGGCGCCCGTCACCCGGGTCAGCGTGCCCTTGGCCAGTTCCGTCACCAGCAGGCTGCCATCGGCAAGCTCCAACGCGTCCTGCGGCGCGGCGAACCCATGCAGCAGGCGCAGGCTGTGGCCGCTGTGGCGATCCATCACCTGCACGGTGCCGGTGAACCAGCTGGACAGCAGCACATGGTCCGCATTGGCGCGGGCGCTGAACGGGTATTCCAGATGATCCGCCTGCATCCGCGCCAGATCGGTCACCGCGCCGCTGGCGGTATCGACACTGCGATAGGCGAAACCATCGGCGACATAGAGCGTATCGCGCCCGCCGTCAGAGACCAGCGCCAGCCCGCCCGGCATCGACAGCGCGCCCTTGACCAGCTGTCGCACCGCGCCGCTTTGCGGGTCGATCTGCTGGATGCCGTTGTCGGCCATGTTGGAGACGAAGATATGATCCTCCGCATCGATCGCCAGATTGTCGAGCGAGGTGGAAAGATGCGCGAAGATCTCCTTGCGCTGCCCGTCCGGGCTGACCCGCACCAGATGCCCCTGCGCGGTATCCACCACCCAGATATTGCCCTTGGAATCGAGATTGACCGCCGCCGGCACCTTGAACCCGTCGGCGATCACTTCGATCTCGGCAGTCTCCACATCGACACGCACCACCTGCCCCTTGAACCACAACGGCCCGTAGAGCTTGCCGTCGGGACCGAACTGGAACCCGTTCAGACCGCCCATGCCCTCCATGATCTTGCGGGCCGGCGCCCGGCCGGTGGGGTCGACCTCATAAAGCGCATCGCCCAGAAACACCTGGGTCGCGAACAGCCGGCCATCGTCGCGGTAGGCCAGAGAGTTGATGCCCGGCAAGCCGCTGGCCAGCTGCGTCACCGCGCCGTCCGCACCGCGAGCATAGATGTCGCCCAAGAGAAAGGCGGTCCAGGCCATGGTGCCATCGGGGGCAAAGGCCAGGTCGTCCGCCATGCCCTGCGGCGCGGGAATCTCCACCGATACCGCACCGCTGTCGCGATCCACCCGATAGAGCGTCTGCCCCACCACGCTGCCGGCAAAGAGATGCCCCGCCGCATCGACACCCAGCCCGTGGACGCCGTGGAACGCCGATCCCGGCACCAGCGTCTCGACCCGATAACCATCGGCCTGGGCCGGCAGCCCGAGGCCGAGCGCAAGAACAAGGGCCGATGCCGACTGCATCGCCCGATTGAGATAAGTCATAGTCTCCTCCCTTTGGATCATGGCCGCAGCCATGCACCACCCGCCCGGGCTCCTCTTCCCGGGGAACGGCTGTGCAACCATAGGCACAGCCCGGGCGGCGGCGGGGAGATAACGTTACGTTACCCCCGCATCGATCCGATCAGGGCAGGAGCGCGGTCAGCTCGATCTCGATCCGGTATTTCTCATCGATCAGGCCGCATTCGATCATCGTAGCAGCTGGCGGATTCTCTCCGAAGGTCTCGGACAGAAGCGGCCAGCACAGCGGGAAATCGGCGCGGTCGGGCAGATAATAGGTGACCCGCACCGCATCGGCGAAACTGACCCCGACCTCGGCCAGCGCCCGGCTGATGGTCTCCAGCGCCGAGCCACACTGTGCAACCACATCGTCGCCCTGCCCGACGGTGCCGGCCACATGGACAAAGCCCCCCGCAACCACGGCCCGGCAATAGCCGATCTTCGCCTCGAACTCTCCGCCCGAACGGATACGTGTGATGGTCATCTCTTTCTCTCCGCTACAAAAGAAAACGGCGCGGGAAAGTCCCGCGCCGTCCAATCATTGGATATCACCGGCCTCAGCCCGCCGTCGCCGGCTCCTTCTCGGCATCCGCGTAAATCTTCAGCGGCTGCGCGGCAGAGCTCACGGCTTCTTCGTTGACGACGACCTTGGTGACATTGTCCATGCCCGGCAGTTCGAACATGGTATCCAACAGGATATCCTCCATGATCGAGCGCAGCCCGCGCGCACCGGTCTTGCGTTCGATGGCACGTTTGGCGATCGCCTTCAGCGCATCCTCGGTGAACTGCAATTCGGTGTCTTCCAGCTCGAACAGGCGCTGATACTGTTTGACCAGTGCGTTCTTCGGCTTGGTCAGGATGGTGACCAGAGCGTCCTCGTCCAGGTCTTCCAGCGTCGCGATCACCGGCAGACGGCCGACGAATTCCGGGATCAGGCCGAATTTCAGCAAATCCTCGGGCTCCAGATCCTTGAAGATCTCCCCCACGCCGCGTTCGTCATTGTCGCGCACATCGGCACCGAAGCCCATGGCCGAGCCCTTGCCGCGCTGCGCGATGATCCGGTCGAGCCCGGCGAAGGCGCCACCGCAGATGAACAGGATGTTGGTGGTGTCCACCTGCAGGAACTCCTGCTGCGGATGCTTGCGTCCGCCCTGCGGCGGCACCGATGCGACAGTGCCTTCCATCAGCTTCAGCAGCGCCTGCTGCACCCCTTCGCCCGACACGTCGCGGGTGATCGAGGGGTTCTCCGACTTGCGGGTGATCTTGTCGACCTCGTCGATATAGACGATGCCGCGCTGTGCCCGCTCAACGTTGTATTCCGAGGCCTGCAGCAGCTTGAGGATGATGTTTTCCACATCCTCGCCGACATAGCCGGCTTCGGTCAGCGTGGTGGCATCGGCCATGGTGAAGGGCACATCCAGAATCCGCGCCAGCGTCTGCGCCAGCAGCGTCTTGCCGCAGCCCGTGGGGCCGATCAGCAGGATGTTCGACTTCGCCAGTTCGATATCTGAGCCGGCCTTCTGCGAATGGTTCAGACGCTTGTAGTGATTGTGCACGGCAACCGACAGCACCCGCTTCGCCATCGCCTGGCCGATGACATAATCATCGAGCACTTCGCAGATATCCTTAGGCGTCGGCACACCGTCGGTGGACTTCAGCCCAGAGGCCTTGGTCTCCTCGCGGATGATATCCATGCACAGCTCGACGCATTCATCGCAGATGAACACAGTCGGGCCGGCGATCAGCTTGCGCACCTCGTGCTGGCTCTTGCCGCAAAAGCTGCAGTAGAGCGTATTCTTGCTGTCGCCGCTTGAATTCGTTGCCATAATTTACCTTTCGGCTTCGATTTATCTGCCACCCCATGGCCGGGAAGAGTCATGCCAAGCCAGCTTAGGGCAGCGTCCCGGGCATCACAATCGCAAATTACCCGCGTTATGCGCACCGGCACGGCCCCGCCGGGATCAGGCCTTATTTCCCGTCTTCGCCCAGTTTGGCGCGGCTTTCGACGATCTCGTCGATATGGCCCCACTCTTTGGCTTCCTCAGGTGACATGAAATTGTCACGATCGAGCGCCTTTTCAACCGCCTTCTTGGTCTGACCGGTATGTTTGACGTAAATGTCATACAGCCGGTCCTTCAGTTTCTGGGTCTCGGCGGCATGGATCATGATGTCGCTGGCCTGGCCCTGGAACCCGCCGGAGGGCTGGTGCACCATGATCCGGCTGTTCGGGAGCGAGAACCGCATGCCCGCCTCGCCGCCGGCCAGCAGGACCGACCCCATCGACGCCGCCTGGCCGATCACCAGGGTCGAGCACTTCGGCTTGATGTACTGCATTGTGTCGTAGATCGACAGACCGCTGGTCACCACGCCGCCGGGCGAGTTGATGTAGATGCTGATTTCCTTGTTCGGGTTCTCCGCCTCAAGGTGCAGCAGCTGCGCCACGATCAGATGGCTCATGCCGTCGTGGATCGGGCCGTTGATGAAGATGATCCGCTCCTTCAGCAGGCGCGAGAAGATATCATAGGCCCGCTCGCCACGGCTGGTCTGCTCGACAACCATCGGGACCAGGGTGTTCATATAGGTATCAATCGGATCGTACATGTGACCTGCCTGCCTTTATCAAGGATCGGGACGATACCCGAAGCTGCGTTACAAGAGTCTTAGTGTCGCTCCCGGGGGGCTGCAAGGGGGCGCGGACCCCGGAACCCTGCGCGATCCGCCCCGGCGCCCCGATCCTGAGCCTCGCCTGCCTCTCCCTGCGTCACCCGCCACCGCCGCAGGCGCTTCTCCGGCCACTCTTTTTCTGGCCCAAATATCCTCGCCGAAGGCGCCAGCGGCACGCCGGTTCTCCCCCGTCGCGCGCGAAAAAACACCCCGGAGCCAATGCGGGCTCCGGGGTGCAGGCCTGGCGCTCCAGGGCGCCACCCGGGGAGAGTCGCCGCCGCGGCTATTGCGCGGTCGATTTCAGATAGGCGATCACCGCCTCGATATCGCTGTCCTTCTTCAGACCGGCAAAAGACATCTTGGTCTTCTTCATGTACTGCTTGGGCTTGGACAGGAAGGCATGCAGCTCCTCCTCGCTCCAGACCAGCCCGTCGCTGCCGGCCTCCTTCATCGCCTTGGAGTAACCGAAGCCGTCGGAGGCGCCGGCCGGATGGCCGACGATCCCGGTCAGGATCGGACCGGTACGATGCTTGGCGCCGTCGCCGACCTGGTGACAGGCGGCGCATTTCTTGAAGACCTTCTCGCCCTTGGCGACCAGTGCCGGGTCCAGCGCCTCGGCGGCAGGCACGGCCTCGACCGCCGGGGCCTCCTCTGCCGGCGCTGCGGCAGCGACCTCCTCTGTGACCGGTGCGGCGGCTTCCGTCGTCGCTGCGGCCTCGGTGCTACGCGGGTTGGTGGCGTCCATCATCTCCTGCACCTTGCGGGCCTTGGTCTCCTCCGGGGTGACATCCAGCACCGCCGCGCGCATGGTGATCTCGACGCTCTCCTTGCAATCGGTCATGCAGGGTGCGTCCTTCCAGAAGGCGGCCTCGGAGGTTTGACGGTCGTCGATGATGAAACCGTCGCGGTTCGGCATCTCGACATCGAGGAAGTTTTCCTTCGACAGCACGAAGTCATCTTCGACCAGATCGTTGGAATAGAGGATATAGGCGACGATGGCATAGACCTCGTCCGGCGCCAGCGTCTGCGCGTTGCCGAAGGGCATCGACCGGTGGACGTAATCCCAGGTGGTCGAGAGATAGGGCCAGTAGCTGCCCACCGTCTTCAGCGGGTCCTCGTGATCGAGCGTATCCATGCCGCCGGCCAGCTTCGGCCAGTTGTCCACGCCTTCGGCGAAATCGCCGTGGCAGACGGCGCAGTAATCGGCGAAGAGCGCCTCGCCATCCTCGACCGAACCGGAGCCCTCGGGCAGCCCGGTGCCGTCGGGGCTGACATCAAGGTTCCAGGCCGCAACCTCTTCCGGCAGGGCGGGCCGGCCCAGCCCGTATTTCTCAGCCAGCGCCGGCCCGGCGATCAGCGTCGCGGCCACCGCAGCGGGAGCGATCAGCTTAGGAAACTTCGACATTCTCGGCCTCTCCGTTCGGTTTGACCCACCAGGTCTGGATGCAGTTGTTGTGGTAGATGGAATTCATGCCGCGCACCTCGCGCAGCTCGGCCTTGGTGGGCTGGACATAGCCGGTCTCATCCATGGCGCGGGATTGCAGCAGCATCTCCTCGCCGGTCCATTCGGTATCGAGATAGAAGCGGGTCAGTGCCATCGCCTGCCCCGGTTGCGCCAGTCGCGCGGTCTCCCAGGTCTTGCCGCCGTCCTTCGACACATCGACGCGGGTGATGGCGCCGCGGCCAGACCAGGCCAGACCGGTGATCACCAGCGGCCCCTTGCCATGCTTGATCGGCGATTGCGGGCTGGGGCTGGTGACCACGGATTTCGCATCCATCACCCAGGTCCACTTGCGGCTGACCCCATTGGCCAGCGTGTCGGTGTATTTGCTGGTCTCTTCCCGGCTCTGCACCGGCTGATCGGTAACCTCGATCCGGCGCAACCACTTGACCCACATGTTGCCTTCCCAGCCCGGCACCACCAGCCGCACCGGATATCCATGTTCCTTGCGCAGCGCCTCGCCATTGGCCTTGAAAGCGACCAGGCAATCGTCCAGCGCCTTCTCCATCGGGATCGACCGGCCGTTGGAGGAGGCATCGGCCCCCTCGACATAGACCCATTTGTCCTTGAGATCGCCGGCCGCATCCAACCCGGCCTCTTCCAGCAGGGTCCGCAGCGAAACCCCGGTATATTCCATGTTGTGGATCATGCCGTGGGTGAACTGGGCGCCGTTCAGCTGGGCACCGGCCCATTCCATCCCGGTGTTGGCGGCGCATTCCAGAAAGAAGGTGCGGTTGATCCGAGGGAACCGCTCCAGATCGGCATAGGTGAAGACCAGCGGCGTATCCACCAGCCCGTTGATCATCAGCCGGTAGTCCTGCTTCCTCAGCTCGATGGCGCCGGAGTGGTGCCGTTCAAAGGCGCAGCCCTGCGGCGTGATGGTGCCGTCCAGCGCATGGATCGGGGTGAAGTTGATCGAGCTGATGGTATCCGCGGTCAGCCATTCCACATTGCGCCGGCGCACATCGCCTTCGAAACGGATCGGCAGACCGTAGGGGGTGGCATCCACCCCCTCGCCGGTGGCCGAGGCCCAGGGCTGAACCTCGGTGATCAGGGGATCGGGCGTCGCCGCCCGGCTGGCGCCCGCTGCCACCGCGCCGGCGCCGGCTGCGGCCACCCCGGTCAGGAACTGGCGGCGAGAGGGCGCATTGTCCTTCGTGCTGTCGCTCATCTGGATTTGCCTCCTTTTGAGATATCGGGATCGGATCGGGCCGGACCGCCTCAGGCGCCCTCGACCGTGACCGATGTGTTGGGGGTGACCGTGACGGTGCCGAGCTTGCGGATATGGCTTTCCACCACGTCCCAGATCTGCGGCCCCTCGGTGCCTTCGTTGACGCTGGCCCAGCCGGCGACGACATAGCTCTTGGCCGGGTCGATCCGCTCGCCGGTTTTCAGAAGCGTCATCTCGGAAATCCGCTCGCCCTGCGGCTTGGTGATATCGATCCGGTAGCCCATGCCACCGATCCGCACCATGTCGCCACCCTGCTGGTAATAGGGGTCGGGGTTGAAGATGTTGTCGGCCACGTCCTCCAGGATCACCTTGATGAATTCCCCGGTCATTTCAGACCTGTAAGCCTCACCGTAGGACATCGAGGTGACGTTCCAGATATCCTCGCGGGTGATGTTGTCGCCCGGCACCAGGCTGGGGCCCCAGCGCACCCCGGGCGACATGGCGATATCGGCCTCGCGCTCGGACAGCAGCGCATCGCAGATCAGGTCGTCCCAGGTGCCGTTGAAGTTGCCGCGACGATACAGCAGGCTGTCGGTCTGGCCGATCACCTCCTCCAGCTGCGCCTTGAAGGGCGCGCGCTGTTCGTCGATCAGCCGGGTCATTGCCGGGTCCGGCATGATCACGTCCGAGAAGATCGGGATCAGCTTGTGCTTCAGGCCCATCAACTGGCCGTCGCGCACGTCGAGATCGACACGGGAGACGAATTTGCCGTTCGACCCGGAGGCGATGATATGGGTCTGTTCCACCAGCACCGGTTCGGGCAGCGCGTCATGGGTATGGCCCGACAGGATCACGTCGATGCCGGTGACCACGCTGGCCATCTTCTTGTCGACGTCGAACCCGTTGTGCGACAGGACCACCACCACATCGGCGCCGGCCTCGCGGACCTCGTCCACCATCTCCTGCATATGCTCGTCGCGGATACCGAAGGAGTATTCCGGGAACATCCAGCGCGGGTTGGCAATCGGCATATAGGGGAAGGCCTGGCCGATCACCGCCACCTTGGCGCCGCCACGTTCGAAGAACTTGTAGGGCTTGAAGAGCTCGGCCGGCTCGTCCCACTCTGCATCGAAGATATTCTGACCCAGCGCCGCGAAGGGCAGCCCCTGCACCAGCTCGTTCACCCGGTCGGAGCCCAGGGTGAATTCCCAGTGGAAGGTCATCGCGTCGGGCTTGAGCGCATTCATCACGTTGACCATGTCCTGGCCTTCGGTCTGATAGCAGGTGTAGGAGCCGTGCCAGGTGTCGCCGCCATCGAGCAGCAGCGCATCGGGGCGGTCGGCGCGGATCGCGTTGATCACCGTCGCCACCCGGTCGAGCCCGCCGACCCGGCCATAGCCCTGGGCCAAAGAGGCGAAATCGTCATAGGTCAGCGCATAGGCCGAGGGGCTGCCGTCGGCGATACCGTAGGCCTTGCGGAAGTCGGCGCCGGTGATATGCGGCACCTGCCCCCGGTTGGCCCCGACGCCGAGATTGACCGAAGGCTCGCGGAAGTAGATCGGCTTCAGCTGGGCATGGATGTCGGTGACATGGATCAGGCTGATGTTGCCGAAGGTTTCGAACTCAAGCAGCTGATCCTGCGTCAGCGCCTGCTGCGCGGCCAGCCGCGCCCAATTGCCGAAGCCCGACGCACCCAAGAGCGCCGAAGCCGCCATCGAAACCTGGAGGAAATCACGACGTGAAATCATGGAGCACAGCTTTCCGTTCAGATCGCATCACACATTCGCATATGTGAATTATTTAAAGGAAAGACCCCGCCCCCTGTTTCAGGAAGCGAGGTCACGATTGATCAGTTGCGGACCGAGGGTCCCTCGACCGACAGACCGTTGCCGCGGCTGGCAACATAGAGTTCCAGCGCCACGAACTCCGGCGAGCCGGGGCTGAAGGTCTCGGCGCGGGTGTCGCGCACACAGCCCTTAAACCGGTCCTGCACGGTGTTCAGCTTGGTATTCTTCAGACGATAACTCGGAAAGCCGTTGATCTGCCCCTGGCTGAGGTGGTCGGCGCGGATCATGTTGCCGTAGTTCTGCTCGTGGCAGGAGGCGCAGGACAGATCCAGTTGACCGAAGCGGGTGTAATAGATCTCCTTGCCGTGCTCCCAATAGGGCGCGGCGGCCCCATCGATCGCCACATTGACCGGCAGGCCGCGCGACTGGACCGAAATCAGGGCCTCCATCGCCGCCATCTCGCTGCCGGCATATTTCCACGGCTTGGCGCCCATCTTGGTCTCGCGGCAGTTGTTCACCTGCATGGCGATGGTGCGCAGCTCTCCGGCTTCGGCATTGACCTTCGGATAGACCGCACGAACGCCGACCATCGACTCCTCCGGTGCCCCGTGACAGGAGGCGCAGGACTTTCCTTCGCTGCCGTCGACGGTGTTCCAGGTTTCCAGCGCCTGGTCGACGAAGACCATGCCCGGGTTGTCGAAGTCGTCCATCTCCAGCGCCTGGGTCTCGTCCGAGCGGAAGTGCCAGCCCGACATGATGGTGTCGATCCCGGTGTCTTCCATAAAGGCGGGCGCCGGCGCTTTGGTGACGATCTCGATCTCGCCGTTGATCACCAGCTCGTCGTCATCCGCATCGGCCCAGGTCAGGGCCGGCAGCGCCATCGCCACAGCGGCAATCGCCGTCATTGCCTTGAATTTCATCCCTTTTCCTCCCTTGGGTCTTCGCCCGGCCCCGCGCACGGGATCGGGCGTCTGCCTGGGTCAGCCCGCCGGCTCAGCCGATGGCGATGGGTTTCGTCTCGGTGTAGACCGACCCGTCATCGTCGTACCAGGTGAAGGTGAAGTCCCCGGCTTCGGGCACCGTCGCTTCGAACTGGAAATAGGGGTTGGTGGAAATCGCCGGCTCCATCTTCACGTCGATCACGGACTGGCCGTTGAACTCGCAGGTGAAGCGATTGATGATCGAGCGCGGGATGACCTTGCCATCCTTGTCCTTGCGTTGACCGCTTTCCATCTTGTGGCTGATCAGCGTCTTCAGGGTCACCGCCTCGCCTGCAGCGGCGGTTTTCGGGACCTTGACGCGGGGTTTAACACCAGATGCCATTTCGAAATCTCCTTGTCTTCGGAACGCGCAGGCGGGCTCAGCCGCCGCAGCCGCCGATGGTCACTTTGACGGTGGAGGCCGCCCTGGCGAAGCTGCCATCGGCCAGTTTGGCGATGGCGACCACATCCTGGGTGCCGGCGAGACGGATCCGGGTCGAGGCCGCCTGGCTGGCCGCCAGCGGCCCGAAGGTGAAAGTTGCCACACCCGGGGTCGGGTTGCCGGTGGCCAGCACCATGATCGCCTCGGCGCCGGGTGCGCTAACTTCGATCGGCACGGTGTTGCCGTTCTCGGCGATCTCCGGCGCGGTCAGTTCGATGCCGCTGTCGACCATCGCGGCGCCACCGGTGAAGGCCTCAATCGCGGCGTCGGCAGCCGCCGAGGCCCGCAACGGCACCATTGTCAGAACCGCAGCGCCCAGGCCCATGGCCAGGGTATCGCGACGTGTGAACTCCATTTCGTTTCTCCTTTGCATAACTGGCCGCCCGGCACGGAGGCGCGCCGGCGGCGGAACTGCGGGGATCAGTCGTCCTTCAGCGTGGACAGGAAGGCGACGACGTCCTCGACCTCCTGCGCCGACAGCAGCGGCGTCAGCTCGCCCTTGGCGGCCTTGCCGGTGTAGCCATCGCCGGGACGGTTGAAGCCGTCGATCCGATAGAAGGCCGGCATCACGGTGCCCTCGAACATCTTCTTGGGGTTGACCAGCAGACCGCGCAGCTCTTCCGGGCTCCAGCGGTCGCCGGCACCATCCAGCATCGGCCCGACATTGCCCTGGAACGGCGCATCGCTCAGCGCGGTGATCTCGTGGCAAGCCACGCAGTTGCCCTTTGACTTGGTCGCCATGATCACGGCGCCGGCCTCGGGGTCGCCCGGCATCCCGGTCAGCGAGGTCGCGACAGCGCCATATTCATCGAAGCTCACGTCCTTGGGGCCGACTTCGGCCGCGATGGCCGCGCCGCCGATCAGGGCAGCCGCCAATGTCAGAGATGCTAGTTTCATGGTTCCTCCCGATGGCTGCCGCATCGTCACTGCGACAAGCTGTCTTATTGCTCCCAGTACACCGTAGGCTACCGGCGCGGCAGTCGCAACAACGAATTCATAAGTATGAATTATTAAAAAGTTCCACGACTGATCTGAAATCTTTCATGAAGTTATCAGAATGCCGCAACGCAGCGAAACGGATCGCAAAACCGGCCGGTTCCGGGCCCTGCCGCGTCAGTCCGTCTTGCCGTCCGCCCGTTCGCGAATCATGCGGGCGTGATAGCGCTGGAAATCCTCTTCGGACTGATCTTCATAGCGCTCCTCCAGCACCCAGGTCAGCATGTCGAAGGTGGTGCCCGGACTGAACGCCCCCGGCATCACCGCCACCGCCTGATCGATCGCCGGCCGGCTCTCGTCCAGCTCGGTCGGAAAGAAGATCATCGTCGGCGTGAACAAGATCCGCCATTTGCGCGCCGCCGCCTTCTCGGACAGCGCCTCGCCATCGGTATCGACGATCTCGGTATCGCCATGCAGGTTCATCTGCACCGGGAAATAACGGTCCTTCAGCAGCGCGCGGATCCGCGGGTCAGGAAAGGTTTTCTCATGCATTTCCTTGCAGTAGATGCAGCCGCGCTGTTCCAGGATGATCATCAGCCGCTTGCCTTCGCCCTGCGCCTCGTGAAAGTCCTCGCGCAGGTCCTTGAAGGTCTCGCGCATCCAGTCTTCCTTGTGCAGACCGTCGTCCCCCAGTTCGGCCGCCGACAGCGGCACCGCCAGCAGCACCGCCGCGGCGGCGGCCAGAATCGCTTTGAACATGTCTTTCTCCTCCCTCACACCCGGGCTGGTCAGCCCAGCCCTGCAAACCCCGGAACCCAGCGGATCATCGCATCCGCGATCAGGTTGACGCCCCCCGTCGCGATCAGCAGCGCGAAGACGATCAGCATCACCCCCATCCCCTTTTCGACCCAGGCAAAGGCGGCGCGGTGACGCTGCACCCAGGCCAGGAACGGCCTTGCGAAGAAGGCGGCGACGATGAAGGGCGCGGTCATCCCCGCCCCGTAGAAGAACAGCAGCAGCGCGCCGCGCCAGATCTCCCCCATGCCGCTGGCGATCATCAGGATCGAGGCCAGCGCCGGGCCGACGCAGGGCGTCCAGCCAAAGCCGAAGGCCAGCCCCATCAGGTAGGCGCCAAGCACCGTGCTGGCCTCGGCACTGCTTTCCATCCGCGCCTCGCGGTAGAGCAGCGGCACCCGGATCACGCCGAGGAAATGCAACCCGAACACCAGCAGGATCGCGGCGGCGACATAGGCCAGCCACTCCAGATAGCTGGCGAAAAGCTGCCCCAGCGCCGTCGCCCCCATGCCCATCAGCATGAAGATCGTCGTCACCCCCAGGGCGAAGAAACAGGCCGAAATCAGCAGCCGCCGCTGCGCCCCCGGCGCGATATCGCCATCGCCGCGCAGCTCGGCCATGCTGAGGCCGCCCATATAGGACAGGTAGAAGGGCACCATCGGCAGGATACAGGGGGTAAAAAAGCTCAACAGGCCGGCGGCCAATGCGCCGAGCAACGATATTTCCAGCACGCGGTTCCTCCCCCGGCTGCATCGCACCTCTCCTCAGGCGCGGGCAGCTTGAACTATTCACATATTCAAATTATCTTGTGTGACAACGTTAGGTCAATGGGTGGGCGACAGTGATTGTGCAGCTTTTCCGGGGCGCGCTGGCCGCGCTGATGCTGGCCGGACCCGCCGCGGCGGCGGAGCTGGTGATGGTCGAACAGGCCGGCTGTGCTTGGTGCGCGCGCTGGAATGCCGAGATCGCTCCCGCCTACCCCAATACCACAGAGGGCAAATTCGCCCCGCTGCGGCGGGTCAGCCTGCGCACCCTGCCCGCGGATCTGGAGGTGGCCCGCCGGGTGACCTTCACCCCCACCTTCCTGCTGGTGGAGGACGGTCGGGAGATCGCCCGCATGGAGGGCTACCCCGGAGAAGATTTTTTCTGGCCGATGCTTGATCAGATGTTGCGCCAGAACAGCAATTACGCCCCGGAAACGGAGGGGAACGGCTGACGCGGCGCGCCAGCCGGGATAGGACGGAGGAGACAATCGGGCCCCGGTCATCCCGCCAGCGGGAAAATCGCGGCCAAGCGTGGCAAGAAGACAAGGACGATAAGAATGGCGCTACCGCAATTCTCGGTCGATATGTCGGAAGACGAACTGGACAGGATGGTCGACAATGCGACCGAGGCGTCCAATTTCCTCAAGGCCATCAGCCATGAAGGCCGGATGATGATCCTGTGCCATCTGGTCACCGGCGAGAAATCCGTGACCGAGCTGGAGGAACTGCTCTCCGCCCGGCAGGCGGCGGTCTCGCAGCAGCTCTCCCGCCTGCGGCTGGAGGGGCTGGTGGTGCCCCGGCGCGAGGGCAAGGCGATCTATTACCGCCTGGCCGACAACCGACCCCGCCGCATTCTCGAAGTCGTCTACGATCTGTTCTGCAACGACGGCGACTGACCCCCCTGCCCCTTGCGGCAGCGCCCGGGATCCGGGATGCTGGTCCGCGTGCGTTCGGTTAGAGGGAGGAACCGATGCCAGGCTGGATGACGGAAAGCCACACCGTGGCCCTGATCGGGCTGCTGGGAGGCGTGATGCTGGGCCTTGCCGCCCGGTTGGGCCGGTTCTGCACTCTCGGCGCGATCGAGGATGCGCTCTATGGCGGCAGCGTGCTGCGGCTCAGGATGTGGGCGCTGGCAATCGGCGTCGCGGTGACCGGCACCTTCGTGCTGATCGCCACCGGGCTGCTGCAGGAACGCGCCAGTTTCTACCTGTCGATTCGCTGGATGCCGCTGGCCTCGATCATCGGCGGGCTGATGTTCGGCTATGGCATGGCCCTGGCTGGCAACTGCGGCTATGGCGCCATCGCCCGACTGGGCGGTGGCGATCTGCGGTCCTTCGTGATCGTGCTGGTGATGGGGGTTTCGACCTATGTCACCCTCGCCGGCCCCCTGGCGCCGCTGCGCAACGCCCTGTTCGAACAGGTCGATGTCACCTCCGACCTGCCGCCGGGGCTGGCCCATCACGTCGCGGCGCTGACCGGCTGGCCGCCGGCAGCGATCGGGATCGTCCTGGGGCTGGCGATCTGCCTCGCCGCGCTGTGGCCGCCGGCGCTGCGGCAGGACCCGAAGGCGATGTTCTGGTCGGTGGTCGTCGGGCTGGCCATCGTCTCCGGCTGGGCCGGCACCCAATGGGTCAATACCCACGGGTTCGATGGGCTGCCGGTGGTCTCGCACAGCTACTCCGCTCCCGTCGGCGAAACCATCCTGTGGACCATGACCGGCAGCCTGCGCCCGGTGACCTTCGCGGTCGGGTCGGTGGTGGGGGTCTGGCTGGGCGCATTCATCGGATCGCTGATCCGCGGTCATTTCCGCTGGGAAGCCTGCGAGGACCCGCGCGAGCTGCGCCGCCAGATCATCGGCGCCGCGGTGATGGGGGTCGGCGCGGTGATCGCCATGGGCTGCACCGTCGGTCAGGGGATGAGCGCCTTTTCCGTACTCGCCCTCTCGGCGCCGGTCACCTTCCTGGCGATCTTCGCCGGCGCCGCCCTGGGGCTGCGCCAGCTGATCGAAGGCTTCAGCCCGGCGGAATAACCGCCGGACCGCGCCCCTCATGAGGCCGCGTTACTTCAGCGTCGCGGCACAGGCGGCGAAGGAACCGCCGACCGCTTCCAGCAGCTGCGGATAGAGATCCGGGCCGGGTTCAAAGCTGCGGCCCAGCGGATCGAGCTCCAGGATCGGGATGTCGCGCCCGGCAATGGCCGCCGACAGCAGCCGGGTGTCGAACTGGGGTTCGGTAAAGGCGCAGCGCACCCCCAGCTCCCCCAGCCGGTCACGCAGTGCGTCCAGATGCGCTGGGCTCGGGTCCGAGGCATCGCTCGCGGTCACCCGGCCGGTCAGCTGCAGCCCGTAGCGCAGTTCGAAATACTGGAAGGCGTCGTGATAGGAGACGAAGGGCACCCCCCGCATCGGCGCCACCTCTGCCTTCAGCTGCGTCTCGATCGCGTCGATCCGCGCCTGCCCTTCGGCCGCGTTGGCGCGATAGGTCGCGGCATGCTCCGGGTCGAGCTCCGCCAGTTCCTCGGCGATCAGCCCCAGCCAGACCTTGCCGTTTTCCGGGTCGAGCCAGGCATGCGGATCGGCCCCGTTGTGATCGTGGTTGTGGCCGTCATCGTCCATGGCCGCTTCGTGATCATGGCCATCGTGGTCGCCATGGTCATGATCGTCATGACCGTGATCGTCATGGTCGTCCTGGGCCTGCTCCATCCGCGCGACCGCTGCCATGATATCCGCAGCACCGCGATAGGGTCGTTCGATGGTGCCGTCGCCGTCCAGCAACTCCAGCGTCTCGGCCTTCTCCGCCAGCGCATCCAGCGGCTTTTCCAGCCAGGGGGTCAGCGCATGACCGACCCAGACCACCAGCCCCGCCTCCTGCAGCGCCCGGGCCTGCGACGGCCGCAGCGCGTAGCTGTGCGGCGACTGGCCCGGCTGCACCAGCAGCACTGGTTCGCCCAGGCCCTTCATCACCTGCGCGGTCAGCGAATGCACCGGGGCGATATCGGTGACGACGCGCGGCACCTCGGCCCAGGCGGGAAGCGCGCCGGCAGCGGCGAGAGCGGCAATCAGGGGGAGCTTTGACATCGGAGCCTCGAACGTTATCTTATAACATGTGATGCGGCTTGATATAGAGGCTGTTATCTCATATCAACCCCCGATCGACAGAGGATCGCATCGCGCTCCCTCCGCCGGTCGTCCCCCGCGCGCGCCCCGGGCGCGGCAGCCCGCAGACGGAGGCCCCGTAATGACTGCCATCGGCTTCGAAAAACACGACCACAGCCATTGCATCGCCGATGCGCTCAGCGCGGCAGAGACCCGCTGCAAGGCCCAGAAGCTGCAGTTCACCCCGGCCCGCCGGCGGGTGCTGGAAATCCTGCTGGAGCGTCACCGCGCCATGGGCGCCTATGAGATCCTCGACATCCTTGCCGCCGAAGGGCTCGGCTCGCAGCCGCCGGTGGCGTATCGGGCGCTGGATTTTCTGGTCAAGAACGGCTTTGCCCACCGGATCGAACGGCTCAATGCCTATGCCGCCTGCACCCATCCCGGCGAACAGCATGTGCCCGCCTTCCTGATCTGCCGCAGCTGCAAGGCGGTGGCGGAGACCGAAACCGGCCTGGACAGTGGCAGGCTCGGCGCCGCGGCGCGGGACACCGGCTTCGTGATCGAGAAGGTCGTGGTCGAGGCCGAGGGGCTCTGCCCCGGATGCGCGGAGGCCGCCGCGTGAGCGCGCCTCTCATTGCTGCACGCGACCTGACCATCCGGCGCGGCGGCCATACCATCCTGGAGCATGTCGATGTCGAGATCGCCGCCGGCGAGATCGTCACCATCGTCGGCCCCAACGGATCGGGCAAATCCACCTTTCTCAAGGCGCTGATCGGGGCGCTGAAACCCAGTTCCGGCAGCATTGAGCGCCTACCCGGGCTGCGGATCGGCTATGTTCCGCAGAAGCTGGCGATCGACCAGTCGCTGCCGCTGACCGTGCGCCGGTTTCTCGGGCTTCCGCGCCGCATCGGCCGCCGCGAGGCCGATGCGCTACTGGCCCGAGCCGGGGCCGATCACCTCGCCGACCGACAGATGGTCGATCTCTCCGGCGGCCAGTTCCAGCGCGTTCTGCTGGCCCGGGCCCTGCTGGAGACCCCGCAGCTGCTGCTGCTGGACGAGGCGACCCAAGGGCTGGATCAGCCCGGCTCGGCCGCCTTCTACCGCCGCATCGAAGAGGTGCGCAGCGAATTGGGCTGCGCCGTGGTGATGGTCAGCCACGATCTGCATGTGGTGATGGCCGCCTCTGACCGGGTGGTCTGCCTGAACGGCCATATCTGCTGTCAGGGCACCCCCGAGATCGTCGCCGATGCGCCGGAATACCGCGCGCTGTTCGGCTCTGGCACCAAGGGCACGCTGGCGCTCTACCGGCATGAGCACAGCCATGATCACGATCATGATCACGGCAGCGACCCGCATCACCACCTTGCGCATGAGGACCACGGCGGATGAGTTTTCTGGATGACTTCCTCGCCCGGGCCGCGCTGGCGGGCCTGGGGGTCGCCCTTGCGGCGGCGCCGCTGGGCTGTTTCGTGGTCTGGCGCCGAATGGCCTATTTCGGCGAGGCGACCGCCCATGCCGCGGTTCTGGGCGTCGCCTTTGCCCTGGGGCTGGGCTTTGCCGTGATGCCGGCGGTGCTGATCGCGGCACTTCTGATGGCGCTTCTGGTCACCGCGATGACCGGGCGCGGCTTTGCCATGGATACCGCGCTGGGGGTGATGTCGCATACCGCGCTGGCCGCCGGCCTGGTGGCGGTGACGCTCCTGGCGGATGTGCGGCTGGATCTGATGGCCTATCTCTTCGGCGACATCCTGGCGGTGACGAGCGGCGATCTGGCGGTGATCTGGGGCGGCGCGGCGCTGGTGCTGGGCCTGACCCTCTGGCGCTGGCCGGCCCTGCTGCTGTCGACGCTGAACCCGGATCTGGCGCGCGCCAGCGATATCGATCCGCGCCGGGAGGAAATGGTGCTAACGCTGGCGCTGGCGGTGGTGGTGGCGGTGGCGATCAAGGTGGTCGGCGTGCTGCTGATCGCCTCGCTGCTGGTGATCCCGCCCGCCGCGGCGCGGCCGTTGTCGCATACCCCCGAACAGATGGCTCTGACGGCGGCGGGACTGGGCGCCTGCGCCACGCTGGGCGGGCTCTGGGCCGCGTTCAGCTTCGACACCCCGACCGGCCCCAGCATCGTCTGCACCGCCGCCCTGCTGTTTCTGCTGACCACGGTTCTGGGGCAGCTGCGCCGCAACCGCTGAGGCCATCGGCGCCGATCACGATCCGCCCATCGCCCGGGCGACGATCCGCGCCGCCGGAAAGCCCAGCACGAAGCCGCCGGCCACCGCCCCGACCAGCGGCCAGACGCCATCGATTCCGGCCACCAGAACAACGACAAGCGCCACCCCCGACAGGGTGGCGCCGATAAAGAGGTGCAGGATCAGGACCAGAATGCTCATTCGCCCCGCCTATCAGGCCGGGTGGCCACGGGCCTTGATCCAGATCACGGGGCATAGTCCCGGTGCCAGCTCAGCCCGCCCGTTTCATCCGCGACAGGATGTCGGTCTTCAGGACGAACTGCTGATAGAGCGCGCCGAGCAGGTGCAGGATCACCAGCACGAACATCGCCTGGAACAGCAGTTCATGCACCTCCGCCAGATCGGTCACGCCGCCGAACCAGGCCAGCGCGCCAGTGACCGGCAGCGCCAGCATCAGCACATAAAGCAGCATATGGGTGCCGTGGGCCGCCAGTTTCAGCGGCGCCGGTTCCTTCTCCGGCAGCGCCGGTGCGCCCCGGGTCAACCGCAGCGCCAGCCGCCAGACCACCAGAAGCAGGATGGCGAGCCCGAGAAACACATGCAGCGCGGCAAGCGGCGAAAACGCCGGTTCGGCCCCCTGCTGCATCTGCCGCCAGACCCCGGAAATGGTCTCGTGGAACAGGAATTGCACGACGATGGCAAGAAAGATCCCCCAGTGCAGCAGGATCTGGGCGCGAGAATAGTGGCTGGGCATCGAGGCCTCCGCTGTGACGAATACGCCCTCCGATCCTAGCCCCCGCCCCACCGGTTGCCGAGAGCTAATCGCGCCCGCCCGGGAACGCAGGCCGGGACAGATGGCCGCGCCCGCGGGCAGCGCCGAGGCCACCCGCAGGGGCAGCCCCGGCTGATCCGCCCTGATCAGGGGTAGGAGATGTCAGGGACGGATATAGGCGTAGCCCTGCTGCTGCAGCTCGACCAGGCGCACCACCCCAGAAGGCACCAAATGCGCCTCATCCAGCAGGGCGATGTCGTGCCCGGCCTTCTGGCTCATCGCGCGGATGGTATTGCCGCAGGCGGAGAAGGACACATGGCCGATCTCCAGGCTCATGGTGGCGATCCGCTCTGCCACCGGGCTCTTGCCCGGAACCAGCATGTTGACGCCGGGACCGTAGGCCACGACCTCCACCACCAGATCGTCGCCCTGTTCCTCGTAATATTTGGCGAGATTGGCGACATTGTTCAGCGCCATGTTCATCACCTGCGGGTCATTCTGATTGACGTGCACGGCAATGTGATGGGTCTGCCCGCCGGCCATGGCCGCACCGGACAACCCCACCGCTAGCACGGCGGCGGTAAGAATGGATTTCATATTATGCTCCTCCCTAAAGGTGACAGGAGGATAGGCCCAAGCAATGCTTTCGCATAGAGGCTTATGAATGTTTGAATGAGATTGCTGCCCAGGACCCGGTCACCCGTGCCAAAGACCACCGGCGCCGGCGCGCCGCCCTGCACGGGGCCGCTTGCCGCCACCGGGGTCCTGCGCCTATATCTCCTGTCATCGAGCGAGACGGAGAAACCTGATGACCCGAGCAATTGTGATTGGACTGGCCCTGATGGCCCTGGCCGCCTGCGAAACCGCCAAGGGCGCAGGCCGCGACATCAACAAGGCCGGCACGGCCATTGAGAACGCGGCCACCGACGTTCAGAAGAAAATCTGACCGGCACGCGGCCCGGGGGTCAGCGTTTCTTGACGAACTGCGTCAGGATCACGATGCGCTGACCCTCGACCCGCCCTTCGATCTGGTCCGGGTTGTCGGGGACCAGAGAGATGCCGCGCACCGCGGTGCCCCGCTTGGCGGTGAAGCCCGCGCCCTTGACCGGCAAATCCTTGATCAGAACCACGGTATCCCCCTGGGCCAGCGGGCTGCCGTTGCTGTCCTTGTGGCCACTGTCCTGCGGCACGTTGTCGGCCCAGGCGCGGGTGTCGTCGTCCAGCCAGAGCTGATCGGCCAGATCGCGCGCCCAGTCCTCATCCGAGAGCCGCTTGAGCATCCGCGCCGCCAGCACCTGCACCGCCGGCTCCTCCGACCACATCGAGGACGACAGGCAGCGCCAGTGGTTCGGATCCGCCTCCCCCTCGATCTGGGCAATGCAGGTCTCGCAGAGGTCGACCGAGGCCCCCTCGGGCCCGCCGGCGACGGAATAGGCAGTCAACGGCACATCGGCCGAACAAAGGGCGCAGGGCATCGGGTCTCTCCGCAGATGTAGGGTGTTGAGACGGCTATAGGGGGTTGGCGGGCCGAGGGGAAGCCCCAGGGGCAGCGGCGACACGATCCTCCCCCGTTTTCAGATCATCACCGACGGGCAACACCAAAGAGGACACCCCGGCAAGACCCAGCCTCGAAACGAAAACGGCCCCCGAAGCGGGGGCCGTCTGTCTCTGAACCGGTGGGCGGGTGCCCTGCCCCTCAGCTGTCCATCTTCAGCGCCGAGATGAACGCTTCCTGCGGGATCTCGACCTTGCCGAACTGGCGCATCTTCTTCTTGCCGGCCTTCTGCTTCTCCAGCAGTTTCCGTTTCCGGGTGGCGTCGCCGCCGTAGCATTTCGCGGTCACGTCCTTGCGGAGCGCCGAGAGCGTCTCGCGGGCGATGACCTTGCCGCCGATGGCCGCCTGGATCGGAATCTTGAACATGTGGCGCGGGATCAGGTCCTTGAGCTTTTCCACCATCGCCCGGCCGCGCAGCTCCGCCCGGTCGCGATGGACCATGACCGACAGCGCATCCACCGGTTCGTCGTTCACCAGGATCTGCATCTTCACCAGATTGTCCTGGCGATAGCCCATCATCTGGTAGTCGAAGCTGGCATAACCCTTGGTGACCGATTTCAGCCGGTCGTAGAAATCGAACACCACCTCGTTCAGCGGCAGGTCATAGACCACCATGGCGCGGGGCCCGGCATAGCTCAGGTCCTCCTGCAGGCCGCGGCGGTCCTGGCAGAGCTTCAGCACATCGCCCAGGTATTCGTCCGGCACCAGGATGGTGGCCTTGATCCGCGGCTCCTCCAGATGGTCGACATAGGTCAGGTCCGGCATGTCGGCGGGGTTGTGCAGCTCCTGCATCGTCCCGTCCTTCATGTAGATGTGATAGACCACCGACGGCGCGGTGGTGATCAGCTCGATGTTATACTCCCGCTCGATCCGGTCGCGGATCACCTCCAGGTGCAGAAGCCCGAGGAAGCCGCAACGGAAGCCGAACCCCAGCGCGGCGGAGGTTTCCATCTCATAGCTGAAGGACGCGTCGTTCAGCGCCAGTTTCTCGATCGCGTCGCGCAGATCCTCGAATTCGGCGCTGTCGACCGGGAACAGGCCGCAGAACACCACCGGCTGGGCCGGTTTGAAGCCCGGCAGCGGCGTCTCGCAGCCCTTCTTCTCATGGGTGATGGTATCGCCGACCCGGGTGTCGCGCACCTGCTTGATCGAGGCGGTGAGAAAGCCGATCTCGCCCGGGCCCAGTTCGTCGACCGGCTGCATCTGCGGCCGGAACACGCCGATCCGGTCGACATGGTGGACCGAGCCGTTCGACATCATCTTGATGCGCTCGCCCTTCTTCAGCACGCCGTCCATAATGCGCACCAGAACGATCACCCCCAGATAGGCATCGTACCAGCTGTCCACCAGCATCGCCTTCAGCGGCGCGTCCCGCTCGCCCTTGGGGGCGGGCAGATGCGCAACGATGGATTCCAGCACCTCGTGGATGCCCTGCCCGGTCTTGGCCGAGACCGCGATTGCGCCGGAGGCGTCGATGCCGATCACATCCTCTACCTGCTCCGCCACGCGGGAGACGTCCGAGGCCGGCAGGTCGATCTTGTTGAAGACCGGCACGATGTCATGATCGGCGTCGATCGCCTGATAGACATTGGCCAGCGTCTGCGCCTCGACCCCCTGGGTGCTGTCGACCACCAGCAGAGAGCCCTCGACCGCGCGCATCGAGCGGGAGACCTCATAGGCGAAGTCGACGTGGCCGGGAGTGTCGATCAGATTGAGGATATAGGTCTCCCCATCATCGGCCTTGTAATCGAGGCGAACGGTATTCGCCTTGATGGTGATGCCGCGCTCGCGCTCGATATCCATCGCGTCAAGCAGCTGCTCTTTCATGTCACGATCCTGCACCGTCCCAGTCTCCTGGATCAGGCGGTCTGCAAGCGTGGATTTCCCATGGTCGATATGGGCGACGATGGAGAAGTTGCGGATATGCGAAAGCTCGGTCATGCCAGCCGATATGTCCGGGAACGCGATGCCCGTCAAGCGGTCGCAGAGGCAGGCGCCGCTGCCCCGCCATTTTGAGCAAAATTACATGCAAATCCATAATTCCGCCACAATCCCCGGGCAGGACGGGAGCCACGAAAAACAACCTGCACGACAACAGCAGGAAAGAGGCAAGAGCAGTGATCCACCGGAGCCTCCGGCATGACCGCGAAAACGCGACCCCACGGGACGAAGCCCAGGCTTCGGCCCCGGGGTCCGTGGCTGCGACCTCTGTTCAATTGCCTCATGGTGGCAAGTGGGACATAGTGCTGCCCAGGCAGCAATGGGCCAGAAGGTCCGAACAGACCGGAAGAACACCCGGAACGAGGAAAATCCATGAAATACCTGCTTACCCTCGCAGTTTGTGCGACCGCCCTTTCGGGGGTCACCACCTCCCCCGCCGCGGCCGGGGTGATCGAGCGCGCCTGCCGCGATTCCAACCGCTCTGCCGCCTCGCCGCAACTGTGCAGCTGCATCCAGAACGTGGCTGAACGCAGCCTGAATGCCAGCGACATGCGCAAGGTCGCCCGCTGGTTCGCCGATCCGCATCAGGCCCAGGTGGTGCGCCAGTCCAGCCGCACCAGCGACGCCAAGCTGTGGCAACGCTACCGCGCCTTCGGCGACCGCGCCGCCCAGATCTGCGGCTGAGCCCTCCCGCCCCCGTCGGGCGTCCGCCGGACGCGCGTGGGGGGCCTCCCCCTCCCCTCCTCCTAGAGCCGTGAGCGGCCTTCCCCCCGCTCGTGCGACCCCTTCACGAGCCGCAGCGGCGGATGCGCGTGCCCCAGCCTGAGATCGGCGCTACGGGCGTGACCCTCCATCCCCTCGGCCCGGCTGATGGTCGCGGTGGCGCGCGCCAACTCCGGCAGGGCCTGCTCCTCAACCCGTTGCCAGGTCACGGTTTTCAGGAACTTGTGAACGCTGAGCCCGCCGGTATAGCGGGCCGCGCGCCCGGTTGGCAGAACATGGTTGGGGCCTGCCGCCTTATCGCCGAAGGCCACCGTCGTCTCCGCCCCCAGAAACAGCGATCCATAGGCCGTGAGCCGCTGGCGCCACCAGGGCAGATCGCCGGCCTGTACATGCAGATGCTCCGGCGCATAGGCATCGGCCAGCGCCGCCATCTCCTCCCGCGAGGAACAGAGCGTGACCTCCCCCAAATCGTCCCAGGCGGTGCGCGCGGCGCTGCCGTTCACCTCTGGCAGCTGGTCGAAACACGCCGGCAGGCGGCGCAGCACCTCTTCCGCCAGCGGGCGATGATCGGTGACCAGCCAGACCGGCGAGGTCGCGCCATGTTCGGCCTGAGCCGCCAGATCCCAGGCCACCGTTTCCGGATCGGCGCCGGCATCGGCCAGAATCAGCACGTCGGTGGGCCCGGCATACATGTCGATGCCGACCGGCCCGAACAGCTGGCGTTTCGCCTCTGCCACATAGGCATTGCCGGGGCCGACCAGGATATCCGCCGCCGGGGCCCCGAACAGCCCCTGCGCCATCGCCGCCACCGCCGGCACACCGCCCAGAACCAGAACCCGGTCCGCCCCCGCCAGCGCCATCGCATAGAGCAGCGCCGGCGGAATCCCCGCCGCGCCGCGCGGCGGCGAACAGGCGGTGATATCGGCCACCCCGGCCGCCCGGGCCGTGGCGATCGACATCAGTGCCGAGGCGATATGCGCATAGCGCCCGCCGGGCACATAGCAGCCCGCCGCCGCCAGGGGTATCTGACGCTGACCGGCAATCAGCCCGGGCCTGAGCTCGACTTCGAATTCCATCGCGGTGGCGCGCTGCGCCTCGGCAAAGCGGCGGATATTGTCATGGGCATAGCCGATCGCCTGTCGCAGCTCTGCCGGCACCTGCGCAGCCGCGGCGCGAATCGCGGCCTCCGGCACCTCGACCGGCCCCTCCCAGCCGTCAAAGCGGCGGGCATAGTCGCGCGCCGCGGCCTCCCCCTCGCGCGCCAGCCGCGCCAGCATCAGAGCGACGGCATCTGCGGTGTCGCGGCCGGCGGCAGCCGGAGCTGTCCGGGCGGATTTCAGGATCTCGACAGACATCTGCAAAACCTCATGCACGGGGAGAAGAGCCGAAGTTGGGGTTGACCGATAGCGCAGCCAAATTCACAAAAGGTAAAACTGTGGGGGAGCGCATCATGCTCATGAAAGGCGTCACGTTGCGTGGGCTGGAGGTTTTCGCCGCCCTTGGCACCACCGGATCGGTGGCCCAGGCGGCCGAGATCACCGGCCTCAGCCAGCCTGCCGTCAGCCAGCAGCTGCGCAATCTGGAAACCGCCCTGGGGGCGGAGCTGGTCGATCACGGCCGCCGGCCGATGGTGCTGACCCCGGCGGGGCGTAGCTTTCTGGCCCGGACCGAGGCGGTGCTGTCGGAACTGCGGCTGGCGCAGAGCGAGCTGACGGTGATGGATCTCAGCGAGCTGACCACCCTGTCCTTCGGGCTGATCGACGATTTCGACAACGACCTGACGCCGCGGCTGGTCACCATCCTGGCCGACAGCCTGACCCGCTGCCGGTTCAAGATGATCACCGCCCCCAGCCACGAGATCAACGAGGCGCTGGAAGACCGCCGGCTGCATATCGCGGTGGCCGCCAGCACCGGCGAGCTGCGCGAGGGGATCGTCGAATACCCGCTGGCGCGCGACCCCTTCATCCTGGTGGCCCCGCGTGGCACCGTTCAGGACCGTCAGGACGTGATGGGAGCGCTGGCCGGGCTGCCGCTGCTGCGCTACGCCAAGGAACAGATGATCTCCCGCCAGATCGAATCGCACCTGTCGCGGCAACGGCTGGTGTTCGAGGAACGCTTCGAAATCGGCAGCCATCTGGCGCTGATGGCGATGGTGGCGCGACGGATCGGCTGGGCGCTGACCACACCGCTGGGCTACATGCGGGCGGGCCGCTTTCATGATGAGCTCGACGTCTTCCCGCTGCCCTTCGCCGCCTTCTCGCGCACCATCTCGCTGTTCGCGGCGGCGGACTGGGCCGACCGGGTGCCGCGCGACGTGGCGCAGACCATGCGCCGGCTGGTGCGCAGCCAGATGATCGACCCGGCGGTCAACCGGCTGCCCTGGCTGGCCGGAGAGCTGCGCGTGCTCGAAGACTGAAAAGGCGGCGGTCGGCATCCGCATGGGCGGGGCATCCCGGTTCGGAAAATTGCGGTCGCCCCATTGCGCCGCGCCCGCCGCAGCGCGGCAAGAGCGCGGCTGAAAGATTTCGCATCAAACGCCGGCAGATTTGGCTTCGCTTAACTCAGGCCATCCGCCGCGCGCCGACCTGCCTCAGCTTTCAGCAGCCAGTGTGCGGCGCAACCCCTCGGCCGCGGCCCCGATCAGATCCAGCGCACCGTCGAAATCGCGTGTGTAATAGGGATCGGGCACATGGTCGGCCCCGGTCTGCGGTGCGTAATCGGTAAAGAGCCGCACCGGTGTCCTCGATCCGGCCGGGCGCAGCGCCTCGATATCCGCGAGGTTCTGGCCGTCCATTGCCAGAATCAGATCGAAGCGGCGGAAATCCTGCGGCCCGAACTGCCGCGCCCGCAGCCGGCTGAGGTCGATCCCCCGCCGCAGCGCCGCCGCCTGCATCGGGCCATAGGGTGGCTCGCCGACATGCCAGTCCGAGGTGCCGGCGCTGTCGATCTCCAGCTCTGGCAGCAGGGCCCGCGCCGCGCCCTCGGCGGCCGGCGACCGGCAGATATTGCCCAGACAGACGAACAGAATGCGGGTGGTCATGCGGTGCTCCTTTCGTCAGTGTTGATAGGACAGCAAGCCGCCAGGGGGAAGCCTATGGAAAAGATCGTCATTCTCACCGGCGCGGGGATTTCCGCGGAAAGCGGGCTCGGCACCTTTCGCGACGAAGGCGGGCTCTGGGCGCAGCACCGGGTCGAGGATGTCGCCACCCCCGAGGGCTTCGCCCGCGATCCCGCCCTGGTGCAGGCCTTCTACAACGCCCGGCGTGCCCAGGCCGCCCAGGCGACCCCCAATGCCGCCCATGAGGCGCTGGCCCGGCTGCAACGGGAGTTCCCCGGCGAAGTGGTGATCGTCACCCAGAACGTCGACGGGCTGCACGAGAAAGGCGGCGCAAGGGATGTGCTGCATATGCACGGGGCGCTTGACGGGGCGCTCTGCGCCAGCTGCGGCCACCGCTGGCCGGCGCCGATGCAGATGGCGGTGGCAGAACCCTGCCCCGCCTGTCACCGGCCCACGGCGCGGCCCGATATCGTCTGGTTCGGCGAGATGCCCTATTACATGGACCAGATTTTCGACCACCTGATGACCGCCGATCTCTTCGCCGCCATCGGCACCTCCGGTCAGGTCTATCCTGCCGCCGGCTTCGTTCAGGAGGCCACCGCCGCCGGCGCGCGCACCGTCGAACTGAACCTCGAGCCCTCGGCCGTGGTCTCGCAATTCGAGGAAACCCGATTTGGCCCGGCCAGCCAGACGGTGCCCGCCTGGGTCAGCGACCTGCTGGCCGCCACCGCCTGAGCCCCGGGCAAGACAAAGGCCGCGCCCCGAAGGGGGACGCGGCCCGGCGGCCTCTCAGCCGATGACGGGCTCAGCCGCCGGTCTTCATCTTCTTGCCGTGCTGCATCTGCATGCCGCCCGCCGGGGTGCGCTCCAGATCGACCGGCACCTCGATGGTCATGTCGCCGGCCTTTTCAAAGGTCAGGGTCAGGGTCACGACATCGCCCTGCGCCAACGACCGGTTCAGCCCCATGAACATCACGTGGTCACCGCCGCGCGCCAGCGCGTGGCTGCCATGCGCCGGCACCGGAAAACCCTCTTCGACCTCGACCATGCGCATGACGCCGTTGGCGTCTTCCTTGTGGGTGTGCAGTTCGACCCGCTGGGCGACATCGGAGGCGGCGGCGACCAGCCGGTCGTCCTCGTCGCCCGGATTCATCAGCACCATGAAGGCGGCCCCGGATTTCGACATCATGGTCGAGGTGCGGACATAGGGGTCCTGCACCATGATCTCCCCCGCCAGCGCGGGCAGAGCGAAAGCGACAGCCGCAGCGGCGGCAAGCAAAGTGGTTTTGACGGACATGATCTGTCTCCTCATGCGATCTGTTGTCTGAGTCTCTGGTTGGATGGAAAGGTCAAACCAGGATCGCGGGAGGATCGCGCGCCGTCGCCACCGGGCGTGACAGGCCGTGACCGGCGCTGTTGCGGGGCGGCTCCGCGCGCAGAAACGTCAGCGCCAGGGGAACCGGTGCGATATCGGGCACCGCCACGAAGGCGAGGAAATGCAGCGCGAAGTCGGGGCAGATATGCGGCGGACCGGTCGGTGCGCCATTCTCGTCGACATAGACGGTGACCGGGCCTGTGCCGGTACACAGCACGATCTGCCCGGCAACACCGGCGTTGCCCCGGGCAACGGCCATGCTGTGACTGGTCAGCGCCATGACCGCGACCAGCGCCAGAGCCAGGTATGAGCGCCAACGACATATCATCGAAGAGGCATATAATCGGGGCCACGCCCCCTGGGCAAGCGCAAAGGCGGGCCCGTCGTCACGACGCAAAACCCCGCGCCGGCCGGCACGGGGTTGCGTCATCCGATAGGAAGAAAAGGATCAGACGGCGCTGGCAGCAGCGGCCTTGGCGATCTCTTTCTTGACCTTCAGTGCGTTCGGGGACAGCTCTTCGTCCTTGGCTTTCGCCAGGAAGGCGTCCAGACCGCCGCGGTGATCGACGCTGCGCAGGGCGGCAGCCGAAATCCGCAGTTTGACGCCGCGGCCGAGAGCTTCGGACTGCAGGGTCACGTCATTCAGGTTCGGCAGGAAACGGCGGCGGGTTCTGTTTTTGGCATGGCTGACGTTGTTGCCAGTCATGGGGCCTTTACCGGTCAGTTCGCAACGGCGCGACATGGTTTCATCCTCGTCTTTTCTCGGGCGCTATTGCCGGGGTCTTGGCGGCCCCGCGTGGCCCTGCAAATAACAGGGGCGCCGCTTAGGCAGCGCCCGGAATCTCGTTCGCAGGCTATTACGCGTGTGCCGGAGAATCGTCAAGCCCCAGCAGACATGGGGTTTGGCAGGTTTTTCGCCCTGCCCGCCGCCCTCTTCCCCATACCGGCGACCTCAGCCCGCCAGATGGGTGGAGAGCATTTCTTCCGCCGCGCTCGCCGGGGCCAGCTCCCCCGCCGCGACCCGGTCCGACAGCCGCGCCATCGCCGCCTTCGCCGCTGGCGTCGCCAGCCGCGCCAGCAGCGCCTGGCGCACCTCCTGGTCGAACCAGTAGAGCGCCTGTTCCGCGCGCCGCCGGTCCCAGAAACCGTTCTCGCGCCGCCAATCGACCAGATGGCACATCTCTTCCCAGGCCTCGGCCAGCCCGTTTTCCTGCCATGCAGAGACCATCATCGCCTTGGGGAACCCCTCCGGGTCCTGCGGCCGCTTGCGCAGCAACCTGAGCGCGCCGGCATAGTCGGAACAGGTCCGCGTCGCCGCCGGCTTCAGATCGCCGTCGGCCTTGTTGACCAGAATGATATCGGCCATCTCCATGATGCCGCGCTTGACGCCCTGCAGTTCGTCGCCGCCGGCGGGAGCAAGCAGCAGCACGAACAGATCCGACATCTCGGCCACCACGGTTTCCGACTGACCGACGCCGACCGTCTCGATCAGGATCACATCGAAGCCGGCGGCTTCGCAGACCTCCACCGCCTCCCGGCTGCGGCGCGCCACGCCGCCCAGATGCGACTGGCTGGGAGAGGGGCGGATGAAAGCCGACCGCTCGCGGCTCAGCCGCTCCATCCGGGTCTTGTCGCCGAGGATCGAGCCGCCCGACCGGGTCGAGGACGGGTCCACCGCCAGCACCGCGACCCTGAGCCCAAGGCCGATCAGCATCATGCCGAAGGCCTCGATAAAGGTGGATTTGCCGACCCCCGGCGTGCCTGAAAGGCCGATCCGCACCGCCTGTCGCCCGGCTCCGCGCAACCGGTCCAGCAGCGCCGCCGCCTCGGCCCGGTGATCCGCCCGGCTGCTTTCCACCAGCGTGATCGCGCGGGCCAGCGCCCGGCGGTCGCCGTTCAAAATCCTGTTGCCCAGCTCTTCTGTCTGCATGATGTTTTCCCGCTGGTTTGTCCTGCCGGTCCAGCGCCCTTCATGCCTTGGCCGGGCGCGGCTTGTCCAGTGCCCGGGGCACGGCGGGACAGGATGCCCCGGGCAGAAGCCGCCGCCGCGGCGCTTCTGGACCCGGGCGCGGCTTTGGCCGATAAGGCCGGCATGACCCGCGCCACCGCCCCCGCCCTGCCGATCGACGCCGCCCTGCCCCCGCTGCTGGAGGCGCTGCGCCAGCATGGGCGGGCGGTGCTGCAGGCGCCGCCGGGCGCGGGGAAGACCACACGGGTGCCGCTGGCGATGCTGGAGGCCGGGCTGACCGCGGGGCGCATCCTGATGCTGGAACCCCGCCGGCTGGCCGCCCGCGCCGCCGCCGAACGGATGGCCGAGACACTGGGAGAGCCGACCGGCCAAACCGTCGGCTACCGGGTGCGCGGCGAAACCAAGGTCACCAGGGCCACCCGGATCGAGGTGGTGACCGAGGGCATCCTGACCCGCATGCTGCAATCCGATCCGGAGCTCGCGGGCGTCGGCGCGGTGATCTTCGACGAATTCCACGAACGCTCGCTCAACGCCGATTTCGGCCTCGCCCTCTGCCTCGAGGTCGCCGGCGCCCTGCGCGACGATCTGATCCTGCTGGCGATGTCGGCAACGCTCGACGCCGGCCCGGTGGGCGATCTGATGGCGGCGCCCGTCATCACCTCCGAAGGGCGCAGCTACCCGGTCGAGACCCGCTGGTTCGATACCCCGCTCGGCCCAAAGGCCCGGCGCGACGCGGCGCTGGCCGATCTGGTGGTGCGGGCGGAAGCGGAAACCCGGGCAGAGGGCGGCGGCATTCTGGTCTTTCTGCCCGGCGAGGGAGAGATTCGCCGCGCCGAGACTGCCCTGTCGCAGCGGCTGCCCGGCGCCTGCCACATCCACCCGCTCTATGGCGCCATGCCCTTCGCCGCCCAACGCGCGGCGGTCGAACCCGCGGCAGCGGGGCGCAAGGTGGTGCTCGCGACCTCCATCGCCGAAACCTCGCTCACCATCCAGGACGTGCGGGTGGTGGTCGACATGGGGCTGGCCCGGCGCGCCCGCTTCGATCCCGGATCGGGCATGTCGCGGCTGGTGACCGAACGGGTCACCCGGGCCGAGGCGACCCAGCGCGCCGGCCGCGCCGGCCGGGTCGCCGCCGGCGTCAGCTATCGGCTCTGGTCGAAGGGAGAGGACGGCGCCCTTGCCGCCTTCCCGCCGGCGGAGATCGAGGCCGCCGATCTGACTGGCCTCGCTCTGGACCTCGCGCTCTGGGGCGCTTCGGAACAGGACCTGGCCTTTCTCACCCCGCCGCCCACCGGCGCGCTGGCGGAGGCGCGGGCACTGCTGCGCCTGCTGGGGGCGCTGGACGACAAGGGCCGGATCACCGATCATGGCCGGGCCTTGGCCACGCTGCCGCTGCACCCGCGCGTCGCCCATATGCTGGTACTCGCCGGGCCGGAGGCCGCCCCCCTCGCCGCGCTGATCGAGGAACGCGACCCACTGCGCGGCGCCCCCTCGGACCTGACCCTGCGGCTGGAGGCGCTGCGCGATCTCAAGCGGTTCAGCCGCGACCGCCCCTATGAGGTGACCCGCGCCACGCTGGAACGGATCAGGGGCGAGGCCAAACGCCTGCGCGCCCAGGTGCGGCATGCCCGGCTCACCGATCTCTCCGCCGCCGCGATGGCGGCGCTGGCCTATCCCGACCGCATCGGCCAGCGCCGCAAGGGCGAGGCGCCGCGCTATGTGCTCTCGGGCGGCAAGGGCGCGGTAATGGCGGCGGGCGATCCGCTGGCCGGTGCGCCCTTCGTGGTGGCCACCGATCTGGACGGCGACCCGCGCGAGGCCAAGATCCGCATGGCGGTGCAGATCGGCGAACGCGAAATCCGCGCCCTCTTCGCCGATCAGATCGGCTGGGTCGATCACTGCGACTGGTCGAAACGCGACCGCCGGGTGGTGGCGCGCAAACAGGAACGCTTCGGCGCGCTGGTGCTGGACGACCGGGTGTGGAAGGACGTACCACCCGAGGCGGTGGCACGCGCCATGCTGGACGGGGTGCGCGATCTGGGCCTGCGACTCGATGGCGCGGCGGCCCGGCTGGCGGCACGGGTGGAGCTGCTGCGCGCCACCGGCCCCGATCTGCCCGACTTCTCCCCTGACGGGCTGATGGCGACGCTGGAGGACTGGCTGCTGCCGATGCTGGGCAACGTGAAGACGGCGGAGGACTGGAAACGCTTCGACCCCCTGCCGGCGCTGCAGGCGGCGCTGAACTGGGACCAGCAACAGGAGCTCGACCGCAGGGTGCCCGGCGCCTTCGTCACGCCGCTGGGCCGCAAGGTGCCCATCGACTACTCCGGCGGCGAGGGTCCCGAAATCGCGCTCAGGCTGCAGGAGCTGTTCGGCGTCACTCGCCACCCGACCAGCGCCGGCCAGCCGATCAAGATCACGCTGCTTTCCCCCGCCCAACGGCCGGTGCAGGTGACCCGCGATCTGCCCGGCTTCTGGGCCGGTTCCTATGCCGATGTGCGCAAGGACATGCGGGCGCAATATCCCAAGCACCCCTGGCCGGAGGATCCGACCCAGGCCGATCCGACCCTACGCACCAAGCGCCGCAGCGGCGGCTGAGCCGCGCCTCAGGGCCGGATCTGATCCGGGCCGAGATGCGGCCGCCGCTGCCCCTCGGCCACCGCCCGCTGCAGCCGCTCCGCCACCGCGGCGCAGATCGGCGCCGGCGGGCCGCCCCGCGCCACCAGCGCCACGATCGCCCCCTGCAGCTGGTCGATCTCGGTGCCGCGACCGGCCTCTAGATCATAGGCCATCGAGGTGCGCGCCGCCGGATCGATTGTCAGCATCTGCGCCGCGATGCGGGTAAAGAGCGGCGTCGGCAGCCGCAGGAGATGCGGCAGCAGCCGCGCCGGCGCCGGTGTTGGCGGCGCCACCCGGATCCCCGCAGCCCGCAACACTGCCAGCGCCTCGGCCATCTGGTCGGCGATCAGCCGCCGCCAGTCACGGTCGAGCAGCTGGTCGCGCAGCGTCAGCCCGGACAGCGCATTCAGCGCATTGGTCAGATTGAGCAGCAGCTTGCCCCATTGCACCGCCGCGATATCGCGGCTGCCCCGCAGCGTCAGCCCCGGCACGCTCAGCCGCGCAGCCAGGTCGCCCGGCCCAGCCTCCAGTACGATATCGCCGCTGGTGGCGCGGTGCCAGTGCGCCGGCCCGCGCGGCACCACGTTGAAAGGCACCATGCCCGCCCGCACGTCACGGCCGGGCAGCAGCCGGCGCAACCGGTCGGCATTGTCGATCCCGTTTTGCAGGCTGATCACCGGCGCCGCCTCCGGCGCCCGGGCGGCGATCTCTGCCGCGATGCTTTCGGTCGCCGCCGATTTGACGCAGACCAGCACCACCGCCGCGTCGGAGAGAACCGCCGCGTCCTCGGAGAGCTGCAGCCACTCCTCTCCCACCGACAGGTCCAGCCCGCCGAAATCGCTGAGCCGCAGCCCGTCCCGGCGGATCGGATCGAGGATCCGCGCCCGGCCCCAGAGGCTCACCGGCGCGCCGGAGGCCGCCAGCAGCCCGCCGACGAAGCAGCCGATGGCCCCGGCCCCGGCGATGACGATACGTGCCACGGTCTTCCCCCTCCGATGATGCGCACAGCCGGAGTGTAGGCGATCTTCCGGCGCGCTACAGCACCCATCGCAGGATGAGGTTCTCCGACCGCCAGAGCGGCCCGGCATCGGTGAAATGGCCGGCAGGTCGTCCCCCCGCCGCCCGGTAGAAGGCCAGCGCCGGATCGTTGCCGCGTACCACCGCCAGCGCCGCCTCGGCGCAGCCGGCCCGCCTCAGCCCGTCAAACGCCGCCGACAGCAGCTGACGGCCGATGCCCTGACGGGCGCAGGCGGGATCGACATAAAGATGCTTGATCTCCCCGGCCTCGCCCAGCTCCGGCTGGGAAGCCGGGCCAAAGCGGACAAAGCCCGCGAGCCGCGCGTCCCGCAGCGCCAGCAGGGTGGCGCCACGCGCACCCGGCGCCAGCGCCGCCCGCCACTGCGGCAGGCGATGCGCCAGATCCAGCCGCGCCACCGCCGCGGGCGGGGCGAGGCCGGCATAGGTCAGCCGCCAGACCGCCACATGCAGCGCGGCGATGGCGGCGGCATCCGCTGGCCCCGCCGGCCGGATGGAGAGGAGCGACCCGGCGGTCATCGCCGCCGCCCGCCCCGCCGCCGGTTCAGACCCCCAGGCACCAGCGCATCACCGCCTTCTGCGCATGCAGACGGTTTTCCGCCTCGTCGAAGATCACCGACTGCGGCCCGTCCATCACCTCGGAGGTCACTTCCTCCTCCCGGTGCGCCGGCAGGCAATGCATGAAGAGCGCATCGGGCTTGGCGTATTTCATCAGCTCCGGATTGACCTGATAGGGGCGCAGCAGATTGTGCCGGCGTTCTTTCGAGCTCTGGCTGTCGTGCATGCTGACCCAGGTGTCGGCGACCACCAGATCGGCGCCCTCCACCGCCTTTTTCGCGTCCCGTTCGATCACCACGGTGCTGCCCGCCTTGCGGGCCATACCGACGAATTCCTCTTCCGGGTCGAGTTGCGCCGGGCCGGTGAAGGTCAGGTCGAAACCGAACTGCCCGGCCGCATGCAGGAAGGAGGCGCAGACGTTGTTGCCGTCGCCGCACCAGACCACCTTCTTGCCGGCGATCGGGCCGCGGTGTTCCTCATAGGTCAGGATATCGGCCATGATCTGGCAGGGGTGAGTGCGGTCGGTGAGCCCGTTGATCACCGGCACCGAGGCGTATTCGGCCATCTCGGTCAGCACGGTTTCGTCGAAGGTCCGGATCATGATCAGGTCGACATAGCGGCTGAGCACCCGGGCGGTATCGGCGATGGTCTCGCCATGGCCGAGCTGCATGTCGCTGCCCGAGAGCACCATGGTCTGCCCGCCCATCTGCCGCACGCCGACGTCGAAGGACACCCGGGTCCGGGTCGAGGGTTTCTCGAAGATCAGCGCCACCATGCGCCCGGCCAGCGGCTGGTCGTCGTCGGGGGCGCCCTTGGGCCGGCCGAGGCGGGCCTGCTTCATCTGCCCGGCCTGATCGATCATGCCCCGCAGCGCGGCGGGATCGGTTTTGTAGATATCCAGAAAATGGTTCATATCGGTTCGCTTCTTGTCTTGCGGCAGGCCGCGGGGGGCTGTCTGCCCCCCGGACCCCCCGAGGATATTTTCCGCCAGAGAAAGACTCAGGCGGTTTCGATCTGCGCGGCGGCGGCGTCGAGGCGGATCAGCGCATCGGCGACCTCATCCTCAGAGAGGGTGAGCGGCGGCAGCAGGCGGATCACATTGTCGCCGCCCGGCACGGTGATGATCAGATTGTCGTAGCCGGCGGCCACCACCTCGGTGTTCGGCACCTTGCATTTCAGCCCCAGCATCAGGCCGACGCCCCGGACCTCCTCGAAGACGTCGGGGTGCGCCGCCACTAGGCCTTCGAGCTTCTGCCGCAGCAGGCCGGCCTTGCGGTTCACCCCATGCAGGAAGGCCGGGGTATTGACCTGATCCATCACCGCGCAGCCCACCGCGCAGCCCAGCGGGTTGCCGCCGTAGGTGGAGCCATGAGTGCCCGCGGTCATGCCCGAGGCGGCGTCCTCGGTGGCGAGCACCGCGCCAAGGGGGAAGCCGCCACCGATGCCCTTGGCCACCATCATGATATCCGGGGTGATCCCGGCCCATTCATGGGCGAAGAGCCGGCCGGTCCGGCCCATGCCGCACTGCACCTCGTCCAGGACCAGCAGGCAGCCCCTGTCGTCGCAAAGCGCACGAATCGCCTTGAGATCGGCATCGGCGATCGGGCGAATGCCGCCTTCCCCCTGCACCGGTTCCAGCAGGATCGCGGCGGTGGTCTCGTCAATCGCGGCCTCCAGCGCCTCGAGATCGCCCCAGGGCAGATGCTTGAACCCGGGCAGGAGCGGCCCGAAGCCCTTGGTCATCTTCTCCGACCCGGCCGCCGCGATGCCGGCGGAGGACCGGCCGTGGAAAGAACCCTCGAAGGCGATGATATCGGTCTTCTCCGGCTGGCCTTTATCATACCAGTATTTCCGCGCCATCTTCACCGCCAGCTCGCAGCTCTCGGTGCCGGAGTTGGTGAAGAAAACCGTATCGGCAAAGGTGGCCTCGACCAGCTTGTCGGCCAGCGCCTGCTGCTCCGGGATCTGATAGAGGTTCGACACATGCCAGACCTTCTGCGCCTGCTCGGTCAGCGCCGCCACCAGCGCCGGATGGGCATGGCCGAGCGCGTTCACCGCGATACCGGCGCCAAGGTCCAGGAAACGTCGGCCATCCGCCTCGATCAGCCAGGAGCCTTCGCCCTTGACGAAGGAAAGCGGCGCGCGGTTGTAGGTCGGCAGAACGGACGGGATCATAGGATCATCCTTTACGGGGTGCGTGAGCCCAAGGGAGTGCCCCAGCTTGGGCGGTTTCGTCAACGATTTGAGAGGGGGCGCACCGGAATTCCGGTGCAAATGATCGAAAAGAGCCGTTACGCGCGGGCGCGTCGGCGTCGGGTCGGAAAGCTGTAAGCCAGGTCGATCATGCCCGTCGCTTAGCCCGGCGGGCAGCAAAAGAAAAGCCCCAATCGCCGCACCCCGGCCCGACGACCTTTGCCGCGCTGCCGCCGTTGCCCGACGATCACGCCCCGGCGCAGGCATCGCCCCGGCGCCGAGCCGCCTTGTATCTCCGCCCACAGTGATTAGTATAGGCGCTCAATGGGAAACGACCGGAGCGGCCGCGTCAGCGCGGGCCGCTTTTCAGCTTTGAAAGGCATGAGATGTCCTGGACTGACGAGCGTGTGGAATTGCTCAAGAAAATGTGGGCCGAGGGCCAGTCGGCCAGCCAGATCGCCAAGGAGCTGGGCGGAGTCACCCGCAACGCGGTGATCGGCAAGGTGCATCGTCTGGGGCTGTCCAACCGCACCACCGGGACCACGCCGGCGAAATCGGAGGCCAAGGAAAAGCCTGCCGCCGCCAAGCCCGAGGTCGCGGCGAAGCCGAAGCCCGAGCCGCGCCCCGAACCGGCCCCGCGCCCCGCGCCCGAGCCGAAACCGGCCGCCGAGGCCCGGCCGACGCCGCCGGCGCGCAAGCAGATCATTCCCGCCGGGCAGCCGCTGCCGCCGCAGCCCTCGGCCAATGAAATCAGCCCCGAGGCGCTCGCCAAGGTGAGCGAGGTCGAGAAGAAGGCCAAGAAGCTCACCCTGATGGAGCTGACCGAACGCACCTGCAAATGGCCGGTCGGCGATCCCGCTACCGACGATTTCTGGTTCTGCGGCCTGCCGACCCAGCCCGGCAAACCCTATTGCGAGGCCCATGTCGGCGTCGCCTTCCAGCCGATGAGCGCGCGACGCGACCGCCGGCGCTGATCTCCTCGCCTCCCCCGTGCAGCGGCGCACATCCGGCCCTGCGCGGGGATGGCCTTGGCAAACCTTTGCCGCGCGCTTACCCCTAGGGGCATCCCGCCCGGCGGCCGTCTCTGACCTGGCCGCCCCAACAGGAGGAACGCGCATGAACACCCCCTATACCCCGCCCGATGTCTGGACCTGGGACAGCGAAAGCGGCGGTCGCTTCGCCAGCATCAACCGCCCCATCGCCGGGCCGACCCACGATCAGGCCCTGCCCAGGGGCGATCACGCCTTCCAGCTCTATTCCCTGGCGACACCGAACGGGGTCAAGGTCACCGTCCTTTTCGAAGAGCTGCTGGCCGCCGGCCATGCGGATGCGGACTATGACGCCTGGCTGATCAAGATCGGCGACGGCGATCAGTTCGGCTCCGGCTTTGTCGAGGTCAATCCGAATTCCAAGATCCCGGCGCTGATGGATTACAGCGGCGCCACCCCGGTCCGCGTCTTCGAATCCGGCGCCATCCTGCTGCATCTGGCGGAGAAATTCGGCGCCTTCCTCGGCGCGCCGGAATCCCGCGCCGAACTGCTGTCCTGGCTGTTCTGGCAGATGGGCAGCGCCCCCTATCTCGGCGGCGGCTTCGGACATTTCTACGCCTATGCGCCGGAGAAATGGCAATATCCGATCGACCGTTTCGCGATGGAGACCAAGCGCCAGCTCGATGTGCTGAACCGCAATCTGGCCGAGCGCCGCTTCATGACCGGCGAGGATTATACCATCGCCGATATCGCGATCTGGGCCTGGTACGGTCAGCTGGCGCTGGGACGGCTCTATGACGCCGGCACCTTCCTCGACGTCGACAGCTATACCTATGTGCAACGCTGGGCGAAAGAGATCGACGCCCGCCCCGCGGTGCTGCGCGGCCGCATGGTCAACCGCACCTTCGGCGCCCCGGCGCTGCAGCTGCACGAACGCCACGATGCTGGCGACTTCGACACCAGGACCCAGGACAAGCTCGCCCCCGAGAGCTGAGCTTCAGCGCGGGCGCCGCTCTCTCGGCGTGCGCCCGCCCCCCGTTTCCGAGCCCACCCGCGCACCGAAGTTCCCAAGGTCCGATCACCGGGCCGACGCCCTTCGCGGCTGGGCATGACGGATCAGAAAACGCTCCGGGCAAACGTTTTCCTATCGAACTGTCCACGGAACCGCTGCCCCCGCACCGCCCGGGGCTTCGCCCGGTCGCGGCTGGAAACGGTCCACCGGACGTTTGTCCCTGCGCTGCTCATCCCGCCTTTTTCTGGCTCCAAATATCCCGGAGGAATCGCCGCAGGCGACGGGGCAGCGCCCCCTCCCCCGCTCACTTCAGGATCGGCGGCTTGTCGGGGTTGCTGCCGGGCGCCTCCTGAAACAGCGGCTCCGGTTTTGCCGGTTCCGGCAGATCGAAGCGCAGCCCGACCGCCGCCAGCCGCGCGGTCACCGGATCGGCGGCGGCGAAGAAGGCCACATCCATTGCACCCGCCTCGATGCCGGAGAAGGTCAGCGCCTCGCTCGCCGCCTTGGCCAGCGCCCCCTGCGCCGGTTCCAGCGCATCGACGAAGCCCAGCAGATGCCCGCGCCCGCCGGCGGCGTCAACGGTGCCCACCAGATAGGCCGATTTCGCCAGCCCCACCGCCGTGGCCAGCTTGGTGTCGATGGCGGTGATCAGCGCCTCGGGCAGCCCGCCCGGGGCGGTGAACTGCGCGATCTGCGCCTCGGTCTCCTCCGGGGCATGGCCCAGGGTGTCGCAGAGCCAGTCCATCGCCGCCGGCGGGATCAGAATCGCCGAGGGGGCAACCCCAAGGTTCAGCCCCAGGCCGATCTCCTGGCCGCGCAGCATTTCCGCCAGGATCCGCCCCGACAGCGCCGCATAGGGCGCCGGGCGTTCGGCGAATTGCGCCAGCCGCTCCTCCCGGTCGAAGGCCAGCACGAAACGGCCTTCTTCCAGCTCAAAGAGCTCGGGAGAGATATTCTCCCCCTCCGCCTCTTCGATCAGCATCAGGAACAGCTCGGCATCGGCGATGCGCTCATAGAACCTGAGCCGCGCCTCCGGGGCCGCCCCCTCGGCCTCCATGGCGGCATGGGCGATGTCGATCGGGGTCAGCTCTTCGGTGTCTGCGGTCATTCGGACCCTCCTGCCAGCACGTCGCGGACCCGGGCGCGCAGGACCGGCACCAGCTCGGCCTCGAACCACGGGTTCTTCTTCAGCCATGCGGTATTGCGCCAGGACGGATGAGGCAAGGGGAAGACGTCCGGCGCATGGTCGCGCCAGCCCGCCACGGTCGCGGTCACCGGGGTCTTTACCCCCATGTGCCAGTGCTGCGCATGGGCCCCGACGAGGATCTTCAGCTCCACCCGCGGCAGCGCCGCCATCACGCGATTGTGCCAGGTCCGTGCACAGAGCGTCGGCGGCGGCAGATCGGCCTTGCGGTCGTTGTAGCCCGGGAAACAAAACCCCATCGGCACCACCGCCACGCGGGACAGATCGTAGAAGCTCTCCGGCGTCATCCCCAGCCAGGCGCGCAGCCGGTCGCCGGAGGGATCGGTAAACGGCCGGCCGCTATCGTGCACTCTTGCGCCCGGCGCCTGACCGGCGATCAGTATCCGCGCCCCGGGGCGGAACCAGACCACCGGCCGCGGGGCGTGATGGGTGGCGGTGGCGGCAAACCGGTCGGCGCAGAGACGACAGGCGCGAATCTCCTCGATCAGCTCGCGGGCATCGGCCAAAGGTGCTCTCCTTCCCACAGGATGGTTCAGTTTGGATCGATTGTTTCGACAAGGGAAACAGACAAAAGCCCCGGTGATCACGAAACCCGGCGATTTCCGCCCCGCGCCGGGCCGGCGCGGTTGACGGCTTGCCGCATTCCGGCCCTAATCTTGTTGGCTTTTGGGCTCCCCTTTCGACATAATCTAGCCTAATTCGCCCTGTAAGCCATTCATACTTCTCTGAGAAAGGGGCCGGTCCGGGTTCGGGCCCGGCCGCGTCTCCGGGCCAGATCATGCAAGGGACCCCAAGACTGCGCAGGCAGTTCCGGAAGAAACAATGCTCGAATTCGACAACGTCAGCAAATCCTTCTGGACCGGGACACGCCGCAAGGTGATCCTGGATCGGGTCTCGTTCCGGGTCGAGCTCGGCCGCTCGCTGGGCATCCTGGCGCCCAACGGCACCGGCAAGACCACCTTGATCAACATGATGGCCGGGCTGGAGAAGCCTGACGAGGGCGAAGTGCGCCGCGGCTGCAAGATCTCCTTTCCGCTCGGCTTCATGGGCGGCGTGGTCAGCCGGGTCTCGGCGATGGAAAACTCGCGCTACATCGCGCGGCTCTACGGAATGGACCCCGATTATGTCGAGGCCTATTGCCGCTGGCTCTGCGGCCTGGGCGAATATTTCGACCAGCCGCTCGGCACCTATTCTTCCGGCATGCGGTCGCGGTTCTCCTTCGCGCTGATGCTGGCACTGGATTTTGACATTTACCTGATCGACGAAGGCATGCCGAATTCCACCGATGTGGAGTTCAACCGCAAGGCGGGATCGATTCTGAAGGAACGGCTGCGCACGACCACCATCGTGATCGTGTCCCACCAGCCCGCGACTTTGGAGAAATTCGCCCGTTCGGCGGCGGTTCTGATGAACGGCAAACTGCATATGTTCGACACCTTGGAAGAGGCGAAGCGGCTTTATGACTACGAAACCCAAGGCTAGAAAATTCCGCATCCGGCGCAGCACGCCCACCAGCGCGCAGACCGCCGCGACGGCAGAGTCCGAGACCGACACCGCCCCCACGCCGGAGGTCGAACGGCTGCGCCCGCGCGTCGTGGCCAGCGACGGGGAAACCCGCGCCGAAGCGGCCACCCCCGAGGCCGCGCCCGATGCAGGCCCCGAGACCGGTGCCGAGATCGCCAGCAGCGCGACCGCCCCCGAACCGGCGGCGGCCCCGGCGCGCAGCGGTCAGGTCGCCTCCCCCCGCGAGGCCACCCTAGACGCGGAGATCGACGCGATCCGCCGCGAGGGGCTGACCGGCCGGCAATTGCGCATGGCCCGGCGGGTGGCGCAGAAACACAATCTTCCCGCCACCTCGGACTTCGACGCCGTGCGGCTGCTGCGCCAGCACGGCATCGACCCGTTCCAGCGCTCCAACATGCTGGAACTGGTGGTGCCCCGCGCAGCGGAACCGGAGGCCGGCGCCGGCGGCGAGCCGCCGAAGGACCGGGTGCAGCTGCCGCAGACGGTTCCCAGCGGCAAATCCTCCCTGCCCTCGACCGAGCTGAGCCCGGCAGAGCAGCGCGACCGCGAGATCACCGAAATTCAGCGCGACATCGGCCGGCGCCGCCGGCGCAAGATGGCGCTGCTGCTGACCCGGCTGTTCTTCTTCGTGGCGATCCCCACCGCCGTGGTCGGCTACTACTATTACGCCATGGCCACGCCGATGTATGCGACCAAGTCGGAGTTCCTTATCCTGAAGGCGGATAACGCCGGCGGCGGCACCGGGCTGGGCAGCCTGCTGAGCGGGACGCAATTCGCCACCAGTCAGGACTCCATCGCGGTGCAATCCTATCTGCAGTCCAAGGACGCGATGCTGCGTCTGGACGAGGACGAGGGCTTCAAGGCGCATTTCTCGCAGCCCTGGATCGACCCGATCCAGCGTCTCGCCCCCGATCCGACCAACGAACAGGCCTACAAGCTCTATTCCAAGGACGTGAAGATCGGCTACGACCCGACCGAGGGCGTGGTGAAGATGGAGGTGGTTGCCGCCGATCCGCAGATCAGCGCCAATTTCGCCCGCAGCCTGCTGTCCTATGCCGAGGAACGGGTCAACCACCTGAGCGAGCAGAAACGCTCCGACCAGATGCGCGATGCGCTCAAGGGCTTCGAAGATGCCCAGGTGCAGCGGCGCAAGGCGCAGGAGGCGCTGGTATCGCTGCAGCAGAAAGGTGCCATCCTCGATCCCGAAGGGGTGATCACCACGCTGCGCGGCCAGATCAACAATATCGAGATGCAGCTGCAGGAAAAGCAGCTGGAGCTTGCCGCGCTGATGGACAACACCCGGCCGAACCAGGCCAAGGTCGACGGCGCGCGCGGAGATGTCCGCCGGCTGCAGGCGCTGCTCGATCAGCTGAACGAACGGATGGTCGACGCCTCGAAGGGCGAAAACTCTCTGGCGCAGCTCTCTGTCAGCATCCAGATGGCGCAGGCCGACCTCGCCACCCGGGACATGATGCTGCAGTCGGCGCTGCAGCAGGTCGAACAGACCCGGATGGAGGCCAACCGCCAGGTCCGCTATCTCACCACCTCGGTCGAACCGGTGGCGAGTCAGGATCCCGCCTATCCGCGGAAATTCGAGAATACGATTTTGGCATTCCTCGTCTTTTCCGGTATCTACCTGATGATCTCGCTGACTGCGTCGATTCTCCGGGAACAGATAACGTCTTGACCTCATGAAACATATTGACATCGCCGGCCTGACCGTCGGCAATGACCGGCCGCTGACTGTCATCGCGGGGCCCTGCCAACTGGAAAGCCGCGATCATGCTGAAATGATCGCCGGCCGGATGAAGGAGATCTGCGATGCCGCCGGTGCGCAATTTGTCTTCAAGGGCTCCTACGACAAGGCCAACCGCACCTCGATCGGCGGCAAGCGCGGGCTCGGGATCGATGCCGGGCTGAAGGTCCTGCAGCAGGTGCGCGACAGTATCGGCGTACCGACGCTGACCGATGTGCACCTGCCCGAACACTGCGCCCCGGTCGCCCAGGCGGTCGATGTGCTGCAGATCCCCGCGTTTCTCTGCCGCCAGACCGATCTGCTGATCGCCGCCGGCGAAACCGGCGCGGCGGTCAACGTGAAAAAGGGCCAGTTCCTGGCGCCCTGGGACATGGCCAATGTGGTCGCCAAGGTGGAAAGCACCGGCAACCACCGGCTCCTGCTGACCGAACGCGGCGTTTCCTTCGGCTACAACACGCTGGTGGCGGACATGCGGTCGCTGCCGCAGATGGCCAAGACCGGCTATCCGGTGGTGATGGACGCGACCCATTCGGTGCAACAGCCCGGCGGGCTGGGCGGCTCCTCCGGCGGCCAGCGCGAATTCGCCCCGGTGATGGCGCGCGCCGCGGTGTCGCTGGGCATCGCCGCCGTCTTCATCGAAACCCACGAAGACCCCGACACCGCCCCCTCGGACGGGCCGAACATGATCCCGCTCGACCAGATGGGCGGGCTGATCGACACGCTGATGCAATTTGACAAGCTGGCCAAGGCCAACCCGATTGTAATTTAAGAATTGAGGACGAGAGACATGACCCGCCCCCTGAACGAGGTGAGCCCCAACACCTGGGAGTTCCTGAAGACGCCGATGATCAAGCCGACCGGCTTTCGGGAATACGATGCGCGCTGGAAATACCCCGAGGAAATCAACCTGCCGGGGATGACTGCGCTTGGCCTCGGCCTCGGCACGCAGATGCACAAACGTGGCATTCCGCCGGTGATCGCGGTCGGCAACGACTATCGCGACTATTCCTTGGCGATCAAGAATGCCCTGATCCTGGGGCTGGTGCAGGCTGGCATCACGGTCAAGGATATCGGCCCCTGCATCACGCCGATGGCCTATTTCTCCTCCTTCCACCTAGGCGGCTGCGCGGTGGCGATGGTCACCGCCTCGCACAACCCGAACGGCTGGACCGGGGTGAAGATGGGCTTCAACATGCCGCTGACCCACGGCCCCGACGAGATGGCCGAGCTGAAGGAGATCGTGCTGGAGGGCAAGGGCGAGGCGCGCCCGGGCGGCCAGTACGAATTCGTCGATGGGGTCTGGGACGCCTATATGGACGATCTGGTCGGCGATTTCAAAATGTCGCGCAAGCTGAAGGTGGTCTGCGCCACCGGCAACGGCACAGCCGGCGCCTATGCCCCTGCGCTGCTGGAACGTATCGGGGTCGAGGTCGTGCCCTCGCACAATGAACTCGACTACACCTTCCCGAATTACAACCCGAACCCCGAAGCGATGGAGATGCTGCACGACATGTCCGCCACGCTGAAGGCCTCCGGCGCCGATCTGGCGCTCGGCTTCGACGGCGACGGCGACCGCTGCGGCGTGGTCGACGACGAGGGCGAGGAGATCTTCGCCGACAAGGTCGGGGTGATCATGGCCCGCGACCTGTCGAAACTCTATCCCAACGCGACCTTCGTGGCCGATGTGAAATCCACCGGCCTCTTCGCCTCCGACCCGGAGCTGAAGGCCAACGGGGTCACCGCCGACTACTGGAAGACCGGCCACAGCCACATGAAGCGCCGGGTGCACGAACTGGGCGCGCTGGCGGGCTTCGAGAAGTCGGGCCATTACTTCATGGCCGAACCGGTGGGCCGCGGATATGACGACGGCATGCGGGTGGCGGTCGAGATCTGCAAGCTGATGGACCGCAACCCCGACATGAAGATGTCCGACCTGCGCAAGGCCCTGCCGAAGACCTGGTCGACCCCCACCATGTCGCCCTACGCCGCCGATACCGAGAAATACGATATCCTCGACCGGCTGGTGCAGAAACTGGTGACCAAGGCCGAGGCGGGCAATGCCTTCGCCGGCCAACCGATCAAGGAGGTCGTCACCGTGAACGGCGCCCGGGTGATCCTGGAAAACGGCTCCTGGGGGCTGGTGCGCGCCTCCTCGAACACGCCGAACCTGGTGGTGGTCTGCGAAAGCTCCGACAGTGAGGACGAGCTGCGGGCGATCTTCAAGGAGATCGACGATGTGATCCGCACCGAACCCGCCGTCGGCGATTACGATCAGACCTTCTGATCGCAAGGCCTGATCCCTGGCGGCGCGTGCCCTGCGCGCGCCGCTGCCGGTTCGATCGAGTATTTGAGGCGAGAAGACGCGCAGGCCATCGGGCCTCTGCCCCAGAGACAACCTGCCGCTTCGCCGGGCGTCCCCGCCCAGCTTCTTCTCTGCCGCAAATACTCCCGCCGGAGGCACGCGCCGCAGGCGCGTTGGCATCCCCCGGCGGGATCTCCTGCCGCCGCCTCAGTTGCCGCCCAGCAGTTTCAGGATGCCTTTCCTGGCCTCCGATTCCAGCTTGTCCTTCAGCGCGTCTTCGGTGGTCTTGCCATCCTCGACCTGCAGCTTGTCGCGCAGCTTCTGCTCCAGCGCGTCTTTCTGCTCATCCAGCTTGCTGCCGGCGGCGGCCTCCAGATCGGGGGCGATTTTCGGGCCGGACCACGGACCGGTCACGCGCAGCGGCAGGCGCAGCCCCTCGCTCTCCCCGCCCTTGAAGGCGACCGGGGTCACCAGGTAGTTCAGGTCGCGGGCGCCGAGACCGATCCGCCCCTGGCCCTCGACCCGGAAGCTCGACAGCGACAGCAGCAGGTCGTCGTTCTGCAGGTTGCCCTTCTGGATCTTGTAGCTGGCGGTCAGGCTGTCGAAAACGGTGGTGCCCTTGGTCACCGCGCCCGACCGGAACAGCTTGTCCAGATCGATGCCGGAGATCACGCCGCGCCCCATGCGGATCTGGCCGCTCCCGGAGAGCGAGCGCATGATCGCATCCACAGACCGCCCCGCCCCCAGCACCGAGATCTGCGCCTGCAGCTTGCCCGACAGCCGATCGGTGCCGGCCAGAGTGGTCAGCAGCGCCTCTGTCTGCAGGTCGGAGGCGGTGAGATCGGCCGAGACCGAGAAGCCCTTGCGGTTGTTGGCCACCATCCGGCCGCTGAGACTGCCGCCGAAGATCGTGGCCGGCGCCAGATCGAGCACGGCACGGGATTTGTTCAGCGTCACCGCCGCGGTGGTCGGCCCCAAGGCCCAGTCCCCCAGCGCGATGCTCTGGGCCGAGAGATGCAGCTGCCCGTCGGCCAGCCCCAGCGCCGAGGCATCGATCGGCGCCGTCGACCAGCCCGAGCCGGTGCTGCCAGCGCTCTGGCCGCCGCCGGTGCTGCCGGTCTCCATGAAGCCGGAAAGATCGAGCGCGCCGGCGCTGAAATCGGCGCTGATCTGCGGCCGCTTGCCGGAAAGGTCGAGATCCGCCGCCCCCGACAGGCTGTTGCCCGCCGCCGTCAGGGCCAGATCGCGCAGGCTCAGCCGCCCATCGGCACCATAGCTGACGCGGCCTTCCACCTCGGCCCGGCTGCGCAGCGCCGGCGGCAGATCGGATGGCCCACCGAGCGCCTCCAACACCGTCACCGGATCGTCGCTGCGGGCGGACACCGCGCCGGAGAGCGCACCGCTGTTGTTCACCTGCCCCTCGAAGCTCAGGTCGCCGCCGGCCCCTTTGGCGTTCAGCGCCAGCGCCGTGGTCTGCCCGGCCAGGAACGCTTCAAGGCTGTCGATCCGCATCGTCATGTCGAACGGCTGCCCGCCAGAGGTAAGCGCCAGGTGCAGATCGGCCGGCCCTGTGGCATCCGGCCAGGCCAGTTTCACATCGACCGGCCCCAGCCGCATCGGCGCGGCGCCGGAGGCGGTATAGCTCACCTCCGCGCCCTTCAGCTGAACCTCATCCAGCGTCAGCGCTGTCGCGCCGCCCGCAGATGCCGCCGGCGCGGAAGTCCCCGTCGCCTGGACCGGAGTGGTCAGCTCCCAGTTGCCGCGGCCGTCGGCCCCGGTCCTGAGATCCAGCATCGGGTCCTCCGCCACCAGCCGGGTGATCCGAATCTTGCCGCCGATCAGCTCGGACACCCCGACGCCGATCGACAGGCTCGTCGCCCGGAACATCGGCTCGTCGCCGGCCCAATCCGCATTGGCCAGGGTCACCGGCCCGGTCTCGATGCCCAGCACCGGCCAGAACGACAGATGCAAATCGCCGGTGATGGTCAGCGCCCGCCCGGTACGCGCCTCCACCTGCTGGGCGGCAATCCGCGCGATCCGCTCCGCCGGCAGCATCAGAAGAGCGACCACCATCACTGCGGCCAGAACCACGATTCCTGCCAGCGCCCGAAGAGCCCATTTCATTGCATTGCCTCCTGCCCGAGATGCCTTCGTCCCACCCTAGCCGCTCGGCGCGCAGCTGCAATGACGGCCGCCGCTTTGGGCCGCGATGGGCAAACCGCCGCCCGGACAAAACGATGAAAACAGTTCCCCCCGGGGCTCCTGCGCACTATATGCGCGCAATGAGCACGAATCCGCCCGACCTGCGCCCCGATCTCGCCCCCAAGCCGCAGCTGACCGACCGCCCGCGCGCCGGCCAGCCCACCATCGGCATGGTATCTCTGGGCTGTCCCAAGGCGCTGGTCGACAGCGAACGCATCCTGACCCGGCTCCGCGCCGAGGGCTATGGCGTCTCGCCCGATTACGCCGGCGCGGATGCGGTGATCGTCAACACCTGTGGGTTCCTCGACAGTGCCAAGGCGGAATCGCTCGATGCCATCGGCGAGGCACTGCAGGAAAACGGCAAGGTGATCGTTACCGGCTGTCTCGGGGCGGAGCCCGATTACATCCGCGAACATCATCCCCGCATTCTGGCGGTGACCGGCCCGCATCAATACGAACAGGTACTGGACGCGGTGCATGCCGCGGTGCCGCCCGATCCCGATCCCTTCATCGACCTGCTGCCGGCGACCGGGGTCCAGCTGACGCCGCGCCACTACAGCTATCTGAAGATCTCCGAGGGCTGTAATCACAAGTGCAAGTTCTGCATCATTCCCGACATGCGCGGCCGGCTGGTGTCACGCCCCGGCCATGCGGTGCTGCGCGAGGCGGAAAAACTGGTCGATGCCGGCGTGCGTGAGCTGCTGGTGATCTCGCAGGACACAAGCGCCTATGGGCTGGACCGCAAATACGACAGCAATCCGTGGAAGGACCGCGAGATCCGCAGCCATATCACCGATCTGGCGCGAGAGCTGGGCCAGCTGGGGGCCTGGGTGCGGCTGCATTACGTCTATCCCTATCCGCATGTGCGCGAGCTGATCCCGCTGATGGCCGATCCGGAGAGTGGCGTGCTGCCCTATCTGGACATCCCGTTCCAGCATGCGCATCCGGATGTGCTGAAGCGGATGGCGCGACCGGCAGCGGCCGCCAGGACGCTGGACGAGATCGCCGCCTGGCGCGCGATCTGCCCGGAGATCACCCTGCGGTCGACCTTCATCGTCGGCTATCCCGGCGAGACGGAGGCGGAGTTCCAGACACTGCTGGACTGGCTGGACGAAGCCCAGCTGGATCGCGTCGGTTGCTTTCAGTACGAAAACGTCGAAGGCGCCCGGTCGAATGCCCTGCCCGACCACGTCCCGGCCGAGGTCAAGCAGGAGCGCTGGGAACGCTTCATGGAAAAGGCCCAGGCGATCTCCGCCGCCAAGCTTGAGGCGAAGGTCGGCACGACCTGCCAGGTCATCGTCGATGAGGTCGACGCCGAGGCCGCCACCTGCCGCACCATGGCCGATGCGCCGGAGATCGACGGCAACCTGTTCATCGACGAGGGGTTCGAGACCCTGAGCCCCGGCGATATCGTGACGGTCGAGGTCGAAGAGGCCAGCGAATACGATCTCTGGGGCCGGATTATCTGAACCCCTCTGCCAGATTTATCCACAGGTTTGGTATCAGGGATTATCTTTTCCGGACTTTTCTGGAAATCCTCCCCTGATTGCCCCCCGCAATTCAGCGATGCCGGGACGACAGCTCGCCACAGCAAGTGAAAAGCCCCGCGTCCTGCATCCGGAACGCGGGGCAATCGCTTGAAACGGCTTGAAAATCCTCAGTTCGGGATTTGCAGCTGCCGCAAACGGGCCAAAATCTCGATATGGGCGCAGAACCGTGGCGGCTCTGCCGGCCAGGCCGCCTGCTGACCCAGCCATTCGGCGCAGGCGCCGTCACAGCCCCCCTGCCGGCAGCTTTCGATCATCCCGGCGTAATCGGCCTGGGTCAGATCGCCATGAGACAACGCCTGCATGAGGTTGACCCCCGCCACCCGCGCGACCGACCGGGTCAGCCAGAAGTGGCGGTCTGTCTCTTGTGGAGAAGCACCGCCGTCCATCTCAGCAGGCCTCTGTCAGGCGGCAGCCGGCGTCATCCCGCAGCGCCGCGAACCGGTCGCGGTTCAGGCAGGGAACCGGCGCCTGATCAACGCTGTCATGGCTGTCGAGCCAGCCCTCGCAGCGCCCCGCCCAGGTGCAGCTGCGACAGGTCTGGACCATCCCGGCCCAGTCTTCCTGGCTCAGCATTCCGGCGTCATAAGCGGCCACCAGATCGGTATCCGTCACCTGCGCCATGCGCGACACCAGCCGCACGTGCTCCATCATCTTTCCCAGAACGGCACTCATCTCTGTCTCCCCCGTTCAAGCAGCGCCCGGCTGCAACCGGGCCATCAAATCCTTGTTCCTGCAATAGCCCGGCGTCTGATCGGCGCCCTGTGCATGGGCCGTCAGCCAGCCGGCACAATGACCGGGATCGGCGCAGCCGGTGCAACGCAGCACCGCGTCGGCGATCTCATCCATCGCCATCCGGCCCTCGATTACCGCCGTTTCCAGATCGACGCCCAGCGTCGTCGCCATCCGGTCCACCAAGGCGGCATGATGTTTCAATCTGTCGCGATCCTGCATGGCCCGGTCCTTCTGCGTGCATCTGGGGCGGCGATTGACGTCAAGCCTATCGCGCCCGGCCGCTGCCGCCCTTGATTCAGGTCAAGCCTCGCCCAGGCCCTGCTCCGACAGATAGGCCCGCACCGCGTCCTGAACCCGGCGAAACCGGTCACCGCCCAGTTTCTTACCACCATACCAACGGGTTACAATCACCAGATGGTCTTCGAGCCCCGCCCGTTCCAGCATCCGCAAAATCACCATGCCGGCGCCGCTTTCGCCATCATCGGCCTTCAACGCGCCACTGACCGACAGCCGCGCCGCCCAGGTGTTATGGGTCGCCTTGGCATAGCTGCGGTCGCTTTTCAGCGCCGCCAGCGCCGCGTCGATCTCGGTCCGGTCGCGCACCGGCGCCCCGGTCACCGCATAGCGCGATCCGCGGTCGGTCAGGACCACACCCAGCCGGGTCAGCTCCGGTGCCTGCATGTCTAGACCCCGGCCTCCAGCTGCCGGACCAGGTCGTCGACAAGGCGCTTGCGCTCGGCATTGGGGGGATGAGTGCCCAGCGGCTGATCGCCGGGATCGGGCAGCGCATCGAAATAGTCGGCGCCCTTGCGCGGATCGTAGCCGGCCTCGAAGGCGATGATCGCCCCCAGATGATCGGCCTCCAGCTCGAACTCCTTGGAGAAGCTGCGCGCGCCCAGTTCGGCCCCGATCTCCTGGGCCTGCATGATCACCTGCGGGCTGGCGCCATCGCGCCGTGCCATGCCACCGAGGATCTGCGCCCCGGCGCGGGCATTTTCGGTCTGCCGCTGCAGATGGCCGAGGATGTGATGCGCCGTCTCGTGGCTGAGCACGAAGGCCATCTGATCCTCGTTATCGACCGTCTCGATCAGCGCCAGCGTGAAGGTGATCACCGGCCGCCCTCGCCCGTCGATGGATTGGAACGCGTTCGGCCCCATCTCGCGATCGGTATCGACCTGGATCAGGAAACTGCAGTTCGACGCGATGGCATGGCTTTGGCATTCGCGTTCGGCCACGGGCTCCACCGCCTTGATCACCTGAGCGAAATGCTGCAGCCGGACCTCGTCCTGGGGCGTCAGTTCAGGCGCGGCCCCGGGGCCCTGGCTGATGGTGTCACAAGCGGCAACCAGCAGCAGAGCCACCAGCGAAAACATCCGGCGCATCGACGGGCCTTTTCCTTTTACGAACGCGACCGAGCTTAGCACAGTGGCGCCGCCCCGCCAGCCCCCTCCGCCCGGACAGCAGAGCCCGCGCTTGCATTGCGCCTGCGGGAACGGCAATCTGGGGGCATGTTTACGATCGAACACGACTTCGACGCCACCGTGATCACCCTTGTCGACGAGGGCAGCCTGCCGTTGCAGGAAGATGTGACCATCAATGCCTTCGCCGAATGCGTGACACTGGAACAACTGGATCCGCGCACTGACCGGGTCCAGTTGATCACGCTGTCCCCGGAACAGCTGCGCGATCTGGCGGCGGCGCTGGATCTGCCCGAGGGGGTCTATCAGCTGCGCGAAATCCCCGAGAAGAAGGGCTGAAGCCCGTCGCTCTCTCGCTATCCCAGAAAGACGAAAACCTTGTCGCGGGCGGTCTGGCCGCGGCGAATCTCCAGCCGTGACGGCGCCACCCCCATGGCCGCGGCCAGCAGCGCCTGCACCGCGGCATTGGCCTTGCCGTTCTCCGGCGCGACGGTAACGGTGGCGCGGAGCGCATCGCCGTCGCGGGTCAGGCTGGTGCGGGCGGCCTTGGGCGTTACGCGCAGTGCGATCTCCGCCCCCGGGCGGGCGAAATCGGACAGGTCAGGCAGGTTACGGATCTTGGGTTTGGCCATAGCGGCATCATGCGCCGGATCGCCGGCGGGGGCCAGCGGGTTCGCGTGCCCCGGGCATGGGGGCTCAGAACTCCTGACCGCGCGGCCCCTGATAATAGCTGCGCCGCGCGCTCCGGTCTTCCGCGGTGCGCCCCGGTGGCGGCGGCGCGGCGACGAAATCGCCCTGCCCCAGCGCCGGATCGGCCGCGGTGACCGGAGCGGCAGGCGTCAGCGGCAGGCAACCGGCCAATCCGACCAGCGCCAAAATCGTAACAGAGAACAGAGGTTTCATTGCTGCATGCCTTTCACGCCGCTCCGGTCATTCCCCTATCTAGGAAGGATTTCGGGGATTGCCCTGCACGATAATGTGACCGGTGAAAAATCGCCGGTGGCCGCCGTCTGGAAAATGCACCGGATTCGCTCTTGAATCTCCGCCGCCCGGACCAGAGATTTGGGACAACCGCAATGTAAACAGGTTTCACATATGCCCACCCCCAACCCCGCCGCGCTGGAGTTCCTGCTGACCCGCCGGTCGCGCCCCGCCAAGACCCTCACCGCCCCCGCCCCGGATCGCGCGGCGCTGATGCCGCTGCTGCAGGCCGCCGCCCGCACCCCCGACCATGGCAAGCTGGAGCCCTGGCGCTTCATCGTGCTGGAACAGGGGGCGATGCCGCGGCTGGCCGATCTGGCAGAGGTACGGGGCCACGCGCTCGGCAAGGCGGCGGCCGATATCGCCAAGGGCCGCAGCCAGTTCGATCAGGGCATTCTGGCAGTGGCGGTGATCGAGGTGCAGAAACCGTCCGAGAAGATCCCGCCGCTGGAGCAGACCTATTCCGCCGGCGCCGCCTGTCTGGCGCTGCTTAACGCCGCGCTGGCCTCTGGCTGGGGGGCGAACTGGCTGACCGGCTGGGTCTCGCACGACCGGACCTTCTGCGAAGCGGGACTGGGGCTTGCCGAAAACGAACGTATCGCCGGGTTTATCCACATCGCCACCGAAACCGTGGCCGCACCGGAGCGTCCGCGACCCGATTTGGATCAGATCACCGAATGGGTGAGCCAGTGATCTTTCAGGCTTTCCTTCTCGCCCTGCGTCAGATTGGCGATCCGAAGTTCCGCAAGGTCCTGTTCCTGGGGCTCGGGCTGACGATCGGGCTGCTGATCGGCGCCTATATCGTCGTGCTCTGGCTGATCAACGTGCTGGTCGGCGATCAGGCGACCCTGCCGCTGATCGGCGAGGTGACCTGGCTGAACGATCTCCTGAATGTCGGTTCGTTCTTCCTGATGGTGCTGCTGTCGTCCTTCCTGATGATCCCGGTCGCCTCTGCCATCACCTCCATGTTCCTCGACGAGGTGGCGCAGGCGGTGGAAGACAAACACTATCCCGGGCTGCCCAAGGTCCCGGCCCTGCCGTTCTGGGACGGGGTGCGCGATACGGTCAACTTCATGGGGGTGCTGATCGCGGCGAACATCTTCGCGCTGATCCTCTATGTGCTGATTCCGCCGGCCTCTGCCCTGATCTTCTGGGGGCTGAACGGCTTTTTGCTGGGGCGGGAATATTTCACCCTGGCGGCGATGCGGCGGATCGGGCAGGACGGCGCCAAACAGCTGCGGTCGCGCCATGCCGGCACCATCTGGGTGGCCGGGACGCTGATGGCGATCCCGCTGTCGGTACCGATCCTGAACCTGATCATCCCGATCCTGGGCGCGGCGACCTTCACCCATATCTTTCATCGGCTGCAGTCGCACGGCTGAGCCCGGGAACCGAAAACGGCGCCTCCCGGACCGGGGGCGCCGTCACACGCGGGCCGTCTGCCCCGCTCACTCCAGCGGCGGCATCCGGTGCATCCAGTCGATATCGCGCACCGTGATCAGACCCGACAGGATGATCCAGGCGATCACCGCCCAGAGCACGGCGGCCACCACCGTGGTGATCAGCGCCTTTTTCTTCAGATAATGATGTTCCGGCGCGCCGGCATGGGTGCCTGGCACCACCTCTCCGACATCGCCCTGCGTCTTCAGACGGATCGGCAAGGCGATGAAAAAGGTCATGAACCACAGCACCGCATAAAGCACGATGGCGGATGTGATCGACATGGGGCTCCTCCTCCCGGGTATCGATGGCCGATAGCTGGTGGGGCGTGACGGCAGCCGTGGCGGGCCGTCAGACCTGTTCCAGCTCGATCAGCGTGCCGTTGAAATCCTTGGGGTGCAGAAACAGCACCGGTTTGCCATGAGCGCCGATCTTCGGCTCACCGTTGCCCAGCACCCGGGCGCCGGTGGATTTCAGGTGATCGCGGGCAGCGATGATATCGTCGACCTCATAGCAGACGTGGTGGATGCCGCCCGACGGGTTCTTGTCCAGAAATCCCTGGATCGGGCTGTTCTCTCCCAGCGGATAGAGCAGTTCGATCTTGGTGTTGGGCAGTTCGATGAACACCACCGTCACCCCATGATCGGGCTCGTCCTGCGGCGGATTCACCTTGGCCCCGAGCGCAGAGCGATACTGCTCCGACGCGGCCTCCAGATCCGGGACGGCAATGGCAACATGGTTCAGGCGGCCGATCATGGCAGGTCTCCTCAATCCTGGGTTTCTCCGGGTTATGGGGCCTGCCGCGTCCGAGAGCAAGGGAGCGCGGCGGCGGTCAAACGGCGTTAACCCGGTCTTAGGCATCTCCGGCCTAGCGTCTTGGCAAGCCGAAGGGGGGCTGAATCATGGACGATGCCGATCCGTTTGCCGTGCCAGGACCGCGCGGGGCCAGCCGAAAGCCGCTGCTGGGCCTGACCGTTCTGGTGGTCGAGGACAGCAATTTCGCGGCTGAGGCATTGCGCATGCTCTGCCTGCGCAGCGGCGCCAGGATCCGCCGCGCCGACTGTCTCCGCTCGGCCCGTCACCACCTCCAGGTCTACCGGCCCGCCATCCTGATCGTCGATCTCGGGCTGCCAGACGGCTCCGGCCTCGACCTGATCGAGGAAAGCGTGGCCGCGCGGCCCCGGATCGCCACCATCCTGGGGATGTCGGGGGACAATTTCGCCGAAGACAGCGCCATCGCCGCCGGTGCCGACGGGTTTCTGGAAAAGCCGCTCACGTCGCTTGCCACCTTCCAGAAGGAGGTGCTGCGCCGCCTGCCCGCCGATCTGCTGACCGATCTGCCGCTGACAACGGAGGAACTGGTCGTCCACCCCGACCCGCTGGCGTTTCGCGACGACATGGCGCATGTGGCGGATGTGCTGAACGACGAAGGCGACGGGCGCATGCTGGATTACGTGGCGCAGTTTCTGCGCGGTGTCGCCCGCAGTGCCCAGGATCAGGTCCTGGCGGAGGCGGCTGAGGGGCTGGCGCGGGCGCGGGCCGGCGGCGCGCCGCTGGCCTCTTCCACCGCGCGGGTGGCCGGGCTGGTGCAACAACGGCTGCGCGATCACCCCGCGATCTGAGCCGCCCCTGCCGGCCCCGACCCTCCTGCCGGGTCGAATCCGCTTGCGCTCCCGCGGGCTCCCGGCCTAGGTTCTCAGAATGTTCCGATCGGGCATGAATTCGCGGCAGCGCACGAATCCCGTGACAGTGCCGGCAAACTGAAGCAGTATATCGCGTATGGCACAGACAGCGGCACAAGATTTGTCCCGATTCCTGGACGGCGCAAAGTTCGGCTGCGTGATGGCGGACCCGCCCTGGCGGTTCACCAACCGCACCGGCAAGGTCGCCCCTGAACACAAGCGGCTGGCGCGGTATCCTACCATGACGCTGGAGGATATCTGCGCCCTGCCGGTGGCCGATCATCTGGAAGACAAGGCACATTGCTATGTCTGGGTGCCCAACGCACTGCTGCCAGAGGGGCTGGAGGTGCTGCGTGCCTGGGGCTTCGAATACAAATCGAACATCGTCTGGCACAAGATCCGCAAGGATGGCGGCAGCGACGGCCGTGGAGTCGGTTTCTATTTCCGCAATGTGACCGAGCTCCTGCTGTTCGGCACCCGCGGCAAGAATGCCCGCACGCTGGATCTGGGCCGCCGTCAGGTGAACATGATCCAGTCGCGCAAACGCGAGCATTCCCGCAAGCCCGATGAGCAATATGAGCTGATCGAGGGCTGCTCCTGGGGGCCCTATCTAGAGCTCTTCGGACGCGGTGTGCGCGATGGCTGGACCGTCTGGGGCAATCAGGCGGATGCCGATTACAAACCCGGCTGGAAGACCTACGCCTATAACTCGGGCGTCGCGGCGGAATAAGCCCGTGGCCCGCGACATCACAGATCTGGTCTTCGACCCGCAAGAGCTGGTCGAGCCCGCCTTCGACGCCGATCTGCTGCGCCGCTACTCGGTGCGCAGCTATCGCAGCGCCACCGCCGTTCTGCAGCAGCGCGCGCCGGAGGAGTTCGCCGCGATCCAGCAGGTGCTGCGCGCCTTCACCATCTCGACCACCGAAATCCGCAGCCCCGGCGGCAACCGGATGGAGGCGACGACGCGCTTCGCCAGGCTGGCCGCCGATGCCGGCTTTTTCGAAGAGGTGCATATCGAGGCCGATCTGGTGGTCAAGCTGAAGGCCGGCAAGGGCCAGTCCGCCGAAGAGATCGACCGCATCCTGCGCGCCGATTACATCCACAACCACATGATCGATTTCTGGAAGGGCCGGGTCGCGTTCGACTACGAATGGAACAGCAAGGATCAGACCTATGATCGCGATCTCTATGCCTTCCGCAGTTTCTTCGAGGCCGGGGTCATCGACGTCGGCGTCATCGTCACGCGGGAGCTGTCGAACGAGTTCTTCAAGTCGCTGGGCCATTGCCTGGACCGCAACGGACAGGAGACCGATCAGACCGTCGCCGCCAAGTTCGGCGCCAGCACCACCGGCACCCACAAGCTGATCAGCCGCATCGCCGCCGGGCGCAGCGGCGGCTGCCCGGTGCTGGCGATCGGCATCCTGCCGGAGAATATCACCCCGGAGTGATCCTGCGGGGCCGGGACGCACGACGGAAGGCGAACGCCATTCTTCCGCCCGAAACAAGGCCCACAGGGCCGCTGGGCGAGTGCCTGCCCGTCCCATCGGGCTGGCGCTTTGGCAATGTCGTGCCTCGGTCAGATCGTGGAAGTCTTTGACTGCCATCAAGCACACCGAACCGGAGACCGCAGCCCCCACGGGCAGGCGCCTGCCCTCCCCCGCCCACAAACGAAAACGACGGCCCGAAGGCCGCCGCTTTAGGGTGCGAAAGACTCACCCGGATCAGTCTTGCGGGATCACCCGCAGGTTCAGCTCCATAAGCTGTTCCGGGCTCGGCTCGCTCGGCGCGCCCATCATCAGATCTTCGGCGCGCTGGTTCATCGGGAACATGATCACCTCGCGGATGTTCTGTTCGTCGGCCAGCAGCATGACGATCCGGTCGATGCCCGCGGCGCAGCCACCGTGCGGCGGGGCACCGAACTGGAAGGCGTTGACCATGCCACCAAAGCGCTTACGCACCTCGTCTTCACCATAGCCGGCGATCTCGAAGGCCTTGAACATGATTTCGGGCCGGTGGTTCCGGATCGCGCCGGAGACCAGTTCGTAGCCGTTGCAGGCCAGGTCGTACTGATAGCCCAGCACCTTCAGCGGATCGCCTTCCAGCGCTTCCATCCCGCCCTGCGGCATCGAGAAGGGGTTGTGTTCGAAATCGATCTCGCCGGTTTCGTCGTCCTTCTCGTAGATCGGAAAATCGACGATCCAGGCAAAGGCGAAACGGTCGGTGTCGGTCAGCCCCAGTTCGTCGCCGATTACGGTGCGGGCCTTGCCGGCAACGGTCTGGAAGGACTCGGGCTTGCCGCCCAGGAAGAAGGCCGCGTCGCCCACGCCCAGACCCAGTTGCTGGCGGATCGCGTCGGTGCGTTCCGGCCCGATGTTCTTGGCCAGGGGGCCCGCCGCCTCCATCTCACCGTCCTTGTCGCGCCAGAAGATATAGCCCATGCCGGGCAGACCTTCTTTCTGGGCGAAGGCGTTCATGCGGTCGCAGAACTTGCGGCTCCCGCCCTTCGGCGCCGGGATGGCGCGGATTTCGGTGCCTTCCTGCTCCAAGAGCTTGGCGAAGATGGCAAAGCCGGAGCCCGCGAAATGTTCGCTGACCACCTGCATCTTGATCGGGTTCCTGAGGTCCGGCTTGTCGGTGCCATACCACAGCGCCGCGTCACGGTAGGAGATCTGCGGCCACTCCGCCGGGGCATCGACCTTGCGACCGCCGCCGAACTCCTCGAACACGCCCGCCAGCACCGGCGAGATGGTGTCGAACACATCCTGCTGGGTGACGAAGCTCATCTCCATGTCGAGCTGATAGAAGTCGGTGGGCGAACGATCGGCGCGCGGGTCTTCATCGCGGAAACAGGGCGCGATCTGGAAATATTTATCGAAGCCCGACACCATGATCAGCTGCTTGAACTGCTGCGGCGCCTGCGGCAGCGCATAGAACTTGCCGGGATGCAGGCGCGACGGCACCAGGAAGTCGCGCGCGCCCTCGGGGCTCGACGCGGTGATGATCGGGGTCTGGTATTCGCGGAAGCCCTGATCCCACATCCGCCGGCGCATCGACGAGACGACGTCCGAGCGCAGGGTCATGTTGCGCTGCATCGCCTCGCGCCGGAGGTCGAGATAGCGATAGCGCAGCCGGGTTTCCTCCGGATACTCCTGATCGCCGAAGACGATCAACGGCAGTTCCTTGGCGGCGCCCAGCACTTCCATGTCACGTACGAAGACCTCGATCTCTCCGGTGGGCAGCTTGGGGTTGATCAGGCTCTCGTCGCGCGCCTTCACCTCACCGTCGATGCGAATGCACCATTCCGAGCGCACCTTCTCCACCTCGGCGAAGACCGGGCTGTCGGGATCGCACAGCACCTGGGTGATGCCATAGTGATCGCGCAGGTCGATAAAGAGGATGCCGCCATGGTCGCGGATCCGATGAACCCAGCCGGACAGGCGAACGGTCTGGCCGACATTGGCCGCGGTAAGGTCTGCGCAGGTATGGCTGCGGTAGGCGTGCATCGTATCGATCCTTCGGGCGATCAGAAATGTGGCGCTGATACACCGCGATGGGCATCAGAAGTCAAGTCGGCAACAAGTGACGCGACGGGAATGGCTACATGCTTTGGAATTCGGCGGAACCCGTGTACGCTCAATGTGTGAAATAACCAGCGAACCTGAAAGCCGGAGGTTTGCCCTATGTGGAAAGCTGTTCTAGATCGCATGTTGGTGCAACTGATCAAGCAGGGTCAGTTGAAGGTTACCTTCCCAGATGGTGAGACAAAGACATACGGATCCGGGTCCGGACCCGGGGCCGACGTTCGCCTGACCGATAACAAGGCGGTGCGTGCGCTTTGCCTCAAGCCCGAGCTGTCCTTCGGGGAGTCCTACATGGACGGGACCCTGCAGATCGCCGACGACGACATGGAAGGGCTGTTGCGCGTTATCCTGCGCAATGCGCGGTCCCGCGACATTCCCGTCTGGGCCCGCGCCTACAGCGCCCTGCGCTATGCGGCGCAGAGCGTGATCCGCGCCAACACCAAGCGGCATTCACGCCAGAACGTGGCGCATCACTACGATATATCGGACGATCTGTATCGGCTGTTCCTGGACAAGGACATGCAATACAGCTGCGCCTACTTCACCGATCCCGCGATGTCGCTGGAAGACGCCCAGATCGCCAAGAAGGCGCATATCGCGTCCAAGCTGCAAATCGAACCGGGCATGAAGGTGCTGGACATCGGCTGCGGCTGGGGGGGCATGGGGCTGACCCTGGCCCGCGACTACGGCGCCCGGGTCACCGGGGTCACGCTGTCGGAAAACCAGCTGGCCACCGCCAAGCGGCGCGCCGCCGAGGCCGGGCTGGAAGGCCAGACCAATTTCCGCCTGCAGGATTACCGCGACCTGAATGAGAAATTCGACCGGATCGTATCGGTCGGCATGCTGGAACATGTCGGCGTTCCGTTCTACGGCGAATATTTCAATAAGGTCTCCGAGCTTCTGGACGACAGCGGCGTGGCGCTGATCCATACCATCGGCAGCCTGGCGCCACCCAGCGCCCAGGCGGAATGGATCACGAAATACATTTTCCCCGGCGGCTATATTCCCAGCCTGTCGCAACTGGCCCCGGCGATCGAGAAGTCCGGCCTCTGGTCGCTCGATCTCGAGGTGCTGCGCCTGCACTACGCGATGACGCTGCGCCACTGGCTGCAACGGTTCGACGCGCAGATCGATATCGTCCGGCAGACCTATGACGACCGGTTCATCCGCATGTGGCGGTTCTATCTGATCGCCTGCTACATGACGTTCGAGGAAGAGGATCAGGCGGTGTTCCAGTTCCAGCTGGGCCATCAGCACACCGCCGTGCCGCTGACGCGCGACTACCTCTACCCGACCGCAGAGAAGGTCTGCACGCCGCAGGCGGCGGAATAGATCGCTCTCCGCCCCAAGGCGGAACACCCTGCAATCAAGGGGCGGCCTGACCGGGCCGCCCCTTTGCAGTCCGGGGCCCGCCCATATCGCTCTTCCCCCGGCCGCACGCGGAATTCCGATCCGGGGAGCTGACCAGACGGCATGCGACAATCAAACATTTGCCGCATTAACCCAGTTCCGATAACCTTGGATTGCGCCCGCGCTTATTTTATGGGCGAATTTGATCAGTTAGCGTCACATTTTTCGACGCAACATTTCAGAATGTTCCTTGGTTCGGGAGGAAATCGAACATGAAGGTAGTATATGGTGACGACGGCCTGGACGACATCCTGGCTGGTTCGAACAAGAATGACCAGCTCATCGGCTTGGGGGGCGATGACATCCTCTTTGGTCAGGTGGGCGACGACACCCTGGAGGGCGGCGACGGCAACGACATTCTCTCCGGCGGGATCGGCGACGATACCCTGCTGGGCGGTGCCGGGCGCGATGTCTTCGATCTCTCCGCCGGGGACGACGTGGCCTTCGGCGGCGGTGGCAATGATCACTTCATCGTCAACGGCTTCGCCGGCGATCACGTGGTGATCACCGATACCTCTGGCCGGTCCGACACGCTGGATTTCTCCGGCGGCGATACCGGCGCAATCATCAATATGGCCGCCGGCTCGCTGTCCTATGTCGATGATCGGATCATCGAACTGACCGGCCTGTCCGACGAAGGCACCCGGTCGCTGGAAATGGTGCTGCTGCAGGATCTCTCCGGTTCGTTCAGCGACGACGTCTCGACCGTACGCGGCCTGGCCGACGATCTTGTGGATACGATCTCGGCCCTGACGACGACCGTGCGGCTGGGCCTGGCCAGCTTCATCGACAAACCGACCTCGCCCTTCGGCAGCACATCTGATCACGAATATCTGACCCAGCTCGGCCTGACCTCTGATTCGGAGGCTTGGATCGCGGCGCTGGATGCGATGACCGTCGGCAGTGGCTCGGACGGCCCCGAGGCGCAGCTGACCGGCCTGATGCAGGTGGCCCTGCGCACCGCCGAAGTCGGCTGGTCCAGCGACGCGCTGAAGGTGGTGGTGCTGACCACCGACGCCGTGCCGCATTTCGCCGGCGACAACCCGGTGGGCGACAACGACGGCGACGCGATCACAGACGGACCGGACAACGACGGCACCGGCGAGGATTACCCGACCCTCGATCAGGTCAAGGACGCGCTGATCAAGGGTGGCATCATCCCGATCTTCGCCGTCACCTCCGGCGTGATCTCCGACTACGAGGCGATCGTCGATCAGTTCGGCTTCGGCACCGTGGTCGAGCTCAGCTCCAACAGCTCGGACATCATCGAGGCGATCGAAGGCGGCATCTCCGAGGCGACCGACACGCTGATCGAGAATGCCATCGGCACCGACTTCCGCGACATCATCACCGGCAACGACGCCAACAACCTGATCCTGGGCAAGAACGGCAACGACAAGATCCTGGGCGGCAACGGCGGTGACGAGATTCGTGGCGGTCTCGGCGCGGACAAGATCCTCGGCGAGAACGGTGGTGACGACCTCTATGGTGGCGGCGCCAACGACAAGCTCTATGGCGGGCGCGGCAACGACACCATCGAAGGCGGCGCCGGGCGCGACCTTCTGGTTGGCGGCATCGGCGACGATGTCTTCGAATTCAATATCACCGAGGCCGACAAGGTCGACACGGTGAAGGATTTCGAAGACGGTGCCGACACCTTCAACATCCTCGACACCGTGCTGCACAGCTTCAGCGACATCTCCGTCTCTGCAAGCGGCGACGACGTGCTGCTGTCGATCGGCGGCACCGACTTCGCCCTGGTGAAAGACACCCTGGTGAGCGAAATCGACGCCTCCGACTTCAGCTTCGGCCTCGTCTGATCCGACCGGACGGCGCCAGGCGCCAATCCGGGACCGCATTGATCCCCCCGCCCCGGCGGGGGGATTTTTTTGCGGCAACCGGCCCCTTGAACCTTTCCGGCCCATCCCTATAAAGCAGGACAATTTGGGCGCCGCGCGGCCCCGGTGACTCGCCCGCCCCCAACACCACATCGAAGGAACAGGCCATGCCCAGAAGAACCGATATCTCCTCGATCATGATCATCGGCGCCGGTCCCATCGTGATCGGTCAGGCCTGTGAATTCGACTATTCCGGCGCCCAGGCCTGCAAGGCGCTGCGCGAAGAGGGCTACCGGGTGATCCTGGTGAACTCCAACCCGGCCACGATCATGACCGACCCCGGCCTGGCCGATGCCACCTATATCGAGCCGATCACCCCTGAAGTCGTCGCCAAGATCATCGAAAAGGAGCGCCCCGACGCGCTGTTGCCGACGATGGGCGGCCAGACCGGGCTGAACACCTCGCTCGCGCTGGAAGAGATGGGGGTGCTGGAAAAATTCGGCGTCGAGATGATCGGCGCCAAGCGCGACGCCATCGAGATGGCCGAAGACCGCAAGCTGTTCCGCGAGGCGATGGACCGGATCGGGCTGGAAAACCCCAAGGCCGATATCGTCACGGCGCCGAAGCTGCCCAACGGCAAGCATGACATCGCGGCCGGCCTGAAACAGGCGATGGAAGCGCTGGATCACATCGGCCTGCCGGCGATCATCCGCCCCGCCTTCACCCTGGGCGGCACCGGCGGCGGCGTCGCCTACAACCGCGACGACTACGAATATTACTGCCGCTCGGGCATGGAAGCCTCCCCCGTCGGCCAGATCCTGGTCGACGAAAGCCTGCTGGGCTGGAAGGAATTCGAGATGGAGGTCGTCCGCGACAAGGCGGATAACGCGATCATCGTCTGCGCCATCGAGAACGTCGATCCGATGGGCGTGCACACGGGCGATTCGATCACCGTGGCCCCGGCCCTGACGCTGACCGACAAGGAATATCAGATCATGCGCAACGGCTCGATCGCCGTGCTGCGCGAAATCGGTGTCGAAACCGGCGGTTCCAACGTGCAATGGGCGATCAACCCCGACAACGGCCGCATGGTGGTGATCGAGATGAACCCGCGGGTGTCGCGCTCTTCGGCGCTGGCCTCGAAGGCCACCGGCTTCCCGATCGCCAAGATCGCCGCGAAGCTGGCGGTGGGCTACACCCTCGATGAGCTCGACAACGACATCACCAAGGTGACCCCGGCCAGCTTCGAGCCGACCATCGATTATGTCGTCACCAAGATCCCGAAATTCGCCTTCGAGAAATTCCCCGGCTCCGAACCCTATCTCACCACCGCGATGAAATCGGTGGGCGAGGCGATGGCCATCGGCCGGACCATCCACGAATCGCTGCAAAAGGCGCTGGCCTCGATGGAATCCGGGCTCACCGGCTTTGACGAGATCGCCATTCCCGGTGTCTCCGCCGGGCTCTGGGACGAGGCAGGCGACGACAAGGCCGCCGTCATCAAGGCGCTCAGCCAGCAGACGCCGGACCGGATGCGCACCATCGCCCAGGCGATGCGCCATGGTCTCAGCGACAGCGATATCCAGGCGGTCACCAAATTCGACCCCTGGTTCCTGGCCCGCATCCGCGAAATCGTCGAGGCCGAGGCAGAGCTGCGCAAATTCGGCCTGCCGGTCACCGAGGACGGGCTGCGTGCGCTGAAGATGCTGGGCTTCACCGATGCCCGTCTGGGCAAGCTGACCGGCCGGGACGAGGACAACGTTCGCCGCGCCCGCCTGAACCTGGGCGTCACCGCCGTCTTCAAGCGGATCGACACCTGCGCCGCCGAGTTCGAGGCGCAGACCCCTTATATGTATTCGACCTATGAAACCCCGATGATGGGCGAAGTCGAGTGCGAGGCGCGCCCGTCGGATCGCAAGAAGGTGGTGATCCTGGGCGGCGGGCCGAACCGGATCGGCCAGGGCATCGAATTCGACTATTGCTGCTGCCACGCCTGTTTCGCGCTGACTGATGCCGGCTATGAGACCATCATGGTCAACTGCAACCCGGAGACGGTCTCGACCGACTACGACACCTCCGACCGGCTCTACTTCGAGCCGCTGACCTTCGAAAGCGTGATGGAAATCCTGCGGGTCGAACAGCAGAACGGCACGCTGCACGGGGTGATCGTGCAGTTCGGTGGCCAGACGCCGCTGAAACTGGCCCGGGCGCTGGAGGCCGAGGGCATCCCGATCCTCGGCACCACGCCGGACGCCATCGACCTGGCCGAAGACCGCGAGCGCTTCCAGGAACTGGTCAACCAGCTCGGCCTGAAACAGCCCAACAACGGCATCGCCCATTCCGATGAGGAGGCGCTGGCCATCGCCGAGGGCATCGGTTTCCCGCTGGTGATCCGCCCCTCCTACGTGCTGGGCGGCCGCGCGATGGAGATCGTCCGCGACCTCGATCACCTCAAGCGGTATATCTCCGAAGCGGTGGTGGTCTCCGGCGACAGCCCGGTGCTGCTCGACAGCTATCTCGACGGCGCGGTCGAACTGGATGTCGACGCGCTCTGCGATGGCGAGGCGGTGCATGTCGCCGGCATCATGCAGCATATCGAAGAAGCCGGCGTCCACTCCGGCGACTCCGCCTGTTCGCTGCCGCCCTACTCGCTCTCCGACGCCGTGATCTCCCGAATCAAGGACCAGACCTTTGCGCTGGCCCGGGCGCTGAACGTCGTCGGCCTGATGAACGTGCAGTTCGCGATCAAGGACGACGAGATCTACCTGATCGAGGTCAACCCGCGCGCCTCGCGGACCGTGCCCTTCGTCGCCAAGGCCACCGACAGCGCCATCGCCTCGATCGCGGCCCGGATCATGGCCGGCGAGAAGCTCTCCGCCTTCCCGGAACGGCCGCCCTATCAGAAGGACGCCGATTACGACACCACGCTGCCGCTGGCCGATCCGATGACGCTGGCCGATCCCAACATGCCCTGGTTCTCGGTCAAGGAGGCGGTGCTGCCCTTCGCCCGCTTCCCCGGCGTCGACACCATCCTCGGCCCGGAAATGCGCTCCACCGGCGAGGTGATGGGCTGGGATCGCGACTTCCCGCGCGCCTTCCTCAAGGCGCAGATGGGCGCCGGCATGGTGCTGCCGCGCGACGGGCGCGCCTTCATCTCGATCAAGGACGCCGACAAGACCGCGCTGATGCTGGAAGCGGCCCAGGTGCTGGTCGGTCTCGGTTTCACCCTGGTCGCCACCCGCGGCACCCAGGACTGGCTGGCCGGTCACGGGGTGCCCTGCGACCTGGTCAACAAGGTCTATGAGGGCCGCCCCGATATCGTCGACATGATGAAGGACGGCGCGGTGCAGCTGGTGATGAACACCACCGAAGGCGCCCAGGCGGTCGAGGACTCCAAGGGCATCCGCTCGGTCGCGCTCTACGACAAGATCCCCTATTTCACCACCGCCGCCGGCGCCCATGCCGCGGCACTCGCGATCAAGGCGCAGGCGGAGGGCGATGTCGGGGTGAAGAGCCTGCAGGCCTGAGCGCCCGCTCTCTGAAACGTCAAACGCCCGGCTTCGCGCCGGGCGTTTTCGTTTCCGCAGCAACTGTTGCGCCGCCACCCCTCTCAGCTGCCTCGCGCGGGGGGGGGGAGCCAGCTGGCCCGCGCCCTTCTTCTCTGCCCAAATACTCCCGCCGGAGGCGCCCGCAGCCCGCCGCGGCTCCCCCGGCCGGATAGGCAGGATCAGCGCTGCATCACATAGGTGCCGGGCGCATCGCACAGCGCCTTGCCCATCTTCGGCGGCGCGATCGGTTCGCCGCTCTGCTGCCCCTTCAGCCAGTCGACCCAGGCCAGCCACCAGGACCCGTCCTGCGGCGCCACGCTCTCGGCCCATTCGTCCGCCGGCACGAAGTGATTGTTGGTGAAGATGCGGCCCAGCCGGAAATGCCGGTGCTTGTGCCCGGGCTCCGACACCACCCCGGCGTTATGGCCACCGTTGGTCAGCGCGAAGGTCACCTCGCCCCCGGTCAGCGCCCCGGTCTTATAGGCCGATTTCCACGGTGCGACATGGTCGGTCTCGGTCCCCACCGCGAAGATCGGCACCATGATGTCGCGCGGCGTCACCGGATGGCCCTCGACCATGAACTTGCCGGCGGCGAAATCGTTGTCCAGGAACAGATGCCGCAGATATTCCGAATGCATCCGATAGGGCATCCGCGTGGTATCGGCGTTCCAGGCCATGATATCGATGGGATGCGGCCGCTCCCCCATCAGATATTCATGCTGCAGCCGCGACCAGATCAGATCGTTGGACCGCAGCAGCTGGAAGGCACCGGCCATCTGCGAGGCGTCGAGATAGCCGCTCTTCCACATCATGTCCTCGAGGAAGGAAACCTCGCTTTCATTGATGAACAGCGTCAGCTCGCCGGCTTCGGTGAAGTCCATCTGCGCCGCCAGCAGCGTCATCGAGGCCAGCCGGTCGTCGCCGTCGCGCGCCATCGCCGCGGCGGCGATGCTCAGGAGGGTACCGCCCAGGCAATAGCCCACCGCATGCACCCGCGCCGCGCCGGTGATCTTCTGGATCTCGTCGAGCGCCGCCATCGGCCCCATCTTGCGGTAATCCGTCATGCCCAGCTCGGCATCCTCGGCCTCGGGGTTCAGCCAGGAGATCATGAAGACGGTAAAGCCCTGATCGGTCAGGAATTTCACCATCGAATTCGACGGGCCCAGATCGAGGATATAGTATTTCATGATCCAGGCCGGCACGATCAGGATCGGCTCTGGCTGCACCTTGTCGGTGGTCGGGGCATATTGGATCAGCTCGATCAGCCGGTTGCGATAGACCACCTTGCCGGGGGTCACCGCCAGGGTCTCGCCCACGCGGAACTCCTCCGGGATCTCCGGCTTTTCCTGCAGCATCACCTTGCGCATGTCTTCCTGCAGATTGTGCATCCCGTCGACCAGGTTGCGGCCGCCCGTGGTGATGGTCTTTTGCAGGATCTCCGGGTTGCTCAGGACGAAATTGGTCGGCGCCATCGCGTCCAGCAGCTGGCGGGCAACGAAATTCACCACTTTCTCATTGGCGCGCTCGACCCCTCGCACCCCCGTGGTGGCCTCGTCCCACCATTTCTGTGTCAGCAGAAAGGCCTGCTGAAAGGCGTTGAACGGCTGGTGCGCCCAGCCCTCATGCTTGAATCGGCGATCATGGGCATCGGGCTGCTCGCAACTGCTGCCGCCCTGCTTCATCGCACAATCCGCAAGATAGCGGGTGTAACGCACCCAGTTCTCCACCGCCAGCTCGCCAAGCTCCAGCTGCTTGCCCGGCGACATCGCCATGTGCAGCGCCCAGTCGTAATAGTGCAGCAGCAGCGACGAGGGCGACAGCCCCATGGTCATCTGGCTGACGCCGGCACGAAAGGCGGTATCGGTCATCTGCGCCAGCTCATGCTCGCTCTGATGAAAGCCGGCGGAGGTTTCGGAAAGATCTTCGGATTTCGGGGAAACGGGGAGGCTGCTATCGGTCACGTCGGTCGATCCTGATCGGTTGGGCTGCGCCCGCCACATCGCGGCGGGTCCGGGTCGGGGTATCCGGGCAGGATATCAGTTTTATGACCCTGCCGGGCCGAGACTATCGCCTGATCCCCGGCCCGGCCAGACTTGACCGGGACAATCGCTTGGGAAACAGTGATCAAAACCGAGCAGAATGGACAAATCAGATGCGACTTTTTCTCCTCCTCAGCGGATTGCTCGCCCTCACCGCCTGTGGCGGCGTCCCGCTGGTGCCGCTGATCTGAAATCCTGCCGTGACGGCACCGGCGCGCGCGCCCTGGCGCCCTGCCCGCCCCGGAGGCGGAGCCGCGCCCACGGGTTGACCTGCACCCCGGTTTTGGGCCACATCGCCCGGCCCCGCTAGGAGACATAGATGTATAAGCCCGCGATCACCGGAACCGGCGTTTTCACGCCGGAAGAGGTCATCACCAACGCCGAACTGGTCGAGACATTCAATGCCTATGCCGACCGGATGAATGCCGCCAACGCCGAGGCCATCGCCGCCGGCGAGATGGAGCCGATGCAGCATTCCTCGGATGCCTTCATCGTCAAGGCCTCCGGCATCGAGCGGCGCCACGTCATGAACAAGAGCGGCATCCTCGACCCCGAGGTCATGCATCCGCTGCTGCGCCAGCGCAGCGACGACGAGCCGGGCATCATGGCGGAAATGGCGCTGGATGCGGCGAAGAAGGCGCTGGCCCAGGCCGGCCGCACGCCCGAGGATATCGATCTGGTGATCTGCGCCGCCTCCAACATGGAGCGCGCCTATCCCGCCGTCGCCATCGAGATACAGGCTCTGCTGGGCATCAAGGGCTTCGCCTTCGACATGAATGTCGCCTGTTCCTCGGCCACCTTCGGCATTCAGGCCGCCGCCGACATGATCCGCAGCGGCTCGGTCCGCGCGGCGCTGGTGGTCAACCCGGAGATCTGCTCCGGCCACCTGGAATGGCGCGACCGCGATTGCCACTTCATCTTCGGCGATGTCGCCACCGCCACGGTGATCGAACGGATCGAGGAGGCGCAGGGCCCGCATTTCGAGATCCTGTCGACCCGCTGCGCCACCCAGTTTTCCAATAACATCCGCAACAACAACGGCTTCCTGCGCCGCACCCGCCCCGACGGGCTGGCCGACCGCCGCGACATGCAATTCATGCAGAACGGCCGCAAGGTGTTCAAGGAAGTGGTGCCGATGGTCAGCCATCATATCGCCGACCATATGGCCGACGAAGGGCTCGAAGGCAGCGCACTCCGGCGGATGTGGCTGCATCAGGCCAACAAGACGATGAACGATCTGATCGGCAAGAAGGTCCTGGGCCGCGAGCCGGCACCGGAAGAACAACCCAACATCCTGCAGGACTACGCCAACACCTCCTCGGCCGGGTCGATCATCGCCTTCTCGCAGAATTCCGACGATCTGGGCGACGGCGATCTGGGGCTGATTTGCTCCTTCGGCGCCGGCTATTCGGTGGGCTCGGTGCTGCTGCGTCGGCATCTGTGATCCCCGGCCTGCGCCGCCCGGGCTGATCTGCGGCGGCGCCCCCGGCTTCTTCTCTGCCCAAATACTCCCGCCGGAGGCTCCTGCCCGCCGGACCAGGCGATTGGCCGCAGGGCTGACCCTGGCGGAGAGGACCTTGGGGGCGCTGCCCCCGCCGCGCCTCCCCCGGGATACTTTCAGCCAGAAAAGACCCCACGTTCCGATCGGAGCAGGGGGGATTTCGGGCAGGGCCTGGAGATGATGGGACGCGCCGGCGCGGGGACCTCAGGCGCTTTCCTCTTCCAGGTGCAGCTTCATGTCGATCAGCACCTGTTGCAGCAGCACGGTTTCGCGCAGGAGCCGCTTGGCCTCGTTCACCGTGATGATGCCATCCTCGATCGCGGTCTGATATTCGCTCATCAGCATGGCGAAGCGCTGACTCAGCGCGATGACATCGGAATTCACATTGCCGACGCTGGCCGAATTCGACCTGCGATCGTCGAAGGACAGCGTGATCTTCTGCAGCTCCGCCAGGGCTGCGGTGACATGCGGATAGCTCGCCTTGGCTTCCAGCCGCGCCACCACGTCGACCGGCATGAAGCGGTCGGCATGTTCGGGGTTGTCGGAGTAATAGCGGCCGAGCGTCGCCTTGGATTTGCCGGTGATCTCGCAGGCCGCCTCGATGCCCACTTCCTTGACCAAAGCCTCGGTGTGCTTCTTCAAATAGGTCGAGATCGAATTCATCCGGAACACCTTACCCATGACCCGGGCACCAAGGGGGAAGCGCCCGAAATTTTTCCCATTACCGATTCCTAATCGAAATGCGATCCCTTTGCTATCCCTCAGGTTTTCGAGGGTTTGAAAGAGTAGCAGATGTTATTGTCCGTCTGCGATTTTTGCGGCGGCGGGGCCTTATTTTTCGATCCCTCCCCCGTCGTCATGGCCTATTAGGCCGATTGCGTCGCCGCTCCAGGACTGCCCTGTCCATCCCCAGGGTCTGTTCCGTCCCGGATCGGCAGCCTTTAGCGGCGGCGCAGACCTTTTCCGGCAACGTCCTGGGTCTGCGGCCCTCCGTGCCCCAGCGACTTGTCACGGCGACTTGCCCCGCCGCGATTCCCCGCCTATCCCCTGCGCCATGGCCAAGCTCTACTTCAACTACTCCACCATGAACGCCGGCAAATCGACAGTGCTGCTGCAGGCGGCCCATAACTATGTCGAGAACGGCATGGCGCCCTATCTTCTGACCGCCGCGCTGGACGATCGTGGCGGCGCCGGCCGGATCGCGTCGCGGATCGGCATCGGGCGGGAGGCAGAGACCTTCACCGCCGGCGACGACCTGTTTCAGCGCCTGCAGGCGCGGCTGGCCGCCGGGCCGGTCGATTGCGTCTTCGTCGATGAGGCACAGTTTCTCGCCCCGGAACAGGTCTGGCAGCTGGCCCGAGCGGTGGACGATCTGCGGGTGCCGGTGCTCTGCTACGGGCTCAGGGTCGATTTCCGTGGCGCGCTCTTCCCCGGATCCGCGACGCTTCTGGCGCTGGCCGATGAAATGCGCGAGGTCCGCACCATCTGCCATTGCGGCCGCAAGGCGACCATGGTGATCCGGCAGGGACCCGACGGGGCGCCGCTGCATGAGGGCGATCAGATCCAGATCGGCGGCAATGAGACCTATGTCTCGCTCTGCCGCCGGCACTGGCGCGAGGCGATGGGGGAACGCGCTCCCGACGGCGCCTGAGGCGGCGCGACCGCCTAATTGACCCGGTTGGGGACGGTCTCTCCCGCCGCATAGGCGCGCAGGTTCTCCACCGCCATGGCCCCCATGTTCTCTCGCACATCGAGTGCGGCCGTGCCCAGATGCGGCAGCAGCACCGCGGTGTCGAGCGCCCTGAGCGCCGCCGGCACCGCCGGTTCGAACTCATAGACATCGAGGCCGGCAGCACCGATGCGGCGATCCTGCAGAGCGGCGATCAGCGCCGCCTCGTCGACGATATCGCCGCGGGCGATATTGACGAAGACCCCATGCGCCGGCATCGCGGCGAAGACCTCCGCCCCGACCAGATGATGGGTCTCGGCGCTGCCCGGGGCAGCCACCACCAGAATATCGGCCCAGGCGGCCAGATCGGTCAGCGTCTGAAACCGGGTGGCCGGGTGATCGACCTGCTTTTCCGAGCGGTTGAAATAGCCGATCTCCATGTCGAAGCCGTAGTGGCAGCGCCGCGCCACCGCCTGGCCGATGCGGCCCAGACCGATCACCCCCAGCTTGCGACCGGTGACATGCAGCCCCAGCATCTGGGTCGGATGCCAGCCCTGCCATTGCCCCGACCTCACCAACCGTTCACCCTCTGCGGCGCGGCGGCAGGCCATCAGGATCAGCGTCATGGCGATATCTGCGGTGGCATCGGTGACCGCGCCGGGTGTGTTGGAGACGGTGATGCCATGGGCGCGACAGGCCTCGACATCGATATGGTTATAGCCGACACCGAAATTGGCCAGCATCCGGCAGCGCGGGCGGCCGAAGTCCTGCAGGATCTCGGCCGTCACCCGGTCACCGAGGGTGATCATCATCGCGTCGAAGACGGCCAGCCCGGCGCGCAGCTCTGCGGCGCTCATCGGCTGGGTGCTCTGGCGCACCTCGACCTCGAACAGCTCCTCGGCGGCCGCCACGGTCGCCGGCGGCATCGGGCGCGACAGCAGCACCCGCATCAGTGCATCCGCCCGCCGGTGGGCACCTCGAGATCCGGACCGATCAGCACCACGCCACCATCGGGATCGGGCAGGCCCAGCACCAGCACCTCGGACATGAACTTGCCGATCTGGCGCGGCGGGAAATTCACCACCGCCATCACCTGTTTACCGATCAACCCGTCGGGCGTGTAATGCGCGGTGATCTGGGCGGAGGAGCGTTTCTCGCCGATCTCCGGGCCGAAATCGATCCACAGCTTGATCGCCGGTTTGCGCGCCTCGGGATAGGGTTCGGCGCGCACCACCCGGCCGACCCGGATATCGACTTTGAGAAAATCGTCGAAACCGATCTCGTCAGCCACGGGACAGCTCCTTCGATCGGTCGGTGGCCGCGGCCACGGCCCGTTTCAGCAGCGGCGGAAAGCCGGTTTCAGCATCCATCAGCACCTCGAGCGCGGCCTGGGTGGTACCGTTCGGGCTGGTGACATTGACCCGCAGCTGCGACGGCGTTTCCGAAGCGGCCTCGGCCAGCGCGCCGGCGCCGGCCACCGTCGCCTTGGCCAGCTGCATGGCAAGCTCGGGGCTCAGGCCCTGGGCCTCGCCGGCGGCGGCCATGGTTTCGATCAGGTGGAACACATAGGCGGGACCCGAGCCGCTGACCCCGGTGACCGCGTCGATCTGAGCCTCGTGATCCAGCCGGACCACCTGCCCCACGGCCGACAGCAGCCCCTCGGCCACATCCAGATGCTCTGCCGTCGCCTTGGCGTTGCCGATGATGGCGGTGATCCCGCGGCCGACGGCGGCCGGGGTGTTGGGCATCGCCCGCACCACCGGGGTGCCATCGCCCAGCATCTCCTCATAGGCGGCGATCGGGGTGCCGGCGGCAACGCTGACAAAGAGGGTATCACCGCCCCCCAGCGCCTTCAGCGCCGGCAGTGCCTCGCGCATCATCTGCGGCTTGACCGCCACCAGCACCAAGGCCGGGCATTCGGGCAGCGGCGCGTTGATATGCACGCCCTGCGCCTTCAGCCAGTCCGACGGATGCGGATCCACCACCCAAACCGAGGCGGGCGGAAGACCACCATCGAGCCAGCCTTCGAGCATCGCCGAGCCCATCTTGCCGCAGCCCAGAAGCACCAGCCCCTGTTCGGCGATCCGTGACATATCCATGGGGACCCCTTCCGTTTATATCGGTTCGGGGCCTAGGTTTACGCCCGGCCGTAGGCCTCTGCAATGGCGGCCTGCATCGCATCGCGCGGGGATTTGCCGCCCCAGACCAGCAGCTGGATCGCCGGATAATAGCGCTCGGCGCTCATCACCGCGGCATTGATCATGGTGTCGATCTGATCGGCACAGGCAACCTGCCCCCCGGCCAGAACCAGACCGTAGCGGTAGACCATCAGCTTCTGCTCTGCCCAATAGGTGAAGGCGCCGGCCCAGCACTGATCGTTCATCAGGTTCAGCAGCTCGTAAAGCCGGCTGTGCTGCTCTTCGGGGGGCTCCATCTCGAAGGTGCAGACCAGGCGCAGGGTCTCGTCATAACCGGACCAGGCCAGGGTGATCGAATAGGTGCGCCATTGGCCCTCGACAGCCATCGCGATCTGATCGTCACCGATCCGGTCGAAATCCCAGTCTCGGAATTCGGCCAGATGTTCGACGATGTCGATGGGATGAATATCGTCTTCCAGCATGTATTCGGACAAGGCCATGGTGCCACCTCTTTGATCTTTAGCGGCGTGGGGCCGATAGCGCCCCCAGCGCTAGGTGCCTGCTCAAGAGACCGGGGATGAACCTCCCCGCCTCTACAAGATATGGTGCGCCGCCTATGGGGGCTCTGGCAACCATTATTTTGGGGATAACAGCAATAACTTGTGGAGGAATAAGAAAAGGCGCCGAAATATTGACGCCTTTAAATCCGAGTCTTTTTCTGCGGGAATTCCCGGAAAACTCCGGCCCGGCCCCGGACGCCAGCGGGCGGACGCAGGGTTTTCCGATCCGGGCCAAGGGCTTGGGGCAACGGAACGCGATCTACTCCGCGGCCCAGAGAAACGCCACTGCCCGGGCCAGAAAAGCGGTGACCGAAGCACCGTGGCCGACATCGTCGAAGACCACGAAATCGGCCCCCAGATCGGCGGCCATCCGCTCTGCCCGGCCGAACATGTCGCGCTCTATCAGCCGCGCGATCCGGTCGGCCGGGGCACCGGTGGCGGCGGCCCGCTCCGGCGTCTCCAGCCCACCGATGGTGATCAGCACCGGGGCGCCACCGGGACCGGCGGCGGCAAACAGCGCCTCCGCATCGGTCCAGATCGACGGGCTGCCGGCGGCGATGTGGGAAAACAGCCCCGGCCGCTCTGCCCGCGCCTGCAGCGCGAAGGCGCCGCCGAAACTGTGCCCCAGGATCATGCGATGCGCCGGATCGACCGGCAGCGCCGTCTCGACCCGCGGGATCAGAACGGTTTCGATCAGTTCCAGCGTCGCCGCGCGACCGGGGCCCTCGGTCCCCTGCCCCACCAGATCCGGGCCGCGCCGGTCGAAATCGATCAGGGTGTCGGTGGGCCAGCCGATCCCCACCACCACCGTGGGGCGGGCGCCGGAGTGCGCATAGGGGCTGGCCCGCATCCGCACCGCGTCGCGCAGGGTGCCGAAGGTCCAGCCGGCATCGAGCGCATAGATGATGCCATAGCCCTCCTCCGGCGGCGGCTGATCGGGCAGCGACACGAGAATGCGGAACCGACCCTCCGCCGGGCCGAGATCGAATTGCGCGGTGCCGGCGGGCTGCCAGCGGGGGCCGAACGTTTCAGCCCCCGGGATCGGCTCTGGGCCCTGTTGGGCGGGCAGGTCCGTGGCGAAGCCGAGCATCGAAAGCGATGTGGCCATTGCTGCGATATGCCTCCGCATCAGAACGTCTTGGTCAGCGCCAGGTTGAAGGCCCGCGGCGCACCCCGGAAGTTGAACACGGTCGTGCTGCCGACGCGGGTGTAATAATCCTTGTCGAAGAGATTATCCACGCCCAGGCGCAGGGTCACGTCATTGGCAAAGGTCTTCGCCACCATCAGATCGACCACACCATAGCCCGGCGCCACGATCCCGCGCGACGAAAAGCTCGACATCACGGTCAGCCGACCGCCCAGGCTCCAGCCGGCGAACAGCCCCTCGGTCACATCGTAGCTGCCGGTGAGCTTCAGCATATGCTCCGGCGTGTAGGTCGAGAACGGATTGCCGGCGCTGCTGCCGGTCAGATATTCGGTGTCGGTAAAGGTGTAGCCGGCCGCGACATGCAGGTTCTCGCTGAACTCGCCCGACATCTCCAGTTCCAGCCCGCGTGAGCGGACCTCTTCGTCGGCGACGTAATAGCTGGTGCCGGTCACCGCCTCGGGCCGGTTCGTCTCGCGCAGATCGAACAGCGCGGCAGAGACGTTCAGCCCGTAGCCCAGCGTTGCCTTCACCCCGATCTCGTATTGCTGCCCCTCGATCGGGTCGAGCAGGTTGCCATTCACATCCACATAGGATTGCGGAATGAAGATTTCCGAATAGCTGGCGTAGAGCGTGGTGTTCGGCGTCAGGTCATAGGTGACCCCGGCAAAGGGCGTGACCTGGGCCGACACGTCATAACGGTCAGAGGTGGTGGCCCCGGTCGCCAGCGTCACGGTATCCACCGTCCCCTCGTACCAGCTGAGCCGTGCGCCGCCGATCAGGGTCAGCGGTTCCACCGGCGACAGCCGCACCTGGGTATAGAGCCCCTTCGACGTGGTCTCGGTATCGGTGCGGGTGGAATAGGTCGCGCCCGGCACCGCGACCGCGCCGCTGTCCCAGTTGTCCAGGTCCCAGCTGCCGGCGATGCTGCCGCGAGCCTGATACATGGTACTGTCGACCTTCTGCCAGTCGGCGCCGATGATCGCGTTGCCGTCCCAGTCGCCCAGCTGGAAGGGCAGCTCGGCATGCAGATCCAGCGCCAGGCTGTCCTGATCGAAATCCCGGTCCAGCCAGGACAGGCTGGAAATGGTATTGTCCGCCGCCGCGACAGAGCCGGAATAGCCATAAAGGAAATCGGCGTCCTGCTGCGACCTGCGCAACGAGAATTTCACCCGCCCGCCGTTGTCGAGGAAATGTTCGGCCGCGATCACCGCATCAGTGGTCTCGTTTTCGAAGGTATTCCAGTCGAGCACGGTGGTGGCCGAGGGGTCCATCCAGATCAGCGAACCGTCGGCATAGGTCGGCAGGCCGTTATAGGGGATGATGTCCCGCTCCATATGGCTGAGCGAGAAGGTCAGATGGGTGTCGGGCGTCACGTCCCAGGCCAGGGTGCCATAGAGCGAGGTGACCCCGTTTTCCACCCCGTCGACAAAACTGTCGCCGTCGCCATAGGCCGCCACGAAGCGGCCGCGCAGGGTGCCGTCGGCGTTCAGCTTGTCGGAGACATCGATCTCCGCCCGCGCATGGCCGTTCGAATCGATACTGGTGGTCGCATAGCCCTGAAACGCGGTGGCGGCGGCCTGTTTCAGCCGCATGTTGATCGACCCCGCCGGTTCGCCGGTGCCGATGAACAGCCCCGCCGGCCCTTTCAGCACCTCGATATGATCGACCATGGAGAGATCGGGCTGGGTGCCGTAGATCGAGCTGACCGGCGCCGGCAGACCGTCGAAATAGAGGTAGTCGAACTCATACCCGCGGGAGAAGATCGACGACCGGCCGACGTTGTTGTTCAGGATCATGATCCCCGGCACGTCGGTCAGCGCCTCTTCCAGCGCGGTATAGCCGCCGTCCTCGATCTGCTTGCGGGTCACCACGCTGGTCGATTGCGGCACCTCGCGGGGGCTCATCGTCGCCTTTTCCCCGACCGAGATCAGGTCGGTGGAATAGCTGCCGCTGGTCTCGGTCTCATAGCTCGATCCATCGACAACGATGGCATCGAGTTCGAAGGCATCCTGGGCCAGCGCCGGGCTGGCAAGAGCGGTCGTGGCCAGAAGGGCCACGCGCAGAGAGTGGCGCGAGAGGTTGAGCATCGTTGCGTCCCTAAATTCCGACTATTTTTCTCAAGCACTAAGCTGTAGGCTGCTCACGCAAAAGCCCGTCGGCTTCGCCAGACGGTCAGAAAGCTTTCGGAAACCGCCAAAATTCGGAGAGACCGGCACCATGGCGCAGATCAGCCTGGGACAGATCGAACGGAGCCTGCCACCGGCCAGCCGCGATTTCGGGGCCACCCTGCCGCCGGAGAGCATCGTGCTGAGCGGCGGCCGCATCGGCAGCAGCACCCCTTCGGGACTGGTGGTGAACCTGCAGGCGACGCGCGGCGAATCCGATTTCGAAACCCGGACGACCCGGCCCGCCAATGTCGTCCTGCACATGGTTCTGGAGGGCGGCGTGGACACCTGGCTGGGCGCCCAGCCGATGCCTCTGGGCCGCCCCCCGCGGGAGCCGGTGCGCGTGGTGATGAGCGCGCTGGCCCAGCCGATGGACTTCCGCCGCCGGGTCCGGCGCGGCCAACATCTGCGCAAGCTGACCGTGGTGCTGTCCTGGGACTGGCTCGAGGCGCGCGGGGTGCAGCGGGCGCAGCTGCTGCAGGGTCAGCGCCACCGCAGCGACAGCTGGATCGCCGCCCCCGGCGATGTCGCCCGGGCCGAGGCGCTGCTGGCGGCCCCCGACGGCGCCCCCCCGGGCCCGCTCCTGACCCTGGAGAAAGAGGCGCTGGCGATGTCGCTGGTGCGCCATGCGATGGAGCTCCTGCTGGCCGGCCGCGACCGGCTGAAGCCGCAGGACCGGGAAAAGCTCTCCCGCATGGAGGCGCTGGCGACCCGCCCGGGACCGCTGCCGGCGCTGGAGGATCTGGCGGCGGCGGGCGGCGTCAGCCTGTCGACGATGCGCCGGCTGTTTCGCCGCGCCTATGACCAACCGGTGCAGGAACGGCTGCGGGCGCTGCGGATGGACCGGGCCGCCGACGCCCTGCGTGCCGGCGCCCCGGTGGCGGAGGCCGCCCGGCTCGCCGGCTATGAGCGCACCACCGCCTTTGCCACCGCCTTTCGCCAGCGCATGGGCACCAGCCCATCGCGTTTCGCCCAGACCGCAGACTGAAATCGCCGGCCGATACCGCCCGGCAGGAGACACCGCACATGCTGACCATCCGCGACGAACGCCCTGAGGATATCGACGCCATCGGAGCCATCACCGCCGCCGCCTTCGCACCGGTGGCGGTCAGCCAACAGACCGAACCGGCGATCATCCGGGCGCTGCGCGCCGCCGGCGCGCTGAGCCTGTCGCTGGTCGCCGAGGATGCGGGGGAGATCGTCGGCCATGTGGCGCTGTCGCCGGTGACGATCGCCGCAGATGCGAACAGCGCGGACAGTGCTGCCCCGGAGGGCAACTGGTTCGGACTGGGACCGATCGCGGTTCGCCCCGACCGTCAGGCCGAGGGTCTCGGCAGCCGGCTGATACGGCAGGCACTGGCGCGGCTCACCGCCCGGGGCGCCGCCGGCGTGGTTCTGGTCGGCGATCCGGGCTACTATCGCCGCTTCGGCTTCGCCCCGGTCGCCGGGCTGGGCGTGGGCGGCGTCCCGCCCGAGTATGTGCTGGCCCTGGGGCTGGCCGCCGCCCCGCGCCCGGGACGGATCGTCTTTCACCCGGGCTTTGACGCGCGCTGAGCCCGGGCCCCGATGCCGCGCTGCGGCAGAGACCCCACAGTCCGCCACCTTCCGATGCCACCGCCCCGCTGCCGTCTTGTCTTCCCCCCCCAACAATGGGCTATTGACGGGATCGGAAACGCAAGGAACGGACCAGAGGCCCCCCGGCCGCCGATCAGCGGATGAGTTTTGTCGTCTTCATCAATAGCGTCGCCATGCTGGCAATGTCCGGGCTCATGGCCCTGACCGCGCTCCTGTTTGCCGATTCCACCCCGGTCTTCGTCGAGGCCTTCATCCTCTGCGGCCTGCTCGGCGGCGCCGTCGCCCTCGCCGGCGCCCGGTCGCAGCACGATCTTGAGCCGCAGCATGTGTTCCTGGTCACCGCCAGCGTCTGGATGACTGCGGCGCTCTGCGGCGCGCTGCCGCTGATGGTCTGGCAGCTGAGCCCGGTCGACGCCTTCTTCGAGGCGATGTCGGGCATCACCACCACCGGATCGACGGTGATGAGCGGCCTGGACGAGACCCCGCGCGGCATCCTGTTCTGGCGCGCCCTGCTGCAGGCGATCGGCGGTATCGGCTTCGTGGTCACCGGCGTGGCGCTGCTGCCGATTCTCAAGGTCGGCGGCATGCAGCTCTTCCGCACCGAAAGTTCGGAAAAGGGCGAAAAGGAACTGGCCAATGCCGCCCGTTTCGCGCTGGCCACCCTGGTCGCCTATGGCGGGCTGATGGCAGTGTGTTTCCTGCTCTATCTGCTGGGAGGGATGAGCCTGTTCGATGCTGTCACCCATGCGATGACCACGCTGTCCACCGGCGGCTATTCGAATTACGACGCCTCCTTCGGCCATTTTCAGAGCCCGTTTCTGCAATATACCGCCACCATCTTCATGGTTCTGGGGGGCTTTCCGTTCGCCTGGTACATCCGCGCCATCCTGCGGCGACAGTTCAACAGCGAACAGGTGCGCTGGCTGGTCTGTTTCCTGCTCGGTGTCAGCGTGATGCTGACCCTCTGGCTGGTGCTGGTCAACGACATGGAGATCGAACCGGCCTTCCGACAGGTCGCCTTCAACGTCGCCTCGGTGGTGACAACCACCGGCTACGCCAGCACCGATTACATCACCTGGGGCCCCTTCGCGGTGGCGGTGTTCTTCGCCATCACCGCCGTCGGCGGCTGCACCGGCTCCACTGCCGGCGGTGCCAAGATGATGCGCTGGATCGTGTTTTTCCGGCTGACGGCGGCGGCGGTCAAGCGCATCCGCTCGCCGCATCAGGTGGTGGTCGCACGCTACGAAGGCCGGCCGATCGGGCCGGATGTCACCTCCGGGGTGATCTCCTTCTTCACGCTCTACCTGTCGACCGTGATGGTGATGGCGGTGGTGCTGAACCTGCTGGGGCTGGATTTCCTCACCGCGCTCAGCGGGGCGCTGACCGCAGTGGCCAATGTCGGCCCCGGTGTTGGCGAGATCATCGGCCCCTCGGGCAACTTCGCGACGCTGAACGAGGCGTCGAAACTGATCCTGTCGATGGGGATGTATCTGGGCCGGCTGGAGATGATGACGGTTCTGGTGCTCTTCACCCCCGTCTTCTGGCGCGCGGGCTGAGATCGCCCGCGCCTGAGGCCCCGACAGCATCGGGGCCGGATACCCGCCTGCCGGGGCGGGGCGGGCTTACTTGCCCAGCTTCTCTTCCAGCGCGGCGATCCGGGCTTCGAGCGCGGCGTTCTCCTCGCGCGCCTTCTGCGCCATGATCCGCACCGCGTCGAACTCTTCGCGGGTCACGAAATCGCGATCGGCCAGCCAGCGGTCCATCAGCGATTTCATCGCGTTTTCGGCTTCTTCCCGGGCGCCCTGGGCCACGCCCATCGCATTGGTCATGAGCTGCGAGATGTCGTCGAACATCTTGTTGCGGGTTTGCATCTGTTGTCTCCCTGTCGCGGTCGCCCTCTATATGGGCGCAACGGCGCCGGGCGGCAAGGTTGACTTCGCCCCGTGCCCAGAGGCAAGGAGACGCATATGTACGCCGCCCTACGCTTTCCCGATCTGTCGCCCGAATTGTTCTCGATCTCGATCTTCGGGATGGAATTCGCCCTGCGCTGGTATGCGCTGGCCTATATCGCCGGCATCCTGATCGCCTGGCGCCTGGCCGTGGCTGCGGTGAACCGCCCCGCGCTCTGGCCCGCCACCGGCGCGCCGATGACGCCGAAGCAGATCGAGGATCTGCTGACCTGGATCATCCTTGGCGTGATTCTGGGCGGGCGGCTGGGCTTCGTGCTGTTCTACCAGCCCGGCTATTACCTGAGCCACCCGGCCGAGATCGTCATGGTCTGGCAGGGCGGCATGTCGTTTCACGGCGGCTTTCTGGGCGTGGTGGTGGCGGCCTGGCTCTATACCCGGGCCGAGGGCATTCCGCGGCTCGCCGCCGCCGATCTGATCGCCCATACGGTGCCGCCCGGGCTGATGCTGGGCCGTCTGGCCAATTTCGTGAATGCCGAGCTCTGGGGCCGGCCGACCGATCTGCCCTGGGGGGTGATCTTTCCCGGCGAAGCGGCGCAGGACTGCGCCGGGGTGCTGCCCGGGCTCTGCGCCCGCCACCCCTCGCAGCTCTACGAGGCGGCGCTCGAAGGGCTGATCCTCGGCGGGCTGCTGCTGTGGCTGGTCTATCGTCGCGGCGCCCTGAAGCGGCCCGGCCGGGTACTGGGCCTCTTCATCGCCGGTTACGGGCTTGCGCGGTTCATCGTCGAATTCTTCCGTCAACCCGATGCGCAGTTCGTCAGTCCCGGCAATCCGCTGGGTCTGGCACTGCACCTGGACGGCTACGGGCTGACCATGGGGCAATGCCTGTCGCTGCCGATGATCCTGCTCGGACTCTGGTTCCTGCTGCACGCGCGGAAGGCCGCCGCATGAGCCTGATGGACCGCCTGCAGGCCCGGATCCATGCCAGCGGCCCGATGCGGCTGTCGGACTACATGACCGATTGCCTGCTGCATCCCGATTTCGGCTATTACACCACCCGCGACCCGCTGGGCGCGGCGGGGGATTTCATCACCGCCCCCGAGATCAGCCAGATGTTCGGCGAGCTGATCGGCCTCTGCCTCGCCCAGGTGTGGATGGATCAGGGCCGGCCCGACCGTTTCACCCTGGCCGAACTCGGCCCCGGCCGTGGCACCCTGATGGCCGATCTGCTGCGCGCAACCCGCGCGGTGCCGGGATTTCACGCCGCCGCCGATCTGGTGCTGGTCGAAGCCTCCCCCACCCTGCGGCAGGCCCAGGCCCGGGCGCTGAGCGACGCCGCCCCCCGCTGGATCGGCGAGGTCACCGAGCTGCCGACCGACCAGCCGCTCTATCTGGTCGCCAACGAATTCTTCGATGCGCTGCCAATCCGCCAGTTCCTGCGCGACGGCGACGGCTGGCGCGAACGGCTGGTGGGGCTTCAGGACGGCGCCCTGATCTTCGGGCTCGGACCGCAGGCCGATCAGCCGGCGCTGGCCGGGCGGCTGCCCGACACCTCCGAGGGCGATCTGGTCGAACATTGCGAGGCCGCCGCGCCGATCACTGCCGAGATCGCGGCGCGAATCGCCGCCCGGGGCGGCGCCGCGCTGATCGTCGATTACGGCGATTGGGTGTCGCTGGGCGATACGCTGCAGGCGCTCAAGGGGCATCAGACCGCCGATCCGCTGGCGACCCCGGGCGAGGCCGATCTGACCGCCCATGTCGATTTCGAGGTGCTGGCCACCGCCGCCCGCGCCGCCGGCGCCGCCCATAGCCGGCTGACGCCACAGGGGGTCTTTCTGGAACGGCTGGGGATCACCCCACGGGCGCAGGCGCTGGCGCGGGGGCTTACCGGGCCGGCACTGGATCAGCTCGTCGCCGCACATCGCCGGTTGACGCACCCCGAGGAAATGGGAAACCTGTTCAAGGTGCTGGGCCTTTTCCCGGCCGATTGCAACGCACCGCCGGGACTGGAACGATGACACTGGAAATCCTGACCTCTGACAGCCTGTCGCCGCTGACGCATGGGTTCTTCACCCGCCGTGGCGGCGCCTCGTCCGGGGTCTTCTCCGGGCTGAACTGCGGCCCCGGATCGACCGATCAGGCCGAAGCGGTCGCAATCAACCGCGCCCGGGTCGCCACCGCGCTGGGTCTGCCGCCGGAGGCGCTGATGGCGGTGCATCAGGTGCATTCCGCCGATGTCGTCACCGTCACCGACCCGCTGGCCGACAAACCGCGCGCCGATGCGCTGGTCACCCGCACCCCGGGGCTGGCGCTGACCGTGCTGACCGCCGATTGCCAGCCCGTGCTTTTTGCCGACCGCGGCGCCGGGGTGATCGGCGCCGCCCACGCCGGTTGGAAGGGCGCGCTCTCCGGCGTGCTGGAGGCGACCCTCGACGCGATGGAAGCGCTTGGCGCCGACCGCGCCGAAACCGTGGCGGTGATCGGCCCGACGATCTCGCAGCGCGCCTATGAGGTCGGCCCGGAGTTCCTCGACGATTTCATGATGGAGGACCCGGAGAATGTCCGGTTCTTCGCCAATGGCGAGGGCGACCGCTATCTCTTCGATCTGCCCGGCTATGGGCTGCACCGGTTGCGCCGCGCCGGCATCGGCGCCGCCGAATGGACCCGGCACTGCACCTATTCCGATCCGGAGCGGTTCTATTCCTACCGCCGCACCACCCATCTGAAAGAGGCCGATTATGGCCGGCTGATCTCGGCCATCCGGCTCTGATCCCGTCGAGGCGAAGAATGCGGCGAGGCTGTCGCATTTCTTCCCCGCGCGCGCCGAAGCGTGCCATTTTTTCCCTGCCAAGGCCGCATCCCTGCCCGATTGCCCGGCGAGACTGACGGCATCGAAGACACCGCGACGGCGGTCCCAGGCAGGAGCATCCCGATGAAAGAAAAGACCCGCTTCATTCAATCTGTCCTCGACAGTGCGAAGAGCAGCCAGATCGCCCTGCCCTGGAGCCGCAAGACCCGAAAGCCGAAGGCGGCCTGAGGGAGAGGTCCGAGACACCTGAGCCGGCCGTTCCGGCCGCATCGCACCCGGATCCAGTACGGGGGATTCGAGCGCATCTTGCGGCAGGGCGGCCAATCTGACCGGGAATTCAGCCTGATTGCCCGCACAGCGGAAACAATACCGCGGGACTTATCGAGATTAGTGGACACGTTAACCGAGTTGCCCGCAATTCTTTGACAATTCTAACTGAATTTTGGCAAAAGCTGAATTGCTTCAGATGATCACATTCACCCGTGTCTGTCTGACGTCGTCGGTGGGGGCCGACCCAGATACGACCCTGTTGGAAAGGGCCGACCAAGCATGGCTACTACGCTCCCCCGTGCGCTTGCGCCAGTACCGCAACCGCAACCTAACACTCTTGAAATCAACCCGCTGCTGCAGGATCCCGCCGCGCTGCGCGGCGCCCGTGGCCGGCCGCAGCTGCGCCGCTACGAAGTCAGCGCGCTGGCGCCGAACGGCGACATCGTCGACACCCATCACATCGCCCCGGCGCTGCCGCTGTTCGAAAACGCCTTCTGCGCCTTCACCCGCCGTACCATGGTGGAAACCGACTGCGGCCCCGTCGCGGTCGAGGACCTGCTGCCCGGGGATCGCCTGATCACTGCCGACGGCAGCGCCGCGCCGCTGCTGTGGAAAGGCAGCACCACGATCCAGCCCAACCGACCGGACGCCAAGGGCCGCTATCACCGGCTGACCCGCGTGATGGCCGACAGCTTCGGCATGCAGATGCCGATGTCCGACGTGCTGCTGGGCCCCTCGGCCCGCATTCTCAAGACCCCGGGCCACCTGCGGGCGCTGGCCGGCAGCAACCCGTTGCTGACGCCGCTGACCGAATTCATCGATGGCATGAGCGTGATTGAAACCGCCCCGCCGACGCCGGCGCAAGTCTATCACCTGTGCCTGGCCGAGCATGCGGTGATCCGCATCGGCGGCATGGAGTTCGAAACCTATCATCCCGGCGCCAATGCGCTGCGAATGAGCAGCCCCGCCATGCGCGAGGTCTTCCTGGGACTGTTCCCCCATATCCGCGAGATGCGCGATTTCGGGCCACAGACCTACGCCCGCGCCGGCGACGGGGAGATCGACGCGATCAGCGCCTGATCGGCGCGCGCCGCCCGGTCGGCCCTTCCGGCCGGGATCATCTTCGAAGCAGATGCCCGCAGCCGCAGCGTCCCGATCAGGCGCTGCGGCTCAGTCTTTCTTCCAGCACGTCGAACGGCACACCAGCCTGATCCTTGGCGCAGCGGATCACCAGCGAGGTCTTGACGCTGGCGACATTCGGCGTGGTCAGCAGCTCCCCGGTCAGGAAGCTCTGGAAACTGCTCAGATCGGGGGCGACACATTTCAGGATGAAGTCCACCTCGCCGTTCAGCATGTGGCATTCCCGGACCAGCGGCCAGTTGCGGCAACGCTCCTCAAAGGCGCTCAGCTCGACCTCGGCCTGGCTGTCCAGCCCGACCATGGCAAAGACCTGAACCTCGAATCCCAGCTCGCGCGCGTTGACCTCGGCATGATAGCCGCGGATCAGCCCCGCCTCTTCCAGGGTACGCACCCGGCGCAGACAGGGCGGCGCGGAAATGCCCACCCGTTTGGCCAGTTCGACGTTGGTCATCCGGCCGTCTGCTTGTAGTTCCGACAGTATCTTGCGATCAATCGGGTCGAGTCGTGTCGTCGCCATGAAACGCTCCCGTAAAGTTGCGTTTCTTATAGCAGCGCGCCAAATATGCGCAATAATGTTTCGCCACAACGCAATATCCTGCCATTCTTGCCCCAAAAACCTGCCGTTTCGCTGTGCAGCCCCCCTGCAAAGACCGCCCCCGACGAAAGGATCCTGCGCGGATCTGGGGCCTTTAAGCCCCCTGCCCCTGCCGCTATATCCCCAAGAACCGCGGCGGCCCGTCTGCCGCCCTGCTGATTTGTGAGGACACCATGACCGAGACGCGCCACACCCGGGTTCTGATCATCGGCTCCGGCCCGGCCGGCTACACCGCCGGCGTCTATGCCAGCCGCGCCATGCTGCAGCCGATTCTGGTGCAGGGGCTGGAACCGGGCGGGCAGCTGACCACCACCACCGAGGTCGAGAACTTCCCCGGCTTCACCGAGGTGCAGGGCCCGGATCTGATGATCAAGATGCAGGAACACGCCCAGGCCATGGGCTGCGAGATCGTCGGCGACATCATCACAGATCTGGACCTGTCGAAACGCCCCTTCACCGCCAAGGGCGACAGCGGCACCACCTATACCGCCGACGCGGTGATCCTGGCCACCGGGGCGCGCGCCAAGTGGCTTGGCCTGCCCTCGGAAGAGGCGTTCAAGGGCTTTGGCGTCTCCGCCTGCGCCACCTGTGACGGGTTCTTCTACCGCGGTCAGGAGATCGTGGTGATCGGCGGCGGCAATACCGCCGTGGAAGAAGCGCTGTTCCTGACCAACTTCGCCTCCAAGGTGACGCTGATCCATCGCCGGGACGAGCTGCGGGCGGAAAAGATTCTGATCGACCGGCTGATGAAGAACGACAAGATCCACCCGCTCTGGCATCACCAGCTGGAAGAGGTGGTGGGCGAGAACGATCCCAAGGGCGTCACCGGCATCAAGGTCAAGAACGTCCAGACCGGCGAGATCAGCGAAATCCCCTGCAAGGGCGTTTTCGTCGCCATCGGTCATGCGCCGGCCAGCGAACTGGTGAAGGATCAGCTCGAGCTGCACAACGGCGGCTATGTCTCGGTCCAGCCCGGCTCCACCGCCACCTCGGTGCCCGGTGTCTTCGCCGCCGGCGATCTGACCGATCACAAATACCGCCAGGCGGTGACCAGCGCCGGCATGGGCTGCATGGCGGCGCTCGACGCCGAACACTGGCTGGCAGCCCAGGACGATTGAGCGGACGACTGCGGCACCAGGCCCCGCCGCCGGACGAAAAAACGCGCAGCCCCCGATCCCGGAGGCTGCGCGTTCTGCGTTTCAGCCCGCCCCGTTTCAGCGGGTGGGACGGATGACCCGGTTGACGTGACCCATCTTGCGGCCCGGCTTGACCTCGGCCTTGCCGTAAAGATGCAGCGCGGTATCCGGGGTTTTCGCCAGCTCCGGCACCCGCTCCATATCGTCGCCGATCAGGTTCTCCATCACCACGTCGGCGTGGCGCTGCCCGTCGCCCAGCGGCCAGCCGGTCACAGCGCGGATGTGCTGTTCGAACTGATCGACGGTGCAGCCGTTCTGGGTCCAGTGACCCGAATTGTGGACCCGAGGGGCGATCTCGTTCACCACCAGCCCGGCCGGCGTCACGAACAGTTCCACCCCCATCACGCCGACATAATCCAGCGCGTTGAGTATACGGGCCGCCAGCAGCACCGCGTCGTTGCGCTGCGCCGCGCTCAGACGGGCCGGAACCGTGGTCTGGCGCAGGATCCCCTCGCGGTGCAGGTTCTCGCCGGGATCGAAACAGGCGATCTCCCCCGACAGGCCGCGCGCGGCGATGACCGACACCTCATGGCTGAATTCGACGAAGCCTTCGAGGATCGCCGGCGCACCGGCCATATCCGCCAGCGCCGCCCCGGCCTGGTCGGCGGCCATGATCCGCGCCTGCCCCTTGCCGTCATAGCCGAAGCGGCGGGTCTTCAGGATCGCCGGCGCGCCGATCTCGGCCAGCGCCTCGGTCAGGTCCTCCATGTCGTCCACCGCCGCGAAGGGGGCGGTCGTCAGGCCCAGGTCGGTCAGAAAGGCCTTTTCCACCAGCCGGTCCTGGCTGACCTTCAGCGCCTTGCGATTGGGGCGGATCGGCCGCAGCGGCTCCAGCAGGTCGAGCGCCTCGGTCGGGATGTTCTCGAACTCATAGGTGATCACATCCACCGTCTCGGCGAAGGCACGCAGGGCGTCCGCATCGTCATAGGCGGCGGTGGTGACACGATCGGCCACCTGCGCCGCCGGCGGGTTGGCGCCGGGTTCATAGATATGGGTGGTAAAGCCCAGCCGGCTGGCCGCGACAGACAGCATCCGGCCCAGCTGACCGCCGCCGAGGATCCCGATCACCGCCCCGGGGGCGAGAACTGCGTCAGTCATCGACCGGCTCCTCCGGGATCGAGGCGGAGAGCGCGGCGCGCCAGGCGTCCAGCCGCTCGGCCAGCGCCGGGTCCTGCAGCGCCAGGATGCCCGCGGCCATCAGCCCGGCGTTGGCGCCGCCGGCGGCGCCGATCGCCATGGTGGCCACGGGAAAGCCCTTGGGCATCTGCACGATCGAATACAGCGAATCGACGCCGGAGAGTGTGCGGGTCTGGATCGGCACGCCGATCACCGGCACCCGGGTTTTCGACGCCATCATGCCCGGCAGATGCGCGGCGCCACCGGCGCCGGCGATGATCACCTGCAGGCCGCGGTCCACCGCAGTCTTGCCGTAATCCCACAGCCGGTCCGGCGTGCGGTGGGCCGAGACGATCCTGGCTTCATAGGGGATGTCCAGGGTATCGAGGATCTCCGCTGCCAGTTTCATGGTCGGCCAGTCGGACTGGCTCCCCATGATGATGCCGACGGGAGGATTGGCGGAATTGGCCATGTCTTGCGCCCCTTGCTGCGCCCGTGCTGGGAAAGAGCGCGCACTATAGCCAAATCAGCGCCCCAGGCAATCCACCAGCTCTGCCCCGTTGCGGCGGCGGCCATGCCGCAGGCGACAGGGTCAGACGATACCGGGTCAGGCGATGATATCGGGGGTCAGCCGGTCCTCGATCATCGCGATCAGGTCCTTCAGACGCAGCTTCTGCTTTTTCAGCCGCTGGATGGTCAGCTGATCGCCGGTGCCCCGCTCAACCAGTGCGGTGATCGCCTCGTCCAGGTCGCGGTGCTGCTGGCGGAACACCTCCAGTTCGACCCGCAGCACCTCATCGGTCTTCATCGAGATGTCGGTCGGAGCGTTCATGGCGATTCACCCAATCCTGGCTGCACAGCGGGCGTCCAGAATACGACCTCACATCGGTTTCGCCTAGCCCTTGTTAAACATGGTCATTCTTACCATATTCCTAGAACCTGCTGTCGCCGAACGGGGCGGTAGGCACCGTCGCTTTGGCAAAAGGACGAAAGACGTGTCGAAACTTACCCTCGGGTCCTACCCGCATCTTCTGGGGTTCGAGCAGCTCGAAAGGCTGCTGGAACGCTCAACCAAGTCGGGAAACGAAGGCTACCCGCCGTATAACATCGAACAAACTTCCGATTACTCCTATCGCATTACCTTGGCTGTCGCCGGATTTGCCGAGGATGATCTGTCCATAACGGTCGAGGATCGCCAGCTGGTGATCCGCGGGCGCCAGAGCGATGACAGCGAGGGGCGGGTCTTCCTGCACCGTGGCATCGCCAGCCGCCAATTCCAGCGTATGTTCGTTCTGGCCGACGGTGTCGAAGTCGGCGATGCGATCATGGAAAACGGTCTGCTGCATGTGGACCTGACCCGCTCTCAACCCGAAACCGTTGTGCAGACCATCAACATCAGAAAGGGGTAATGCATATGAACACGCCTTTTGATTTTCATCAGGATGGCCGCCGGATCGTCTATGTGAAGGCGGTGGATGTCGCCGATCTCCCGGCCGAGGTTCAGGCCGGCGCCAAGGGGCTTGACCACCTCTATGCGGTTCATGACGAGACCGGCCAGCAACTGGCGCTGGTCGCCGACCGTCGCCTGGCCTTCGTGCTGGCGCGGCAGAACGACCTAGAGCCGGTCACCGTGCATTGACCCGGTACGCCTTTGACTGGGTGGACGCCTTCACCGACCGCGCCTTTGGCGGTAACGGCTGTGTCGTCGTCCACGATGCCGATGACCTGAGCGTGGCGGACCGGCTGGCGCTGGTCCGCGAGACATCGCTGTCCGAATGCGCCTTTGTCGTCGCCTCCGATGTCGCCGATTTCGGGGCGCGTTATTATCTTGCCGACAAGGAAATCCTGATGGCGGGCCACCCCACCGTGGCCACCGTTGTGTCGCTGGTCGATCGCGGGCTGGTGACGCTGGAGACCGGGCAGGCCGAGTTCACGCTGGAGGTCGGCGCCGGCGTTCTGCCGATCACCGTGACACGACAGGACGGGGCGCTGAAGGTTGTCATGACCCAGCCGGCGCCGCAGTTCGGCCGCAGCTTCGATCCGGCGGAGATCGCGCCGATGGTCTCGCTGGCGCCCGGCGATATTCTGGGCACGCCGCAGGTGGTGTCCACCGGCTCGCCTTTCTGCATCGCCGTTCTGGAGAACAAGGACGCGCTGCGCCGCGCCCGGCTTGATACCGATCTGTTCCACGCGATGAACCCGCCGGGCACCCCCAGGGGCGAGGTGATCGAACCCTTCCTGGTCACCCTGGGCGGAGAAACCGAGGCGGGCGATACCTTCTCTCGGTTGCTGCTGCCGCCGCCGATGCCGGCCGAAGACCCCTTTACCGGATCTGCCACCGGCTGTATGGCCGGTTACCTGTGGCATCACGGGCTGATCGACGCGCCGCGCTTTCGGGCCGAACAGGGGCACTGGATGGGCCGTCCCGGTCTGGCGGAGGTCGAGGTTCTGGGCCCCCGCCCCGCCCCCACCGGCGTCAGGGTCGGCGGCCAGGGTTATGTGCTGATGCGCGGAGAACTGGAACTGCCGGCGGCCTGATCCCGCCGGGGCGCGCAAGACAGGACCGTCCGATGACCGAGCCCGCAATCGCCATCCTGCCGCATGGCCACCGGCTGGGGCCGGCGCTTTCGTCCCTGCCGGTGAGCGCGCTGATCTGGCCCGAAGGCTGTCCGGAGCGGTTGCAGGGCCGGACCGTCGGCGATCTGGCCGCCACCGACCACCTGATCGTCTACCCCCGTACCGACATCCATGTTCGCCTGCGCCGCGGCACCCGGGCACGGATTTCGCTGATCCTGGCGGAACCGGCGGTGATTCACGCCCGCCACCACCGGATGCTGCGCCTGAGCTGGCGGCGGTTCCATCGCATCCTGACCTTCAACGAAGATCTGCTGCGGCATTTGCCCAACGCGGTCCTGTTCCCGCTGGGCACCACCTGGGTGCCTGAGTGGCGCCAGCTGCCGCTGGACAAGACCGCGATGTGTTCGTTGATCGCCTCGGCCAAGCGCCACTCCGACGGCCACAAGCTGCGCCATGCCATGGTCGAATGGGCCCGCGACACCGGCCAGGAGATCGAGGTCATGGGCCGTGGCTACACCCCATTCGAGGCCAAGGCCGAGGGGCTGGCGCCCTTCCGCTACTCCATCGTCATCGAGAATACCCGCGAAACCAATTACTTCTCGGAGAAACTGCTGGATGCGGTGCTGTGCAATACGGTGCCGATCTATTGGGGCTGCCCCAATCTCGACCGGTTCATGGTCCCAGAGGGCATCATCCAGTGCCAGAGCGCGGCAGAGCTGCAGGCCGCCGTTGCCGCCATGTCGGTCGCGGATTTCGAGGCGCGCCTGCCGCAGCTGCGCCGTCTGCAGGGGGAGCTGGAGAAATACATCGACATCGACGCCCGCGCCGCCAAGATCATCCGCCAGAGCCTTTGAGCCAGGTTTCGCGGCAGATGTCCCGCCGCCTTGCTTTTGCGGGGGCAAGGCTGTAAGCCCCCCGCCACACCGGTCGCAGCCTACCCGGTTATCAAAACAAGGACTGAAACGATGAAAACTGCTGTTGTCTGCTCCGGCGGACTCGATTCCGTGTCGCTGGCCCATGTGCTGGCGGCGGAAAACGCCCTCACCCGGCTGATCTCCTTCGACTATGGCCAGAGGCACCGCAAGGAGCTGGACTTCGCCGCCGCCTGCGCGGCGCGTCTCGGGGTGCCGCACCATGTGATCGACCTGCGGTCTGTCGGGGCGGCGCTGACCGGATCGGCGCTGACCGACGATCTGGATGTGCCCGACGGGCATTACGCGGAAGAGACCATGCGGATTACCGTGGTCCCCAACCGCAACGCCATCATGCTGACCATCGCCTTCGGCATCGCCGCGGCGCAGGGCGACGATGCCGTGGCCACCGCCGTGCATGGCGGAGATCACTTCATCTACCCCGATTGCCGCCCGGCCTTTACCGAGGCCTTCGATGCGATGCAGCGCGCCGCGCTCGACGGTTATGCCGACGTCCGGCTCTCCACCCCCTTCGTGCATCGCAGCAAGGCCGATATCGTCACCGCCGGCGCCCAGGCCGGCACGCCGTTTGAGCAGACCTGGTCCTGCTACAAGGGCGGAGAAGAGCATTGCGGCCGCTGCGGCACCTGTGTCGAGCGGCGCGAGGCCTTCGCGCTGGCCGGTGTCGCCGACCCGACCACCTATGCCGACCCGGAGTTCTGGCGCGCGGCGATCGCGGCGCGGGAGGCTGTCTGATGTACCGGATCACCAAGGAGTTCCATTTCTCCGCCTCGCATCAGCTGTCCCATCTCCCCCCCGATCACCAATGTGCCAGGCTGCATGGGCACAATTACATCGTGGTGGTCGAGCTGGCGGCGGCTGATCTGAACGCGGACGGTTTCGTGCGCGATTATCACGAACTCGCGCCGCTCAAGACCTATATCGACGACGGTTTCGATCACCGGCACCTGAACGATGTGCTGGCCCAGGCTTCCACCGCAGAGAATCTGGCACGCCATTTCTTCGACTGGTGCCGCGCCCGCTGGCCCGAGGTAACGGCGGTGAAGGTCTCCGAGACGCCGAAGACCTGGGCCGAGTATCGGCCATGAGCCTGCGCATCTCGGAAATCTTCGGCCCCACCGTGCAGGGAGAGGGGGCGCTGATCGGTGCGCCCACGGTCTTTGTCCGCGCCGGCGGCTGCGACTACCGGTGCAGCTGGTGCGACAGCCTGCACGCGGTCGACAGCGCCCATCGGGCGGAATGGACACCGATGACACCGGCGGCGATCTGGGCCGAGGTCGCGCGGCTGTCGGACGGCCAACCGCTGACCGTATCGCTGTCGGGCGGCAATCCGGCGATCCAGGACTTCGGGCCGCTGATCGCGCTGGGGCACGCCGCAGGCTATGGCTTCGCCTGCGAAACCCAGGGCTCGGTGGCGCGCGACTGGTTCGCCGCGCTCGACACCCTGGTGCTGAGCCCGAAGCCGCCCTCTAGCGGCCAGACCGTCGACTGGGCGGCCTTCGATGCCTGCCTGACCGCCGCCGGAGCCGCCCCGCAGGTGGTGATGAAGATCGTGATCTTCGACGACACCGATTACGCCTGGGCCCGGGCGGCCGCCGATCGCTATCCCGATCTGCCGCTTTATCTGCAACCCGGCAACCCCGAGGTCGACCCCGAACGACCCGTCGATCTCACCGCCGCGCTGGCCCGGCTGGAGGCGCTGATCGCGCGCGTCACCGCCGACCGCTGGTTCCGCCCCCGCGTCCTGCCACAGCTGCATATGCTGATCTGGGGCAACAAGCGCGGCGTCTGACCGTTTCTGAGGAGCATGTCATGACCGACAAGACCATCTACAGCGATCTCAAGCAGCTGGGCGGCGCCACCGTCCTGCCCTCCAGCCCGGAAGAGGCAGAGCTGGAACGGGTCGCCAACCCGCAGGCCGATGTGGCCTACAACGTGCGCTTCACCGCGCCGGAGTTCACCTCGCTCTGCCCGATGACCGGACAGCCCGATTTCGCCCATCTGGTGATCGACTACGTGCCGGGCGACTGGCTGGTGGAGAGCAAATCGCTGAAGCTCTACCTCGGGTCCTTCCGCAACCACGGGGCGTTTCACGAGGATTGCACCGTCTCCATTGGCCGGCGTCTGGCGGCGTTTCTGGCACCGCAATGGCTGCGCATCGGCGGCTACTGGTATCCGCGCGGCGGTATCCCGATCGATGTGTTCTGGCAGACCGGTCCGCTGCCCGAAGGCGTCTGGATCCCCGATCAGGGGGTGCCGCCCTATCGCGGCCGCGGCTGAGCCAGACCGCCCCATATCCCCAAAGCAAAACGGCCCGGAGCAGTGCTCCGGGCCGTTTTCCATTCCTCAAGGCAGGTGCGATCAGCTCAGGCCGATCAGCCCCATGCCCTCCAGTTTCAGCAGCACCTGATGGGCGCAGTTATCAACCTCGGTGCCTTCGGTATCCAGGCGCAGCTCGGGGTTCTGGGGCTCTTCATAGGGGTCCGAAATCCCGGTGAACTCCTTGATCTTGCCTTCGCGAGCCAGTTTGTAGAGGCCCTTGCGGTCGCGCGCTTCGCATTCTTCCAGCGAGGTCGCCACATGCACCTCGACGAAGGCGCCATAGGCTTCGATCATCTCGCGAACGGCGCGACGGGTCGCGGTATAGGGCGCGATCGGCGCGCAGATGGCGATCCCACCGTTCTTGGTGATCTCGGACGCGACATAGCCGATCCGCTTGATGTTGATGTCGCGGTGCTCTTTCGAGAAGCCCAGTTCGGAGCTGAGGTGCTTGCGCACCACATCGCCGTCGAGCAGGGTCACCGGGCGACCGCCCATCTCCATCAGCTTGACCATCAGCGCGTTCGCAACCGTCGATTTACCCGAACCCGACAGGCCGGTGAAGAAGACGGTGAAGCCCTGCTGGGCGCGCGGCGGCTTGGTCTTGCGCAGCTCGGCCACGACCTCGGGGAAGGAGAACCACTCGGGGATCTCCAGGCCTTCGGCCAGACGGCGACGCAGTTCGGTGCCGGAGATGTTCAGGATGGTGACGTTGTCGCGATCCTCGATCTCGTCGTTCGGCTCGTACTGGGCGCGCTCCTGCACATAGACCATGTGCTTGAAGTCGACCATTTCGATGCCGATCTCGTCCTGATGCTGCCGGAACAGGTCCTGCGCATCATAGGGGCCGTAGAAATCTTCACCGGCGGAATTTTTGCCGGGGCCGGCGTGGTCGCGACCGACGATCATGTGGGTACAGCCGTGGTTCTTGCGGATCAGACCGTGCCAGACGGCCTCACGCGGGCCGGCCATGCGCATCGCCAGGTTCAGCAGCGACATGGTGGTGGTGGACTGCGGGTATTTGTCCAGAACCGCCTCGTAGCAGCGCACACGGGTGAAGTGATCGACGTCGCCCGGCTTGGTCATGCCGACAACCGGGTGGATCAGCAGGTTGGCCTGCGCCTCTTTCGCGGCGCGGAAGGTCAGTTCCTGGTGCGCGCGGTGCAGCGGGTTGCGGGTCTGGAAGGCGACGATGCGGCGCCAGCCCAGCTTACGGAAATAGGCGCGCAGTTCGTTCGGGGTGTCGCGGCGGGCCTTGAAGTCATAGTGGACGGGCTGCTGGATGCCGGTCACCGGGCCGCCGAGATAGATCTTGCCGGCGGTGTTGTGCAGGTAGTTGACGGCCGGGTGCGCCAGATCGTCGGCGCCGAAGACCATTTCGGCTTCGCGCGACTTGTTGGGTTCCCAACGGTCGGTGACGGTCATGGTCGCCAAGATCACGCCTTCCTGGTCACGCAGGGCGATGTCTTCGCCCAGCTCCAGGCCCGCGGCGAACTCTTCCGAGACGTCGAGGGTGATCGGCATCGGCCACAGCGAGCCATCGGCGGTGCGCATGTTCTCGACGACGCCGTTGTAATCCTCTTCCGTCAGGAAGCCCTTGAGCGGGAAGAACCCCCCGTTCATCAGCAGTTCCAGATCGCAGATCTGACGCGGGGTCAGATCGAGGCTTTTCAGGTTGGCAGCCTCAAACTTGAGTTTCTGCGCGGAATCAAAGGAAACATATAGCTCTGGGATCGGAGCCAGATTGCTCAACATCGTCATTTCAAATCTCTCGATTTCGGTTTGCGGCCTGCCCGTCACCCGGGTCGGGCGCGGCTTAGCCTTGCGGACCATAAAAAGTCCAGCCGCCCCGGAGCGTTTTTTCCGGTTTTGGGGCGTCTGGGCCGCAGTGTTCGCGGCTTTTCGCCGGTTAAGGCGTCAGAATGCCACCAATGCCGGCCTTGCGAGCCTCAGGCGGCATCCTTCGTCAGCAGCGCGTCGAGATCGCAACCGCTCTTCAGCGGCAGCGCCATCAGCGGCTCCGGTCGGCCCCGGAGGTCCAGCGACAGGAAGTCCAGCCCCGTCACCTCGACGCCCGCCGCCTCGAGCAGCGGCGCCGAGACCAGGAGTTCCACCCCGAGGTCCTTGGTCCGCCCTTCGAGCCGGCTGGCGGTATTCACCGAGTCGCCGATGATGGTGCGGGGCGCGTTGCCCGCCGCGCCGATCTCGCCCAGCACGAGGTTGCCGATATGCAGCCCCATGCCGATGTGAATCGGCGAGATCCCCTCGCGCGTCAGCTTGTCGTTGAAATCCGCCAGCGCCGCCGACAACGCCGCCGTCGCCTGCAGCCCGGCCCGGGCGGAACCGCGCTCTGTCCCGGTCTCGAACACCGCCAGCAGGCCGTCGCCCAGATATTTGTCGATGCTGCCCCCCGCCTCGAGGATGGGCGGCACGATGGCGTCGAAGAAGCGGTTCAGCAGGAAGACCACGTCATAGGGCAACTGCCCGGTAGTGCGGGCGGTGAACCCCCGCATGTCGAGAAACAGGATCGCCAGCCGCCGCTCCTCGCCCTGGCTGGCATGGGCGCGGCCACGCCGTCCGTCGGGCAGGAACACGCGAAACACGGTCAGGGGATGGTCAGGGCGGATCTGGCAGGCCAGCCGGGTATTCGGCGAAGCATGCACCGCGCGCAGGCTGCTCGCCTCGGCCGGGGACGGCGGCGGCAGAAACTCCCCGCCCTCCTCGATCACCACCCGGCAGGTGGTGCAGCGGCCGCGACCGCCGCAGAGCGCGGTATGCGGGACGCCATGAAACCGCGACATCTCCAGCAGCGTCATGCCGCGCGGCGAGGTGATCTCGGGCCCATCGACATAGGTCACCCGCACCGACCGGCGCCGGCGCAGCAGCCGGCGGCCGAAATGGATCAGCGCCGCAGCGGCAAGCAGCACGAGGAAGATCCGCACACCACCGGTCTCGATCCCGATCAGGGTGGTGAAGGCCTGCTGGTCCGGCCAGCGAAACCGCGCCATTTCCGTCGCCCGGGTGGTCACATCGGAGAAGACCAGCTCATGCATCCGCCGCCCCTCGGTCATGAACCCGGCCAGCGCATAGGCCGGAATCAGCGCCCCCAGCCCGAACCACAGCGGCGCCAGCCTGACCCACCAGTCCTTGGCCCGCAGCCAAAAATGCAAGCCGATACAGCCATGCACCCAGACCAGCAGCAGCAACAACGCCTGCAGCCAGCCGTCGGTGGAATTCCAGATCAGCGCGATCAGATAGTCCATCTCGTCCCGCACCCCGAACAGCTCATGCGCCAGTCGGGTGTGCACCAGATGCGGGATTAGCAGGACCGGGATGGCCAGGCCGAAGACGAACTGCAGCGCATTCCACCACGGCATCCGCAGGGTGCGCCGGCTGGCGAGGCTGTAGAGCGCCAGAGCGACATGAAGGACCAGCGCGGTATAAAGGAGAATCGTGCCCGGCAGGCTGCGGGTCACCACCTGGCGTAAGTCCTGGGCCACCTCCATCCAGCGGGGAGAGAACAAGCCCAACCCGATATTCAGGAAGTGAAACAGCGCGAAAACGAACAGCACCAGCCCGCTGCCGATGCGAGCCTTGGTGATCCAATTGCCACGCCAAAGCAGTGTCGCCACCCGTCGGTTCCCTTTCTGCCGCGCGAGCGCGCCCGATGCGCGCTCTGCGGCGTAAGACTGATTTCGAGGCCCCCCGGGGTCAAGGGCCGCGATGCACAACGATGGTGCGATCCGGACATCGGGCGCCCCTGTCCCGCCGTACCGCGCGGGCTCAGCCGGTCAGAAACCGCGCCGCCAGGTCGCCGGACATATGCGCCACGCGGCCGGCCGCGAACACCGCCACGATCCGCCCGGAGGACCGCTCCAGCACCAGAAGATCGGCGCGCTTGCCCGGCGCCAGCGTGCCGCGATCACTCAGCCCTAACACCCGCGCCGGCCCGGCCGAGACCAGATCCCAGGCCGCCTCGACCCCGAGAACCCCGGTCTGTGCGAGACTTAGCGCGGCGCGACGCGGCGAGGGGTAATGGTAATCCGAGGCCAGCGCATCGCACAGCCCGGACGCCACCAGATCGAGGGCAGAGACATTGCCGTTGTGCGATCCGCCCCGCATGACGTTGGGCGCCCCCATCACGATGGCGTCCCCCGCCGCGCGTGCCGCCTCTGCCGCCTCCCGCGTCTCGGGGAATTCGGCGATGCCGACGCCGCGCGCCCGCCAGGCCGCCCGGGTCTGCGGATCGCGGTCGTCGTGGCTGCCCATGCGAATGCCCACATCGCCGAGCCGCGCGGTCAGCGCCTCCAGCGCCGCCGGCACCTCTGGCCCCCGAGCCTCCAGCGCCAGCATCGTCTGGAAATACGCATCGGGGTTGCGCCCGGCCTTCAGCGCCTGGCCGGTCAGCCGAGGCGGCTTGCGTCCCGCCGCCAGCCGGTCATGGGCCAGATGGTCGTTGAAGACCACATAGGGCACCCCCCAGGCCGCCAGCCGGTCCGGCAGCGCGGCGTAATCGTCCAGCATATAGGTCTCGAACCGCAGCTGCGGGATCAGATCGGGGATCACCCGCGGCCGGACCGCGGCGATCGCGGTGAACACCTTCTCGGCGAACTCCGGTCCGCGCAATCCGCCCTCCCAGCTGTAGAACTGCGCCAGAACCGCGGTGGTGATGCCGTTCAACGCCAGCTCTCCCGCCGCAGCGACCAGCCCCTCCGCCACATCCGTCATCGCCCCGCGGCGCGGTGCCACGTGGCGTTCGAAACCGTCGCCATGCAGATCGACGATCCCCGGCAGGATCATGCAGCCGGAGAGATCGACGCGCCGGCCCGCAGGCTCCGACACGATCCACCCGTCGGCGAAGGAGAGCGGCGCATCCACCAGCCCCTGCCCCGGCAGGAGCACCTGCGCCCCGATCAGATCCAGCGCTGTCATCGCCGCCCCTCCCTTTCGAACAGAACCGCGCGCCAGGACAGATCGCGGTCGAAGGCCCCGGTGTCGAGAAACCGGATCACCTGGGCGATCACCCTGGGATCGTTCATCATATAGGTATGGGTCACCGGCAGCACGATATGGTCAGCCATGCCCGCGACCCGGGTTGCCGCCACCGCCACCTTGCCATCGTCCGGCCCCGCGATCAGCGCAGAGAACAGCGGGTTGGCGCTGTGCGACCCGGCGATCACGCCCAGCTCGAACCGCACCGGCGGCAGCGCCTTCGGCAGGCTCGCGGTGGCGCCGGCGCCGGTGCCCAGTTCCAGCCCCGCAGGTCCGTTCAGCCGGCGGAACAGCCGCCAGCCGGCCAGCGCGTCAACCAGCTCCGAGCCCTGGTTCGGCGGTCCCAGCATCACCACGCGGCCAATCGCCGTCTGCGGATGTCGCTGCATCCAGACCCGCAGCAGAATGCCGCCCATCGAATGGGTCACCATCTGCACCCGGGCCCCGTCGCAGGCCGAAAGCACCCTTGGTATGGTCTCGGCCGCCAGCGTCGCGATCGGCTTGCGGGTCGACAGGTAGCCGACCGTTTCCACCCGGGTGCCGCGCGCGCGCAGCACCGCCTTCATCACGGTGAAGGAGGCCTCGCTGCGGGCCAGCCCGTGCAGCAGCACCACACAGTCCGCCGCCCGAAGCCGGCCGGGCAGCGCCGGCACCAGTACCGTCGCCAGCAGGAGAGAGAGGAGAAGCCCGCGCATGCCCCGCCACATAGGCATTTTCCGCGGCCGGGAAAAGCCGGATCAGCGGTCTGCGCGGGGCTGGCGCCGGACCGGGCGCGGCATCCCCAAGGCGATGCCGCCGATCACTGCCACCGCGCCCAGGATCACCGGCCAGCCCGGCGCCTCGCCCAGCAGCGACGCCCCGGCCAGCAGTGCGATGACCGGTACCGACAGCTGCACCGTCGCCGCCGTCGGAGCCGCCAGCTGCGGCACCACCCGATACCACAGCGCATAGCCGAGCCCGGAGGTCAGCGCCCCCGAAACCACCGCCAGCCCGAGCCCGAGGGGCGCCGGTGCCGGCCCGCCCTCGAAGATCAACGGCAGCAGGCAGAGCGGCAGCGCCAGCAGGAAATTCGCCGCCGATCCGGCCAGCGCCGAGGTCTCGCCCCGCCCCGACAGGGTATAAAGCGCCCAGCCGAAGCCCGCCGCTGCCATGAAGCCGGCGCCGCGCACCGGCACCTCGGCCCCGGCCTCTGGCCAGAGGATCCAGGCCAGCCCGCCGAAGGCGACCACCGCCCCCAGCATCTGCCGCAGCCCGGCCGGGGCGCCGTCCAGCGCCGTCAGCGCGAAGATCGAGATCTGCACCACGCCGAAGAGGATCAGCGCGCCGACGCCGGCGTCGAGCGTCCGGTAGGCCAGCGAAAAGCCGATCATGTAGACCGAGAGCGACAGCGCCCCGAGCACGCGACGCCCCCGTCGGCCCCGCAACGGCAGCGGCAGGCGCCGGGCGCGGCTCAGCCCCAGCAGAACCACGGCACCGGCGGCCACCCGCACCGCGGCAAAGGCGGCGGGGGTGATACCGCCCTGCTCCACCCCCGCCCGGGTCAGCAGGGAATTGGCCGCGAAGGCCAGCATCACCAGCCCGACCAGAAGCGGCAGCCGCATCGCCACCGGCTCAGTACCGCGGCACGCCGGTCATATGCTCCGGCAGCAGCCGGATCGTCAGCGCACCGAGGCCGACCAGCACCAGCGCCAGAACGAACAGCCAGCCGAAGAACGGGATCAGCGCCACCAGACCGGCCACCAGCGCCCCGACCCCGGCGGCCAGCGCCCGGTCGCCGATCCCCTGCGGCAGCGGCCGACCCGCCGCCCCGAGCAGCGCCACGCCGAGCGCGTAGGCGCCGATCACGTAACCGAAGAGCCCGGCCAGCGCCGCCAGCAGGAAAAACGCAGGCGTCAGCAGGATCCCGATCCCGGTGAGCGCGACGACCAGCCCCGCCCCGGCCAGCGCCGACAGGGCGACGAAGCCCAGCCCGAGGCTGCGCCCCGGCCGGTCGAGGATGCGCCGCCGCATCGCCGCCAATGCCTCCGGCGCCAGCAGCGCGATGCCGGCCGCGATCGCCGCGATCAGCAACACCCCGGCGAGAAACCCGCTCAAGACCCCGCGCCAGGACATCATCGGGCGGCGATGATCGTCGCCCCAGGCGTCGGCCGGACGCCGCTCCACCCGATCGGACGGCGCGACGGTGGCCGGAATGGTCAGGCTGCCGGGCTGGTTTTCGTAAAGGATCAGGGTGCCTTCGACCCTGGCGCCGGTGCCGAAATCGACCTCGCGCGCGGTCAGGGCCAGATCGCCGGCGATGGCGCTGTCGATCTCGACCCGTTCGCCCGCCAGCATGGCATAGCCCGTCACATCCCCGGTCAACCGCAGGTCCGAGGCGGTGGCGCGCAGGTTGCCGCCCACCGGCGCGGTGATCCGCAGCTCCTGCCCCAGCAGCGTCGCATTGCCCGCGACCGGCCCCGACAGGGTCAGCCGCTGTCCCAGCGCATAGAGATTCTGCCCGATCGCCCCCGACAGCACCGCCCAGCGCCCGGCGACATGGGCAGTGCCGGTCACATCGGCATCAAGCGTCACCCGCTCCCCTGCCAGAAAGGCATCGGCGCGGCCCGCCTCGTCCAGGGTTACGGTCTGCCCGGCGCGAAACACGTCCTGCGCGATGGCGAAACTGCTGACCTCCTGCTCTGCCGCGGCGGCCGCCGTCAGGCCGACCATCGCGCACAGCGCGGCCATCACCCCCCTTACCAACCCCATGATATCCTCTCCCGATCTGCGGACGGTTCGGCGACATGCTACAGGCTCGGTGTGACAGTTCCTAGCGTTGACTGAGCCCCGCCTGCGGGGACACCGGCGGCACATGAAAAAAGGGGCCCCGAAGGGCCCCTTTCCAGCAAAAGCTGAGGGTCAGGCTTACATCATGCCGCCCATGCCGCCCATGCCGCCCATGTCGGGCATGCCACCGGCTGCCGCGCCTTCTTTGGCGGGCTTGTCGGCGACCATGGCTTCGGTGGTGATCAGCAGGCCAGCGATCGAGGCCGCATCTTCCAGAGCGGTCCGGGTCACCTTGGCCGGGTCGATCACGCCGAAGGAGAACATGTCGCCATATTCGTCGGTCTGCGCGTTGTAGCCGAACTTCAGGTCGTCGGATTCGCGGACTTTGCCAGCCACGACCGAACCGTCGACACCGGCGTTCTCGGCGATCTGACGCAGCGGAGCTTCCAGAGCCTTGCGGACGATGTTGATGCCGGCGTTCTGGTCGCTGTTGATGCCTGCGACACCTTCCAGAGCCTTGGCACCCTGCACCAGAGCAACGCCGCCGCCGACCACGATGCCTTCTTGCACGGCAGCGCGGGTTGCGTTCAGCGCGTCATCGACGCGGTCCTTACGCTCTTTCACTTCGACTTCGGTCATGCCGCCCACGCGGATGACGGCCACACCGCCGGCGAGTTTGGCAACACGCTCTTGCAGTTTTTCGCGGTCGTAATCGCTGGTGGTTTCTTCGATCTGGGTGCGGATCTGGGCCACGCGGGCTTCGATCTCGGCCTTGTCGCCGGCACCATCAACCACAGTGGTTTCGTCTTTGGTGATGGTGACTTTCTTGGCGGTGCCCAGCATGTCCATGGTCACGGACTCGAGCTTCATGCCCAGGTCTTCGCTGATCACCTGACCGCCGGTCAGGATGGCGATGTCCTGCAGCATGGCCTTGCGGCGATCGCCGAAGCCCGGTGCCTTGACGGCTGCGATTTTCAGGCCGCCGCGCAGTTTGTTGACCACCAGGGTTGCCAGGGCTTCGCCCTCGACGTCCTCGGCGATGATCAGCAGCGGTTTCTGCGACTGGATCACCGACTCGAGCAGCGGCACCATCGGCTGCAGCGACGAGAGTTTCTTCTCGTGCAGCAGGATCATGCAGTCTTCCAGCTCGGCGATCATCTTGTCGGGGTTGGTCACGAAGTAGGGCGACAGGTAGCCGCGATCGAACTGCATCCCTTCGACAACGTCGGTCTCGGTTTCCAGACCTTTGTTCTCTTCGACGGTGATGACGCCTTCGTTGCCGACTTTCTGCATCGCGTCAGCGATCTGACGGCCGATTTCGGCTTCGCCGTTGGCCGAGATGGTGCCGACCTGAGCAACTTCGTTGGTGTCGTTCACCGGACGGGCAGCGGATTTGATGGCTTCGACGACTTTGGCGGTTGCCAGGTCGATGCCGCGCTTCAGATCCATCGGGTTCATGCCAGCGGCAACGGCCTTCAGGCCTTCGCGCACGATGGCCTGAGCCAGAACGGTAGCGGTGGTGGTGCCGTCGCCGGCCTCGTCATTGGTGCGCGAGGCGACTTCTTTCACCATTTGCGCGCCCATGTTCTCGAACTTGTCTTCCAGTTCGATTTCCTTGGCAACCGACACACCGTCTTTGGTGATGCGGGGGGCGCCGAAGGATTTGTCCAGGACCACGTTGCGGCCTTTCGGGCCCAGGGTCACTTTCACCGCATCGGCCAGGATGTTCACACCCTTCAGCATCTTGTTGCGGGCTTCGGTGTTGAATTTGACGTCCTTAGCAGACATGTCTTTCTCCTTGAGAAACGTTGCGTGAAGTCAGCGATCAGAAGATCAGAGCAGCGCGGGCGCGCTTACTCGATGATCCCCATGATGTCGCTTTCCTTCATGATCAGCAGTTCCTGACCTTCGACGGTGACCTCGGTGCCCGACCACTTGCCGAACAGGACCTTGTCCCCGGCTTTGACGGCCATCGGGATCAGCTCGCCGCTGTCTTTGCGCGCGCCTTCACCGCAGGCGACAACTTCGCCTTCGCTGGGCTTTTCTTTCGCGCTATCGGGGATGATCAGCCCGCCTGCGGTTTTCTCTTCGCTTTCGACGCGCTTGACCAGCACCCGGTCATGAAGCGGTTTGAATGCCATCTTTGCAGCTCCTTGAGGCTCAAAGTTCGTGTTCAATTGCCCGCCCCGCGGTATCCCGGGAGGGGCTATTAGCACTCACTTGGAGAGAGTGCTAACGGCTAGCTAGATAGCGAACCGCATCGAGTCAACATCCGGGTTTCAATTTTTTTGCCGCGGCTGCGGTCTCAGCCCCCCGCAGGGCCCGCCTCTGCCGGCAGCGGCCATTGCGCCAGACCCTCGCGCCCGGCCGGTGTCAGCGCATAAACCCCGGTCGCCACCCGGTCGAACCAGCCATAGTGGTTGTCCCGCATCAGCCGGGTCGCCGCCTTGACCCCGGTTTCCTGCGCCACCTCGGCGCCGCGCGCGGTCTCCCGCCCGGCCAGATAGGCGGCGCAGCGCAGCGCATCCTGACGATAGCCGGTAACGATCCCCCCCCGGGTGGTGCCGCCGGTGTTGGGGTCGCCGGCGATCCGGTCGAACTCCCGCAGCAGGCGGGCCTGCCGCACCCTGGACTTGCGCGGGGCATAGGGTCCCGGATCGCAGAGCACCTCGGCCAGCGGATCGCCCTTGCCATCCCTCCGCAACACGATCAGCCCCAGCCCCAGCCGCCGGCATAGCGCCATGTTGTCCTTGAGCATCCGTCGCGCTGTACGGCCAGAAGGCTTCGGCACCGCGACATAGATCAGATCGCTGATCGCCTGCCGCGCCACCGCCTGATGATAAAGGCTGAGCGAGAAGCGCAGTTTCAGTTCCACGATCACCGGCGGCTCCTCCCCCCGGCGGGCAACGACATCGGCGGCCCCGACCTCGCCCTTGACCTCATAGCCCTGCCGTTCCAGCAGTGCCTTGATCGGTGGATACAACTGTTCTTCCCGGTCCATGCGGCGCAAGCTAGCCGCAGATGGCGACATATCCAAGCGGCAGACAACCGATCATCAGCGCGCCCAGCCGCCGCCGCGACGGTCCGCCCGGGGCCCCATTGCCTTCGCCAGTTCGCATCACTAGCGTCGCATCAGTTCTCCGGAGGTCCGATGCACGCCCTGATTGCAGCCCTGTTCGCCCTGCTTCTCCTGCCCGCCGCGCTGCTGGCCGCGCCCGTCTGCGGCGGCACCGATCTGGCCACCACGCTCAGCGACACCGAGCGGCAGGAGATTCGCGCCCTGACGGAGGCCACGCCCTACGCCCGTGGCAATCACTGGATCGCCGAGCGCAACGGCCAGACCCTGCATCTGATCGGCACCATGCATCTGAACGACCCCCGCATGATCGACGCCGCCCACCGGCTGGCGCCGGTGCTGGAGGCGGCCGATCTGCTGCTGCTGGAAGTGGCGCCAGACGAAATGGCGGATTTCACCAGTGCGGAGAACATGTCCGCCTTCCTGCTGTCGGAGGGGCCGACGCTGATCGACATCATGGGGGCGGAGAAATGGGCCGCCTTCTCCACATTGCTGCGCCATCATGGCATCCCGCCATGGATGGCGGCCAAGATGCGCCCCTGGATGCTGGACCAGATGCTGTCGATGCCGGCCTGCATCCGGCAGGACAAACAGGCCGCCGAGGGGCTGGACATGCGGCTGGAGGCCATCGCCGCAGACCGTGGCATCCCGCTTGCCTCGCTGGAAACGATGCAGGAGCTGACGGCGATCATGAACGCCAAGCCGCTGCCCCAGCAGGTCGAGGAGCTGCTGCTGTCGCAGCCACTCTACGAGGGGGCGGAGGATTACCTTGCCACCCTGCGCGAGGCCTATTTCGCCGAGGATTCGAGCTTCGCGATGGAACTCCTGCGCCGGGTCGCCCGGACCCGGTCCGGGCTGCCGCCCGAGGACTTCGACCGCAAGTGGGAAGAGTTTCAAGGTTCGCTTCTGGTCGGGCGTAACGCCCTCTGGCTGCCGCGAATTCTGGAACGGAACGAGCCGACCGTCGTGATCGCCGTCGGCGTCGCGCATCTAAGCGGCGAAACCGGCTTGCTGAGCGTGCTGGAACAGGCCGGATTCGCCCTTCGCCGCGCAATATTCTGACCCGAAGCCCCCGCCCGTCGGCGAAGCGCCGCGACCGCGCGCGCCATGGGTGACAAGAGAAAACGACATCCTTATAAGGCCCTCAAATTTCATGCTGCACAGGATAGCCCCATGACCATTCAAGTCTTTGGCCACAAATCCCCCGATACCGATTCCACCGGCTCGCCGATCATCTGGGCCTGGTACCTGACCGAGGTGAAAGGCGAAGCCGCCGCGCCGAAGCTGCTGGGCGAACCCAACACCGAGGCCGCCTTCGTGCTGACGCGCTGGAACCTCGACAAACCGGAAATCATCTCGGGCGTCGACGCCGATGCGCCGGTGGTCATCGTCGACACCAACAACCCGGCCGAGCTGCCGGCCGACATCAATGCCGCCGATATCCGCGCCATCATCGACCACCACAAACTGGTCGGCGGGATCGAGACCAAGGGCCCGATCGACATCACCGTACGGCCGCTGGCCTGCACCGCCACCATCATGATCGACCTGATGGGCGACGACGCCGCCAAGATGCCCGAGGCGATCAAGGGTGCTGCGCTGTCCTGCATCCTGTCCGACACGCTGGAATTCCGCAGCCCCACCACCACCGATCACGACAAGGCCGTGGCCGAGAAGCTGGCCGCCGATCTGGGGGTCGACATCTCCGCCTATGCGGCTGAGATGTTCGAAGCGAAATCCGATGTCTCCGCCTTCTCCGACGCCGAGCTGCTGCGGATGGATTCGAAGGAATACAACATCGACGGCACCGAATTCCGCGTCTCCGTTCTGGAAACCACCGCGCCGAAGATCGTGCTGGACCGCAAGGACAGCCTGATGAACTCGATGGTGGACGTTGCCAAGGAAGACGGCGCCGATCAGGTCCTGCTCTTCGTCATCGACATCCTGAACGAAGAAGCCACGCTGCTGGTGCCGAACGATCTGGTCAAGACCGTCGCCGAGAAGAGCTTCGGCGCCACCGTCGAAGGCGACACCGTGGTCCTGCCCGGCATCATGAGCCGCAAGAAGCAGATCATTCCGAACCTCAAGGTCTAAGGCCCGAGGTTACCGGCCCCGCGCCACAGTTAAGTCCCGGACCCCGCAGGTGGCACCTGCGGGGTCTTTTTTTTCAGAAGGAGCCCCTGCGATGAAACCCTTCCTGCGGCCCATCCTGGCGGCGCTGACCCTGGCGGCCTGCGACACCTGAGAGACCACTAATATCGACCGCGAACTGCGCAACCAGCCAGTCGATCAGATCGAGGCCAGCGCGGTCGTGCTGAGCGCCACCGCATATGACCCCGCGCGAGAAACCAAGCTGGGCGATCTCAAGGTCACCGTGAAAAAGACCACCGCGTTCCATCCGAACCCGACGGTCGAACAGGTCGAGGCCAAGCTGCGCAGCGACGCCGCCAAGATGGGCGCGAGCCGGGTCGTGGAAACCGAGATTTCCGCGGTCGAGATCTCGCCCTTCAGCTGGGGCACCCGCACCGGCACCGGCATCGCGGTCAAGCCGGCGAACTGACCCCGCCCGGCCCTTTCCGGGCCGCAACGGACATCGGCCACGGTAGGACGATACCTGCGCCCTACTCCACCGGGGTGCCGAAGATCACGATGGCCAGCCCCAGAAGCGCCAGCGCGACGAAGGCCGGCCCCCGCCAGGCCGTGCCGGGGCGGCCCCGTGCCGCCAGCGCGGCGATCACCGCCTGCAGCGCGTAATAGGCCGCGAAGGCGCGCGAGGCATAGGAGATGATCTGGAAGACATCGGCGCTCCAGGTCAGCAGGATGCCAATCGCCACCAGCAGCACGTAGGACTGGCGCGAACTGATCCGACCGCCGGTCAGCTCCGCCACCAGCCCGCCCGATCCGGCGGTATCGGCCACCGCGGCACTGAACTGCGCCGCCAGCGCCGCCGCCACCAGCAACACCGGCAAGATCGGCGCCACCAGCTGCATCAGATCGATGATCGCGGTTTCGGTCAGCGCCACCTCGCCGGCCGGAAAATCGAAGGCCAGCAGGCAGATATAGACCATGTAGATCAGCGTCGCCAAAGCTTGCGCCAGCCGCATCGCGCGGATCCGGGTCCGCGCATCATAGGTCTCGCCCAGATAGCGGGCGGTCTCGAAGCCCTGCACGGTGACGATCAGCCCGAAGGCCAGGGTTACCGCCGGCCAGCCGCTCAGCCCGGGATCGTTCAGCACCAGGTCGCCGGCCACCGCGTGCTGCGCCACATATTGCGCCAGCCCCACCAGCAGCCCGAGGATGATGGCGAGCTTGAGGCTGACCGCCACCTGCTCCATCCGCTCCAGCGCGCCGAAGCCGCGTGCCCAGCCGGCGATCAGCACCACCAGGAACACCGCCGTGGTCACCTCCCGCGCGTGGTCGGGGCCTTTCAGCGGCGTCAGGCTGACCGCAAAGGCGCCAAACAGGTTCAGGTAATAGCAGACCGAGATCACATAGGCGAAGGCCAGCGCCCAGGAGGCCAGGGTCTCCACCCGCTCCTCCGCCCGGCTGCGGCGCCCGCCGGCACGCTCGATCGCGGCGATGTTGAAACGCACCGCCGCGCCGAAGACCCAGGCGCCGAGACAGAGCGCCGCCATCGCGATCGGGGCATAAAGCCCGTAGCCATCGTCCAGGATCGGCCCCAGCACCAGAAAGCCGCTGCCGATGATCGAGGCCAGAGGCGTCACCGTGGCCCGCCACAGCGGTGCCTCGGACAGGCGCGGCCACATCAGAACGCCGAGCAGGGCGATGGTGGCCAGAAGGATCGCGAGATTTTGCATGGATCCGGTCTAACGCCCTCCGCCCCCACGGTAAATGCGTGATCCCGCCCGCGTCCTACTGAACCTTCTGCAGCCCGATATTGGCGTCGATCTGCTGCTTGGTGGCCAAAACCGTGGCGAGCCGCTTGGCGTCGGGCGGATGGGTGCCCCAGAACGACAGGTTGCCGGCGGTGGTCCGTGCCGCTTCCGAACGGGCAAAGAACTTCGCGCCCTTGACCGGATCGTAGCCCGCCGCATCCGCGATCCGCGTCCCCAGCGTGTCGCTTTCCAGCTCGTAGGTCTGGGAATAGGCCATCGACCCCGCCGCCGCGCCGAGATCCATGCTCTGGCTGACGGTGTTAGGATTGTAGCTGGAGGCGTTCGCGGTGGCCGCCGCCGTGATGACCCCGAGGATCAGCGCCCCGGCCAGCGCCTGTTGCTGTTGCTTCTGGATATGGCGGCCGATGAGATGCCCATATTCGTGCCCGAGGATGAAGGCCACCTCGTCGTCGCTGGCGCTGTCCTGCAGCATCGGCATCGAAATCCGGATCACCGGGGCCTTGCCGTCATAGGTGAAATAGGCGTTGCGCTGCTTCATCTTGCGGTCGATCTCCAGGGCGACGTTGCAATCGATGCTGCTGCCCTCGCGGGCGAGGGTTTCGCAATAGCGCCGGCCGGTCGGCTGGATCCGCGCCGCCACCCGCTGGAACCGGCGCTCTGCCGCTGCGGCCGATAGCGGCTGGCGCGGCCCTTCGGCACGGGCCTCGGCGAACATTCTGGTGGCAGTGTCGGACTGCCCGGCGCCCAGTTCGGGCAACTGATACGTGGTGCCGCAGGCCGTGGTCAGACCACAGATGCCAAGCGCCGCGAAAAATCGGGAAAACCGGCTCATGAACTCTCCTCTGGATTGCAGGCGGGATCACTAACCCGTGAGCGCTCCGCCGATGTCAAGCCGGCCGCGACGGCAGCCGCCGGAGGTTTGCCGTTGTCATTCTGCCACAAACCGGTGTTAGTGGGCGCAGATCATCCCCGGCCCGGCGCGCCGCCGCCCCGGCCCGTTCTGTCCCTCCAGACCACAGCAGACGGCTTTCATGACCCAGATCATCCCCGCCCTTTCCGAGATTTCCCAGACCTACGACGCGATGTTTGTCGACCTCTGGGGTTGCGTGCACAATGGCGTCACCGCCTACCCCGAGGCCGTGGCGGCGCTGCAGGCCTATCGCCGGACCGGCGGCGTTGTGGTGCTGGTGACCAATTCCCCGAAACCCCGCGCCGGCGTGGCTGAGCAGCTGTCGGCCTTCGGCGTGCCGGAAGATGCCTATGACACCATCGCCACCAGTGGCGACAGCGCCCGCGCCGCGATGTTCGAGGGCGTCGTCGGCCAGAAGGTCTGGTTCATGGGCGAATGGGAGCGCGACCAGGGCTTCTTCGAGCCGATCCATGTGCTTGAGGATCCGGTGGACATCACCCGGGTCGAGCTGGAGGAGGCCGAGGGCATCGTCTGCTGCGGCCCCTTCGACCCGCAGGCCAACCCGGCGATCCTGCGGCCGCAGTTCCTCTATGCCAAGCAGAAGGGGATGAAGCTGCTCTGCGCCAACCCCGATATCGTGGTCGACCGTGGCGAGGTCCGGGAATGGTGCGCCGGCGCGCTGGCCAGCCTCTATACCGAAATGGGCGGCGAGAGCCTCTATTTCGGCAAGCCGCATCCGCCGATCTACGACCTGGCCCGCCGCCGCCTGACCGCCCTGGGAATGGAGGTGTCCCAGGCCTCGATTCTGGCCATCGGCGACGGCATTCACACCGATATCGCCGGCGCGATGGGCGAGGATCTCGATTCCCTCTTCATCACCGGCGGTCTGGCCGCGGAAGAGACCGGAACCGCCCATCAGCCGGATGAATCGGCCCTAAGCGCTTATCTGGAAAAGGAAATGCGCGCGCCGACCTATGCGATCGGCCGGCTGCGTTGACACAAGAAAGCCTCTTGATTTTCTGCGCTTGCAAAGTAATAAAGTTGCCGGTGACGCGACGACTCATAACCGTTTATTACCGCGCCGATGAAATCAAGAGGACGACATGTTGGATAATCTGCCCCGCGGAACCATCTGCATCGAAGACATCGAAATGGGAATGACCCGGTATCTGCGCAAACAGGTCACCGATCGCGACATCGAAATGTTCGCCGAGGTTTCGACCGACCGGAACCCGGTGCATCTGGACGATGCCTATGCCCAGGACACCATCTTCGAAGGCCGCATCGCCCATGGCATGCTGACCGCGGGGCTGATTTCGGCGGTGATCGGCGAACAGCTGCCCGGCCACGGCACCATCTACATGGGGCAGTCGCTGAAGTTCCTCGGCCCGGTCCGCCCCGGCGACACCGTCTATGCCGAGGTCAAGGTGACCGACATCGACGTCGCCAAGCGGCGGGTGAAACTGGATTGCCACTGCTCCGTCGACGGCAAGAAGGTGCTGATAGGCGAGGCGACGGTGCTGGCCCCCAGCCGCAAGTTCGACTGAGATCGCAAAGCCCCACGCAGGCGTCTTGCGCCTGCCCGCGCGGGGCGCTAGGCATCCGCCATGCGGATCATCCGGGATTATCAATTCGTCGAGCCCCAGGATCGCGGCGCCAGCGCCGCGATTGGCAATTTCGATGGCGTACACATCGGGCACCAGTCGGTGATCCGGATGGCGAAGGCCGCCTGCCCCGAGGCGCCCCTGGGCATTGTCACCTTCGAACCCCATCCCCGCGAATTCTTCGCCCCCGACAGCCCGCCGTTCCGTCTGATGCGCAGCGGCACCCGGGCGCACCGGCTGCGGAAGCTGGGGGTCGACCGTCTCTATGAGCTGAACTTCAACGCCGCCCTCGCCGGGCTGACGCCCGAGGAGTTCGCCCGCAACGTGATCGCCGACGGGCTCGGCCTGCGTCATGTCGTGGTCGGCGCCGATTTCTGCTTCGGCAAGAAACGCAGCGGCACCGCCGCAGATCTGGTGCGCTTCGGTCACGACATGGGCTTTGGCGTCACCGTCGCGCCGCTGCTGGAGCAATCGGATCACACCGTCTCCTCCACCGCCATCCGCACCGCGTTGACCGAGGGCCGGCCGCGCAATGCCGCCGCCATGCTGGGCCACTGGCACCGGATCGAGGGCGAGGTGATCGGCGGCGAACAGCGCGGTCGCGAGCTGGGCTTTCCCACCGCGAACATGTCGATTGCCGGGCTGCATCCGCCGGCCTTCGGCGTTTATGCGGTTTTGGTCGATGTGCTCGACGGGCCGCATCAGGGCAGCTACCACGGCGCCGCCTCGCTCGGGGTGCGGCCGATGTTCGATGGCGAGGTGCCGAATATCGAGACCTTCATCTTCGATTTCTCCGGCGATCTCTATGGGGCGACGTTGTCGGTGGCTCTGGTCGACTACCTGCGCCCGGAACTGAAATTCGACGGGCTGCAGGGCCTGATCGACCAGATGGATGCCGATTGCGCCCGCGCGCGGGACATCCTGACCGCCCTATGAGCGCGCATATCGATCGCAAGGGGCTGACCCCCCGGTTCTGGGAGCGCAAGCCGCTGCGCAAGCTGTCCGACCGCGAATGGGAGGCACTGTGCGACGGCTGCGGCAAGTGCTGCCTGAACAAGCTGGAAGACGAGGAAACCGGAGAGGTCGCCCTCACCTGCCTGGCCTGCCGGCTGCTGGACGACGACAGCTGCCTGTGTTCGCAATATGAAATCCGGCATCAGTTCGTGCCCGAATGCATCGTCCTGCGGCCGAACAATATCAACGAACACGCCTATTGGATGCCCGAGACCTGCGCCTATCGTCTGCTGTGGGAAGGCAAGCCGCTCTATGACTGGCACCCGCTGATCTCCGGCGATCCGGCGACGGTCCATGCCGCCGGGGTGTCGATGCGCCACCGCACCATCCCCGAATTCGAAGTCCCGGAAGAAGACTGGGAGAACTATATCATCGAGGAGCCGACCTGATGTTCTTTGCGTCCGACAACGCCGGTCCCGTGCATCCCAGGGTCCTTGCCGCGCTGACCGAGGCCAACCAGGGCTATGCCCCCAGCTATGGCGCCGATGCGGTGATGGACCGGGTGCGGAACCGTATCCGCGAGATCTTCGAGGCGCCGGAAGCCGCGGTGCATCTGGTCGCCACCGGCACCGCCGCCAATGCGCTGGCGCTGGCCAGCCTGACCGCGCCCTATGAAACCGTGTTCTGCACCCCGGTCGCCCATATCCACGAGGATGAGTGCAACGCGCCCGAGTTCTTCTCGGCCGGGGCCAAGCTGACGCTGGTGCCCGGCGGCGACAAGATGACCCCGGAAGCGCTGCGCCGGACCATCCGCGCCGAGGGCAACCGCGGCGTCCACGGCCCGCAGCGCGGCCCGGTATCGCTGACTCAGGCCACCGAGCGCGGCGGCGTCTATTCGGTCGCGGAGATCGCGGCGCTGACCGCGGTGGCGCGCGACTTCGGGCTCAGCACCTATATGGATGGCGCCCGCTTCACCAATGCGCTGGTCACGCTGGGGTGCACCCCGGCCGAGATGACCTGGAAGGCAGGGATCGATGTCGTCTCGCTCGGCGGCACCAAGAACGGGCTGATGGGGGTCGAGGCGCTGATCTTCTTCGATCCGAAAAAGTCCTGGGAATTCGAACTGCGCCGTAAACGCGGCGCGCATCTGTTCTCCAAGCACCGCTACCTGTCGGCGCAGATGGAGGCCTATCTGACCGACGATCTCTGGCTGGAAATGGCGACGGCGGCCAATGCCAATTGCGCCCGGCTGGCCGAGGGGCTGCGCCGGGCCGGGGCCCGGCTGCTGCACACGCCGCAGGCCAACCTGATCTTCGCCGCCCTGCCCCGCCGGGCGCACCAGCGGCTGATCGCCGAGGGCGCGATGTACCACCTGCTGGACGGCACGCTGGAGGGTGAAGACCCCGACGAGCTGCTCACCTGCCGGCTGGTCTGCGACTGGTCGATCAGCGACGCGCTGATCGATCAGTTCCTGACGCTCGCCGCCGCCTGAACCGCCGCCCGAACCATCCCTGAGACGGCGGCTGAACCGGTGGCCACACCGGTTTCAGGCCGCGCCCGGCAGCGGTGCGTCGGCGAACACTCCGCGCATCGCAGCCGCCACCGCCTCCGGGTGGGTGATCGGCAGCATATGCCCGGCCCCCGGCACCGCCTCCTGACGGACTCGTGTCAGCCGCGCCGCGATCGCATCCGTGATGGCCGAGATCACCGGATGGCTGTCGCAGCCGCGCATCAGCAGGACCGGCATGGTGACCGCGTCCAGCCCGCCCGGCGCCGCCACCCCGGCCGGATCGTCATAGAGCGCCTGGCGGCAGGCCGGCACCAGCGGGATGCCGCGGATCATGCTGGCCCGGGCGGCCTCGGGCAGCGCATCCCAGCGCGGCCCCACGCCACCGCCCCACATCCGGTTGAACAGCCGCGCCCCGGTTGCCACCTCGCCCCGCGCCAGCGCCTCGGTGAAGGGGGCGGCATCGGCTTCGTGGCGGGCGACGGCCTCCGGCGCGCTCTGCAGCGCGAAGGCGAAATAGACCGGCTCGATCAGCGTCAGGCTGCGCACCAGATCGGGCCGCGCCACCGCCAGCCGCAGCGCCACGGTGGCACCGAAGGAATGGCCGATCACATCCATCGGCTCGTCCAGCAGCCCAAGGGCGGTGTCCAGCGTGCGGTCCTGGATATCCCCCTGCCCGTCCCAGTCGGGGCTGCGGCCGTGGCTGAGCATGTCGAAGGCGGTCAGACGCGCCTGCCCGTCCAGCGCCTGGGCCAGGCCGCGCCAAACCCCGGAATGGGCCAGGGTGCAATGCACCGCCAGCAACCGGCGGTCCCCCGTCCCCAACTCCCGCACAAAGACCGGTTGCGGCAGATCATTCATATCTTTCATCGACATCGCCCTTTCGACGCGTGGAGGAGTGGCGCGCACAGGCGGCGCAAACCTGTCTGATAGACCCGGAATGCCGGCGCCGTAAACAAATAGTCGCTATGCCGTGGCATGTTAGCTTTTCTCCGGCGCCAACCTTTGCGGGACGGGACGGTCATGTTAAGCGGGGTTTACATCACGAATCTGTCACAGACCTTGCTGCCCGGGGATATCAGCATATGGCGACCATGAACGAACCCAAGCTCATCGCTGGGAACGCAAACCTTCCGCTTGCCGAAGCCATCGCACGCCGCATGAGCATGAACCGCGGGGTTCAGCTCGGGCTGGTGGACGCGCGGGTCGAGCGGTTCAACGATGGTGAGATCTTCGTCGAGGTCTACGAGAACGTGCGCGGCGAGGATATGTTCATCATCCAGCCGACCTCGAACCCGGCCAACGACAATCTGATGGAACTGCTGATCATGAGCGACGCGCTGCGCCGGTCGTCAGCTGCCCGGATCACCGCGGTGATCCCCTATTTCGGCTATGCCCGTCAGGACCGCCGCACCAAGGCCCGCACGCCGATTTCGGCCAAGCTGGTCGCCAACCTGCTGACCCAGGCCGGGATCGAGCGGGTGCTGACCATGGACCTGCACGCGGCGCAGATTCAGGGTTTCTTCGACATCCCGGTCGACAACCTCTATGCCTCGCCGATCTTCGCGCTCGACATCAAGACCAACTTCAAGGGCCAGATGGGCGATCTGATGGTGGTCTCTCCCGACGTCGGCGGTGTTGCCCGCGCCCGCGAGCTGGCCAAGCGCATCAACTCGCCGCTGTCGATCGTGGACAAGCGCCGCGAGAAGCCCGGTGAGGTCGCCGAGATGACCGTCATCGGCGATGTCACCGACAAGATCTGCATCATCGTCGATGACATGTGCGATACCGCCGGCACGCTGTGCAAGGCCGCCGAAGTGCTGATGGACAACGGCGCCCGCGAGGTGCACGCCTATATCACCCACGGGGTGATGAGCGGCCCGGCAGTCGACCGCGTCACCAAATCGGTGATGAAATCGCTGGTAATCACCGATTCCATCGCCCCCAGCGATGCGGTGAAGGGCGCGCCGAACATCCGCATCGTGCCCACTGCACCGATCTTCGCTCAGGCGATCCTGAACATCTGGTACGGCACCAGCGTCTCCTCCCTGTTCGAGGACAACACGCTGTCGCCGATCTACGAATCCCTCTACTCGATGGATTGATCGGGGCGCGCCCGGCTGCGGGCGCCCCCTTCCCCCGTTTTCCTCCCCCCAGAGATCAGATCAGGTCCCAGTCGTCCTCATGCGGCAGAGACCCGATCGCCAGCCAGGTCACCCGCATCCGCGCGATCCGGGTGTCCAGCCACGTCCGGCAGACGATATCGAACCCTTCCCGCGTGACCGCCTCGGGCTTCAGCTCCAGCCGCACCGCAGCGGCCGTATCCGCATCCAGCATCGAGATCGACAGATGTACCGCCGGTGGCTGGCGAAACGGGCTGGAAAAGGGAATTGTGCGGCGTTTTTCGCGCGGACCCTGGCCGGTCCACATCTCCCCGCCATCTTCGAAATCGGAAAACAGGGGCACGTCGCCCTGATCGACCCCGATCAAGTGGTTCTGTAATGTCTTCATGTCTTGTCACTGTTCCGTCAATGCCGGAACAGAGCATCCCCGGGCCCGCCCTGTCAAAACAAAAGGCGGAAACAATGCGAAACCGGCCCCCGCTGCGGGCGGAGGCCGGTTTGCTGATTTCGCTGTCTCCGCGGTGGCGGTTACAGGCTCATGTGGTCGCCCAAAGCTTCCATGTCGGCGAGCAGCTTGGCCGCTTCGTCGACCAGGTTCTGCTCCACTTCAGGCGCGGCCTTGGCGGCCTCATGCGCGGTGCGGGCGTCTTCGATCAGCTCGTCCAGATGAGCGCGGGTCATCTCGCTCAGGGGAACGGCTTTCTCGGCCAGCACCGACATGGACTCACCGCCCAGCTCCGCGAAACCACCGGTCACGACGAACTCGGAGGTGCCCTCCGGGCTCTCGATCCGCAGCACCCCGGGACGCAGGGTCGTGATGACGGGGGCATGCCCGGGCATGGCCGTCATCTCGCCTTCCGCACCGGGAAGCCGGACCGCGCTGACCGGGAGCGACGCGAGGCGCCGCTCCGGACTGACGAGGTCGAATTGCATCGTGTCTGCCATCAGGCTTCTCCTCAGGCGGCTTCAGCCGCCATTTTCTCGGCCTTGGCGATCACTTCGTCGATGCCGCCGACCATGTAGAAGGCCGCTTCCGGCAGGTGGTCGTATTCGCCGGCCACAACCGCCTTGAAGGACGAGATGGTGTCTTCCAGCGGCACCTGCTTACCGTCGGCGCCGGTAAAGACTTTCGCCACGTCGAAGGGCTGCGACAGGAAGCGCTGGATTTTCCGGGCACGTGCCACGGTCAGCTTGTCCTCTTCGCTCAGTTCGTCCATCCCGAGGATGGCGATGATGTCCTGCAGCGACTTGTAGCGCTGGAGGATACCCTGAACGTCACGGGCAACCTGATAGTGCTCTTCGCCGACGATCTGCGGGTCGAGGATCCGCGAGGAAGAGTCCAGCGGGTCCACGGCCGGGTAGATGCCGAGCTCGGAAATCGCACGGCTCAGAACGGTCGTTGCGTCGAGGTGGGCGAAGGTGGTGGCCGGTGCCGGGTCGGTAAGGTCGTCCGCGGGAACGTAGACGGCCTGGATCGAGGTGATCGAACCGGCTTTGGTCGAGGTGATGCGTTCCTGCATCGCGCCCATGTCGGTGGCCAGCGTCGGCTGGTAGCCCACAGCGGAGGGGATACGGCCGAGAAGCGCCGACACCTCGGAGCCCGCCTGGGTGAAGCGGAAGATGTTGTCGACGAAGAACAGAACGTCGGTGCCGGACTGGTCGCGGAACTGCTCGGCCAGAGTCAGGCCGGTCAGCGCAACGCGGGCACGGGCCCCCGGAGGCTCGTTCATCTGACCGTAAACAAGCGCCACCTGGCTTTCCGACAGGTTGTCGGGCTTGATGACGTTGGATTCGATCATCTCGTGGTAGAGGTCGTTGCCCTCACGGGTCCGCTCGCCAACACCGGCGAACACGGAGAAGCCCGAGTGCACCTTTGCGATGTTGTTGATCAGTTCCATGATCAGAACGGTCTTGCCCACGCCGGCGCCGCCGAACAGGCCAATCTTGCCGCCCTTGGCATAGGGTGCCAGCAGGTCGATAACCTTGATGCCGGTGACCAGGATTTCCGATTCCGTCGCCTGTTCGGCGAAGGTCGGGGCCGGCTGGTGGATGGCGCGGGTCTCGGTCGCTTCGACCGGGCCCTGTTCGTCCACCGGCTCGCCGACGACGTTCAGGATGCGGCCCAGGGTGGCATTGCCGACCGGGATCGAGATCGGTGCGCCGGTATCGCTGACAGCCTGACCGCGGACCAGGCCCTCGGTGGCGTCCATGGCGATGCAGCGAACGGTGCCTTCGCCCAGGTGCTGCGCGACTTCCAGCACCAGACGCTTGCCGTTGTTGTCGGTTTCCAGGGCGTTCAGAATCTCGGGCAGATGGCCGTCGAACTGAACGTCCACAACGGCGCCAATCACCTGAGTGATCTTGCCTTCTTTGTTTGCCATTGGTGTCGTCTCCGGTTCTTTTTACAGGGCTTCCGCGCCCGAAATGATTTCAATCAGCTCGTTGGTGATCACGGCCTGACGCGAGCGGTTGTACTCGATCGTCAGCTTGTCGATCATGTCACCGGCGTTGCGGGTCGCGTTGTCCATGGCGGACATCCGCGCGCCCTGTTCCGAGGCCCCGTTCTCCAGCAGCGCGCTGAAGATGGCGGTGGCCACCCCTTTCGGCAGCAGTTCGGCCAGGATGGCCTCTTCGCTGGGCTCGTAATCATAGAGCGCGGTTGCGCTCGGCTCCTCGGCGGTTTCGAATTTCGCCGGGATGATCTGCTGGGCGGTCGGAACCTGCGTCACGACGTTGACGAACTTCGAATAGAAGATCGTCGCCACGTCGAATTCGCCGGCGTCGAAGCTGGTCAGAACTTGCTTGGCGATCCCCTGTGCATCCGCATAGGACAACCGCTTCACATTGCTCAGATCCACATGGCCGACAAAAAGCTCACCGACGTCGCGCTTGATGGCGTCGCGGCCCTTCTTGCCGACGGTGAGGATCTTGACCGTCTTGCCTTCGGCCTGCAGCCGTTGCGCATGGTTGCGCGCCAGCTTGGCGATGTTGCTATTGAAGCCGCCGCACAGGCCACGCTCCGCCGTCATCACGACCAGGAGGTGAACCTGGTCGCTGCCGGTGCCACGCAGCAGTTTGGGGGCGCTGTCGCTGCCCCCGACCGAGGCCGCCAGATCCGCCATCACGGCATTGAACCGTTCGGCGTAGGGGCGGGCCTCCTCGGCAGATTCCTGTGCCCGCCGCAGTTTCGCGGCGGCCACCATCTGCATGGCCTTGGTGATCTTGCGGGTCGATTTGACCGACTCGATCCTGTTTTTTAGGTCCTTGAGACTGGGCATTGCCTAGATCTCCCCTCAGGCGTAGTCGGCGGCGAATTCGTCCAGCGCAGCCTTGAGCTTGTCTTCCGCCTCACCTTTGATCTTCGGATCCTCGTCGGTGATCCACTGCAGCAGATCGGCCTTCTTGGTCCGCAGGAAGTTCAGCAGGCCCGCTTCGAACTTGCCGACTTCGTTGACCGGCAGCTTGTCCAGATAGCCTTTGATGCCGGCGAAGATGACGCAGACGATCTCGGCGTTGGTCAGCGGCGAATACTGCGGCTGTTTCATCAGCTCGGTCAGACGGGCACCACGGTTCAGCAGGCGCTGGGTGGCGGCGTCGAGGTCGGAGCCGAACTGGGCGAAGGCCGCCATTTCGCGATACTGCGCCAGTTCCAGTTTCACCGAGCCGGCGACCGATTTCATCGCGTTGGTCTGGGCCGAGGAGCCCACACGCGACACCGACAGACCGGTGTTCACGGCCGGGCGGATGCCCTGGTAGAACAGATCGGTTTCCAGGAAGATCTGACCGTCGGTGATCGAGATCACGTTGGTCGGAATGAACGCCGACACGTCGCCGCCCTGGGTTTCGATGATCGGCAGCGCGGTCAGCGAGCCTGCGCCATGGTCTTCGTTCATCTTGGCGGAGCGTTCCAGCAGGCGGGAGTGCAGGTAGAACACGTCGCCCGGGTAAGCTTCACGCCCCGGCGGACGGCGCAGCAGCAGCGACATCTGACGATAGGACACTGCCTGTTTGGACAGGTCATCGTAGATGATCAGCGCGTGTTTGCCGTTGTCGCGGAAGTATTCGGCCATCGCGGTCGCGGTATAGGGGGCCAGATACTGCATCGGCGCCGGTTCGGAGGCGGTGGCTGCGACGACGATCGAATATTCGATGGCGCCGGTTTCTTCCAGTTTCTTCACCAGCTGCGCAACGGTGGAGCGCTTCTGGCCCACGGCCACGTAGACGCAGTAGAGCTTCTTGCTCTCGTCGTCGCCTGCGGCAGCGTTGTAGGATTTCTGGTTCAGGATGGAGTCGAGCGCGATCGCGGTCTTGCCGGTCTGACGGTCGCCGATGATCAGCTCGCGCTGGCCACGGCCGACGGGGATCATGGCGTCGACCGATTTCAGGCCGGTTGCCATCGGCTCATGCACCGATTTACGCGGGATGATGCCCGGCGCCTTGACGTCGGCGATGCCGCGGGCCGTTGCGGCGATCGGGCCCTTGCCGTCCACCGGGTTGCCCAGGCCGTCAACGACGCGGCCCAGCAGCTCGGGGCCGATCGGCACGTCCACGATCGAGTTGGTGCGCTTGACGGTGTCGCCTTCCTTGATGTCGCGGTCGGAGCCGAAGATCACGACGCCGACGTTATCGGCTTCGAGGTTCAGCGCCATGCCCATGATGCCGCCGGGGAATTCGACCATCTCGCCGGCCTGGACATTGTCGAGGCCATAGACACGGGCGATACCATCCCCCACGCTCAGCACGCGGCCGATTTCTGCCACCTCGGCCTCTTGACCAAAATTCTTGATCTGGTCTTTCAGGATCGCAGAAATCTCTGCAGCTTGGATACCCATTTATCCGACCTCTTTCATTGCATTCTGGAGGGAAGCGAGCTTGGAGCGGATCGAGGTGTCGATCATCTTCGAGCCCACTTTAACGACAAGACCGCCAATGAGGCTTTCATCGACGGTCGCATTCACGTTCACGGTCTTGCCCACGCGGGCCGCCAGGGTCTTCGCCAGCTTCTCGGTCTGGGCTTTGGTCAGGGCCTTCGCCGAGGCCACATCCGCGGTCACTTCGCCACGGTCGTCCGCGATCAGATCGCGCAGGGCGGCGATCAGCTGCGGCACGACAAACAGGCGGCGTTTCTGCGCCATCAGCGCCAGCGCCTGGGTCATCACCGATGCCAGGCCCATCTTCTCGGCCACGGCGGTGATTGCGGTTTGCTGATCGTCGCGGGTGTAGAGCGGCGAAGTGATCAGGTCGCTCAGATCCTTGCTTTCGCTCAGCGCCGACGACAAATCGTTGAGGCTCGATTCAAGACCGGCAAGGTCATTGCTCTCTTTCGCAATCTCGAAGATCGCGGTGGCATATCGCGCAGCGATGCCTGCGGAAATCGAAGCTGGTTCGGACACGTCCACCCTTCCGATATCTGGCCCCGGTTACGCCGCGTGCAACGGTCCGGGGGCGTGAAAAACGACCCGCGAAAACGCAGGTCATCAAAATCAGCGTGGATGTAGCAGAGCCGACCCCACCCCGCAACAACCTATAGCGATATCATTGGACGGCATTCCCCACTTGTTTTCATTGGGTTAGCCGATATGCGACGGATTGCGCAGAATCCGGGGAAAAAAAATAGGTGATTCCGTGCGATTCTGCGTGATCAAATCCCGTGCAAAAGCCCAGCAACCACGCATTTCCACAGGTTTGGGCAGGTTGCGGCGGCCCGGTGACGCAGGGTCCGGCCCGGCCGCGACCGGGGCCATCAAGGGGCCGCACAGGCGCCGCGCTCAGGCCGGTTTGACCAGCCCGTCCAGCGCCTCGATCGGGCGCTTGGCCAGATCCTTGACGACGGTGCCCTTGGGTGGCTGCACCCGCTTGGACACCTCGACGATGAAGATGCCCCCGACCAGCACCGTGGGCAGCCGCGTGCCCATCTTCTCCAGCAGCGATCCCGAGCGCAGCCAGAACCGGCGCGCCGAGGGCGGCTGATAGAGCGCGGCGCGATGACGCTCGGGCAGAAACTGATGCTCCTTCAGCTGCGCCTCCAGCTGGCCGATGGTATAGGGCCGGCCATAGCCGAACGGCGTGCGGTCGCTGCGCGACCAGAGCCCGGCGCGGTTCGGCACGATGAAAAGCGCCTTGCCGCCCGGCCCCAGCACCCGGAAACACTCCTCCAGCAGCCGGGTTGGACGTTCCGAGGTTTCCAGCCCGTGCATCACCACCAGCTTGTCGACCCGGCCGGTTTCCAGCGGCCACAGCGTTTCCTCGCACAGGACCGAGACATTGGGCATCCCCGCCGGCCAGGGCATCACCCCCTGCGGCCCCGGCATCAGCGCCATCACCCGCCGCGCCTCCCGCAGATAGGGGCGCAGCAACGGCACGGCGAAGCCGAAACCCGCCACGGTCTGGCCCTTGGCTTCCGGCCAGAGATCGAGCATCGCCGCGCGCACCGAAGCCTGCGCCGCCCGGCCAAGGGTGCTGCGGTAATAGAAATTCCGTAGATCCTGCACATCGAGATGCATTGCGGGCGCCCGTCTGATCGGCCAAGCTGCCGGCAGTTTAACAACCCCGCTTTCCATTGAAAGGGAGAATGGCCATGCCGCTGGAAATCCTCACCATCCCCTGCCTGTCGGACAATTACGCCTTTCTCGCCCATGACGCCGCCAGCGGCGAGACCGCGCTGATCGATGCCCCCGAGGCCGCGCCGATCCTGGCGGCACTGAAGGACCGCGGCTGGACCCTGACCCAGGTGCTGCTGACCCACCACCACTGGGACCATGTGGAGGGGCTGGCAGATATCCTTGCCGCCTGGCCCGGGGCGCGGGTGACCGGGGCGGCAGCCGATGCCCACAGGCTGCCGGCACTGGACACCCAGGTCTCGGAAGGCGACAGCGTGGCAATCGGGCAGGAAACCGGCCGGGCGATCGATGTGTCCGGCCATACCGTCGGCCATATCGCCTATGTCTTCCCCGACAGCGACGCGGTGTTTACCGCCGACAGCCTGATGGCGCTGGGATGCGGCCGGGTGTTCGAGGGCACCATGCCGCAGATGTGGGCCTCGCTCAGCAAGCTGGCGGCGCTGCCCCCCGAAACGGTGGTCTATTCGGGCCATGAGTATACCCAGGCCAATGGCCGGTTCGCCGTCACCGTCGACCCGCAGAACCCCGCCCTGGCGGCGCGGGTGGCCGAGATCGCCGCCGCGCGCGACAAGGGGCTGCCGACGGTCCCCTCAACCCTGGCGCTGGAGCTGGCCACCAACCCCTTCCTGCGCGCCGCCGATCCGGCGATCCGCGCGCATCTGGAGATGCCGGACGCCACCGATGCCGAGGTCTTCGCCGAAATCCGCGCCCGCAAGGACAAGTTCTGATTTCGGTCTGAGACCGGGCACGCCACGCCGGGCCCCGCCCGGCCTGCGGTGATCTGACCAGGGGTCAGAACAGGAAATCGTCTGCGGTCAGCTCGCCGTCGAAGCCGGCCAGCTTGATCACGTTGGACTTGCCGAACTCGATGAAGGTCGCCGCCTTGGTCTGGCGGATCTCCAGCTCCTCGAAACTGCGCCCGTCGATCTCTATCAGGTCGCTGCCCTGCTCGAACCCGCGGATGATGTCGAAGCCGTTGCCGACGCGGGCGAACTGATAGGTGTCCGCGCCCGCCCCGCCGACCAGCACATCGTCGCCGCTGCCGCCGCGCAGGATATCGCGGCCGGCGGCGCCGAAGATGAAATCGTCGCCCGCCTGCCCCACCAGCAGATCGTTGCCGGCGCCACCGCGCAGGGTGTCGTCGCCGGTACCGCCGAAGATCTCGTCATCGCCGGCCTGCCCCAGCAGGGTGTCCTGCCCGGCACCGCCCAGGATTCGATCCGCCCCGGTGCCGCCCGCGACCCGGTCGTCGCCCTCGCCGGCGGTGATGGTGTCATCCTCGCCATTGCCGGCGATGTCGTCGTCCCCGTCGCCGCCAGCGAGGGCATCGGCGCCGCCGTTGCCGGTTATGATGTCATCCCCATCGCCGCCATAGACGGTATCGTCGCCGGAATGACCGAAGATCACGTCGTCGCCACCGAAGCCGAACAGCCTGTCGTCATCGGCGCCGCCGGCGATCATGTCGTCCAGTTCGGTCCCCTTCAGGGTATCGTTGCCGCCGCCGCCCGACAGCACCGCGCCGTCCAGCCCCCGCGCCTCCTCCGCCGTCGCGACGCGGCCCTGTACCACGTCGTCGTCATCGCCGCCGAAGAAGCTCACCCGGGTCTCTCCCCGGCCCGGGCTGTCCAGCGCCTCGATGGTTGTGGGCAGATCGGCGAAATCCACTGCCAGATCAGCGATCGACCCCAGCATGTCGTCAAGCCCTTCGACCACCTCGAACAGCTCGGTGATCTTCGCCAGCAGATCGTCCACCGGCGTGGAGAATTCCTTCAGCGGGTTCAGCCTGTCGAGGATCTTGTTCACCGCATCCTCCACCGGGCCCAGGATCGGCGACAGGATCGGGTCGAGCAGGCCCAGGATCGTGTCCGAAACCCCGCTGAGGAAATCGAGGATCGCGTCGATATCCGACCGGCTGATCGGCGGAAACAGTTTGACCCCGAAGATCGACGGCGGATTTTCCAGGAAATCGAAGATCACATCGAAGGGCGCCACCATTGCCGACACCACGGCGGTGAAGGGCGCGACGGTGCCGGGCAGCGCGTTGAGCCGTGCCATCAGATCGGTGATCTCCCCGATCAGCGCATCGAGATCGGCGAGCTCTCCGGCAGCGGTCTCGGTGGCGGCGGCGACACTGTCGAACAGCGCCTGCAGCTGCTGCTGCGCCGTGGTCACCGGATCGACGGTATCGGCGAAACGCTCCGCCAGCGCCGTGATCGCCGCTTCCAGCCGCGCGTCGTCTGCCGCCACGTTGGTCGCCCCGACGCTGGCGGCATAGAGCCCCGGCGACACCCCCGCCTCGGTGGCGTCGGCGGTCTGCGCCTTCAGCACCGTGACCCCGGCCGAAAGCACTGTCAGCGCCGTATTCGCCTTGTCCGCGACGCCGTAGATGTTTTTCCAGAACACCAGACTTTCGGCATAGACGCTGTCGATCTTGGTCAGCTCTCCCCGCATTTCGGCCGAGATATCGGCGGCCTGCTTCATCAGCGTGTCGATATTGGCGCGTTTGAAGGTGGTGCCGAGCCCGGGCAGAAGCTCGGCAATCTTGGCGATCCGGGCGCCGCTGCGCGATGAGTCGAGCGCATCGTCGAGCGCATCGGCCCAATATTCGATGGCGCTGCGCATCTCGATCTTGGTCTCGAGCGTGGTGACCACCGATTGCGCATATTTCCTGACCGCAAAGGCCACCGCCTTCATCCCGTAGACCGTCAGCTGTGGCGCGGTGAACCCCAGAAGGTCGAAATCCTCATCCGTGTCCTCGGCGCCGTTCCGGCCGTACAGATACCGCTCGGCTGTCCGCAGGCCGACCCGGGCATCGGCCAGGCTGGACCTTGTTTCCTCAATAGATGCAATAGCTTGCGCAACACTCGCCATACCCTATACCGCCTATTTGAATCGCTTCTGAAAAATACATCTGAGACTACAGCCAAAGTTGACGTAACGACAGCCAAATCGCGCCGCCCCGGCCGGGATCGCAGCCCCTGAACGCCCCCAAAACTTCACCTTTCGCAGGCAGGCGGCGTAATTTGTGATCATTCGGACCAAGAAAACTCTTGAAGCCCGGCCCCGATAAACCAAACTCTAAGGGTATAACGACACGGTTGGCTCGGGGAACGGCCAACACCCCTCCCCCGTACTGACCCAGATCAGAGGAGCACCAACGTGCCTTCATTCTCGAGCACCCTTGAACAGGCCATCCACGCTGCCCTCGCTCTGGCCAACGACCGACGGCACGAGTTTGCGACCCTCGAACACCTGCTGCTGGCCCTGCTGGACGAGCCGGACGCCACCCGCGTCATGAAGGCCTGCAGCGTCGATCTGGGCGAATTGCGCACCACCCTGGTGGATTTCATCGACGAGGAACTGTCGAATCTGGTGACGGATATCGATGGCTCCGAAGCGGTGCCGACCGCCGCCTTCCAGCGCGTGATCCAGCGCGCCGCGATCCATGTGCAATCCTCCGGACGGACCGAGGTGACCGGCGCCAACGTGCTGGTGGCGATCTTCGCCGAACGGGAATCCAATGCCGCCTATTTCCTGCAACAGCAGGACATGACCCGCTATGACGCGGTGAACTTCATCGCCCATGGCGTCGCCAAGAACCCGGCCTATGGCGAAAGCCGCCCGGTTTCCGGCGCCACCGATGCAGAGGACGAGGGCCACAGCTCTGCCGCGCCCGAGACCGGCGACCAGAAGGAAAGCGCGCTGGGGAAATATTGCGTCGATCTGAACGCGAAATCGCGCGAGGGCGACATCGACCCGCTGATCGGCCGCGATCAGGAGGTGGAGCGCTGCATTCAGGTGCTGTGCCGTCGGCGCAAGAACAACCCGCTGCTGGTGGGCGACCCGGGTGTCGGCAAGACCGCCATCGCCGAGGGTCTGGCCCGCAAGATCGTCAAGGGCGAGGTGCCGGAGGTTCTGTCCAACACCACGATCTATTCGCTCGACATGGGTGCGCTGCTGGCCGGCACCCGCTATCGCGGCGATTTCGAGGAACGGCTGAAAGCCGTGGTGACCGAGCTTGAGGAACACCCCGACGCGGTGCTGTTCATCGACGAGATCCACACGGTGATCGGCGCCGGCGCCACCTCCGGCGGCGCGATGGATGCCTCCAACCTGCTGAAACCTGCGCTGCAGGGCGGCAAGCTGCGCACCATGGGCTCCACCACCTACAAGGAGTTCCGCCAGCACTTCGAAAAGGACCGCGCGCTGAGCCGCCGGTTCCAGAAGATCGATGTCACCGAGCCCTCGGTCGAGGATGCGGTGAAGATCCTCAAGGGGCTGAAGCCCTATTTCGAGGAGCATCACAGCGTCAAATACACCGGCGACGCGATCAAGACGGCGGTCGAGCTGTCGGCGCGCTACATCCATGACCGCAAGCTGCCCGACAAGGCCATCGACGTCATCGACGAAGCCGGCGCGGCGCAGCATCTGGTCGTCGAGAGCAAGCGGCGCAAGACCATCGGTGTCAAGGAGATCGAGGCCGTCGTCGCCAAGATCGCCCGCATCCCGCCGAAGAGCGTCAGCAAGGACGATGCCGAGGTGCTGAAGGATCTCGAAGCCACGCTGAAGCGGGTGGTCTTCGGCCAGGACGCCGCCATCGAGGCGCTGAGCTCGGCCATCAAGCTGGCCCGGGCCGGCCTGCGCGAACCGGAAAAGCCCATCGGCAACTATCTCTTTGCCGGGCCCACCGGCGTCGGCAAGACCGAGGTCGCCAAGCAACTGGCCGAAACCCTCGGGGTGGAGCTGCTGCGCTTCGACATGTCGGAATACATGGAGAAACACGCGGTTTCCCGACTGATCGGCGCGCCTCCGGGCTATGTCGGCTTCGACCAGGGCGGCATGCTGACCGATGGCGTCGACCAGCACCCGCATTGTGTGCTGCTGCTGGACGAGATCGAAAAGGCCCACCCGGATGTCTACAACATCCTGCTGCAGGTGATGGACCACGGCAAGCTGACCGACCACAACGGCCGGACGGTGGATTTCCGCAACGTGATCCTGATCATGACCTCCAACGCCGGGGCGTCGGACATGCAGAAGGCCGCTATCGGCTTTGGCCGTGACCGCCGCGAAGGCGAGGATACCGCCGCCATCGAACGCACCTTCACGCCGGAGTTCCGCAACCGTCTGGACGCGGTGATCTCCTTCGCGCCGCTGCCGAAAGAGGTGATCCTGCAGGTGGTCGAGAAATTCGTGCTGCAGCTGGAGGCCCAGCTGATGGATCGTGGCGTGACCATCGAACTGACCCGCCCGGCCGCCGAATGGCTTGCCGACCGCGGCTATGACGACAAGATGGGCGCGCGTCCCCTGGGCCGCGTGATCCAGGAGCACATCAAGAAGCCGCTGGCGGAAGAGCTGCTGTTCGGCAAGCTCGCCAAGGGCGGCGTGGTCAAGGTGGGCGTCAAGGACGGCGAGATCGACCTGCAGATCGACGGCCCCGACCGCAAGCGCCTGCCCGGCGACAAGCCGCCGCTGCTGACCGCGGACTGATGCGCCCAGGTCTCAGATGCGGGGCCGCTGTCGCGGCCCTGCTGACATCGCTCGCCGCGCCCGCCGCGGCGGGCGATTTCGCTTTGGCGCTACCGATCGACTGCACCCTGGGCGAGAGCTGCTATATCCAGCAATATGTCGATGACGACCCCGGCCCCGGGGCCGGGGATTACCGCTGCGGCCCGCTCAGTTACGACGGGCACAAGGGCACCGATTTCGCCCTGCCCGATCTGGCGACGATGCGGCGCGGCGTGAATGTCCTGGCCGCCGCCCCCGGCGTGGTCCGGGGCTTTCGCGACGGCATGGCCGACCGGCTCGCCAGCAGCGAGACCGCCGGGGAGATCGCCGGGCGGGAATGCGGCAACGGCGTGCTGATCGACCATGGCGACGGCTGGGAAACCCAATATTGCCACATGAAGGCCGGCTCGATCCGGGTCACCACCGGGCAGACGATTGCCACCGGCGAGGTGCTGGGCCAGGTCGGGCTGAGCGGTCAGACCCAGTTCCCGCATGTGCATCTCTCGGTGCGCCATGACGGCGCGGTGATCGACCCCTTTGCGCCGGAGGGCGCCCGCTGCGGCGACGATACGCCGGCGCGCGATCTGTGGACCGAAACACCGGCCTATGAACCCGGCGGCCTGATCGCGGCCGGCTTCGCCGCCAATGTGCCCAGTTTTCAGGCGGTCAAGGCCGGCACCGCCGCCGATCCGACGCTGAACAGCCAGTCGCCGGCGCTGGTGCTCTACGGCTATGCCTATGGCGGGCGGCAGGGCGATGTGCTGGAGATCACCATCAACGGGCCGAAGGGCGAGGTGATCTCGCATTCCGACGGGCTGGAAGGCGCCAAGGCGCAGCTGTTCCGCGCCGCCGGCAAACGGCAACCGCCCGGCGGCTGGCCCAGGGGGCGCTATATCGGCATTGTCCGCATGCTGCGTGGAGGCGAGGAAATCGACAGCGTGCGGGTAACGCTGGCACTCGATTAGGCCGCAAGGGCCCCCGCGGCAGGACCACGGGCATTTTCCGCGCCGGGCGCCCTGCCCTGATCTACTTCTCGGTCAGCTTAAGCTCGATCCGGCGGTTCTGCGCCCGGGCTTCCGGGGTATTGGCCGGGTTGATCGGCTGGTATTCACCGAAACCGTTGGCCGACAGCCGCCCCGGCGCGATCCCCTGCGCCTCGACCAGATAGCGCACCACCGACAGGGCGCGGGCCTGGCTCAGCTCCCAGTTGTCGGCGAATTCCGCGCCCGGACGCAGCGGCACGTCATCGGTATGGCCATCGACGCGGATCACCCAGTCGATCTCGGGCGGAATTTCCGCCGCGATCCGGCGCAGGATGCGGGCCACCTTGTCGATCTCGCCCTTGCCGGCATCCGCCAGCTCGGCCTCCCCCGGCGCGAACAGCACTTCGGAGGAGAAGACGAAGCGGTCGCCCTGAATCCGCACGCCTTCCTCGTTGCCCAGCACATCGCGCAGCCGGCCGAAGAATTCCGAGCGATAGCGCTGCAGGTCCTTGGTTTCGGCCTTGAGCTGCTCTGCCTCGGCCTCGAGCCGCTTGCGTTCGACTTCCTCCAACAGCCGGCGCTTGCGCTCTTCCGCGGCGGCCCGGGCCAGCGCCGCGTTCAGATCCTGGCCAAGGTTCTGCAGCTGCACCTGGGCCGCCGCATCCCGCGCCTTGTAATCGTCCAGCAACGCCTGCAGGCTGCCCAACTGGGTGCGCAAAGCCGCCACCTGCTGGTTGAGCAACGCGGTCTGGCGCTGTGCCTCGGCCGAGGTTTCCTGCTCCCGCGCCAGAGTCTCCCGCGCCTTTGCCAGCAGGACGTCGCGCTGTTCGGCGGCAGAGAGCCGATCGGCCGCGGTCTTCTCCGCCGCGGCCTGCGCCGCCAGCGCCGCCATCAGCTCACGCCGCAGCTTGTCCTGATCGGTGGCCACGGCCTGGGTGTTTTCCAGCGCCTCCAGCGCCTTGGACAGCCGTGCCTCGATCGCCGCGCGGTCGCTGCCGGCCTGATCGGCGACCGCCTGCGCGGCGGCGAGATCGGTCTGCGCCTGCGCCAGCTGCGCCTGCAGCGCGCTGACCTGATCGGCGCCTTCGGATTTCACCACCTCCATCTGCGCCAGCGCCAGTTCCAGCCGGCGGGCCAGATCGTCGCGATCCGCCGCCCCCGACTGCGCCGCGCTCAGCTGCGCCAGCGCCGCCTTCAATTTCTCGTCCAGCCCGTTGCGCGCCGCCTCTGCCGCCGCCAGCAGGGTCAAAGTGTCCTCAGCCGATTTGCGCTGGCGTTCCAGCTCCATCGTCATCGCCGTCAGTTCGGCATCGGAATCCTGCAGCTTCTGGCGCAGCGCCTCCGCCGCCGCCGCCTCGGCCAGCCGCGCCTGTTCCTCTTCGCTCAACTGGCTTTGCAGATCGCCCATCCGCGCGGTCAGCGCCTTGGTCTGTTCGGCGTCATCGGCGGCCTGCTTGCGCAGATCGGCAACCAGCGCCTCGAGCGCCTCACGTCTGGCAGCGGCAAGCCGCGCCGCCTCCGCCTGGGCGTCGATCTCCTCTCGATGCTTGGCCAGCGCCAGGTTCAGCGCCTCCTGCTGCGACAGCAGCGCCGCCTTCTCGCCCTCCAGGCTCGACACCTGATCGCGGGCCGCGTCGCGTTCGCCCAGAAGGCCCGCGACCTGCTCCTCGAAACTGGCGATCCGCCCCTCTGCCGCCTTCAGCGCGGTGGCCTGGCGGTCCCGCTCCCCGGTCAGGGCGGCAATCGCCGCACGGGCCTGGTCCAGATCGGTCTGGGTATCGCTCAATGTCGCGGTCAGCGCCCCCATCCGGGCCTGCAGTCGGGCGTTCTCCCGCTCCCTGACCCCCAGCGCATCGGCCAGCGCGCTGATTTCCGAAGACAGCTGGTCCAGCTTGCTTTCCTGTCCGGTGATGGTTTCGCGCAGCACGAACATGACCACCATGAAAATGGTCAGGACGAACATCAGCACCAGCAGCAGCCCGGTCATCGCATCGACGAAGCCGGGCCAGATCGAGCCCTGGAACCGTTGTCCTGTGCGGCGGGACAGGGCCATGCCCTAGTCCTCCGTCCCGCCGGTCTTGCCCCGGCGGCCGCCGCGCACCGGTGCCAGCGCCTTGATCAGGATATCGATGTCCTTGCGCAGCTCGGCCATGCTCTCCTGCCGGCCGGCCGAGATCTCTTCGAGAATGCGCAGCATCTGCACGTCGATCGACCGCAGACGCATCCGGCTTTCGGCATCCATCCCGTCGCCGGCACCCTGATCGCGGATCATCTCGATCAGGGTCTCCTGACCGACCGCCACCCGTTCCAGCGCCGCGCTGATGGTCTCGTTCCGCTCCATCCGGTCGGCCATCCGCTCGATCCCGTCGGCCAGATCGCCCAGCTTGCGGTCCAGCCCCGCCCGGCTCTGGTCCGAGCTCGAGAACATGTCCTGCAGCGCCTGCATCTGGTCGGACATATGGTCCAGCACCCCTTCGAGCACCGAAACCTCGCTGTCGCCCTCCTCGCCGGAGGCGAAGCCCAGCCGGGTGATCGAGGACAACCATTCCTCCAGCTCGCGGTAAAACCGGTTCTGGCCGTGGCCCGACAGCAGTTCCAGAAGCCCCACCAGCAGCGACCCCGCCAGCCCGAGCAGCGAAGAGGAGAAGGCCACGCCCATGCCACCCAGCTGCGCCTCAAGCCCGGTCATCAGCCGGTTGAAGACCGCCAGCCCGTCCTCGCCCTCCTTCGGCGCCAGGCCGCGGATGGTGTCGACCACCGCCGGCACCGTCGTCGCCAGCCCGTAGAAGGTGCCCAGCAGCCCGAGAAAGATCAGCAGGTTGACGATATAGCGGGTGATCTCGCGTTCCTCGTCGATCCGTTCGGACACGGAATCGAGGATCGACCGCGACGAGGTAGAGTTCAGCTGCATCCGCGCGCCGCGCGGCCGCAACAGCGAGGCCAGCGGCGTCAGCAGCTGCGGCGCCTGCATGTCGCCTGCCTGACCGGTCACGAAGAGCTCGATCCAGCGGACCGAGCGCATCAGCTGCACCACCTGCCAGAAACAGGACAGCACCCCGATGGCGAAGACCACGGCGATGGCGATGTTCAGATAGGGGTTGGCCAGAAACACCGGCAGCACCCGCGGCAGCGCGATGAACGCCCCGAAGGCGGCCAATCCGACAGCGATCAGCATCAACATGATCTGGCGGATGGGTTGTGAGAAATGCGGCCGGGGTTCGCGGTCTCGCTGCACCATGGGGCTGGCGTCCTGATGGGTCTCTGCTCTGCAGCGAGCCTATAGAATAACTTGGCGCAACGCCAAGGGTTTATGCCAGCAAGCCGGCGACACGGGCGGACAGCCAGTCCAGATCCGGATCGCTGAGCCCGATCTCGGCCAGATGGCGGGCGGTATTGAACAGATATTCCGCATTCGGCCCGCGCCCGCCCACCGCCCGGGCGATGATCTGTGCCTGCTCCTCCAGCGGCAGGCCGCCGCAATACTGGCGATGATCGGGATCGATCACATAGGTGACGGCCCGCACCCGGCTGCCGTCGGTCAGGTCGACCTCCAGCACCTTCTCCAGATAGGCGGAGGACACCAGTTCGCGTTCGCGCAGATAGGCCAGCGTCTGCGCCTCCTGTCCGGCGGCGACCTTCAGCGCCAGGCCGGCACAGCTGGCGCCCGATGCCTGATCCAGCGCCAGAACCAGCCCCGGGTCGTCCTCGGTGCCGCGGTGGTGGATCGAGCGCATGCAGAACGACCGGTGATAATCGGGCAGCCGCGCGATCTCCTGCGCCGCCACGTCGAACCCGGGGTTCCACAGCAGCGAGCCATATCCGAATACCCACATGGTCATGCGTCTGGTCCTTGTCGGTTCCCGCCTGTAAATTCCGTCTGTAAACAGGAAAACAGGCGCAGGCGAAAGGGGCCCGGGATGCGGCGGCTGATCAAAATCGCTATCGTACTCGGGCTTTTGTGGTCCGGTGTCTGGCTGGCCGGCAGCCTGGTCCTGAAACGCGGGATCGAAGGCTGGTTCGCCACCCAGGCGGCGCGCGGCTGGCAGGCGGAATATGCCGCGATCACCGGCTCGGGCTATCCGCTGCGCCATATGACACTGATCGACACGCCGGCGCTGGCCGATCCCGGCAGCGGCGCAGCCTGGCGCGCCGACTGGCTCCTGCTCGACAGCCCGGCGATCTGGCCCGGGCACCAGCGGCTGCAGTTCCCCGCGACCGATCAGCGGCTGTCCTTCTTCGACCGCACGACGGTGATCCGGGCCGAGGACATGCAGGCGCGGCTGGACCTGCGGCTGGGGCGGGCACTGACCCTCGACCGGTTGGAGCTGACCGCCGCCGCCTGGCAGAGCGATCAACCCGATGGTGACCGGTTCGGCGCCGACGACCTGATCCTGTCGATGCGGCAGGAAGGGGCGCCGGAAAGCTATCGGCTCAGCCTCGCCGCCCGCGGTTTCACCCCGGGTCGCCGCCTGCGGCTGGGGGCGCTGGCCGGCGGCAGCGGCCTGCCCGGGACCTTCGACGCGCTGAGCGCCGAAGCGCAGCTGCGGTTCGACCGCCCCTGGGACCGCCGCGCGCTGGAAGACCGCCGGCCGCAGCCCCGCGCCATCGTGCTCGATGACGCCGATATCCACTGGGGACCGCTGCGGCTGCAGGCGCGCGGCGCCGTCGATATCGATCCAGCTGGCCGGCCGGGCGGCGAGATCGCGCTGCGGGCGGAGAACTGGCGCGAGATGCTGATGCTGGCGGAACAGGCCGGTGTGATCCCCGCCGAGACCGCCGCGCCGTTGCGCCGCGTGCTGGAGCTGCTTGCCGGCACCGGCGACGACAGCGACACGCTCGACACCCAGCTGCGCTTCGCCGACGGGCGGATGAGCCTCGGGCCGCTGCCGCTGGGCCCGGCGCCGCAGATCACCCTGCGCTAGAACCTCAGCGGCAATAGGGACCGCTGCGATAGCGCGCCACGTCCATGTGGAAATGATCCTTATGATAGCCGTCCGAATTCGGCCCCAGCACGGTGCCGAAGGGGCCGCAGGCAGCTTTCAACGATTGGGCGAGCGGCCGCAGCGTGGTGCCCTGCCCCCAGCCCTTGAGCACGGTCACCACTTCGCCGTCCATCATGGTGAAACCGGAGATGTCGATCGCCCGGCCCCGCCCGTGTTCCGAGATCTTGGCACCGCGCTGATTGTTGCGGGTGCGGCAGACGTAATGCGCCGCCACCTTCAGCTCGACCACCGGGCCACGACGGCGGAAGGCAGGCTTCACCCCGCGCTCCACCCAGGTCTTCAGCGACCGCGCCACATCGCAGGTCACCACCGCCGGCTGACTGAGCCGCACGCCCGCGACCGAACGGACCCGCACCGCATCCTCGATGCCGCAACCGGCGATCCGCCCCGGCACCCGGCCCACCGGCTCGCCCTGAATGCCGATATCGCCGCAGATCGCCCCGGCACGCAGCGCGCGTTTCTTCGCCATCGCCTTTTGCGACAGCCCCTCCGGCCGGCTCCAGGGCGCCGGAGAGCGCTCCGGGCCGAGGAACGGCAGGCCGGCGGGGCGCGCCGCCGCCTGCAGGCTCTGATCCGAGACCGGGCGCACCGCCGGACGTATCCGGTCTGACGCGGGCGCCGCGGAGGGCATGGGCGCCGAGGAGGGCGCGGGCGCCGCCGGAACAGCCCCGGCGCGCATCGGCGGGCGCGGAGAGTGCTCGGGCGCACCGGCTGCCGCGGACCAGGCCAGCAGCAGCAGGACGCCCAACGCGGCCCCCCGCGCCGCGATCATGTCTTGCCTTTGGGACCGCGGCCGAAGTCCGGTGCGGCCGTGTCCTGCCCGGCCTCGATAATGCCGCGGCGGATCGCCCGGGTGCGGGTGAAATAGTCGAACAGATGCTGCCCGTCGCCGGTGCGGATCGCCCGCTGCAGGGCAAAGAGCTCCTCGGTGAAGCGACCGAGGATCTCCAGCGTCGCGGCCTTGTTGGTCAGGAAGATATCGCGCCACATGGTCGGATCTGAGGCCGCGATCCGGGTGAAGTCGCGAAAGCCCGCGGCGGAATATTTGATCACCTCGGAATCGGTGACCCGGCGCAGATCGTCGGCCACGCCGACCATCGTATAGGCGATCAGGTGCGGCGCATGGCTGGTCACGGCCAGAACCAGATCGTGGTGATCGGGCTCCATCTCATCGACATTGGCCCCCATCGCCTCCCACAGGTGGCGCAGCCGCTGCACTGCCGCCGGCGCCGCGTGTTCGACCGGAACCAGCAGGCACCAACGGTTGTCGAACAGCTCGGCAAAGCCGCTTTCCGGCCCGGAATGCTCGGTCCCGGCCAGCGGGTGGGCCGGCACGAAGTCGACACCCTCGGGGATATGCGGGCCGACCGCCTCGATCACATGGCGTTTGACCGATCCGACATCGGAGACCGTGGCGCCCGGTTTCAGCGCCGGGGCGATCTCTGCCGCCACATCGCCCATCACCCCCACCGGCACGCAGAGGACCACCAGATCGGCGCCCTCAACCGCCTCGGCGGCGCTGTCGCAGACCCGGTCGCACAGGCCGATGCGGCGGGCGGTGTCCCGGGTCGTCGCCGACCGGGCGTAGCCGGTCACCTCGCCGGCGAGGCCCGAGCGCTTGATCGCCCAGAACATCGACGAGGCGATCAGCCCCAGACCGATCAGCGCGATGCGGTCGTAGATCGGGCCGCTAACCGTGGCAGGCAGGGTCATGCCGCCGCCCCCTTGAACGCCCGCACCGCCGCCGCGACCCGGCGGCAGCTGTCCTCGTCGCCGATGGTGATGCGCAGCGCCTGCGGCAGCCCGTAGCCCGCCACCTTGCGCACGATCAGCCCCTGCGATTTCAGATGCTCGTCGCAGGCGTCGGCCTCTGCCGCATCGGAGAAGCGGGCAAGGATGAAGTTGGCGCAGGAGGTGTCGGAGGCGACGCCGCATTCGGCCAGCGCCTCGGCCAGCCAGGCCCGCCAGCGGGCATTCTCCGCCCGGCACTTCTCGACGTAATCCTGATCGCGGATCGCCGCCTCCGCCGCCGCCAGCGCGGTGTTCGACAGGTTGAAGGGGCCGCGCACCCGGTTCAGCACGTCAATGATTTCCTGCGGGCCATAGCCCCAGCCGACGCGCAGCCCGCCCAGCCCGTAGATCTTGGAAAAGGTCCGGGTCATGAACACATTGTCGCGCGTCCCGACCAGCGCCGCGCCGGCATCGAAGCCTTCGACATATTCGGCATAGGCGCCGTCGAGCACCAGCAGCGTTTCCTCCGGCAGGCCAGCGGCGAGCCGGGCCACCTCCGCCGCGCCGATCATGGTGCCGGTCGGGTTGGCGGGGTTGGCGATGAAGACCAGCCGGGTGTTCGGGTTGGCTGCGGCCAGGATGGCATCGACATCGACCACCCGGTCCTGTTCCGGCACCACCACCGGGGTGGCGCCGACGGCCAGCGCCGAGATGCGGTACATCGAGAATCCGTGTTCGGTATAGAGCACCTCATCGCCCGGGCCGGCATAGGCCTGGCAAAGGAAACTGATGATCTCATCCGAGCCGACGCCGCAGATGATCCGCTCCGGATCGAGCCCGGTCACCTCGCCGATGGCCCGGCGCAGCCCGCTGTGATCGGTCGAAGGATACCGATGCAGCCCCGCGGCGCTGTCGCGCACGGCGGCGATGGCGGCGGGGCTGGGGCCGAAGGGGTTCTCATTCGACGACAGCTTGACCACATTCGCCACGCCCTCGACATGCGCCGCGCCGCCCTGATAGAGCGCGATCTCCATGATACCGGGTTGAGGGGTGATTTTGGTCATTTTCGGGTCTCCTTGACTGCCGCCCCTCATAGCGCCCGCGCTGCGCAAGGGGAAGCGCGGATCTCGGGGCGCGCCGGTGGCGGCGGCGCCCATCCGGTGGCCGCCGGTGCCCTGGCCCCGCGGCGGGATTGAGGGGCCAGCTCCTCAAACTCCCCGGGATATTTTCAGCCAGAAAAAGAGCACCCGCCAGGCCGGGCCGCGGAGCGGACACGGGCCGGCGCGGGAGGGCACTTGCAGGCGGCCCGGAACGGAAAAACCCGCCGCGAGGGACGCGGCGGGTTTCGGAATTCGGAAAGGCGCAGAGACTTAGTTCTGCGCGTAGAATTCGATGACCAGATGCGGTTCCATCTGCACCGGGTAGGGCACGTCGCTGAGGCCCGGGGTGCGCACGAAGGTGGCGGTCATCTTGCTGTGGTCGGCTTCGATGTAATCCGGCACGTCGCGTTCCGGCAGTTGCACGGCCTCGAGCAGCACGACCATCTGTTTCGACTTCTCGCGCACCTCGATGACGTCGCCCTCTTTCACACGGTAGGAGGGGATGTTCACCGGCTTGCCGTTCACCAGCACATGGCCGTGGTTCACGAACTGACGGGCGGCGAAGACGGTCGGCACGAATTTGGCGCGGTAGACGACGGCGTCCAGGCGGCGCTCCAGCAGACCGATCAGGTTTTCACCGGTATCGCCTTTGACCCGCTCGGCTTCGCCGTAGATGCGGCGGAACTGCTTTTCGGTCAGGTCGCCGTAGTAGCCCTTCAGCTTCTGCTTGGCCCGCAACTGGGTGCCGAAGTCGCTGAGCTTGCCCTTGCGGCGCTGGCCGTGCTGGCCGGGGCCGTATTCGCGGCGGTTGACCGGGGATTTCGGACGACCCCAGATGTTTTCGCCCATCCGGCGGTCGATTTTGTACTTGGCAGAGGTGCGTTTGGTCACCGTCTGATCTCCTTCGATTGGAACGCCGCCCGAAAGCGGCAATGAAGGGCGTTGTCCTCTTGGCCGAAGCCATGACAGGCATCCCCTTGCGGGGGCCACCAACACCAATGAAGCCGCGCTTATAGAGGTCTGCGAGGGGGAGTCAATGCGGATTCTGCGGGGCCCGCCGGCTCAGCGCGACCCGCACCAGCCGCAGGCCAAGACCGATCAGCACCGCCCCCAGACCGCGCTGGAGCCGCAGCACGATCCCGGGCCGCCGGCGCAGCCCGCGGGTCAGCCCGGCGCCGGTCAGTACCAGAAGCGGTTCGATGCAGGCCGCGACCGCGATGATCGGGCTTCTGTGCAGGAAGAACTGCGCCCGGGCCGGCCCGGAGCAGCACAACGCCAAAGGGCGGCGCCTCAGGCGGCCTCGTGCCGCAGGATGGCAGCCTCGGAACGGGTCAGGTTGCGCCGGGCATGCGGGCCGTAGAGCAGCGGATCGTCCTCCAGCCCGGGCAGCTGCGCCAGCAGCCGGGCGCGATCGCCGGCCTCCAGCGTCGCCAGATCGGCATTCGCGGGATGGAAGCTTTCGGTTTCGACGCCGTTGGCGGTCAGGATCTCGTGACGCGGCAGCAGCAGGTGCACATAGGTCACCTCGCGCAGGACATGATCGCGCACGATGGTGGTGTCGTTGATCAGATCGCGGGCGGCGACCAGAACCTCATCGGTGTTGAACAGCGCCTGCGCCGCGCGGCCGCGCAGCAGGATGCGATGCTCCGGCGAGACGATGAGTTCCTGATCGGGATGATCGATACCGAAGGCGCCGGGCCGCAGCCGCACCGGCCGCAGGTGCGGCATGACATAAAGCCGCGCACCGCTGAGCCGCCGGCGGCCGGACCAGAGCACCGGTTGTGCGCCGTTGTCGCGGGTCTGCACCAGATCGCCTTCGCGCAGCTCCTCCACCGCGATCAGCCCGCGCGGCGTGACCAGCCGGGTGCCGGGGGTGAAGCAGATCACCCCGCCCTGCCGGTCCTCGGGGCGCTGCGGCGCGCGATCCGTCAGGCTGTGGCGCACCACCCAGAGATCGGTCCCGCGTGGCGGCAGATCGTTGAGAAACATCAGAAGCGGCCGGCGGCCGGGGCCGACCTCGACCAGCGTGACGGTATAGCTGCGGGCACCGTCGGTGACGACGAAATATCGCTCCAGAAGCGGATCGTCGATTTCGACCGCTTCCAGATCACTGGTATTCTGGACCACCGCCCCCACGAGACGCCGCACGGCGCGCGCCGCACGTTCCCGGATCTCGGCCTCCCCGTTCGCCCCCTCAAGCCGCAACACACCACCCGGCCCGTCCACCCGCACGGTATCCCCGCGCCAGGACCAGGCCGCACCGGTCTCGAGCGCCGCAACCGGCGCATCCTCAAGACCGTCAATCTCCGTCTGCGACCAGGAAATGACGAACGTGCCGCGAAAGCCCGTTCTCATCTGCTCGTCTGCCTGCCTCTGTTTATTGTTGCCAGAACGTTAACAAAGGAATCGGAGCAAAGGAAGGCGTTTTGATTTCCGCAGGTTAGACTGTGATCTTAAAACGTCATCTTCACCTGCAGCAGGCCGACGACCTGACTTTCGGGCTGGGCACGGAATTCCTCGCCCAGATAGGCCATGCCGAAGAAGATGCCGGTGCGCCGCCCCTGCCAGTGGATACCGGCGCGCAGCCGGTCGCGGTGATCGGTCAGATCATAGCCACGGCCGGAGGGCAGATAGACGCTGTCGGCCACATAGGCGATATCGCCGCCCAGCGTGAAGCTGAAGCCCGGCACCGCCTGTGTCACCACCCGATAGCGCTGGCCGGTAACCGGGTCGCGCACCAGAAGCTCGCCCAGACCGGCGGGACCGAAGGTCAGGTCGGCGCCGACCCGCAGCAGGGTTTCATCGCCGGCGCGAGCCTCGGCAAAGGGACGCAGCCGCGCACGGCCCCCCAGATCGAAGCTGCGCCCGATCTCGGCCACGGCGGTGGGGCGGACGGTATTGCCGATCTGATTGGCCAGCATCCCGGCGCCCGGCTCGGTCGAGCCGAACAGCTGGTGCAGATTCTCATGCAGGTTATCGATCCCGGTCTGCGGCCCGATGAAGACCAGATCGCCGCCCAGCGACAGTTCCAGCCCGTCGCGGTTCATGTGGCTGTGCACCCCGAGCGAGATCGCCCCGGCATAGGGGCGGTCCGCCGGATTGGGCGAGACCAGATCCGCCGGTGCAATCACCTGGCTGAGGAAGCGATATTCGATCAGTTCGCCGAAGCCGGCCGGTGCGCTCCCGGTCCAGTCATAGCCGCGCACATAAGACGCGCCGATCGCCCCGGTGCGCCAGCGGTCGTCGTGATCGCCGAGAAAGTCGTTGGTCATATAGGCCCCGACGCCCAGCTTGTGCCGGCGCGGTCCCGGTGCAGTGTCAGTTGCAGAGTCTTGCGCGGCCTCCAGCGCCACGGTGCCCTCGGCGGCCGGGGTCTCCAGATTACCGGCCTGCGCGGCGGTGGCGATCAGCAGCGATGCGCCGCAAAGGGTGAAGAGAGTACGAAACATGTCCTTAAAGTCCTGCGTGCCCGAGCTCCCGGGTGCCCTTTATCTAGGCCCCGATTCCGCTGTTTGCCAGAGCGGAGCTATGCCCGTTCTGCACTGCTGATTGTGCAACTCTGCACCGACTCCCGATGACCGGAACACCCGCATCCCCTCTATCTCCGGCGCCTTTTCCCGCCAAAGCAGTGCCACCGGCGCCGAACCACGGGTCAAACGCTCCGGGGGGCAGGCCCCGCCCGACATCCCGTTCCAGCATTCGGTATTTTGTCGCACCCACGCGCGCCGCCCGGCAAACAGGCGCGAAGACGTCGCGGTCAGGCGAACAGGTACACTGCCCGGCGCAACAGATCCAGCCCATCGTGCAGTTCCTGCACCGCGATGGATTCGTCGGGCTGATGGCCGTCGCGCATGGTGCCGGGCCCGCAGACCACCGTGGGGATGCCGCGCGCGGCGAAGAACCCCGCCTCGGTGCCGAAGGCCAGCCTGACCGGGGCGGCATCCCGCAACAGCCCGGCGAAGGTCGCCACCGCCGGCAGGGCGGGATCGGTGTCGAGCCCCGGGTAGCTGCCGGTCAGCGTCACCTCCACCCCCTCGGGAACATCGATCCCGGCGAGGATATCGGCTGCGGTTTCCGCCGCCAGATGGCGGATTTCGAAATCGATCTCGGCGCGGTCCGGCACGATGTTGAGCGCGCTGCCGCCGCGCATCACCCCGGCATGCACCGTTGAACAGGGCGGATCATAGGCCGGGTCCTGCGCCCCCGCCTGCTGCAGCCGGGTCTGTGCATCGCGCAGCGCCAGAATGGTTTCGGCGGCCGGATGCAGGGCGTTGCGATACTGCGGCGCCATCGCCGAATGGCCCGCCTGCCCCCGGCTCACCGCCCGGTAGCTGGCCTTGCCCTTGTGCCCGGTGCCCAGCCGCAGCGAGGTCGGTTCCCCGACGATGCAGAGATCTGGGCGGCCCAGCGTCGGCAGAACCGCGTCGATCATCTCCGGAATGCCGCGACAGCCGATTTCCTCGTCCCAGCTCAGCACGATGGAGACCGGGCGCGCCGGCGGTGTCTGCCGCAGGGATTCCGCCAGCGTCAGCACGCAGGCAACGAAGCCCTTCATATCGGTGGTACCGCGCCCGAAGTAGCGCCCCTGCCGCTCGCCCAGGGCGAAGGGATCGATGCTCCAGCTCTGGCCCGCGACCGGCACCACATCGGTATGGGCCGACAGCATCAGGCCGCCCGCGCCGGCGCCAAACCGGGCCAGCAGCCCAGCCCGGGTGCCATCCTGCGACGGTACGATCCGGGTAGTGAAACCCGCAGCCTGCAGCAGCGCCGCGGCCCAGTCGATCAGATCGCGGTTGGAGCTGCCGGCAACGGTCTCAAAGCCGATCAGCCGGGCCAGCAGGTCACGCAGCCGCGCATGCAGGGGATCGGGGGTCATTGGCTGTCCTTTGTGCTGTCCTGCCCCGCCGCCGGCGCGACGACGCGGGCCCTGGTGTCGGGGGTGATGTGATCGCGCGCATGGGCCAGAAAGGCCGAGATCGTGCGCGAATGCTCGGCCCCCTCGGTCATCAGCAGCCCCAGCCTGAGCGCCCGGACCGGCCCGGTCAGCGGCACGAAGCGCAGCCGGCTGCCATCGGGGGAGTAGTCGGACAGAGGCCGGATATTGGCCACCGAATAGCCGAAACCATTGGCCACCAGCGACCGCATCACCGCCATGTCGCGGGTCCGCTCCGCGATCACCGGGGTCAGCCCGGCGGCGGAGAAGAACGACAGGAAGTATTCGGCGCTCATCGGCAGGTCGAGCAGCACCATCGGGTAGTCCACCAGCTCCTCCGGCGACAGGCTGTCGCGATCCGCCAGCGGGTGATCCTCGGGAAACAGCGCAAAGGGCGGCAGGTCGATCAGCGGCACGAAGCTGAACTCGGAGGGGATGTTCAGATCGTAGGTCAGCACCACATCGACCTGGGCGGCGCGCAGCAGTTCGAACAGCTCCGATTGGTCGCGTTCGAACTGGTGGAAATCCACCTCGGGATACTGATCGACAAAGCTGCGCCTGAGCCGGGGCAGAACGATCTGGGCGAAGGTCAGAAGACAGCCCACCCGCAGCGGGCCGCGCACCTTGCCGGAGATGTCATTGGCCAGATCGCCGAGGGCATAGGCCTTTTCCAACGTCTCTTGCGCGGCGGTGCGGAACAGCGCCCCGGCCTGCGACAACGACAACCCGCGGGCATGACGGCGCACGAAGAGCTTCAGACCGAACTCCGCCTCAAGCTGGGCGATCGCGGTGGAGATCGACGGCGAGGAGACATTGAGCTTCTGCGCCGCCAGGGCGATCGAGCCCAGATCGCAGACGGCAACGAAATATTCGAGTTGGCGCAGAGTGATGCGCAGGGGCATGGCGGTTCGGGAGGCAGCGGCAAGCGTCTTTTGCTTGAACTGCGCCATGCCGCTGGGAAGGTCAACGCCCGTTTCGCGTTCCCCGGCGGAGGACCGCCCCTTTCGCCCCGCGCTCATGCCGGCCGCCCGGCTGCGACCGGGCTCCGCACAGATCGGCGGCAGTCACTCATCCCCCGGCACGCCATAAGAAGGGGCCGCAGCCGGGTTCAGCGCCCGGGTGACGTAATCCTCGGCCTGCGGGCGATAGACCTCCCAGGCGCGAGCCACCGCCTCGATCGGGCAATCGGTGTCGAGCCAGTCGACGCGCAGCTCGGCATAGGGCCAGGCCGCCTTGTCGACGATCAGCAGCCCCGCCGAATGCACCGGCCCGGCCTCGCCGCCCTCGGCCACGGCGGCGCGCAGCGCCGCCACCAGCCGATCCCCCAGCGCACCTCTGGTCGTCTCGAAGGCCCGCACCATCGCCGCCGGCACCTGGTCGGAGGCCAGAAGATTGCCCCCCGAGGCGCAATCCGTCCCGGTCGCCGCCGTCCAGATCCCCAGCGCGTTGGCGCCGGAATGCACGAAGCTGCCGCCCTGCCCGTCGACTGCCAGAAGCTGGCGGTAATCCGCATGGGCATCGCTGCCGGCGGCGAAGGTCACCGCCGCCTCGGCGCTGTCGCCGGCGGCGAGCCGGTCCAGCATCAGCGGCCCCAGCGCCGGGTTGGTGATGTTCTGGGTCGAGACCGCCCCGACCCCGGCGCGGGCGAAGGCGCAGCGCGCCGCCACCGCCGGCGAGGAGGAGGAGATCACCATGCCGAACTGTCCGGTCTCGGCACAGCGGCCAACGAGCGAGAAGGTCATATGCGTTCCTGATCTTGCGGGTTCTCAGAAAATACCGGCGGGTTGCCCCGCCGGCCAGCCCGATCCGGCGGGATCGGTCGGGGGATGGTTCGGGATCAGTCCGGAATCACCGCGGTGGCGTCGATTTCCACCAGCCAGGACGGCCGTGCCAGGCAGCTGACCACCACGCCGGTGGAGACCGGATGCACGCCTTTGATATATTCGCCCATGGTGCGATAGACCGCCTCACGGTGACGCACGTCGGTCAGATAGACGACGACCTTGCACAGGTGCTCCATGCTGCCGCCGGCCTCCTCGATCAGCTGACGGATGTTCTGCATCACCTTGTGGGTCTGCTCGACCGGATCGAAGCTGCCGATGTCCTCGGCGGTGTCCAGGCTCTGCGGACACTGGCCGCGCAGGAAGATGGTGGTGCCGCGCGCGACCACCGCCTGACACAGATCGTTGTCAAGGTTCTGCTCAGGATAGGTTTCCTTGGTGTTGAACTTGCGGATGCGGGTGTGGGCCATGGGATACTCCGAAGGCAGGAAAACGGCCCCGGCCGGATGCCGGGACCGGAAGGAATGATATCAGGCCTCTTCCCTGACCGGCTGATCGGCACTTTCCGCATCGGGCTGGTAGGCGAGGTATTTGCTCTGGATATCGATATGTTCGGCGATGTGTTTGGCATCGTGCCAGACCCCCCAGATGAAACTGGAGCCGCGCCCGGAAAGCCAGGGCAGACCGAGGAAATAGATCCCCCGTTCCCGGGACACACCGCGCAGATGATCCGGGCGTCCCTCGGCATCGAAGGCATCGACCTCCATCCAGCTGTAATCATTCCGAAAGCCGGTGGCCCAGATGATCGTGGTCACCCCGGCCGCGGCCGGATCCAGCGTCAGGAGCGGCGTCGTCACACAGTCGGGCAGCGGCAGGAATTCCCGCGCCGCGGGCTCCTCCGGCAGGTCGAGCCCGTTGCGGGCGATATAGGCATCGGCCTCATCCAGCAGCGACAGGTAGTTGGCGTCGCCCCGGGCGATGTTCTGCGGCAGATCCGGGGCGAAATGCAGCCCCTGCGCATCATAGCCTTCGGTGCGGCCCACCAGCGTCATGCCAGCCGCTGCCAGCCGGCGGAAATCGATGGTCTCCCCCCCGCGCGCACCGCTGACTGCGATGGTGACATGGTCCGAACCGGGGGCGGCGACCTGCGCGTCCCATTTGCCCAGCACCCCCAGCCACCAGACGAAATCCCGGCCGCGATAGCTGCGCGGCGGCCGGTCGTGCGGCCCGACCGAGAGATAGACCCTGCGGCCGGCGCGGGACAGCTCATCGGCGATCTGAACGCCGGAAGAGCCCGCCCCCACCACCAGCACCGCCCCCGGTGCCAGCTGCGCGGGATTGCGGTATTCGCTGGAATGGATCTGGGTGATACCGGCCTCGGCCGGGACGATCGGCGGGATCGCCGGGGTCTGGAACGGGCCGGTGGCGACCACGACATGGCGCGCCTCGATCTCGCCACTGCCGGTCTCGACCCGAAAGCCGGGGCGCCCCTCCAGCCGGCTCAGCCGCGTCACCTCGACTCCGCAGCGCACCGGGGCGCCGATGCGCCGGGCGTAGGCCTCGAAATAATCCGCGACCCCCTCCTTGGGCACGAAATCGTCGCCGCTGCCGGGAAACTCCATATTCGGGAAACGGTCGTGCCAGGCCGGGCCGTTGGCCACCAGCGAATCCCAGCGGCCGCTGCGCCAGCGTTCGGCGATGCGGTCACGCTCCAGCACGATATGCGGGATACCGCTCAGCCCGAGATGTTCGCTCATCGCGATGCCGGCCTGCCCGCCACCGATCACGACGGTGTCGACTGTTTCAGTTGCCATGTCCTGCGTCCTTCTTCTGGCTCGCGCGCGCTGCGACCGCCGCAATGTGCTGGCGTCACCCGGTCTATGTGCGCTCTTGTTCGTTCGGTTGAAATTATGAATTCTCATAGCGTAACTTAGGGAAATCCTAACATAGGCCCAGCTCAGGCCACACGGCTCAGCAAGGTCGCCTTGCGGGTTCAGAGCCGGCGCGGAGGCTCTGTCAGGATGCCCACGGGGTGATGTTTCAGGCGCTCGCCCTCCCCCCCGCCACATGCGGCGCCAGCAGGGGTTTTCCAACGACACGAGCGCCCCCCTGCGGCAGCGGCGCGACCCATGCGAGGGATCCGCGATGGACTTGGCCTGCGGCCCAGCAAAAACACTGGCAGGCGTAGCCACAGCCAGACATGCAAACGGCCCCGGGTACGCCCCGAGGCCGTTTCTTCATTTTCTCAGCCAAAATGACCTTGTGAGACGGTTAGGTCATGTCGCGTGGCACGCCACAACAATGAGTCCTGACCCTAATTCACCCGCATTTCGAGTACCCGCAGCTGGCGCAGGTCATGCAGCCCTCGATCATGCGCATGTCGTACTGGCCGCAGCTGGGGCAGGCCTTGCCGCGCGGCGCGTCGAGGTTGACGACCTCCGCCTGCGGATCGCTTTTCAGCCCCATCCCCTCGCCTTCCAGGAAACCGGTCGTGACCATGTGGCGTTCGATCACGCCCCCGATCGCCGCCAGCATCGAAGGGATGTACTTACCCTGCACCCAGGCGCCGCCGCGGGGATCGAAGACGGCCTTCAGCTCCTCGACCACGAACGACACGTCGCCGCCACGCCGGAACACCGCCGAGATCATCCGCGTCAGCGCCACGGTCCAGGCGTAATGCTCCATGTTCTTGGAGTTGATGAAGACCTCGAACGGCCGCCGCCGCCCGGCGATGACGATATCGTTGAGGGTGATATAGATCGCATGTTCGCTGTCGGGCCATTTCAGCTTGTAGGTGTGGCCTTCCAGCGATTGCGGCCGGTCGAGCGGCTCGGACATGTAGACCACTTCCGCCCCGGGCTCCGTCACGCCGGCGCCCTTGGCCGGCGCCTCTCCCGGCGCGGTATCGGATTTCTCCGACACGCTCAGGACAGAGCCGGTCACATCGTTCGGCCGATAGGTGGTGCAGCCCTTGCAGCCGGTCTCATAGGCCTGCATGTAGACGTCCTTGAAGGCGTCGAAGCTGATGTCCTCGGGGCAGTTGATGGTCTTGGAGATCGAGCTGTCGATCCACTTCTGCGCCGCCGCCTGCATCTTGACGTGATCCGTGGGCGCCAGCGTCTGGGCGTTGACGAAATACTCGGGCAGCGGTGCATCGCCCTTCAGATCGCGCCACATCTGCACCGCGTAATCGACCACCTCTTCCTCGGTCCGGCTGCCGTCCTTCTGCAGCACCTTGCGGGTATAGGCATAGGCGAAGACCGGCTCGATCCCGCTCGACACATTGCCGGCATAGAGGCTGATGGTGCCGGTCGGCGCGATCGAGGTCAGCAGCGCATTGCGGATACCGTGTTCGGCGATGGCGGCGCGCACGTCCTCATCCATATGCTGAAGCGAGCCGCTGGCCAGGTATTTCTCCGCGTCGAAGAGCGGGAAGGCGCCCTTCTCCTTCGCCAGCTCGACCGAGGCGAGATAGGAGGCTCGCGCGATCTGATGCAGCCATTCCTCGGTCTGCGCCGCGGCCTCATCGGAGCCATAGCGCAGCCCCAGCATCAGCAGCGCATCGGCCAGCCCGGTCACGCCGAGACCGATCCGCCGCTTGGCCTGCGCCTCCGCCTCCTGCTGCGGCAGCGGGAATTTCGACACGTCGACGACGTTGTCCATCATCCGAACGGCAACAGAGACCAGATCGGAGAGCGCCTCCAGGTCCAGCGCCGCCTTCGGCCCGAAGGGATCGGAGACCAGCCGCGCCAGGTTGATCGACCCCAGCAGACAGGCGCCATAGGGTGGCAGCGGCTGCTCGCCACAGGGGTTTGTGGCGGCGATGGTCTCGCAATAGGCGAGGTTGTTCATCGCGTTGATGCGGTCGATGAAGATCACGCCGGGTTCGGCATAATCATAGGTGCCGCGCATGATCTTGTTCCACAGGTCGCGCGCCTGCAGGGTGTGATAGACCTTGTCGCCGAATTTCAGCTCCCAGGGGCCATCGGCCTTGACCGCCTCCATGAAATCATCGGTCACCAGCACCGACAGGTTGAACATCCGCAGCCGCGCCGCATCCTGCTTGGCGGTGATGAACTGTTCGATATCCGGGTGATCGCAACGCATCGTCGCCATCATCGCCCCGCGGCGCGACCCCGCCGACATGATGGTGCGGCACATCGCATCCCAGACATCCATGAAGGACAGGGGACCGGAGGCATCCGCCGCCACCCCCTTCACTTCCGCGCCGCGCGGCCGGATGGTCGAGAAATCGTAGCCGATGCCACCGCCCTGCTGCATGGTCAGCGCCGCCTCTTTCAGCATGTCGAAGATGCCGGACATCGAATCGGGCACCGTCCCCATGACGAAACAGTTGAACAGCGTCACCTCGCGGGCGGTGCCGGCGCCGGCGGTGATGCGGCCGGCGGGCAGGTACTTGAAATCCTCCAGCGCGCCATAGAACCGCTCTTCCCAGGCGGCCGGTTCCGCCTCGATCCGTGCCAGATCGCGGGCGATCCGGCGCCAGCTGTCCTCCACCGTGACATCGATCGGCTCCCCGTCGGCAGATTTGAAGCGATACTTCATATCCCAGATCTGTTCGGCGATCGGGGCGGCGAAACGAGTCATGGCAGCGGTCCTTGGCAGAGGATGTTGGTCGTGGAATGGAGACCCAGACTACACCACTCCGGCCCCGCACCACAACAAGCGCCAGCGGCAAAATGGATGCAAAATGCCCCCACAATTTGCCTTCCCCGTCCCAACCCCTACTATATGGGGCGTGAAGAAAGGAACGACTCAGGTGAGCGACAGGATCAACCTCATCAAACTCTGTGTCGGCGCCGATCAGGTCCAGGACCTGATCGACTGGCAGGCCCAGACCCGCAGCCGCTGGCCCGACGGGCTGCCCCGCCACGTCACCCGCATGTGGCCCAAACGCGCCGAGGAACTGCTGAACGGTGGTTCGCTCTACTGGGTCTTCAAGGGCGAAGTGCTGGCCCGGCAACGGGTGCTGCGGCTCGAAGAAGTCACCGGCCCCGACGGCATTGCCCGCTGCGGCATCGTCCTCGATCCGGAGGTGATCCTGACCCGCGCCGCGGCGCGGCGCCCGTTCCAGGGCTGGCGCTATCTCAAGCCGGAAGAGGCGCCCGCCGATCTGCCCGAAGGTCACGCCCGCGAAGACGAACTGCCCGAGGCGCTGAGCCGCGCGCTCGCCGATATCGGCGTGCTCTGATCCGTCGCCGCCCCGGCTCCATCCCGCGCAGAACGGGGGCGCTGCCCCCGCCGCGCCATCCGGCGCGACTCCCCCGGGATATTTGCCTCCAGGTCGAAGATCCCGCGCCGGCGCCGCCTTCGATCTGGCACAAATATCCCGGGGGAATCGCCGCAGGCGATGGGGGCAGAGCCCCCCCTTCGCGGCCCGGCAGGGCCGCAATCCGGCCGGGTTCAGGGGCCGTTCAGTGATCGATGCGGCGCAGAAGCTCGGCCAGGGCCGCCTGGTCGGGGCCCTCACAGGCGGCCACCCGGCTGCGCCAGAGCGTCGCCTGCGACCGCAGCACCAGCCCGTCGCTGAGAATCTTCAGATGATTGGCCCGCAGCGTCTCCCCGGTCGAGGTGATATCGGCGATCGCCTCGGCGGTCTCGTTCTTCACCGTGCCCTCGGTGGCGCCCTGGCTGTCGACCAGCTGATAATCGGCGACCCCGGTATCGGTCAGGAATTCCCGCACCAGCCGATGGTATTTGGTCGCGATCCGCAGCCGGAAGCCATGCTCGGCCCGGAACGCAGCCGCCGCCGCATCGAGATCGTCGAGCGTATCGACATCGACCCAGGCCCGCGGCACGGCGATGATCAGATCGGCCTGGCCGAAGCCCAGCGGCGCGATCTCCTCGACCTGCTGTTCCCAGCGCGGCAGTTTCTCGTGCACCAGATCGGTGCCGGTGACACCGAAATGGATGCGTCCCGCCGCCAGTTCGCGGGGGATTTCCCCGGCCGACAGCAGCACCAGCGCGACCCCGGCGATCCCCTCGACCGAACCGGCGTATTCGCGGTCGGACCCGGTTCGGGTCAGCCGGATGCCATGGCGGTCGAACCAGTCAAAGGTCTTATCCATCAGCCGCCCCTTGGACGGCACCCCCAGCTTAAGCGTCATTGCCCCGTCTCCTGCAGCGCCAGCATCAGCCCGGGACGCAGCACGCCGCCCACCGCCGGGATTTCGGCCCCATCGCCCAAGGCCCGGGTCAGCGCGTCATAGCGCCCGCCGGTGGCCACCGGGGGCAGATCGGCCCGGCCCTCGGCGTAGAAGCCGAAGACGAATCCATCGTAATATTCCATCGAGGTGCGGCCATAGCTCGCCTCGAACTCAAGGCTGTCGACATCGACGCCGCGATCCGCCAGCGCCCCCATCCGCGCTTCGAGCAGATCGACCGCCGGGGTGATCTGCGGCAGATCGACCGCCACGTCGCGCAGCCGTTCCAGCGCGAAGGGCAGCGTCTCGCGCACCGCCAGCAGGGTTTCCAGCCCCAGGAGTTCGTGATCGGAGACCGGCGCGGCGGCGGCATCGGCGCGCAGCGCCTCGATCCGCCGGACGATCTCGGCGCCGCTGCGGCGGCCGATCACCGGCCCGGCCTCGGCCATCGGGTCCGCGGCAGCCAGCAGGGCGGCGCGGGCCGGCGGCACCGCCGCCCGACCGGCATAGCGATCGAGCAGCGCACGGAACCGGCGCGGCCGCCAGATGTGGCGCATCAGCGCCGCCTTGCGCGCGGCAGTGGTCTGCAACCCGGCCACAGCCGCCTTGAGAATACCGATATCGCCGGTCGCCGCCCGCAGCGGCAGGCCGGAGAGCGCGCCGGCGATGCGGGTGAAGACCTCGGCATCCGCCGCCGCCGCATCGGCACGGTCGAAGACCTCATAGCCGACCTGGACGAATTCATTGGCGCGGTCGGGGTCGTGTTCCTGCCGCCGGAACACCTCGCCGGCATAGGTATAGCGCGCCGGCTCCGCCCCCTCGCGCATATGCATCTGCACCACCGGCACGGTGAAATCGGGGCGCAGCATCTGTTCGCCCCGCAGCGCATCCGAGGTGACATAGGCGCGGCCGCGGATATCCTCGCCATAAAGGTCGAGAAGCAGCTCCGCCGGCTGCAGCACCGGAGTTTCCACCGGCCGGGCACCGGCAGCTTCGAAATAGGCCCGCAGCTCTGCCGCGCGCGTCAGCGTCCTGGCACGATCCTCCATCAGTCCCACTCCGGCTCATCCAGATCATGCGCCGCGAGGATTTCGCGCACCTTGGCGACCAGATCGCCGCGCGCCACCTCGAACTGGCTCGGCCGTTCCTTCCATTCCTCCAGCGTCGCGTTCTCGGCGATCTGCGCGCCCAGGATCAGGTCCTTGACCTGCACGATGCCGGCGGCCTTTTCGTCGCCCCCCTCGATTACCGCGACCGGAGAGTTGCGCCGGTCGGCGTATTTGAGCTGGTTGCCGAAGTTCTTCGGATTGCCCAGATAGACCTCGGCCCGGATGCCGGCCTGGCGCAACTCGGACACCATGGCCTGATAATCGGCCATGCGGTCGCGATCCATCACGGTGACGACGACCGGGCCGACATCATGGCCGGTCACCCGGCCCTTTTCGCGCAGCGCCGCCAGCAGCCGGTCGACCCCGATGGAGACGCCCACCGCCGGCACTTCCTGGCCGGTGAACCGCTTGACCAGACCGTCATAGCGCCCGCCGCCCGCGACCGATCCGAACTGCCGCTTGCGGCCCTTCTCGTCGAGGATTTCAAAGGTCAGCTCAGCCTCGAACACCGGGCCGGTATAATAGCCAAGCCCGCGCACGACCGAAGGATCGATCACGATGCGATCGGGGCCATAGCCGCCGGCGGCCAGCAGATCGGCGATCTGGCCCAGCTCGTCCACGCCCGCGGCCCCGACGGCGCTCTCGCCCACGGCGGCGCGCAGATTGGCCAGGGTCTCGGCCGCATCGGTGCCTTTCGAGGTCAGGAAGGCGATCACCGGCTCGGCCTGTGCCTCAGCCAGCCCCACCCCGTCGATATAGGCGCCGGAAGCATCGAGCCGCCCCTTGCCCAACAGCTCGCGCACACCGGCCTCGCCGACCTTGTCGAACTTGTCGATGGTCCGCAGCACATCCGCCGCCTGCCCCTCATCGGTCACGCCCATCGCCTCAAGCACGCCGTTCAGAACCTTGCGGTTGTTGACCCGCACCAGGTAGTCGCCGCGCGGAATGCCGACCTCTTCCAGCGTATCGGAGAGCATCGCGCAGATCTCTGCATCCGCCGCCATCGCCGCGGTGCCGACGGTATCGGCGTCGCATTGATAGAACTGGCGATAGCGGCCCGGCCCAGGTTTCTCGTTGCGCCAGACCGGCCCCATGGCAAAGCGGCGATAGGGCGTCGGCAGATCGTTGCGGTGCTGGGCATAGACCCGCGCCAGCGGCGCCGTCAGGTCATAGCGCAGCGCCATCCAGTCGCCCTTGCCGTCGTCATCGGCCTCCTGCCAGGCAAAGACGCCCTCGTTCGGGCGGTCGACATCGGGCAGGAACTTGCCCAGGGCCTCGACCGTCTCCACCGCGCTGCTCTCCAGCGCGTCGAAGCCATAGCGATGATAGACCCCGGCGATCTTGCGCAGCATCTCGGTGCGCTGAGTGACCTCGGCGCCGAAATAGTCACGGAAGCCTTTCGGCGTTTCAGCCTTGGGGCGGGGGGTTTTCTTGGGCTTGGCCATCGCGGGCTCCTGCACAATCCTGTGTCGCGGCGCGGTCTAGCCCATGGCCCTGCGGGGAGCAAGGCGGGCAAACCCGTCGCGGCACCGCCCCGGGCCGGTTTCCTGCGGTTTTCGACGGGAATGCCGCCCCCCACACCGCCAATCCCGGGGTCAGCCCCCTGAAAAGACGCCGCCGCGCCCCTTGCCGGCGGCGAACCGCGCCGCCCCTGCCCGGCCTTCGGCCTGAAACACCGTGGCGGAGCGCCATTCCCGCCGCAGCGCCGCGGCCAGCTCTGCCGGCGGCAGCCGCGCCGACAGGTGATCGGCCTGCAGACAGCCCTGCGGAAACCGTGCCAGATCCCGCGCCAGATCGATCGCCGCCCCCAGCGCGCCGCCGGCCGGAACGATCCGGCTGGCAAAGCCCAGGCACAGCGCCTCCTCTGCCGCCACCGGACGGCCGGTCAGGATCAGGTCGTTGGCCCGCCCCTGCCCCAGCAGCCGCGGCAGACGCACGGTACCGCCATCGATCAGCGGCACCCCCCAGCGGCGACAGAAAACGCCGGTGGTCGCACTCTCGGCCATCACCCGCAGATCGCACCAGGCCGCCAGTTCCATTCCGCCGGCCACCGCATAGCCTTCGATCGCCGCGATCACCGGCTTTTTCAGCATTAACCGCGACGGCCCCATTGGGCCGGGGCGCGGGTCGGCCATCGGGTCCTGCCACTCCGGCGGGATGTCGAGGGCGGCGATCCAGGCCTCCGCCGCGCCGGACCCGGCCGATTTCAGATCGAAGCCGGAACAGAAACTGCCCCCCGTTCCGGTCAGGACGGCAACGGCCAGCGTCTCATCCGCCTCGAACTCCAGGAAGGCGCCAAACAGCGCTTGCGCGGTGTCCGGGTCTACCGCGTTGCGCGCGTCCGGCCGGTCGATGGAAATGATGCGCACCGCCCCCTCGGTCTCGATCCGAATGCTCATGCCGGGCCTCCCTACCGTCGCTCCTCATCTGCGCCCGAGGCTCGCGCGCGGCGGCCCCTGCCGCAAGTCCAACCGGACCGCATCGCGATATGACGTTGCGCCAGAGCCGTCCCGGGCCTATCTGCCCCCTAACCCCGGCAGACCGCCGGACCTACCCACAGGAGGTGCCGATGCAGCAAATCGAGGAAAGACTCTCCCACCTGATCCGCACCGTCGAGGAGCTGAGCGATATCGTCGCCGCCCAGCAGGCCGAGATCGACAAGCTCGGCCGCCGGGTCCAGATGCTGATGGAACGCGAGGCCCAGCGCGAGGCCGAAGGCTCCGGCGGCGTGATCTACGGCGACGAACGCCCGCCGCACTACTGAGCCTCAGGTGGGGAACAGGGGGCTGTCTGCCCCCTCTTGGCCCTGCCGGGCCAATTCACCCCCGAGGATATTTGCGCCAGATCGAAGGCGAGGCGAGCTGCCCGCTTCGACCTGGAGCCAAATATCCCGGGGGACTCGCCGCAGGCGAGGGGGGCAGCGCCCCCGCCCGCGCAGCGGCGTCAGATTTCCTCGACCGAGAGCACGCCGTCGAGGCTCTTCAGCGCGCCCTTGATCTGCGGGTTGATGGCGAAGTCCTGGCCGAGATCCATTTCCACCTCTCCCGGCAGATCCGGCGCCATCAGACAGAGCTGCACCGGGCCGCGGGCGGCGCCACGCGCGGCCTTGGCGGCATCCTCCAGGATGGTGGCCACCGTCTCCACCGCGCCGAGGCTTTCCAGAAAGACCCGAAGCCCGGTGGCGCCGGCCTGGGCCACGGCCGCGTCGACCGGGGCGACGGAGCGGCCCAGGAGCTTGAGCTGGTCGCTCTCCATTGCCGCCTCGACCGTGACCACCACCTTGGCGCCGGTTTCCAGCGCCTCGCGCGAGGCTTCTAGCGCCTCGGAGAACAGCGTCACCTCGAAGGCGCCGGTGGTATCGCTCATCTGCACGAAGGCGAAGCGGTTGCCGCGGGCGGATTTGCGTTCCTGACGGCCCGCGACCACGCCGGCGAGCTTGGCCACCAGCGGGCCGCGCCCGGCCTTGGCGGTCAGTTCGTCGAGAGTCAGTACCCCCTGGCGTTTCAGCGGCGCCATGTAATCGTCGAGCGGGTGGCCCGAGAGGTAGAAGCCCACCGCCTTGAATTCCTCGGCCAGCCGCTCGGCCGGCAGCCAGTCCGACATCGGGCTGAGCCGCGGTTCCGGCAGATCCTCCCCCGCCTCGCCGAAGAGCGAGACCTGGGCGCTGGCCTTCTGTTCGTGGATCGCCGCCGAATAGGCCACCAACGCATCGAGGCTTTCGAACACCCGCCGCCGGTTGCGGTCGAGCATGTCGAAGGCGCCGGCGCGGGCCATCATCTCCAGCGGCCGCTTACCGATCTTCTTCAGATCGACGCGGCGGGCGAAATCATAGAGCGTGGCGAAGGGCCGGTCCGGCCCGTCGGCGCGACGGCCGGCGGTGACCAGACGCATGGCGTCGAGGCCCACGTTCTTCAGCGCGCCGAGCCCGTAGACCAGCTCGCCGTCGACCACGTTGAAAGTGGCCTCTGAGCGGTTGACGCAGGGCGGCACCCAGGGCAGCCCCAGACCTTTTCTCACCTCCTCGAAATAGGTGGCCAGCTTGTCGGTCAGATGGATATCGCAGTTCATCACCCCGGCCATGAATTCGACCGGGTGGTTCGCCTTGAGCCAGGCGGTCTGATAGGAGACCACGGCATAGGCGGCGGCATGCGATTTGTTGAAACCGTAGTTGGCGAATTTCTCCAGCAGGTCGAAGACCTCGGAAGCCTTCTTCTTGTCGACGCCGTTCTTGGCCGCGCCCTCCTCGAATTTCGGGCGTTCGGCGTCCATCGCCTCCTTGATCTTCTTGCCCATGGCGCGGCGCAGAAGGTCGGCGCCGCCGAGGCTGTAGCCCGCCATCACCTGGGCGATCTGCATCACCTGTTCCTGATAGACGATGATGCCCTGGGTTTCCTCGAGGATATGGTCGATCAGCGGGTGGACCGATTCACGCTCCTTCATCCCGTTCTTGACCTCGCAATAGGTCGGGATGTTCTCCATCGGGCCGGGACGGTAAAGCGCCACCAGCGCCACGATATCCTCGATGCAGGTGGGCTTCATGCGCTTGAGCGCATCCATCATGCCCGAGCTTTCCACCTGGAACACCGCCACCGTCTTGGCATTGGCGTAGAGCTTGTAGGTCGGCAGATCGTCGAGCGGGATGGCGTTGATCTCGTCCACCGCGCCTTCGGGCGGATCATAGAGCGTCTCGCCGCTGGCGGCGATATGCAGGTGCCGCCCCGACTGCTTGATCAGGTCGACGGCGTTCTGGATCACCGTCAGCGTCTTCAGGCCGAGAAAGTCGAATTTCACCAGGCCGGCCTGTTCGACCCATTTCATGTTGAACTGGGTTGCCGGCATGTCTGAGCGCGGATCGCGATAGAGCGGCACCAGCTCATCCAGCGGGCGGTCGCCGATCACCACGCCGGCGGCGTGGGTGGAGGCGTTCCGCAGCAGCCCCTCGACCTTCATGCCGTAATTCAGCAGCCGCTCGACCACCTCTTCGTTGCGGGCCTCCTCGCGCAGGCGGGGTTCGTCCTGCAGAGCCTTTTCGATCGAGACCGGCTTCACCCCCTCGACCGGGATCATCTTGGACAGCCGGTCGACCTGGCCATAGGGCATCTGCAGCACCCGGCCGATATCGCGCACCGCCGCCTTGGACAGCAGGGCACCGAAGGTGATGATCTGCCCCACCTTGTCGCGGCCGTATTTCTGCTGAACGTAGTGAATCGTCTCTTCCCGCCGGTCCATGCAGAAGTCGATGTCGAAGTCGGGCATCGACACCCGTTCCGGGTTCAGGAACCGTTCGAACAGCAGCGAGTAGCGCAGCGGATCGAGGTCGGTGATGGTGAGCACATAGGCCACAAGCGACCCCGCGCCCGAGCCCCGGCCCGGCCCGACGGGGATGTTGTTCTGCTTCGACCACTTGATGAAGTCGGCCACGATCAGGAAGTAGCCGGGGAAGCCCATCTGCTCGATGATGCCCAGCTCGAACCTGAGCCGTTCCTCGTAATCCTCCCGCGTGCCGGCCGGCGGGATCACCGCCAGCCGCTTGTCCAGCCCCTCCCAGGCCTGCTTGCGCAGTTCCTCGACCTCGTCATCGGCGAATTTCGGCAGGATCGGCGCCCGCTTGTAGGCCATGAAGGCGCAGCGGCGGGCGATTTCCACGGTATTCTCGATCGCCTCGGGCAGATCGGCGAAGAGCGTGATCATCTCCTGCTGCGACTTGAAATAATGCTGCGCAGTGAGATGCCGGCGCGGATCGGCCTGGTCGACATAGGCGCCCTCGGCGATACAGATCAGCGCATCATGCGCCTCGTACATATCGGCGGTGGGGAAATAGACGTCGTTGGTCGCGACCAGCGGCAGCTCCATCGCATAGGCCATCTCGACGAAGCCGCGCTCGGTCAGCCGCTCCGCCGCCGGCAGCCCATCTTCGCCGGGATGGCGCTGCAGTTCGATATAGAGCCGGTCACCGAAGAACCCGTGCAGCCGGCGCATCAGCGCCTCCGCCTCCTCGCGCCGGCCCTGCTGCAGCAGCTGGCCCACCGGCCCTTCCGGACCGCCGGAGAGGCAGATCAGCCCGTCGCAATGCTGCGCCAGATCGTCGAGCGTGACATGCGGCGGCTGCCCGTCCTCGCGCAGATAGAGGCAGGAGTTGAGCTTCATCAGGTGCTCGTAGCCGGTCTCGGACTGCGCCAGCAGCACCAGCGGGCCGATCGGCAGCTGTTGTTGCCGACCGCCCGGCGCCGGGACCGCGGTCTCGTCATAGGCCAGATCAACCTGGCAGCCGATGATCGGCTGCACCCCGGCGCCCGACAGGGTAACCGAGAGCTCGAGCGTGGAGAACATGTTGTTGGTGTCGGTCACCGCGACCGCCGGCATCTGCATCTTCTCACAGAGGCCGGCGAGCTTTTTCAGCCGCACGGCGCCTTCGAGAAGAGAGTATTCGGTATGGATGCGGAGGTGGATGAATCGGGGGGAACTGCTCATGCCGGCATGATAGGCCGGCACCGGCACGGCGGCAATCCGGGGCAATCGGCGGCGGGACACGGCAGGGGGCTGTCTGCCCCCTCTTGGCCCTGCCGGGCCAATTCACCCCCGAGGATATTTGCGCCAGATCGAAGGCGACGACGGGGATATCGCGGCGCCCGATCACGAAAAGTTCAAAAAGACGGCAGAATTTTAAGGATTTTCCTGAAGGTCTTTCAGCATTGCTCCCCGGGGGCCGTCCCGGCAAGGCCGGGGAAAACCATATTTTTCCAAGACTTAGAGTTAAAGCCGCGATTTCTCGTCAAAGCTGTGGCGCGCGGTTTTTCTTGCCTCAAAGGGCAGGCTGTTCCTAACCTTGAGGTCAAGAACGACAAGGCCCGCCTTTCCTTCTACGTCGCATCGAAGGGGGCAGCTCTGGGCACAACGGGGTAAGGCGACCGGTTTCATCTATGACAATCAGGTTTCTTCTGAACGGAGAGACTGTGGAGCTGCAGGGCGTCGCGCCGACGCGCACGCTGCTGGACTGGCTGCGCGAGGCGCGCGGGCTCACCGGCACCAAGGAAGGATGCAACGAAGGCGATTGCGGCGCCTGCACGGTGATGGTGCGCGATGCCACCGGCGCCCGGGCGCTGAACGCCTGCATCCTGTTCCTGCCACAGCTTCATGGCAAGGCGGTGCGCACGGTCGAGGGGCTGGCCGGACCCGACGGCCAGCTGCACCCGGTGCAGCAGGCGATGGTGGATCACCACGGCAACCAATGCGGGTTCTGCACCCCCGGTTTCGTGATGTCGATGGCGGTGGCGCATCTGAACGGCGATCGCGACCATGCCACCACGCTGGCCGGTAACCTCTGCCGCTGCACCGGCTATGTGCCGATCCTGCGCGCGGCAGAGGCGGCGGCGGCCGCGCCGGTGCCGGACTGGCTGGCGGCCGACGGCGCCTTTGCCGCCGGTGGCGGCGATCCGATCCGCCCCGCCAGTGCCGATGACCTGGCGCGGGCCTATGCCGCCCAGCCTGAGGCCACGCTTGTGGCCGGCGCCACCGATGTCGGACTCTGGGTGACCAAGGGGCTGCGCGATCTCGATCCGGTGATCTTCCTTGCCGGCTGCGACGATCTGAAGGGTGTTGAAGAAACCGCCGAGGCGATCCGCATCGGCGCGATGACCGACATGAACACGGTGCGCACGGCGCTGGCGCCGCATTTCGTCTCCTATGCCGAGATGATCCGCCGCTATGCCTCCACCCAGGTGCGGGCGGCGGCGACCATCGGCGGCAATATCGCCAATGGCTCCCCCATCGGGGACAACCCGCCGGCGCTGATCGCGTTGGGGGCGAGCCTGCACCTGAGGAAAGGCGATGCGCGGCGGGTGATGCCGATCGAGGCCTTCTTCCTCGACTATGGCAAGCAGGACCGTGCGCCCGGCGAATTCGTCGAGGCAGTGAGCATCCCGCGTCAGCCCGACCGGCTGAAATGCTACAAGCTGTCGAAACGCTTCGATCAGGATATCTCGGCCGTCTGCGGCTGTTTCAACATCACGGTGGAGGATGGGCTCGTCACCGCCGCGCGGATCGCCTTCGGCGGCATGGCCGGCATCCCGAAACGCGCCCGCCATGTGGAAAGCGCCCTTCTGGGCCAACCTTGGGAGGCCGGCACCATCCGCATGGCCGGGGCCGGGTTCGATGCCGATTTCGCGCCGCTCTCCGACATGCGGGCCAGCGCCGCCTATCGGCTGGAGACCGCGCGGGCGATGCTGGGCCGCTATTTCGCCGAGGACCGGGGCGACACCGGCACGGTGCTGGAGGTCTCGGCATGAGCGTCTCGAGCCCCCTGCCCCATGACGCCGCGCGCCTGCATGTGACCGGGGCGGCACGTTATATCGACGACATCCCGACGCCGCGCGGCACGCTGCATCTGGCCTTTGGCCTGAGCCCCGTGGCCTGCGGCGCGCTGGAGGCGATGGATCTGGCCGCCGTGCGCGCCGCGCCCGGCGTCGTCGCGGTGCTGACTGCGGCCGATCTGCCCTTTGCCAACGATGTCTCCCCGTCAATCCACGATGAACCGCTGCTGGCCACGGATCGGGTCCATTATGTCGGCCAGCCGCTGTTCCTGGTGGTGGCGGAGAGCCATATCGCGGCGCGCAGGGCGGCGAAGCTGGGCGACATCCGCATCGCCGAGGAAGAGCCGATCCTGACCATAGATCAGGCGCTGGCCGCCGACAGCCGGTTCGAAGGCGGTGCGGTGATCTGGGAAAAGGGCGATGCCGCTTCGGCCATCGCGGCCTCGGCCCATGTGGTCGAGGGCAGCTTCGAGATCGGCGGACAGGAACATTTCTATCTGGAAGGCCAGGCCGCGCTCGCCCTGCCGCAGGAAGGCGGCGACATGGTCGTCCACTCCTCCACCCAGCACCCCACCGAAATCCAGCACAAGGTGGCCGAGGCGCTCGGCCTGCCGATGCACGGCGTCCGGGTCGAGGTGCGGCGGATGGGCGGCGGCTTCGGCGGCAAGGAGAGCCAGGGCAATGCGCTGGCGGTCTCCTGCGCGGTGGCGGCGCGTCTGACCGGGCGGCCCTGCAAGATGCGCTATGACCGCGACGACGACATGATCATCACCGGCAAGCGGCATGATTTCCGGATCAGCTATCGCGCCGGGTTCGACGCGGACGGGCGGATCCAGGGGGTGGAGTTCCTCCAATACGCCCGCTGCGGCTGGGCCCAGGATCTGTCTCTGCCCGTCGCTGACCGCGCCATGCTGCATGCCGACAGCGCCTATCTGCTGCCCAATGCCCGGATCGAAAGCCACCGGCTGAAGACCAACACCCAGAGCGCCACCGCCTTTCGCGGCTTCGGCGGGCCGCAGGGCATGCTGGGGATGGAACGGCTGATGGATCATGCCGCCCATCAGCTGGGGCTGGAGCCGGTCGAACTGCGGCGGCGGAATTACTACGCCGAGGCGGAAGAAGGGGGCTCTGCCCCCGCTCCTGCGGAGCCCCCCCGGGATATTTCCGGCCAGAAAAAGGGCGCGGAAAAAAGCGCCCGCAGCGCCCTGCCCCAGACCACCCCCTATGGCATGGAGGTGGAGGATTTCGCGTTGCACGGGATCACCGCCGCGCTGCTGGAGCGCTGCGAATATGCGGCGCGGAAACGGGCGGTGGCAGAGTGGAACGCGCAGGGCGGCGCGATCCGCAAGGGGATCGCCTTTTCCCCGGTGAAATTCGGGATCTCCTTCACGCTCACCCATCTCAATCAGGCGGGTGCATTGGTGCACGTCTATCAGGACGGCTCGATCCACCTGAACCACGGCGGCACCGAGATGGGGCAAGGGCTGTTCCAGAAGGTGGCCCAAGTGGCGGCGAGCCGCTTCGGCGTCGGCCTGGAGGCGGTCAAGATCACCGCGACGGATACCGGCAAGGTGCCCAATACCTCGGCGACGGCGGCCTCTTCCGGGTCCGATCTGAACGGCATGGCGGTGCAGATCGCCTGCGACGAATTGCGCGGGCGGATGGCGGCCTATCTGGCCGCGGAGCGTCAGGCGGCGCCGGAGGAGGTGCGGTTCGAGGCGGGCGCGGTGCATGTCGGCGGCGCGACGATACCCTTCGCCGAAGCGGCGCAGCGCTGTTATCAGGGGCGCGTGGGCCTCTCGGCCACCGGGTTCTACAAGACGCCGAAAGTGTCCTGGGACCGGGTCCGGGGACAGGGGCGGCCGTTCTATTACTTCGCGTATGGCGCCGCGGTGACCGAGGTGGCCATGGACAGCCGCACCGGCGAATACCGTATCCTGCGCGCCGATATCCTCCACGATGCCGGCGCCAGCCTGAACCCGGCGCTGGATATCGGCCAGGTCGAGGGCGGCTATGTCCAGGGCGCGGGCTGGCTGACGACGGAGGAACTGGTCTGGGACGACAAGGGGCGTTTGCGCACCCATGCGCCCTCGACCTACAAGATCCCCGCGTTTTCCGATCAGCCGGATATCTTCAACGTCGCGCTCTGGGACGGGCGCAACCGCGAGGACACCGTCTATCGCTCCAAGGCGGTGGGGGAACCCCCCTTCATGCTGGGGATCTCCGCCTTTCTCGCCCTCAGCGATGCGGTGGCCTCCTGCGGCGGCGGCTATCCGGCCCTCGATGCGCCGGCAACGCCCGAGCGGGTCTGGGCGGCGGTGCGGCGGTGTGCACAATGAGCTTCGACCTCGACGCCCTGCACGCGGCGGTTCGCGCCCACGCCCGCGTCACCCGGGTGGTGATCGCGGATGTCAGCGGCTCCTCCCCGCGCGAGGTGGGGGCGGCGATGCTGGTTTGGGGGGATGCGGAGACCGGCGGGCAATCGGGCACCATCGGCGGTGGAGCGCTGGAATTCTCCGCCGCGCGGGCGGCGCGGACCCAGGCGGCGCCGCGCCGGCTCAGCCGCCATGCCCTGGGGCCGGAGCTGGGGCAATGCTGCGGCGGCTCGGTGGTGCTGCTGTCGGAAGTCTATGACGCCCGGGCGCTGGAGGCGCTGACCGGCGAGGCAGTCGCCCGGCCCGTCGCCGACGCCGCCGCCATGCCGCTGAGCGTGCGACGTCTGCTGGACCGGGCACGGGCACGGGGCGAGCGGCCCGAACCGCAGCTGATCGACGGCTGGATGGTCGAACCGGTCACCTACGCCGCCCGGCAGCTGTGGATCTGGGGCGCGGGCCATGTCGGACGGGCGCTGGTCGATGTTCTGGCGCCGCTGCCCGATCTGGCGATCACCTGGGTCGATACCGGGGTGGCGCGGTTTCCGGCGCAGGTGCCCGACGCGGTCACCATGCTGCCGGCGGCCGCACCTGCCGATCTGGTCGCCTATGCGCCGCCGCGCGCCGCCCATCTGGTGCTGACATATTCGCATGCGCTGGACCTGGAGCTCTGCCATCGGCTGCTGAGCCATGACTTTGACTTTGCAGGCTTAATCGGATCGGCTACGAAATGGGGGCGGTTCCGGTCGCGGCTGCGGGCGCTGGGGCACGCGCCCGACCGGATCGCCCGCATCACCTGCCCGATCGGCGACCCCGCCTTCGGCAAACATCCGCAGCAGATCGCCATCGGGGTGGCCGCGCAGCTGATCGCGCGCCGGACCGGGGCGGCAACAGAAACGAGGGAGCGCGCGTGAGCCAGCCGCTGTTGAGCCTGAAGGGGCTGACCAAAGCCTATCCCGGCGTGATCGCCAACAACGACATCTCCTTCGACATCGGCGCCGGTGAAGTGCATGCGCTGCTGGGAGAGAACGGCGCCGGGAAATCCACCCTGGTCAAGATGATCTACGGGCTGGTGAAACCCGACAGCGGCACGATGACGCTGCGCGGGGACGCCTATGCCCCGGCCGAGCCGCGCGCCGCCCGGGCCGATGGCATCGCCATGGTGTTCCAGCACTTTTCCCTGTTCGATGCGCTGAACGTGGCGGAGAATATCGCGCTGGGGATGGAGAACCCGCCGCCGATGCGCGATCTGGCCAGCCGCATCCGAGAGGTGTCGGAAACCTATGGCCTGCCGCTCGATCCTTTCCGCACGGTGGGCGATCTTTCCGCCGGCGAACGCCAGCGGGTGGAGATCATCCGTTGCCTGCTGCAGGATCCGAAGCTGCTGATCATGGACGAACCCACCAGCGTGCTGACGCCGCAGGAGGTGGAGATCCTGTTCAAGACGCTGGAGAAGCTGCGGGCCGAGGGCACCTCGATCCTCTATATCTCGCACAAGCTGGAGGAGATCCGCCGGCTCTGCGACACCGCGACCATCCTCAGGCTGGGTCAGGTGGTAGGCGGCTGCATCCCGCGCGAGACCACCGCCCGCGACATGGCGGAGATGATGGTGGGCAGCGCCCTGAAGACGCCGGAGCGCAGCGGCCGGGCGCTGGGAGAGGTGGCGCTGGATATCTCCGGCCTGTCGGTCGCCTCGCCGGCCGAATTCGGCACCGCGCTGAAGAACCTGCATCTGACCGTGCGGCAGGGCGAGATCCTCGGGATCGGCGGCGTCGCCGGCAACGGTCAGGAAGAGTTGCTGGGCGTGCTCTCCGGCGAGATCCCGACCGAGGCGGAGGCGGTCAAGCTGGCCGGCCAACCGGTGGGGCGGATGGGACCGACCGAACGACGCACCCTGGGGCTGCTGACAGCGCCGGAGGAACGGCTGGGCCATGCCGCCGCCCCGGACATGAGCCTGACCGAAAACGCCCTGCTGACCGGGGCGGTGCGCGAAAAGCTGGAGCATCGCGGGTTCCTCAGATGGGGGGCCGCGCGGGCCTTTGCCGAGAAAATCATCGCCGAGTTCGACGTGCGCACCCCGGGGCCGGAGAATGCGGCGCGGTCGCTGTCGGGCGGCAACCTGCAGAAATTCGTCATCGGCCGGGAGGTGCTGCAGGACCCGGATGTCCTGGTGGTGAACCAACCAACCTGGGGGGTCGATGCGGCGGCGGCGGCGGCGATCCGCCAGGCGCTGCTGGATCTGGCGGCCAATGGGGCGGCGGTGATCTGTATCAGCCAGGATCTGGACGAGCTGATGGAAATCGCCGACCGCTTCGCCGCGCTGAACGAGGGCCGGCTGAGCGAGCCGCGCCCGACCGAGGGGCTGAGTGTCGACGAGATCGGCCTGATGATGGGCGGCGCCCATGGAATGGAGGTGGCCAATGTCTGAGGTCCGGCAAGACTTTCCGCAGCTGGCGGCCCCGGGCGCCCTGTGGGGGAAACCGATGGGAGTGCCCGCATGATCCGGCTGGAGAAACGGCCGCAGCCGTCACGCGCCTGGTCGATGGCGACCCCGGTGCTGGCGGTCATCGCGACGATGGTATTCGGCGGGCTGCTGTTCGCCGCGCTCGGCAAGAACCCGTTCCAGTCGATCGAGACGATTTTCTGGGAACCGCTCTTTGGTGAATTCTCCTTCTACTACCGGCCGCAACTGCTGGTGAAGGGGGCACCGCTGGTGCTGATCGCCATCGGCCTGTCGCTGGGCTTTCGCGCCGGCATCTGGAACATCGGGGCGGAGGGCCAGTACATCATGGGCGCCATCGCCGGGGCCGGGGTCGGGCTGGCCTTCTACCCGCTGGACGCCTGGTATGTGTTCCCGCTGATGGTGATCGCCGGCGCACTGGGGGGCTGGGCCTGGGCGATGCTCCCGGCGCTGCTGAAGGTGAAGTTCGGCACCAACGAAATCCTGGTGTCGCTGATGCTGGTCTATGTCGCCGAACAGCTGCTGGCGTCGATGTCGCTGGGGCTGCTGAAGAACCCCGAGGGCTTCGGCTTTCCCGGCAGCCGCAACCTGAACGATTACGCCGCCGGCAACAGCTGGATCGCGCAGGACATCGGGTTGCACTGGGGGGTGGCGGCGGCGCTGATCGCGGTGATCTTCGCCTACGTGCTGCTGAACCGGCACATGGCCGGTTTCCAGATCCGGCTGAGCGGCGAGGCGCCGCGCGCCGCCCGCTTCGCCGGGGTCAACCCGACGCGGCTGATCCTGCTGTGTCTGGGTCTGGCCGGCGCGCTGGCCGGCATGGCCGGGCTGTTCGAGGTCTCGGGCCCTGCCGGGCAGGTCAGCATCGATTTCAACGTCGGCTACGGCTTCACCGCGATCATCGTCGCCTTTCTCGGCCGGCTGCACCCGGTGGGCATCCTGCTGGCCGCGGCGCTGATGGCGTTGACCTATATCGGCGGCGAGATCGCCCAGGGCAATCTGGGCCTGCCGGCCGCCGCCATCCAGGTGTTCCAGGGGATGCTGCTGTTCTTCCTGCTGGCGCTCGATCTGCTGACCAACTACCGGCTGCGCCGGACCGTGACAGAGGGGAACTGAGATGGATTTGAGTGGTATCAACCCGGTCCTTCTGATCGCCTCGCTGATGGTGGCGGCGACGCCGCTGCTGCTGGCCGCGATCGGCGAACTCGTGGTCGAAAAGGCCGGTGTGCTGAACCTCGGGGTCGAGGGAATGATGATCACCGGTGCCATCAGCGGCTTTGCCGTGGCGGTGGAGACCGGATCGCCCTGGCTGGGCTTTCTCGCCGCGGCGGCAGGCGGGGCGCTCCTGTCGGCGCTCTTCGCGCTGCTGACCCAGGTGGCGCTGGCCAACCACGTCGCCAGCGGCCTGGCGCTGACGCTCTTCGGGCTCGGGCTCAGCGCCCTGATCGGCCAGAGCTATGGCGGCCAGAAACCTCCCGCCATGGCCAAGATCGACCTCGGGCCGCTGACAGATCTGCCGGTGGTGGGGCCGATCCTCTTCGGTCACGATCCGATCCTCTATCTCGGCATCGCCATCGTCGCCGCGGTCTGGGCATTGCTGAAGTTCACCCGGTTGGGGCTGATCCTGCGGGCGGTGGGCGAAAACCACGAGGCCGCCCATGCGCTCGGCTACAAGGTGGTGCGGATCCGGGTGCTGGCGATCCTCTTCGGCGGCGCCTGCGCCGGGCTCGGCGGTGCCTACATCAGCCTGATCCGGGTGCCGCAATGGACCGACGGCATGACCGCAGGGGTCGGCTGGATCGCCCTGGCGCTGGTGGTCTTCGCCAGCTGGAAGCCGTGGCGGGTGCTGGCCGGCGCCTATCTTTTCGGCGGCGTCACGGTGCTGCAGCTCAATCTGCAGGCAGCGGGGATTGCCATTCCCGTCGAATACCTTTCCATGTCGCCCTATGTGATCACCGTGATCGTGCTGGTCATCCTGTCGCGGGACAAATCCAGCGCCCCGGGATCGCTGGGGCGCATCTTCCATGCCTCGTCCTGACAGGGGCGGGCCAATAGCACTGAAACCAAGGGAGTCTTTTCGGAATGAAACTCACGAAACTGCTTGCCGGTGCCGCGCTGGCGCTCGGTCTGGCCTCGACCGCCATGGCGGCGGACAAGACCAAGGTCGGCTTTATCTATGTCGGCCCGATCAACGATGGCGGCTGGAGCCAGCACCACCATGAATCGGCCAAGAAGATGGCAGAGCATTTCGGCGACAAGGTCGAGCTGGTCTATCAGGAAAGCGTGCCGGAAGGCGCCGATGCCGAGCGCGCGATCACCCAGATGGCGCTGCAGGGGGCGGATATCATCTTCACCACCTCCTTCGGCTATATGGACGCAACGCTGAACGTGGCGAAGAAATTCCCCAAGGTGAAATTCGAACATGCCACCGGCTACAAGACAGCGCCGAACATGTCCGCCTATTCCGCCCGCTTCTATGAAGGTCGCGCGGTGACCGGCTTCATCGCCGGCAAGATGACCAAGTCGAACAAGATCGGCTATATCGGCTCCTTCCCGATCCCGGAAGTGATCCGCGGCATCAACTCGACCTACATCCACGCCAAGAAGGCCAACCCCGACGTCAAGATCTCTGTCATCTGGCTGAACACCTGGTTCGACCCGGCGAAAGAGGCCGACGCCACCCAGGCGTTGCTGGATCAGGGTGTCGACGTGGTTCTGGCGCATACCGATTCCACCGCACCGCTGGCAGTTCTGGAAAAGAACGGCGGCTATGGCTTCGGCCAAGCGGCCGACATGATCGAATTCGCGCCGAAACCGCGGCTGTCCTCGATCATCGACAACTGGGCGCCCTACTACATTCAGGAGGTCCAGGCCGTGATCGACGGCACCTGGGCCAGCCATAACGCCTGGGACGGCATCAGCACCGGCATGGTCGGCATCGGCGAGATTACCGACGCCGTGCCCGCCGAGGTCAAGGCCGAGGCGCTGGCGATGAAAGAAGCCATCGCCAAGGGCGAATACCACCCCTTCACCGGCCCGCTGAACAAGCAGGACGGCAGCCCCTGGCTGGCCGATGGCGAAGTCGCCGATGACGGCACCCTGGCCGGCCTGAACTTCTACGTCGAAGGCGTCGACGGCGACATCCCGCAGTAAACCGGCGATCCGCAGCCGGGCCGCGGCGGCGCCGGCTGACGCAGCCCTCGTCAGGCCCCGGAAGGCAATCGCCTCCCGGGGCCTTCTTCTTTGCGGGTGGTCTTTTCCCCGGGCGCGCGGCGTGCCACTGTCCGCCCCATGACTGATGTGAAAACCGATATCGTGATCATCGGCGGCGGCGTGGCCGGGCTGTCGGCGGGTGCCCGCCTCGCCCCCCATGCCACCGTCACCCTGCTGGAGGCGGAACCCGCGCTCGGCTACCACACCTCGGGCCGGTCGGCCGCGCTCTACGAAGCGAGCTACGGGCTGCCCTCGACCATGGCGCTGGCCCGGGCGAGCGGCGATTTCTTCCTGCGCGAGACCGACTATCTGTCGCCCCGCGGGCTGATGCTGGCGGGCAAGCCGGAGGATGCCGGGGATTTCGCCCGCGAGCTGGCGGAAATGGGCATGCAGCAGCTCAGCCCGGCCGAAGCGCAGGCGCTGCTGCCGATCCTCAACCCCGAGGTCGCCACGCTGGTCGGTCACACCACCGAGGCCTGGGATATCGATACCGACCGGCTGCTGCAGGATTTCGCCAAGACCATCCGCGCCCATGGCGGCCAGGTGCTGACCAAAGCGCCGGTGACCGACATCACCCCCGGTGCCCGCTGGCAGGTGACGGCCGCCGGCGTGGTGCATGGGGCCGATCTGGTGATCAACGCCGCCGGCGCCTGGGCCGATGCGGTGGCCGCCCTGGCCGGGATCGCGCCGATCAACCTGCAGCCGATGCGCCGGTCGATGGCGCGGATCCCCGCCCCCGACGGCATGGACCCCGCCGCCTGGCCGATGATCTTCGGCGTGCGCGAAAGCTGGTACATGAAACCCGACGCCGGCGCGCTGCTGGTCTCGCCGGCGGAGGAAGACCCGCTGCCGCCGCAGGACGCCTGGGCCGACGACATGGTGCTGGCCGAAGGACTGGCGCGGTACGAGGAGATGGTGACCGCCCCGGTGACCCGGATGATCTCCAACTGGGCCGGGCTGCGCAGCTTCGCCCCCGACCGCAATCTGGTGATCGGCCCGGATCCGCATGCGCGCGGCTTCTTCTGGCTGGCCGGTCAGGGCGGCTACGGCTTCCTTACCTGCCCGGCGGCCAGCCAGTATGCCGCCGACCTGATCCTGGGCCGGCCGCCGGTGATCGAACCGCCGATCCGCGCCGCCCTGAGCCCGGAGCGGTTTTCGAAATGACCCGCAAGCTGACCCTGCCCGACACCGCCAGCATCGCCAATCGCGGCGAAGGCGCCAAGCTGGTTGCCCCCTCAGCCAGCCGCAACCTGGAGCCCATCGCCGACCTGCTGGCGCAGACCGCGCCGCAGAGCGGCCGGGCGCTGGAGATCGCCAGCGGCACCGGCCAGCATGTCGCCGTCTTCGCCGCCCGTTTTCCCGACCTGATCTGGCAGCCCAGTGATCCCGATCCGGACCGCCGTGCCAGTATCGATGCCTATGCTGCAGAGAGCGGCTGCGGCAACATCCTGCCGGCGCTGGCGCTGGATGCCGCGACACCGGGCTGGGGGGCCGATCTGGGCGGCCAGAACCTGATCTTTCTCTCCAACCTGCTGCATCTGATTCCGATGGACTGGGTCGAGGTGCTGATCGCTGAGGCCGCCCGGGCCCTCGCCCCCCACGGGCGGCTGATCCTCTACGGCCCGTTCATGCGCGCCGGCGAGCTGACCAGCGATGGCGACAAGACATTTCACGCCAGCCTGATCGGCCAGGACCCGCGTATCGGATACAAGGACGATTTCGACATCCTCGACCTGCTGCAACAGGCCGGTCTGGAGATCGTCGAAGTGATCGAAATGCCCGCAAACAACCTGGCTCTCGTCGCGGAAAGCCGCGCTTTCTGATCAAGATCAAAGCCTGCGCCGCGGGCCTCGTGATCAGACGGGCGCAAAGCTAACTGTGAAAGGCATCAAAATGAGCTGGAAAGACAAGATCTCCGACCTGCGCGGCAGCCTGCGCAACCTGAACGGCGCCAATCCCGACGCGATGCGCGGCTTCGGCGGGCTGACCAAGGCCGTCAAGGAAGGCGGCGTGCTGGAGTTCAAGACCAAGGAATTCGTCGCCCTCGGCATCGCCGTGGCGGATCGCTGCGAATCCTGCATCGGGCTGCATGTCGAAGCTCTGGTGAAAATCGGCGCCACCCGCGAAGAGGTTGCCGATGTCTTGGGCATGTGCATCCAGATGGGCGGCGGACCCGCCATGATGTATGCCGCCAAGGCGCTGGAATGCTATGACGAGCTGAGCGCGGACTGACCGGCGCGCCGGACTGCCGGCACCCCGCCGAACCGACGCGCTCCACCCGCCTGTCCTGTGAAGGGAAAGAGAAGATGGAAAGACGACGTTTCGGCGGGCAGCCGGTCAGCCCCCTGCCCCGCTCGCGGGCCTGTTCATTGGCCTGTTCTTTGGCCAGCTCCCCGGCCCGGCCGTCAAAGCGGGGCGCGGCATGAGCAGCTATCGCTACAGCCTCGGGCAGGAAACCTTCCGTTTCGACGATCTCAAGGCGCTGATGGCGCGGGCCACGCCGCTGCGCTCGGGCGATCAGCTGGCCGGGGTCGCCGCCGCGACCGAGGTGGAACGCGTCGCCGCCCAATGCGCCCTGGCCGAATTGCCGCTGAGCGTCTTTCTGAACGAAACCGTGGTGCCCTATGAGACCGACGAAGTCACCCGCCTGATCCTCGACCGGCACGACTCCGCCGCCTTCGCCCCGGTGGCGCATCTGACGCTGGGCGATTTCCGCGATCTGCTGCTGTCCGATACCGTCGACAGCGCCATGCTCGGCGCCCTCGCCCCCGGGCTGACGCCCGAGATGGTGGCGGCGCTGTCGAAGATCTGCCGCAACCAGGATCTGATCCTGATCGCCCGTAAATGCCGGGTGGTGACCCGGTTCCGCAACACCATCGGGTTGGAAAAACGCCTCTCCACCCGGCTGCAGCCCAACCACCCCACCGATGACGCCCGCGGCATCGCCGCCTCGGTCTTCGACGGGTTGATGTACGGCTCCGGCGATGCGGTGATCGGTATCAACCCTGCCTCGGACAATGTGGCGACGATGATCGATCTTCTGCATATGCTCGACGCGCTGATCGCGGAGCATGACATCCCGACCCAATCCTGCATCCTGGCCCATGTCACCACCACGCTGGCCGCGATCGAGGCCGGCGCGCCGGTCGACCTGACCTTCCAGTCGATCGCCGGCACCGAGGCCGCCAACCGCTCCTTCGGGATCAGCCTCGACTTGCTGGAGGAGGCGCATCAGGCCACCCGGGCGCTGAACCGCGGCACCGTCGGACAGAACGTGATGTATTTCGAAACCGGCCAGGGGTCCTGCCTCTCGGCCGATGCACATCACGGCGTCGATCAGCAGACGCTGGAGGCCCGGGCCTATGCCGTCGCCCGCGCCTATGAGCCGCTGCTGGTCAATACCGTGGTCGGCTTCATCGGGCCAGAATATCTGTTCGACGGCCGCCAGATCATCCGCGCCGGGCTGGAGGACCACTTCTGCGGCAAGCTGCTCGGCGTGCCGATGGGCTGCGACATCTGCTATACCAACCACGCCGAAGCCGATCAGAACGACATGGACGTGCTGCTGACGCTGCTGGGAGCGGCGGGGCTGAATTTCATCATGGGCATTCCCGGCTCGGACGATGTGATGCTGAACTACCAGACCACCTCCTTCCACGACGCGCTCTATGCCCGGCGGGTGCTGGACCTGCGCCCGGCCCCCGAATTCGAAGCCTGGCTCGACCGCATGGGGCTGATGGCGGCCGATGGCAGCTTCACCCCCGCGCCGGCCCCGACCGGAGAGCTGTCCGACACGCTGCTGAGGCTGAGCGACGCATGAGCACCCGCCGTATTCCTCCCGCGCCCACCGGCACCGGTCCCCGACCGCTCGATCCCTGGTCGCCGCTGCGCCAGCTCACCCCGGCGCGCATCGCGCTCGGCCGCGCCGGCGTCTCGCTGCCCACCGCCCGGCATCTGGAATTCCAGATCGCCCATGCCCGCGCCCGCACCGCGGTGCATTCGGAACTGGATATCGCCGCGCTGCAATCGGCGCTCGGCCCGACCGCGGCCCAGCTCCTGCCAGTGACCAGCCAGGCGCCCGACCGCGCCACCTATCTGCAGCGCCCCGACCTCGGCCGCCGGCTGGCCCCCGACAGCGCCGAGACCCTGCGCGCGGCCCGGTCCGAAACCGTCCCCGATCTCGCCCCCGATCTCGCCATCGTGCTGGCCGACGGGCTCTCCGCCCTCGCCACGCAAAGCTCCGCGCCACCCTTCCTCGCGGCGCTGACGCCACGCCTCCGGGAGGCCGGGCTCCGCCTCGCCCCGCTCACCGTCGCCACCCAGGCCCGCGTCGCCCTCGGCGACAAGATCGCCCAGGCGCTTGGGGCCCGCATGGTGATGGTGCTGATCGGCGAGCGTCCCGGGCTCTCGGCCGCCGACAGCCTCGGCCTCTACCTGACCTGGAACCCGCGCGACGACAGCACCGATGCCGATCGCAACTGCCTCTCCAACATCCGCCCCGGCGGTCTCAGCTTCGAGGATGCCGCCCATCGGGCCGCCTATCTCGCGCGTGAGGCGATGCGGCTGCAACTGTCCGGCGTCGGGCTGAAGGACCGAACGGAAACCATCACAGGCGACGCCACCCCCGACCGGATCGCCTGATCCCTCTGCTGCGCTTTTTCTCGCCGCAAATATCCCCGCCGGAGGCAAAGGGGCCGCGCCCCGGCGCGGCCCCATGATCGTTTGCGCCGCAAGGCGCGCCTTCGGATCGCCGTCAGACGATCTTGCCCGGGTTCATAATATTGTCCGGATCCAGCGCCGCCTTGATCGCCGCCATATAGCGCATCGCCGGCCCCAGTTCCTTGTAGAGATAGGGTTTCTTGCCCTGGCCGATGCCATGCTCGCCGGTGCAGGTGCCCTCGACCGAGATCGCCAGATCGTTCAGCCAGCCGACGAATTCCTCCGCCGTGGCGATCTCCTCCGGGTTGTCGACGTCGATCAGCGGCAGACAGTGGAAATTGCCGTCGCCCACATGGCCGACGATCGGCGAAATCAGCCCCAGCTCGTCGGCCTTGGCCGCCGCCGCGGCAACACATTCGGCCAGCCGCGAGATCGGCACGCAGACATCGGTCGACAGCCCCTTGGCGCCCGGGCGCAGCCCGTGGCAGGCCCAGTACATGTCATGCCGCGCCTGCCACAGCTTGTTGCGTTCCTCGGTGCTGGTGGTGGCGGCAAAGCCATTGCCGCCGAATTCCTCGGCGATCGACCCGAAGGTCTCGGCCTGCTCCACCACCCCGGCGTCGGAGCCGTGAAACTCCAGCAGCAGCAGCGGCGTTTCCGGCAGCTCCAGCTTGGAATAGGCATTGGCGGCCTTGACGCTCAGCGCGTCCAGAAGCTCGATCCGCGCCACCGGCACACCGTATTGGATCGTCATCATCACCGCCTGACAGGCGGCATCGACGGAAGGAAAGGAACAGCGCGCCGAGGAAATCGCCTCGGGAATGCCCTGCAGGCGGAGCGTGATCTCGGTGATCAGCCCCAGGGTGCCCTCCGATCCCACCATCAGCCGGGTCAGGTCGTAACCGGCCGAGCTTTTCTTGGCACGGGTGGCGGTGCGGATCACCTCGCCATCGGGCATCACCACCTGCAGCGCCAGCACATTGTCCTTCATGGTGCCATAGCGCACCGCATTGGTGCCCGAGGCACGGGTCGAGACCATCCCCCCCAGCGAGGCATTGGCGCCCGGATCGATCGGAAAGAACAGGCCCTGATCGCGCAGGAAGGTATTCAGCTGCTCCCGTGTCACCCCGGGCTGGATCACGCAATCGAGATCCCCGGCATGAACCTCAAGAATCCGGTCCATCCGGGTGAAATCGACCGAGATACCACCGGCCGGCGCGTTCACATGGCCTTCCAGCGAAGTGCCGGTGCCGAAGGGGATCACCGGCACCTTGTGTTCGGCGCAGGTCCGGACGATCTCGGACACCTCTTCGGTGCTCTCCGGAAAGACCACCGCATCGGGGATCTGGTTCTGGATATAGGTCGTGGTGTGACCGTGCTGCTCGCGAATGGACAATCCGGTCTGGCAGCGGTCGCCGAAGCGTTGCTTCAGAATGCCGACGGTGGTTTCGATCCCGGTTTCGTTGCGCGGCAGCGCGGTTGCTTGCACCATATCAGTCTCTCCATTTGCGGGCGGACAATACGCGGTTTCGGCCAACCGTCAATCGGCGCGCCCGCGCCCTGCCCCGCGCCGCCCGGGACACGCCCGCTCCCGAAGCGCGCGATCCCCGGACATAAGGCGCCACCGCTCCCCTTCGACCTGGGACCAAATATCCTGGGGGTGAGGGGGCAAGGCCCCCTCTCCTGTCGCCGACACCGCCGCCGCCCTTCTCCGGCGCGCCCCCCGCCAGACCTCCCGCGAACCGCGCCTCAGCCCCCCAGCGCCACACCTTCGCGACGGGGATCGGCGCCGCCCTTCAGCTCCGGGCCGATCTCGATCGCATGCAGGCCGGAGTTCAGTGGCCGCGGCTTCACCTCATAGCCCAGTTCTTCCAGCGCCGGCGCCAACGACTCGATGCCGGTGCCCTCCTCCAGATCGAAGGTGCCGAAACGGTTCACCGCATGCGGCAGCGCCACCGCCTGCTGCACATCCATGCCCCAGTCAGCCCAGGCGATGATGGTCTTGGCGACATAGCCGATGATGCGGCTGCCGCCGGGAGATCCCACCACCAGAACCGGCTTGCCGTCCCGCATCACCATGCTCGGCGCCATCGAGGATCGCGGCCGCTTGCCCGGTTCGACCCGGTTGGCGATCGGCATCCCGTCCCGGTGGCTGCGGAAGGAGAAATCGGTCAGCTCGTTGTTCAACAGGAAGCCGCGCACCATCAGTCGCGAGCCGAAGCCGTTCTCAATGGTGGTGGTCATCGACAGCGCGTTGCCATAACGGTCGACGATAGAGATATGCGAGGTCGAGGGGAATTCGATCGCCTCGTCATCGGCCCAGAGCTGCGCGTGATCGAACTCCGGCGCGCCCGGCGCCACCTCGGGCAGGGCATCGCCTGCCGCCAGCAGGCCGGCGCGCTCGGCCAGATAGGCCGGATCGACCAGCCCCTTTGTCGGCATCGGCACGAAATCGGCATCCGCCATGTAGCGGCCCCGGTCGGCAAAGGCGAGCCGCGAGGCATCACCGATCAGCCGCCAGGCCTGCGGCTGGTCGGGGCCCGGCAGCTCGACGGTGTTCAGCATCCCGAGGATCTGGCCCACGGTCAGTGCGCCGGAGGACGGCGGCCCCATGCCGCAGACCTCATAGGCGCGATAGGCGACACAGACCGGATCGCGTTCCCGCACCTGATAGAGCGCGAGATCGATCTGCGACAGCACCCCGGGATTGCCCTCTGCCCCCTGCACCCGGGCGACGATATCGGCGGCGACTGGACCGGTGTAAAACCCTTCCGCCCCGTCGGCGGCGAGGGTCTTCAGCGTCTCGGCATAGGCGGTGTTGGTCAGCCGCTGGCCCTCGGACAGAGGGCTGCCGCCGGGGAGGAAATAGGCCGCCGTCTCGGGAAACCGGGCCAGCCGGCCGGCATCGGCATCGACCAGCGCGGCCAGCCGGGCGGAGACCTCGAACCCGTCTTCCGCCAGCCGGATCGCCGGGTCGAACAGCCCGGGCCAGGGGCTGCGGCCCCAACGGCGATGCGCCTCGGCCATCAGCGCCGGCGTGCCCGGCGTACCAACGGAAAGACCACCGACCACCGCGTCGAAAAAGCTCAGCGGCTCGCCCTGGGCATCCTGAAACAGCTGCGGCCGGGCCGCCAGCGGCGCGGTTTCGCGACCGTCGAGCGTGGTCAGCTCACCGCTGGCAGCATCGTACCAGACCAGAAAAGCTCCGCCGCCCAGGCCGGAGGACTGCGGCTCCACCAGCCCCAGCACACTCTGCGCCGCGATCATCGCATCGGCGGCGGAGCCACCGGCGCGCAGCACTGCGGCGCCGGCCTCCGCCGCATGTGGGTTGGCAACCGCAATCATCCAGTCGGTGCCCGTCACCGGGCGCCCCTCGGCCTTGGCGGTCAGCGCCGCGGCGACCTCGGGCGACAGCGAAGCGAAGGGATCGGCCGCCGTCGCGGCCTCGGGCGCCACGGCATCGGCGGTCTGCTGGGCAACCAGCGGCTGGGCCAGCAGGGCCCCGCTCAGGCAGGCGATAAGGAAACGGCGCATGGGGTGTCCCTTCCGAAATGTCGTTCGGAAGGCACTCTAGCGGATCGGGTCGGGCTGGCAATCGTCTGGATGTCGACAATTCGCCCGCGTCACGGCCTCTGCCCCGCCCGGGCGGGGCGATCCCCCTTGCCGGGGGATCAGCGGCTCAGCGGCTCAGGCCGCCGTGCAGCGTCGGCACATCCAGCGCGCTGAACCCGTAGTGGCGCAGCCAGCGCAGATCGCTGTCGAAGAAGGCGCGCAGATCGGGGATGCCGTATTTCAGCATCGCAATCCGGTCGATCCCCATGCCGAAGGCAAAACCCTGGTATTTCTCCGGATCGATACCGCCGGCCTGCAGCACCTTCGGATGCACCATGCCGGAGCCGAGGATTTCCAGCCAGTCGTCCCCCTCGCCCACCTTCAGTGTGCCGCCTTCCCAGGAACAGCGGATGTCGACCTCGGCCGAGGGTTCGGTGAAGGGGAAATGCGACGCGCGGAAGCGCAGCTCGACATCGTCGACCTCGAAGAAGGCCTTCACGAATTCCTCCAGCACCCATTTCAGATTGGCCATGGAGATATCGGTGTCCAGCGCCAGCCCCTCGACCTGATGGAACATCGGCGTGTGGGTCTGGTCGTAATCGGCGCGATAGACGCCGCCCGGGCAGATCACCCGCAGCGGTGCGCCCTGCCCCTCCATCGACCGGATCTGCACCGGCGAGGTATGGGTGCGCAGCACATGCGGCGGCCGCTCGTCGCCCTCGGCCCGGTGCATGTAGAAGGTGTCCATCTCCGCCCGCGCGGGGTGGTGGCCCGGGATGTTCAGCGCGTCGAAATTGTGCCAGTCGGTCTCGATCCGCGGGCCCTCGGCAACGGCGAAGCCCATCTCGGCGAAGATCGCGGTGACCTCCTCGGTGACCTGGCTGACCGGATGCAGCGTGCCCATGCGGCGCGGCCGCGACGGCAGGGTGACGTCCAGCCATTCGCTGCGCAGCCGCTCGTCCAGCGCCTTGTCGGCCAGCGCGGCCTTCTTGGCGGCGAGCGCGCTGTTGATCTCGTCCTTCAGGGCGTTCAGCGCCGGGCCGGCGACCTGCCGCTCTTCCGGCGTCATCTTGCCCAGCTCGCGCATTTTCAGGCTGACTTCGCCCTTTTTGCCCACGGCGGCGACACGGATGGCCTCCAGCGCGGATTCATCGGCCGCCTCTGCGATCTGCGCCAGATATTTTGCCTTAAGATCGTCCATGACGGTCCTCTGCTGCTTGCTTACGTCCTGCTAGCCCCGCCGCCCCGCGAATGCAAGTCACGCAACGGCGCAATGGACAGCCCGCGGGCGCCGCCGCTAGGCTCGACCGCGGGACGGCAGACCGCCCCGGGACCGTCCGAATGCGAAGGAGGAGCGCATGTGGGAGGCAGAGCGCGTGCTGCGGCACGCGGTGATGAATGGCCGTCTGCCCTTTGCGGTGGCCATGGTCGGCACATCCGGCGGCATCCGCTTCAGCAGCAGCATCGGCGATGCCGACAGCGGCCGCCCGGCCGGCGAGGACACGGTGTTCCGTATCTTCTCGATGAGCAAGGCGATCGGCGCGCTGGCGGCGCTGATCCTGATCGACCGTGGTGTGCTGAGCCCGGAGACGCCGGTGGCCGATCTGCTGCCGGAATGGGCCGATCTGCCGGTGCTGGAGGGCTGGGACGGCGACACCCCGATCCTGAGACCGCAGCGCGGCACCGCCACCCTGCGCCATCTGGCGACCCATACCAGCGGCATCGAATACGAGTTCTGGAATGCCGATGTCGCGAAATACCTCGAAACCCGGGGGGTGCCGCCGGCACTGTCGGGGCGCAAGGCCGGGCTGATGTATCCGCTGACCTCCGATCCCGGAACCCGCTGGGGCTATGGGCTGTCAATCGACTGGCTGGGCCGGATGGTGGAGGCGGCAGACGGCCGCCCGATCGACCGGTTCTGCCGCGAGGAGATCTTTGCCCCCCTCGGCATGCGCGACACCCGTTTCGAGCCCGACGGGCTGGAGGACCGGCTGGCGGCGGTGCGGATGCGGGCGGCCGACGGCGGCTTTCGCCCCAGCCGGCTGACGCCGCCGCGGCGGCCCGAGGTCTACGGCATGGGTCATGCGCTCTATTCCACCGCCCCCGATTACATGCGGTTTCTGCGCATGGTGCTGAATGGCGGCACGCTCGACAGCCAGCGGATCCTGTCGCCCGAGACGCTGCGGCTGATGACCGAGGACCAGATGCAGGGGCTTCAGTTTCGCAAGATGATCAGCGTGTCGCCGAAATCCAGCGCCGACGTCGATCTGTTCCCGGGCCAGCCGGTGACCCATTCGATGGCCTTCCTGCGCAACGAGACCGCGATCCCGGGGCGGCGCAGCGCCGGGTCGCTGGGCTGGGCCGGCATCTGCAACACCCATTACTGGATCGACCCGGCCCGCGATCTGGCCGCCGTGCTGATGACCCAGTCGCTGCCGTTCCTGGACCCACCCGTGGCGGAGACCTACGCCGCCTTCGAAAGCGCGGTCTATGCCGGGCTCTGACCTGCCCGCCGCCGGTGCCCCGCACCGGCGCGGCGGCGCAGCCGAGCGCCACCCCTGGCTGGTGGTGCTGGGGCTGGCGCTGGGACTTTGCATCACCAACGGCTTCGCCCGCTTCGCCTACAGCATGCTGCTGCCGGCGATGCGTGCCGATCTGGGCTGGAGCTATGCCCAGGCCGGCTGGCTGAACACAGCCAATGCGCTGGGGTATCTGGTCGGTGCGGTGCTGACGATGATCCTGATCGGCCGGATCAGCGCTTCGCGGCTGTTCAGCTTCGGCCTGGTGACCACCACCGCCGCACTGCTGCTGACCGGGGTCGATGCCGCGCTGTGGTGGCAGACCCTGTGGCGGGTGCTGGCAGGGGTGTTCGGGGCGCTGTCCTTTTCCACCGGCGGCGCGCTGGCGGCGCGGCTGTTCCCCGACAATCCGCGGCAGAACGCGCTGGCCATCGCCATCCTCTTCGGTTTCGGCGGCGGCTTCGGCATCGTGCTGGCCGGCAGCGCCCTGCCGCTAATGCTGGCGCACTACGGCCCGTCGAGCTGGCCCATGGGCTGGATCTGGGTCGGCATCGCCTGCGTGGTCTTCGCGCCACTGGCGCTCTGGTCGGGCGAGAGCCTGCGGCCGCCGAAGACCGCAGCGGCGGCACCCCCGACACGATTGCCGCTGCTGCGGATGCTGCCGGAGCTGCTGGGCTATGGCGCCTTCGGCATGGGTTATATCGTCTATATGACCTTTCTCAGCGCCTGGATGACCGAACAGGGCGCCGGCGCCGGGCTGATCGCGGCGGTCTGGGCGCTGCTGGGTCTGTGCCTCTGCCTGTCGCCCTTCGTCTGGCGGCCGGTCTTCGCGCGCTCTGCCACCGGGTTGCCGCTGGCGCTGATCCTCGGCTGCATCGCTCTCGGCTCCGGCCTCGCGGTGCTGTTCCCGGCCGGGCCCGGGCTGGCGGTCTCGGCGGCGATCTTCGGGCTCTCGGTCTTCATGGCGCCGGGGGCAGTGACCAATTTCGCCCGCCAGAACCTGCCGCCCGAGGCCTGGGGGCCGTCGATCAGCCTGTTCACCGTGGTCTTCGCGGTGTCCCAGACCGTCGGGCCGGTGGCCGCCGGCTGGCTGGGGGATGCGACCGGCGATATCGGCAACGGGCTGCTCTCCGCCGCCGGCATTCTCGCCACCGGCGGGCTGGCGGCGCTGCTGCAGCGGCGGATCGGCGGAGACTGAGCCGGGATCGCCGCCGGGCGGCCCCGGGATCGGATCGAGGGCGGAAGGCGGCCGGCCGCCACTGGACCTCCGCCCCCCCAGCGCCTAGGTTGGGCCCCAGATTCCCCGACCCCAGGTAGCCCCTTGTCCGACAGTCCCGCCTATCAGGTTCTCGCCCGCAAATACCGCCCCGAGACCTTCGCCGATCTGGTCGGCCAGGAGGCCATGGTGCGGACGCTGAAGAACGCCTTCGCCGCCGACCGCATCGCCCAGGCCTTCATCATGACCGGCATCCGCGGCACCGGGAAGACCACCACCGCGCGGATCATAGCCAAGGGGATGAACTGCATCGGGCCGGACGGCACCGGCGGCCCCACAACCGAGCCCTGCGGCATCTGCGAACATTGCCGGGCGATCATGGAAGGCCGCCATGTCGATGTGATGGAGATGGACGCGGCCTCGCGCACCGGGGTCAATGACATCCGCGAGATCATCGATTCGGTGCATTACCGGGCGGCTTCGGCGCGCTATAAGATCTACATCATCGACGAAGTTCACATGCTCTCTACCAGCGCCTTCAACGCGCTGCTCAAGACGCTGGAGGAACCGCCAGCGCATGTGAAATTCATCTTCGCCACCACCGAGATCCGCAAGGTGCCGGTGACCGTCCTGTCACGCTGCCAGCGCTTCGATCTGCGCCGGATCGAACCGGAGGACATGATCGGCCTGCTGCGCAAGATCGCCGACAAGGAAGGCGCCCAGATCGCCGAGGATGCGCTGGCGCTGATCACCCGCGCCGCCGAAGGCTCTGCCCGCGATGCGACCTCGTTGCTGGATCAGGCGATTTCCCATGGCGCCGGCGAGACCAGCGCCGATCAGGTCCGCGCCATGCTGGGGCTGGCCGACCGGGGCCGGGTGCTGGATCTGATGGACATGATCCTGCGCGGCGATGCCGCCGGCGCGCTGACCGAGCTGTCGGCGCAATATGCCGAAGGCGCCGACCCGCTGGCGGTGCTGCGCGATCTGGCCGAGATCACCCATTGGGTCAGCGTGGTGAAAATCACCCCGGAGGCGGCCGAGGATCCGACCATCGGTCCGGATGAGCGCGGGCGCGGCCAGGCGATGGCCGAGGCGCTGCCGATGCGGGTGCTGAGCCGGATGTGGCAGATGCTGCTGAAAGCGCTGGAAGAGGTCGCCGCCGCCCCCAACGCGATGATGGCCGCCGAAATGGCGGTGATCCGGCTGACCCATGTCGCCGATCTGCCGAGCCCGGAGGAGCTGCTGCGCAGGCTGCAGGATACACCGCCGCCGCCGATGTCCGGCGGGCCCACGGGTGGCGGCACGGGAGGCACCGGCGGCGGCGCCCCGGGCGGCGGGCCGGCGGGCTGGTCCGCCCCGACGACGACGATGGCCACTGCCGCGCCACCGTCCGGCGCCCCGCGCATGCATGGCGGCGGCGGTGCCAGCGCGATGCTGGCCCGCGATGTCGAGGCTGCGCTGGCCCGCTATCCCAGTTTCGAACATGTGGTGGAGCTGATCCGCACTCACCGCGACGTCAAGCTGCTGGTCGAAGTGGAAACCGGTGTGCGTCTGGTCGCCTATCAGCCCGGCCGCATCGAATTCACCCCGACCGATGCCGCCCCTGCCGATCTGGCGCAGCGGCTGGGATCGCGGCTGCAGGCCTGGACCGGCAACCGCTGGGCGGTGATCATCGCCGGTGGCAGCACCGCCCCCACCATCGCCGAGCTGCGCGATGCCGCCGAACTGGCGCTGCGCGAGGAGGCCCGCGAACACCCGCTGGTGCAGGCGGTTCTGGCGCGGTTTCCGAAGGCCGAGATCTCGGACATTCGCAGCCGCGACCAGATCGCCGCCGATATCGAGGCCGAGGCGCTGCCGGAGGTCGAAGACGAATGGGATCCCTTCGACGACAGCTGAGACCGCGGCGGTAAGTCGCCCCAGTGACCGGGCTCAGCCCTCCAGCAGTTCCCCGGTGCGCAGCACCTTGGCATAGCTCATCGCCAGCGGCGCCATGAAGGCGGCATGCACCTGGTCCGCGCTCAGCTCGACACCGCCGAACGCCGCCTCCTTCGCGCCGCAGGCGTCCTCGACCACCGTCACCGCGAAACCGTGGTCCGCCGCCGCCCGGGCGGTGGCATCGATGCACATCTGGCTCATCGCGCCGCAGATCGTCACCGCCCCGATCCCGGCGGCCTGCAGCCGTTCCAGCAGGTCGGTGCCGAGAAAGCTGTTGGGCCGCGCCTTGGTGATCACCGCCTCGCCCTCTGCCGGGGCGACGGTGGGATGGATATCCGCGCCGGCGCTGCCCGGACGGAAAAACGGCGCCTGGTCCGAGGCCATCTCGTGGCGGATATGCACCACCAGATCCCCCGCCGTCCGCGCCCGCCCCAGCAGCCGCGCGGCATTCTCCGCCACCTCCTGCATCTTCGCCACCGGCCAGAGGCCGGCTTCGAAATAGTCGTTCTGAATATCCACCAGGATCAGTGCCTGTCCGGTCATCTCCGAGCTCCTTCTTGCTGTTGCGTGGCACAGACTGCCGCGGATTGACCGCGGCGGGAATTGGCGGTTATGACAAATGATATGCAGAAACCGCCAAATCGCCCGATCCGCCTGGCGCTGGTCGCCTATCCCGGAGTGCAGCGCTCCGCGCTCGACGGGATGGCCGATATGTTCGCCCTGCTGCCACGGCTGACGGAGGCCACCGCCGCGGTTCCGGCCGCACCGCCCCAGCCCCCCCGATCTGAGCGTCGTCAGCGCCGCCGCGCTGCCGGAAACGCCGGTCGACGCCTTTGTCTTTCCCCCGTCGCTGCAGCCGACAGAGGCCCGCCCCGATCACCCGCTGATCCGCTGGGCCCGCGACCGACATGCCGAGGGCGCGCTGGCCTGTTCGGTCTGCGCCGGCGCCTTCTGGCTGGGACAGGCCGGGCTGCTGGACGAGCGCCCCGCCACCACCCACTGGGCACTGGAACCGGCCTTCCGGGCGCGATTTCCGCAGGTCCGGCTGCAACCGGACCATATCCTGATCGACGATATCGACATCGTCACCGCAGGGGGGCTGATGGCCTGGCTCGACCTGGGATTGCATCTGACCGGGCTGTGGTTCGGCCCCGATCTGGCGACCCGGCTGGCCCGGCACCTGCTGGTCGATCCGGCCGGGCGCGAACAGCGCCATTACGCCGGCTTCCGGCCGCCGCGCGGCCATGGCGATGCCGCCGTGCTCGGGGCGCAGCGCCGGATGGACACCGGCTTTGCCGATCCGCTCACCGTCACCGCGCTGGCCAGTCACGCCGGGCTGAGCGAGCGCAGTTTTCTGCGCCGGTTCCAGCGCGCCACCGGGCTGACGCCGGCGGCCTATCTGCAGCGGCTGCGGGTGGAAAAGGCGCGCGGCGCGCTGGAACGCGGCAGCGACAACACCGCCGAGATCGGCTGGGCGGTGGGCTATCGCGACAGCTCCGCCTTCGCCCGCGCCTTCCGGTCGGTGACCGGTCTCAGCCCTGGGGCCTATCGCGACCGGTTTCGGGTCACCGCACGACAGACACCCGGGCCGTGACGGCGCCTTGGGCCCCCGCATCGGCGACGTGGCCTTGTGCCGAAAGCCGCGCCCGCGTATTTCTGTGAACCAAGCACGAACACCTTTTCAGGAGAGCCCCATGTTCAAAGGACTCGGCCAGCTCGGCGATATGGCCAAGATGATGAAATCGGCCCAGGAGCTGCAAACCAAGATGGCCCAGATGCAGGACGATCTGGCCAATCTGACGGTCACCGGCGAATCCGGGGCCGGCCTGGTCAAGGCCACCGCCACCGCCAAGGGCGAACTGACCGGGCTGGATATCGACCCCTCGATCTTCAACGGCGAAGACAAGGAAGTGGTCGAGGATCTGATCCTCGCCGCGATCAAGGACGCCCAGATCAAGGCGGCCGAGAAGGCGCAGGAAGAAATGGCCGCGCTGACCGAAAGCATGGGCCTGCCCAAGGATATCAAGCTGCCGTTCTGATCCGGCAACTCCCGATATCGGCGACCGCGCCGCGCCCCGGCCGGCGCGGTCGCCGCCCGCTCGCCCCTGCCCACTGATCCGGGCCTCTGATCCGGTCCTGATCAGCCCCATCCATACAGGCCCGCCCATGTCCGCGAACCGCGAGATCGAAAACCTGATCGAGCTGATGGCCAAGCTGCCGGGCCTCGGGCCGCGCTCTGCCCGCCGGGCGGTGCTGCATCTGATCCGCAAGCGGGCGCTGCTGCTTATCCCGCTCGCCGATGCGATGCAGGAGGTCGCCGCCACTGCGCGCGAATGCCTGAACTGCGGCAATATCGCCACCGCCGACATCTGCGACATCTGCCAGGACGACCGCCGCGCCACCGGAGAGCTCTGCGTGGTCGAGGACGTCGCCGATCTCTGGGCGATGGAACGCGCCGGCGTCTTCAAGGGACGATATCATGTGCTGGGCGGCACGCTGTCGGCACTGGATGCGGTGGGGCCCGAGGATTTGCGCATTCCCCGGCTGATCGACCGGATCGCGGCGGAGCAGATCACCGAGGTCATCCTGGCGCTGAATGCCACTGTCGAGGGACAGACCACGGCCCATTACATCGCCGATCAGCTGGACGGCCAGGTCAGGCTGACCTCTCTGGCCCAGGGCGTGCCGATCGGCGGAGAGCTCGATTACCTCGACGACGGCACCATCGGTGCGGCACTGCGCGCCCGGCGCGAGATCTGACGGCCTATTCCGCCGCCTCGGCTTCTGCTTCAGCCGCCGCCCGGCGCAGCTTGCGGGTGTCCCAGGCATAGAGCGCCGCCCCCGCCAGAAGCCCCCAGAAGGCGCCGCCGATGCCGAAGAAGGACACCCCCGAGGCGGTGATCAGGATGGTGATCACCGAGGCCTCCCGCGCGGTGGGATCGGCGACAGAGGCCGCGAGAGATCCCGCCAGCGCCCCCAGAAGCGCCAGTCCCGCCACCGCCGCGATCACCTCCGGCGGTGCCACCGCCATCACCGCCACCGCGATGGCCGCACCCAGCCCCATGATGGCATAGCCGATGCCGGCGACGATCGCCGACCAATAGCGCCGGTCCGGATCGGGGTTGGCCTCCGGCCCGGCACAGAGCGCGGCGGTGATCGCCGCCATGTTCACCCCGGGGGAGCCGAAGGGCGCCGACAGCAGCGCCATCAGCCCGGTGAAGGAGATCAGCGGCCCGGCCTTGGGCGTATAGCCGAAGGATTTCAGCACCGCGATGCCGGCAACGTTCTGCGATGCCATGGTCAGCACGAAGAGCGGCAAGGCGATGCCGGCCACCGCCGCCAGCGTCAGCTGCGGCATCACGAAGACCGGCGGCGACCAGAACTGCCCCAGCGCGAAGGCGCCCGGCTCCAGCCCGCGCAGCACCAGCACCGTCGCCACCAGGATCGCCGCCGGGATCGCCAGCAGCCGGCTGATCCGCGCCATCACCGCCCAGGCCAGGAAGATCGGCAGCGCGATTTCCGGCATCACCCCCATGGCGCGGAACGGCGCCAGGCAGAGCGGCACCAGAATCCCCGCCAGCATGGCATTGGCCAGCGGTGTCGGGATCGCCTCGGCCAGCCGGCCCAGCGGCCGCCACAGCCCGGCCAGGATGGTCAGCGCCGCCGCCAGCATGAAGGCGCCGACCGTGACGGCGAAGCCGCCCTCCGGCGCGTGCAGCGTCGCCAGAAAGGCCGCCCCCGGCGTGGTCCAGGCCACCGACAGCGGCATCCGGTAGCGCAGGCTGAGGATGATCCCCGCCAGCCCCATCGCCACCGCCGCCATCATCAGCCCCGAGGCGGCCTCGGCCGGAGAGGCGCCCACCGCGGTCAACCCCTGAACGATCACCGCAAAAGAGCTGGAGAAGCCGACGAAGGCGGAAAGCAGCCCCGAGGTGAGCGAGGTGAAGGAGAAATCCCGAAACAGCGGTGCCATGGTTTTCCTTTCGATGGCGGCCGGCGCGGATGCGGCCCCCAGAACCCCGGCAAACTGCCGCATCGCAGCAGGACTGTCAAAACGCTTCTGCGGCAGGCCCGGCCCGGTGACGATCCGGTGTCGATCGGTCCCCTGCGCCACGAAAAAGCCCCCGCAAGCGGTGGCTTGCGGGGGCTCAGAAGCGGGCTCCGTCTCGGCGATCAGCCGCGGCGGAAATCGTCCTCGTCATCCTCGTCGTCATCACCGCCGCCAGCCGGCAGGTTGAAGAAGCTGTCGGCGTCGGTGACATCGCGCTCGGGCGTGTCGGTCTCGTCCTCATCGCTCGCCCCCGAAAGGGTGAAGGTTTCCAGCCCCTCGATCGCGGTGGGGATCTTCGGCTCGGTATCCATGCCCAGCGACTGTTCGGTGCTGACCAGCCGGCGGCGCTCGTCATCGGTCATGACCGAGCCTTCGGCGGCGCGCTTGGCAGCGGCCTTCTGCACCGCGGCGTCAAGCTCGGACTGTTTGCACAGCCCCAGCGCCACCGGGTCGATCGGCTGGATATTGGCGATGTTCCAGTGGGTGCGTTCGCGGATCGCCTGGATCGTCGGCTTGGTGGTGCCCACCAGTTTCGAGATCTGGCCATCGCTCAGCTCCGGGTGGAATTTCACCAGCCAGAGGATCGAGGCCGGGCGGTCCTGCCGCTTTGACAGCGGGGTATAGCGCGGGCCACGGCGCTTTTCCTCGCCGGAAGCGGCGGGGTTGAACTTGGCCTGCAGCTTGTAGAGCGGGTTCTGCTCTGCCTTGTCGATCTCGGCCTGGGTCAGCTGGTTGTTGGCGATCGGGTCAAAGCCCTTGACGCCGGCCGCGACATCGCCGTCGGCGATGCCCTGGATTTCCAGCTCGTGCATACCCACGAAATCTGCGATCTGCTTGAAGCTGATCGTGGTGTTGTCGACCAGCCAGACGGCGGTTGCCTTCGGGTGCAGCAGTTTGGCCATCTCGTGTCTCCTTACGCGTAGTTGTCCCGTCGCCCGGATCAGGGGCTGTCCCGGAGCGATCTCCGGAACGGGTTTCCGTTGTGGGGGAACTTCGGGCCTATATAGTGGCCCAAACCGCATAAGGAAAGAGTGAATGCGCTGGATCCTCCTCTGGCTGATGATGGCGCTGCCCGCGCTCGCCGATGGCGACCGGGCCGGGGCCTTTGACTATTATGTGCTGTCCTTGAGCTGGTCGCCCAACTGGTGCGCCACCGACGGCGATGCCCGGCAGTCCGAGCAGTGCGAGGCGCGTCATGATTACGGCTGGGTGCTGCATGGGCTCTGGCCGCAGTATCACCGAGGCTGGCCGGAATACTGCCACACCGCCGAGGCCCCGCCGAGCCGGCGGATGACCGCGGCGATGGCCGACGTGATGGGCAGCGGCGGGCTGGCCTGGTATCAGTGGAAGAAACACGGCGTATGTTCCGGCCTGTCGGCGCCGGCCTATTTCGCGCTGGCGCGCGAGGCCTACGATCGGGTGAACCGGCCCGAGATCTTCCGCCGGCTGAAGCAGGAGGTCAGGCTGCCCGCCAGCCTGGTGGAGGAGGCCTTTCTGAAGGCCAACCCGGGCTGGACCGCCGACATGCTGACCATCACCTGCAAGGACGGCTACATCCAGGAGGCGCGGCTCTGCCTGTCGCGTGACCTGACCCCGGTTCCCTGCGGCCGCGACGTGATCACCGACTGCAAGCTGACCGACGCGCTCTTCGCACCGGTGCGCTGACTCGTCCCCTGCGATACGCCCCGGCCATGATCCGGGGCGCACAGGGACCTTGTCAGAGCTCCAGCACCGTGCTCCCGGTGGTCTCCCGCGCCTCCAGCGCGCGATGGGCGTCGACGACCCGGTCCAGCGGGAACCGCTGATCGATGCGAATCGTCACATCGCCGGCGAGCACCTTGGCGAAGAGATGCTGAGCCATCTCTTGACAGGTGTCGTGATCGGCCAGATGGGTGAACAGCACCGGACGGGTCAGCTTCAGCGATCCCTTCTGTCCCAGCACCGCGATATCGACCGGCGGCACCGGGCCGGAGGCGCTGCCGAAGGACATCATCATCCCCAGGGGCTTCAGACAGTCGAGCGAGCCGTCGAACGTGTCCTTGCCGACCGAATCCATCACCGCATCGACGCCCCTGCCCCCGGTCAGGTCGCGCACCCGTTCGACGAAATCCTCGCTGCGGTAATTGATGCAATGGCTCGCGCCATGATCCAGCGCCAGCCGGCATTTGGCATCGGTGCCGGCGGTGCCGATCAGGGTGATACCCTCGGACCGTGCCCATTGGCAGGCGATCAGCCCGACGCCGCCGGCGGCGGCATGAAACAGCACGGTATCGCCGCGTTTCAGGGGGGTGGTGCGATGGAACAGGTATTCCACCGTCATCCCCTTCAGCATCATCGCCGCGCCCTGTTCGAAGCTGATCGGCCCCGGCAGCGGGCAGACCTGGGCCGCATCCATCACCCGCGCCTCGGTATAGGCGCCGGGCGGCTGGCAGGCATAGGCGGCCCGGTCGCCGGGCTTCAGATGGGTGACCCCCTCGCCTACCGCCTCGACCACGCCGGCGGCCTCCATCCCCAGCGGATGCGGCAGCGCCAAGGGATAAAGCCCGGAGCGTTGGTAGGTGTCGATGAAGTTCAGCCCGATGGCGCGATGACGGATGCGCAGCTGACCCGGACCCGGCTCGCCCAGCGGGCGATCCTCGATCCGCATCACCTCGGGCCCACCGGGGGTGTCGAAAACAACGGTACGTGCGGTTTCGCTCATGACGCGATCTCCCCTTCCACCACGCTTCTGCGGCGCGGAGAATCGATCATGCGCAAATCAGGGCGGTTGTCCATGCCCGGCGCAACTCCCGCGCCGGGCCGCCTGCCCCACATCCGCCGCTTGCCCGGAAAATTCCGAATTTTCCGGGCAATTTCCTGTCACGGGAAATTGGGCCGCTCAGCCGACCTTGAGGACGATCTTGCCGATATGGCCGGAGCTTTCCAGCCGCGCATGCGCCGCCGCCGCCTCCTCGAAGGCGAATTCGCTGTCCATCACCGGTGCCACCTTGCCGGCATCCAGCAGCGGCCAGACCGCCTCGGCCAGATCGCGGGCGATCCGCGCCTTGGCCAGATCGCTTTGCGGCCTGAGGGTCGAGCCGGTGATCGTCAGCCGCCGCGCCATCACCTGGGCGAAGTTCAGCTCAGCCTTGGGACCGGTCAGAAAGGCGATCTGCACCAGCCGCCCGTCATTGGCCAGCGCCTTGACGTTGCGCGGGATATAGCTGCCGCCGACCATGTCGAGGATCAGATCGGCGCCACCCTCGGCGCGCAGCACCTCGACGAAATCCTCTTCGCGGTAATTGATCGCCCGTTCTGCCCCCAACGCGGTGCAGGCGGCGCATTTCTCGGCCGAGCCGGCGGTGGCGAAAACCCGGGCGCCGAAGGCATTGGCCAGCTGGATCGCCGTGGTGCCGATGCCGGAGGAGCCGCCATGCACCAGGAACCGCTCTCCGCCGGTCAGCCCGCCACGGGTGAAGACATTCGACCAGACGGTGAAGAAGGTCTCGGGCAGGCAGGCGGCCTCTTTCATCCCCATGCCCTCGGGCACCCGCAGGCAATGCGCCGCCGGTGTCGCCACATATTCGGCATAGCCACCGCCGGGCAGCAGCGCGCAGACCTTGTCGCCGATCGCCCAGTCCGACACGCCTTCTCCCAGCGCCACAACCTCGCCCGAGGCCTCGAGCCCGGGCAGATCGCTGGCGGTAGGCGGTGGCGCGTAGCTGCCGGCGCGCTGCAGCGCATCGGGGCGGTTGACGCCGGCATAGGCGACCTTCAGCACCACCTGCCCCGGCGCCGGCACCGGCACCGGACGGGTAGTGAGTTTCAGAACCTCGGGGCCGCCGGGTTCGGTGATCTCGACGGCGCGCATGGTCTCGGACATCTGGGCTCTCCCTTCGCGGGCACGCGGCGGGGCGTGCCCATTGCTGTTGCCGACAGGGATACCCCGCTTCGGCGCCGGAGGCGAGCCCCCGCCGCCCCGCAGCCCTCAGCCGAGGCTGCCGGGCAGATCCTCGGGCCGGGCCTTGGGCGCCTTGATCTGCTTCGCCAGCCAGTCGGGACCGATCATGAAAGGTTTCAGCAGCGGGTTGCGCCGCGCCTGCTGCTTGAAGCTTTCCACCCGCATCACATCGTCGATCCGGCGGTCGAGAAACGCCCAGGTCGCCGCGCTTTCGGGGCTGTCGTCCCCCAGCCAGTAAAGCACGACCGAGGAATAGACCGCCGACAGGGTGGCGCGTTTCGAATACCAGTTGCCGTCTTCCGAGGTATCCCCGAGCGCCGTCCAGATCGCATCGGCGGTGCCCCAGATCAGCTTGGCACCGTCGGCAGCATGTTGCGGCAACGCAAAGAGGGTGGCGCCGCGGCGCACTGCTTCCTTGTCGGTGGCGGCCTCCAGCCGGAACCGCACCGCCAGCGCCACCTTGTCGCGATAGCGCATGCCGGTCAGATCGGTGATCTTCAGCCGCTCCGCCATCGCCAAATCGCCGCGCCGGTGATAGGCCATCGCCAGATCCACCGATCCCCGCGGGCAGATCGCCCGCGCCAGCCCCGGATCGATCCCGGCATCTTCGACGGCGGCCCTGAAGGTCGTCTCCGACCAGCCGTCGAACGCGACATGCATCAGCGCCGCATCCAGCAGCTGATCCCTGATGTCGCCCTGTTGGCCGGTGTCTTGAGTGGTGTCGTCCTGTTGCATGGTCCGGACCTCCTGTGCCTGTCGTCTGCTACACTAGACAAGATAGGCATCGCTTGCTATACGGCCACCTCCTGCAATTCCTTGCAACTCGAAACTAGAAAGGTGGTGACAACCACATGCAGGTTAGTGTTCGCGACAACAATGTCGATCAGGCGCTCCGTGCCCTGAAGAAGAAGCTGCAGCGCGAAGGCGTGTTCCGTGAAATGAAGCTGAAGCAACATTTCGAGAAACCCTCCGAGAAAAAAGCGCGCGAGAAAGCTGAAGCGATCCGCCGTGCCCGCAAGCTGGCACGCAAAAAAGCTCAGCGCGAAGGTCTGCTCTAAGCCCTTCCGAAAGCAGCCTTTTCCGGCGCTTATGACGCTATTCAGACGACCCCCGCGGCCCCGCCCCGGGGGTTTGTCGTTTCCGGGGGTCAGCCCAGACCGGGCACCGCGAGGCCGAAGGCCTGGGCCAGCAGCACCATGTTCAGCGACAGCACCAGCACCGCCCCCAACACCGCCGCCGCCTGGGTCAGCCGACCGATGCGGAAGGGCCCCATGATGTCGCTGCGCGATACGAAGACGATCAGAGCGATCATCGGCACTGGCAGGGCAATCGACAGAATCACCTGGGAAATCACCAGCGCGTCGGTGGCATTGGCACCGACCGCCACCACCACGAAGGCCGGGATCATCGTCACCGCCCGCCGGAACCAGAGCGGCAGCCGGATGCGCAGAAAGCCCTGCATGATCAGCTGCCCCGCCATCGTCCCCACCACCGAACTGGAGATGCCCGAGGCGATCAGCGAGATCAGGAAGACCGCCGCAGCCGCCCCGCCCAGCAGCGGCGTCAGCATGTGATAGGCAGTCTCGATCTCGGCCACCTCGCTGTGGCCGGCGTGAAAGGCGCTGGCCGCCATCATCACCATCGCCATGTTCACCAGACCGGCGGCGGCGAGGGCCAGGACCACCTCGAGGTTGGAATATCTCAGAACCATCCGGCGTTCGCGATCGTCGCGGACCTGGGCGCGATGCTGGGTCAGGCCGGAATGCAGGTAGATCGCATGCGGCATCACGGTGGCGCCGATGATCCCCACCGCGATGGTCAGCGCCGCGACATCGGGCAGATCGGGCGTGATCAGCCCGGCCCCGGCCTCTCCCCAGGCGATCGGGGCGATAAAGATCTCGACCACATAGCACAGGCTGATGGTGCCGACGAAGGCGCCGATGATCAGCTCCATCGGCCGGAATCCGCGGCCCTCGAACAACAACAGCGCATAGGTGACGATGGCGGTGATCCCCATACCAGCCAGAAGTGGCATGTCGAACAACAGCGCCAGCCCGATGGCACCGCCGAGGAATTCGGCCAGATCGGTGGCCATGGCAGCGATTTCGCTGACCGCCCACATCACCCCGATGACCGGGCGCGGGAAATGGTCTCGGCTGAGCTCGGCCAGGTTCTTGCCGGTGACGATCCCCAACCGCGCCGACAGTGCCTGAAACAGCATGGCGATCAGATTGGCCATCAGCACCACCCAGAGCAGTGCGTAGCCATAGCCCGCCCCGGCCTGAATGTTGGTGGCGTAGTTGCCCGGGTCCATATAGGCGACCGAGGCGATGATCGCGGGACCGGCAAACAGCAGGAAGGCGCGCGGCCCGCGACGACGGCCTTCCAGCACCTCGGCGATCCCGGCCTGGGTGCGCGCGGTGCTGGCGGAAGGGGCGGCTCTGCGACCTGCTGACATCTCGATCTGTCCTTCTCCGCGTGGCCGGAACCGGCCTGGCTCGGGCCAAATAAAGCCAGGGCTACACTTTTGACAAGAGGCAACGAGATCGCCCCGGCGTCACAACACCGTTTAAAGCCGGTTTGCAAAATGTAGATGCACCTGCAATATGTAGCCCCGCTTTCAACTCTGCCCCGAACGGGCATGCCGCAGCCGGGAGGGCACAGGCCGATGCCGCAGAGCGACCAGACCGAGACCGACGCCGCCGACCGGTTCAATCAGGCGCGCGCGGCGCAATCGGTGGCCCTGCTGGAAGATTACGCCGAGATGATCGGCGACCTGATGGAGGAGATGGGCGAGGCGCGGATCACCGATATCGCCCGGCGGATGGGGGTCACCCATCCCACCGCGACCAAGGCGGTCGCCCGGCTGAAACGCGAGGGGCTGGCAATCTCCCGTCCCTATCGCGGCGTCTTCCTCACCGAGGCGGGACTGGCGCTGGCCGACCGGGTGCGCGCCCGCCACCGGGTCGTCGTCGCTGTTCTGGAGGCCCTCGGCGTGCCGGCGGAGACCGCCGAGCTCGATGCCGAGGGGATGGAACACCACGTCTCAGAGGTGACGCTGGCGGCCTTCGAGCGGTTCCTGATCGCCCGCGGGTAAGGTTTCAGCCCCAGGCCACCGGCATGGTCAGCGGACCGCGAAAGGCCCAGCCACCGAACCGCGCCGGCCCGGCCAGCCTGAGATCGGGCATCCGCTCGAACAACATCGGCAGCGCCACATCCGCGATCAGGGATTTCGACGCCCAGGCGCCGGCGCAGAAATGCGGCCCCGCCCCGAAGGAGATCGCGGCGCTGATATCGCGGCCCAGATCGAACCGGTCGGGATCGTCGAAGATGCGCTCGTCCCGGTTGCCCGACCCGAACATCAGGAACACCCGCTCCTCCGGCTGCAGCGTGATGCCATGAAGCTCATGCTGCTGGGCAACCCGGCGCGGCGACATGCCGATGGGGGATATCCAGCGTGCATATTCCTCGAAGGCCTGCAGCCAGGGGATTCGCCCGGCGCGCACCTCGGCCAGTTGATCGGGATGGGTCAACAGCGCCCAGACCGTCCCCGCGATGGCGTCGCGCGGTTCGTTCTGGCCGCCGGAAATTGCCAGTTTTATATTGGCGCGGGTCTGGCTGTCCGACAGGCCGGCGCGCCGTTGCACCGACAGCAGCGACTGATCGGGCGCCGCATCTACCACCGGGATCATAGCGTCGATATGGCGGTCGATCGAGGCGGTGCAATCGTGGCAATTGGCCTCCACCGCCGGATCGCCCGCGTAGTTGGCACAGCCGTCGATCATGCCCTGGCTGACCCGGTTCATCTCATGCGCGGTCATATTGGTCAGCCCGGTGATCGATTTCAGCGCCTCGGCCGACACCGGCATGGCATAGTCGGCAACCAGGTCGCAGCCGCCCCGGGGGGCGAGATCATCCAGAATCCGCGCGGCATGGGTGCAGAACTGCTCAGTCCAGACCTGTTTCACCGTCTTCGGCGATACCGTCGGAAAGATCGCCCGGCGTTCAGCCATGTGATCCGCCCCATCCTTGCGCATCATGTTCTGGCCCATCAGCACGGTCATCAGCCCCTCCGGCTGATCGGACGAGAAGATCTCGGTCTTCTTCTCGTTTACGAAGATATCATCCCGCCGGGTCAGCAGCGTCGCCCCCAGCTGCGGCACCCGGACCACCGGCCCCAGCGCCCGCATGCGTTTCAGATCGGGATAGGGATCGCTCCAGAATCCCTGTGGATCGATTTCATACACCTGTGCTTGCGTCATGGCCGCCTCCTCCCTGCGTCCGTTCCGTGTTGTCATGGCAACACGGGTGATGTTGTCATGTCAACACCGAAGCCCTAGGCTGACAGCATGACCGACAGCGACCTGAGCGACGACCTGTTCCTGATCCTGCCCGACGGCAGCGACGAAACGCCTGAGCGCGCGACGCTCAGTTTCCGGCGTTCGCCCACAGTGTTGCTGACCTTCGCCTCGAACCGCTTCACCCGGGCCGCGGCGCGCGATTATCAGGACCGGTTCGGTCTGGGGGCGATGGACTGGCGGATGCTGGTGATGCTGACCCGCGAGCCCGGCAGTACCGTCAGCCACGCGGCCCGCACCATCGGCATCGACAAGGCCGCCGTCAGCCGCAGCCTGCACCGGCTGCAACAGCGCCAGCTGGCGACCGCGACCGCCGAGGGCCGTGACAGCCGCCGCAAGAGCTGGCAGCTGACCGACAGCGGCCGCGCGCTGCACGACCGCATCCTCGCCCATGCTCTGGAGCGGCAGAAGCGACTGCTGAGCGGGTTTTCGGAAACCGAACTGCGCGCGCTGACCGGATATCTGGCGCGGCTGCTGGAAAACATCGACGGGGCCTTTGACGACGGCCCCGCCGGCGCCGGGGATCAGTAGATCTTCGGCACGTAGAGCTCGTCCGGCAGCACCTGACGTTCGTAGTCGGGATTGTAGTTCCGCTCGGGCAGCTCCACCTTCTCCTGCGGAATATCCTCATAGGGGATCTGCGTCAGCAGATGCTCGATGCAGTTCAGCCGCTCCCGCTTCTTGTCGTTGCCTTCGACGATGTACCAGGGCGCCTCGGCGATATTGGTGCGGGCGAACATCTCTTCCTTCGCCTTGGTGTAATCCTCCCAGCGGATCCGGCTTTCCAGATCCATCGGCGACAGCTTCCACTGTTTCATCGGGTCGTGGATGCGCATCAGGAACCGGAACTGCTGCTCCTCATCGGTGATCGAGAACCAGTATTTCAGCAGGATGATACCGGAGCGGACCAGCATGCGTTCGAATTCCGGAACGTCCTGGAAGAACTGTTCGACCTGATCGTCCGAGGCGAAGCCCATCACCCGTTCCACCCCGGCGCGGTTGTACCACGACCGGTCGAACAGAACGATTTCGCCGGCGGCCGGCAGATGCGGCACGTAGCGCTGGAAATACCACTGGCTCTGTTCCCGGCGGCTCGGGGCCGGCAGCGCCACGACACGGGCGACCCGCGGGTTCAGCCGCTGGGTGATCCGCTTGATCACCCCGCCCTTGCCGGCAGCGTCGCGCCCTTCGAACAGGATGCAGACCTTGGCACCGGTGTGCTGCACCCAATAATGCATCTTGATCAGCTCGGCCTGCAGCCTCAGCAGATTGCGGAAATAGACCTTGCGATCCAGCAGATCGGGGTGCGCCTCGTTGTAGATCTTGCGGATCTCCAGCGACAGCATCGGCTCGGCGAACTCGATCTCGAGGTCCTCGTCGAATGTGTCCTGCAGTTCGGCCTCCAGCCAGTCCATCGACTCGGCTCCACGATCCTCGGTCAAGATCTGCTCCTTTCTTCACGTCTTCGCTGCTCTGCGCGGGCTATCCCGCCGATGTAAAACTTAGGTGTCACCCAAGCCCCCGGCTTGGGTGGATCTTGGGCCGCGCGCGCCGACAAGACAAGGGGGCGCGGACGTCTCGACACGCCACTGCGGCGATTTTCGCCCCCACGCCGAGGCTTGCCGCGACAAGGGTATTTCGGGCACTCTGCACGAACCGGCACGTCGCCGGTCTGTTTGATTGCGAGTTTCTAATGGTGTTTGAGTATTCCCCGAATATGTGGCCCCTGCGGCCCCCGAAGGCCCCCCAATGGCGTCCCTGAAATACGCCTGGCTGCAGGAGACGCTGTCGGAACTGATCCGCCACATGATGGCGGAGGGCCTTTATCCTGCCTGCACCCACCTGAACGCCGCGCTGGACAAGCTCCGGGCGATCGAGGGCAATCTCAGCCCGCGCGCCACCAGCCTGCAGGTAACCACCGTGCGGCTGGCGCTGGAGGAATGCCTGACCATGCTGCGCGAATTGGGCGAGGACCCCGCCGCCGACGATATCGCCCGGGCGCTGGCGCATCTGCCCACGGCTTCCGACGACGGAACCGCCGCCCCCCCGCAGCCGCGCACCACGCCGCCGCGGGACGACTAGACCGCTCAGACCGGCAGCGCCGTGGTCCGGAAAACCGTGCGCAGCGCAAAGCTCGACTGCATCTGCGCCACCCCGGGCAACCGGGACAGGTACTGGCGGTGGATACGGGCGAAATCCTCGGTATCCTCGGCCACGATCTTCAGGATGTAATCGGCCGAACCCGCCATCAGGTGGCATTCCAGAACCGCCGGGATCAGCGCCACCGCCCGTTCGAAGGCATCGAGCACCTCATCGGCCTGGGCCTGCAGGGTGATCTCGACGAAAACCGTGGTCGGCACCCCCATCTTGCGGGCGTCCAGCAGCGCCACGTAATCGCGGATATACCCCTCGGCCTCCAGCCGCTGCACCCGCCGGTGACAGGCCGAGGGCGACAGGTTCACCTTCTCCGACAGGTCGGCATTGGACATGCGCCCCTTCTTCTGCAGCAGGGTGAGGATGCGTTTATCCGTGTCGTCCAGTGACATTCATGCACGTCCTTTGCGGGAATTGAGGCATTCCCAGAAGAATATTCGAAAAACCCCACCGGATGCGAGCCGATTTTCCTCGGAAATTGCACTGGATTTCGCCCATTTTTTAAGCACAATATAAATGGGAGGACTCATCATGAAAATCGGCTGTCCAAAAGAGATCAAGCCGCAGGAATTCCGTGTCGGCCTGACCCCGAACGCCGCGCGCGAGGCGGTGGCCCACGGCCACGAGGTAATCGTCGAAGCCGGCGCCGGGCTGGGCGCGGGGTTCACCGATGCGGATTACACCGCCGCCGGGGCCGCACTGGTGTCCGATGCGGCGGAGATTTTCGCCCGCGCCGATCTGGTCATCAAGGTGAAGGAACCGCAGCCGGTCGAGCGGCAGCAGCTGCGCGAGGGCCAGATCCTCTTCACCTATCTCCACCTCGCCCCCGATCCGGATCAGACCCGCGATCTGCTCGCCTCCGGCGCCACCTGCATCGCCTATGAAACCGTGACCGACGACCGCGGCGGCCTGCCCCTGCTGGCGCCGATGTCCGAGGTCGCCGGCAAGCTGGCGCCGCAGGTCGGCGCCTGGACGCTGCAGAAGGCCAATGGCGGACGCGGTGTGCTGCTGGGCGGGGTGCCTGGGGTCGGACCGGCGCGGGTGCTGGTGATCGGCGGCGGTGTCGTCGGCACCCATGCCGCGCGGGTCGCGGCCGGCATGGGGGCGGAGGTCACCGTGCTCGACCGGTCGCTGCCGCGGCTGCGCTATCTCGACGATGTCTTCGGACGGGATTTCCGCACCGGCTATGCCTCGGAAGGTCTGCTGGCCGAACATCTGGCGCAGGCGGATCTGGTCGTCGGCGCGGTGCTGATCCCCGGGGCGGAAGCGCCGAAACTGGTGCGCCGCAACGATCTGGCCCGGATGAAACCCGGCGCCGCGCTGGTCGACGTGGCGATCGATCAGGGCGGCTGCTTCGAAACCTCGCGCCCGACCACCCATGCCGATCCGATCTTCGAGATCGACGGCATCCAGCACTATTGCGTCGCCAATATGCCCGGCGCGGTGGCGCGGACGGCGACCATCGCGCTCGGCAATGCGACGATGCCTTTCCTGCTCGCGCTCGCCGACAAGGGCTGGCGCCAGGCCTGCCAGGACGATCCGCATCTGATGAACGGGCTGAACACCCATGCCGGACAGCTCACCTGCTATGCGGTGGGCAAGGCGCAGGGGATCGACGTGATTTCCCCGGCGATGGCGCTGCGGCTCTGAGCCCGGTCAGAACATCCAGGTGATGCCGGCCGCCAGCGCCGGCATCAGCCCGATCGACACCAGCGTCTGCCAGGTGATGATATCGGCATAGAGATCGGCATCGCCGCCCATCTGCCGCGCCACGACATAGCCGTTCGACGCCGCCGGCACGGCGAAGATCAGGCTGCCCGCCAGCGCCTCGACCTGCGACAGCCCCAGCATCGCGGCGACCGTCAGGAACAGCAGCGGGCTCAAGACCGGGCGCAGCAGCACCCCCAGCGCCAGCCGCCCGGACAGGTCGAACAGCCGCCGCAGCCCGATCCCCGCCCCCACCGCCAGCAGCCCGACGCCCAGTGCGGCGCGGCCGATCAGATCGAGGGTCTGCCCGACGAATTCCGGCAACGGCAGGTCGGCGGCATTCAGCGCCAGACCGATGATGCAGCCCTGCACCAGCGGGTTGCGCAGGATCGACAGCGCGATCCCCTTCGCATTCGCCCGCCCTGCCCCGAAGACCACCAGCACCACGATGTTGACCACGTTGATCAGGGGCACCAGCACTGCCATCCCCACCGCCAGCAGCGCCAGCGCCGGACCGCCGACGAGCAGCTCTGCCGCCGCCAGCCCAACGAAGGCATTCCAGCGTGTCGCCGCCTGAAACAGGCTGGTGTAGGCGGGGTTCGGCAACCGTTCCACCCCGATCAGCAGCCGCAGCGACAGCACCGCCGCCGCCAGCACCCCGAAGGTGGTCAGGATCGCCAGGATCCACGGCCCGGAGACCGCCGAAAGATCCGAAAACCCGATCGATCTGATCAGCACCACCGGGATCAGCAGGCGGAAGCTGAGCGTATTGATCCCCTCCCACTGCGATCGCGGCACCATGCCGGCCTGAGTGACCAGGTAGCCGCAAAGAATGGTCAGAAGGATCGGAAGGGTCGAGAGCGCGAATTCCATGGCCGCCTGATGCGCCGGCCCGTCAGCCGCCGCAAGCGCAAAAGAAACAAATCACGAACACAACGGGCGGCCCGCCGGGCGTATCGCCCGTTTCGACGGCAGCCTCCCCGAAACGGCATCGGCCGGGGCTGTCCCCGGCCGATCCCTTGCCTGGCGTCGTGGTACGCTCAGCTTTCCTTGTGGATTTCCACCTGATGCGGATAGGGGATCGAGATGCCGCCCTTGTCGAAGGCCTCTTTCACCGCCTTGGTCATGGCGAATTTCAGATCCCAGTACTCCGCCGCCTCGCACCACAGCCGGGTTGTGATATCGACCGAGCTGTCGCCCAGGTTGGTCACCCGTACCCAGGGAGCCGGATCGCTCAGCACCCGGCTGTCGGCGCCGGCGGTCGCCAGGATGATCTCCATCGCACGGTCGATGTCGTCGCCGTAGTCGATGCCGAAGGTCAGATCGACCCGGCGGGTCTGATGCGCGGAATAGTTGGTGATGATCGCGCCCCAGGCCTTGCCGTTGGGCATGATGATCTGGACGTTGTCGGCCGTCGCCAGCTCGGTGGTGAAGAGGTTGAGATCCTTCACCGTCCCCGCGGTGCCGCCGATATCGACAAACTGCCCCAGCTTGTAGGGCCGGAACACCACCAGCATCACGCCCGCCGCCAGATCGCTGAGCGTGCCCTGCAGCGCCAGACCGATGGCCAGGGAGGCGGCACCCAGAATCGCGACAAGGCTGGTCGCCTCGATCCCGAAGATCCCCAGGACGGCCACCAGAACCATCGCCAGGATGATCCATTTGACCATGCTGGCCATGAAGTTGCCCAGCGTCGGGTCGATCTGCGGAGTCTTGTTGATCCGACGGCGCACCATGCCGCCGACACTGCCGGCCACGATCCAGCCGACGATCAGGACCAGAAGCGCCTTGACCGCGCCGATCAGCAGCGGCAGCAGCCAGCTCAGTTCACCGCTGATCTCGTTGCTCAGCTCGGTGATGGTTTCCTGCATGTCTCAGTCTCTCTCTTACAAACACATTCGAACCGCGCGGCCCCCACCCGGGGGCGCCTCAGTCCTTCTTCAGCGCGTCGCGGATTTCCAGCAGAACGTCAAGCTCGGTCGGGCCCGCCGGCGCGGCCGCCGCCTCTTCCTTTTTCTGGTGGTGATGGGCGAGCTCTTTGACCTTGTTGACGTAGCGCACCAGCATGAACACCACGAGGGCGATGATCAGGAAATTGATCACTGAGGTCAGAAAGGCGCCATAGGCGAAGATCGCGGCATCGGTCTCGCGCGCGACCTCCAGGCTCACCCCGGCCGGCACCTTGCCCGACAGCACCAGATACTGGTCGGTGAAATCCATGCCGCCGGTGAACAGTCCGACGATCGGGTTGATCAGATCGTCCACCATCGACCGGACGATGGCGGTAAAGGCCGCCCCCACGATGATACCCACGGCCATGTCGATGACATTGCCCTTAGAGATGAACTTGCGAAATTCCTGAATCATGTCTCCGGCTCCACTCGGACTGCCACACTCGCACAGCAAGCGCGCGATTTTCCGAGCCTAGCCGGCCTGCCCCGGCCTGTGAACACCGCGCGGCCCCGGTTTCCCTGTCCGCCGGGTCCGAAAGCCGCTAAGCCGGGCACAGCCCAAGAAAGGAGCCCCGATGCCCGATCTGTCGTCCTTCCCGATCACCCGCCGCTGGCCACCGGCCAACCCCGATCTGCTCCAGCTCTATGCCTTTCCGACGCCGAACGGCGTCAAGGTCTCGATCATGCTGGAGGAAACCGGCCTGCCCTACGAAGCGCATAAGGTCACCCTGGCCGACGCCGATGTCAAAAGCCCGGAGTTCCTGTCGCTCAGCCCCAATAACAAGATCCCGGCGATCCTCGATCCGCACGGGCCGGACGGCCAGCCGCTCGGGCTGTTCGAAAGCGGCGCCATCCTGATCTATCTGGCCGAGAAGACCGGCCAGCTGATCGGCTCGACCGCCTCGGAACGGGCGGAGATCCTGCAATGGCTGATGTGGCAGATGGGCGGCGTCGGCCCGATGTTCGGCCAGCTCGGCTTCTTTCACAAATTCGCCGGCAGCGAAATCGAGGATCCCCGCCCGCGCGACCGCTACATCGCCGAAGCCAAACGCCTGCTCGGCGTGCTGGAAACCCGGCTGGAGGGGCGCGACTGGGTCTGCGGCGCCTATTCCATCGCCGATATCGCCATCGCGCCCTGGCTGAACGCACTGGATTTCTACGACGCGCATGCGGTGCTGGGCTGGCAGAGCTACCCCCGGGTCGCGACCTATCTCGACCGTTTCCTCGCCCGCCCGGCGGTACAGACCGGCCTCGTCACCCCGCCGCGCGACTGACCGGGTTGGCCCGGTGCCGGCTCAACCCGGCAGCGCGCCGGTCAGAACATAGCGCAGGATCTGCACAACCTGCTCGGGCTCTTCCGCCACGGCGAGGGCGGCGGCATGCACTTCCTTCAGCGCATGCTGATGTTCGGGCGGGCTCAGCACGATGATCGACTTGCCCAGTGCCGCGGCATAGCCGGCGTCGAAGGCGGCGTTCCACTGCTTGTATTTCTCGCCGAAGCGGACCACGACGATATCGGCACCGGCGATGCCGTGGCGGGTACGGATCGCGTTCAGCTTGGCGCCCTTGTGGTCGTGCCAGAACTTGTTCAGCTCGGCCCCGAGGATGCGCACGCCGCAATCGTCGCTGGCGTCGTGATCGGTCACCGGCCCGGAAAAGCTGACATCCAGCCCGCTGGCCCCGGCGACGATCCGTTCGCGCCAGTCGCTGTGGATTTCACCGGAAAGATAGATGTTCAGGGTCATGCCCGTCCTCCTCGTTTCTGACGGGCCGCCTCGGCGCCGACCCGGGATGTGAAAAAGGGCGCCGCCGCGCCCTCTTCTTCTCTGTCCAAATACTCCCCCCGGAGGGGGCCGCATCAGCCGCGCAGGCTGGCGCCGGTGGCCTTGGCGACCTTCTCGACGATCTTGGCCCCGACGGCCTCGATCTCCTTCTCGGTCAGGGTCTTGTCGACCGGCTGCAACCGCACCGTGATGGCCAGGGACTTCTTGCCCTCTCCGAGGCTGCCGCCGACGAATTCGTCGAACACCCGCACGTCCTCGATCAGCGCCTTGTCGGCCCCGGCGGCCGCGTTGACCAGCGTCAGCGCCTCGACACTGGCATCGACGACAAAGGCGAAATCGCGTTCCACCGCCTGCAGGTCGCGCAGTTCCAGCGCCGGCCGGGTAGCGCCCGACTTGCGCGGCAGCGGCACTTCGGTCGGCCAGAGGGTAAAGGCCACCGCCGGCCCCTTGACGTTCATCGCCTCCAGCACCCGCGGATGCAGTTCGCCGAAGATGCCCAGAACCTTCTTCGGCCCCAGACAGATTTTCCCGTGCCGGCCCGGGTGCCACCATTCGGAAGCGCCGCGCAGGATCTGCACCTTGGCCGGCGCCCCGATCGCGGCCAGCACCGCCTCGGCATCGGCCTTGGCGTCGAACACATCGACCGGCCGCGCCGCGCCATGCACATCCTTCGGCCCGGTGCGCCCGATCAGCACGCCCGAGATCAGCTCATGCTGCTGGCCCGGCTCGCCGCCGTGAAAGGCCGGTCCGACCTCGAACAGCGCCAGATCCATGAAGCCGCGCGCCTGGTTGCGGGCCGCTGCCGCCAGCAGCCCGGGCAGCAGCGCCGGACGCATATGGCTCATCTCCGAGCTGATCGGATTTTCCAGCATCGTCGCCGCGTCGCCGCCGCCGAACAGCGCCGCCGAGGCCTGATCGATGAAGGTATAGGTCACACATTCGTTGTAGCCGAGCGCCGCCGCCGTGCGCCGGCCGATCTGCAGCCGCCGTTGCATCGGCGTCATCACCGGTTTTGCCACACCGTCGGAGACCCGCCGCATCGGCTTGCCCTTGAGCCCTTTGAGCGAGGCGATCCGTGCCACTTCCTCGACCAGGTCGGCCTCGCCCTGCACATCCGGGCGCCAGCTCGGCACATGGGCGATATTGCCCTCCAGCCGGAAGCCGAGCCGGGTCAGCGTCTGGCGCTGATCGCTTTCGGGGATCTCCATGCCGACCAGCGACTGCACCCGCGCCGGATCCAGCTTGTAGGCCCGGGAATGGTCCGGGACCGCGCCGGCGACGATGACCTCGGAGGGCTCGCCGCCGCAGAGATCGAGGATCATCTGCGTCGCCAGCTCCAGCCCTTCGACGGTGAAGGCCGGGTCCACCCCGCGTTCGAAGCGATAGCGTGCATCCGAGTTGATCTTGAGCGCGCGGCCGGTCATCGCGATCTGCACGTGATCCCAGAAGGCGCTCTCGACGAAGACATTCACCGTCTCCTCCGAACAGCCGCTCTCCTCGCCGCCCATGATGCCGCCGATGCTCTCCAGCCCCTTGTCGTCGGAAATCACCATCGCGCCCGCCGGCATGGTGTATTCCTTCTCGTCAAGCGCGAGGATGGTCTCGCCGCCCTTGGCACGATGCACCCGCAGCGCCGAACCGACCTTGTCGGCATCGAAGACGTGCAGCGGCCGGTTGCGATCGAAGGTGAAGAAGTTGGTGATATCGACCAGCGCCGAGATCGGCCGCAGCCCGATCGCCTTCAACTGATCCTGCAGCCATTGCGGCGACGGGCCGTTCTTGACGCCACGGATCAGCCGGCCGGAGAAGACCGGGCAGCCATCCAGCGTGTCCTCGTCGATGGTGACGCTGACCGGACAGGGGAATTCCCCCGGCACCGGCTGGGTGTCGCGCTGCTTGAGCGTGCCCAGACCCCGGGCCGCCAGATCGCGGGCGATACCGCGCACACCCAGCGCATCGGGGCGGTTCGGGGTGATGGCGATCTCGATCACCGGATCGACCTTGGCCGGATCGTTTTCCGCCAGCCAGTCGGAGAAACTCTGGCCGACCTCGCCCGAAGGCAGTTCGATGATGCCGTTGTGTTCGTCCGACAGCTCCATCTCGCGTTCGGAGCACATCATGCCATGGCTCTCGATGCCGCGGATCTTGCCGACCTGGATGGTGGTGTCGATGCCCGGGACATAGGTGCCGGGCTTGGCGACCACCACGGTGATGCCCTCGCGGGCGTTGGGTGCGCCGCAGACGATCTGGGTTTCGCCGGCATCGGTCTGAACCGTGCAGACCCGCAGCCGGTCGGCATCGGGGTGCTGTTCGGCATGGGTGACCTGGCCGACGGTAAATTCCTTCAGACGATCCGCCGGATTGATGATCTCTTCGACCTCGAGGCCGAGGTCGGTCAGGGCCTCGGCGATCTCATCCACCGTCGCGGTGGTGTCGAGGTGGTCTTTCAGCCAGGAAAGAGTGAATTTCATCGGTCGCGATCCGCCAGTCTGTCATCGGTCAGATGCGGCTTTAGCGGATCTCGGCGCGGGGTGAAAGAGGCGGTGGCGTCTCAGGCCGGGGCGACCGCGCCGGCGGCGGTCCCCGCCCTGGCCCGCACATGGGCGATCCAGTTGGCCAGCTCCCGTGCGCGGGTCTCCAACCGCAGCTCTTCGGAGCTGGCACCGATCCGGGTGGCGGCGGCTGGATCGTGGTGGGCGCGCTCCAGATCCTCGGCCAGGTTCCCCAGCTGCGCCGCCGGCCCACGGTGCAGCCCGCTGGTGCGGACATAGGTGGCGATATCGGCCGGCCGCAGCTCCGGGTGATACTGGGTGCCCCAGACATCCACCCCGCCCCGCCGGTAGGCCATGGCCTGCACCGGCGAATGGGCGTTGCAGGCGATGTGTTCGGCGCCCTCCGGCAGGCGGCGGACCTCGTCGCGGTGGATGCAGGGGGCGGCAAAGCCGGAGCCGCGGCCCGCCATCATCGGATGGTCGCGCCCCGCCCCGGTCGGGCGGGTGTCGCGCGCCATCCCGACTTCCACCCCGTTGGGACTGGCGGCGACCAGCCCGCCCAGCACCACCACCGCCAGCTGCATGCCGTTGCAGGAGCCCCAGACCGGGCGCCCGGCGGCAAAGGCGGCCTCCATCGCCCGGCGCTGCGGCGCCGCCTCGGGCGCATGCGGTGACCAGTCCTCGCCCGAGCCGGTGAAGACGACGCCGTCGACGGCGGCGAAAAGGTCGGGATCGACCGGCCCGGCATAGGGGGACGCGATGCGCAGATGCAGATCGGGCGCCAGCCCGAGCAGCGTGGTGACAAAGCCGCTGGTCGCCACATTGCCGGCCGCCTTGGTGGCGGGCATATTGCCTTCGAGGATGAGAAGAGTGGTCATCGGCGCGCTCCGGTTCCGGGTCCCCTCCGGTCTGACCGCAAAGCCAGCCGTCCGCCCGCCGCCCGGCGACATCAACTGGTCTTTTTGCGCCGCCGGCGCGGCTCAGCGGGTCTCTTCCGCCCGTTTCGCCAGTGCCTCGACCGACCCCACCCGCCAGAGATGGATTTCCCTGGCCAGACGCAGCGTCGGCTTGAGACAGAAGAACGCCGAGCCGATCACGAACAGCCAGGTCGCCGGCACCTGATAGGCCGCATAGAAGAACAGGATCGAGCCGACCAGAAAGCTGATCGCCGCGAGGAAATCGACCACGGTATGGGCGATCTCATAGGCCGCATAGACCCGATCGCTCTGTGGGTCCGCCCCACCCCGGTCGCGGAAAAACAATGGCATGGATGCTCCTTTCCGGGGCAGGACCGCGCCCCGACCCAGGCTGACGCCTCAGCCCGGCGGAGACAACCCCGCCGCCGGCGCCAACGGATAGTCCGCCAGCAGATCGTAGCGCGCGCCCTCCGGTCGCAGGCTGGAGCGATAGAGCCCGACCCGGTCGAGCGTCGCCGCTGGCAGATCGGGCAGCGGATGATCCGCCAGGAGGGCGGGCAATCTCTCTGCCAGCTGCGGCCGCAGCCCGGCACCGAAGCGGAACAGGGTGATATGCGGGTGAAACCGCTCCTTCGGGGCCGGCATCGCCGCCAGACGCAAGGCGCCCCGGATCGCCCTGTGCAGCGCCAGAAGCTCCGGCACCGGCGCGACATCGGCGAACAGCAACCGCGGCCGGTCACCGCCGAAACTGCCGAGACCGGTGATCTCAAGCGGAACCGCCGGGGCATCGAGCTCCCGCAACGCCTCGTCCAGCGCGATCAGACGCGCCTCGGGCTGATCGCCGAGAAAGGCCAGGGTCAGGTGCAGGTTGGGCTGTGGCACGGGCCGCCCGAAGGGCAGCCCCGCCTGCAGCCAGGTCAGCGCCGCCGCAACCGGATCGGGCAGAGGCAGCGCCAGAAAGCTCCGCATCGCGGATCAGAGCATGCCGGGAACCACCAGATCGGGCGGGCGGTGACCGTCTTCATGGGTCTTGATGTTGATGATCACCTTTTCACCCATCTCGATCCGGCCCTCCACCGTGGCCGAGCCCATATGGGGCAACAGCACGACATTGGGCAGATCGCGCAGCTTGGAGGCGACATCGCTGCCACGCTCGTATACGTCGAGCCCGGCGCCGGCGATGCCGCCGTCGCGGATCAGCCGGGCCAGCGCGCTTTCGTCGATCACCTCGCCGCGCGAGGTATTGACGATCACTGCGGTTGGTTTCATCAGCGTCAGCCGGCGGGCATTCATCAGGTGGAAAGTGCTGGGGGTCGACGGGCAGTTGACCGAAATCACATCCATCCGCGCCACCATCTGATCGAGGCTTTCCCAATAGGTGGCTTCCAGCGCCTCCTCGATCTCCGGGCGAACCCGGCGCCGGTTGTGGTAATGCACCTGCATGCCGAAGGCGGCCGCCCGGCGGGCCACCGCCTGGCCGATCCGCCCCATGCCGAGGATGCCCAGCCGGCGGCCGCTGATCCGGCCCCCCAGAAAGGCGGTCGGCGCCCAGCCGGTCCAGTCGCCCTTCTGCATGGCGGCCAGTCCCTCGGGGATGCGGCGGGTCACCGCCAGCATCAGCGCGATGGTCATGTCGGCGGTATCGTCGGTCACCACGCCCGGTGTGTTCGACACCAGCACACCGCGCTGACGCGCAGTGGCCACATCGATGTGATCGATGCCGGCGCCGTAGTTGGCGATCAGCTTCAGCCGCTCGCCGGCCTGGGCGATCAGCCCAGCGTCAATCGAATCGGTCAGCGTGGGCACCAGCACGTCCGCGGTCTTCACCGCCTCGACCAGTTCGGCCCGGCTCATCGGCGTGTCATCCTCGCGCAGACGCACGTCGAACAGCTCGCTCAGGCGGGTTTCGACCACCTCAGGCAACCGTCGCGTCACGACAACACTCAGTCGTTCTCTTGGCACTTCTGCTCCTCCAAAGGTTTCCATCCAGCCTGCGCCGTGGCATCGTGGCGCAGGATCAGCCGGGGCACAAGAACCCCATGCGCATATGACGCAGGCTTTTTCCTCTGAGGCGAAAGAAAATTTCGGGCGGGTCTTCTGTGACACGGATATCAGCTTTCAAACGCCCGCTGGCAGCGGCCTGCGCAGTTCTGCTTCTGGGGCTGGGACCGGTCGGCGCGGCGACGGACACCCCGGGCAGCGCCACCGCGGCGCCGGTCGAGAAGAAGATCGGCCCGGTCACCCATCTGCCGCTGCCGCGCTATGTCTCGCTGAAGACCGACGAGGGCAACGTGCGCCGCGGGCCATCGCTGACGCATCGGATCGACTGGGTGTTCAAGCGCCGCAACATGCCGCTGCAGATCACCGCCGAACACGGCCACTGGCGCCGGGTGCAGGACCGCGACGGCGCCGGCGGCTGGGTGCATTACGCGCTGCTGTCGGGTGTGCGCACGGTTCTGATCGAACAGGACATGACCCCGGTCTACAGCCGTCCCGACGCGCAGTCGCAGCTGAGTGCGCGATTCGAACTGGGGGTGATCGCCCGGCTGGGCGAATGCAGCCGCGACTGGTGCAGAATCTCTGCCGGCGGCTATCGCGGCTGGACGCTGAAGACCAACCTCTGGGGCGTCGACGCCGACGAGATTCGCGACTGATCTGCGCGCGGCCCTCGGGCCGGCTGCCTCCGACCCGCCGGCAAGTCCCGTGTGATCCGCCCGTCATCCCCGTCCCGGATCTTCGGTTTATCCCTCTGTTCCTTGGCCGTGACGGGCCGCGGGGCCGGTGCCGCGAGGGGCCTTTGCCCCTGCCCCGCACCCGGGTGAAACTTTTTTCAAGATGGGCCTTGAACCCTCCGAACAAGCCGCGTAGATAGCCGCTCACCGTTGGGGTGTAGCCAAGTGGTAAGGCAGCGGTTTTTGGTACCGTGTACCGTAGGTTCGAATCCTACCACCCCAGCCATCTTCCTGTTCATGTGACGTTCGCCGAAGATTGGAACTTTTCCGGTCCAACTTGGAATCTTGCTCGGGCAAGACTGGTATCTGCTGATATTTCAAATGTTTCGCCGTCCGCAATTCCTCTGAACTGACAGACATTTGCGCCCGTATGATCTCGTCCCTAAACTGAGGGACGACGAACACGGGAAGGCACAGGTATGGCCAACTGGTATTCGGCCGACCTGCACTTCGGCCACCACCGCATCATCGACTTCTGCAAGCGCCCCTTCGCCTCAACCGCGGAGATGAACGCGGCGCTGATTGCCAACTTCCAGGGCTACGTCGCGCATGATGATGACCTCTGGATCTTGGGAGATTTCGCCTTCGGCCGCGCTGACGATACAGCACAGTTCGAGAGCTGGTTTCACAGCCTGCCCGGCCGGAAGCATCTGATCATTGGCAACCACGACGATGAAGCAGTAATCTCGCTCCCTTGGGCCAGCACCGAGTACATGGCCGAGATCCAGGACGGAGATCATAGCCTCGTCCTCTGCCACTATCCGATGATCACTTGGAACGGTGCACGCAGAGGCGCCCTGCAGCTGTTCGGCCACGTCCACGACCAATGGGCAGGCTCGCGAAACAGCATAAATGTCGGCGTCGATCAGTGGAATTTTCGACCGATCCAGATTGAGGAAATAGCAAAGCGGGCAGCCCGTATGCCGGTTAACAAGCATTGGGCAGATGTTGAACACGGAAACGAGTTTCCGTAGACCAATTGAACGGGTGACATCTCGGACCAGTTGACCGTATGTGATGTGTAGCCTGACTTGAGTGCGGCCAGGAGAGAATGATAGAGCAAGTGCTGGATGCAACTATTCGCCTAGCGATGAGTGGGCGGCGTGCCTGAGAAAGCCAAGATGTCAATCGGCATTGAAGTTTGACCCCCTATCGGCGTCCAATATTGACCCCTTTGTGCTGAGCAGGCCCGGCGCTGCGTAGCCCTCACATAGCGCAGCGGCGGCGGGCCTGCGGGGTTTCGGGTTGGCGCTATGCGCGGTTCTTGAAGCGCCAGCTTTCGTTTCCGGTTTCGACGATCTCGCAGTGGTGGGTGAGCCGGTCGAGCAACGCGGTTGTCATCTTGGCATCGCCGAAGACGCTGGGCCATTCGCCGAAGGCCAGGTTGGTTGTGACGATGATGGATGTGCGTTCGTAAAGCTTGCTGATCAGGTGGAACAGGAGCTGGCCACCGGTCTGGGCGAAGGGCAGATAGCCGAGCTCGTCGAGGATCAGGAAGTCGAGGCGGGAGATGAGATCGGCGGTTCGTCCCTGGCGTTCTGCGCGGGCTTCTGCGTCCAGCTTGTTCACCAGGTCGACCACATTGAAGAACCGACCCCGGCGGCCCTCCCGGATGCATGTCCTGGCGATGCTGACGGCGAGATGGGTTTTGCCGGTGCCTGTGCCTCCGATCAGGACAAGGTTGCGTTGGTGATCCAGGAAGTCGCCGGTGGCCAGGTCGCGGATCAGCGTCTCGTTGACTTGCGCCGCCTCAAAGTCGAACTCTTCCATTTCCTTGGCGAGCGGCAGCTTGGCGATGGTCATCTGGTATTTGACTGACCGGGCCTGCTTCTCTCGGATCTCGGCGGTCAGCAGATCGCCGATGATCCGCTGGGGCTCGTGCTGGCGTTTAACGGCGGTGGTCAGCACCTCGTCATAGGCGGCCTTCATTCCGTAGAGCCGCAGCTTCCCCATCGCGTTGATCACGTCCGAGCGTTCCATTCTGTGTTCTCCTCAGGCTGTCATATCGGTTGCAGTCGGCAATGGGCTCACAGGCCAGCCGCAGGGCATCCGGGGTGGTGATTGTCAGGGGCGGTGGTGGCTCGCGGTGACGGGCCAGGATGTTCAGCACGACGCCTGCCGAATGGACGTTGTGCGACAGAGCCTCGGCACAGGCCGCCTCGACCGCATCCAGGCCATCGGTCAGCACGGAGGCGAGGATATCGACCATCTGCCGGTCGCCGCCCGGCTGGCGTTCCAGCTTGCGCCATACGCGACGGATCGGGAGCGGCAAGTCCCATTCCTTGAAGGGCGCGCCGTTACGAAGGGCGCCGGGTTTGCGGGCCAGAACGGGGATGTAATGCAGGGGATCGAAGATCGTTTTGTCCCGCCCGAAGGCCCGCTCATGCTGGCCAACGATTTGCCCATCCTGCCAGCATTCCAGCCGGGCGGCATAGGCCCTGATCTCCACCGGCCGCCCCACGGCACGGGCATCGACCGAGTATCGGTTCTTGTCGAACCGCACGAGGCAAGTCTTGGACACCGAGGCCGGAACCGCGTGGAATCCATCGAAGGGACCGACATAGGGCACAAGGCTCGGACGCTCTTCTTCGAACACCTCCCAGATCGTTCGGTCGCGCATCTCCGGGTGCTTGTTCGCCTTCGCATAATCCCGGCACCGGTCTTCCAGCCAGGTGTTCAGCTCGGCATAGGATTTGAACTTCGGGCGCGGCACGAAGAAGCGCCGCCGGATCACGCCCACCTGGTTCTCGACTTGCCCTTTCTCCCAGCCCGAGGCCGGGGTGCAGGCCACCGGATCGACCAGGTAATGCCCGCACATCTGCTGGAACCGCCGGTTATAGGCGCGATCCTTGCCGACGAAGATCGCATCGACCGCCGTCTTCATGTTGTCGTAAATCCCCCGGGCGCAAGCTCCGCCGAAGAACGCGAACGCCTTGTCGTGGGCGTCGAATACCATCTCTTGCGTCTCGCGCGGATAGGCCCGCACAAACGGCATCCGGCTGTGGCTCAGGCGCACATGCGCAACCTTCACCGTCGTGGTGACGCCATCGAGCAGGACAACCTCGTGGCTCCAGTCGAACTGATAGGCTTCGCCCGGATCGAAGCTCAGCGGCACATAAGCCGCGGCGGAGGCTTCCCGGGTCGCCTTCGACCAACCCGCCGCATAGCGCCGCACCGCATCATAGCTGCCGTCATAACCCCGGTTGCGCAGCTCTTCGTAAATCCGAACCAGTGTCAGCCGCTGGCGTTTGGACTGCCGGTCATTCTCGGCCAGCATCTCATCCAGATCGGACCGCCACGGGTCGATCTTGGGGCGGGGTTGGCTGGTTCGATCATAGCTGAACTCGGTTGCCCCGGACCGCACCACCTTCCGCACCGTGTTCCGTGATACCCGCAGTTCCCGGCAGATCTGCTTGATCGATTTCCTCTGAATGAAATACGCCCGCCTGATCTTCGCAATCGTCTCCACAACCAACATCCCCAACTCGCTCCCTCAAATCCGTCGAGGAAGCTTCTGAACAGAAATATCAGGGGGGTCACTTTTGGACGCCGATTACCCCAATACGGGGGTCAATTTTGCATGCCGGTTCACACACCGCCGTCCCGGCCCAGGAGCTGCGCCAGTAGCTCTCCAGCCGGTAGGAAGAGAAGGTGCCGGCGCTGTCCTCAGCCGCGGAAAAGCCGGAGTGGAACACCCCCAGCGGCGCATAGAGCCGGGCATCGAACAGCCCCGACAGCCGCGGATCGTTGCCGGCGGTGCCGCTGCCCGCCTGCGCCCAGTCGCCGCCCAGGTCGTAGTTCAGCACCGCGCCGAAACCGGCGACGGGCCTGTCGCGGCCGCCCTCCTCCGCCGCGTCCGTTCCGCCGGTGGCCTCGATGACCCGCGCCGCCCGGACCGCATCCGATGCAGTGACCCGCAGCACCTGCGCCGGTTCGTCCATCTGCCAGCTGAGCCCGTCGCCCTGCGGCAGCGTCACCTCGGTCCCATCACGGCAGGACCCGGGGCCGGGCTTCAGGCCGATGCGGCAGAGCTCTCCGGCGTCGGCAGTCAGCTGTCCCGGGGCGGGCTCGGTGAACCGGCCGATCAACCCGGTGGAGATATCGTTGATATAGACTTCGAGATAGAGATCGCGCGCCTCCTGCCCCCGGACGCCGGAGGTGATCAGCAGCAGCGCCCCCGACACGCCGCCCAGACCGACCCGAAAGAGCCTTCCGATCCGGCGCCCCTCAACGCGCCGCAACAGTCGCATTGTAATTGCCCGCGTCGGTCTTCGCCGTCAGTTTCAGCGTCCCGCCGCCCGCGCGCAGCGTTCCCAGCGGCCAGCGCATGCTGGCGCCCGCCAGCACGTAGCCGAACAGCCCGCGTTTGCGATAAATCGCCCGGCCACCCTGCTGCAGCTGCAGATCGACCAGCCGCAGCCGGTGTTCGCCGCTGTTGCGCGCCTCGAGATAGCTCTGCCCGCCCTGCCGGCGCAACGACCAGCTGACCGCGGCGGGCCGGCTGCCCTGCGGCACGAAGAACACCGGCAGGCTCAGCCGGGTGGCGAAATCCACCGTGCCGGAGCGCTGGCGGCTGCGGTCCGGCACCTCGTCGACCAGCACGCGATAGGCCTCCTCCCGGCGCACCCGCGACTTGACCGTGCGCACCACCCGCACCGATTGCTCCGTCCCCGGACGGACCTGGGTGATCGGCGGACTCACCACCACCTCGCGGGTCGACACCAGCCGTTCGGTGCCGCCCTGCTGTTCCCAGCGGAACACCCGCACCTGCACTGTCAGCGCCCGGCGTCCGGTGTTGCGCAGGGTCAGCGTGCCCTGCGCCCCCGGCGCCACCACCTGCATCAGCACCGGCGTCACCCGCAGACCTTCGGCCACGGCACCGACCGGCAGCACCGCCCAGACGGCCAAAACCGTCAGGACAGCAAAAAATCGACGGAGTCCGAGTCCCCAGGTCGCTGGCATTCGCCCCCTCCTCCGGTTGCTCAGAACGTGACCGTCACGGTGATCGTATCGGTATAGGTTCCCGCCGCCGGCGTGGTCTGGCTCGGCACCGTGCCATAGACCGTATAGGTCTGCGCCGCGCCGGTGCCGGTGCCGGTCACCACATCGGTACCGATGGTGTCGCCCCAGTTCGAGGTGCGCGCAGAATCGGAATAAAGCTCATAGCCGATGGTCGCGCCGCCGCCGGAGACCTCCATCAATCGGGTGGCGGTGGTGCCGCCAGTGGTGGCCCCCTCGTTCAGCCCGATGGAATAGCCTGTGCCGGTGGTGCAGGTGATCTGCAGATCGGCGGAAGAGGTGACCGCCGTGGTCAACACCCCCTGGGTGCCGAAATCCAGCGTCTCGGTCGAGGTGACCTCGCAATCGTCGCTGATGACGATCTGAACCCCGAAGGTCGCGGTGGCGGTCTGCGCCACGACCGGACCGGTATATCCGCAGAGGGCAACGGCCAGGATCGCAAGGGCGGCGGATGTTTTTCTGCTCATGTTAGCCTGCCTGATGCTAATCTCAATTGATGCGCCTCACCCCTTTCGGGCCATTCAAATAAACATACGCACTGGCTGCGGAAAAACAGCCGGCGTCGAGGCAATTAAAATTATCTCGATCTTCCGGAATACATCAAGGAAAATCATATTTCCGTTATTCATTTTATATAAATTAGGTAAATCACGCTGACCAATTTAGGCGGGCGCGTAATTAAATTGAAAAAATAGACAAACGCATATTCTGAAAACAACCCAGGCGACACAAGATGCGCCAAACTCGCCCGACCTGCCGGCGAGCCAGCGGGTCGGGCAATGCAAAACGCCCCGGGGTCGATGCCGGGGCGTTTCACGAAAGGACAAGCGCCGGAGCGACGCCGGGCCAGGCAGATTACCGGATGGTCGGGTCCAGCCGGTCGCGCAGCCAATCGCCCAGCAGCGAGATCGCCAGCGTCGTCAGCACGATCACCACCGAGGGCGTCAGCATGATCCAGGGTGCCCGGGTGATGTATTCCCGGCCGTAGCCGACCATATTGCCCAGGCTGGTCATCGGCGGCTGCACCCCGAGGCCGAGGAACGACAGGCCGGATTCCAGCAAGATCACCTCAGGGAACACCAGCGTCATCGACACGATGAGGGTGGAGGCGATGTTCGGCAGGATATGCCGCAGATAGACCCGGCCGGGCTTCGCCCCCAGCTGGCTCACCGCTGTCGCATAGCCCTGCGCCGAGGCGGCGATCGCCAGACCGCGGGCGATCCGGGCATAGCGTTCCCAGCCGTAAAGCCCCATCAGCCCGACCAGAAGCGGCAGCGAATTGCCGAAAAAGGCCAGCACCGAAAGCGCCAGGATCAGAAACGGCATCGCCGCCTGGAAATCCGCCAGCACCAGAACGATCTGCTCGACGATCCCGCGGAAATGCGCCGCAAGAAATCCCAACGTGGTGCCGAGCACGGCGGAGATCAGTGTCGCGCCGAAGGCGATCAACAGCGAAATGCGGATCGAGACGATCAACCGGGACAGTACATCACGCCCCAGCTCATCGGTACCCAGCGGATGCGCCAGCGACTGGAACGGCGCCACCAGCCGGTATTTCAAATCCAGCGCGGTGAAGGAATGCGGCATCAGCAGATCGGCGAAAACCGCGGTGATCAGCATCAGTCCGACCCAGAACAGAGAGGCCGTCACATACCACGGCAGGCTCCACCGCCGACGGGCGGGTTTGGCGGGGACAGAGGGGGCAAGCATATCGGTCATGGCTCAGGCTCCCGCGCGCGCGCCCTGCCGAAGCCGGGGGTCGAGCACGCCATAGAGGAAATCGACGATCAGGTTCGAGGTCACCATCGAGGCGGCGACCAGCAGAAGCAGGCATTGCACGACCGCCAGGTCGCGGTTCGACACCGCCACCACCAGAAGCCGCCCCACCCCGGGCCAGGAGAACACGCTTTCCACCACCACGGCGCCGGCGATCAGGCTGCCGACCAGAAAGCCCACCAGCGTCACCGTCGGGATCGCCGCATTGGGCAGCGCATGGCCGCGCACCACCGCCGCCCAGGGCAGCCCCTTGGCCGAGGCGGTGCGGATGAAGGGGCGGCCCAGCACCTCCAGCATGGCGGAGCGGGTAAAGCGCGCCAGCGCCGCCGCGCCGCCGAGGCCGAGTGTCAGGATCGGCAGGATCGCATGCATCCAGCTGTCGCGCCCGCCCGAGGGCAGCCAGCCCAGCTTGACCGAGAACACCAGCACCAGCGCCAACGCCAGAACGAAGCTGGGGATGGCGAAGCCGAAGACGGCAGAGACCATGACGGTGCGGTCAAAGGCCGTGCCCTGATGCAGCGCCGCATAGACGCCGGCGGGAATGCCGATGGCCAGCTGCAGGAACAGCGCCGGGATGGTCAGCGCCAGCGTCGCGGGGATCCGCTCTCCCACCAGTTCGATGGCAGAGCGGCCGTCGCGCATGGAGATGCCCAGATCGCCGCGCAGGATGGCGCGGAAATAATCGAAGTACTGGACCAGCACCGGCCGGTCGAGGCCCCAGTTGTGACGGAAGGCCTCGATCGCCTCGGGCGGCGCCTCGGGGCCGAGGATGATGGTGGCGGGATCGCCGGACAGGCGCAGCACGATGAAGGCAAAGGTGACCACCAGCGCGATGGTCAGGGCAGCGCGCAACAGGCGCGAAGCGATATAGCGGATCATTTGGCAGCCATCCCGGCAGGTGTGTGTTGGATCAGGTGGCAGGCGGCGCGACGGCCCGGGGCGAGCCGGGTCAGCACCGGCATCTCGGCCCGGCAACGGTCGGTCGCCAGCGGGCAGCGCGGATGAAAGGCACAGCCCGACGGGCGCGCGGCGGGGTTCGGCGGCTCGCCGGTCAGGATCACCCGCTGGCGCTGGCGTGCCCCCGGAACCGGCGCGGCCGAGACCAGCGCCCGGGTATAGGGATGCTGCGGATCACGCAGCACCTCCTCGGCGGTGCCCTCCTCGACGATATGGCCCAGATACATCACCGCGACGCGCTGGCTGATCTGGCGCACCACCCGCAGGTCGTGGCTGATGAAGATCATCGCCAGCCCGCGTTCGGCCTGCAGATCGATCAGCAAGTTGACCACCTGCGCCTGGATCGAGACATCCAGCGCCGAGACCGGCTCGTCGCAGACCAGCAGCTCGGGATCGGTGATCAGCGCGCGGGCGATGATCACCCGCTGGCGCTGACCTCCCGACAGCTCATGCGGGAAGCGGCGGCCGTGATCGGCCGACAGCCCGGTCATCTCCAGCGAGCGGGCGATGGCTGCGGCCCGCGCGGCCTTGTCGCCGATCCCGTGGATCTCCAGCGGCTCGCCGATCTGATCGGCCACCGGCAGGCGCCGGTCCAGCGCCCCCAGCGGGTCCTGGAACACCATCTGCGCCCGTTTGCGCAGGCTGCGCCAGCTCTCGCTTCCCGGATCGGGCATCGCAGCGCCGTCGAACCGGACAGAGCCGCTGTCGGGCGCCTCCAGCCCCAGCGCCATCCGCCCCATGGTGGATTTGCCGGAACCGGATTCGCCGACGATGCCCAGCGTCTCGCCCGGCCGTACCTCAAGCGACACGCCGGCGACGGCCTGCACCGCGACCGGCGTGCCGAACAGCCCCTTGCGGCTGGTATAGGTGCGGGTGACCTCGTTCAGTGACAGCAACGGTGCGCTCATGCCCGGACCTCCGGTCGTGCGGTTTCCGCCGGCAGGGCCGTGGCCGCCGGCTGCAGATCAAGCTCTGCGGCGCGGGCACAGGCGATGCGGCGTCCCGGTTCCAGCCGGCGCAGCTCCGGCACCGCACCCAGACAGGCGGGGGCGGCATGGGCGCAGCGGGGGGAGAAGGCGCAGCCCGGCGGCATCCGCCGGGGATCGGGCACCACGCCTGGGATCGCCACCAGCCGGCGCGGCGCGTCCAGCGTCGGCAGCGCATCGATCAGCCCGCGGGTATAAGGGTGGCGCGGCGCTTCGAACAAAGTGCGCGCCGGCGCCTCTTCGACGACGCGGCCGGCATACATCACGGCAACCCGGTCGCAGTTTTCCGCCACGACGCCCAGATCGTGGCTGATCAGCACCAGCGCCATATCGGTTTCGCGCCGCACCAGTTGCAGCAGATCGAGGATCTGCGCCTGGATCGTCACATCGAGCGCGGTGGTCGGTTCGTCGGCGATCAGCAGATCGGGATTGCCGGCCAGCGCCATGGCGATCATCACCCGCTGGTTCTGACCGCCCGACATCTCGTGCGGATAGGATTTCAGCCGCCCCGCCGCATCCGGAATGCCGACCAGATCCAGAAGCCGCCTAGCCTCCGCATCGATCGACTTGCCCGAGAGCCCGCGATGCAGCGCCAGCGCCTCCGCCATCTGGCGGCGGATCGTCAGCACCGGATTGAGCGCCGAAGCCGGGTCCTGAAAGATCATCCCGATACGGCCGCCGCGCAGATGTTCCATCCGCTCGATCGGCGCCTCCAGCAGATTGTCGTCGTCGAGGGACACCCGCCCCTCGACAACAGCTTTTTCAGGGAGCAGCCGCAAGGCCGCCAGCCAGGTGACCGACTTGCCCGAGCCGCTTTCGCCCACGATCCCCAGCGCCTCGCCACGGTGGATCGCGAAATCCACCCCGCGCACCGCCGGAGCCCCGTCAAAGGCGACCCGCAGCCCCTCGATCCTGATCAACGGCCCTGCCATGGCTCAGATCGCGAAGTTGCCGGGGCCGAAGTCCATGGCAAAGGCCGGCGCGGCCTTCCACTGGATCGACTTCGGCTTGGCGGTGAAGGTCGCGTTCTGGTGCAGCACGCTATAGGCCGGGTCCTCGCGTTCGCAGATTTCCAGCATCCGCGCGAAGGCCTTGCGGCGGGCGGCGCGGTCGACCGAGGTTTCGAGGAATTCGCAGAGCTGGTTCATCTCGGCGTTTTCCCATTCGCCGATCTGCTGCTGCTGACCGTTCGGCCCGTGCTGGTTGACGATCGAGGAGACCGGATCCGGGAACGGGGCGGAGTTCGACCAGTCGCGCACCGCGCGGGTTTCACCACGCTCCATGATCTGAGCCCAGTTTTCCTTGCTTTCGATCTGCACGTTCAGGCCGACCGACTTCCACATCTCGACCAGCACCTGCGCGGTGGCGACCTGGTTGGTGTAGTAGTTGTTCAGCAAACGATAGGGGATCGGATCGCCCTTGTAGCCAGCCTCTTTCACCAGGCTCATGGCCAGTTCCGGGTTGAATTCCGGCACCGTCCAGTCGGCGATGAACATATCGGCGTAATAGGGCCATTGCAGGCCGGCGGGGACCACGGTGCGGCCGGCCCAGAGGCTGTCGACGATGGCCTGGCGGTCGACCGCATGGGTCATGGCCCGACGGATACGCGGATCGGCCAGTTGCGCGTGATGCTTGTCGAAGACGGTCAGGCGGTGGTTCGGGATGGTGCCGCCCTGCACTTCGAAGGCCGCATTGCTTTCGATCTCGCCGATCAGATCCGGCGGGATGTCGCAGGCGAACTGATATTCGCCCGACAGCAGGCCGTTCACCCGGCTGGCGACTTCCGGCACCTCGACGAAGCGAATTTGCTTCAGCGGCGGCAGACCGCCCCAGTAATCGTCATGCGATTCCAGCAGCAGTTCGGTGTCGGGGGTGAAATGGACCACCTTGTAGGGGCCGGTGGTGACGGGCTTGCGGGCCCAGTCGAGGTAGGAGGCGCTCTCCTCCCAGCCGCGGCGCGACATGATGTCGGAGCCGTAGCGCAGCAGCCGACCTTCCAGGGTCACGTCGGGCGTGGCGTTGTAGAAGCGCACGGTATACTCGTCGACGGCCTCGACGCGGGCCAGGTCGGGCCAGGCGCGACGGGCGACGGCGGGCACTTCCGGCGGCAGTTCCTTGCCGGCGCGCGGCGTCGGGATCTGGCCCAGAACCTTGATGGTGGAGCGGTTCTTGGGCTGGGTGTCGCCGAACATCCGTTCACGCGAGAAGGTGAAGACCACGTCATCTGCGGTCAGCTCGTCGCCGTTGTGGAACTTGACGCCTTCGCGCAGCTTCAGCTCGACGGTCTGATCGTCGATCCGGGTCCATTCGGTGGCCAGCAGCGGCTTGGCTTCCAGCTGGCCCCGCAGGTTGCGGCCGATCAGCGATTCCCAGATCGACCCGAAGAAGACGCGTTCGCCCACGTTCGACTGTTCGCGCAGCACGTCCAGCGTGTTGGAGTTGGTGATTTTCTGCACGGCGATGGTGATCGACGGGCGGGCGGTCTGGCCGATGGCGAAGCGCGGCAGCACCAGCGAGCCGGCAGCAACGGCCCCGGTGCGCAGCACCGAACGACGGGAAATCAGCATGGGTAGGTCCCCTTGGTCTATCCAGAATGAGTGGGATATGCGGAATGCTCCGCCGCACTAAGGCCGAGAGGTGACGCCGGGGTGAAACCCGGGTGACAGGGAAATGACGTTTTCAAAACAATGATTTGACAGAGGACCCTGATGACAGGCGGCAACCGTCGGGCCCGCTCCGGCGCGGCCGCGATCCTTCGCCCCCTAGCCGGCCAGAGCCCGCAGAGCCGCAATCAGCGCATGGGGATCGTATTGCCCCAGATAGACCGGCGGGATCGCCCGCGCCTCTCCCAAGAGCCCCTCCACCGCCAGGCGCGCGCCGCGTACCGCGTATTCGGTGGTGAAGACCACATCGTCGGACACCTCGACGAACTGCCCCAGCAGACCCAGATTGGCATAGCCCGCCGGCACCGGCGCCGGCCGGTCGGCCTTTTTCCGGCGCATCAGCACGCTGCCGGCATAGGGCATCAGGCAGGGCATGCAGATCGCGGTCTCCAGCATCTCGGGCAACGCCTGAGACATTCCCAGATGATGCGCCAGTTCGCCCAGAATCTCCGCCCCCGAGCAGTCGGACAGGACCTTGTCCACCGCGCTGCCCGGCCGGTCGAGATAGAGACCGTAGCCCCAGAACAGATCGGAACCGGCCGGCTGATCGGTGAAATGCGGCGTATGAAACCCGGTCAGGGTCAGCAGCCAGGGCGATGCGGTCAGCGTCATCAGGCCGCCCCGCCCCAGCGCCGCCCCTGACAGCGCCTCGATCCGCGGCCTGAGCGGACCGCCGCGGGCGGTGATAGTGAAGGTGACCCAGGCGGTCCGCTCGATCCGCGCCCGGAACACTTCCGGATCGCCGAGCCCGGGATAGCGCCCCGCCAGCCGGCGCCACAGCGCCCAGGCCGGGCTGTCACCGGCGCTCGGCGGTGGTGGCGTCGCCATGTCACCGAAGGTGGCGTCGGCCACATGCGATCCCAGGGTGATGAACAGCAGATCCGACGCGTCCAGCGTAACCCGCTCCGTCACGCCCGCCCGGCGCAGGCTGAACTGCGCCGGCCGCAGCCGGCCAGCATCTTCGACGAAATCGACATCCTCGCAGCAACAGCCCATATGGACCTGCACGCCCAGCCGCTTCAGCCAGTCCCGCAACGGCTCCACCAGCGATTCATACTGGTTGTAGCGGGTGCGCTGGATCGTCGTCATCGACGCCATGGTCGGCAGCAGATGAAAGAACCGCCGCAGATAGCGCCGCGTCTCGATGGCGCTGTGCCAGGGCAAGAGCGCGAAGATCGATCCGAACATGTTCCAGAAGTTGGTCTGCAGGATCGAGAGATCGAGCACATCCTCGACAGACTTGCCGTCCAGCACCCCCTCGGGCGCCAGTAGCAGCTCGGTCAGGTCGAGCAGATTGCGCGGGCTCAACCCGAAGTGCTCGGCTGCCAGAACCTCGCCCCCCGGCCCCAGCAGCCGCGCAGCGTTCTGCCAGCCGTGCGCGGCATTGAAGGCCCGCACATCGTCTTCGATCGAGACCGTCGGATCGTCGCGCGACGGGAGGAAGGACATCAGATCGTGAATGCAGCCTTCGCGGGCCTCGAACATCCGGCCGCCCCGCATGACATAGCCGTGCTCGGCGCTGCCCCGTGCGTCCAGCGCGCCGCCCAGCCGCTCGCCCGCCTCGTAGATATGGATATTGGCGCCCAGCAGCCCCGCGTCGCGGAACAGATAGGCCGCCGTCGCGAGCGCCGAAATCCCGCCGCCGATGATATGCGCTTTCATGCTGCCTCCTCCCGGCCCGGCACGAGCCTCCGCCGCCCGGCACCATCGCCCGATGCGGAAAGGCCGCCGGCCCGATCCGCCGCGGCGGCCCGGTTGGGTCGGTTCTCAGACGCGGCGAAGCGGGGATGCAGGCGCCTGTCCTGCCGCATCCTCTGCCCCAGCATCGCCCCGACTCAGGGCAACGATCAAGGATCATTCTGACCGCAGCCCGCGCCAGGGCCCGGCGGCGACCGCCATGCGCGCCATCGCACGCATGGCGGCAGTCTCTGGGGGTCAGCGGCGGTCGGCCCGCAGCCGGCCGAAGTTCTCGCGGTGAATTTCGTAATGCGCGTCGATGAAATTCTCGAAATGCACCAGGCAGGCCTCCTCATCGGCAAGGATCACACCGTATTGCCCCGGCCCGTCGACCAGCTTCACATAGTCCGGCGCGCTCGGCAGATGCAGCTTGGCGCTGTAGTGGCCGCCCGCGATGGTGGTGAAGGGAATGCCCTGCCAGCTGCCGGTGGTGGTGATGTGGACATGCCCCGACATCACATGGCGGACATTCGGGTGGGTCTTCAGCACCGCCAGCAGCTTCTCCGGCTCCTCCAGACGAATCCGGTCAACCGGCATCTGCAGCCTTGCGGCATGGTGGTGCAGCACCACGATCACCGGCATGTCCTTCGCCTCGTCCAGCCGCGCCTGCAACCAGGCCAGCCGGGTGTCGCAGAGGCGCCCGGCCACCAGCCCCGGTTCGGTGCTGTCCAGCAGGATGATCCGGTGCCCCTTGGCGTCGATCACCTTCTGCACGAAGCCGTTCTCGTCGGCATAGGCGTCGCCGAAGACCTCGAGAAAGGTCGGCCGGTCATCGTGGTTGCCCAGCATCAAATGTGTCGGCATCGGCAGTGGCGCGATCAGGTCGGGCAGACGCGCATAGGCGTCCGCCTCCCCCAGATCGGCCAAATCGCCGGCCAGGATCACCATATCCGCATCCGCGTGACGCGTGATCACGCTGTCGACCGCCTGACGCAGCCGCTGCGCGGTATCGAGCGTGTTGGAAATCTCGCCCTCGGGGACGAGATGCAGATCCGACATGATGACCAGCTTGAGCGTCATTGGGCCAGGCCCCTTTCTTCGAGATAGCGCATGGACCCCGGGATACCGGATTTGTCGCGCAGCTCAAGAACCAGGTGGGGGGTGGCATCGATGCCGCCCAATGCCCGGAACACCGCGTCCCAGCGGATGGTGCCCTCGCCCAGAGCCCAGTGGCGGTCGGCGTAGCCCTCGTTGTCCTGCAGGTGGACGTGATGCAGCAACTCGGCGGCGGAGGTCACATAGTAATCAACCGGCGGCGCGCCGTTCGTTTCATGGGCATAATGCGCATGGCCGGTGTCGATCGACAGTTTGAGCGCCGGCGAATCGAAATGCTCGACCAGGCGGCGGCGGTCCATCGGATCGATGTCCTCGATATTCTCCAGAACCAGGGTCACCCCCATGTCCTCGGCCCGCTTCATCGCGGCACCGATGCTGGCGGCGACATTCTCCAGCACCTTCGCGCGGGCGCCGGGCAGGTTGTCCAGGTTGTTGTAATCCCAGGTGGTATAGGGCGAATGAATCACCATCTGGGTGGCGCCGACGGCGGCGCAGACATCCAGCCCCTGATCCATCCGACGCGCGACCAGCTGCTGAAAGCCCGGATCCATGGTGCCGATGGTGAAGCCCCAGAACGGCCCGTGGATGCCGATACGCCCCTTGTGCCCGTCCAGCAGGCGGCGCGCCTCTTCGGCCAGCGCGCTCCAGTCGCTTTCCAGCACCTCGGCGGTGTGGAAGGACTGCAGCTCGACATCGCGGTCCTTTTCGAACAGCCAGTCACGATAGGTTTCCAGCTCCGCATTACGCAGAGCCGCTCCGACGACGGGGAGTGTCATTCCGGTCTCCTTGGAAAAGTCTTGCGCCGCCTCCGTAGAGCCGGCGGATGACCGTGAAATGACGTTTGCGTAACAGTCCCGTGCCGGCCCGGTGAAATCGTCACACTGCCGGGCCGCCCGCGCAGAAAACCGTTTCAGAACAGGCCGCTCAGAACAGGCGGCCCGGGTTCATGATGCCCTTGGGGTCGAGCGCCCGGCGCAGCGTGCGGCTCAGCGCCTGCTCGGCCTCAGAGCGCAGCTTCGGCACGTAATCCACCTTGAAGGCGCCGATCCCATGCTCGGCCGAGATGGTGCCGCCGGCGTCCAGCACCGTGGTGATCACCGCATCGACGATCAGCGCCTCGCACTCCGGCCCGATCTCGGACCCGGAGGATCTGACCACCCCCAGGTGCAGGTTCATGTCGCCCAGATGGCCGAGCCAGAGGCAGCGCAGCTGATGCGAGGCCGCCGCCAGCCGGTCGTTCAGCCGGGCGACCACCGCATCGCCGATCTCGGGATGCAGGCTGATGTCGAAATTGACGATCGAGGAGAACGCCTGGTTGAGCCCCTCGTTGGCACTGCGCAGCGCCCAGAATTCCTCGGTCTGGCGCAGGCTCTGCGAAATCGCCCCGTCCAGCACCAGTTCCTTCTCGAAGAGATATTCCAGCGCCGTCTGCAGGTCACCCCTCAGGCCGGCCTCTTCCTGGCCCTCGGCCTCGATCAGCAGGGTCAGACCATCGGCGCTGTCGGGCAGCGGATCGAACCCGCGGAACCCGCTGGCGAAATAATAGTAATCGGGCCACATCACCTCGCAGATCGACAGCCCCGGCAGCCGCAGGCTGAGCGCATCGAGCACCTGCTGCGCGCGGGCCAGGTTCTCCACCCGCAACAGCGCGGTGACCCGGGCCGGCTGCGCCGGATGCAGCCGCAGCACCGCGCCGGTGACCACCCCCAGGGTGCCCTCCGCACCGATGAAGAGCTGCTTCAGATCGTAGCCGGTGTTGTTCTTGAGAAACCCGTTCATCGCGCTGACCACGGTGCCGTCGGGCAGCACCGCCTCCAGCCCCAGAACGTTCTGCCGCATCATGCCATAGCGAAACGCGCGCATGCCACCGGCATTGGTGGCGATCATGCCGCCGATCTCGCAGGAGCCCCGCGATCCGATGTCCACCGCGAACAGCAGCCCCTGCGCCTCGGCCGCCTGCTGCACCTGTTCCAGCGTCACCCCGGCCTGCACCCGGGCCACCCGCCCCTGGCCGTCGATCTCGGGCGCGCCGTTCATCCGGTCGAGGCAGATCACCACGCCATCCGCCAGCGGCTGTGCGCCACCCGCCAGCCCGGTGCGCCCGCCCTGAGGCACCACCGGCAGGCCATGTTCGTTGCAGATTTCCAGGGTTCTGGACACTTCTTCCACCGACCGCGGCCGCACCACGGCCAAGGGCGTTACCGGGCAGCGGCTGGCCCAATCCTTCAGATAGGCCGGATTTGCGGTTTCCCCAGGTTCCACCACCTGTGCGCCCAATGCGGAAAGAAGAACATCCAGTGTCATTCAAACGCCCCAAACTTAGCGGCCGGACCGGCCCCGGGTTCAGCAAACGTCAAACCCACGGTCGGTGCAAGGCCTAGCATGCCGGTGTCTTCCCCCCCCCGCTTTGGCGCCCGCTGGCCGGCGGTTTGGCGCCAAACGAAAGATGACTCTCCGGTATTCAAATCAATGCCGGAGACCCTATTGCGCGCAATCCCCTAACGCCAGACTGACCCTAGGGAAGTCCGCGCCGCGACCCCGGCCTGCTGTGGCACATCGCACAGTCGCTTCCTATTCACGGCTGAGCGCCACCACCGGATCGAGCTGCGCGGCAGAACGGGCCGGTAGGAACCCGAAGGTGACCCCGATCAGCGTCGAAGACAGGAAGGCCACCACGATCGCCGTGGTCGAGAAGGTCAGCCGCACCTCGTCGCTGAGGGTTTCGACCAGTGCGCCGCCGGTCAGCGCGCCGAGGATCCCGAGGATGCCGCCGACCAGACAGACCAGCACCGCCTCGATCAGAAACTGGCTGATGATATCCGACCGCCGCGCCCCGATGGCGATCCGCACCCCGATTTCCTTGGTCCGCTCGGTGACCGAGACCAGCATGATGTTCATCACCCCGATGCCGCCGACGATCAGCGAGATCACCGCGATCATCGCCACCAGCAGGGTCAGCGTCTGGGTGGTCGAGGTGATGGTCTCGCGGATGGTGTCGCTGTTGGAGAGGAAGAAATCCTTGGTGCCGTGCCGTTCCAGCATCAGCGCCGAGATCTCGGCCTGGGCCGCGTCCATCTCGTAATCGTCGGTCACCCGAACCTCGATGCTGTCGACGAAATTCTGCCCCGAGACCCGCGACATCGCGGTGGTATAGGGGATCCAGACATTCAGCGACGACGGCCCGAAGGTGGCCCCGGTGGAGCGCACCACCCCGATCACCCGTACCGGCACCCGACCCAGCAGCAGCACCTGACCGATCGGATCGGCGCCCGCCTCGAAGAAGGTGTCGCGGGTGTCCTCGTCGATCACCGCCACCTGCGCCAGCGCGGTGACATCCTCCGGCCCGAAGACATCGCCATCGACGGCGACATAGGAATGCACCTCGAAGTAATCCCCGCTCACCCCCTTGATCGCCGCGCTGGCCTCCTCGTTGCGATAGATCACCGAGGCGGTGGAGGAGACCGCCGGCGACACGCTGGCGGCGTAGTCCTGCAGCGCCAGCATGTCGGCATCCGACGGCAGCAGCGTCTCGATCCGCTCGGCATCGCGCGCGCCGAAGCCGGAGCCCGCCCGCAACGTGATCGTGTTGGTGCCGAGCGAGCTGATGTTGTCCAGCACCTTCTCCTGCGTGCCGGTCCCCAGCGCCACAACCAGCACCACCGAAGCGATGCCGATGATGATCCCCAGCATGGTGAGGAAACTGCGCACCCGATGCGCCAGCATCGCGGTCAACGCCATCGAGAACGCCTCGCGCAGGCGGCGAAGCACCGCCCCCGGGCGCAGCGGCAGGTCCGGCCGGACCTGCGGCGCCGCGGGCTCTGCCGCCGCACCGTCCCGGTCGCCCTGCCGGGTGTCGGAGATCACCCGGCCATCGCTGACCTCGATGATGCGGTGGGCATGGGCGGCGACCTCGGGATCGTGGGTCACCATCACGATGGTATGGCCGCGCGCGTTCAGATCCAGCAGCAGGTCGATCAGCTCGGCGCTGCTCTTGGTGTCGAGCGCGCCGGTCGGCTCGTCGGCCAGGATCACCTCGCCGCCGTTCATCAGCGCCCGGGCGACCGAGACCCGCTGCTGCTGGCCGCCGGACAGCTCGCTGGGCTTGTGATCCAGCCGGCTTTCCAGCCCCAGCTGGCCCAGAAGCTGTGCGGCCCGGACCCGGCGCGGGCCGCGGCCCTCGCCGGTGTAGATCGCCGGCACCTCGACATTGCCGACCGCATCGAGATCGGGCAGCAGTTGATAGCGCTGGAAGATGAACCCGAAATGCTCGCGCCGCAGCCGGGCCAGCTCGTCATGCTCCAGCGTGCTCACATCCCTGCCCGCGAAGCGATAGCTGCCCGCGGTTGCCCGGTCGAGACAACCGAGAATATTCATCAGCGTCGACTTGCCGGACCCGGAGGCCCCGACGATCGCCACCATCTCGCCGGGGTAGATGTCGATATCGACGTCGCGCAGGACCGTGATGGTCTCGTCGCCGGCCTGGAAACTGCGGGTGATCCCGCGGGCTGAAATCAATGGCTCCGTCATCTCAGAACCCCATCGGCGGACCCATGCGCCCGCCGGAGCTGCTGGCCGCCGCCACCGCCGTGCCGGTCACCACCAGATCGCCCTCGCTGAGCCCCGAGGTGATCTCCGCAGTCACCTTGTCGTTCAGCCCGACTTCGACCCGCTGCACCCGGCCTGTCTGCGTCTGCGGATCCCAGATTTCGACCGTATAGCCGCCCTCGCCGCGCCTGAGTGCCGCGGACGGCACCGTCAGGACATCGTCGGCCCGCGCCAGCACGATGGAGACCTGAGTGGTCATGCCGATGCGCAGCTTGTGGCCCGGGTTATCGACGTCGAGCAGCCCGTTGTAATAGATCGCCTCGTCGGTATTGATGGTGTCGCTGTCCTCGATCTCGGACGGCGCCGGTTCGACCGCGCGCACCACCGCCTCGAAGGCGGTTTCCGGCTCGCCCAGAATGGTGAAGCTCACCTCCTGGCCCGGCGCCACATGTACGACATCGGCCTCGGAGATCTCAGCCTTCACCACCATCTGATCCAGATTGGCGAGCTTGACGATGGTCGGGGCCGCCTGGGTGGCGTTCACGGTCTGGCCTTCCTCCACCACGATGGCCACCACGGTGCCGGAGATCGGGGCGGTGATCCGGGTCCGCTCCAGCGCGATCTTGGCGGTCGACACGGTGACCTCCGCGCTCGACTTCTCGGCCTCCAGCGCCTTCAGCTCGGCAGTATAGACCAGCACGTTCGCGGTGGCGCTCTCGATGGTTTCCTGGGTGGCGAATTCGCGCTCTCCCAGCGATTTCTGCCGGTTCAGCGTCAGCTCCGCCTGTTTCAGATTGGCCTGTTTGGCTGCGATCTGTGCCTCGATATTCGCCAGCGCCGCCTCTGCGGTCAGCACCGCGTTCTGCTGGTCCTGCGAATCGATCTCGGCGATCAGATCGCCCTTCGCGACCTCCTGCCCGAGGCTGACGGCCAGCGTCTCGATCTGGCCGGAGACGCGGGCGCCGACGCTGACCAGCTGCTTGGCCTCTATAGTACCGGAGGCCAGCACGGTTTCGGCCACCGACCCGCGCGTCGCCTGCGCGGTGACCGGTACGCTGGTATCTTCCTGCGTCCCGAACATCCACCAGCCCAGACCCGCCGCCACGATCACAACCAGAACGACGATCAAACGAAATGGCTTTTTCATATCTTTTCCGTGCCTGCCTAGCTTTGTCTTGCGTGTATCCGATGTCTTACACGCCCCCGCCCGGGGATTCCGTCGCCGACACTCGCAGCAAATGCCCCGGTCGGGGAGCGCCAAGACGCCGATGGCTGCGCTTTGCCGCGGGGGACTACCGCGAAAATCGCAATTTCCGACTTGATGTGTCAGGATTGGCCCACTAGAAAATCCGACACAAACAGTCAGAAAATCCGGGCCTTCAAGCCAGACGCCAGACGTTCCGGGATGCCATCAGGACCCCATCAGGAGCTTTGCGCATGCCCGCCTCCCCTGTCGCCGCCCCCGTTGCCTCTCCCGACGAGATCGTTGCCGCCCGCGCCGCCCGGCCCGAGTTGCGCGCCCGCGATCTGGCGGCCTCGCTCAATGTCTCCGAGGCCGCGCTGGTCGCGGCCAATGTCGGCACCACGGCAACCCGGATCGACGCTCATCCCGATCGGCTGATCCCGGCGGTGGAGACCATCGGCGAGGTCATGGCGCTGACCCGCAACGAAAGCGCGGTGCATGAATGCACCGGCCCCTATCAGGACTATCACCCCGGCGAACATGCCGCGATGGTGCTGGGCAAGGCCATCGACCTGCGGATCTTTCCCAAACACTGGTCCCGGGCCTTTGCCGTGGCGGAGGAGACCGACAAGGGTACCAAGCGCAGCCTGCAGGTGTTCGACGCCCATGGCGACGCGGTACACAAGGTGCACCTGAAACCCGCCTCGGACGTTGCCGCCTTCGAGGCCGCGGTGGCCGCGCTCGCCACCGGCGACAGCGACCGCAGCTATCCGACCACGCCGCGCCCGGCCCCTGAGGGCGCCCGCATCCGCGAAGACAATCTCGATATCCTGCGCAAGGAATGGGAGCGGATGACTGACACCCACCAGTTCCTGCGGCTGGTGTCCAAGCTGAAGATGAACCGGCTCGGCGCCTATCGCGCGGCGGGGGACCGGTTCGCCACCAGGCTCGATACCGGCGCCGTCTCCCTGATGCTGGAACGCGCCGCCGCCGACGCGGTGCCGCTGATGATCTTCGTCGGCAATGCCGGCTGCATCCAGATCTACAGCGGCCCGGTCCGGACCATCAAGCCGATGGGACCGTGGCAGAACGTGCTCGACCCGACCTTCAACCTGCACCTGCGCGCCGATCATATCGCCGAGGTCTGGCGGGTCTGGAAGCCGACCCAGCGCGGCCCGGCGATCTCGATCGAATGTTTCGACGCCGAGGGGCAGCTGATCCTGCAGAGCTTCGGGCTGCGCGATCCCGAGGCCGCCGGCGCCTGGGCCGGCCTGGCCGAAACCCTGCCCGCTGCCGGGGCCCCGGCATGATCGCCGGTCTCAGCCGCCGCCGCGCCATCGCCGCCGTTCTGGCGCTGGCCGTGCCCGTCGCGACCGCCCTGCCGCTCGCCGCTGACCCCGCCGGGCGGGTGGTGGGAGTCGGCGGATCGGTGACCGAGACGATCTATGCGCTCGGCGCCGGCGACCGGCTGGTCGCCCGCGACACCACCTCCACCTTTCCCGCGGCGGCAAACGAGCTGCCCGATGTCGGCTATATGCGGCGGCTCTCGCCCGAGGGCGTACTGTCTGTGGCCCCCGACCTGATCATCGCCGAAGAGGGCTCCGGCCCGCCGGAGACGATCCAGATCCTGGCGGAGGCCGATATCCCCTTCGTCGCCGTGCCGGCGGCGCTGGATGCCGCCGGGGTCGGTGCCAAGATTCGCGCTGTCGGGAGGGCGCTCGGCCTCGATGCCGAGGCCGCCGCCCTCGCCACCGAGATCGAGGCCCGCATCGCCGCCGTCCAGGCCCGGGCGGCCGGGGTCGAGACCCCGACCCGGGTGCTCTTCGTGCTGTCGGCGGCCGGCGGCCGGCTGATGGCCTCGGGTCAGGGCACCGCGGCGGATGCGATGATCCGGCTGGCCGGTGGCATCAACGCCGTGGAGGGCTTTCCCGGCTACAAGCAGCTGACCGACGAGGCGGTGCTGGCCGCCGCCCCCGACGTGATCCTGATGATGGACCGCGGCGCCGGCGGTACTCACGACAGCGCCGGCGTACTGGCCCACCCGGCGGTGGCGATCACCCCGGCCGGCCGCGACCGGCGGCTGATCCAGATGGACGGGCTCTATCTGCTGGGCTTCGGTCCGCGCACCGCCGAGGCGGTGGCCGACCTGCACCGGGCGCTCTATCCCGGGAAGGGCTGATCCGATGGTCGCACTGAGCGAACCCACCGCGCCCGTCGCCGGCGATCGCCGCGGCCGTGCCCGCCAGACCACCTGGGGGCTGGCGCTGCTGCTGCTGATCGCTGCCTGGGCCTCGCTGGCCACCGGTGCCGCGGGCGTGTCGCTGAGCGAGGCGCTCGGCCGGCTGATCTCCGGCGAGGGGCTCAGCCTGCAGGATCGCGTGGTGCTGGGCCAGATCCGCCTGCCCCGGCTGGTGACCGGGCTGCTGGTGGGGGCGGCGCTGGCGGTCTCCGGCGCGGTGATGCAGGGGCTGTTCCGCAACCCGCTGGCCGATCCCGGGCTGGTCGGCGTCGGCGCCGGCGCCGGGCTGGGAGCGGTCGCCGCCATCGTGCTGAGCGGCCTGCTGCCTGCCGGTCTGGCGGCGGCGACGGGAATGTACACGGTGCCGATCGCCGCCTTTGTCGGCGGCTGGGCGGCAACGCTGATCCTCTATCGTGTCTCGACCCGGGCCGGGCGCACCTCGGTCGCGACCATGCTGCTGGCCGGTATCGCGATGCAGGCGCTGGCCGGGGCGGCGACCGGGCTGCTGGTCTATGCCGCCGACGACAGCCAGCTGCGCGATCTGACCTTCTGGCAGCTCGGCTCCCTCGCCGGGGCGAGCTGGGCCAAGCTGGCGGTGGCCGCCCCGATCATCGCCATCGCCCTCTTGGGCACCTGGGGGCTGGCGCGCGGGCTGAACGGGCTGGCGCTGGGAGAGGCGACGGCCGCCCACATGGGCATTCCGGTGCAGCGGGTGAAGAACCTGTCGATCCTCTGCGTGGCGGCGGCGACCGGTGCGGCGGTGGCGGTCTCCGGCGGCATCGGCTTCATCGGCATCGTGGTGCCGCATCTGCTGCGGCTGGCCACCGGGCCAGATCACCGCAACCTGTTGCCCAATGCGGCGCTGCTGGGCGCCAGCTTGCTGGTCGGCGCCGATATCTTCGCCCGGCTGGTGCTGGCACCGGCGGAACTGCCGATCGGCATCGTCACCGCCCTGATCGGCGCGCCGGTGTTCCTGTGGATCCTGCTGCGCCGCCGCGGCCTTCTGGACATGTGAGGACCCGATGATCGATGCCCGCCAGATCGAGGTCAGCCTTGGCCGCCGCCGGGTGCTGAACCGGGTCGATTTCCAGGCCCGCGCCGGAGAGCTGACCGCCATCGTCGGCCCCAACGGCTCCGGCAAGACCACGCTGATCCGCGCCCTGACCAGTGAGATCGGCTTTACCGGCCAGCTGCGGATCAACGATCGCGATCCCGGCCAGCTGAAACCCTGGGTGCTGGCGCAGCTGCGCGGGGTGCTGGCGCAATCGGCTCAGCTGGCCTTTCCCTTCACCGTCTTCGAGGTGGTCCGCCTGGGCGCCGAGGCCGGTGGCCATGCCGGCCCGGAGGCCACAGCCCTGGCCCAGGCGGCGCTGGCCCGGGTCGATCTGGCCGGCTACGAGGGGCGACGCTATCAGGCGCTCTCGGGCGGCGAACAGCAGCGGGTACAGCTGGCCCGCGTGCTCTGCCAGGTCTGGGATGCGGTAACGCCGGAGGGGCCGCGCTGGCTGTTTCTGGACGAACCTGTCTCGGCGCTCGATATCGGCCATCAGCTGCAGGTGATGCGGCTCGCCCGCGACTATGCCCGCCAGGGCGGTGGCGTGGTGGCGGTGATGCACGACCTGAACCTGACGGCGATGTTCGCCGACCGTATCGTGCTGATGGAGGCCGGCGAGATCGCTGCCACCGGCCCGGTGACAGAGGTGCTGCGCGCCGACATCCTGTCGCGCGTCTACGGCTGCCGACTGAACGTGATGGGCGCAGGCGGCGACGCCGGGCTGCTGGTGGTGCCGGCGGCGGAGCCGGTGTAAGGCCGGCGCCGCGGAGGGGCCCGGCAGGACGACAGGACAGGCTCTCGGTCAAATGCCGGATCTTGCATTCCGCAGGCGTTCTACGGGATACGGCGGTCCGAAGACCCGCCGGGAGCGGGCCATTGAAAGCCGATAGCCACCATGCCTCAGACCGACCTCCTCAAGACCGATTGTTCGAAATGCGCGGCTCTGTGCTGCGTCGTGCTGGCCTTCGACAAGGGCAAGGATTTCGCGTTCAGCAAGAACCCGGGGGAACCATGCCGGAACCTCTCGGGGCACAGTTGCTCAATCCATGATACCCTGACGCAAGACGGTTTTCCGGGCTGCGTTGCCTATGATTGCCTCGGCGCCGGAAACCGCGTGGTCCAGGAGGTCTTCGCTGGTCGATCCTGGCGGAACGAACCCCGCCTGATGCGGGTGATGATGGAAGCTTTCTCAGGCATGCGGGAGGTCCACAAGCGCATCGACTTGCTGCGCGCGGCCGAGACCCTGCCGCTGGAGCCGCGCGACGAGCAGGCCCGCCAAGGCTTTCTGGCCCGCCTGGAGCAGAAGCGGTGGAGTGGCCCTGAACTCAATGACTTCGAGGTCGGTCTGGCGCTGGAGATCGACCTCTTCTTCCACGGGATCAGGGACCATCTGCCGGCCTCCTTCAGCGCCGGCCGCTGACCCTCCCGGTTGGCCCGGCGAAGATGCGCGGTTAGGCCCTGCGTCCGAAGCGCGCTCGCCGGCCTGGTGCCGCGGGGGAACCGCCCATTCGGGCCGGGAATCCCGGACTCGGGCTCACGTCCGGCAAAGCCCACCGTAAGAAACGGCTGCCGGGCCGGCCTCCCCTGCACCACGCCCCCGGAAAGCGCCCCCCGATGCAAAAGGGGCGACCCGCAGGCCGCCCCTCTGCCCGACAGCGAAGGCGTGGTTCAGCCGCGATAAAGCGTCTTCATCTCCAGCTGGCGGTGGAAGGTGTAGGAATAGCCGTCGATATCCTTCTGCATGCCGACCTCCAGCGCCGGGTGCCAGAGGATGATGATCGGGATATCCTCCTTGACCATCTCGATCATGCTCTTGACCTGTTCGTCGTAGACCGCCTTGTCGGCCTCGTAGCGCGAGGCCTTGACCAGGTCGCCGAAGGCCTCGTTCTGATACGATCCGAAGTTCCAGCGCGAGGTGCCGGTGTAGAAGACCCGGAAGAAGTAATCCGGGTCGGAGAGATAGGCGGTCGACCCCTCGAAGTAGAAGGGCACCTTCTTCTCCTGCAGCAGCGTACCAAGCTGGCCGGCAGGCACTTTTTCGATCTCCACTTCGATGCCGATACGGCCCAGCGCTTCCTGCACGAGGAGCGCCACCGGCTCGGCGATCGTCGCCAGCGACAGTTCATAGGAGAAAGTGGTCTTGAACCCCTCGGGGAAGCCCGCTTCGCTCAGCAGCGCCTTGGCCTTCTCCAGATCGGTATCATAGCCGCTCTGCTGCGGATAGGCGATGGTGTCGGGGCGCCCGGGCTTGCCGCCGTGCAGCGGCCGGCCACGACCGAACAGCGCCGTCTTGAACATGTCGTCATAGGGCAGCGCATAGGCGATGGCCTGACGCACCAGCTTGTTGTCGAATGGGGCCATCTGGCTGTTCATGCCGATGAAGTGGAAGCTGGAGGTCGGCACGCCCACCACCTTGATGGTGTCGTTCTCCAGCAGCGTCAGCACGTCCTTCGGCGGCAGGTCCTGCACGATGTCGGCATCGCCCCGGACCAGCGAGGCCACCCGCGTCTCCGCCGCCTGCACCGTCTGCCACAGGATGCGCTTGAAGCCGGGCAGCGGGCCGCTCTTCCAATCGTCGTTGCGGTCGAACAGCATACGTTCGCCGATCTCCGCCTTGGCGACCTTGAAGGCGCCGCCGCCGGCCGGATTGGCCTTGAGCCATTCCATCGCAAAGGGGTCCTCGGCGGTGGCATGCTGCTTGGCGAGCTTGGAGTTGACGATGATCGGATAGGTCAGCGCCAGGTTCGGCAGCGCGAAACGGTCGGGTTGCGGCAGGTCGATGCGGACGGTCAGATCGTCGACGATCACGAACTGATCCGGCGAGGTCATCGACCCGGTGCGGAACTGCGACGCGCCGATGGTGCTGGCGACAACGCGGTCAAGCGACCATTTGACGTCCTCGGCCATGACCGGGCTGCCATCGTGGAAGGTGGCATCCTTGCGCAGCCGGAAGGTGATGGATTTCTGATCTTCGGAAATCTCGTAGCTCTCGGCCAGTTGCGGCTGGATGTCGAAATAGTCGTAATAGCCGACCCCGCCTTCGGTCTCCTTGTAGCCGAAGGTCACCAGCCGGTCGTAGATGTTCCAGGTGACCTGGATCGACTGGCGGTTCACCCCGACCGAAAAAGTGTCATAGGAGTTCGCGGCGCCTTCGCTGAGAACCCGCAGGCTCTCGGCCCGCGATTGCGCATGTGCCCAGGAGCGGGGCAGCATCGTCGCCGCGCCCATGGCGGCGGCGGCGGTCAGAAACTGACGGCGTTTCATGGTTTCATTTCCCTTTCGTTGGACTTCGGGTGTGGTTCCGATCTCGCGGTGCTGCGAGGGATCCGATTCCGAAATTGCCCGACCGCAGACATGGTCTGATTTCGCGGCGGGGGCAAACCCCGGTTGGATCACTTTGCGTTTTTCTGGTTCTCCTCCGTTGCACCGCCGGAACCGGTGAACGCAGCCGGCGATCTCCGCCGCCGGCCGCAAGGATATGGCTCAGAACTTGACGGCGGCCCCGCCCTTCAGACCCAGCGCGGCGCGCGCCTCGTCCGGGGTGGCGACCTGCCCTTTGAGCGCCTCGATGACGCCGCCGATCATGGTGACCTGTTCGGCGTTCGATTCCGCCATGCGGCCCGGCCCGGCATAGAGACTGTCCTCCAGCCCGACGCGGACATTGCCGCCCATGGTGGCGGCCATGGTGGCCATGTTCATCTGGTGCCGCCCCCCGGCCAGCACCGACCATTCGTAGTTGCCCGGGCCGAACAGCCGGTCGGCGGTCTGCTTCATGAACATCAGGTTTTCCGGGCCCGGCCCGATACCGCCCAGCGTACCGACGATCAGCTGGATGAAGGGGACGCCCTGAACGAAGCCGCGGTCCATCATGTGCTTGAGATTATACAGATGGCCGACATCGTAGCATTCGAATTCGAACCGGGTGCCGCCCTCGCCCATCTTGGTCATGATGGTCTCGATATCGAGGAAGGTGTTGCGGAAGATCGCGCCCCGGCTGGCTTCGAGGTATTCCTCTTCCCAGTCGTATTTCCATTTCCCCATGTACTTGTCCTTCATCATGTATGAGCCGAAGTTCATCGACCCCATGTTGCAGGAACACAGTTCGGGAGAGGCGGTGAGCGGTGCGGCCAGACGATCCTCGATCGACATGAAGGTGGAACCGCCGGTGGTCATGTTCAGGATCGCGTCGGTCTCGGCCCGGATCGAGCGCAGGATATGCAGCCAGGTGTCGATATCGCCGGTGGGCTGGCGGGTTTCGGGATCGCGCGCATGCAGGTGCAGGATGGCGGCACCCGCCTTGGCGGCCCCGATCGCCTGTTCGATGATCGCATCGGGCGTCACCGGCAGATAGGGCGACATGGTCGGCGTATGGGTGCCGCCGGTAATGGCGCAGGTGATCACGGTGGGTTTGATTTTGGCCATATCGCTTACTCCGTATATTCCAGACCGCCGCAGATGCTCATCACCTGACCGCTGATCGGCCGGCCCGAGGGGCTGCACAGATACATCACCAGGTCGGCGATCTCTTCCGGCTCGACCATGGTTTTCATCGACACCGCGCGCAGGGCGATGGCCTCCATCTCCTCGTAGGAAATGCCACGGGTTTCCGCGCGCGAGGTGAAGACCCGCTTGATCCGGTCGCCTGCGACCACCCCCGGGGCGATGGCGTTGACGCGGATCTGATCGGGGCCGAGTTCCACCGACAGCGAGCGGGCCAGCGCGATCACCGCCGCCTTGGAAGCCGCATAGGGCGAGCGCAGCGGAAAGGCATATTTGCCGGCGACCGAGGCCATGCAGACGATGGAACCGCTCTCGTTCTGCTTGATGTGCGGGATCGCCGCCTTGGCCATGTAGAACTGGCCGTTGACGTTGATGTCGAAACAGCGCCGCCAGTCCGCGGAGTCGATATCCTGCACCGCCGCCGCCGGGCCGGCGATACCGGCATTGTTGACCAGGATATCGAGCCCGCCCATGTCGTCGACCGCCGCCTGGGTGAAGGCGATGCAGGCCGCCTCGTCCGACACGTCGCAGACCATGGTGCCGATGCCCGGCAGCGCGGCGGCGGTGGCCTCCAGGGCCTCGGTATCGACGTCGCAGACCCAGACCCGGGCGCCTTCGGCATGCATGGAACGCGCAATCTCCAGTCCAATGCCCGAGGCGCCGGCGGTGAGGATCACCCGTTGTCGTTTCCAGAATTCGTCGTGCTTGCGGGACATCTCTTTCGTCTTTCCAAGGTTAGATCGGTTGGATCGGTGGCGGGTCGAAGGCCGTCACCGGTTTCTGCGGGGTCGCGACCGGCTCGGCCAGAACCAGCGCGCTATGGGCGACCGGCCCCTGAGCGAGCTGCGACGTGCCGAGATCGCGGGTCAGGACATTGGGATTGCCATGCAGGTCGAGGGCGCCGATGCGGCCCGGCTCCTCCGGGTTGAACCAGGCGCCGGTGGCCAGCTGGACCACCCCCGGCGCGACATCGTCGGAGATCACCGCACCGGCCAGACAGGCGCCCCGGTCGTTGAAGAGCCGCACCAGCGCGCCGGCGGCAATACCGCGCGCGGCGGCATCGGCGGGGTTGAAGGCGGCAGGCTCCCGCCCGTCGATCTTGCTGGCCAGGCTGACGGCGCCATTGTCCATCTGCCCGTGCAGCCGGGTGACCGGCTGGTTCGAGATCAGATGCAGCGCCCCGACCGCCTTCGATGCCGCCCCCAGCCATTCGCCGGGCGGGAACCAGGCCGGATGCCCCGGGCAGTCGTCATAGCCGAAGCCGGCGACCGTCTCGGAAAAGATCTCGATCCGGCCGGAGGGGGTGTTCAGCGGATTGGCCCCGGGATCGGCACGGAAGGCCGCCAGCAGCGGTTCAGGCGCGCGCTCTGCCGCGAAGCGCGCCAGCCCCCGGTCCCAGAATGTCTCGAAATCGGGCAGTTCCACGCCGCGTGCCGCGGCGACCGTCCGCGACCCGTCATAGAGGTGGCGTACCCAGCCCATCTCGTCGCGGCCCTCGGTGAAGGCCTCCGCCAGCCCGAGATGGCCGGCGATCTGGCTGAGGATATCGTAATCGCTGCGCGCCGCACCGAAGGGCGCGCACAGACGATGCATGGCGACCAGATGCGGTTCGGCCTTGGCGATGCCCAGATCGTTGCGCTCCAGCGTCGTGGTGCAGGGCAGCACGATATCGGCATGCCGCGCGGTGGCGGTCCACCAGCTGTCCTGCACGATCACCGTTTCCGGCCGGCGCCAGGCGGCAATCAGCTTGTTCAGATCCTGCTGGTGATGGAACGGGTTGCCGCCGGCCCACCAGACCAGCCGGATATCGGGGTAACGGAGCGCCCGGCCGTCGTAGTTGAACGGTGCGCCCGGGTGCAGCAGCATATCGGCCAGCCGCGCCACCGGGATGAAGCTGTCCACCGGATTGCGGAACTGCGGCAGCGCCGGCCAACCCATAGCCGGATCGGTATTGCCGACCCGGTTGGAACAGCCGTAGCCAAAGCCGAAGCCACCGCCGGGCAGACCGATCTGCCCCAGCATCGCCGCCAGCGCCACCGCCGCCCAGATCGGCTGTTCGCCATGATCGGCGCGCTGCAGCGCCCAGGCGACCGAGATCATTGTGCGCGCCCCGGCCATCCGCCGGGCCAGCGCCCGGATATCCTCTGCCGCCACGCCGCAGAGCGGGGCCGCCCACTCCGGATCCCGGACGATCCCGTCCGCCGCCCCGGTCAGATAGGCGCGAAACCGGTCGAAGCCGGTGGTATAGCGGTCCAGAAAGGCATGATCCGCGCGCCCCTCGGTCTCCAGCACGAAGGCCAGCGCCAGCATCAGCGCGGTATCGCTGCCCGGTCGCACCGGCAGCCACTCTGCCGCGACCCGCGCAGCGATATCCGACTTCAGCGGGCTGATATTGACGAAGGCGACCCCGGCATCGCGGCAGCGATCCAGCCATTCCGGCACCAGGTGGCGCCCGACCCCGCCGGCGCTGACCTGGGTGTTCTTCTCCGGCAGGCCGCCGAAGGCCACGAACAGCTCACAGGCGTCATGGATCAGAGACCAGGGGGTGTGGTTATCGCCCATCCCGTCGGTCGAGCCGATGATATGCGGCAGCACCACCTCGGCCGCGGCGTGACTGTGGGTATTGACCGACCGGCTATAGCCCCCCGCCACGTTCAGAAACCGGTGCAGCTGGCTTTGCGCATGATGGAACCGCCCGGCGCTGGCCCAGCCGTAGGACCCGCCGAAGATGGCGCGGTTGCCGTGGGCGCCGCGAATACGGTCCAGTTCCGCCGCGACCAGCCGCGTGGCCCGGTCCCAGTCGACCGGCACGAAGGGCTCCGCCCCCCGCCCCGCGCGGGAGGCAGGGCCGCCCTCAAGATAGCCCGCCCGCACCATCGGCTGACCGATTCGGGCGCTGTCGCGCTGCGCCCCCAGCATGGATTGCCCCAGCGCCGAGGGCGCCGGATCGTCCGTCATCGGCCGCAATGCCGCCACCTCGCCCGCGGGGCCCGGTTCGGCGCGGTAACTGCCCCAATGGGCGAGGGTGTATCTGTCGGTCGGCATCGGTGGCTCCTGTCTCTCAGCGCAAGGTGGCGCGCCCGTCCGAGAGGACTGGCGCGTCTCTCTCTTTCGCATGAGCGGTGAAGGCCACGCCATCGCCGGTTTCCCAGAACTGGAAGACAAGGGTTTCGCCGGGGAAGAGCGGGCCGCTGAACCGCGCGGCAAATCCCGCCATCCGGGCCGGATCGCCACCGCAATACCGCTCCAGCACGGTCAGGCAGGCGATGCCGAAGGTGCAGGCGCCATGCAGAATCGGCCGGTCGAACCCGGCGGCCCGGGCGACCTCCGGCAGGCTGTGCAGCGGGTTGCGGTCCCCCATCAGCCGGAAGAACAGCGCCTGATCGGGGCGCGTCGGCACTTCGGCCGTGGCCTGCGGCGCCCCCTCGGGGGCGGGCAGACGCGGCGCCTCCTCTCCCCGGGAGCCGCCGAACCCGCCGGCGCCCCGTACGAAAAGATTGGAGGAGGAGGTGAAGATCACCGCGCCATCGCGGGCCACCTCGGTGCGGTGCCGGATGATCGCGGCCTTGCCCACGCCCTTGTCGGTCAGCCCGACGATACCGGCGGTCACATCGACCTCTCCCGCCGGGGCGAAGGGCGCGGCAAAGCTCAGCTCCAGCCCGCCATGGACGACCATCTCCAGATCGACCCCGGCCGCCTCCATCCACGAATCGTTGAAGGCCAGATTCTGCCCGAAGGAGGGCACCACGCGCTGCCCCTGTTCCTGCACCAGCCCCAGATCGGCACCGAGCCCGGCCCCCAGCGACAGCGCATAAAGCAGCGTATCGCGGTCGTCATAGCGGAGGTGGCGGTCGGGAATCTGCAGCCCCATGAGGCGGTCGGCATTCAACGGCATGAGCGTCTCCGGTACATCCTTGATGCCGTTACGATGCCATCGCAGTTTAAATATTGCAATAGAGTTCCACATTGTGAAACACATTGGCCGGAAGCAGCGAAATCGCTGCCCGCTTCGTCAGCACCGCGCGCCACCGCCCCGGGGCCCGCACAACCCCTCAAGGAGAGATCATGCGCAGCTCCGTCATCGTGGCGACCGCCCGAACCCCGATCGGAAAGGCCTATCGCGGCGCCCTCAACAACACGGCCGCCCCCAGCCTGGCCGGCCATGCCATCGCCGCCGCGCTGAGCCGCGCGGGACTGGCCGCCGACAGGGTGGAAGAGGTGGTGCTGGGCGCAGCCCTGCAACAGGGCAGCACCGGCTTCAACGTCGCCCGGCAAGCGGCGCTGGCCGCCGGCTGCCCGGTCAGCGTCGCCGCCCATACGCTGGACCGACAATGCGCCTCCGGCCTGACGGCGATCGCGGCGGCGGCACATGGCATCGCGCTGGAGGGCCAGCAGATGGTGGTGGCCGGCGGGGTCGAATCGATCTCGCTGGTGCAGAACGAGCACATGAACATGTATCGCAGCCGCGATCCCGGCCTGACCGCGACTCATCCGGCGCTCTATATGTCGATGCTTGAAACCGCCGAGATCGTGGCCAAGCGCTACGGCATCCCCCGTGCGGCGCAGGACGCGCTGGCGCTGAGCTCGCAACAGCGCACCGCCGCCGCCCAGGCGGAGGGCCGGCTGAGTGCCGAGATCTCCCCCATCGAGGCGACCAGGCGCGGCAAGGCGGCCGACGGCACCCCCACGGAAGAGCGGGTGACGCTGGCCCGGGACGAATGCAACCGCCCAGGCACCACGGCCGAGGGGCTGGCCGGGCTGCAGCCGGTCTTCGCCGACGGCCAGGTGATCGCCCGAGGCCAATGCGTCACCGCAGGCAACAGCAGCCAGCTCTCCGACGGGGCGGCGGCGCTGGTGCTGATGGAGGAAACCGCCGCCGAACGACAGGGGCTGTCCCCGCTCGGTGCCTTTCGCGGCATCGCGGTGGCGGGCTGCGAGCCCGACGAGATGGGCATCGGCCCGGTCTTCGCCATCCCCAAACTCCTGAAGGCGCATGGGCTGACCGTCGAGGACATCGACCTGTGGGAGCTGAACGAGGCCTTCGCCAGCCAGGTGCTCTATTGCCGCGACCGGCTGGGCCTCCCCGACGAGCGGCTGAACGTCGACGGCGGCGCCATTGCCATCGGCCACCCCTATGGCATGTCGGGAGCCCGGATGGCCGGCCATATCCTGCATGAGGGCAAACGGCGCGGTGCCAGATACGGCGTCGTCACCATGTGCATCGGCGGCGGCATGGGCGCCGCCGGCCTGTTCGAAATCTTCTGAGAGGCCAGAGAATGACCACACCCTCCCCCGTCTGCTGGACCCACTCCGACGGTCTGGCCGTGATCACCGTGGATCACCCGCCGCTGAACCTGCTGTCTGCCCCGGTGCGATCCGGGCTGGCCCGGGCGCTGGACCAGATCGCCGCGCACCCGGAGGTGACCGCCGCTGTGCTGCGCTGCGCCGGCCGGAGCTTTTTCTCCGGTGCCGATCTCTCCGAATTCGACCAGGCCATCGCCCAGCCGGACCTGCCCACGCTGGTGGCGCAGGTCGCCGATTTCCCGAAACCGCTGGTCGCGGCGCTGCATGGCACCGCGCTTGGCGGCGGCTTCGAACTGGCGCTGGCCTGCCCGGCGCGAATCGCCACCGTGAGCGCCCGCATGGGCCTGCCCGAAATCCGGCTGGGGCTGATCCCCGGCTGTGGCGGCATCGCTCGGCTGACCCGGCTGGCCGGGCCTGCCGTGGCGCTCGATCTGGTGAGCTCGGGACGCACCCTCGGCGCAGCGGAGGCGCAGTCCCTCGGTCTGCTCGATGCGGTGAGCGCGGGCGATCTTCTGACCGACGCGCGGACGCTGGCCCGGGAGCTGACGGCAGGCGCCCCCCCGCGCCCGGCCCCGGCGCCCGCCCCCGCCGATCTGTTCGACAGCTTCCGCGGCCGGACCGCCCGCAGGTTCCGCGGCCAGACCGCCCCGGCAGAGGTGCTCGCCTGCGTCGAACGCGCCACCGCGGTCCCACTGGCCGAAGCGCTCGCCGCCGAAACCGAGGCCTTTCACCGGCTGGAACAGGGCGCGCAATCGAAGGCCCTGCGCCATGTATTCTTTGCCGAGCGCGAGGCGCGCAGGCTGCCGGACCTGCCCGAGGGCACCCGGCCACTGCCGATCGCCTCTGTCGGCATCCTCGGCGCCGGCACCATGGGGCGCGGCATCGCCATGAGCTTCGCCAGTGCCGGCCTGCCGGTGACCCTGATCGACAAGACGCAAGACGGGATCGACCGCGCGACCGCAGCCATCGCCGGCACCTATGCGCGACAGGCCGGACGCGGCCAGATCACCGAAGCGGAGGCCGCCGCCCGCCGCGACCGGATCACCACTGGCACCGACATCGGCGCCCTGTCGCAGGTCGATCTGATCGTCGAGGCGGTCTTCGAGGTGATGGAAGTCAAGCAGCAGGTGTTCCGCCAGCTCGACGCGATTGCCCGACCCGGCGCGATCCTCGCCACCAATACCTCGTTTCTGGAAATCGGCCGGATCGCCGGCGTCACCTCCCGGCCCGGTCACGTGCTGGGGCTGCACTTCTTCTCTCCCGCCCATGTGATGAAACTGCTGGAGATCGTGCGCGGGGCGGAGACCGCGCCGGAGGTGCTGCTGACGGCGGTGGAGCTGGCGCGGCGCATCGGCAAGGTCGGCGTGGTGGTCGGCGACTGCCACGGCTTTGTCGGCAACCGCATGCTGGCCCGCCGTCAGGCCGCCGCCGGGGCGCTGATCCTGGAGGGCGCGACGCCTTGGCAGGTGGATCGGGTGCTCCATGACTTCGGGTTGCCGATGGGCCCCTTCGCGATGGCCGATCTGGCCGGGCTGGACCTCGGCTGGGACCGCGAGACCTCCTCGGGGGCCAGCATCGAAGAGTGCCTCTGCGAGGCCGGGCGATTCGGCCAGAAGACCAAAGCCGGCTATTACGACTACGACGAGACGGGTCAGGCGCTGCCCTCGGCACTGACAGACCGCCTGCTGGTCACGCTTTCCGCCCAAAAAGGCATCACCCGCCGGGAGATTTCAGACGCCGAGATCCTGGCCCGCTGTCTCGATCCGATGATCGAGGAAGGCCGCCGGATCCTGGCCGAGGGGGTCGCTGCCCGCGCCGGCGATATCGATACCATCTGGGTCAACGGCTATGGCTGGCCGGCCTGGACCGGCGGGCCGATGTACTGGGCCGATCATCGCGGCGGATAAATCCCGCCGCCGGACGCTCAGCGCGGCTCATACCCCAGCTGGGCGGAAAACAGGTCGGCCTGCTGACGCACGATCGCCTTGCAGGCCTCGAAGGTCTCCCCGTCCGCCCGCGCCGTGGGCAGCGTGATGCCGATGGTGCAATGCACCTTGCCGTCGCTGCCCAGGATCGGCGCCGAAACGCCGCTGACGCCCTCGTCGAATTCGTCGAAGGCGGTGGCGATCCCGGCCTCCCGCGCCGCCTCCACGTTGGCGCGCAGATCGGCCAGCCGCGTCAAGGTCTTCGGCGTGAATTGCTGCAACGGGCGTTTCAGCATTTGCAACCGCTCCTCGGTCTCCACCATCAGGAAGGCCTTGCCGAGCGAGGAACAATGGATCGGCGTACGCGATCCGATCTGCGACACCGTCTGGATCGCCTGGGACGAGGCCGCCCGGTCGACGATCACCACATCGTTGCCCTCGATGATCGCCAGGACAGCCGGTTCGTCGGTCTCCCGCGCGAGCGTATCCAGATAGGGCCGGGCCATGTTGCGGATATCCAGCCGCTGAAACGCACGCACGCCGATCTGCCACATCTTGGTGGTGATCATGTAGCGCCCGTTCGGCTCGTCCTGCTGCACATAGCCCAGGTTTCGCAGGGATTCGAGCATGCGATAGGCGGTGCTCTTGTTCATCTGCGCATCGCGCGACAATTCGGACAGCCTGACCGGCGCGTCATAGGTCGACAGCAATTCGAGCAGGCGCAGCGCCTTTCCCACAGTTCCCGACACCCAAGTCTCCTCAACAGCAACGGTCCGGTCCGGCCCGGAGCCCACATCAATCTCAGGGCGCAGACCGGTACCGGTCCTCGCCTATCAGACTCTTCCGGCGACTGAAATCCCATGCCGAAAATCGGAACAGGACCCAACGTCACGCCCCCCGGGGCCGGCAGAAAATTTCCACCGTCAGCTTGACAGAATTTCCAAAATAACGAAACCTCATTTCGAATATTAAAACGACAGATCAGATCGGCAGCCCCGGAACCGCCCGGCGGGGCGCCGCCTGGATCAGAAAGGAAGACCGGATGTCACTCTCCATCACCGAAGATCAACGCATGGTGGCCGAAGGCGTGCGCGCCTTTGTCGAGGCCGAGCTGCAGCCACATGAGAAGCTGGTCGAAGAGCTCGACAACGTGCCCGACGATCTGTTCGACGAGATCCGGCAAAAGGCGATCGCGGCGGGCTATTACGCCATCAACATGCCCGAGGAGATGGGCGGCGGCGGTCTGGGCCAATCGCTGCGCTGCATGGCCGAGATCGAGTTCGGCCGCACCAGCCGGGCCCTGCATGTGATCTGCAACCGCCCCGCCCCGATCCTCACGGCCTGTCAGGGCGACCAGATCGACACCTATCTGAAACCGGTGATCACCGGCGAACGCTGGGAATGCTTCGCCCTGACCGAGCCGGGCGCCGGATCGGACGCCCGCCAGATCGCCACCAGGGCGGTGCGCGACGGCGACGATTATGTCGTCAACGGCGAGAAGATCTTCATCACCATGGCGATGAAGGCGGATTTCATCATCCTCTTCGCGGTGACCGGCGTTGACGAGACCCCGAAGGGACCGCGGAAACGCATCACCGCCTTCCTGGTCGACAAGGACACCCCCGGCATCGCCGTCAGCCCGATCCATGTGGTCGGCAACCGCGGCATGAAATCCTGCGCCATCTCGTTCTCCGACGTGCGGGTGCCGGCCCGCAACATCCTGGGCGAGGAAGGCGGCGGCTTCCAGATCGCCAAGAACTGGATCTTCTCGGGCCGCATCATGCTGGCCGGCAATTGCATCGGCGTCGCCGAACGCGCCATGGGGATCGCGGCGCAATACGCCAATACCCGCAGGGCCTTCGGCAAGACCATCGGCGAATTCCAGGGCACGGCCTTCAAGCTGGCCGACATGGCGATGGAGATCCACGCCACCCGGCTGATGGTGCTGGACGGCGCCGCCAAGATGGAAGCCGGCACCATCACCCAGCGCGAGGCGTCTCAGGTCAACCTCTTCGGTTCCGAAATGGCCGGCCGGGTCACCGACAACGCGATGCAGATGCTGGGCGGCATGGGCGTCACCCGCGAATGGCCGATCGAACGCATGTGGCGCGACGTGCGGGTGGAGCGGATCTGGGAAGGCACCTCGGAAATCCACCGCGACATCATCTCGAAAGACGTGCTGCGGGAGTTCCCGGCATGAGCCAGCCATCCCGCATCAAGACGGAAGTCAAGGGCGAGGTGCTGGAGATCATCTTCGATCACCCGCCCGCCAATGCCTTCGACCAGCAGGCCAGCCGCGATCTGGACGCGGCGCTGACCCGGCTGAACGACGACCCCGCCCTCAGGGTGGGGATCGTCACCGCCACCGGCGACCGGATGTTTTCGGCCGGCTGGGATCTGAAGGCGGTGGCCGCCGGCGACGATGGCGAGGATTTCGGCCCGCATGGGTTTATGGGGCTGAACCGCCACGACATGCTGAAGCCGGTGATCTGCGCGATCAACGGGCTGGCGGTCGGCGGCGGTTTCGAATTCGCGCTGAACTGCCAGATCGTGCTGGCCGCGCCACATGTGGAATTCGCCCTGCCGGAGCTTGCCCGCGGTTTCATTCCCGAGGCCGGCGGTCTCTGGCGGGCGCATCGCAAGCTGCCCGGCAACATCGCCTCGGAACTATTGCTGACCGGCCGGCGCATGGGGGCGGAGGAGGCCAGGCACTACGGCTTCGTCAACCGCATCGTGCCGCGGGACGAGCTGATGACAGTGGCCCATGAGATCGCGGCAGAAATCGTCACCGGCGCACCGCTCGCCGTGGCGGCGTTGCTGGAGGCCACCCGCGAGGTCGAGATGCTGCAGGACAAGCAGGCCTTCGAGACGATCCTCGGCGGCCTGCCCGCGCGCGACCGCATGCGCGCCTCGGAGGACTTCAGCGAGGGCCCCCGCGCCTTTGCCGAGAAACGCGCGCCGCGCTGGAAAGGGAAATAACTGATGATGAATTTCGATCTGAGTGACGAACAGCGCCTGATGCGCGACAGCCTGCGCAGCTTCCTGCTGAAGGAATGCCCGCCGGACTATGTCCGTGCCTGCGATGAGGAGGAGAAATTCCCGTTCGAGCTCTATGACAAGCTGGCCGCGACCGGCTGGCTGGGCCTGCCGATCCCGGAGGAATACGGCGGCATGGGCGGCAGCTGCACCGATCTGGCGGTCTTCCTGGAAGAATTCGCCATGCATTTCGAGGCCGGCGCCAATATCTTCTATACCACCATCGTGATCGCCACCGACGCGCTGGTCCACTTCGGCACCGAAGAGCAGAAGAAGGAGCTGCTGCCGAAACTGGCCAAGGGGGAGATCCGTTTCGCCTTCTCGCTGTCGGAACCGAATTCGGGGTCGGACGCCGCCTCCCTGCGCACCCGCGCGGTGCTGGAGGGCGACGAATGGGTGATCAACGGCCAGAAGATGTTCTGCTCCTGCGCGCAGGAAGCCGATTACATCCTGCTGATGGCTCGCTCCGACGCGGAGGCGCCCAAACACAAGGGCATCACCATGTTCCTGCTCGACCCCAAGACCCCCGGGGTGGAGATACGCAAGCTGAAGAAACTGGGCCTGAAGCCCATGGACCTGAACGAGATCTTCCTGAAGGACGTGCGCCTGCCCAAGGATGCGATCATCGGCGGCGCCAATTCCGGCTGGCTGAACGCGCTGAAAACTCTGGACTACGAACGCTGCTGCCTGTCGGCGGTGAACGTCGGCGCGGCGCAGAGCTGCCTGGACAAGATCCTGCAATACACCGATGAGCGCGAGCAATTCGGCCAGAAGATCAACAGCTTCCAGCTGACCCGCGCCAAGCTTGCCGACATGCATATGGAGATCGAGGCGGCGCGGCTGCTGCTCTACCGTTCCTCCAATCTGGTGGACCGAGGCATTCCCAACAACAAGGAAAGCGCCGTCGCCAACCTCTATTCGTCCGAAACCTACGTGCGCGCCGCGCTCAACGGCATGCGGATGATGGGAGGCTGGGGCTATCTGATGGAATACGACATGCAGCGGCATTTCCGCGATTCCAAGCTGGCCGAGATCGGCGGCGGCACCTCGGAAATCCTGCGCATCATCATCTCGCGCGAGCTGACCAAATGACCAAGGACGCGCGCCATTCCGACCGGTTGGGCACCCTTGCGGTGCACGCCGGGCTGGACCCACGGGCCCATGAGGGCGCTGTGACCATGCCGATCTATCAAAGCGTCACCTTCGCCGCCCCCGATACCGAAGGGCTGGAGGCGGTGAACAGCGGCAAGGCGCGCGGCTTTGTCTATTCGCGGGTGCGCAACCCCACCGTGATGGCCGCCGAGCAGCGGCTCGCGGCGCTGGAGGGGGCGCAATCCGCCGCCCTCTTCGCCTCGGGCATGGCGGCGGTGACCGGGGCACTGGCGCCGCTCCTGCAGGCCGGGGACGAGCTGGTCGCCCTGCCCGATATCTATGGCGTGACCCTGCGCTATTTCACCGAGCTTCTGCCGCGGCAGGGCGTCACCGTCCGCTGGGCCACCTCGCTGGCACCCGGGGATGTCGCGGCCTGCGTCACCGAAAAGACCAGGGTGATCTATGCCGAAACGCCGACCAACCCGCTGGTGCGCATCGTCGATCTTCCGGCCCTCGCGGCCATCGCCCATCAGGCCGGCGCCAAGCTGGTGGTCGACGGCACCCTGGGCGGGCCGATGAACCAGCGCCCGCTGGAGCTGGGCGCCGATCTGCTGATCCATTCGGCGACCAAATACCTCAACGGCCATGGCGACGTTCTGGCCGGTGCCGTCTGCGGTGCCCGGTCCGAGTTGCGCGCGGTGCGGTCGTTTTCCCAGGCCAACGGCGGGGTGATGGACCCGCATGCCGTCTGGCTGCTGATGCGCGGCATGGCGACCTACGGCCTGCGAATGACCCGACACAACGAAAACGGCCAGCGGCTGGCAGAATTTCTTGCCGCCCACCCGGCGGTCGGCAAGGTCCATTACCCCGGGCTTGCCAACCACGACGACCACGCCCTGGCGGCCAAGCAGATGACTGGATTCGGCGGGCTGATGTCCTTCGAGATGGCCAGCGCAGAGGCCGCCCGCCATGTGGTCGACGCCACCCGGCTCTTTGCCATCGGCCCCTCGGTCGGCGGCGTCGAAAGCCTGATCAGCCAGCCGGGCAATACATCGCATTATTCCGTACCGCCCGAGAAGCGGCGCGAGATGGGGATCGGCGACACGCTGGTGCGCATCTCCGCCGGGATCGAGGAGGCGGAGGATCTGATCGAGGATCTCACCCAGGCTTTGGAGGACTGCAAATGACCGATCTGGTGATCGCGAACGGCACCGTGGTTCTGCCCGAGGGCACCACCACCGCCGACATTCTGATCGAAGGCGAAAAGATCAAGGCCATCGTCGATCCCGGCACCGGGACAGGCGACCGGGTGATCGACGCCACCGGCAGGATCGTGCTGCCCGGGGGCGTCGACCCGCATGTGCACCTGCTGGTGGGTTTCATGGGCCAACGCTCGGTCTATGACTTCGAAACGGGGGGTATCGCGGCGCTCAGGGGCGGCACCACCTCCATCGTCGATTTCGCGCTGCAACGGCGCGGCAAGTCGATGCTGGCGGGCCTTGCCCATCGCCGCAAGCAGGCCGATCCGGTGGTCACCGTCGATTACGGGCTGCATCTGATCGCGACGGACGTGAACGACGACACCCTGGCCGAACTGGCCGGGCTGCGCGCCGCGGGCGTCTCCTCGCTCAAGGTCTATACGGTCTATGAGGAAGACGGGCTCAAGCTGGAGGACGGTCAGCTCTACCGGCTGATGCAGCAGGCCGCCAAGGACGATCTGATGATCGTGCTGCATGCCGAAAACGCCGGCATCGTCGAGGCGCTGCGCGCCGAGGCCATCGCCAAGGGTCATACGGAACCGCGATGGCACGCCCTGACCCGGCCGCCGATTTCCGAGATCGAGGCGGTCTCGCGCGCCATCCTCTTCTCCGAGGATACCGGCTGCGGCGTCCATATTCTGCACCTCGTGGCCAAGGGCGCGCTGCCGCTGGTCGAGGCCGCCCGCAAGCGTGGCAGCAAGATCACGGCAGAGACCTGCACCCATTTCCTCGCCCTGACGGACGAGGCGCTGGAACGCGAGGACGGCCATAACTTCATCCTCAGCCCGCCGCTCCGGGATGCCGACAATCAGGCCGCGCTGTGGCAGGCGCTGGCCCGCAGCGTGCTCTCCGCCGTGACCTCGGACGAGGTGTCCTACTCCGCTGCCGCCAAGGCGATGGGCCTGCCCTCCTTCGCCGATGTCGCCAATGGCGCGCCGGGGATCGAGATCCGGCTGCCGATGCTCTACACCCTCGGCGTCGATCAGGGGCGGATCAGCCTCGATCAATTCGCGCGCCTCACCTCCACCTGGCCGGCCGATATCTTCGGCATCGGCGACCGCAAGGGCCGGATCGCGCCCGGCTATGACGCCGATATCGCCATCCTCAACCCCGGGCGGCGGCAGGTGATCAGCCCCGACAGCGATTATGGCGACATCGGCTACAATCCCTATTCTGGGATGGAAGTGACCGGCATGATCGACACCACCCTGCTGCGCGGCCGCGTGGTGGTCGAGAATGGCGAATTTCTGGGCGAGGCCGGTCAGGGCCGGTTCCTGGAACGCGGCACCGCCGTCCGGCCCGATCTGCCATGACCGACCCGCTCGCCCCCATCGCCGGTCTGATCGCCGATTTCCAGGCGCTCTCTGCCATTGGGCGCGATCCCGAGGGCGGCTGGAGCCGCCCGGCCTTCGGGCCACAGGATTGCGCCGCGCAGGAGTGGTTCCTGGCCCGCGCCCGCGAGATGGGGATGAGCGCGCGGTATGACGCCTTCGGCAATGCCATCGCCCGCACCCCGGGCATGGGGCCGGCGGTGGCGCTGGGGTCGCATCTGGACACGGTGAAAAACGGCGGCGCCTATGACGGCGCGCTGGGGGTGCTGGCAGGGCTTGAGATCGCCCGGCGTGCCATCGCCGCCGGCACCTGGGCCCGCCCCATCGAGGTGATCGCCTTTCGCGACGAGGAGGGCCGCTTCGGTCCCTTCACCGGCAGCCGGGCGATGACCGGCGGTTTCACCCCCGACGATCTGGCGCAAAAACGCGGCCAGGACGGCACACCGCTGGTCGAGGCGATGGCGGAGGCCGGGTTCGATCCCTCCCGCGTGCGCGAGGCCGCCCGCGATTTCTCCGACCTGCACGGCTATGTCGAGCTGCACATCGAACAGGGCCCGGTGCTGGAGGCGCGCGGCGACGCGGTGGGCATCGTCACCGCCATCGCCGGGCAGGAGCGGTTCGCGATCCGCTTCACCGGCCGCCCCGACCATGCCGGCGCCGCGCCGATGGAGCTGCGAAACGATGCCTTCGCCGCCACCGCCCACTTTGCCGACCGCTTCCGCGCCATGATCCTCGCCGACCCGAGCGACACGCTCAGGGGCACCATCGGCGTGGTCAAGCTGATGCCGAACCAGGCCAATGTGGTGCCGGGAGAGGTGCGGCTGGCGCTGGAGATCCGCGACACCGATGGCACCGCCCTGTCCCGGGCCACCGCGATGACCGAGGCACTGGTGGCCGAGACCGGCGCCGCCTTCGGCAGTGAGACAAAGGTCCGCCGCATCTATGGCGAGGCGCCGGTGGCGCTGTCGTCCGGGATGCAAGAGAGCCTGGCGGCGGCGGCACGGGCCCATGGCATCCGCCACAGCCGGCTGCCGTCGGGGGCCAATCACGATGCCGGGATCGTCGCGGCGCATCTGCCGGTGGCGATGCTCTTCGTGCCCTCGAAAGACGGGCGCAGCCATTGCCCGGAGGAACATACGGACTGGGCGCCGATCGCCCAGGCAGTCACGGTCCTGGAGGAGGCCGTGCGTCAGATTGCGGAGCAGGAATTTTGACCGAAACGCGCGCCGGCACCGGCCCGACCCCCGCCGCCGCCCCGGCGATCAGAGCCGGAGCGCAATCGCCCTTCTGGCCCGCCGGGCTGCCGGCGCATCTGGACTTTCCGCAAGGCAATGCCGTCGGCAACCTGGAGCACGCCGCCCGCCGTGCACCTGACCGGCCGGCGCTGTACTACTACGGCCGCACCACCCGTTACGCAGAGCTCTATGCCAGGGTCGAGGCGCTGGCCGGCTACCTGCAGCATCGCGGCCTGCGTCCCGGCGACCGGGTGCTGGTCGATCTGCAGAACTCGCCGCAATTCGTCACTGCCTTTCACGCCATCCTGCGCGCCGATGCGGTGGTGGTGCCGATCAACCCGATGAACACCACCGAAGAGCTGGAACATTACGCCCGCGACAGCGGTGCCCGTCTGGCCATCGTCGGCGACGAGCTGGTCGATCGCTTCCGCCCGCTGATGCCGGAACTGTTCGACCGGCTGATCGTCGCCCATTACGCCGATGAGGCCCCCACCGCTCCGGCAGAACCGCTGCCGCCGGTGATGCAGGCGCCCCGCGCCGCGCTGCGGCCGGAGACGGAAACCGATTTCGAGGCCGCCATCGTCGCCGGCCACCGCCCCACCCCCTATGCCGCCAGCAGCGCCGATATCGCGGTGATGCCCTACAGTTCCGGCACCACCGGCAAGCCCAAGGCCTGCATGCACCCGCATTCCACCGTGGCCTTCACCGCCGCCGCCCAAGCGAAATGGTACGGGCTGGATGACCGCTCGGTGATGACCTCCTTCATGCCGATGTTCCATGTCGCCGGCATGCAGGCCTCGATGAGTGCGGGGATCTTCGCCGGCGCCGCGCTGGTGATCATGACCCGCTGGGACCGCGACATCATCCCCGATCTCTTCACCCGCCACAAAGTCACCTGGTGGAGCGCCGCGCCCACCATGATCGTCGACGTGATGGCGAGCGAGAAGTTCGATCCCGCCTGTCTGGCCCATATCACCGTGCTGACCGGCGGCGGCGCCTCGATGCCCGCCGCCGTGGCGCTGGAGCTGCGCGACCGCTACGGGCTGGAATTCTGCGAGGGCTACGGGCTGACCGAGACGATCTCGGCCACCCATATCAACCCGCCGGCCCGGCCAAAGCCGCAATGCTTGGGCCTGCCGATCTTCGACACCCTATCCATCGTGGTCGACCCCGACACGCTTGCGGAAAAGCCGCAGGGCGAACTGGGAGAAATCCTGATTTCCGGGCCGCAGGTGATGGCGGGCTACTGGAACCGCCCGGAGGCGACGGCAGAGACGCTGATCCCGCTGCAGGACCGGCTGTGGCTCAGGACCGGCGATCTGGGCTATGTCGACGCGGAAGGCTATTTCTTCATCGTCGACCGGCTGAAACGGATGATCAGCGTGTCGGGCTTCAAGGTCTGGCCGGCGGAATGCGAAACCCTGCTCTATCGCCATCCGGCGGTGCAGGAATGCTGCGTGATCTCTGCCCCCGACCCCTATCGTGGCGAAACCGTCAAGGCGCTGATCGTGCTGAAACCCGGCCAGGCGGCGCAGGTCGACGCCAGAACGATCACCGAATTTGCCCGCGCGCATATGGCCGCCTACAAGATCCCGCGGATCGTCGAATTCGTCGACAGCCTGCCACAATCGGGCAGCAGAAAGGTGGACTGGCGCGCCCTGCAACAGGCCGAATGGAGTGCGAAGCAATGACCGATCAGATCTGGTTCGAGGATTTCACTCCCGGCGCGGCGCTGATCTCGCCGCGGCGCCGCATCACGATCTCCGATATCGACACCTATGCCGCGCTGACCGGCGAACGCCATCCGGTCCATATGGACGAAGCCTTCGCGCGGGAGGCGGGCTTCGACGGCCGCATCGCCCACGGGCTGTTCAGCCTGGCGCTGATCGAGGGGCTGAAATCGCAGCTCGGGGTATTCGAACGATCTGTCACCGCCTCGCTCGGCTGGACCGACATCAAGTTCAGCGCGCCGCTCTATCCCGGCGAAGAGGTCTATCTGCGGCTGGAATTCGTCGACAAGCGAATGACCTCGAAACCCGGGCGCGGGCTGGCCACCGAACGCGGATTTCTGCTGAAAGCCGACGGGACAGAGGTTGTCAGCGGCGATCACCTGATCTTTCTTCTGTGCCGACCGGGGGACGAGGCCGCCCGATGACCTGCCCCGCCTCCGCCTCTGACGCCCAACGGGAGCCCTGCGCATGAGCAAGATCGTCTGGCGCATCCTCAGTTCGATCCCCACCCTTTTCGGGGTGCTGATCGCGACCTTCCTGATCACCCGGGTGCTGCCGGGCGATCCGGCGGTGTTCTTCGCCTCGAACCCGGCGATGTCGAACGAGGATGTGGAGAAAATCCGGGTGGCGCTCGGTCTCGACAAATCGCTGATCGAACAGTTCTGGATCTATCTCGGCGCGCTCTGGCAGGGCGATCTGGGCACCTCGATCTCCACCGGTCAGCCGGTCGCGACCGAGATGCTGACCCGGCTGCCCGCCTCGGCCGAGCTGACGATCTTCGCCTTCCTGCTGGCGATCGCCGTGTCGATCCCGCTGGGGGTAGTGGCGGCGCTCAAGCCCGGCTCCTGGGTCGATCAGCTCTGCCGGATCATCGCGACGCTGGGGGTGTCGATGCCCACCTTCGTCACCGGGCTGCTGCTGATCTACCTGTTTTACTACATCCTCGGTGTCGCGCCGGAGCCGACCGGACGGCTCGATCCCTTCATGTTCAAACCGCCCACCGTCACCGGCTTCATCCTGATCGACGGGCTGATCGACGGCGACCCCGAGACCACCTGGGCCGCGTTCAAACAAATCCTGCTGCCGGGCATCACCATGGCGATCTTCGCGCTGGCCCCGCTGGCGCGGATGACCCGGGCCTCGATGCTGAACGTGCTGTCCAGCGAGTTCATCCGCACCGCCCGGGCCAACGGGCTGACCCGGCGCAAGATCGTGATGACCTATGCCTTCCGCAACGCGATGCTGCCGGTGGTGACCTCGCTGGGGATGACGTTTTCCTACATGCTGGGGGCCAATGTGCTGGTCGAGAAGGTCTTTGCCTGGCCCGGCATCGGCGCCTATGCGATGGACAGCCTGATCTCGCTCGATTACGCGCCGCTGCAGGCCTTCATGCTGATCATGGCCGGCATCTTCCTGCTGGTGAACCTTGTCACCGACCTCCTCGCCGGGCTGGTCGATCCGCGCGCGGGGCTGAGCTGATGGCAGCGACACATTCCTCCACCGGACGGCTGGCGACCCTGCGCTACATCCTGTCCGAGAACCGGCTGCATCAGGTCGCCTTCCTGCTGTTCGCGCTGCTGATCCTCGCCGCGATCCTCGGGCCGCTGCTGGCGCCGCACGATCCGCTGGCGACCAACCCCGACGATGCGCTGATGCCGCCTTCGGCCACCTACTGGTTCGGCACCGATCAGCTGGGCCGCGATGTCTTCTCCCGCGTGTTGGTGGCGACCCGGCTGGACATGCTCATCGCCTTCGGCGCAGTCGGGCTGTCCTGCGTGGCCGGATCGCTGATCGGAGCGGTGCTGGGCTATTTCGGTGGTGTGCTCGACACCGTCTCCAGCCGTTTCGTCGATGTGCTGATGGCCTTCCCGCTGTTCGTGCTGGCGATGGCGATGGTTGCCGCGCTCGGCAATACGGTGATGAACGTGATCTATGCCACCGCCATCATCAACCTGCCGTTCTACGTCCGGCTGGCCCGGGCCGAGGTCAACGTGCGCCGTCACATGGGTTATGTCGAGGCGGCGCGGGTCGGCGGCTCGGGCCATGGGCGGATCCTGCTGGTCTTTCTGCTGCCCAACATCCTGTCGCCGCTGGTAATCCAGGCCTCGGTCAACCTCGGCTGGGCGGTGCTGAACGCGGCCGGGCTGTCGTTTCTCGGTATGGGGGTGCGGCCGCCGACGCCCGAATGGGGCATCCTGGTGGCCGAGGGCGCCCGCTTCATCGCCTCCGGGCAATGGTGGATCTTCCTGTTCCCCGGCCTGGCGCTGATGCTGGCCGTCTTCACCTTCAATCTGCTCGGCGATGCGCTGCGCGACATCCTCGACCCGAGAGCCCGGACATGACCTCCACCACGCCTCCTCTGCTGTCCGTCCGCGACCTGACGGTCGATTTCCGCACCCGTCACGGCACCGTGCATGTGCTGGAAAACGTCAGCTTCGATCTGGCCCCGGGCGAGATCATCGGCATCGTCGGCGAAAGCGGCTCGGGCAAATCGGTGACCGCCTTTGCCATCATGGGCATCCTCGACAAGGCGGCGCGAATCCTCTCCGGCGATATCCGTTTCGAGAACCGCGATGTCATGGCGATGTCGCCGCGCGCGCGCGATCTCTGGCGCGGCAAGGAGGCCTCGATCATCTTCCAGAACCCACGCACGGCGCTGAACCCGATCCGCCCGGTCGGCGATCAGATCGCCGATGTGATCGCCCGCCACACCCCCGCCGCCCCCGCCGAGGTGAAGGCCCGGGTGCTGCAGGCGATGCGCCAGGTCCGTATCCCCGACCCGGAAAAACGCATGAGCGCCTACCCGTTCGAGCTGTCGGGCGGGCTCTGCCAGCGGATCGGCATCGCCGCCGCGCTGGCCTGCGAGCCGCGGCTGCTGATCGCGGACGAACCCACCACCGGGCTGGATGTCACCACCCAGGCGGTGATCATGGATCTGATCCGCGACGTCGCCCGCGCCGGCAACCTCGGCACCGTGCTGATCACCCACGATCTGGCCCTGGCCTCGGAATACTGCGACCGCATCGTGGTGATGCACGCCGGCCATGTGGTTGAGACCGCGCCGGTGGCCGAACTGTTCGCCCGGCCGCGCCATCCCTATACCACCGGACTGCTGGGCAGCGTGCCCTCGCTGGTCGAGAGTGTCCATGACCTGCGCGCGATCCCCGGCTCGCTGCCCGACCTGCGCCGCAGCGATCTGCCCCCCTGCCGCTTCGCCGACCGCTGCCCGCGGCATCAGCCCGGCTGCGAGGCGCCGGGGCTGCGCCCCGAGCCTGCCGGTCCCAACCATCTTGTCGCCTGCAGGTATCCGTTGTGAGCCAGTCCCCCATCCTCTGCGTCGAAAACCTGAAGAAGCATTTCGTGCTGAAGCACAGCAATGCGCTGACCGGGCGCGAGCCGGTCAAGCTGCATGCGGTCGATGACGTCAGCCTGTCGATCCACCCCGGCGAGGCGCTGGGGCTGGTCGGCGAATCCGGCTGCGGCAAATCCACCCTGTCGCGGCTGCTGTGCCGGCTGGTCGATGCGACCTCCGGCAAGCTCTTTGTCGACGGCCGGGATATCTCGGCCATGTCGGCGGCGGCGTTTTCGAAATCGCCACTGCGCAGCGACATCCAGATGGTGTTCCAGGACCCGACCGAAAGCCTGAATCCGCGCTTCAGCATCTTCGACCTGATCGCCGATCCGCTGCGCCAGCTCAAACGCCCGAAAAACCGCGCCGAGGTGCAGGCCCGGGTCGAGGCGGCGGCGCGCTCGGTCAACCTGCCGCTGGAGCTGCTGAGCCGGTTTCCGCACCAGCTCTCCGGCGGGCAGAAGGCACGGGTCGGCATCGCCCGCGCCATGGTGGTGGAGCCCCGGCTGCTGGTGCTGGACGAGCCGACCTCGGCGCTGGATGTCTCGGTGCAGGCCACCGTGCTGCAACTGCTGGACAAGATCCGCCACGAACAGGGGGTGGCGCTGCTCTTCGTCAGCCACGATCTGAACGTAGTGCGGCTTCTGTGCAGCCGGATCGTGGTGATGTATCTGGGCCAGGTGGTGGAGAGCGGCGCAACCGACCCGCTGTTCCATCATCCCGCCCATCCCTATACCCGGGCGCTGCTGTCGGCGATCCCCACCCTGCGCGAAGGCGCCAGGCGCGAGCGGATCAAGCTGGATGGCGATCCGCAAAGCCCGATCAACCCCAGCGGCACCCGCTGCCGGCTCTATGGTCGCTGCCCGGCGCAGCAGGCGCTGTGCAACCGCGTCGAGCCGGAGCTGAGGACCCTGCCCGACGGCCGCCAGGTGCGCTGTCACTTCGCCGACGCCCCGGCGCCGCCCGAAACCGCCCCCGCGATCGACCCCGAGATCACCCCCGCCCCCCTGCTCTGACCCGGTAACCGACTGTAAGGAACACAACCATGCCCAGACTGACCGTCCCCGTAAGCGAAATGGTGAAGAACGCCCGTGCCCGGATCGAGGAGATCGAAACCAAGGATCTGATCGCCATGCTGGACGATCCCAATGTGGTGGTGGTCGATCTGCGCGACGTGCGCGAACGCCAGCGCTCGGGCTTCATTCCCGGCAGCTTCCACTGCCCCCGCGGCATGGTGGAATTCTGGATCGACCCCGACAGCCCCTATTTCAAGCCGATCTTCGGCGAGGACAAGAAATTCGTGTTTCACTGCGCCTCCGGCTGGCGCTCGGCACTCAGCACCGCGACGCTGAACGACATGGGGTTCGAATGCGCCCATCTGCGCGAAGGCTTCTCCACCTGGGCCGATCAGGGCGGCCCGGTCGAATTCCCCGAACCGCGCAAGTGAGCGGAACATTCCCCGTCATGCGTCCGGCCCGATTGCATCGGCCGGAAGCGTGACACTTGGCCCCGGACCCCTCCGGGGCCTTTTTTCGCCCTCCGCGCGTTCAGGCGCCGCGGGCGTGAAACACGAAGCCCAGGAAATTCAGCAGGATCTGCGCCGCCAGGATCGGGGTGGAGCCGGTCGGATCGTAATCGGGGGCGACCTCGACCAGATCGATGCCGACCACCTCATGCCGCCGGGCCAGCGCCTGCAGCATCTCCAGCACGTCGTAGTAGAGAAAACCACCGTGCGACGGGGTGCCGGTGCCCGGTGCGATCGAGGGGCAGAACCCGTCGATATCGAGCGTGACATAGACCCGCGCGCCTTCGGGGATACGGGCGATCACCCCCTGCGGCCCCAGTTTGCGCGCCTGGCGCACCGACAGGATGTCCGACCCCATGCGGCGGGCGTCCTCATAGCCCTCTCGCGCGGTGGAGGAGACATTGCGAATGCCCACCTGCGTCAGCCCGGTGACATAGGGTTTCTCCGCCGCGCGTCGCATCGGGTTGCCGTGGCCGGCGGTCACCCCGTGGCGTACGTCGACGAAATCCAGATGCGCGTCGATCTGCAGGATATGGATCGGTCCCTGCCCCTCGAAGGCCTCGATACAGGGGATGTTGACGGAATGATCGCCGCCGATCACCACCGGCAGCGCCCCCGCCTTCAGGATCGCCTGCACCCCGGCGCGGATATTGGCGTGGCTGCGCGGCGTATCGGTGTGGACGATGTCGGCATCGCCGATATCCACGATCCGTACCGAGGCCGGCAGATAGGTGGCGTCATCCTCGTGATCGTAGGCGCCGGCATGGCCGAAGCTGAACAGCGTCGAAGCCTCGCGCACCGCGCGCGGGCCGAAGCGGGCGCCGGCGCGGAACTGGGTGCCGAAATCGAAAGGCGCGCCCAGCACCGCCACATCGGCATCGATGCGGTCCCAGTCGCCCTGGTAGGGCCGCTTGCCGAAGGTGGAGATCCCCACGAAGGGCAGGTTCAGCCGGCCGCTCTCATAGCCATGCGCATCGCTCATCTCATCGTCCTCTGTTCTGTCACAGCCCCGGCCCCCGGGCGGTTATGCGCCATAGGGTTTCGACCCGGTCGCCCCGCAGCCCCACATACCAGTCATGCAAGTTGCAGGTGGGGTCGCAATGGCCCGGCACCAGTCTGAGCCGGTCGTTGATCTTCAGCGCGCCCGCCGGATCGGCGATCTCGCCATGTTCGTCGGAACAGGCCAGATAGGTGACGTCCGACCGCCCGAAGACCACCGGCAGCCCGCTGTCCACCGATTGCGCCTTCAGCCCGGCATCGCAGACGGCACGGTCCGGCTTGGCGTGGCTCATCACCGAGGTCAGCAGGAACAGCGCGTTTTCGAACCCCGCCACATCCAGCCGCTCTCCCCCGGCGTCCAGCACCTTGCCGTAATCGGCATCCATGAAGATGTAGGAGCCGCATTGCAGCTCTGTATAGACGCCGGAGGCCGCCTCGAAGGCAAAGCTGCCGGTGCCACCGCCGGTGACGGTGCGGCAGGGCAGCCCCGCCGCCGCCAGCGCCGCGACCACCGCCCGGGTCTGGGCGATCGCGGCCTCGGCCGCCTCGGCCCGGGCGGCGTGATCGTAGATATGCTGCATCGACCCCTGATAGGCCTGAATGCCGTCGAAACGCAGCCCCGGGGCGGCGGCTATGGCCCGGGCGATCTCCACCGCCGTCTCCGGCGTGGCGACACCGCAGCGCCCGGCGCCGCAGTCGATCTCCACCAGACAGGCCAGATCGGTGCCATGGCGCTGCGCTGCCGCCGAAAACACCGCGACGGCCTCCGGATCATCGAGGCAGCAGCTGATCCGGGTGCCCAGCTTCGGCAGTTGCGCCAGCCGGTCGATCTTGACCGGATCGCGGATTTCATTGGCCAGCAGGATGTCAGGCAAACCGGCGCGGGCGAAATGCTCGGCCTCCGACAGTTTCTGGCAGCAGATGCCCACGGCGCCGTGGCCGATCTGGTGACGGGCGATCTCAGGGCATTTGTGGGTCTTGGCATGCGGCCTCAGCGCGATCCCCGCCGTGGCGCAAAAATCGCGCATCCGGGCCAGGTTGCGCCCGAAGGCATCGAGATCGACGATCAGGCAGGGGGTCTGCACCTCGGCCTCCGTCATGCCGGGGCGGGCCGGGAACAGATACCCCAGCGCGTGCAGATCGTCTTCGGTGAGCTCTGGCATCGGGTCCCCTTCGTCGCAGCCTGTCGGCACGACCATAACGGCGGCATCGGCCCGCTCAACGAAAAACCGGATGCTGGCGGACCCGTGCGGCGACAGAGGATCCGCCGCGGGCGCCGTGACGCGACGGAAGGCCCGCCATCACCCGTTTCGATATGCCGGCGCCCAATTTTGGCCGGGTTCGCGCGCTATCTCCGATGCCCGACAGCGACAGGAGGATCCCATGGAAGACAGCATCGCGATCTTGGTCGATGGCGACAACCTGAGCGCCGCCCATGCCCCCGACCTGCGCCGGATCGCAGAGGCCCTGGGCCGTCCGACCGTGCTGCGCGTCTACGGCGATTTCAGCCGCGCGCTGGCCTGGCAGGCCGCGCCGGGATTCCGCCTGTGCCACGCCGGCAACGGCAAGAACGCCGCTGACCTGCTGATGACGGTGGAGGCGATGGAACTGGCGCTGGAACACGACTTCGGCGCGCTGATCCTGGCCAGTTCCGACGGCGATTTCAGCCATCTCGCCCTGCGCCTGCGTGAACGCGGCATGACCATCGTCGGCGCCGGTGAGGCCAAGGCACCGCAACACTTCCGCGCCGCCTGCAACCGGTTCCTCGAACTTGGGCAAGCGGCCCCCACGCCACGGCCCCCGGCGCACTGTCCCTCCGAACTGCCGGCCCCAACTGCCGAGAGGCCAGACAGGCCCACACCACTCGACCTGCAAATCCGCGCGATGATCGCCACCCACAGCAAGCAGGGGCGCGGGATGCCGCTGGCCGCACTCTCCCCAATGATGCACACCGCACATGGGGTACGCATCAGCACCCTGCCGGAGAAGACGTGGCGAAGCTATCTGACTGCGCGCAAAACGCTCTATGACCTCGATCCGCGCGGCCCCGGCGCCATGGTCCGCTTCCGCCCCGAGGGCTTTGCCGGGAACTGACCGCTCAGTCCCCGGCGGTCAGCTGACGTATATAGCCCAGCACCAGGGCGTCGCGCCGGGCGGCAAGCGCCTCCATCGACTGGCCATCGGTCTCTGCCGCGATCCCGGCTGCCAGCGTATCGACGACCTCCGGGGTCAGCTCCGGGTGGCCCAGATCGTCCCACCAGCTCTGCATCGCCGGTCCGATGTGATCGCAGAAGTGGCGGATGCCGCCGGCACCGCCGCCCAGATGGAACAGGCAGCTCGGCCCCATCGCCGCCCAACGCAGCCCCGGCCCGTAGGTCACCGCCTTGTCGATGTCGCCGACGCTGGCCACCCCTTCGACCGCCAGATTGATCGCCTCGCGCCAGATCGCCGCCTGCAGCCGGTTGGCGATATGCCCGGGCACCTCCTTGTTCAGCCGCACGCAGACCTTGCCGATGCTCTCGTAAAAGCCCTGCGCCCGGTCCAGAACGCCGGCCGCGGTGCGCCCGTTGCCCATCAGTTCGACCAGCGGGATCAGATGCGGCGGGTTGAAGGGATGCGCCAGAACCAGCCGGCCGGGATCGGCGAAACCGTCCTGCATCAGGCTCAGCTTCAGCCCGGAGGTGGAACTGCCGATGATTGCGTCCGCAGCCAGCGCCGGTTCGATCGCGCGGTAGAGATCATGCTTGATCTCCAGCCGCTCCGGCACGCTCTCCTGGACGAAGCCCGCCCCGGTCACCGCATCGGCGGGATCGCGGGTGAAGCGCAGCCCCGAGGTGTCGCCCGCCTGCGCCCAGCCCAGCGCGCTCAGCGTCTGTGCCGCGGTTTCGACGAAATGCAGCACCTTCGCCTCTGCGTCCGGCGCGGGATCGTAAACGGCGACGCGCCGACCGGTGGCGGCGAACAGGGCCGCCCAGCTCATGCCGATGGTGCCGGCGCCCAGAATGGCGGTGTCGGGAAAATTCATCTCAATGTCTCCTGCACTTCGCGGCTCCTTGCCGTCGCGGATACTCGCGCTCAGCGGCGCACCTCGGGCACCGCCTCCAGCGGGATCACGTCGACGGCCTGCCGGCTCTCCTGCCCGCCGGAGGAGCGCAGCACGCCCCGCACCGGCGCGACATCACCGTAGTCGCGGCCGTAGCCGACGGTGATGTAATCGATGCCGGCGAACTGATCGTTGGTCGGATCGAATTCGATCCAGCCGGTTTCCTGCCCGACCCAGGCCCGTACCCAGGCGTGCATCGCATCCGCCCCTTCGAGCCGCGGCTGCCCAGGCGGCGGAAAGGTGCGCAGAAAGCCCGAGACATAGCCCGCCGGCACGCCGATGCCGCGCAGTGCCGCGATCATCACATGGGCGAAATCCTGACACACCCCGTGCCGGTTGCGAAAGGCCTCGGCCGGCGGCGTATCCACGGTGGTCGCCTCCGGATCGAAGGTCATGTCGCGATGCAGCGCCCGGCCCACCGCCTCCACCGCCTGCAGCGCGGTCATCCCGGGGGTGAGGCAACCGCGAGCATATTCCGTGGTCGCCGCCATCGGCGCCACCCGCGGCGAGGCGGCCATGAAATGATGCGGCGCCGTCGGCAGCAGCGTGTGCACATTGGCGATATCGGCAGCCAGCCCGGCCAGCGGCGGCGACAGATCCAGCGGCATCGCCACCGCGATCCGCTCCACCTGGGCGGTCAGATGCAGCGAAAAGGCCTGGATCGGCTGGTGCCAGGCCACCGCGCTGGTGGCATTGCCGAAGAAATCGACCCGGTCATAGCGTTCGCCGGGGCGCGGCGTCACCTTCAGCATGCGCTGCTGAACCCGCTGCTGGCCGGGAATGTCCGAGGGCAGCAGGCGCAGCACGTTGCGGGCGCGGTCGGAGACCGCGTCATAGCTGTAATCGATCGTGAGCCGGACATCGTAGCGCATCGCTCACCTCAGATAGGAAGAGGACAGACCGTCGGAAATGACCGCCAGATCGGCCCGCAACTGCCACAGCCGCTCGGTGGTCAAGTCCGCAGGACGGGCGCAGGCGATCTCTGCCTCCAGCGGCAGGATCGCCCGCAACAGCTCGGAGGGGCGGCCATGCGCCTCGGCCGCCGGCAGATCCTCGGCCAGCTGGCGCAGGCGGCGGATCAGGAACAGCAGCGCCCGCGGATTGTCGGCATCCAGCGCCAGCAGATCGACCACGGTGTCGCGATTGGTCTCCACCCGGTAGCGGCGCTGATGGGTGATGATGCTGTCGCCCACCTCCACCGCGATATCCAGCGCCCCCTGCGGCGCATCCTCGGCGGTGAACACCGCCAGCAGCGAGGCGATCGCATCGGCGCGCTCCAGCGCCCGGCCGAAGCTGAGGAAGTTCCAGCCGGAGAACCGGTACATGTTCTCATGCACCAGCCCGGTGATCCCGGCGATCTTGCGCACCAGCACCGACATCGCCCGGGCGCAATCGTCGCCTGGCTGTGCCGTACCGGTCATCCGGCTGGCGGTCTTCAGCAGGTCGTTCAGTGCCGACCAGCCATCGGTGGAAAACCGGTCCCGCACCTTGCCGGCACAGCTCCGCGCGGCGATGATCCGGCCGATCAGCGCCTCCGGGATCGTCTGCGACAGGTCGAAGCCATAGCTCTTCAGATAGTGGCGCAGCGTCTTCAGCCGGGCGTCGTTGCGGTTGTCGGTGGCGGCGAGCCGCAGGTGATAGGCGCGGATCAGTCGGACCGCATCCTCGGTCCGCTCCAGATAGCGCCCCAGCCAATAGAGGTTATCGGCCGCCCGCGCCGGCAGGATGCCGGGGGTGGCGCGGCGGAAATCGCCTTCGGCGTTCCGGGTCCGCGCGATCCGGTGCACCGGCCGGTCGGAGACCACCCAGACATCGGCGACCGAGCCGCCGCGCTGCATCGCCAGGGCGGTGGCGTCGCCGGAGCGGCCGATCCGGGCATAGCCGCCTTGCATGAAGGTCCAGCCCTCGGCGGTGCGCGCCGCGAAGACCCGCACGGTCATCGGCCGCGGCACCACCCGGCCACCGCCGCCCTCGGGCGTCTCGCCATCGTCTTCCCAGGCCGGCGTCGTCGACAGGGTCACCGCCTCCTGGCCCACCAGCCGGTCGCCATGCTGCTCCAGCCAGGCCGCGATCGACGGTGCCCCGCCGCCGCTGTCCTCATCCCCCAGCGGCGTCGAGCCGCCCAGATCGAAAGGCAGTTCCACCGCGTCGGCGGGACCGATCAGCATGGTCTCGGCATTATCGCTGACATAGGCGCGTTCGGCCGCGCCGCCGCACCACCAGGTGGCGATATTCGGCAATTGCAGCGGCTGCCCTGTCAGCACCTCGCTGATGCGCGGCAGGAACGCCATCATCGCCCGCATTTCCAGAACGCCCGACCCCAGCGCATTGGCCATCGACAGGTTGCCGGCGCGCACCGCCTCCATCAGCCCGGGCGTGCCGATCTGCGAATTCGGGTCGAATTCCAACGGATCGGCAAAGCTGGCGTCGATGCGGCGCCAGAGCACACCCAAGGGTTTCGGCCCCTCGATGGTGCGCACCATCGCCTCGCCGTTCTCGACCAGCAGGTCCTCGCCCTCCAGCAGCATCATGCCGAGGTAGCGGGCGATATAAGTGTGTTCGTAGTAGGTGTCGTTCGACGGTCCCGGGGTCAGGATGCCACCGGTCCGCGGCCGCTCCCAGGGCGGCGCCGCCAGCGCCTCGATGGAATCGCGGAAGGTCTCGAAGAACCCCGCCAGCTTGTGAATATAGGCGCGGGGAAACCGTTCGGGGAAAATCCGCCCCGTCGCCATCCGGTTTTCCAGCGCGAAGCCCGAACCGGAGGGCGCCTGGGTGCGATCGCCCAGCACGAACCACGACCCGTCGGGCGAGCGGCCGATCTCGAACGCGAGGAAATGCAGGTAATGACCGCCGCGCGGCGTCACCCCCACCATCGGCCGCAGCCAGTGCGGCGACCGCGCCACCAGTTCCGCCGGCAGGTGATTGTCGGCCACCAGCTGCCCCGGCCCGTAGAGATCGGCCATCACCCGTTCCAGCAGATCGGCGCGCTGCGACAGGCCGGCACAGATCTGCGCCCATTCGTCTTCGTGCAGGATCACCGGGATATGGCTGAGCGGCCAGTCCCGTTCCGCCAGCGGGTCATTCGAATACTGCCGGTAGAACACCCCGGCATCGCGCAGATACTGATCGGCGCGTTCGAAACGGGCGGCGATCTCCTCCGAGGTCAGCCGCGCGAACCGATCCACGAAGCGCCGCCAGACCGGGCGCATCTGTCCGTTCTCGTCGAACAGCTCGTCGGCAACGCCGGTCAGCCGCCGGTATTCGGCGAAGATATCCGGCGGCACGGTGTCTTTCAGGGCTCCAGGCGACATGATCGGGTCTCGGGCGGCGTTTGCGGCGGCTATCGGGCGGTCAGAGCAGTCCGATGGGCCGTCTGAGGTCCAGCGTCAAGGGAAATTCCGGGTGCGGCACCTCCGGCGCGGGGACGTAATCGCCCGGCGTGTGGCCGAAGGCCTCGAACCGGGCCAGCCGCCGTGCCTCGGCCTCGTTGCCGTTGACCGGGAAGGTGTCATAGCTGCGCCCGCCGGGATGGGCGACGTGATAGGTGCAGCCGGCAATCGCCCGCCCGGTCCAGTCGTCGTAGATGTCGAAGGTCAGCGGCGCATTGACCGGCAGGGTCGGATGCAGGGCCTCGGGCGGCTGCCAGGCCTTGAACCGGACCCCGGCCACCGACACGCCGGAGGTGCCGGTACGGGCCAGCGGCATCGGGCGCCGGTTGCACATCACCCGGTAGCGGTCCTGATGCAGCGTCGTCATCTTCACCTGCAGCCTCTCGACCGAGCTGTCGGTATAGCGCACGGTGCCGCCGATGGCGCCGGTCTCGCCCAGCACATGCCAGGGCTCCAACGCCTGACGCAGCTCCAGATGCACCCCCTCGGCCTCGATCTGGCCACAGAAGGGGAAGCGGAATTCGGATTGCGCCACGAACCACTCCGGCTCCATTGCAAAGCCGTGCTGCCGGAGATCGGCCAGCACCGAGAGGAAATCCTCCCAGATGAAATGCGGCAGCATGAACCGGTCGTGCAGCACCGTGCCCCAGCGCACCGGCCGGCCTTGGACCGGCGCCTTCCAGCAGCGCGCGATGATCGCCCGCAGCAACAGCTGCTGGGCCAGCGACATGCGCGGATCGGGCGGCATCTCGAACCCGCGGAACTCCACCAGGCCCAGCCGGCCGGTGGGGCCGTCGGGGGAATAGAGCTTGTCGATGCAGATCTCGGCCCGGTGGGTGTTGCCGGTGACGTCAATCAGGATGTTCCTCAGCAGCCGGTCGGTCAGCCAGGGTGGCGGCGTCGTTCCCTGCCAGGGCGGCACGATCTGGCTCAGCGCAATTTCCAGCTCGTAAAGGCTGTCGTGGCGGGCCTCGTCGATCCGCGGCGCCTGAGAGGTCGGGCCGATGAAGAGACCGGAGAACAGATAGGACAGCGACGGATGCCGCTGCCACATCAGGATCAGCGATTTCAGCAGGTCGGGGCGGCGCAGGAAGGGGCTGTCATTCGGGGTCTCGCCGCCGACCACCACATGGTTGCCGCCGCCGGTGCCGGTGTGGCGGCCGTCGATCATGAACTTGTCGGCGCCCAGGCGCGATTGCCGCGCTTCCTCATAGATCGCCTCGGTGGTGGCGACGCAATCCTGCCAGCTGTAGGCCGGATGGATATTCACCTCGATCACGCCGGGGTCAGGGGCGACGCGGATCACGTTCAGCCGCGGGTCGTGCGGCGGGGCGTAGCCCTCGATATGAATGGGCAGGCCCAGATCTGCCGCAGTCTCCTCCGCCGTGGCCAGCAGATCGAGGTAATCCTCCAGCGTCTCGCAAGGCGGCATGAAGAGACAGAGCCGCCCCTCGCGCGGTTCGATGGCGATGGCGGTGCGCACCGCCCCCCCTTCGGGGTCGATGCCCTGGGCCATGATCTTCTGCCGTTCACCGCCGGCCGATTGTGCCTCTGACACCGGCTGCACCCGGTCGGTGTCGACCTCCGGCATCAGCGCGGCGCGTTCGGCCGCCTCTGCCGCCGCCCGCCCGGTCTCCTCCGCGGCGAGGCGGTCGATCTCCTCCTGCACCCGCTGGCGGCGTTCGGCCATCGCGACGTGGAAATCGGGCAACGCCGCCCGTTCCACCGTCGGATCGGTGGGATAGGAATAGGGATAGGCCGAGGGCGCCACATAGGGCAGCGATCCCAGCGGCAGCCGGAACCCCACCGGGCTGTCGCCGGGGATCAGGAACAGATGCCCGCGCCGACCCTTCCAGCGTTCGGACCGCCAGCGCCGGCCACTGGCCTGCGACTGCCAGGCCTGAATCGGCAGGATATAGCCCGCCGGCTCGGTCAGGCCGCGCTCGAACACCCGGGCGAAGCGGGCGCGATCCTCCGGGTTCTTCAGTTTGGAATTCTCCGGGCTGACATTCGGCGGCAGCATCGCCTCTTTCAGGATCCATTCGCCCGGATCCTCGAAAGCGGGCTGGGCGCACTCGGCCTCGACCCCGAGGTTTTCGGCGAACCTGCGCATGAAGGCGCCGGCATCCTCGGCGCTGGCCGGGGCCGGCTGCGCCTCGCGCGCGATCAGCTCGGGGTTCTTCCACACCGGTTTGCCGTCGCGCCGCCAATAAAGCGAGAAGGTCCAGCGCGGCAGGCTTTCGCCCGGATACCATTTACCCTGACCGTAGTGCAGAAAGCCGCCGGGGGCGAACCGGTCGCGCAGCCGCCGGATCAGATCGTCGGCCAGCCCGCGTTTCTGCGGCCCCACGGCGGCGGTGTTCCACTCGTCGCTTTCGAAATCGTCGATCGACACGAAGGTCGGCTCACCGCCCATGGTCAGCCGCACATCGCCTTCGGCCAGATCCGCGTCCACCTTGGCACCCAGGGCATTCAGCCGGTCCCAGGCGTCTTCGGAAAACGGCTTGGTGATGCGCGGATGCTCGGCGACCCGGGTCACCTGCATATCGAAATCGAAGCTCACCTCCGGCGTGCCCACGGCCGAGAACCCGCCGGCGATGGGGGCGGCGTTGCGGTAATGCGGCGTCGCGGCCAGCGGGATATGGCTTTCCCCGGTCAACAGGCCCGAGGTGGGATCGAGCCCGACCCAGCCGGCGCCGGGCAGGAAAACCTCGCACCAGGCGTGCAGATCGGTGAAATCGTGATCGGTGCCGGAGGGACCGTCCAGCGCCTCCAGATCCGGTTTCAGCTGGATCAGATAGCCGGAGACGAAGCGGGCGGCGAACCCGAGATGGCGCAGCACCTGCACCAGCAGCCAGCTGGAATCCCGGCAGCTGCCGGATTTCTTTTCCAGCGTCTCGTCCGGGGTCTGCACCCCGGCCTCCATCCGAATGGTGTAGTTGACGTAATCGGCGATCCGCGCGTTCAGCGCGACCAGGAAATCGACGGTCCGGGATGTCTTGAAATCGATGCTGCCGATGAACTGCGCCAGCAACGGGCCTTCCGGCTCCGGCGTGCGGTAGATCACCAGATCGTCTTTCAGATCGGCGGGATAGTCGAACGGCCAGTATTCAGCGCTTTCCTCGACGAAGAAATCGAAGGGGTTATAGACCGTCATGTCGGCGACCAGATCGACCTCGACCCGGAATTCGGTCACCGGCTCGGGAAAGACGAAGCGAGCCTGCCAGTTGCCGTAGGGGTCCTGCTGGTGATTGACGAAGTGATCCGCCGGCGTGACCTTGAGAGAATGGGAAATCACCCGGGTGCGGGAATGCGGCGCCGGACGCAGGCGGATGATCTGCGGCCCCAGCGACACCAGACGGTCGTATGTGTAATGCGTGACGTGGTGGATGGATGCGTAGATCGCCATGATGCCTCGTTCTGTCCCTTGCGCCACGCCCGCCCGCGGGGCAACGCGCCTCTCTGTCGCCTCAGAATAGAAAGCCGCCGGCGCGGGTTCCTAGGCCCAAGCTGCGCCTCAGACCTCACAGGGACATAAAAAAGCGTCAGGGTCGAACAAATTTTCGGCAGCCCGAGGATCCCCGCCGCCCCGGAGGTGCGGCGGCAGGGTCGGCGGCCCGGTCGGGCGCGGCGGTCAGCCGGCGCGGGGCACCAGCGCCAGCACCCGCAGCGGGCTGCCGGAACCTTCGTGGATTTTCAGCGGCGCGGTCATCAGGACGGCACCACGCGGCGGCAGCTGATCCAGCCCGCAGAGGCACTGCAGACCGTAGCGCCCCGCCCCGTGCAGGAAATGGTGCGCCGGCAGGGGCGGCACCAGGTGCCCCCCCTGCCCGGCATCGGTGCCGATGGTCTCGGTGCCGAAGCCGAGAATGTCGCGCTCTTCCACCAGCCATTGCATCACCTCGGCATCGGGGCCCGGGGTATGGGCGCCGTCCTCGCCCAGGTTGGCATAGGCCAGCCCGCTGCGCTTGGACCAGTCGCTGCGCATCAGCACCCAGTGACCGGCGGCGATCCTGCCGTGCTCCGCCTCCCAGGCCTCGACCCGGGCCCGGGTCAGCAGGAAGTCGGGATCGGCGGCGCATTCGGCCGAGACGTCGATGACGCAGACCGGGGCCACCATCCGCCCCACCGGGATGGTGTCGACGGTGTTGCAGGGCAGATCGCGGCCGGTGAACCAATGCACCGGCGCATCGAAATGGGTGCCAGTATGTTCGCCGAAGCTGAGGTTGTTCCAGTACCAAGATGGGCCGGAGGCGTCGTAGCGCGAGATCCGCTCGATCCGCACCGGAGCGGATTCGCCGAATTCCGGCGGCAGCACGATGACCGGGCTGTCTTCGCGCAGGGTGAAGGTGAGGTCGACCACCTCGACCGCGCCGCTGGCCAGTTCGCCGACCAGAAGCTCCAGCACGTTACTCATGTCGCTCTTCCCTTCCATCACGATTGCCCCAGTTCGCGTTCCACCGCCTTGGGATTGGCGTCGAGCCTTTCGCGCAGCTCCTGCGCCACCGGGCCGATATCGAGCTCTTCCAGCCCCTCGGTCAGCGCCTTGACGATGCCGCGCGCGAGGGCGGCACCGTTGACCTTCGGCGGGATCATGGTCTGGAACCACGGGTCCTCGGTCGGGCCGGAATAGAGGTTGATCAGCTTGACGCCGCCCTGCAGCAGCTCGGCCCGCAGCCCCTGCGAGAAGGCATGCGCCGCGGCATGGGCGGCGGACCAGCCCATATGCCCCGGCAGCGGCGCCAGCGCGTGGATCGACAGCAGGTTGACCCAGGCCGCCGCCGCCGCCGGCCCGTCGGCCCCGCGCCCGATCAGCGCCGGTGCCAGTGCCTGCGCCAGACGCATGGGACCGAAGGCGATATGCTCCATCATCTCCTGCGCCGGCAGCAGGGTGCCGGGCTGCAGCGTCTGACCGGCGCGCACCCGGTCGGCGGTGTTGATCACGATCTCCGTCGTGCCGCCATAATCGCTGGCGTAGTCGAAGACTGACCGGTCGCTGGTCAGATCGAGCGGCAGGATCTCCACCCCCTCGATCCCGTCATAAAGCGGCGCCTCGCGGAAGGGTTTCCAGGCCTCGGGCACCCCCAGCCGGATCTTGCGTGCGCCCGCCGCCTTCAGCGCCTTGACGATGGCGGGGGTGGCGAAATGGCGGGCGTCGGTGATCAGCACCCGGCGGTGCAGCGGGTGCGCGACCATCTCGCGCCACTTGGGATCGGTCATCAGGTCCACCTCCGCGGTTTTCGGCGCCGCATAGAGCACCGCCTGCCCGGCCTTGTCGAGTTTCAGGTGCATCCGCACCGCTGCGCCCACCGCGACCTCCGGATGCAGATGCGCGATCACCTGCGGCCCGTCGGCCAGCTGTACCAGCCCGACATGCCAGGGAGCGCGTTCGCGGAAGTAGGGCAGCGCCGGAACCTCGGCCTGGGTGCGCGACAGCAGCGTGCCGGCGGCAGCGGCCGGCGCCATGGCGATTTCCGTCGACAGGCAGTTGGGGCAGATGTCGCGCACCGGGAAATGCACCGTGCCGCAGGCGCGGCACCGGGGCAGCGCGAACTGCCCGCGCGCCGCCGCACGGGTCAACAGATGCGCCGCCCGGCTGCGGCCCCCCGGCGGGGTCAGCGGCAGCTCGGTCCGGACCAGCGGGTCCTTGCGCTTGGGACGTTCAAAAGGGGTCGTCATGCCATGCTCCCCTGTTCCAGGATGACCGCGCCGGAGCCCAGCCCACGGTCGTAGTTGATCATGCCGAAACCGGAGACCAGCCCCAGTTTCGCGTCCTTCACCTGCCGCGGCCCGGCCTGCCCGGTCAGTTGCCGCAGCACCTCGACGACACCCAGATGGCCGCCGGCACAGCCCGCCTGCCCGACCGAGAGCTGCCCGCCCGAGGTGTTGTGCGGGAAGCTGCCGTCGAAGGTGAACTCATGCGCGCGCACGAATTCCGGCGCCTCGCCCGGGGCGCAGAACCCCAGCCCCTCGAACTGCAGCATGCAGACGAAGGGATAATCGTCATAGGTGTTGACCACGTCGATATCGTCGGGCCGCACCCCGGCCATCGCATAGAGCGTGTCGACATCCACGCCCCAGCCGCCGCGCAGCTGGATCGGGTCCTCGGCAAAGCCGTTATAGCGTTCGATGCCGCCGGTCAGCCGGGCGAAGGCCAGCCCCTGTGCCTTTGCGGTTTCCTCGCGCATCACCAGGAATCCGTCGGCGCCGGCGCAGGGCTGGACGCAGTCGAACAGGTGGATTGGCGGCGCGATCGGCCGCGCCCCCAGATAGTCGTCGAGGCTGAGCGGTTTCTTCATCAGCGCGTTGGGATTGCGCAGTGCGTTATAGCGCATCGCCACGCAAAGCTTGCCGAAATCCTCCCGCGTGGCGCCGGTGGTCGCCATGTATTGCGCCGCCATCAGCGCGAAGGAGACATTCGGCCCGCCCGAGCTGTAGGGATAGACCCCATCCTGCGAGAACCGGCTGAAATTCTCCAGCCCGTGGCGGAAGGAATGGATACCGTTGGTCTCGCCGGCAACGCAGGCGACGATCTCGGCATCCCCCATCTGCACCGCCCGCGCCGCCCGGCGCAGCGAGGCGACCGCCCCCATGCCCCCCAGCGGCACGAAGTCGACCAGCCGCGGCGACAGGCCGAAATGCTGGGTCAGCCCCACCGCGCTGTCGGGGGCAGAGGAGAAGCTGGAATAGACGAAACCGTCGATCTCGCGGTGCGAGGCGAGCCCGGCGCCCCGGGCCAGTTCGGCCAGCGCGCGGCCGGTCCACCAGGCGGCGCCTTCCGGCGAGTAGCGGGTATAGGGCACGGTGACCGGGGTGGTGATCACCACCCCGTCATAGCCTTTGGGAGCGGCGGCCATCAGGATTGTCCTCCGGGTTTGCCAGCGGTGCGGAACCGGCCCTTTTCGCCGCGCAGGTCGATGGCGCTGCCATCCTCCACCGCAGTGGCGGCATTGGCCTTGAGCACGCCGCGCTGCAGTTTCTTGGTCGAGGTCAGCGGCAGCGCGTCGGTGAAGACCACCCAGCCCGGCAGCTTGTGATAGCTGATGTAGGGGGCCGCCGCCTCGACCAGCGCCAGGGCGGCGTCGCGGTCGCGGCCGGCCAGCGCCGCGGGCGCCGGATCGCTCAGCACGATGAAGGCCAGAACCTCCTCGCCGCGGACATCGTCGGGCGCCGGCGCCACCGCAGCGGCATAGATGCCCGGATCGCGCACCAGCGCGCTTTCGACTTCGAGCGAGGAGATATTCTCACCCGAGCGGCGCACGATGCTCTTCTTGCGGTCGACGAAATAGAACAGCCCCGCGTCGTCCCGCATCATGATGTCGCCGGTGTGGAACCAGCCGCCTTCCCAGGCCTCGGCGGTGGCCGCCTCATCGCCCAGATAGCCGGAGAAGAAGCCGCGCCGGGGATCCGCACCCCTGGCCCGCACCCAAAGCTCCCCCGGCTGGCCGGTGGCGACGTCGGCGCCGGCATCGTCCACCAGCCGCCAGTCGACGTTGCGATAGGGCTTGCCGATACATTGCTTGCCCTTCGGCAGCTCGATCCCGGCCGAGCCGATGCCGGCGGCACCGCCGGTCTCGGTCATCGCCCAGCCCTCTTCGATCCGCACGTTGTAGCGGCGCTCGAACTCCTGCTTGTTGCCGGGCTCGACCCCGGGGCTGAAGACCAGCCGCGCCTGATGCGCGGTCTCCGCCGGGTCGACCGGCAGTTTCAGCAGGATCGCCGGGATCACCCCCAGCGCGTGGACCAGCGTGGCGCCGCTGTCGGCCACCGTCGGCCACCAGGCACGGGCGTGGAACCGGTCCAGCGCGACGATACAGCCGCCTGCCTGGATCATGCCCAGGCAGGTGCAGCCCAGCGCGTTCATGTGAAACAGCGGCAAGGGCGTCAGCGCCACCTCCGCCCCCGGCGCCATCGGGCCCATCCCCTCGTCCGAGACATACCAGGCGGCGAGCGTCAGAAAATATTCGTTGGAGAGCTGGCAGGCCTTGGGCAGGCCGGAACTGCCCGAGGTGAAGAGGATGGCGCATTCCTGATCCGGGCCCGGCGTGCCCGCCTGCGGCGCGCTCAGCGCCCCGGGCGGCACGCTGTCGGGATGGGCGCGCGGCAATCCCTCGGGGCAGCCCGCGTCCAGCAAGGCATCGTAGGCCGGCAGCGCCACCACCAGATCGGAGCGGGATTTCTCCAGCTGATAGCGCAGCTCCTCCGGCTTCAGATCGGGGTTGATCGGCACGATGGTGGCGCCCAGTGCGTTCAGAGCCAGCCAGTGAAACAGCATCTCGGGCCGGTTTTCCAGGATCAGCGCCACCCGGTGGCCCCGCCCGTAGCCCGCCCCGGCATAGCGGTCGCGCAGCGCGTCGATCACCGCCGCCGCCTCGGCGTAGGTATAGCTGAACCCCTCGGGCGCATAGCTCAGATGCGCCGAGGCGGGGGCTTTCATCACCGGTTGGCCGGGATAGTCGCGCGCGCTGGCGGCGAACAGATCAAAGGGCGTTTGAGATGTCATTCGGACCTCCTGTTGCCGGGTACTCTAGGCCGGTGGCCAGCCGGTGATCCAATTCAATCCGCTTGCCCGATTGATATCATTTCGCTATCAAAAATAATGAAACTGAGCCAAATCAGGTATTTTATCGCTATAGCAGAGCTGCAGCATTTCGGCCGGGCGGCAGATCTGCTGCGCATCGCCCAGCCGGCGCTGAGCCGGCAGATGAAGCTGCTGGAAGACGAGATCGGCGTCACCCTGTTCGAGCGGTTGCCCCGTGGGGTGCGCCTTACCCCGGCGGGAGAGGTGTTCCTGACCCAGCTGAAGCCGGTGGAGGCGCGGATCGAACGGGCCGTCGCCGCCGCCCGCGCCGCCGCCTCCGGCGCGGAGGGGCAACTGTCGCTGGGGCTGATCGAGGTCTCCGCCTGGTCCGGTATTGTGCCGCAGACAATCCAGGAATTCCGCCAGAGGTTCGCCGGGGTCGAGCTGAACCTGCTGGCCATGTCCTCCGGCGAGCAGATGGCGGCGCTCCGGACCGGCAAGCTCGATGCCAGCATCATCTACAACCCCCAACCGGAACCCGGGCTGACCCTGGCGCCGCTGGCGCTGCACCGGCTGATGCTGGCGGTCCCCGCCGGCGACCCGATGGCGGACCGACCGACGGTGCGAATGGCCGATCTGGCCGGCGCGCCGCTGATCGGGTTTCGCCGCGCCTCCTCCCCGCAGATGTACGACGACGTCACCGCGGCGCTGACCGCGGCCGGCCATCGCGGCGGGTTTCACAGCGAGATGACCAATGAATCCGATATCCTGGCGTTGGTGAACTCCGGCCTCGGCATGGCCATCGTGAACGAGAACCAGCGGCTGCGGCCGCCGCCGGCGGTGCGCTTCATCCCGGTTCCCGATCTCGATGTGCGGCTGCGGCTCTGTCTGGTCTGGCCGGAGGGCGCCCCCTCTCCCACCCGGGACCGGTTCATCGATCTGATGCTGGCACGGCGCGATCCGGCCGCCGCCTGAACAATCCGTTTCACCCGGCGCGCAATCCTTGGGCTTCGCCTGCGGGGGCGCAAGGGAAAGCCGGCCTTCGGGACCGAAAACCATGGAACCCCGGCGCCGGTCGCAGGCATGCTCCGCCCGACCCCAGGATAACAGGACCATGGTGATGAACGATCAGCCGGCAGCAACGCCCCTTGCGGATCCCGGGCCCTATGCACGCAGTCTGGCAGAGCTGAGCCAGCGGGTACGGGACGATATCGCCTATCTCGGCGAGGAGACTCCGAACTGGGTGCCCGAACGGTCCGGCACCGATTGCGACGTGCTGGTGGTCGGCGGCGGCCAGAGCGGCATGGCCATCGGTTTTCTGCTGCGCCGGGCCGGGATCGCGCGGCTGCGCATCGTTGATGCCGCCCCCGAGGGCCGGGAAGGCGTCTGGCTGACCACGGCGCGGATGCGGACACTGCGCAGCACCAAGACCCTGCCCGGGCCGGAGCTGGGCATCGCCGCGCTGAGCTTTCGCGCCTGGTTCGAAACCCTCTACGGTCAGGCCGCCTATGCCGCGCTGGAGCGCGCCAGCCGGCAGGACTGGGCCGCCTATCTCAGCTGGTATCGCCAGGCCACCGGCACCCGGGTGGAAAACGACACCCGCGTCACCGCCATACGCCCCGATCCGAACGGAATCGCGGTGGAGCTGATCCGCGATGGCCAGGCCGAACGCTGCGTGACGCGGAAACTGGTGCTGGCAACCGGCATGGGCGGATCCGGACGGATGTATATCCCCGAGACGATCACCGACACGCTCGACCCGGCGCGCTATGCCCATACCGACACGGCGATCGACTTCGCCCGGCTGAAGGGCAAGCGGATCGGGGTGCTGGGCGCTGCCTCCTCGGCCTTCGACGTCGCCGCCACGGCGCTGGAACAGGGCGCCGCGCGCGCCGATCTGTTCTGCCGGCATGACGATCTGAACCGGGTCACGCCGATCAAGGGCATGGCCTATGCCGGGGTGATGGATCATTATCACGAGCTGCCCGATGCCCGGAAATGGGAGCTGATGCGCTATTTCTTTGCCCGGGCCGCGGGGCCCATCGCCGCCACCGTGCGCCGCGCCACCGCCCTGCCCGGGTTCCACCTGCACTTCGGCCAGAGCTGGCAGCGGCTTGCGCAGAATGGCGACAGCGTGGTGGTGGAGACCGAGGCCGGCCAGCATGAGTTCGACTTCATCGTCACCGGCACCGGCTATGTTCAGGAGGTGACGGAACGGCCCGAACTGGCGGTGATCGCGGGCGATATCGCGCTCTGGCGCGACCGGTTCCAGCCCGAGGACGGGGTGGATATCCCGGCGCTCTCCTCCTACCCCTACCTGGGCCCGGGGTTCGAGTTCCTCGAACGCCAGCCAGGGACGCAGCCGGTGCTGGGGAATATCCATTGCTATACCTACGGCGCAAGCCTCAGCCATGGCCGCGCGGTGGGGGAAATCGCCAGCCTGCGCCACGGTGTGCCGCGACTGGTCCAGACCATCGGTCGCGACCTGTTCCTGGCCGACTGGTCACCGCATCGCGACCGGCTGATGTCCTATGACACCCCGGACCTGACCGGCGCCGAATACGGCCGGGCGCCCGGCTGAGGCGGCGCGCCGAAGACCCCGGAAACCATAGGCCCCGGTTTTCCGTTGCAATGCCCCCTGCCGCACGAGAAGCTGACGTTGCGACAGGAGGATCAGCGCATGCGTCAGGCCAGCGAACAGACCCGGAGCCGGAGTGGGGCCAACGCCCGCCATGACTACGACGCCGCCGTTCTGACCTCGGCGGCGCTGCCTTGGCTGACCGGGCCCTCCTTCATCTCGCTCTGGCATGCCTGCGGGCTGGCGGCGCTCGGCTACCGGGTGGCCTATCTTCTGCCCTGGCTCGATGCCGCCTCGCAGGAACGGCTCTGGGGCGAGCAGCGCTTTGCCGATTTCGCCGAACAGGTGGACTGGCTGCGTGCCGAGGCCGCCGATCTGGGCTGTCCGCCGCTGCCCGAATGCCGCCCCTATCGCAGCACCTATATCGCCCGGATGAAGTCCATCGTGCCGCTGGAGGATGTGTTCCGCGCCGCGCCGCCCTGCCACAGCCTGATCGCCAGCGAGCCGGAGCATCTGTGCTGGTATCCCTTCACCCGCGGCCGCAGCCGGATCCGGGCAGAGCGGACGCTGGGCCTGTCGATGACCGATTACGAGACATACATCCGATCCTCCGACCTGCCGGCGCCGGGACGGGTGGCACAGCTGGTCTCCTACCTGCACGGGCGCGCCATCCGGCTCAGGATCGACCGGCCGCTCAGCCTGTCGCCGGCGCTGACGCTGCCGGGGGTGAGCATGCCGGTGGAACGGATCACCGGGGTGTCGCGCGGTTATGCCCGGGTTCCACCGGTCGCGCCGGAGGTGCGCGGTGTCTATTTCCTGGGCTCCTTCCTGTGGGAGAAGGGACTGGAGGATCTGGTGCGCATCGCCAAGCGCGCCGATCAGCCGCTGGACGTGATCGGCGGCGGCCGGGACGAGGCCGGCTTTCGCGATCTGGTGACCCGTGAACAGGCGCCGCTGACGCTGAAGGGGCCGAACGCCCGGTTCTGGGAAACCATCGGCGCCTATCGGGTGATGCTGAACCCCTCGAAAAGCGAGGTTCTCTGCACTGCGACCGCCGATGCGCTGGTCGCGGGCCGCCATGTGGTACTGCCCGAATGCCCGGGCAACCTGCCGTTTCACGCCTATCCCAACGCGCATTTCTATACCGATATGGAGGGCGCGGTGGCGGCGCTGCGCCGGGCCATCGCGACCGATCCCGAACCGCCGGTGGCGGCGCGGCGGGATTTCGACTGGATGGAGGCCTGCCGCCGGCTGGCCGGACTCTGCGGGCTGAGCGACACCGCTGCCGCCCCGGCCGAACCGGCTATGGCCTGAGCCGCGGCATGCAGAGATAGATCGGCTCCGGACTCAGCCGGATGCGGGCCGGCAGATGCGCCACGATATCGCCATCGGCCTGCACCGGGTCGCCGACCGGCCCGGCGATTTCCAACCCGCGCGCCTCGACCTGCTGCACCAGGTTCAGCCGGTGCAACAGCCCCAGCGGGATCGCCACGAAACGGGCGAAGACCTGCAGCGGCCGGCCGGTGGGAAACAGGGTGATCTGGAACGAGGGCGCCGCGATATCGCCCCGCGGCGCCAGAATGAAACTGCCGCCATAGCGCTTGCCCCGGCTTACCACCAGGGTGGCGGCACGATGTTCGGCCGCATCCACCGACAGGCAGATATCCTCGCAGCGCCAGCGCCGGAGCGTGCGGGTCACCTCGATCAGATAAGCCGCCTTGCCGAACCGGCTCTTGACCGAACGGCGCAGGTCGGAGACCACCTGCGCATCGAGACCGACCCCCGCCATCATCATGAAGCGGTGGCCGTTGACCTCGCCGGGGTGGATCGGCTGGATCCGCCCCTGCATCAGACAGCCGGCGATCCGCGCCGGGTCGATGCCGATGCCGATCTCATGCGCCAGTACATTGGCCGTCCCCAGCGGGATCAGGCCCAGCGGCGGCGTTCCGGGGCCGATCCCCTGCAGCGCGTCGTTCACCGTGCCGTCGCCACCGGCGACCACCAGCACATCGGCCATCGCGCGGGTGGTCTCCCGGGCGAATGCCGCCGCATCCCCGGCACTGGCGGTGGTCACGATCTCATGGCTGTGGCCCGCCGCCTCCAGCCGCGCCAGCACCGCCCGCAGCCGCTCGCGGCGTTTGGTCTTGCCGCCAGCACGGGCGTTGTGGATGATGCGGAACCGCAGTGCCCGATCCTGTGGCAGATCGGTGCACGCCCCCGGCTCCGGGCGATCGGGCCGGTCCATCAGTCCGGTCTCATCTCGGGCACCGGCGAAATCGGCCGGTGCCGCGCCGCCACCGGTTTGCGGCCGGCGGCGATCCGGTCGAGGATCGTCACGATATCGCTGCAGGAGGTATTGGACCGCCGTGCCGGACGCTCTCCCGCCGCGACGGCGAGCGCGCCGGTATAGAGCGTTTCGAACTCCTCCAGCGTGGAGAAGGCCTGCCCCAACCCCTTGTCCAGCACATGGCGCAGCACCGCCGCCTCCTGCGGCAGCGCCAGGCTCCGATCCAGCAGCACCGGCACCCCCAGCGCCAACGCCTCGCTGACGGACCCGGGACCGGGCTTGCCGATGAAAACATCACTGACGGAAAGATAGTGCGGCACCCGATCGGTGAAGCCGAGGACATGGGCCGGGTAAGGCAGATCGAGCGCGTCGATCTCCGCCGCCAGCGCCGCGTTGCGACCGCAGAGGAACACCACCTGCGCCTGCTGCGGCACCCGCGCCATCTGCCGCGCCAGATCGACCATCCGTTCACTGCCCTGCGCGCCATAGAGAACGGTCACCACCGGCCGGTCGGGATCGAGCCCCAGGGCACCGCGCTCCGCCGGGCGGGCGGCGGCAGCGGCGAACTCGGGCCGCACCAGCAGACCGCCCATGGCATGGACCCGCGGCGCCAGCCGGCGCTGCCGGCGCGCATCGGCCCGGGCCTCCTCGGTGCCACAGATGGCATGATAATCGTCGCGGTTGGGGAACCACACACCGCGCGCCAGTTCCCGCCAGTCGGTGATCAGCACCGCCCCCTCCGGCGCCGGCCCGGTGCGCAGCCCGGCGCGATAGCGCGCCAGCGCGTTCAGCAGCACCCGGTTGCTCAGCGGCATGACCGAGACGGCGATATCCGGGGCGATCTCCTCGAACCGGCGGGCCAGAAGCCGGGTCGCCGGTGCCTCGAACAGCACATAGTTCAGCTTCAGCCCGGCATAGAAGGCCCAGCAGGCCAGACGGGTGCGGCCCCGGCGCAGGATCACCTCGTTATAGACGTCCTCGCCGCTGCGGCGGCCGAACCAGGCGAAGATATCCAGATGCGGGATCACCGTCTTGTAGGGGTTGATCAGGGTCACGCGATAGCGCCCGGTCGCCTCCAGCGTCGATCTGAGCGCATGGGCGCTGGCCCGGTGGCCGCCGCCGGCATCGGTGTAGATCACAGCGACGTGCAAAGGCGTGGTCATTGGGTGTCGTTCGGCCCCTGTCTGAAAGTGGTGGGCACCAGATGCGCGCGGGTCATCGGCAGATCGTTCCTGAGCCCCTTGGTCATCAGCATGTGATAAAGTCGGTTGTCACCCCAGCTGAAGGAGGAGCTGGCAACCTCGAGATAGAGCCGGAAGCTGCGGACGAAGGTTTCGTCATACATCTCGGTGATCCGGTCGATATTGGCGTCGAAGTTCTGCATCCAATAGGCCACCGTCGGCGGGTAGTGCAGGCGCAGGTTCTCCAGATCCACCGTCTCCAGCCCGTTGTCGGCCGCGGACTGAACCATCGTGGTCAGCGGCGAGGCCTGGGTGCCGGGAAAGATGTATTTGTCGATCCAGGGATCGATCGGGCGTTCCATGTCGTTGCCGATGGTATGGACCAGCGCCAGCCCCCGCGGTTTCAGGATCTTGGCGATCCGTTCGAAGACCGGCGGAATCTGCGCATTGCCCATATGTTCCAGCATGCCGATGCTGGCGACCTTGTCGTAAATCCCATCCGCTTCGCGCGCGTCGGTCAACCGGATCTCGATCTTGTCGGACAGGCCGCGCGCGGCGATCTTGCGGATCGCATAGTCGCGCTGCTCGGCGGAGATGGTGAAGCCGACACCGGTTACCCCGTGGTGTTCGGCGGCATGCATCAGGAAGCCGCCCCAGCCGCAGCCCAGATCGGCGATATGCTCGCCCGGCTGCAACCGCAGCTTCTGGCAGATCAGCTCCATCTTGTTCCACTGCGCCTGATCAAGGCTGTCGTCGGGAGAGTTGAAATAGGCGCAGGTATAGATCATGCCCGGGCCCAGCAGCAGTTCATAGAAATCGTTACCGATATCGTAGCTGAAAGAGATATTGTCGCGTGCCCGGGCCAGGGTGTTGCGGGCGATCAGGAAGTGGATCGCCAGTTTCAGCCGCAGCATCAGTGACATCGGGCGTTCGGCGAAATCGATCTTGAAGCCGAGATAGAACAGCTTCTTGATATCGCCCTCGACCTCGATCTCGCCGGCCATATAGCTTTCGCCGAAGCCCATGAAGGCGTCCGAGATCACCCGCGACAGCGCCCTCCGGGTGTTGAAGATCAGGACGAACTCCGGATCCTCGCCGATCTTGAAGCCGGTGCCGTCCCAATAGCGCACCTCGAAGCGGGCCTCCGGCTCAGCCGCGGTCATTGCCTCGGCAAGGTCTTTGATAACGTCTTTCATGAAATGGCTCTATCTTGTGGCTAAGGCGTATGGCGGAGGGCGCGGATCAGGAACCGCGCACCGGTTTCGGGCCGCGGATCGCGGTCCGGATCGAAATGATGCTGTTGCGATAGTCGGGAGAGCTGCGTTTCAGCTCCTCATGCAGCGCGGGCAGATTGTGATAGGGCACGCCCGGATACATGTGATGAGCGGTGTGGAACCGGAAGCCGATCGGCTGGATCAGCAGCGCCAGCGGCGATTCAATGGTGAAGCTGTCCACCATCTGGTCGCGCGGGCCGGAGGCCTCGGCCAGGGCTTCCAGTTCATGCTCCAGCGGGATGCGGGCGGTGATCAGCGCCCAGCCCCCGACCATGACGGCATAGTAGAACGGCAGCGCCGACGGCAGCAGCGCCACGAACAGCACGAAGACCACCAGCGTCACCTGGGCATGACGCCTCACCTCACCCTGCTGTTCCGCCGTCAGCTCGGAGCTGAGCGAGAAGCCGAAGTTCTCCGTCGCCCAGCGGTCCAGCGCCCGTTCGAAGCGGAAGGCCCCGAGCGCGCCGGTGATCGTCATCAGCAAGTTGGTGAACGGCACGATGAAGGGGATCACCACAAGCACCATCACCATGGCGAAGGGATTGCCCCGCACCAGCGGGTATTGCGGGTCCTCCGGCGTGCCGAAGACCCCGAGGCGGTGATGTGCCAGATGCGGCAGCCCGAAGCGGATCGGCGGCACCATCACGATCACGGCGACAGTCCATGTATAGAGCGCCCGGAACAGCCTGAGGCTGGCGTGTTTGCTGTGCACCACCTCGTGACAGAAGAGCCCGGCACGATGCAGGCTGAGCACGGCCAGCACCCAGGGCAGCAGAACCCAGGGCCCGTCCGCCCCGATCCCCCAGACGAAGGAGACCGCGAAAACGGCCAGATAGGTCAGGAAGTCACGGTAATATCGGGCCGGACGGGGGACAAAAAACTTGCGATCAATCATCTGAGGCTTGGCCTTCCTGCGAGGGGCGCATGCTGTGATCCGGCGCCCGGTCTCAATCCATCATTCCCATGATTTTTATATCAGCCCGGTGTTGAAGGCTGCGACCCCCATCACATAGTGGACCAAAGTTACGCCGGCGACGTTCTGGTGGCGCATGTAGATCAGGCCGAAAACACAGCCGGTGGCGATCGTCATCAGCACTGCGGCCATGCCGAAATGCAGATGGAACATCCCGAACAGGATCGATGCCAGAAGCACCGACCATAGACCATTGGAATCGCCCAGAAATCTCTGAAACGACGACTGCAGGAAGCCGCGCGCGATGATCTCCTGCAGGGCGCTGTGCAGAAAATAGCTGAGCGTCCCGAGCAGATCGAAGGGCAGAACCTTGCCCGGCAGAGCATCAAAATGCCTCAAAATTGCGGCAACTATCCAGGTCAGCGCGAACAGGCCGACGGAAATCAGCGCGCCTTCGCTCAGCGATCGCTTCAGTCCGACGGTGGTCAGGCCCAGCGACTGCAGCGAAATCCCCATGTGCCGAATCACGAAGAAGCTCGGCACCAGCAGCACCGCCAGATACTGCCACGCGAAGATCTGCGTGTAGATATCGACGCTCAGCGTCATGCGGGCCAGCATGTTGTTCACGATGGTGCCGATGGACATCATCGTCAGCGAATAGATGAAGAAGCGGCCGAACTGCTCCTGTTCCTTGCGCAGCGCCAGTTCGCGTTGCAGCGCCTCCACATGGCCCTGTGTCGTCGCCCGCATCCGGCGGGTAACGAAGGCCGCAAGCGCGCCCTTCAGCTCCAGAAAGCCGGCCTCTCCGTCGGGCTGGGCACGCAGTGCCTCTGGCGCGATTTCCAGGATCACCCCGGCGCTCTCCGCCCGCACGGTGGCGGCGCGGGGTTCCCCGTCCAGCAACGCCATTTCGCCGAAGGGCTGGCCCGGGCCGATCTCGGCCACCCGCACCTCGGTCCCGCCGCCGGGGGCCGCGCGATAGATGCCGAACGTCCCTTCGCGGATCAGGAAGAACTCCGTGCTGGTCTCCCCCTCGGCGATGACGGTCTCGCCCGGCGCGACATGCCGCTCCTGCGAGGCGGCGCCAACGGCGCCGATCAGCCGGTCGGGCATATAGGTGGTCAGGTTGGGAATGATCTCTTTCAGCCGGTCCTTGCTGACCGCGGTGTCGACGGTCATGACCGCGCCGCCCCGCGCCCTCTGCGGAACCCGCACCCGCCGAGATAGAGCAGGATCACCGTCGGCATCAGCAGCACATGGTAGCTGCCGTACAGGCCAAGTCCCCAGAACCCGCTGCTCTGGGCCGGTATCATGCCAGAGATCCCCAGCGTCACCAGAATGCCCAGGATCATTGCCCAGGTGCCGGAATTCTGCCGCAGGTTGGCGACGCTCAGCCCCAGAAGCAGCAGCAGCCCAGCGGAATAATAGAGAATGACGGACATGAAATCGTCCGAGGTCAGGATCATTCCCAGCGGATAGAGCGCCCCGAGCGCCGCAGCCCCCATCACCATCCCCCGCCAGCGGCCCGCCAGATACTGTGCGGCGGCGGTGACGATCATCGCCAGGCTGCCGGCGACGATCACCACCCGGGTGGCGACCACCCAGCTGCGATGCGCCGGGTGCCCGATCGCCTCGTAGAACCCGTGGTCGATCATGCCCAGCAACGAGGCCAGCCCGATCAGCGCCAGCGTCGCGCCCCAGAGCCAGGCCGGAGAGCCCGCCTGCACACCGGGCCGGAAGCTGAGACCGGCAAGGAAAAACAGCTCACAGGCGAGGATCCCGTCTGTCAGCGCGGATAAAGCGAGCTCGCTAAGCATGATACCTTCCTGCTGTTCGATCCGTGTCGCGGCACGGTGGCGCCTTCTCCGGGCGGGGTGTGGATATGCGATCCATCGCCTCCGTTATGCCTCTGATCGGGATCTAATACGAGACGATTGTTCAGTCTACGGCCTTGCCATCCCGACCCCGAGATCACGGTCGTCATCGGTCAAACACGCTCAGCCTGCGGGCGCGGCGTGGCAAAGCGACGCCTGATCAACCCCTTCAGCGCCCGCTCCGCCGGCATCTCATAAAGCTTGTAGAGGAGCACCGAGGCCACCACCGTGATCCCCAGCGACACCGGGAAGAACACCGCATCCGCCGGCATGGCGCCGCGCAGGAAAAGGTTCATCAGATGCAGCATCGGCTGGTGGATCAGATAGAAGGCGAAGGACGCATTGCCCAGCAACACCAGCAGCGAGCTGGCGTAGAAACCGGTCCAGGCCGACCGCTCGGACAGATGCGCGTAGAAGAACAGCATGATCACCGGCAGGTAGAACAGCGAATAGCGAAACGGATCGGCCACCGCCGGCGCGATCCACATCGCCGCGAAGAGCAGCAGATAGGACAGCGGGATCAGCCCGGCGGGCAGGCGTTTGCCCCTCTGCCACAGATCGTGCAGCAGCATGCCGATCATGAATTCGAGGATGCGAAACCCGGGGAACACGTAGAACAGCCAATGCGAGAGCGGGTATTTTCCAAAAAACCGCGTCTCGCCCAGGAACACCTGCACCAGCAGGGCGGAGATCAGAACCACGCCCCCCAACCCCAGCGTCAGCCGCAGCAGGCGCCGCGGTGCCAGCGTCACCAGAAAGAAGAAGGCGACGTAAAAGGCCATCTCGTCCGACAGCGACCAGGACGGGGCATTGAGCGAGAAATAGTAATCCGAAACCGGCACCCAGCTTTGCAGGAAGCTGAGGTTCAGCAGCGTCTTCATCACCCCGAACGCCTCGGAATAGATCGCCTCGTTCTGGACGATCGCGAAATAGACGAAGGGCAGCCCGGTCAGGACATGCAGCGGCGTCAGCCGGGCGATCCGCAACAGGACGTAGGAGGGAAAGGAAACCTGCCCGGCCCGGATGCGACGCCCATAGGAATGGGTCAGCACGAAGCCCGAGAGCATGAAGAAGAACGACACCCCGACATAGCCCTGCTGGGCAAGTGTCCGCAGCGCCTCCGGGCTGGTGTCCCAGCGGAAATGCACGGCAAAGACCAGCAGGGCGGCGAAGAACCGAAGCCCGGTCAGTTGCTCCACCCGGCCGGTGGCGCCCTTTTGTCCTGTCATCGTCCTGCCCTTTCCCTTGGCCCGCCCTCTGCCGGGTCTAGAGCCCGGCCTGCTGCCGGACCCAGCCCCATGTCTCCTCGATCCCCGGGGCCAGCGCAGTGCGGCAGCGCCAGCCGAAGGCCTCCTGCGCCCGGGTCACGTCCAGCACCACGCGCGGCACGTCGAAACTGCGCCCGGGGCGGAACACCGGCTCGGCCTCGCGGCCGACGATACGGCCGATCACCTCCACCACCTCGCGGATCGAGGTGCCCTCACCGCTGCCGGCATTGAAGACACCGGTCTGATCGGACAGCACCGCCCGGACGCAGAGATCGGCCAGATCGCCGACATGGAGGAAATCGCGCACGACGCTGCCGTCGCCCCAGACCTCGATCGGTTCCTGGCGCGCATGACGCCACAGATAGGTGCCGATCACCCCCTGCACCCCGGTGCGCCCCTGCCGCGGCCCATAGGGGTTGGAGGCCCGCAGCGCCACATAGCTGAGCCCGTGCAGCGCCTGTTCCATATGCAGGTATTTCTCCACCGCCAGCTTGACGATGCCGTAGGAGCTGATCGGATTCAGCGGGTGATCTTCGGCAATCGGATCGCGCTGCGGCACGCCGTAGACGGTGCCGCCGGAAGAGAGAAACACCAGCCGTCTGGTGCCCTGCCGCCGCATCGCCTCAAGCAGGCGGACGGTGGGGATCAGATTTTCGGCGATATCCGCCGCCGGGTCGCTGTTGGAGGTCGCGGGCACCATGGTGCTGGCAAGATGCACCACCACATCCACCCCCTGCAGCGCCGCATCGGGCACCGGCGATCTGGTCAGATCGTGCAGCACATAGTCGACCCCCGGCAGCGCCGCGCGAAACCGTTCCGGGCTGCGGTCGAGGATCCGCAGCGACAGCCCGCGCGATCGCAGCGCATCGACGATATGCGAGCCGATGAATCCGCAGCCGCCGATGACGAGAACTTTCAAATCGTCTTCTTTCAAAATGATCCGCCAAAATGGTCTGCGGACCCGCGGGCTCGGCGCGGACCGGAGGAAAAGCCAGGGGTCTGACGCCAGCTAACCCGCTCAGGTAACCTCGCGTCAATAGCCGTGGACCGGGATGGTTTCCGCTTTCCCTACGCGGTGGCCGATCCGCACCGGAGCGCCCCGGGGAGACCCCGATTGCCGGTCCTGGATCGCGCAAAAGAAAACCGGACCGGGAAACCCCGGTCCGGCTGAGAGCACTTGGCTTGCGGTGACGCGTCTGGTCCCGATCAGAAGAACGAGAAGTCGGAGACGTCCAGATCGGCCTTGTGCACGCCCAGGAGCGTGATGGTGTTGGACGCATCCACCGTGATCACGGTGTTGGGGCCCACATCGGCGGTATGGC
>NZ_JASNJD010000049.1 GCF_030164425.1 Pseudodonghicola flavimaris | reverse complement strand
GTAAGCGCCCGATTGATGCCGCCTGCCTGATGGAGGCGGACCGAGATAAGACACGTGCATAACGACGTCTTTAGCGACGTGTCTTATCGGGAGGCGCTATGTTGGGTGAGGTTCTGGGTGTCGAGCGGCGCCGTCGTTGGAGCGACGAGGAGAAGCTCGAGATCTTGCTGGAAGTGGGTGCTGGCGGGGCTTCGGTTACGCAAGTTGCTCAGCGACATGAGCTCACACGCTCGCAAATCTACGGCTGGCGCCGGGACCTGAAGAAGAAGGGCCTTTGGTCGCCGGATCGGGGAGCAGTCTTCCTGCCTCTTGATTTCGGCACCCAGTCCGAACCGGCCCACTCCCCGCCCGCTCGCCCGGTTTTTGTCGAGCTGCGTTTGGGGAACGGTCGCTGCCTCCGTTTCGACAGCAGCATGGATGGGGAGGCGCTGACCGGGCTGATCCGCGCGGTGGAAGCGGCATGATCGGCCCAGGCACCGGGGTCCGGGTCTACCTGGCGTGCGGCGCGACCGACATGCGGAAAGGAATTGCCGGTCTCTCAGCCCTGGCCCAGGATGTGCTGCGCCAGAAACCCACCAGCGGCGCGGTCTTCGCGTTCCGGGGGCGAAAGGGGGATCGGCTGAAGCTGCTCTACTGGGATGGCCAAGGCTTCTGCCTCTATTACAAGATCCTCGAGCGCGGACGGTTTCCCTGGCCGAACACCAAGGCCGGGGCCGCGCGGCTGACCTCCGCCCAGCTGGCGATGCTCTGGGAAGGGATCGATTGGAGGCGCCCGGACTGGGGCGCACCACCCGCGCGGGTCGGGTAGATTATCTACCTGAATCCACTTGTTTTATTGGCCATCTCGACCTGTGCATGGTATCAGTCGGCATGTCCGATGATGCCCACATTCTCTCTGATGATCCTGCGGTCCTGAAGGCGATGATCGCCGCACTTCAGGCGGAGAATGCACGCATGTCGGCCACGCTTCAGGCCCACGAGCAGTTGGTTCAGGCTCTGCGCTTGCGGATCGCCAAGCTCCAGAAACAGGCCTTCGGAAAGTCCTCGGAAAAGATTGAGCGTGAGATCGCGCAGCTCGAACTGGCGCTCGAAGACCTCCTGGTCGCAGTTGCCGAGAAGCGTGATGGGTCAGTCGAGGAGGAGGTGCCTGCGGCGATCGATGCCGCTGTCGCTGAGATCAAGCCTCGTCGACGCCCGCGCGTCTCGGACACGACCCCTCGCGAACGGCGCGAACTCGATCCCGGCTCCTGTTGTCCCGACTGTGGTGGCGACCTTCGCGTGGTGGGTGAGGATGTCAGCGAGTTGCTCGACATGGTCGCGGCGCAGATGAAGGTGATCCAGATCGCGCGGGTGAAGAAGTCCTGTCGCCGGTGCGAGAAGATGGTGCAGCCTGCCGCCCCAAGTCGCCCTATCCCCGGCAGCATGGCTGGTCCTGGGCTTCTGGCCCAGATCCTCGTGTCCAAGTTCGATGATCACCTTCCGCTCTATCGCCAGAACGAGATCTACGCCCGTATGGGGGCCGACATCCCGGACAGCACGCTGCTGGACTGGTGCGGACGCGCCATGAAGGTGCTCGCCCCTATCATTGAACGGATCGAGACCGAGGTGATGGCCGCGCCGGTGCTGCACGCGGACGACACCCCGATCCGCGTCCTGGACCGGTCACGCCGGGACCGCGGCCTCGGCAAAGGGGTCAAGCAGGGACGGGTCTGGGCCTATGTCTCGGATCAACGTCCTTGGGACGGCGCCGCGCCGCCCGGTGTCGTCTACCGCTTCTCCCCGGATCGCAAGGGGGAACATCCTCAGCGGCATCTGCAAGACAGCGGCGGTATCCTTCAGGCGGACGCCTATGCTGGCTTCAATCTGCTTTACGAACCACGCGCGGACGGCAGCAGCCAGTTCCGCGAGGCCGCCTGCTGGGCGCATCTTCGGCGCGACTTCCATGATGTCTGGGACAGCACGAAATCCGAGATTGCGCGGGAAGCCCTCGACCGGATCGGCAAGCTTTATGATGTCGAGCGCGAGGTCGCCGGTCAATCCGCCGAACTACGACAGGCCGCGCGCCAGACGCACTCCCGCCCCATGGTCGATGCCTTCAAGGCCTGGGCCGAGGCCCAGCTGCTGCGCATTCCGGGCAAGAGCGATCTCGCCAAGGCCTTCCGATACGGTCTCAGCCGCTGGTCTTCCTTCGAGCTCTTCCTCGAAGACGGCCGCGTTGGCATCGACAACAACCCCGCCGAGCGCGCCATGCGCCCGATCGGCATCGGACGGAAAAACTGGCTCTTCGCCGGCTCCGATAGCGGTGGCGAGACGCTGGCCAGGGCGATGACCCTCATCGAAACCGCCAAGATGAACGGGCTCGATCCACAGGCTTGGCTCGCCGATATCCTCGACCGTATCCATGATCACAAGATCAACCGGCTTGACGAACTGCTGCCGTGGCAGTGGAGCGCAGCTCGCCCATGATGAGCGTCTTCGCGGCAATCGGCATGTATGCCCTGGCTGCTCTCGCCGAGATCGCGGGCTGCTTCGCGTTCTGGGCCTGGCTACGTCTTGACCGCTCAGCCCTCTGGCTTATCCCGGGCGCGATCTCCCTCGCCCTGTTCGCATACTTGCTGACGCGTGTTGAGGTCGAGTTTGCCGGTCGTGCATATGCGGCCTACGGCGGCATATACATCACAGCATCTATCGCATGGCTTTGGGCCGTAGAGAGGCAGATTCCGACCCGATGGGATATCATCGGCGCAATCTTTTGCCTGACCGGCATGGCGATCATCTTGGTCGCCCCTATGCTTCAGAAGTAACCTGCGGTCTCAATCGGGCGGTTAC
>NZ_JASNJD010000048.1 GCF_030164425.1 Pseudodonghicola flavimaris | reverse complement strand
TGGCGGAATTTCGAGAGCGGCACGATATCGCTTTCACGCCCCCCGAGGGCCATCCAGTCGCGCCGCGCATCTTCGATGAGCTTGTCGCTCTTCGAGACCCAAACGGCCCGGCGGCGCCCTTTGAGCCAGTTGTCGAGAATGATGCCCGCCACCTGCCGCCCCTTGCCGCAGCCGGTGCCATCGCCCAGGAACCAGCCCTTGCGCAGACGGAAGGCACCTTCGTCACCCTCCGCCGCGGCCATAAGCTGACCCTCGATCTCCCCGCGCTTGAACCAGCCTTTCAGGTGCGCCTCGTGTGCATTGCCCGCGTAGATCACGCTTTCGAGCTGCGGAGCGGAGAGGAGGCCGTCAGCGACAAGGGACTTCGGCAAGACTGGGCGATAGGTCGGCACGGGCGGCGGGACAGACGCCATGGCTGCGGATTGGACAAGTGCTGTCGGGTGCTCCGCTGCGCCGCCGATCCGCATCGCCTGAAGATTATAGGTCTCGTAAACCGTGTCCTGCAGCGCGACGCCCGGTACGCTCCAGGCTTTCGGCAGGTAGTCGAGCGGGGCCGTCACGACATCATCAAAGGGATGCCGGGCGCGCTCCTCGGCGCGGGCGCGGGTTTCCTTGCGGGCGGCGTTACGCAGAGCGTACAGGTTGGTGCGGGACTGGCGGTTCGGCACAGACAATGCCGCGCTGGTAGGGCAGGGCGGGGGGTTGCGGCGCGCGGGACAATGGGTGAGCACTGCGGAGAGAAGATCGCCCGTGGTTGCGCAGATGGGATGATAGACGGCCTCGATTTCGACAGGTGCGGTCTCGCGTTCGCCCGCCGCGCGCTTGTCGATTACCGTCAGCCGCGTGTCGATCGTGGTCCCATGCCGCGCGAAGACCTTGCCGTCGATCGCGGCGGAAAACACCACGTCTGCGCTCTGGCCTATGCGTTGAAACGTCGGCTGGAAACTCTTGGTGGAGGGCCGAAAGCTCTCGCCCGTGATGATGACAAGCCGCCCACCCGGAGCAAGACGTGCCAGCGCGGACAGAACATGCTGACTGGTCGCCTGCCGAAACCGACCTTCGACATGGTTCGCAGCCGAAAACGGCGGGTTCATCACGATGACCGAGGGCGTGATTGCGCGGTCGAGACGGTCGTCGATCGAGGCGGCATCGTGATCCGAGACAACAGCATCCGGAAACAATTGTTCCAGCAAGGCACGGCGCGTTTCCGCAAGCTCATTGAGAACAAGCCGCGCGCCTGCAGTCCGGGCGAAGATCGCCAGCATGCCGGTGCCAGCGGATGGCTCGAGCACCAGGTCGCCCTCGCGAAACCCCGCCGCCTGCGCGACAATCGCCGCAAGGGGCAGGGGGGTCGAAAATTGTTGCAGGCGGACGCTATCTTCAGAACGCCGTGTGTGCGAGGGCGCCAGACTGGCCAGCCGCTCGATCATGGTGAGGAAGGCCTGCGGCGAGGCCGCCTGGCGCTGCATCAGCGCGCCATAGCGCGCGAGCATCAGGATTTGCGCAACCTCGACGGCCTCGTAGGCGTCCTTCCAAACCCAGGCGCCGCTCGTGTCGCTGGCACCGAAGGCCTCCTCCATCACGGCGCGAACAGCGGCGGCGTCAATGGGTTTGCCAGCCTCGAACAAAGGGACGAGGGCATTTGCAGCCTGCATCAGGTTTTGAGCAACGCCTGCAGCCTCGGGCAGGGCAGGGGCCTCTGAAAGACATGCAAGCGGGACGGAATGGGGGTGAGCGTTCATCGGCAATCTCCGGAGTTGAGGGTTGGCCCCAGGCCCCGCGCGCACTCTCGCACCCGGGAGGGGTCACCCCTCCCGCCCTGTCTCTCGCTCTTTCATGGCAAAGCCCTGGTGCGAATTTGCCCTGCGTCAGGACGGCCGCAGATGGCGAGGCACGTCCATCGATTGATGCAGGATCCGGATCACAAATATCCTGTCCGGGTCCACCTCATAGAACACGAGGTGCCGGCCCGTGATCAGTTTACGCGCACCCTGCAGGAGATCGGAGCAGTCCGACCCCATTTGAGGATTGGCGATCAGCCCCTTCAGGGCACGCTCGATGTCGTCGAGATAGCGGTCCGCCTGCGCCGCGCCCCACTGTCGGTCTGTCTCGACCCAGATATCGACGAGATCGGATTTAGCCGCTTCAGAGAGATGGATGTCACGCATCAGAAGCGCCGGAGCGGCTCCGCGCCTCGCGCTTGATCGCATCCATATCGAGCGGACCAGCGTCGCCGGATTGCTTGCCCTCCATCAACGCAACGCGAAGCCGCGCCCGCTGACCTTCCTGTTCTTCCATCAGGCGCAAGGAGGCGCGGATCAACTCGCTGGTTGACCCGTAGCGCCCTTCCTTCAACATCAGGGCAATGAATTCGTCCCAATGGGGGCCCAGTGTGACGCTTGTGCTTGCCATGTTCACCTCCGAAATACGCATGAATAACATATATGAGTACTTCACGCATTTCAACTCGGAGGTGGGCTTGCGCCCAGTTCTTCGGCGGCGACGGCTCTGGATCTCGCCTGTAAAACGAGATGGTCTACAAACGCTCGTGCCTCGGACAGGCAGTCCAGCTCATAGTCGCCGAAGAAGCCCCAGCAGGCGTCGAGCTCCTCGCCGTCACGCTCGATGACATAGCCATAGACCCGCCCGCCAAGATAGGCGTCGTAGCTGACGATTTCAGCGCGCAGGATGTCGGCTGCCTTTTCCCGCAGTGCCTTGGTGACGCGCTTCACATCGAACTCCTTCCGAACCGCCTCAAGCAACACATAGACGTAACCGGCCTGGCCGGAATCCCACGGGCAGTGGAACCCGATGGTGTTCATCGCGAGGCCGGAATGGTCATAGAGAAACACCGGCAGAAGGATCGCCTTGCGCTCGGCGCGCTCGCGCAACTGGTCCATTGAGAGATCACACTGATCCGAGACACCCGCGAGATCGCGCA
>NZ_JASNJD010000047.1 GCF_030164425.1 Pseudodonghicola flavimaris | reverse complement strand
TGGGCGGCGGCGGCGAGATCTACGACGCCTATATCAACATCGCCAAGAACTGGTCGGGCACCGGCAACATCGGCGACTATTACTTCCATACCGCGCTGCATGAGATCGGCCATACGCTGGGCCTGGGTCACCAGGGGCTCTACAATGCCGGCTCGGGCACGCCCACCTACAACGATTCCAACTGGGAAAACGACACGATCCAGTTCACCATGATGTCCTACTGGGCGCAGGCGAATTACACCCCGCCGGGGCAATCGACGCCCAGCGGCTCCTATCTGGGCCAGGTGAACGTGATCGGGCCGCAGTCGGTGGACTGGCTGGCGCTCGACCGGATCTACAATCCGATGGGCTACGGCATCGACGACGGGACCACCACCGGCAACACCACCTGGGGCTTCAATTCCACCTGGGTCGACTGGACGCCGACGTCCACGGGGCCGGGGTTCGGCTATGCCAACACGGCCTATGCCTCGCTCGATACCCTGCTGGCGACCAACACGCTGGCGATTGTCGACGGCGGCGGCATCGATACGCTGGATCTGTCGGGCTATTCGAACAACAGCAAGATCGATCTGCGGGTGACGAGCTCGGCCAACATCGCGCCGTCGTTCTCTGATGTCGCGGGGCTGATCGGGAACCTGTCGATCGCGCCGGGGACGGTCATTGAAAATGCGGTCGGCGGCGCCGGCAACGAAGTCATCTACGGCAACAACTCGGCCAACACGCTCGACGGCGGCGGCGGCAATGACTCGATCTACGGTTACGACGGCAACGATACGCTGATCGGCGGCACCGGCAACGATTACCTCTCCGGCGGCAACGACAACGATACGCTGCATGGCGGAGCCGGGATCGATACCATGTATGGCAGCGCGGGCGACGACACCTTCCTCTATGAGAACGGTGAGGACTCGGTCGCGGGCGAATACGCCAGCGGCGGCACCGGCTCTGACCGGATCCTGGCGTCCGGGTCGGGCGTCTTCGACCTGCGGACGCTGAATGTCTACCTGGTCGAGGAGATCGAGTTCGCGGCGACCGGCACCAATGTTGTCAACTTCGTCTATCTGGGCAGCGACGAGCTGGGGGGCAGCGATTTCTCCTCCAGCCTGCTGATCGACGGCAATGGCAGCACCGGCTCCGACAACACCCTGCGTCTCTGGGTGCAGAATGGCGTGAACAATATCGATGCCTCGGGCTTCATCTTCCAGGACTGGAACAGCGTGTCGACCGATATCGTTTCGCTGCATGGTGATGCGAACGCCAATATCCTGACCGGGACGTCGCAAGACGACATCATTTACGGGTTTGATGGCAACGACACGCTGCGTGGCGGGACCGGTGTCAACCAGCTCTACGGTGGCAACGACAATGACACCTTCGTCTATCTGGACGGGTTCGACCCGCTCGCCGGCGAAATCATTTCCGGCGGTGCCGGTCACGACCGCCTTCTGGTGGGCAACGCCGGGGTCTTCGACCTGAGAAATGCCTCTGTCAGCTTGATCGAGGAACTGGAGTTCCGCGCGGACGGGGCCAATGTGGACAACTTCGTCTATATCGGCAGCGATCAGATCGGTTCCGGTTTCTCCTCGACGATGCTGATCGACGGTAACGCCAATACCAGCTCCAACAACACGCTGCGCATGTATGTGCAGAACGGTGTGAGCAGCATCGATGCCTCCGGTTTCACCTTCCAGGATTGGGACAGCTACACCGGCGATGCCGACTATATCTCGCTGCATGGGGACGCCAACGCCAACACGTTGATCGGGACCTCGAAAGACGACATCATCTACGGGAACGACGGCAACGATACGCTGCGTGGCGGGGCCGGAGCCGATGCGATGTACGGGGGCAACGGCAACGATACCTTCCTCTATGTCGACGGTGAGGACAGTGTCACGGGCGAGGTCTTGGCGGGGTCGACCGGCAGCGACCGCATCCTGCTTCAGGGCGCCGGCTACTTTGACCTGCGGACGGCTTCGATCACCGCGGTCGAAGAGGTCGAGTTCAGCGCTGTCGGCGGCGGCGGAATCGTCAACTACGCCTTCTTCGGCAGCGATCAGCTGGGGACGGGGCTCTCCTCCACCCTGCTGGTCGACGGCAACTCCAACGCCGGGTCCTTCAATTCGCTGCATTTCTTCGTGCAGAACGGCGTGGCCAATATCGACTTGTCGGGTTTCACCTTCCAGGACTGGAACGCTGTGGCGTCGGACAGTGACACGGTCATCCTGCATGGGGACACCGGCAGCAACACGCTGACCGGGTCGTCGCAGATCGATGTGATCTACGGCAACGATGGCGGGGATGTGCTGCTGGGCGGTGCCGGTGATGACAGCCTCTATGGCGGGGACGGCAACGACAATCTCACTGGCGGGGCCGGAGCCGACGTGCAGAGCGGCGGTGCGGGGAACGACAATTTCTTCTTCTATGACGGCGAGGACGAAGGCCCCGGATCGATCATCGACGGCGGCACTGAATACGACCGTGTCGTGATGAGCGGGGCGGGCGTGTTCAACCTGAGCACGGTTGCCTTCACCTCGATCGAAGAGCTTGAGTTCTACGCGGACGGGATCAACGTCGACAATGAACTCCAGCTGGGCAGCGCAGCGGTTGCCAGCGCCTTTGGAACCGTTCTGATCGACGGCAATGCCAATAGCGGCTCGGATAACATCATCCGGATCATCATGACCGGCGGTGTAACCGATGTCGACCTGAGCGGCTGGACCTTCCAGGACTGGCAGACCCCGGGGCTCGACAATGATCAGCTCATCGTCCTTGGTGACGGTGCCGATAACAAGCTGATCGGGTCGAGCCGGATCGACAGCCTGTTCGGGGGCACCGGCAACGACCTGCTCGACGGTGGGCTCGGCGACGATATCCTGACCGGCGAAGGTGGCGACGACGATTATGTGGTTGACAGTCTTGGCGACAGTGTCGTCGAAGCCGTGGGCGAGGGCATCGACACGATCTGGACCGCGCTGGCCAGCTTCTCGCTGGGCACGATCGCCAATGTGGAGAACCTGACTGGGACCTCCG
>NZ_JASNJD010000046.1 GCF_030164425.1 Pseudodonghicola flavimaris | reverse complement strand
GAGAGGCAGATTCCGACCCGATGGGATATCATCGGCGCAATCTTTTGCCTGACCGGCATGGCGATCATCTTGGTCGCCCCTATGCTTCAGAAGTAACCTGCGGTCTCAATCGGGCGGTTACAGCCTTTCGGCGTCACCCGGACTTGCTCGGTGATTTTCTCGCTGCCGTCGGCGCGCAGGACCGTGGTCGTCTTGTGCTCCAGCAGCCCGGAGTTGCACTTCGACTGGTAGCCCAGCCAATTCGGCGATCCGGTGCGCTTGTAGAGCCAACCGTTGTGCGACAGCCAGTCGAACAGATCCTTCGGACGCACACCGAGCGTCTTGGCCGCCTCGGTGACGTTCAGCGACCCGTCCGCCTTGGTCAGCCGCTCGTGGGCCTCAACGTCTTCGCGCATCGCCTCGATCTGTTTCGCCTGGTCCTGGTTGACCTCGATGAGCTGGATCGCAATCTGCGTGAGTTGCGATTGGTCGCGCACGTCGATCATCGGAGCCCGAAGCTTCTGCTCCATCGCGTTGAAGGCCGAGATATACTGCTCCTTCCAGTGGGCAGCCTCGCGCCCGGTGAAGCCCATGACGAGGAAGCTGAACCCGTCACGGGTCATACCATATTCGGTGCGCTTCTCGCCCTTGGCGTCCATATATTCGACGGGCTGAAAATTGAGCCCGTTGAATTCGTCGCTGCATTCGAGATTACGGATCGCTTGCAGGACGTTCTTGTGTTGCTTCCCGAAGTTCTTTGCGACCTCACGGCTCGACGCCAGAAGCGCGCCATCGCGCTCCATGATCTCGATACCATTGAAATCGCCGTGCTTTACTGGCATATTCATGCGCAGAACCTTTCCTTGACAGTTGGGTTTCATCAAAGGCGTTGGGATGGCCGTCCCAGCGCCTTTACTTTTGTGCGGGCGCATCGAGCTGCACCCCCTTGATCCGCATTGCCGTCTCGATGGCTGCGACGATTTCCGCGTTCATGGAGCGATGTGCTTTCCTGGACTCTTCCTTGATCACGTCCCTCCAGCCATCAGGTAGGCGGAGCATGTACCGGTCAGTCATCGTGCGTTTCTGGGTCATGCTCCCGGCTCCACAGACTTGATGCTCTGATAGTCGAAGATCGACAGTTGGCGCGGATCGACCAGCATTTCCGGCACAACCGGCAGGCCGAGGTGGAACCACATTTGCGCAGCCGCCTTGTTGCCGAATGTCAGACGGCACTCGGTGACGTGGCGCAGCTTCACGCCATCGTTGCTCTGCGTGTCATCAGGCTCGACGCTTTGCGGCGCGGTCTCCGGCGCAAAGCCGCCCGTCTTGCGGATCGACGGAATCACCTCGTGCGCCAGCCACCGCTTGAAGCGTTCGGCGACGGGCTTCCTAGAGGTGAAGACCAGACGATAGACCCCAGGCTCAGATACAACGATCATATCCTGATCACCGCCAGGGGTACCTACAGTACAGGTACCCCTTTCACCGTCATCAAGTCGATCCAGCGACTGATGAACTTTGGAAATACCAAGAACCCGGCACACATCGGCGCCGACGAACCAGATTTCTTTGTCTTTTTCGACCTGACGGACGAGATGCTCCTCTTCGAAGAGAAGCGGATTGATGTGAACGGTCATCCATGTCCCCCTTATAGTGTCCTTAGGACTTTTTCACTATGTCCTTAGGACGCCATTGCGTCAAGAGGTTTTCGCGTCCTAAGGACAGCACCATGTCAGAGGACCAGAATCGCACCCTTACGGACAAGTTCATGCTCCGCCTCCCCGATGGGATGAGGGGCCGGATCAAAGCCGCCGCCGAGGCGAACAACCGCTCGATGAACGCCGAGATTGTGGCGACGCTGGAGGAGAAGTACCCAGCGCCGAAACTCTCTGGAGTGGAAATCGTTACGCTACTGATCTCTGCCTTGGCGCAAGCTGACGCCGAAGGTAGAAAGGAACTGGTGGACAAGCTGACTGAGACGTTCTCTGATTTCCTCCCCGACGAACAAGCATCTCGTTTCGCGAATGCCGTTAGCACTCTGTCAGCTGCGCTTACCCAGACAGAGAAATCACAAGAACATCGTTTTGACGAAGCGTCGGCGAAAATGCTGGCAGATGGAGTTATTCGCGCCATGACGAGCGACAGAAAGGTTCCGCCTCTAGATGTCAACGAGACGTCCGATCAGGTTGCCAGCTTCATCTCGCGCATGCCCCCCACCCCCGACGAGTAGGCCCGGCGGCTAACTGGCGGCAGCTGGCGCCTAGTTACATCCCCACACCAACGTGCACCAGAGCCATGCCGAGGAGGGCTCGCCCGATCGAGCGAGCGCATAGCTCACCCACAATCCACCCAGCAAGATTGCGAGAATCAGGAATAGCTGTGCCAATGGACTCAGGTTCATTAGGGAGGTTCCTTTGTCTGACGAAAATCCGCCGCTTGGACCGGGGCCTTCCGACCATATCGTTCCCGTATTGCGAATGCTGGCAGGAGCCGTTCCCGTTGTCGGCTCAGCGCTGAATGAGCTGATCACTCAAGTCATTCCGGGCGTTCGGCAAAAGCGCGTTGAGGATTATCTTCGCTACCTATCTGAAAAGCTGTCCGGCCTATCAGAAGAGCAGTTGAAGCAGAGGCTACTGAGCGAACCAGGCCTCGATCTTTTCGAAGAGGGTGGATACCAGACCGCGAGAGCGCTCTCAGATGAGCGAAGAGAGCAAATTGCGACTGCTGTTGCCGAAGGGCTGTCCGGAGATGAGCAAAATCTCCTCGCGGCCAAGAGAATGCTCATCTTACTTCGGGAGCTAGATGAAGGTCAGGTGATTGTGCTCACCAGCCAGCTGCGAAGGTACCGGGATGACTCAGAGTTTATGCAGCGTCACGCGAACATCCTAACGCCTGTACGAGCACACCTACAATCAACGCGCGATGAACTCGATGCTCAGACAGTACAACAAATTGCGACGCAGAAGCTGGTCTCCTTAGGCCTCCTGCAACCAGGCTTTAAGAAGGTCAAAAAAGGTGACATTCCGGAAATTGATCCAAAGACTGGGATGCTGTCAGCCTCTGGCGTCGATATAACTCCACTCGGTCGATTGCTTTTGCGAACCATCGGCCTTGCAAGTCCAGATGACTACTAGCGCCCACCCCCTACGGCTGAGCCCTTGGTCAGAAATGAACGCCTGAAGCTTGCAGCGAACCTCCTGAACGCCATCGGCATCGACTGATCGGCATCGCCTTCCTGCGCCAGATCGTCGAAACCAGAGCCACCTCCCATGGCGCCCTGACCGGCCTGCCCGTTGCCGGACTCGCCTTGCACGGCGTTTCGCACTATATTCCATGGTGTCTTAGGTGGGAGCGGCCAATGGAAGGACTTCCCCAAATCCCCTACTCGGTGTAAGCGGTGTCTGAGCGGCACGTTGTCTGCGCCGGCGCGGACTGCGAGGTGATACCCATCTCAAGATGGGAGTGCGTTTCGCAATGGATGCTCAGACTGCGTTTCTCAGATCGCTGGGA
>NZ_JASNJD010000045.1 GCF_030164425.1 Pseudodonghicola flavimaris | reverse complement strand
TCGGATGAGGATCGCAGTGCGCTGGACCCGACGGTCGGGCGGACGATGCTGAGCCAGCTGCATCTGATCCGCGCCTTTGAGGAGAAGGTGCTGGAGCTTGCCGGGCAGGGGCTGGTGCATGGGCCGGCGCATTCCGCCATCGGCCAGGAGGGCGGCGCGGTGGGCTCTGCCCTGGCGATGCGCGGCACCGACCAGGTGAACGGCTCGCACCGGGCGCACCACCAGTTCCTGGCCAAGGCGCTGGCCTATGCCGCGCCCGAGGGGATCGACCCGGAGAAGAGCTTCGGCGAGACGCTGCGGCATCTGTCCAGGCGCACGCTGTCGGAGATCCTCGGTCTCTCCGAGGGGTTCTGCAAGGGCCGTGGCGGCTCGATGCACCTGCGTTGGGCCGAGAGCGGCAACCTCGGCACCAATGCCATCGTCGGCGGCGGCGTGCCGATGGCGGCGGGCGCGGCCTGGGCGCATAAGCAGGCGGGCACCGGCGATGTGGTCTATACCTATTTCGGCGATGGCGCGGTCAACATCGGCTCGGTTCTGGAGACGATGAACATCGCCGCCGCCTGGAAACTGCCGATCTGTTTCTTCATCGAGAACAACCGCTACGCCGTTTCCACCCATGTCGCGGAGGTCACCGCCGAGACGCGGCTGTCGGCGCGCGGGCTGGCCTTCGGCATCCCGGCGCTCAGGGTCGACGGCATGGACCCGTTGTCGGTCTATCTCGCCTCCGAGGCGGCCAATGCCATCATGCGCAAGGGCGATGGCCCGGTGGTGATCGAGGCGGATGTCTACCGCTATTTCCACCAGAACGGCGCGCTGCCCGGCTCCGCCTTCGGCTATCGCAGCAAGGAAGAGGAGCAGGAATGGCGCGGCCGCGATCCGCTCGATGCCATGGCGCGGGACCTGATGGAGCGTCAGATCATCGGGGCGCAGGCGGTCGCGGACCTGCGGGCGCAGTGCCAGGCGCTGATGGAGGAGATCGCCGGCGAGCTGATCGAGGAGGTCGACGGCAAGCGCCGCATCAGACCGGCGCTCTGGCCGGAGGAAAGCTTCCGCGATTTCGGCCTGCGCGGCGATCTGTCGGAATTCGACGGCGCCCGGTTCGAGGAGCAGGAGGCCTTCTCCGGCACGCTCAAGGACAACGTGAAGTTCATCGACGCGGTGGCCGATGTGATGATGCGCCGGATGGAGACGGACGAGCGCGTGGTGGTGCTGGGCGAGGATGTGCACCGGCTGAAGGGCGGCACCAACGGTGCCACCAAGGGCCTGTCGGAGCGGTTCCCCGACCGCTGTCTCGGCACCCCGATTGCCGAGAACGCCTTCACCGGCCTCGCCGCCGGCATGGCCGCCGACGGGCGGGTGCGCCCGGTGATCGAATTCATGTATCCGGACTTCATGTGGGTGGCGGCGGATCAGGTGTTCAACCAGATCGGCAAGGCGCGCCACATGTTCGGTGGCGACAGCGCCATGCCGCTGGTGCTGCGCACCAAGGTGGCGATGGGCACCGGTTATGGCTCGCAGCACTCGATGGATCCGGCGGGCATCTTCGCCACCGCGCCGGGCTGGCGCATTGTCGCCCCCTCGACGCCCTATGACTATGTCGGGCTGATGAATGCGGCGCTGCACTGCGAGGACCCGGTCCTGGTGCTGGAACATGTGGATCTCTACGCCTCGAAAGGCGTCGGGCCGGTGGGCGATCTCGATTACATGATCCCGCTGGGCAAGGCCAAGGTGGTGCGCGAGGGCACCCGGGTCACGGTGCTGACCTATCTGGCCATGGTCGAAAGGACCCGCGAGGTGGTCGAGCGCCTGGGCGTGGATGCCGAGATCATCGATCTGCGCAGCCTCGACCGTGCCGGGCTCGACTGGGAGACCGTCGAGGCCTCCATCGCGAAGACCGGCAATGTGCTGATCGTCGAACAGGGGGCCGCGGGCACCTCCTATGGCGGCTGGCTGGCGGATGAGCTGCAGCGCCGCTGTTTCGATGCGCTGGATCAGCCGATCAAGCGGGTGCATGGCGCCGAGGCCTCGCCCAGCATTTCCAAGGTGCTCGAGGCGGCGGCCTGTGCCCGGCCGCAGGACATCGAGGCGGGGCTGCGCGAGGTCATGGCCGATCAGGGCCTGCCGCTGGCGGCGGAATAAGGCGAGAGAAGGAGACATAGGATGCCCAAGGAAATCATACTGCCTTCGCTGTCCGCCGGCATGGAAGACGCGGTGATCGCCACCTGGCTGAAGGCCGAAGGCGAGGCGGTGCAGGCCGGCGAGGCGCTGGCCGAGGTGGAAACCGACAAGGCGACGATGGAGTTCGAGGCGGAGACCGACGGGGTGATGGGCCGGATCCTGGTCCCCGCCGGGGACCGCGCCGATGTGAATGCGGTGATCGCGGTGCTGTTGCTGGAGGGCGAAGACGCCTCCGTCCTCGACGGCTATGCCCCGGGTGGCGCCCCGGGCGGGTCGGCCGCCGCGGAGACGGTCGCGGCGCCCGAGGCGGCGCCGAAGGCCGAAGCCGCCCCCGCCGCGGCCCCCTCCGACAAGATCGCGGCCTCGCCGCTCGCCCGCCGGATCGCGGCGCAGAAGGGGGTGGAGCTGACCGGGCTCAGCGGCTCCGGCCCGCGCGGCCGGGTGGTGCGGATCGATGTGGAGCGCGCGGCGGAGGCCGGGACAGGTGCCCCTGTCATGGCTCCCGCCCCGGCGCCCAATCTGGCCGGCATCGGTGAGCACGAGGCCATCCCCCACACCGGTATGCGCCGCACCATCGCGCGGCGCCTGCTGGAGTCGAAGACCACGGTGCCGCATTTCTACCTCGAGGCCGATTGCGACATCGAGGCGCTTCTGGCGCTGCGGGCGCAGGTCAACGCGGGGCGCGAGACGGCGGAGCGGATTTCGGTCAACGACTTCATCGTCAAGGCGGTGGCGCAGGCGCTGGTCAAGGTGCCCGCGGCCAATGCGATCTGGACCGACGAGGCGGTGCTGCAGCTCAAGTCCGTCGATATCTCCGTCGCGGTCGCCACCGATGGCGGGCTGATCACGCCGGTGCTGCGCAATGCCGATCAAAAGAGCCTCGGCGCACTGTCCTCGGAGATGAGGGCGCTGGCCGCGAAGGCCCGCGACGGCCGTCTCAAACCGGATGAGTACCAGGGCGGCGGTTTCTCGCTGTCGAACCTCGGCATGTACGGGGTCAAGCGGTTCTCGGCGATCATCAACCCGCCGCAGAGCTGTATCCTCGCCGTCGGCGCCGCCGAGAAACGCCCGGTCGGGCGCGGCGATCAGATCGTTCTGGCGCCGGTGATGAGCGTGACGCTGTCGGTCGATCACCGCAGCGTCGATGGCGCCGTGGGGGCCGCCTGGCTGGCCGCCTTCAAGGCCGGCATCGAGACCCCGATGGGCCTTCTGCTGTGACCGCGATGATCACCGGACAGACCCGGACGCTCGTGATCCTCGCCGATCCGATCGCCCATGTGCGCACGCCGCAGGTGCTGAACCCGCGGCTCGAGGCGGAGGGCGTGGACGCGGTCCTGGTGCCGCTCGAAGTGCCGCCCGAGGCGCTGGAGGCGGCGCTCAGGGGGCTGGCGGGGGCGCGCAATTTCGCCGGCGCCGTGATCACCCTGCCGCATAAGACCGCGGTGCCGGCGCTCTGCGATGCGCTGAGCGACAGGGCGGCGGCGGCGCAGAGCGTCAACGTGGTCCGGCGCCGGCGGGACGGCTCGCTCTACGGCGATCTGCTCGATGGCGAGGGCTTCGTGCGGGGCTTCGAGCAGACCGGGGTGACGCTCTGCGGCAAGCGGGTCTTTCTCGCCGGGGCGGGCGGCGCGGCGAGCGCCATCGCCTTCGCCCTGGCCGGGCGCGGGGTGGCGGCGCTGACCATCGCCAACCGGTCGGCGGCGAAGGCCGGGGCGCTGATCGCGCGGCTGTCGGCGCGGTTCCCCGATGTGGCGTTCACCGCCGCCGCCGATCCCGCCGGGCATGACATCGCGATCAACGGCACCTCGCTGGGGCTCCGGCCCGGCGACGCGCTGCCGTTCGATCCGGACAGGCTCGACCCCGGCACGCTGGTGGCCGAAGTCATCATGCAGCCGGCGACCACCGCGCTGCTGCGTGCCGCCACGGCGCGCGGGCTGACGACCCATCCGGGACGTCACATGCTGGAGGGGCAGTTGACGGAACTGCTCCGGTTCCTGACCCATGAGGAGGACGAAAAATGAGTTTGACACTCGAAGACCTGCGCGCCACCGGGCTGCTGCGCGATGCAAACCTTGTCGCCGGCGACTGGATCGAGGCCGCTCCCACCACCGCCATCGCCGTCCACAACCCCGCCGACGGCACCCGCATCGGATACGTCCCGAAACTCGGGCGCGCAGAGGTCGCCAAGGCGATCAA
>NZ_JASNJD010000044.1 GCF_030164425.1 Pseudodonghicola flavimaris | reverse complement strand
CCCTTCACCGGCGGCGCTGAGGCGCTACGGGGCGCCACGGAGGCGGACGGAACGGAAGGCGGCGGCGCTGCCTGAGGGACCTGAGGCCGAGGTGGTGGACAGAAATTCAGAGGAATGATCGGGCGGGCGCGCCGAAAGATAGGGCGCACTGGTCTGGTTTTTGTCTCTACGCTCTTTGAAAACTGGATATCTGAAGAGATATGTGGGCGGTTTGGTTCATTTCGATGGATCGGTCTCGCATATCGCGCTTCTAGGGTTTCGGCCCGATGATGAAGTGTCAGCTTCACTGTTTGTACGGCTTCTGGTTTCTGATGAAACCTGGAGCACATCAAACAGATGACTGTTCCGACCTAGCCGGTCGGAACGATGTGCAGAGGTTCGAACGTCAAGGATAGCAGCGTGAGCTGCTTTCAACTTGAGAGTTTGATCCTGGCTCAGAACGAACGCTGGCGGCAGGCCTAACACATGCAAGTCGAACGAAGCCTTCGGGCTTAGTGGCGGACGGGTTAGTAACGCGTGGGAACGTGCCCTTCACTACGGAATAGTCCCGGGAAACTGGGTTTAATGCCGTATACGCCCTTCGGGGGAAAGAATTTCGGTGAAGGATCGGCCCGCGTTAGATTAGGTAGTTGGTGGGGTAATGGCCTACCAAGCCTACGATCTATAGCTGGTTTTAGAGGATGATCAGCAACACTGGGACTGAGACACGGCCCAGACTCCTACGGGAGGCAGCAGTGGGGAATCTTGGACAATGGGCGCAAGCCTGATCCAGCCATGCCGCGTGAGTGATGAAGGCCTTAGGGTCGTAAAGCTCTTTCGCCAGGGATGATAATGACAGTACCTGGTAAAGAAACCCCGGCTAACTCCGTGCCAGCAGCCGCGGTAATACGGAGGGGGTTAGCGTTGTTCGGAATTACTGGGCGTAAAGCGCGCGTAGGCGGACCAGAAAGTTGGGGGTGAAATCCCGGGGCTCAACCCCGGAACTGCCTCCAAAACTCCTGGTCTTGAGTTCGAGAGAGGTGAGTGGAATTCCGAGTGTAGAGGTGAAATTCGTAGATATTCGGAGGAACACCAGTGGCGAAGGCGGCTCACTGGCTCGATACTGACGCTGAGGTGCGAAAGTGTGGGGAGCAAACAGGATTAGATACCCTGGTAGTCCACACCGTAAACGATGAATGCCAGTCGTCGGGTAGCATGCTGCTCGGTGACACACCTAACGGATTAAGCATTCCGCCTGGGGAGTACGGTCGCAAGATTAAAACTCAAAGGAATTGACGGGGGCCCGCACAAGCGGTGGAGCATGTGGTTTAATTCGAAGCAACGCGCAGAACCTTACCAACCCTTGACATCCTAGGACCGGCCCAGAGATGGGTCTTTCACTTCGGTGACCTAGTGACAGGTGCTGCATGGCTGTCGTCAGCTCGTGTCGTGAGATGTTCGGTTAAGTCCGGCAACGAGCGCAACCCACATCTTTAGTTGCCAGCAGTTCGGCTGGGCACTCTAAAGAAACTGCCCGTGATAAGCGGGAGGAAGGTGTGGATGACGTCAAGTCCTCATGGCCCTTACGGGTTGGGCTACACACGTGCTACAATGGTAGTGACAATGGGTTAATCCCAAAAAACTATCTCAGTTCGGATTGGGGTCTGCAACTCGACCCCATGAAGTCGGAATCGCTAGTAATCGCGTAACAGCATGACGCGGTGAATACGTTCCCGGGCCTTGTACACACCGCCCGTCACACCATGGGAGTTGGGTTCACCCGAAGGCCGTGCGCCAACCCTTACGGGGGGCAGCGGACCACGGTGAGCTCAGCGACTGGGGTGAAGTCGTAACAAGGTAGCCGTAGGGGAACCTGCGGCTGGATCACCTCCTTTCTAAGGATGTTCCTAGATTTGACAGGCTTGCCTTCAACGTGGAACACTTAGCAGCAGATCAACAAACAAAGTTGGTCAAACTCAGGGCCAGGCCGTCCTCATATCTCTTCAGAACATGGAACACGCGAGCCCCGGCTCGCCTGTCGTTGCCTGACCTCTGGGTCTGGCCCTCTCGGCAGATTTTGCGATGCAAAATCGCCTGTCGGGCAACGTCGATTTTGCACGAGCAAGATCAACTGGGTCGGTAGCTCAGGTGGTTAGAGCGCACGCCTGATAAGCGTGAGGTCGGAGGTTCAAGTCCTCCTCGACCCACCAACCTGCTTTTTAGCGCAGCTAAAAAGTCAGGCGCCCGACAGTGGCTTTGCATAGCAAAGCTCACGAGAGGGCATCCGCTTAGACCTCCCGGCATCTTTTCTCCGAAAAGAGCCTGACGGTCGACGGAGATTTTGTCATACAAAATCACCTTGGGGCCTTAGCTCAGCTGGGAGAGCGCCTGATTTGCATTCAGGAGGTCAGGAGTTCGATCCTCCTAGGCTCCACCACTTCCCGATTAGATCGGCAAGCACTGGATACAGTGTTTGCCCGTCCAATCGGACATCGGCCGACTTTCTTCGGAAAGCGGCGGAATTGACATCGTATATAGAGAAATCAATCAACTTGCTTTGATCGGCTGAAGTGACAGCCTGATCTCGGTCGGTTCCGCCCCAGGGCGGACGGTTCGGCCTCCCCGCTACCAGGTGGAGGTTCGGATATCCCGGTCGAAACGAAGCAATGTTGTCCAAGTCAAGTACACTAACCAAAATGTACTTCCTGATGATGCCGCAGTCGCGCTCAAGCAGCCGGCGGCGGTCACGCATGAGGAAGTGCGGGATAGTATGCTTTTGGTTCAGAAGAATGGCCCTGGTCGAACCAGCCCGGAGCCGCGACAGACGCAAGTTTGTCTTTTTCTGGATCAAATCAAGCGCGAGAAGGGCGTTTGGTGGATGCCTTGGCAGCAAGAGGCGATGAAGGACGTGATACTCTGCGATAAGCTTGGGGGAGCCGAGAATAGGCTTTGATCCCAGGATCTCCGAATGGGGCAACCCACCTGATACTCAGTTATTGTGAGCCGCAAGGCCCTCAATAATTGGGTGAAACAGGTACTTAAGACCTGAATACATAGGGTTTTAAGAGCAAACCCGGGGAACTGAAACATCTAAGTACCCGGAGGAAAGGAAATCAATTGATACTCCCCTAGTAGTGGCGAGCGAACGGGGACCAGCCGAGCCTGATAAGTGACCAGAACGATCTGGAAAGATCGACCATAGTGGGTGACAGTCCCGTATGGGAAGCTTTGAAGGACGTATTAAGTAGGGCGGAACACGTGAAATTCTGTCTGAAGATCGGAGGACCACCTTCGAAGGCTAAGTACTCCTTGCTGACCGATAGCGAACCAGTACCGTGAGGGAAAGGTGAAAAGCACCCCGACGAGGGGAGTGAAACAGTACCTGAAACCGGACGCCTACAATCAGTCGGAGGCTCCTTGCGAGCTGACGGCGTACCTTTTGTATAATGGGTCATCGACTTGGTCTCACGTGCAAGCTTAAGCCGTTAGGTGTAGGCGCAGCGAAAGCGAGTCTTAATAGGGCGTCGAGTTCGTGGGATCAGACCCGAAACCGAGTGATCTAGGCATGACCAGGATGAAGGTTGGGTAACACCAACTGGAGGTCCGAACCCACACCTGTTGAAAAAGGTCGGGATGAGTTGTGCCTAGGGGTGAAAGGCCAATCAAACTCGGAGATAGCTGGTTCTCCGCGAAATCTATTTAGGTAGAGCGTCATCCGAATACCCCGGGGGGTAGAGCACTGGATGGGTAATGGGGCCCCACAGGCTTACTGATCCTAACCAAACTCCGAATACCCGGGAGTACTAGATGGCAGACACACGGCGGATGCTAACGTCCGTCGTGAAGAGGGAAACAACCCTGACCTCCAGCTAAGGCCCCCAATTCATGGCTAAGTGGGAAAGCAGGTGGGACGACCAAAACAACCAGGAGGTTGGCTTAGAAGCAGCCATCCTTTAAAGATAGCGTAACAGCTCACTGGTCTAATCAAGTTGTCCTGCGGCGAAGATGTAACGGGGCTCAAGCCATGAGCCGAAGCTGAGGATGCCGTAAGGCATGGTAGCGGAGCGTAGTGTGACATAGCTCCATGCGTCCTTAACTCCTTCGGGAGTATTGGACGCAAGGAGCTTTCTGTGAAGCCGGCCTGTGAGGGATCCGGTGGAGAGATCACTAGCGAGAATGATGACATGAGTAGCGACAAAGAGTGTGAGAGACACTCTCGCCGAAAGTCCAAGGGTTCCTGCTTAAAGCTAATCTGAGCAGGGTAAGCCGGCCCCTAAGGCGAGGCAGAAATGCGTAGTCGATGGGAACCAGGTTAATATTCCTGGGCCAGGAGGATGTGACGGATCACGATTGTAGTTCGGCCTTATCGGATTGGTCGGGCTGCTGAGTGGTCCCTGGAAATAGCCCTCCATCAGACCGTACCCTAAACCGACACAGGTGGACTGGTAGAGAATACCAAGGCGCTTGAGAGAACGATGTTGAAGGAACTCGGCAAAATACCTCCGTAAGTTCGCGAGAAGGAGGCCCAGTTTCTAGGCAACTAGAGGCTGGGGGCACAAACCAGGGGGTGGCGACTGTTTACTAAAAACACAGGGCTCTGCGAAGTCGCAAGACGACGTATAGGGTCTGACGCCTGCCCGGTGCCTGAAGGTTAAAAGGAGGGGTGAGAGCTCCGAATTGAAGCCCAGGTAAACGGCGGCCGTAACTATAACGGTCCTAAGGTAGCGAAATTCCTTGTCGGGTAAGTTCCGACCTGCACGAATGGCGTAACGACTTCCCCGCTGTCTCCAACATCGACTCAGCGAAATTGAATTGCCTGTCAAGATGCAGGCTTCCCGCGGTTAGACGGAAAGACCCCGTGCACCTTTACTACAGCTTCGCACTGGCATCAGGATTGTGATGTGCAGGATAGGTGGTAGGCTTTGAAGCAGGGACGCCAGTCCCTGTGGAGCCTCCCTTGAGATACCACCCTTCGCACTCTTGATGTCTAACCGCGGCCCATCATCTGGGTCCGGGACCCTGCGTGGCGGGTAGTTTGACTGGGGCGGTCGCCTCCTAAAGCGTAACGGAGGCGCGCGAAGGTTGGCTCAGAGCGGTCGGAAATCGCTCGTTGAGTGCAATGGCAGAAGCCAGCCTGACTGCGAGACTGACAAGTCGAGCAGAGACGAAAGTCGGCCATAGTGATCCGGTGGTCCCGAGTGGAAGGGCCATCGCTCAACGGATAAAAGGTACGCCGGGGATAACAGGCTGATACTGCCCAAGAGTCCATATCGACGGCAGTGTTTGGCACCTCGATGTCGGCTCATCTCATCCTGGGGCTGGAGCAGGTCCCAAGGGTACGGCTGTTCGCCGTTTAAAGAGGTACGTGAGCTGGGTTTAGAACGTCGTGAGACAGTTCGGTCCCTATCTGCCGTGGGTGTAGGATACTTGAGAGGAGTTGCCCCTAGTACGAGAGGACCGGGGTGAACGATCCACTGGTGGACCAGTTGTTATGCCAATAGCAGTGCTGGGTAGCTATGATCGGACAGGATAACCGCTGAAGGCATCTAAGCGGGAAGCCCCCCTCAAAACAAGGTATCCCTGAGGACCGTGGTAGACCACCACGTCGATAGGCCGGAGATGTAAGCATGGTAACATGTTCAGTTGACCGGTACTAATGGTCCGATAGGCTTGATTTGATCCAGTAACAGACAAACTTACTGATAAATCAAAAGCATACACCAAAAAGTCTACTGACTTGGACGTTGATTGATCCCGTCGGCCTTGCATCGCAACGCCGACAAAGAGCCCTTATTCGGTTTGGTGGTCATAGCACGAGCAAAACACCCGGCTCCATCCCGAACCCGGAAGTTAAGTGCCGTCGCGCCAATGGTACTGCGTCTCAAGACGTGGGAGAGTAGGTCACCGCCAAACCTAATAAGCGCTCTTGTATCTCTATATACGATAAAATTTACCCAAACATAAAA
>NZ_JASNJD010000043.1 GCF_030164425.1 Pseudodonghicola flavimaris | reverse complement strand
TCCCAGCGATCTGAGAAACGCAGTCTGAGCATCCATTGCGAAACGCACTCCCATCTTGAGATGGGTATCACCTCGCAGTCCGCGCCGGCGCAGACAACGTGCCGCTCAGACACCGCTTACAATCCATCTGACTACTATTTCTGAGCCGCACGTCGAAATCGACTGTCTCATATTTTTGGTCTGTCACGATTCTGGTCCTCCGTTGAACTATCAACAGATGTTACGCACCAAAACGAGTGCTTCTTTAGAGGTGTTTCATGGCATCGCCCGCCACATGCGGAAACGCACCTGTTCGGTCACCTCGCGGATTAGACCTTGCGCTTCCATCCAAGCAAGGTTGCGCTGGACGGCGGCGCGGCTGGCACCGGTCAGGGTCTCGGCCATTGGAGCGGAGACGACGGGCCATTCGGTCAGCACCGCGCGCAATGCAGGTGGTGTCTTGCCAGAGAGCGGTGCCATCATGTTGTCCGCCCGCGCTGACCATGCCTGGATATCGTCGAGGTGCCGCATCGCGGTCAGGCATGCTGTTTCCATTCCCTCGAGCCAACGCTGCAAGCGCTCGGCAGGTGGGCCACTGGCGCGCAGCCCCCCTGCCCCGCGCATAGCCAGAGGCGCAAAGATGGCCCCCCCATTCAAATTCGGGCCTTCGCTCGCGGCAATGCGTGCGGCGGTAACCGCCGCTTCCATCCGGTCGTCCTGTTGCCCGAGGCCCGCAAGGTTCCAGAGGTGAAACCCCATGCAGGCGCGTGTAATCGAATGCAGGTGGGCGGCTTGCGCCATCAGGTCAAGCCAACCGACCGCGCGATCCGCAAAGGGCTCGGCTTAATTGGCCATGTTTTCAGGGTCACGGCGATCGAGGAAAACGGATAAGTCCACCTCTGGACCGGGACCGCCTGTCAGACGGCGCACCGCCCATCCGACACGCGCGAGCGCTGCGATGTCGTCCTGCACCCCGGACAAGCGCATGGATATCCAAAGCGCCAGCCGATCCGGGCCAATTCGGTCACCCACAAACCAGCTGAGGTCTGCCGCCTCCATCAGGGCGAGCCTGAGCCGCCAGCCTTCCGGGCCACGGTGCAGACGGTCATCCAGCGCGCCAATCCGGCTAGCCACACGGGCAAGACGGGCGGCATTACCTGCCTCCGCCTTCCGCCAATCGTCGAGGACCGCGGTTTCACGCAACTCTGCCCTCGGTCCGGGCGGCAGATAATCCGGCTCCACTTCTATTGGACCGGGCAGGAACCACAGGTCGTCCTCGGACGTCTCTTCAATCCCCTCCGCATCAACTAGAGGATCGTCCAATTTACTATACTGCGTAGGTACTTGAGGCTTCATATGTGCAAAATATGGCGCTTTTGCATTTTACCAAAGTGTTTTGTTAGGGTGCGCCTGCACACCCTATATAGCACGCGCGCGCGGTGGTCTGCGATATCTCTCTGATCGCGCTCAGCATATGAAAACCAAGGGGTTCTTGATTTGCAGCACCACAAAGAGCGCCCTTGCCTCTGTTTACAAACGGTCGATTGCTGACGTGTTTCGCAATTGCAAAGAGCCAGAGAAAGGGAAGCCCGTGTGCCGGGCTTGAAAGGAAAGAGAGAGTCTCATCCGGGTCCGGCGCGACAAGGATCCTGACCATGGCCAAGACCAAAACCACGACGCGTTCGAAACCCGCCACCTCAAAGAAAACCGAAACCGCCGGATCGGCTGCGCCTGACGGCGCCGCCGACATCCGGATGATCCCGCTCGACCAGCTGGAGCCGAGCCAACTCAACGTCCGCAAAGTCGCCGCGAGCGCTAGCGACGACGCCGAACTCCTCGCCAGCATCCGCGAGACAGGCATCAAACAGAACCTAGTGGTTCATGCGCTGTCAGAGACACGTTTTGCTGTTGACGCCGGTGGCCGTCGCCTCAAATCGCTGAAACAGCTGGCCGAGGACGGTGTGATCCCCGCAGACCACCCGGTGCCCTGCCTTGTGGAAGACGAGCGCAACGCCGTCCTCACTTCCGCCACGGAAAACCTCCAGCGCGCCGCGATGCACCCGGCGGACCAGTTCGAAGCGTTCGACAAGATGATCGCCGAGGGCCGCAGCGAGGAAGAGATTGCGCTGAAGTTCGGCGTATCTGTCGACCTGGTGCGCCGTCGCCTCAAACTTGCCCGTGTCGCGCCCGAGATCATCGAGCAATTCCGCGCGGGCGACATGACCCTCGACTGCGTGATGGCGTTCACGCTGACCGACGACCATGATCGCCAACTCGCGGTGTGGAACGCGGTGAAGGGCAGCTATCACATCCATCCGCAAAGCATCAAACGCCATCTGACCGAGACCGCGCATTCGGCGAACTCGGCGCTTGGGCGCTTCGTCGGCATCGAGGCCTATGAGGCGGCGGGTGGTGTTCTGCTGCGCGATCTCTTCGACGACCGTGCCAGCGCCCATATGGAAAACCCCGAACTTCTGGAACGTCTCGCCATCGAGAAACTGCAAACCGCCGCCAAGCCCTTCGAGGCGGCGTGGAAATGGGTCGAGGTGCATCTCTCGGTGGATTATGGCGCGTTTCGCAGTTTCGGGCGGGTCTATCCGCAGGACATCGTCCCCGATCCGGATTTGCTGGCCGAGGAGGACCGTCTCATCGCGCGAGAAGAAGAACTGGCGGCACAGAATGACGGTGAGGATTGGACCGACGCGGAGACGGAAGAGTACTACGCTATCGAACCGCGCCTGCGCGAGATCGAGGCCCTGCAGCGCGAACGGCAGCCCTACGCAGACGCAGATCGCGCTATCGCTGGCGTGGTTCTGACCATCGGTCATGACGGGGCGCTGCGTGTCGAGAAAGGCCTCGTGCGTCCCGAGGATATTCCTGCGGCGTCCGAACCCGACGAGACCCTCGCAGATGCGGATGGCGCCCCCTCCCCTGCCCGGCCCCACGTGACCCCGCCGACCTCCTCCACGCCGGTGCCGAGCTCCGACCCGGCTGCGACGTTGCGCAAAGCCGATGGGATTTCAGCGAGCCTGGCCGACGATCTGCGCGCCACGCGCCAGCATATCCTGCGGGCGCATCTGGCGGCGGATTTCGAGGTGGCGTTCGATGCGATGCTCTATGCGCTCTGCGAACAGGCACTGGGGCGGTCCTACACCACCGAGGCGCTCGACATCTCGATCCGTCCCTTCCAAGCGCAGAACCGCGACGTGTTGCACGCCGATACCGTCGCGCAAAAGATGCTCGAGGCGCTGGAACAGGATCTCGCTACTGACTGGATAACACTGGAGAAACCCCAAGACTTCCAGGCGATGTCGGCATTGCCCCTTGCCGACAAGCAGGCGCTTTTCGCCTGGGCGACGGGTCTCGCGGTCAAGCCGCAGCTCTCCTCCGACAATCGCCCCTCCGCGATCATCGAGGAGATCGGCGCGCGGCTTGACGTCGATGTGGCGGCCTGCTGGCGCCCGACCGCTCAGAACTACTGGGGTCGGGTCAACAAGGGCCATGCAGTGGCCACGGCGCGCAAACTGATCGGCGACGATTACGCCGAAGATCGCAACCGCGAGCGCAAGGGCGATATCGCGGCTGCGATGGAGCGGGCTTTTGCGGAAACAGCCAGCGAGACGGAAGGTTTCGGCGCGGCGACGGTTGCAAGGACGACGCGCTGGCTGCCTGACGGAATGGTGTTTGCCGGTGCGACTGAGGCCGGTCCCGAAATGGCTAGCGATGCACCTGAAGCCGAGGAAAGCGACTTGCCCGCTGCAGACGCTCTGGCTGAGGCGGAGAATGAGGAACCGTCGTCCTTGCCCGCCTTCCTCAGCGGGGATGCGGCCTGACGAAGTAAACACCGATCTGATTGCCACATGAACTTTGGGCCGTCTTCACATCGAGGGCGGCCCTTTCCGGCTGGCGGGTTGCCTACAGCCGATATCGGATCGGCTGGCCCGTCCCGGAGATATCCCATGACCACCGCACTCGACATCGATCCCGTCCAGGAAGCTGCGCTCATCGCCACGCAAAACGATGCCTTCCGCCACTCGATCCTCGGAAACAATACTGTTGCCGATGCACCGCAGGGCCAGTTCGTGATGACACGCGGCGTCGCGGCGCTTGGGATCGATGCACAACTGGAGCTGACCCGCCGTGTTGCTGCCTTCGACGGGTTCAACGCCGACAGCGACCCGCAGGGATGGCACGAAATGGGGGTTATCGAGTTTGGGGACACAACGGTTTGGTTCAAGATCGACTTGTACGACACCGACTACACGTACGGCTCGCCCGAACCCTCCGATCCCGAACAGACGCGTCGGGTCCTGACCCTGCTACTGCCCTCGGAATACTGACACCCCCCATCTCTGATCACCGCCTCGGACCGCCCTTCCACAAAGGGCGGTCCTTTCGCGCTGCCGGGTTCCAAGGGGCGCGATACCCGCGCCCCGCCCGCCGCAGGAGAACAGAGATGGCCAAGACACTCGACTACCAGATCACCCTCTATCCCGCGCATCGCGATGGCGCTTTCGTCGTTACCCAGTTCCAGATGATGGCGAGCTACCCCGAAAAGCGCATCCAGGCCGCGGGCATGGATGACCTGATAGACAAGGTGACGCAGTTCGCAATGGAGCACGGTGAGAGTTGCAGCGCTTCGGTGCGCTGCCTCGCGCCGCGCAAACCGCCGGGGTTCAAGCGCGCGACCGAGAACCTTTATTTCAACCTGGTTGACCGGACGGCTGAAAACCGCGGCGCTGCGGCGGCCTGAAGCCCGCTTGAGGAAACCACCGGGGCGGCCTCCCGTAACGGTCGCCCTCCCCTCTCCCAATTCCAAAGGACTAAAGACATGACACAAGCGACTAATTTCTACGCGCAGATGCTCGAATCTCAGAGACGGGCTGCCGAACAGCGGGTCGAGACCCGCGCGGCGCTCCTTACCGAGCTGCGCGCCCTCGGTGTGACGAGCATCGAGGTGCAATACGAAGGCTACGGCGATTCCGGCAATGTAGAGGATGTCGTCGTGGCCCCTGACACGGTCACCCTGACGGACGAGTTGCGGCGCCGGGTCGAAGACTTCGGATGGGATTTTGCCTATGCGCTGAGCCCCGGTTTTGAGAACAACGAAGGTGGCTTTGGAGAACTGACCTGGGCGCTTGAGGCGGACAAGATCGATGTCCGCCACTCGAACCGCTATATCGAGACCGACACCACCGAACACGAGGGGCTCTGACATGGCACATCCCCTCCACCACGCCGAAAGCTCGGCCCGAAAGTTCGGCGGAGTTCCGGATGATTACCAGCATGTGCATGAATGGTTTGACTCATCCAAAGAGCACCTAGGTCTCTTTGTTCACAGAGCCCAAAAACATCATACAGTCGGGATCTATGATGCCCAAAGGATCTTCGGCCACAGCCTGACCAACAGCGCGGGCCGGGTCGTCCCGATCCGTTGGATCGGTGAGCAGCATGTGCGCGAAGACTGCCAGGGGCGCATCCCGTCGCTTGCGGACTGGCTCGGACGCATACAACCCGAACCATGGATGGCCAATGGCCGGATCGACAACGACCCGACGCAAATCGGCCGCGATCCGCGCGCGGCTTGGGTCGCAGCGGTGGCCAATCACCAGACCATACTTGGTTTCGAAGACTGGCTGCTGAAGGTCTCGGTCGAGCAGGTCCAGCATCGCGAGAACCGCTCCGCCGCCTGATCCACGGGGGGCAGTGACGCCATTGCCCCTCGGAAAGCACCCTGCTGATCGACCCGCTTGAGCCACAACAGGCTCGGCGGGTCGATTTCGTTTCAAGAAAGGACATCGACATGCATGACCCCGTCTATGAGGAGGCCTACCAAGGCCATACCATCAAAATCTACCACGACACCGATGCCGAAAGTCCGCGTGAGTGGTCCAACCTCGGCACCTTGATCTGCTGGCATCGGCGCTATCGGCTAGGTGACAGGCATCAGTTCGACAGCCCCGAGGCGTTCTTGCGCGATCTCGCGGGTGTCTCGGATCAGTGTGATCTCTCAATGGACCAGTTGCGCGAGCGCGCCGAGCGCAAGGCGATCCTTCTGCCGGTGTTTCTCTATGACCATTCCGGCCTCGCGAT
>NZ_JASNJD010000042.1 GCF_030164425.1 Pseudodonghicola flavimaris | reverse complement strand
AATTCGCATGGAGAGACGCGAAGCTCCCGTTGGTGATAACGGACAAACTGCCGCCGCTTGACGCGTTGGGTCGCACAGTGTGGGTGACGCGCCATCGTCCAAAAATCGACCGGATTGCCTGTCCTTGGCTCATTCGTCGTTTTATCGACCCAAAGGCACAAATCCTGTTTGTTGCCGCCTCACAGGTGGGCAACGTGGCTGAGCGCTTCAATGCGACCCCATTCGACATCGAGGATGTGTTTTGGAGCCATCGCGGCGAAACCTGCACGTTCGATACCATGATCGAGGAGTTCGGCATCGGCCATGAGGCGCTTGAGAGATTGGCCGTGATCGTGCGCGGGGCCGACACCAACAGACATGATCTGGCACCGGAGGCTGCTGGCCTTCTGGCAGCATCTTTGGGTCTGTCACGCATGTTCCGCGATGATCTGGAACAACTAGACGCGGGTATGCTGCTTTACGATGCCTTTTACCGATGGGCGCGTGACGCGACGAGCGAAGGGCATGACTGGCCTGCTGCTTCGACAAAGGCTTGAGTCATGAGCAGTATGAATGATGTCCAGACGGACCTGGCTCCGTCTCTCTCCGACGCGACCCGCGTGTGGTGGAAAATCGGAATCTTGTCCTTCGGCGGTCCTGCCGCCCAGATCGCACTGATGCATAAGGAGGTCGTCGAAGACCGTAGCTGGCTCTCCGAGCAGCAATTCCTGAATGCGTTGAGCCTTTGCATGCTGCTGCCCGGTCCGGAGGCGATGCAACTGGCCACATATGCCGGGTGGCGGCTTCACGGCACAATTGGCGGCCTTATCGCCGGGTTGCTCTTTGTCGTTCCCGGCGCGGCCGTGATCATGGCGCTTGCTGCGATCTACAGCATCTATGGCAATGTGCCACTGGTCGAGGCGCTGTTTTACGGCATCAAAGCCGCCGTCCTGGTGATCGTCGTCGAGGCATTGTTGCGGGTCGCCAAGAAAGCGCTGTCGCAGAAAGTGCATTGGGTGATCGCCGCTCTGGCGTTTGTCGGGATATTCTTCCTATCGATCCCCTATCCGTTGATCGTTCTCATGGCGGGCCTGTTCGGCTGGTTCATGGGAACCGCAGACATGGATCGGCAAACCGTGGACATGGCGCATGTCTCGGTAGGCAAGACGGGCCTGACAATTGCTACCTGGATGGCGATCTGGCTTCTGCCATTGCTGGCCCTCGGTTGGCTGGGCGCGCCGGACCTTCTTGTCGAGGTAGGCAGGTTTTTTTCCACACTCGCCGTCGTGACCTTCGGCGGGGCATATGCGGTTCTCGCCTATATGGCGCAGGATGTCGTTGTTCAGTTCGGCTGGCTGACGGCAGGCGAAATGGTCGACGCGCTCGGACTGGCGGAGACCACGCCAGGCCCGCTCATCCTCGTAACGCAGTTCGTCGGCTTCCTCGCCGGGTTCAAGGAAGGCGGACTTCTGCTTGGCCTCAGCGCCGCCGTGGTGGCGCTTTGGGTGACGTTCGCGCCCTGTTTCCTATGGATATTTGCCGGTGCGCCCTACATCGAATGGATTTCGAACCAACCGAGGCTGAAAGGCGCGCTCAAGGCGATCACTGCGGCGGTCGTCGGTGTCATCCTCAATCTTTCGCTCTGGTTTGCGCTGCACGTGTTGTTCACCAATGTGAGCCGCGAGACCCTGGGCCCTGTGACCTTGTGGCGACCGGACCTCGCCACAATCGAATGGCTCGCCGTAGCGCTGTTTCTGCTCAGCTGCTTTCTAGCGTTCCGGCTGCACTGGGGGATTATCAGGATTTTGCTCGTTGCCGCGTTACTGGGGGCCGCTCTGAGACTTTTTCTGTGAGCCCCCCACCTTTTCCCACCAGATTTTCGACCTACTGAAAGGACATGAGATGACAGACACTCCCAAGCCCGCGCACGGACCGACCCAAGAGCACTTTGTGAGGGGACTTCCGTTCAAGGCGCACAAGATTGAGGGCTTCACGCCTGAACTCCTGGAGCACTACTACGAGGACACCTATGGTGGGTCCATCCGAACGTTGAATGAGGTCGAGACCAAGATCGCGGCCTCCCGGCGGGCGGGATCGCCGACAGCCGATCTTGGATCATTGATTGCGAAGCAAGCAAACCCTCCGATGGGGCCTAAGGCAAAGCGGACGTGCATTAACAGTTGGTGAAAGGCAGCAAAGTCCGCACAGCGGTTGTTCGCGAGCAGCGCAGCGAAGGTCTACAACCCGTAATCATGCCCTCGGTCGCGGCGGGCATGAACTTCGCGCTCCTGCTCTTGTTCCAGCTCCTTGGTGCGCTGCCGCTCCTGCTCCTGCGCGGTGTGCTGTTCCTCGGCCTCGCGGCCCTCGCGCAACGCGGAAACGCGATCTCCGAACGCCTCCCGGTCGATCCCGGTTGCCGCGGCCCGCAACCGCGCCGCCAGATCGTCCGGAACCTCCCGCTCTGAGGCATCGGCTTCATGCTGCTCCCGACCCTCTTTCCGACCTTCCCACGCTTCGCGCAGCCGCGTGGCAAGGTCGGGTTCCTGCTCCCGGCCCTCACGCCCTCCGGCAAGCGCCAGCTCGGATTGCTCCGGCCCGAGACGGTCCAACACGCGATCCGCCGCCCGGTCGAGCCAGTCGCGGACATGACCGGCCAGCTCGCGGGCGACCTCCATCACCTCAGCCGCGCGGGCCTTGGCCTCGTGCCAGGCCCCGACCCGCCCGACCTCGATGCCGCGTTCTTTCATCTGCCACGCGCCGGGGGAAAGCTGGGGCAACGGCGGTCGGTCCAGCTCAATAGCGCGCACCGTCTGCACCAGCTCCGCGCCCTCGTCGCCGCGCTCCCGCGCCGCCGATGCCAGCTCAAGCGCCTCGTCCCGCTGGGCCTCCAAGGTCCGGTGATCCACGCGATCCTCGATGCCGGCGCGCTTAAGGGCGATGTTGCTGTCCCGCGCCCAGGCTTCGCGCCAGCCTTCCAGAACCTCGACCTTGTTCCAGTCGCGGTTTTTGGTGGTGAAGCCCTCGGGGCCAATCTCGCGGGTGGTCAGCAGAATGTGGGCATGGTGATTGCGATCATCGCCATCGCGCCCTGGCGCGTGCAGGGCGATATCCGCGATCATGCCACGGTCCACGAACTGTTCCTGGGCGAAGTCCCGGACCAGCTCGACACGCTGCGCATGGGTCAGCTCGGCAGGCAGGGCCACGCGCACCTCGCGGGCGACCTGGCTGTTCTTCCGGGTCTCGGCTTCCTCGACGCGGTTCCACAACTCGGATCGGTCGCGGCCCCAATCCGGTGCATGATCCGGGGCGAGGATTTCGGTGTGATCGACACCGCCCCGCGCGGCGTAATCGAAGGTCAGCCCGGTGCGGCGGTCTTCGATACGCTCCGCCACACGATAGGCAATAGCCGCTGTGGCGCTGCGGCCCTGACTGCGGGAAATCATCGAAGCTCTGAGATGATAGATTGCCATTCTGTGCCGCACTTTGCTTAGGGGTCGAGGGGAAACGCTAGTCTCCCCCGCCCACACAAACGCGCAGCGTTTGTATAAGTGGGCACTTCGTGTCTTGCACCTTGCCTCAACCTTTGCCAGAAATCAACAGATGTCAGGAACGCGGAGGTCAGAATGGCGCGGAGTATTGATCAACAGATTGCAGCGACGCAGGCCAAGTTGGCTCGTCTGAAAGAACGCCAGAAGGCCAGCGAAACTCGCCGCAAGATCATCGTCGGATCAGTGGCAATATCCAACGCGCTGAAAGACCCGGAAAAGGCCCGCGCCCTCGCCGCCCTCCTGCGTCGGGCCGTCACCCGCGAAGTCGATCAGAAAGAGCTGGTCGGATTGCTGGAAGAACTGGATGGCGTCGCTGCGAAGGCGGAACGTCCATGAGCGTCAAAGACCCCTTCCAGCAGCTCGTTGATGAAATCACCCTGATCCGGCAGGACATGGAACGCCTGAAGCGGACCAGTCTGGACAAGGAAGATGCCGAAGCCCTGCACGAAATGCTGGCCGAGGGTGTGGATCGGATGTGCAAGGTTGGCCCCGAAGTCCAGAAAGCCGTCGAGATGCGTTTGCTGGGGGTTGCGGCAGTGCTCCGGGAAGAGACCGCCAAAGCCGCTGCGAGCGCCGCTGAGGGGGCTATCGCGAAAACCCGGACCGAGAGCCTCGAAGCCGCCCGGAGCCTCTCACAGGCCGCCGGAGAGGCCCGCAGGCAGGCGTGGCGCTACTTTGGCGGGTTCTGGGTGTGGTTGGCCTCCATGCTCGCCACAGGGGCCGTTCTGGGCCTTCTGCTGGCCTATGGCATGGAAACGGCCAAGTCGGCCCTCTCGGTCGATGATCTGGTGCGCTACAACTGCGGTAGATCGTGGTTCGGTGGGCAGGTCGTGGACCAGGACAACGGATCCAGCTTCTGCGCCTTCTGGATCAGGCAAGTACCGCAAGGGGAGAATTGAGGAGCCACCGACCTCCTTCCCATTCTCAGCACAATCCGACCGTTGCCACAGGCGTTGAAAGGCGAGATTGGGGATAACCCTTCCCCTCCCTGCCTGACCCACCCCATCCGGTTGGCGTTTCGCCAGCGGTATGTACGAACATCATCAGCAATGGTGCGAAAAACGCACTGACAGATAAACAGGCTCCTCCGTCGCCTGTGTCAGTCAAAAACTCCACCCCCGCCCGATCGTTCGCCAGCTTACTGACGAGCGCTACCGATCGAACGAGCGTGGATTTTTTGCCCTCCTATAGATCATTAGAAGGCGGAAAATTTCGAGCCAATAAAAACAAGGACTTAAGGGGGGGGGGTAGGTCACAGCTGTGACCTACCCCTAGCTCATAGCTGTGACCTAGGTCTGCTCGAAATTTGAACAAGCTTGACCGATATTTGACGGGTCAGTATGGTCGAAATTAGAGCAGCCAGATAAAGATATGCTGCAGATTTAACTGATATTTGAACATGGATGAGCTAGGGGTAGGTCATGGATGAGCTAGGGGGAGAACGGGCAATGCTTCCGGCAAAGAAGCAGCGGGGACACTTCGTCCAAACCGACCGCGCAGCGCATGAAGCGTGGGGTCGGCTGGCAGTTAAGTCGCCCGCTGCCGGGGCGTTGCTGCATGTCCTGGTGGCGAATGTCGGGGAACAGAACGCTATCGTCGCCTCGCACAAAGTGCTCGCAAAACTCATGGGTTCCTCGCCTGCAACAGTGAAGCGCGCCATCAAGATACTGGAATCCGGGAACTGGGTCGAAGTTGTCCAGATTGGCGCAAGTGGCACGGTAAACGCCTATGTTCTGAATAGCCGCGTGGCGTGGACAGAAGGCCGTGACAAGCTCCGGTATTCGCGCCTGCAAGCCGAGGTTCTGGTCAGCGAGGATGAACAACCCGCTGGTGCTCTCGATGCGGCCAAGGAAGAGTTGCACCGCCTGCCCCGTGTCGGTGAGCTTCAGCTTCCAGCCGGTCAAGGTTTACCACCCGTTTCTCAGCCATCCTTTCCCGGTCTAGAACCAAGCTTGCCCGCCTTTGGCCATCCTACTGAAGATAGCGAATAGGGGTATTCACCGTGGCTAATGTTTCCATCCGTGAGGCGGTAAAGATTTACCAAGTATCCCGCCCAACACTCACAAAAGCACTGAAAACCGGCAAAGTTTCTGGTGTTCAGGATGGGAAAGGCCAGTGGCAAATTGATCCTGCAGAACTTGCCAGAGTTTACCAGCCACGGACGGAAAGCGCGAAAACAGGTGGACAAGATGAACCAGATAACTTTACCAACAAGAACACCCACTTGCCCGGTGAAGTTAATACGCTGAAAGCACAGTTGGCAGAGGCCGAACAACGCGCCGCCGTGGCCGAGGCACTGGCGGAAGAGAGGGGGAAGCACATCGAGGACTTGCGCCGGATGCTGCCTGCCCCGCAAGAGGCACAACGCCCCGGCTGGCGCTGGCCGTGGAAAAGGTGACGGAACAGAATGGCAGAAGAAACCCCACCGCCGCGCGTTGCGCCAACCGTCAAGAGTGCTCCGCGCATCCGTCAGGTGTATTGGTGCAAGCTACCCGACGACGCCCAGTTGCCCGAGTTCTGGAAAACACGGCCCGTGCTCATCATGTCGCTGAAAACGACCCTTCACGGCAAAGTCACAGTGCTGCCTTTCTCTACCAAGTCGCAGCCTGACAACCCACATGCTTACCCTATGCAGTCCCCGCTACAGGCGAAACAAGCGTGGGTGATCTGTGACCACCTGATGACGGTGGCCGTAAGCCGCCTAAGTCCACCTGGGCGAGTGATCCCGCGCATTTCCGAAGCCGATTTCGAGCACATTAAAGAGCGCGCGCTCAAGAATCTCCCATACTGAAAATCTTGACTCTGTGGCCACAGGATGCTACCTAAGGAGCCAGATACGGCGCGGGCAACCGTGACCGCTTCCCTTAGGTGGGAAATAGATGCGAAGGGGTGGCTAGTCCGCCCCTTTCGTTTTTTAGACCTTCTTCATGAAATATCTACCGTGTGAGTTCCGTCAGCAACTAGGTGCGCCGATAGCAAGGGCATCGAGCGTGAAGACCTCAAATATCGGAACGCTCGATGCCCTTGCGGGTTCAGTAAAGCAGCCGTTCATGCAGAGCGCGGCGAAATCTGACTCGAGCCCTTACTTCGGGATTTCTGCGATGCAGCCAACGGCGGCTCTTGGGTTTGACACTTGAAGCGATGGCATCTAGAAAAGTAATTCAGGGGTCCGCAAGAACCCCGTGAGGCGCCAGCCCAATCTTGCATCCTTCCAGTTCTCGCTCTTTGCATGGAGGATGCTTTATGGCGTCGTACAATGAAATCCCCGTATCTGCTCTGGCCCGTCTGATTGGGACTCCCTATTGTCCAACCCTTCTCGATGTGCGCATCGATGAAGATTTCGACGATGATCCAAGACTCATTCCCGGAGCTTACCGCCACCCGTTCAATTCTGTCGTTGATCTGGCCGAAACGCTCAAAGACCGGTCAGTGGTGGTCTATTGTCAAAAGGGCCTCAAGATTAGTCAGGGAGCTGCGGCCTTGCTGCGCGCTTCAGGAGTTAATGCAGAAGTCCTTGAAGGCGGGCAATTCGCATGGAGAGACGCGAAGCTCCCGTTGGTGATAACGGACAAACTGCCGCCGCTTGACGCGTTGGGTCGCACAGTGTGGGTGACGCGCCATCGTCCAAAAATCGACCGGATTGCCTG
>NZ_JASNJD010000041.1 GCF_030164425.1 Pseudodonghicola flavimaris | reverse complement strand
GGGATCGCTTGTCATTCATTGAAGTTATGGGCCCAACGGCCCGTCTTGAAAGTCCGGCCGCCCTACCGACCGCGCGGAGCGGGCCAAAACCGGCCGACCCCGAAACCCTGATGCCACAGACCTGAAAACCATCTGCGGACGGAGCGATAAAAATGCTCCCCCATCATTCGCCCGAAAGCCGCATCTGTCAAGGCTCAGGACCACGGCGCGGGCTCTCGGCAGGCCCCCGCTCAAGCCGTCTCTGGCCAGGGCGGGGCGGCCCGCCGCTCAGGCGGCGCGCAGAAGTGTGGTCAGGAAATCCTGTATCGGCGCGCGCAAGGGTTCGTTGCGGCGGTGAAAGGCGATGATCTTGATCTCGGCGATATCGACGATCGGCCGTGCCACCAGCCCCTGCATGGCATAGTCCCGTACCGTCATGGAATCGACGATGCCGACACCGCCGCAGGCCCGCACCATATCGCAAACATTGGCGCAGAAGGGCACCGTGCAGACCGGATCGTAGGACAGGCCCTGCGCCTCGAAGGCGGCGCGGATCGTGGCGCCCATCGGTGACCAGTCGGCGTTGTAGCACACCAGCGGATGTTCGGCGATGGCGGCACAGAACAGCCTGTCCTGCCGTGCCAGCGGGTGCGAATCCCGCATGATCGCCACCAGCTCGCTGCGCCCGACGGGATAGGCCTGGAACTCCGCCTTGGGCGGCAGCGCCATCTGGATACCGATATCGGCATCGCCGCGCCGCAGATCCTCTTCCGGCGAATGCACCCTGAGGTTCAGCCGCTTCTTCCAGTTCTGGAAGCCGGCACGAATGAGGATCGGCCCCAGAAACCCCTCCACCAGCGCCGGCGTCGCCGAGATCGATACCGGACGCGAGGCGAGGTTGCGTAACTCGGGCAGCTTGGCGCGGATATCGGCATGGGTGCTGAAGATCGGCGCCGCCAGCGCGAAGATCTCGTTGGCCTCGCGCGTCGGCTCCAGCCGGTTGCCGGTGCGATGGAACAGCGACAGGCCCAGCCGGCTTTCCAGCCGCTTGAGCTGGGCCGAGACCCCGGGCTGGGAGATCCCCAGAAGCCGGGCGGTTTCCGTTGTCGTCCCGACCCGCATCAGCGTGCCGAAGAGCTCCATTTCCCGCAGATTCATTATCAGCCTGTGAATACCAAACCGTCTATTTATTATTATACGAATTATTTCCGGCTGTCTAACTTTGCCTCTGCACGCTCGCTGAAGTTCGCGACTCCACAGGTGAGGACAACCAAAACATGATACCGAAACTGAAATTCCGCTCGCTGCTGATGGCAACCGCGGTTGCCGCGACCGGCCTGACCGCCCCCGCTGCCAGCTGGGCCGAGACGCTGCGCGTCGCCATGGGCTACGATCCTGTCAGCCTCGATCCGATCGCCACCAGCGACAACGGGTCGATCTGGACCCAGCTTCTGATCTACGACACCCTGATCCGCCCCGACAAATCCGGCACCGGCCTGGAACCCGGCCTGGCGGAAAGCTGGACCGTTTCAGAGGACGGGCTGACGCTGACCTTCAAGCTGCGCGATGCAAAATTCTCCGACGGCAGCCCGGTCACCGCCGAGGACGTGCAATATTCCATCGAGCGCGCCGGCTCCAAGGCCTCGGGCTGGGGGCGATTCTTCAACCCGATCACCGGTTTCGAGATCGTCAGCGACCATGAGATCGTGATGACGCTGGACAAGCCGTTCACCCCGGCCTTCAACAACCTCGCGCTGTTCGCCGCGGCGATCCTGCCGAAGAAGCTGCTGGAAGAAAAAGGCGAGACCTTCTTCGATGCCCCGGTCGGCTCCGGTCCCTTCGTGATGGCCGACTGGACCCGCGGCGCCAGCATCACGCTGGAGAAGAACCCCTATTACTGGCAGGCCGGCAAGCCGGCGGTCGACGAGGCCGTGCTCGAGGTCGTGACCGAACCCTCCGCCCGGGCGATCAAGCTCGAGGCCGGTGAGGTCGATGTCGCGCTCGATCCGCCGCTGAACCAGCTCGACGCGCTGGCCGCCAAGGACGGTATCACCACCGGCGAGGTGATCCCCTATCGCGCCGATTTCGTGCTGATGAACACCACCCGCGAACCCTTCGGCGATGTCCGGGTGCGCCAGGCGCTGAACTACGCCGTCGACAAGGAGGCGCTGGTCAAAGGCGTGCTCTACGGCCGTGGCAAACCGGCGGCTTCCGCCATGCCGGTGATGAAATACGCCGATCCCGGCCTCGCGCCCTACCCCTACGATCCTGCCAAGGCCAAGGCGCTGCTGGCTGAGGCCGGCTATCCCGACGGGTTCGAGGCGGAGCTGGTCGTCGATTCCGGCAAGGCCACCAGCCGCAACGCCGCCATCGCGCTGCAGGCGATGCTGCAGCAGGTCGGTGTCCGGCTGAAGGTGCAGATGCTGGAAAGCGGCACCCAGTGGCAGACCACCAAGGCCGGCAACTACGACATGGCGGTCTCCTACACCACCTCGGACACCATCGACCCCGATCAGATCATCGGCTTCGTCGCGGTGAACCCGGAGCGTGCCAACGCCTATCACACCCAGTGGCAGGACGAGCGGCTGAACGCGCTCTATGCCGAGGAACGGCGCACGGTGAACAGCCCCGAACGCGAAGCAATGTTCCAGGAGATGGTGCAGCGCCTGCATGACGGCGCCCCCTTCGTCTTCCTGTTCCACCCGGCCACGGCCTGGGCCGAAAGGGATTACGTGAAAGGCTTCGAAATCCTGCCCACCTCGAACTTCCGTCTCGAAGACGTGACGCTCGACAAATAACCGATCCGCCCCCGCCCGGTTCCCTTGGGGCCGGGCGGGGGCCACAGGAAGGCCCCGAACCGCCGATGATACAGGTCATTTTCAAACGTCTGCTGATGCTGGTGCCGGTGCTGATCGGCATCACGCTGATCGGCTTTCTGCTGCTGCAGGTGATGCCGGGCGACGCCGCCGAGCGCGCCATGGGCACCCGGGCCAGTGCCGAGGAACTGGCCGATATGCGCCGGCTCTGGGGCCTCGATCTGCCGATCTGGCAGCAATACCTCCTTTTCCTGCGCGATTGCCTGACCGGCAGCTTCGGCGTGTCGATCTTCCACAAGAAGGCGGTAATCGCGCTGGTCGGCGAGCGGCTGCCCTTCACCCTGGCGATCGTGGCGCTGTCCACCCTGATCGCGCTGGTGATCGCCCTGCCCTTTGCCAGCCTGGCGGCGATGCGGCGCGACCGGCCGGCCGATCATGTCATCCGTCAGGCCTTCGTGGTGCTGATCGCCATGCCGCCGTTCTGGCTCAGCTACGTGCTGATCCTGTGGCTGTCGCTGACGCTGGGCTGGTTCCCCACCGGCGGCGTCGGTCAGGGGCTGGCCGAGAACCTGCACCGGCTGTTCCTGCCCTCGCTGGTCGTCGGGCTGTCCACCGCGGCGCTGATCCAGCAGACCCTGCGCGCCGCGCTGATCGATACGATGAAGGCCGATTACGTCGACACCGCCCGGGCCAAGGGGCTGCGCAGGCACGAGATTTTCCTGCGTCACATCCTGCCCAACAGCCTGATCTCGACCATCTCGATCATCGGGGTGCGGGTCAGCTGGATCATCGGCGGCACCGTCGTGGTCGAGAAAATCTTCTCGGTGCCCGGGCTCGGCAGCCTGCTGATCGACGCCATCGTGTCGCGCGACCTGCCGGTGATCCGCGGGCTGACCGTGTTCTTCGCCATCATGGTGGTGATCGTGAACCTGATCACCGATATCCTCTACGCGCTGGCCGACCCGCGCGTGCGACTGGAGTGATCCGATGCGCATTCTGAAAGATCTGCTGCGCAGCCCGGCCGGCGCGCTGGGGCTGGGAATGCTGGCCCTCACCCTGCTGGCGACACTGCTGACCCCGCTGCTGTCTCCCTACGACCCTTTTGCGCTGGATTTCGGCAACACGCTGCTGCCGCCATCGCAGGCGCATTGGTTCGGCACCGACAACTTCGGCCGCGATATCTTCACCCGGGTGATGGCCGGCGCCGTCTATGATCTGCGGCTGGCGCTGATCTGCGTCTTCGGTCCGATGGCCTTCGGGGTGATGATCGGGCTGATCTCGGGCTTTTTCGGCGGCCGCATCGATGCCGCGCTGATGCGGCTCACCGATATCGTCTGGGCCTTCCCCTTCTATGTGCTGGTGCTGGCCATCGTCGGCGTACTGGGCCCGAGCGAGGCCAACCTCTATATCGCCTTCTTCATCGTCAACTGGATCGGCTACGCCCGCATCGTGCGCGGCGAGACGCTGCTGATCGGCCGGCTGGAGTTCATCGAGGCGACCCGGGTGCTACGCTTCGGCAAGGCGCAGATCATGCTGCGCCACATCCTGCCCAACGCGGTCACCCCGGCGCTGGTCTATTCGATGTCGGACGTGGTGCTGACGGTGCAGGCGGTGGCGGCGCTGTCCTTCTTCGGGCTGGGGGTGCAACCGCCGGCGCCGGAATGGGGCCTGCTGATCGTCGAGAGCATCGACTACATGCGCGAAGCCCCCTGGATGACCATCGCCCCCGGCCTTGCCATCGTGTGGATCGGCATCGCCTTCTCTCTGCTCGGCGAGGGCCTCTCGGTCGCGCTGAAACCGAAGGGATAAGCCATGAGCCTTCTGAGCATTCGCAACCTGCAGACCGAATTCCGCGGTCCCGCCGGCATCGCCCGGGCGGTCGACGGGGTCAGCTTCGATGTGAACCCGGGCGAGATCTTCGGCATCGTCGGCGAATCCGGCTGCGGCAAATCGGCGACCTGCCGGTCGATCCTGAGGCTGTTCGCCGGTGCCACCGCGCGCATCGTCGGCGGCGAGGTGATCCTGGATGGCAGCGGCGATCTGGCCGCCATGCGCGAGGCCGATCTGGCCCGGGTGCGCGGCCGCGATGTCGCCTTCATCTTTCAGGATCCGCTCACCGCGCTCAATCCGACCATGCGGATCGGCAAGCAGGTGGCCGAGATCATCCGCCGCCACCGTCAGGTGAGCCGCAGCGCCGCCCGCGCCGCCGCGCTGGAGCTGCTGCGCGACGTCCACATCCCCTCACCCGAGCGCCGGCTCGACGCCTATCCGCACGAGCTGTCCGGCGGGCTGCGGCAAAGGGTGGTGATCGCCATGGCACTGGCTCTGGCACCGCGGCTGATCATCGCCGATGAGCCGACCACCGCGCTGGACGTGACGGTACAGGATCAGATCCTGCGGCTGCTGAAGGAGCGTCGCGACCGCAATGGCACCTCGATCATCTTTATCACCCACGATCTGGGCGTGGTGTCGCAGGTCTGCGACCGCATGGCGGTGATGTACGCCGGCCGCGTGGTGGAAACCGGCACGGTGCGCGATGTGCTGGACCGCCCCAGCCACCCTTACACCCGGGCGCTTCTGGACGCGCTGCCGGGGCAAGGCGGCCGTGACCGCGATCTGGTGCCGATCGAGGGCAGCCCGCCCGGGCTGATCGCACCGCCGCCGGGCTGCCGCTTTGCCCCGCGCTGCCCCTTCGCCGGGCCCGCCTGCACCCAAGGCATGGCGCCACCGCTGCATCCCCGCCCCGGGGCGACCGCCGATCACCTCGACGCCTGCATCCTGACGGAGGTACCCCATGCCCCAGCTTGAGTTCGAAGCCGTCGCGCGGCGCTTTCCGATGAAACGCAGCCTGACCGACCTGCTCGCCCGCCGCCCGGCGCCGGAATTGCAGGCGGTCCGGGGTGTCGATCTGGCACTGATCCCCGGCGAGGTCCTGGGCATTGTCGGCGAATCCGGCTGCGGCAAGAGCACCCTCGCCCGGCTCGGGGTCGGGCTGCAGCCCTGCAGCGCCGGCCGCGTCCTGCTCGACGGCCAGCCGCTGACCGGCCCCGACCCCAGCGGCCGGGTGCAGATGGTGTTTCAGGATCCCTATTCCTCGCTCGACCCGAGGATGACGCTCGGCGCCCAGCTTGACGAAGTGGTCGCCCACTACCACCCTGCCCTGTCGCGCGCCGAACGCCGGACCGCCGTCGCCCAGGCGCTGGACGAGGTCGGCCTGCCACAGGAAACCGCGGCGAAATATCCCAATGCGCTGTCCGGCGGGCAACGCCAGCGGGTCTCCATCGCCCGCGCGCTCTGCCCCCGGCCGGAGATTCTGGTGGCCGATGAGCCGGTCTCGGCGCTCGACGCCTCGGTGCAGGCCCAGATCATCAACCTGCTGCGCCGGCTGAACCGCGACAAGGGGCTGACCATCCTCTTCATCTCGCATGACATGAACGTGGTCCGCTATCTCTGCGACCGGGTGGCGGTGATGTATCTCGGAGAGATCGTCGAGTTGCAGCGCAGCGAGGATCTCTTTGCCACGCCGCTGCATCCCTACACCCGCGCCCTGATCGCCGCGGTGCCCGATCTGCGCCGCCGCAGCACCGCCAGCGCCCCGATCCGCGGCGAGATCCCCGACCCCTTCGAGGTGCGCCACGGTTGCCGGTTCGCCCCGCGCTGCCCGCTGGCGGAGCCCGCCTGCGATCAGCCGCAGGCGCTGCGGCGCCTTGCCCCCGGCACCTATGTGCGCTGCCATAAGGCCGCCCCCGGCCAGCCCCAGACCTAACCTGCCCAAGCGAAAGACTTCCCGAATGTTCTTCACCCCCGATCCCGACTGGACCCGCCGTTGCGACGCCGCCGCCGAGGAGATTCTCGACCGGTTCGCCCCGCTTGGGCTGACCGCCGACCGGTTCGGCCTGGTGGCCCTGCGCGAAACCGGCGGGCTGCCTCAGGGCTATGTCCGCAACGGCGACTGGCGATGCTACCCTTGCAGCGTGGTCAAGGTGTTCCACCTGGTCCATGCCCTCCACGCGCTGGAGACCGGCAGGATCGCCGCCCATGACGACCTGGACCGAGCGATGCACGACATGATCGCCTGGTCGTCGAACACCGCGACCAATTACATCATCGACCTGGTGACCGGCACCACGGGCGATACCCTGCTGGAGCCGGAGGCCTTCGCGCTCTGGCGCGACCGCCGCGAGGGGCTGAACCGGTTCTTCGGCGCACTCGGCTGGCCCGAATGGCAGGGCTGCAACATCACCCAGAAACTGATGGACGACACCCGCTATGGCCGCGAGGCGCAATATGCCGGCGCCGACAGCAGCTATCTGAACGTGCTGACGCCGCTGACCGCCGCCCGGATGTTCCACGAGCTCTTCTCCGGGGACGTGCCGCTGGGGCCAGAGGCCCGGGCCCGGGCGCAGGATTTCCTGCTGCGCGACCGGCAAAGCGACAAGGCCAGACTGCCGCATTTTCAGGTACAGGAGTATCTCGGCGGAGGGGTGCCTGAGGCCGCCACGATCTGGAGCAAGGCCGGACGCAATTCCTGGACCGGCGATCCCCGCGCCTCCTATTACAAGCACGACCTGATCCGCATCGCCCTGCCCGGAACGGCACCGGTGATCCTGTCGCTGATGACGCAGGGCAAGGAGCTCTGCGAAGACCGCCCCGAGGCCTTCCCCGAGATCGCCCGCATCCTCTGCGCCCATCTGCTGGATCAGCCAGGGGACTGAGCCTTGGGGATCGCAGTTGAATGAGATGGAACCGGGGGAGGTATGACCTCTGCCGGTTTTTTTGTGGTGTGTCTGTGCGGGAGGTTTTGGGTTGTGGTGCGCCGGCGATCTGGTGGG
>NZ_JASNJD010000040.1 GCF_030164425.1 Pseudodonghicola flavimaris | reverse complement strand
ATCATATCTATAAACTCCGAAAGAAATGCATCAAGACAGGGCCGGACCGCGCCCGCACCCCACTGTCGCCAACGGTATCGCCAATGGGCTCAACCTGTTCAACCCTGCAAAGCGCACCGCCCGAGGCCCTGCCCCGAGGTCCGACAGCCGGGTCCCGCACCGGGGTCCGACACCGGGCGGTTTCCCCCGGCGCCGCCGCCGCCGGCCACAGGAAAAGCTTGCATCGGGGGGGAAATCGGCCAACTTGGGCGCGCTGACAGACATGCAACGATGCAGCCAGACGAAAAGGTAAAAGAGTGACCCAAGCCCCCGACGCCGCCGCAACGCCCGCCTTCGCCGACCTGCAGGGCCATCTCGACGCTCTGCGCACGCGCGATCCCGTCACCGTCCGGGCCGGGCATGAGGATCTGGGCGAGGGGCTGTGGCTGTCCTGCGACCCCGCCGGCCAAACCGAGATGACCTGCGGCCCCGACGAGGCCGGCTTCCGGCTGACCGTTACGGGGGCCGACAGCGGCGTCTGGGCCAGCTTCGGCATGCGGCTGCCCGCCGATGTGCTGTTCCGCGGCCGCTATCTCGGCCTGCTGATCGAGGCCGAGCCCAGCGGGCTGGTCAGCTTTTCCCCCACCCTGCGCTATCGCTTCCGCGACGGCGGCCTGCAGGATGCCGGGCTGCCCGACCCGGTGGTGCTGCCCGGCGGGCCGCAGGTGCATCTGAGCCATATCCCGATCGATCCCGCCCTGGCCGAGCGCACCGGCGATTGCGAACTGAACCTGTTCTTCCACAGCGATGCGGTCGACATGCGGGTGCTGCGGATGGAACCGCTGCTGATCTCCTGATCGCCCGGCTCGAAACGCCGCCCGCAAATCGTCCGACAACCGCCGAAAGCTGTCTCCGGGCTCAGCCCGTGGCCGGCGCCGCGGTCTCCAGCACCGCCTGCAGCTCCCGCTGCAGCGCGTCGGCCAGCCGCGTCCGTTCCGCCACCCACAGCGCCGGGTCGCAGAACAGTGCCGCCAGCCGGTGCTGGGCCTCGGCATAGGCCTCGAACAGCTCCCGCGTCCAGCGCTGCCCGGCGATCCGGTCGGCGGCCCCCGCCGGGCTCAGCCCCCAGAGATTCAGCCAGGACGGCTCCGGCAGGCCGAACTCCCGCAGCCGGTGCCCCGGCCCCGCCACATAGAGCGGCAGCGCGCCATTGGCGAAGGCGTCGAAGATCTTCTCGGTGATATACTGCGGCTGGTGGGTGTTCTCGATCGCCCCGACGATCCGCGCCCGCCCGTCCATCCGGATCATCTTGTCGAGATACCAGTTCTCCAGCTCGAACCGGCTGGGGCCGCCCTGCCAGCTGCGGCCCAGCCGTTCCACCCGGCCCACGGTACAGGCCTCGGCCAGCTCGGTACGCCAGGAACACAGCCCCCGCAGCCCCGCCTCCGGCCAGGCCACCGCGTGATGCGGCTCCGGCCGGCGTTCGAACATGAAGCTCAGGTCGATCTGCCGGGCCTCGAACAGCGCCCGCCAGTCGGCGGCGGAGCGTTCGGCATTGCGGGCGAACCGCGCCGCATAGGTGCTGGCGAAACGGTGGTTGGTCAGCAGGTAATAGGGGATCCGGTCGAAGGCGAAGACCGCGCTGGTCTGATGGTTGATCTGGATCACCGGCAACCGGCCGTAGCCGGTGTCGATCCAGCGCTGCCGCGCCAGCGGCCGGCGCCCCCAGATCGTGTCCCAGAAGGGCTCCTCCGACAGGATCACCACCGGCCGGCGCCGGCGCCGCCAGTCCTCGACCAGGGCGCGGGGTGCCTGTTCGACATCCAGCGAATGGGCAAAGAGATAGAGATCGGCCTGATCCGGGCGCGCCACGCTTTCGACCGTCGCCGCAAACAGCGGCTGCAGCGCCCGATAGCTCAGCGGCATCCGATGCGCATGCCGCCCGGTCCCGAACACCCTGATCCTGGCCTGCCGTCCCGCCGTCATCTCCGCTGTCTCCCGCAGCCTTGCCCCGCCGCCTGTCCCGTCGGCTCATACCCCGGTCTGATACCGCACCCCGGCGCGGGAAACACGCCCAAAACCGCCCCCCGCCCACCCGGTCGGCAGCGCCCGCGCACTCGCCCCGGGCGGCGCCGGCCCGGGCCAGCCAATGCTTGCCATCCTGTGGAATCTGCTTGTAAAAAGGCGGGAGTCCGGCGGGCATGCTCGATTGGTCCGGCCCGGAATAATGTCGATTTGCATTCAAGGAAGACGCTTGTGCGAGATATATCCAGACATGCGCCGCTGACCGTCTGGAGTCCGACCGGAGAAGACGCCGCGCCGATCCTTCAGGTCCTGGCGGAAGGATATAATCTCGACATTCGCGACAACCTGCCCGATCAGGCCCCGGCCGAGGGCACGCTGCTGCTGCTGCACCTGGCCCCCGCGATCGCGATCTGCCGCGCCATGGCCGCCGGCACCGGCCCGGAGGCCGCGCTGCGGGACTGGCAGGCCCAGACCCGGGCGATTCTGGCGCTGAACCGCCGCAACCGCCGGGGCAGCCGGGTGCTCAGCATCACCGCAGCGCTGGACCACCCCGCCGCCTTCCGCGACCGGTTCGGCCTGCCCGCGGGCAGCGGCCCGGGCGGCGCGCGGCGCAACGATCAGGACAATCTCTTCCTGCTCACCCTGGCGCAGCAGATGCTGCACAACGACCCGCAGAACCGGCTGCTGATGGCCGAGCTCGATGCGGTGTCGATCGGCCTCTCCGACAGCGCCCCGGCCGATCCCGTCGACCCCGAAGCGGTGTTCCAGGCCTATCAGGGCAGCCAGTCCGCGCTGGAGGAGGCGCAGCGGCTGCAGCGGGAAAACCTCGATCTGCGCGGCGAGACCGAGCGGCTGAGCGCGCGCAACAGCGCGCTGGAAACCGCCGATCACGACCGCACCGCCGCGCTGGAAGAGGCGCAGACCGAAATCGGCCTGCTGCAGCTGCAGGGCCAGGAGCTGCAGGACGAGCTCAAGATCCTGCTCGAGCGCAATGCCGAGATCGCCGGCCAGCTGCAGGCGCAGGAGGCCGAGACCGCCACCAGCCAGCAGCAGGTCGCGGATCTGGAGCAGCACAACGGCGCCCTGCAGGAGCAGCTGGAGGCGCTTGGCCGGCAGACCGCCGGGCTGGAGGCCCAGCTGGCCGAGAGCGACGCGGCGCAGCGTACCTCGGGCAGCGTGATCTCGCTTTTGCAGACTCAGGGCCGCGAATTGCAGGAAGAGCTGGAGGCGCTGGCCCGGCGCAATGTCCAGCTGACCGAGGCCAGCGCGAAACTGCCGGCGCTGGAACGGGAGCTGACCCGCACCCGCGACACGCTGAAAGGCCGGCTCTCGGGCAAGGAAGACAGCCTGCGCGCCGCCGACGAGCTGATCCGCCAGATGAAGGCCCGGCAGACCGCCCTGCGAGCGGAGCTGGCGCTGATGACCGCCCGCGCCGCCGACAGCCAGGGCGAGAATACCGTGAAACAGGCCCGGATCGCCGGGCTCGAGGACGAGCTGCGGACGCTCCGCGAGGCCCTCGGCCGGGCCGAGGCGGAATTGCACCATGTCTACAACTCCCGCTCCTATCGGGTGACGGGCCCGCTGCGCCGCATCCGGGCGCTGCTGTCCGGGCAACGCCCGGCATGATGCCGGCCCCGGCCATCGCAACGGGCCATCAAACGGAGGCTTGACCGCCCATGCTGACCTCTCTCCTCGCCGACCTGCCCAGACCGGTCGCCCGCATCCTGCATATCGGGGCCGGCGCGGGCGCGGAGCTGCCGGCCTATCTCGGGACCGGGGCCGCCTCCGTGCTGCTGGTCGAGGCCGGCGCCGAGGCCGCCGCGGCCCTCGCCCTGCAGGCCGGCCGCGAACCGCGGGTCGATACCCTTCAGGCGGCGGTTTCGGGCGATCCGACGCCGCGCCCGTTCTACCAGACCAATTTCCCCGAGCTCGACAGCCTGCGGCCGCCCTCCGAGGCGCTGCGCGAGATCTTTCCCGGGCTGCGCATCCAGTCGGAAAAGACCGTCACCCCGCTCGATCCCGCGGCCCTGCTGCGCGACCGGCCGGCCGCCGACGCGGGCAGCCAGCTTCTGGTTCTGGAAACCCCGGGCGAGACCCTGGGGATCCTGCAGGCGCTGGCCGCCGCGGATCTGCTGCATGTCTTCGACACCATCGTGCTGAAAGACTGGATCGACCCGCTTTACGAGGCGGCCGCGCCGCTGGACCAGATCCTCGCCTATCTCGCCGCGCAGACCTTCCAGGCCGCGCCCGAGGCCCGACCCGAGGATCCCGAACGGCCCTGGGTCATGGCCCGGCTGAACCGCGATGCCCTGGCCTGCCGCCGCACCGCCGAGACGCTGCAGCACGAGCTGGACACCGCCCGGGAGCTGATCGCCACGCTCACCGCCGAACGCGACACCGCCCGCGGAACTCTGGCGGACCGCGACGCCGAAGCCGCGGCTTCGCGGGAGCAGGCCGAGGCCCACAGCCGCGAGCGCGACGAGGCTCGTGCCCTGCTCAACCAGCGCGACGCGGAAATCGCCGCGGCCCGCGACCAGATCGGCACCCTCACCGCCGAGCGCGATGCCGCCCGCAGCGCCCTGGCCGAGCGTGACGCCGAAGCCGCGGCGGCGCGGGATCAGGCCGAGGCCCACAGCCGCGAGCGCGACGAGGCCCGCGCCCTGCTCGGCCAGCGCGACGAGGAAATCGCCGGCGCCCGCAGCCAGATCGGCACCCTCACCGCCGAACGCGACGAGACCCAGAAGGCGCTGGCCGAACGCCGGAACGCCCTGACCGCCGCCCAGGAGCAGATCGGCACCCTCACTCGCGAACGCGACGAGGCCCGCGGCGTTCTCGGCCAGCGCGACGAGGAGATCGCCACCGCCCAGGCGCGGATCACCGCCCTGAGCGCCGAGCAGAGCGAGATCCGCCAGGCCCTGAACCAGCATCAGGGCGATCTGGCGACGGCCCGGGCCCAGGTCGATGCCCTGGTCGGCGACCGCGACGCCGCCCGCGACGCCCTGAAGACCCGCACCGCCGAGCTGGGCGAGGCGCGGGCCCAGATCGCGACCCTGACCGCCGCCCGCGAGACCGACCGCAGGACCAGCGAACAGCGGCTGCAACAGAGCCGCGATGAAATGCTCAAGGCCGAGGGGCAGCTGCGGCTGCTCAAGGACCTCATGGTAAGCAGGGACAGCCTGTGACAGAGACTGACCAGCGATCCGCCGCCGGGACCCGGCGCACCGGCAAGACCGCACCGCCGCCGGCCGCCGCCGACGACGGTCTGTTCCGGGAGCGCACCTTGTTCGATATCGCCCGGCAAGCCTGGGACCGGGCCGACTGGCCGGCGCTGGCGGCGCTGGCCTCGCAACCGCTGGAAGACGATCCCGAGCGGATGCGGCTCGCCCTGCTGGTCGCCGCCGGCCTGGCCCAGACCGGCAGCCCCGAGGGCGCCCGCAGGCATGCCAAGCTGGCACTGGACTGGGGCGGATCGCCCCGGCTGCTGGCCCAGGTCCTGATCAGCGGCGCCTATAACAGTCTCGGCCGCGCCGCGCTGGTGCTCGGCCACGAGACCGAGGCGACCCAGTATTTCGAGGCCGCTCTCGCCCCCGCCAGCCGGGCCGACACCCCCTCCGATGCCGGCCGCAACCGGCAGGCCGAGGAACGGGCCAATCTCAGCCAGGCGCGCGGCCCGGCGACCGGTGCGCGCCGCGCCACCGGTCCGGCGCCGCGGATCGCCGCCGGGCTGGAGCCCTTCCACAGCCATCTGCCGGACTGGCGGGCCGGCAAGGATCTGCCCTATCTGATCGAAACCAAGTCCCTGCCGCGCTCCGGGCTGCATTACCTGAAGTCCAGCTTCGAGGCGATCCTCGGCGACCGCTTCTCCTTCTGCGAATGGTATCAGGAGCCCGGCTGCTGCCGGCAGCACCCCTGCGTGGTGTCGAAATTCGCCCTCGGCACCGCTGCGGCGGACAACCATCCCGTGCGCATGGTCAAATCACACGACTTCGCGCTGACCGATCCCGCCTATGCGCCACCCCCCGGTGTGCTGCGTCTCGTGCTGGTCCGCGACCCGCTGATGATCCTGACGTCCTGGTGGGCGCTGGACGAACTTGAGCGCCATTCCGATCTGCTGGCCACCCGCGGCATCCGGATGGAAAAGATCTATTTTCTGCATGAGAAAAATATTCTCAAAGCGGCCCATGAAGAGATCGAGAAAAACTTCCGCCCGGTCCCTCCGGGCCGTGTCGATCAATGGCTGCAGCAGAAATCGGAGTATATTTCCGGCTTCCTGAACAAATGGTGCGCCGATCCGCACGAACAGGTCAGCGTCCTTCATTACGATAAACTTCCAAAATTCATTTCCAAATTCGTCAAAGACAGAAAAGATGTATTTTCAGAAAAGGAACGAAAATCTGCCGCCCGATTGCAATCGGATACGCAGCATTCATTTCACCCCAGATCCTCTGCATTCCACTCCGGGGTGCGGCAAATCACCGAAACGCTTCTCGATCAGAAGGCGGCCTTCCAGGCCGCCTGCGACCGCATCCGCGACAACGACCGCAGCGGCACGCTCTGAGCAGACTCACCCCGCGCCCGGGGCCCGGTCGGCGGGACTTCGCCGACCGGGGTCGCGCGGGGCGTCGCGCAGGGGCGCCGACCGGGCCCGGAAACGCCTGAAAAACCCTCAAACCGACCCCGGCCTGACCCGGGGGGAGCTCCCGGTTCAAAAGCCCCTTGAACCCTGCAGAGCACCCCGGGCAGATTGGCCCCGGCAGAGTTTCACACAGATGGGGCACCGGCACCGGCGCTTGGTTGCACAACAGGACAAACCCAGCTAAGCCCTTACCAACGTGAGATTTTATGTCGCTGAAGCGACAAAAAAAGGCGATTTGCAGAATGTTTCAGGATACCAAATTCGTGGGTCGCTACGACCGTTACCCCGAGACAGGTGGAGACCGGAAAGCCGAGGGCGGCCTGCGCCTGCAGGGCGGTGGAAAGCAGAAGAATTCCACCACCCCGCTCGTCACCATCATTACCGTCTGCTGGAACTCCGCCGAGACCATCGAGCAGACGATCAAATCCGTTATCGCCCAGACCTACAGCAACATCGAATACATCATCGTCGACGGGGCGTCGAAAGACAGCACCATCGACATCGTCCGGAAATACGAGAAAAACGTCGATTATTACGTTTCCGAACCGGATCGCGGCATTTACGACGCGATGAATAAAGGCCTGGAATTGGCACAGGGCGATTATATCCTGCTGCTCAATTCCGACGACTGGTATCAGCCCGACGCGGTCAGCCGGCTGGTGGCCGCCCAGCAATTCAGCGGCTGCTCATTCACCGGTTCCCTGGCCCGCTATGTCAATGAGGACGGCAGCTCGCATGTTCTGCCCAGCATGACCTACGATAAATCGGTCCTGCTCCGCATGCCGCTGCGCCACGAGACGATGCTGATCCCGGCGGCGCTCTACGACCGGATCGGCCCCTATGACACCGCCTTCCCGATCATCGCCGACTTCGAGCTGACCGTCCGCCTCTACCAGGCCGGCGCCACCTATTACGAGGTCGGCGCACCGCTGCTGAACTTCCGCACCAGCGGCGTTTCCAACACCGCGCTGGATCAACTTCACGGCGAGCACCGGGCGCTGCTGTCCCGGGTCTTCCCCTTCCTGTCGGAAGAGGAGCTGCACCGGCTCGGCGACCATTCCAAGGCGCGACCCGAGGATTTCATCGAGGTGGCCAATGCCCATCTCGACCAGCCCGATTTCGTTCTCGCGGTCCGCTCCATGCTGCGGGATTTCAAACGCCTCTGGGGCGGTCCCTGGGGCGAGGCCCCGGTCGACCAGCTGGCCGCCAACGACGGCCGCTATCCCGATGTCAGCATCGTCATGCCGGTGCATAACGCCGCCGCCTTCGTCACCGAAACGGTGCAGGCGGTGCTGTCCCAGGATCTGCAGAACATCGAGGTGATCTGCGTCAACGACTGCAGCAGCGACGAAACCGCCCCGGTGATCGAGGCGCTGCGCCAGCGCGATCCGCGGGTGCGGCTGCTCAACAACCTGCGCAATCTCGGCCCGGGCGGATCGCGCAACGTCGGCATCCGCGCCGCCCGCGGCAAATACGTCTTCTTCCTCGACGCCGACGACGGACTGCCCGCCGGGGCGCTGTCGCGGCTGTTCGCCAGCGCGCAGAAACACGAGAGCAGCATCGTGCGCGGCGCTTTCCAGGTCGAGCGGCGGATTCACGGCCAGATGTCGCAGGGGGTGAAATACCCCGCCGGCATCTCCGACCGCACCGTCGCCCATACCACCCTGTCCGAGATGCCCGAGCTGCTGGCCTCGACCGAGGGCCACTGGGCGGCGCTTTACGAACGCGATTTCGTCGAGACCATTCTCTACCCAGAGAAACTGCGCATGGGCGAGGACAGCCTGTTTCTCACCAAGGCCATCTCGCTGGCCCCCAGCATCACGCTGATCCCGGATGTCGTCTATGTCTATAAGGACAACGCCGAAAGCGCGATGAACACCTACGACATCGGCAAATACATGGACGAGGTCGACTGGCGCCGCCGGTCCTGGGGGCTTCTGGACGGCGCCGGCCAGCGTGAGCGTGCCGATTTCTTCCTGTTCGACTACTGGAACCCGCCCTTTTTCGGCCAGCTGGACGAAACCCTGGACGAGACCCAGCACCGGGCCTTCTACAAGGCGGTGCTCGCCGCCTTCCGCGCCGCCGGGGCGCCGGATGCCTCGCGCTGCACCAATCCCGAGCTCTACGAGATCTTCCAGCGCAACTTCATCCGTCACCAGCTGATCCAGGCGCCGCCGCCGGCCGAGCCGCCGGTTCAGGTGGCGATCCTGACCACCTCGGCGCAGGGCGGGGCCGGCATCGCCAGCCAGCGCAGCATGACGGCCCTGCGCGAGGCCGGCGTCGGCGCCTTCTCGATCTGCATCTTCAAGAACGGCGAGCCGCCCAATGTCTTCGGCGCGCCGCTGACCCCGGCCGCGGCCGAGGCCCAGGCCAAGGGCGGCACCGAAGCGCTCTGGCAATACTGGCTGGATGCCATCTCGGTCGACCAGGCGCAGGCCCGCGAGCTGTTCTCCGGCCCCGGCAACCTGGTCATGGGCGAGGTGCTCGGCCGCGAGCTTTCGGCGATCGACGTGATCCACCTGCACTGGGTCTCGGGGATGCTGGATTACCCGCAGCTCGAGAAGATCGTGAACGACCGGCCGGTGGTCTGGACGCTGCACGACATGAACCCCTTCACCGGCGGCTGCCACTATTCCGAGGGCTGCGAGGGCTACAAGGACCAGTGCCGCGACTGTCCGCTGCTGGCCCCCGGCGTGCAGACCGCGCATGAGAACTGGCAGATCAAGCGCGACGCCTATTCCAAGATCGAAAACCTCCATATCGTCTGCCCGTCGCAGTGGCTGGCCGATTGCGCCCGCCAGAGCTCTCTGTTCGAGGGCCGCGAGATCCATGTGATCCCCAACATCTTCCCGGTCGGGCATTTCACCCCCACCAACAAGATGGTCGCCCGGCTCCGGCTGGGGCTGCCGCTGGACCGCAAATACATCATCTTCGGCGCCGACAGCCTGGACAACCGGCGCAAGGGCGGCCAGTACCTGCAGCAGAGCATCGACCGGCTGGTGCAGCTCGGCGCCGCCGAGGGGGTCGAGGGGCTGTTCTTCGGCTCAGCCAATCTGGACACAGCCATCCCCGGCCATAACATGGGCTATATCTCCGACCCGAAGCGGCTGTCGCTGCTCTATGCCGCCGCCGATGTCTTCGCCTTCCCCTCGCTGGAGGACAACGCGCCGCAGACCGTGGTCGAGGCGCTGCTCTCCGGCACCCCGGTGGTCGGCTTCCCGGTCGGCAACGTGCCCGAGCTGGTGACCCATCACGACACCGGTTACATCGCCGAATACGGCGATGCGGAGGATTTCGCCGCCGGCCTGGCCTGGGCACTGGAGAATCCGCGCACCCACGAGGCGCAGCTGCGCGGGCTGCGCGGCCATATCCACGCCCGCAATTACCACAATCAGGAGGCCGCGATGAACCAATGTCTTGAATTATACCGCAGAATACGTCACGAAAGTTCATCGTGATGATGCGCACTCGAACAGGCAGAGGTAGGAATACGCACTACGAGGGAGGGCACATTCGTCTCGCCTCCGGCAGATGCTCTCCCCGGGGTCAGCGACACAACTCGGTCTCTTTTGTATGTACCCCGCCTTACGGAGACCAAGTATACGCGATCGATAAAACAAACTATTTATGTAAATGGAAAAACGGCCATGAGCTCCCCTTCTAAAAGCATCGCCTGCGTGTCCATGCACAAAGCAGGCAGCACTATCACGGACCAGATACTTGTAGATTTTTGCACAGCACGTGGCCTCGAGATGGATCGCATCTCCCTAATTGCGCCCTCTTCACCGCTGCCGCTGGATCAAGTTTATATTCAACATCAGAAACAAATGCGGGATGAGGGCGTTTATTATGGCGTAATACGGGGCCCTTGGGCTTCAAGAATGCCAAAACTGAAAGACCTAAAAGTTATCGTTCAAGTCCGCGACCCCCGCGACTGCATTACCTCCGCCTATTTTTCCTATCGCCAATCCCATGTTCCGCCAAAAGACTCAGACAAACTGAAAGCTTTTCTAGAACGGCGTGAAGCAATGAAAGAAATGAACATAGATGAATATGCCCGCGGAGAGATCTCCAATTATCGCAACCGACTACAAGTCCTACGCAACCTGGTAGAAGAGCACAATGACGTCCTCGTTCTGAAATACGAGGAAATGGTTCTGAACACAGAATCCTGGCTAAACCGGATCTCTGATTTCATAGATCAGCCGCTAACGAACGAGCTACGCGTCACACTGGGGGAAAAGATCGACTTCACCCCAAAGAACGAGGATCCCAGCAAGCACAAACGCCAAGTTACACCCGGCGATCATCTGCGAAAAATGAGCCCAGAAACGATCGACGCACTGGATGAAGGCATGGCTAATCAGATGCAGTTCTTCGGATATCAAGACTGACCTGAACGGAGCCGCGGTAAAGTTGGGAGTTTCGTAACGCCCCCAACAATCGAACGAATTGGATAAATCTATATGACCCGCAAAGCACTCATCACCGGCATCACAGGGCAGGATGGCTCTTATCTGGCTGAGTTTCTCCTGGAAAAAGGCTATGAGGTTCACGGCATCAAGCGCCGTGCCTCGCTGTTCAACA
>NZ_JASNJD010000003.1 GCF_030164425.1 Pseudodonghicola flavimaris | reverse complement strand
CTGACGGCCGTGTGCAACGATACCGGCGCGGCGACGATGATCGCCGCGCAGTGAACGAGCAGCACCAGCTATGAAGAAGCAGGTGGACGCCAGTTCCTACACCATCTCCCGGGACACTACCCTCGTCCAGCATCTTGCCGAGCTTGAGGTTGTTGTCCCAGCTGTTCTGCCAGCGCTCCGGTGCCTTGGTCACCGTCATGCCGGAGGAGCAGTTGGAGGAGAAGGTACCGAGCTTGAAGCCCTCCTTCTTCATCATCAGGTTCGTGGTCATTTTTGTCTCTCTCTCTGTTGGGTGCAAAAATGATCTGTAATTTCTAATAGAAAGTCTATTTAAAAATCGAGTTGCAGCCTCCGAACCCTCTCCGCATGATCGCGATGCGAAGGAGACCTGCCGTGAGCGCACCGAAAAATGACGGGGACGACCCCAATCTGGACTTCCGCTGGCACCTGTCGGAGAATCAGGCCGAGACCAAGACCACCGAACTGGAATTCGCGCTGATGCGGGCGTTCGAGGGGTTCGGGCACTGGCAGTCGGAATGCCTGGCCTCGGTCAGCGATGTGGCGGCCAGCGGGCCGGAGAATGCGATGCTGCACATGATCCGGATGAACGACCGGCCGAAGTCGATCAAGGAACTGGCCCGGCTCAGCAATCGCGACGACATCCCCAATATCCAGTATTCGCTGCGCAAGCTCGCCGCCGCCGGTCTGATCGAGAAACTCGGTTCCGGGCGCAGCGGCGTGACCTATCAGGCGACGACGGAGGGGCGGCGGGTGACCGACCAATACGGCGCCCTGCGCCGCAAGCTGCTGATCGAGCGGATCCACAGCGTGCCGGGGCTGAACGACCAGCTGGCCGAGGCGACGCGGGTGCTGAACATGCTGACCGGCATCTATGAGGAAGCTGCGCGGATGGCGGCGACGCTGCCGCGCTGAACCTAGTGGAGCCGGCCGCGCAGCGTATCGCTGGGGCTGGCGCCGAAACGCGTCCGGTAGGCCTGCGAAAACCGTCCCAGATGACCGAAGCCGCGGGCTGTGGCGATATCGGTCACGGTGGCGCCGGGGGGTGCGGTCATCAGGTCGCGATGCACCAGATCCAGCCGGCGGTCCCGCAGGAAGTTCAGCGGCGTTGTCCCGCGGAAATCGCGAAAGGCCATCTGCAGGCTGCGCGGGGTGGTGCCGGCGGCGCGGGCGATCTCCTCCAGCGTCAGCGGCTGATCCAGATGCGCCTCGATATACTCTTCGGCCAGTCGCAGCTTGCGCGGGGCGGCTGCGCTGACCGGGCGGCCCAGCAGGGCTGAGTAATTGTTCTCCAGCGCCTCGATCAGCCCGGTCATGATGGTGCTTTCGATCTGCCGGTTCATCAGCCCGGCCTGGCCGAAGCCGGAGCGGCCGGCGTCGATTTCCTCGACCAGATGCAGCACCAGCTGACGCAGCATCGCTCCGGTGCCCCGGGTGAGCGGCAGCGCGCCGGTGAATTTCAGCGGCTCCGGCACCGGCCCGCCCAGCAGATCGGCCAGCAGCCGCTGCAGCGCCGCGCGGTCGATCTGCACCAGCAGCTGCCGCACTCCGGCCTCCCACAGCATGGAGGTGGGGCGGTGCGGGTTCAGCACCGCCGCGGCGCCGGCATCGGAGACATAGCTGTCGCGCCCGTTCTCGATCCGCGCCGCACCGGAGAGCGGGATCTGCAGCAGATAGAAGCTTTGCAGTTCGCCGGGGTCGATCCGGGTGCGGGCGCCGTATTCCATGTAGTTCAGTGACAGCCGTTCGCCGCGGATGTGATTGTGCCGGGCGGCAATGGGGGCGCGGCCCAGCGTCTCGAGACGGTGGGGGCAGAAGACCTGGGCGACCCGTTCGCGGGTTTCGTCCAGATCCCGGCTCTGAAACAGCTCATGGGCTGCCAGGGGGGGTCTTTGATGCATTCTGCCACCTCTCCACGCGCATCGGGGCCAAGCAGAAATTTCGACAAGCCTAGCAGGGCGAAAAGCCGCCGGTCAAAAAAATTCGCGATCCGGACAGGCCCTGCGCGATGCGGATAGCGGCCTGCCCGGCCCGGCGGCAGAGTTTGTTTTAATTGTAAAACAACTGACAGGGAGTTCGAAAATGAAGGGACTGGACGGCAAGGTTGCCATCGTTCCCGGGGCCTCGACCAAGATCGGCCAGGCGGTGGTGCGGTCGTTGCGCGCCGCCGGCGTGCGGGTGATGGCGGCGGATATCGATGTCGCCAACGGCAGGCCGCTGGAAGCCGATGGGGTGGTCTTCAAGGAAACCGACATCCGCCAGGACGATCAGATCGCAGCGCTGGTCGCCGCGACCGTGGAGGCCTTCGGCCGGATCGACTTTCTGGTCAATGTCGCCTGCACCTATCTGGACAACGGGGCGGATTCGACACGGGCGGAATGGCTGGATGCGCTCGACGTCAATATCGTCGGTTCGGTCATGCTGATGCAGGCGGCGCGGGCGGAGCTGGCGAAGAACAAGGGCGCCATCGTCAACTTCGGGTCGATCTCGGCCCGGGTGGCGCAGACCGGGCGCTGGCTTTACCCCGTCTCCAAGGCAGCGATCCTGCAACTGACCCGCAATCAGGCGATGGATCTGGCGCCCGAGGGCATCCGGGTGAACGCGGTGTCGCCGGGCTGGACCTGGTCGAACATCATGGATGAGCTGTCGGGGGGCGACCGTGCCAAGACCGACAAGGTCGCCGCGCCCTTCCACCTGCTGGGCCGCACCGGCGATCCGGAGGAGGTGGCCAATGCCATCCTGTTCCTGCTGTCGGACGAGGCGAGCTTCATCACCGGCACCGATATCCGCGTCGACGGCGGCTATACCGCGATGGGGCCGGAACAGGCGAAACCGGCCATTCCGCTGCTGATGGAATGATCCGGACCCGCAACCACCAACAGGGATGAGAAAAATGAGAAAATTCACAATTGTCGGCGGCGGCCAGTCGGGTCTGCAGCTGGGGATCGGTCTGCTGAAGGCCGGCCATCAGGTCCGCGTGGTGCAGAACCGCACTGCCGAGGAAATCGCAGCCGGGCGGGTGCTGTCCAGCCAGTGCATGTTCGGCGCCTCGATCCAGCATGAGCGCGATCTGGGGATCGACTTCTGGTCCGATGTCTGCCCGCCGGTGCAGGGGATCAGCTTTACCGTGCCGCACCCCGAGCAGAAGGGCGCCAAGGCGATCGACTGGGTCGGGCGGCTCGACCGCGACGCCTTCTCGGTCGACCAGCGGGTGAAGATGCCGCGCTGGCTGGCGGAATTCACCCGGCTGGGCGGCGAGCTGGTGATCGCCGAGGCCGGCATCGCCGAGCTTGAGGCCTATGCCGCCGAGGACGATCTGGTCATCGTCGCCTCCGGCAAGGGGGAGATCGGTGCGCTGTTCGCCCGCGACGCGGAAAGATCCCCCTTCGACAGGCCGCAGCGGGCATTGGCGCTGACCTATGTCACGGGCATGACCCCGCGCCCGGACCATTCGGCGGTCTGTTTCAACCTGATCCCCGGCGTGGGCGAATATTTCGTCTTCCCGGCGCTGACCACCACGGGCCCCTGTGAGATCATGGTCTTCGAGGGGATTCCCGGCGGCCCGATGGATTGCTGGAAGGATGTCACCAGCCCGGACCAGCATCTGGAGGTCTCGAAATCCATCCTTGATACCTTCCTGCCCTGGGAGGCCGAGCGCTGCGGCGCCATCGAACTGACCGATGACAACGGCCGGCTGGCAGGGCGGTTCCCGCCGACGGTGCGCAAACCCGTCGCCACGCTGCCCTCGGGCCGGCAGGTGCTGGGGCTGGGCGATGCGGTCTGCCTGAACGATCCGATCACCGGCCAGGGGTCGAACAATGCCGGCAAGGCGGCGGCGGCCTATCTGACCCGGATCCTCGATCATGGCGACCAGCCCTTTGATGCGGCCTGGATGCAGGGCACTTTCGATGCCTATTGGGCCTATGCGCAATGGGTGGTCAAATGGACCAACATGATGCTGATGCCGCCGCCCGATTTCGTGCTGGAGATCATGGGGACCGCCTGCGCAGTGCCGGAACTGGCGCATCGGATCGCCAACGGTTTCGACGATCCGCGCGACTTCTTCCCCTGGTTCGCCGAGCCGGAGGCGGCGGCGGCCTATCTGCAGGATCTGAAGGCGGCCTGAGATGGGCATGGGGATTTCGGCCGATATCTTCCGCGACGCGATGAGCCGGTTTCCCGGGGTGGTCACGGTGATCACCACCCGGGACGGCGCGGAGCGGCGCGGTATCACCGCCACCGCGGTCTGTTCGGTGACGGCGGAGCCGCCGAGCCTGCTGGTCTGCCTGAACCGCAAGACCGGCACCTGCGCCAGCGTCGGCCAGACCGGACGTTTCGCCGTCAACCTGCTGGGGCAGGAGGCCGGCGATCTGGCGCTGCGCTTCGCCGGTGCCGGCGGGGTGACCGGAGAGGAGAAGTTCGCCGCCGGCAACTGGCGCGACGACGACCAGGGGCTGCCCTATCTGGCCGATGCGCTCCTCAGCCTCTCCTGCGAGGTGTCGGAGCAGATCGAGGCGGGCAGTCACATGGTCTATATCGGCCAGATCCGCGAGGCGCGCTTCGGCGAGGGGGAGGCGCTGCTTTATGAGCGTTCCGCCTTCCGGGCACTGGCGCCGAAGGACGATTAAGGGCCTGTCCCGTCGGGTCCCCGAAGACGCCCGGTGCATGTATGCGCCGGGCGTTTTGTTTGCGGTGAAACCGGGGCGAGGCGAGCCTGTCCGGGCCGTCTGCGCAAAAGAAAGCCCGCCGTAATTGACGGGCTTTCTCGCATATACCGGCGCGAGGTGGAAACGCCGGTATTCCCTGAGCGGTCGATCCGCGTCCGGTCAGCCGGCGAAACTGCGCACGGTCAGGATGGCGCCATCCAGCGCCGCGCCCTTCTCGTCCTGCAACGCCGCCTCGCGCAGGCGGGCGACCCAGTCGGCGCCATCCTCGCGCGCCCGAACCAGCTCGGCGGCCTGCATCACCTTGTCGAATTTCGACAGCCCGCGCGCATGGGTGTCGGAATAACCCTTGATCAGCCGGCGGCAACGGATCAGTTCGACCGCAAAGGCGTAATGCCCGGCCACGGCGCCCTTCACGGTGTCGAGCCAGCGGGCCAGATGCTCCTGTTCGTATTTGTGGCGCAGGGTCCGGCGGCGATAGCCGCGCAGGCCGCCCAGCACATAGAGCATCAGGAAATTTCCCAGCTTGTGGGTGCGCAAGCGGCGGCCCTTGTTGAACCAGCGATCCAGCCGCGCCATCGCCTTGGGGTTCGCCTCCCAGCGGGCGCCCATGGCGGCAGGCATCATGCCGGCGATCTCCTCGGCGCGGGGGTGCATGAACTCGGTCAGCGCCACGGGGCGGTCGCCCGAGCCCATATGCGCCTTGATCCGGTCGAACCGGGCGCCGCGGGTCTTCAGGTCGGCGACCCGGATCACATCGTCATAGGCCATGGCGTTGGCGATGTATTTCGCCGCCTCCGCCGTCAGGACGAAACCGTGCGCCGCATCGTCCAGCGCGGCGATCTCTTCCAGCCGGTCCATGTATTCGGCGCCATAGGCGACATCCTGGAACTTCACCACCTTGCGCAGCCCGTGCAGCGCCATCTCCTGCGCCGGGGCGGGCAGGGCCAGGACGCGATCGGTCAGCGCCTGCCAGTCCCGCATCAGCGCGGCGGGGCCTTCGGGGGCGAGGGCGGCGGCGGCCGGTTTCGCCTGGTCCGCCTGCGCGGGATCGACGGCGGCGTTCTGCGCCCGGTCATAGGCGGCGGAGAAGGCGCGGAGCGACGCCTCCACCCCCTTGCCGGAGGCGCGGATCGCGGCCTCGAAGGCCTCCCGCGGGAAGGGCAGGGCCCCCGAGCCCGCCAGCGCCCCGAAGAGCGAGGAGGAAATGACCGACCCGTTCTGGATCGCCAGGCTGTCCATGTCGAACATGATCAGCTTGTCGGCGGCGACCTCGGCGGCGGCGCGCACCTCGTCGGAACTGGCGATGCCGTCGCCGGGCACCATCTTCTCCGACACCGCCAGCGCCCGGTGGGTCGAGGCGATCAGGGTGGTGCGGTCGGGGGTGACAAAGCCGCGCAGGATGGCGCGGCCGGCCTCCATCATCTCGGCAGCGATCAGCACATCGACATCGCCGGCGGAGGGCGCCAGCGAGAAGACTGGCGCCACGCCATCGCCCATCGGTGCCATTTCGACGTAATAGATCGTGGCGCCGGTGCGCTGCGCGACGCCGGCGACCGAGGTCGCCTGACAGGCATAGCCCTGCGACCGCGCGGTCGCCTCGATCCAGTTGGTCAGCACGCCACCGCCCTGGCCGCCGACGGCCATGATGGCGAGCTTGATGATGGTGGTCAGTTTCTCATCGGGCTGGCGCGGTGCCAGAGCTTGCTGGATGGTCATCAGACGGTCTCCGGGAATTCGAGGCGCTTGGCGGCGCGGCGGCTTTGCAGCCAGCGGATCGTGCCGGCGGTGACGCCCTGCCACAGCTTTTCGTACCAGGTGGCGTTGTGGATCACGTCGGCGCGGTAGAAGCTGGGGCAGAGGACGGCGGCATCGGCCACCTCGCCGCAGTTGCCGCAGCCGACGCAGGACTGGTCGATATGGGCGATGGGATCGTCGCGCAGCGGGTCGTCCAGTGTCTTCAGCGACAGCGACGGGCAGCCGGACAGGCGGATACAGGCATGATCGCCGGTGCAGATATCCTCATCGACACCGAACCGCGGCACCTCGACCCTGAGACCGTCCTTGATCGCCTTGTTGCGAATCGGCTTTTCGCGCCGCTGCCGGTTCAGCATGCATTCGGAGGAGGCGACGATAACCTTCGGTCCGGTCTCCTCGGTGGTCAGCGCCTCATGCAGGATCTCGCGCATCTTCGGCACGTCATAGGTGCGGTCGATCTGGCGCACCCATTTGACGCCGACGCCCTTCACCGCATCGGTGATCGGGTTCTGCGTCGACTTGGTGGCGTTGTTGGCGCGCGACGACAGGATGTCCTGTCCACCGGTGGCCGCCGAGTAATAGTTGTCGACGATTACCGCCACGCTGTCGGACTTGTTGAACACCATGTTGCCGATCGAGGACGACAGCCCGTTGTGCCAGAAGCCGCCGTCGCCGACGATGGAGATCGCCCGCTTGTCGCCGCCGCCGTCGAAGGCCGCGTTGGAGGCGGGGCCGAGGCCATATCCCATGGTCGAGCCGCCGACCTCGAACGGCGGCAGGCAGGCGAAGAGGTGGCAGCCGATATCGCCGGTGATCTGATGTTCGCCCAGTTCCTCCTGCACCAGCTTCATCGCAGCGAAGATCGGCCGTTCCGGGCAGCCGGTGCAGAACCCCGGCGGCCGGGTCGGCACGGTCTTGGACAGATCCGGGATCGCCGGCGCCGGCTTGTTGGGCGCGCGCATCTGTCCCGGCAGCAGGTCGGGGGCGTGTTCCTTGAGAAAGCCGGTGATCCCGTCCAGCATCACCTGGCCGGTGTATTCGCCGGCCATCGGCAGCATGTCCTTGCCATGCAGCCGCACCTTCAGCCCGTTGCGCAGCACGAAGGTGGCAAAGGCCTGTTCGATGAACTCGGGCTGGCCTTCCTCGATCACCAGCACGCCGTCCTTGTCCTTGACGAAGTCGGTGAACTCGGAATCCACCAGCGGATAGGTGACGTTCAGGCAGTAGATCGGGATTTGCGAATTGCCGTAGATATCGGCCAGCCCCAGCCGCTGCAGCGCCCGGATCACGCCGTTGTACATGCCGCCCTGGCAGATCAGGCCGATCTTCGAGCTGTCGGGGCCGAAGAATTCGTTCAGCCCGTTCTCGACGATGTATTTCTCGGCCGCGGGCCAGCGGTTGTCGATCTTGTCGTGTTCATGCACGAAGGAGGCCGGCGGCAGCACCACCCGGTTGAAATCCTTCCTGGGCTCGGCCAGCGCCTGTTTGACCGTCATCTTCGGCCGCTTGTTGTCGCGGCATTCGAAGCTGCCGGTGACATGGCAGGCGCGGATCCGCACAGTCAGCATCACCGGCGTGTTCGACGCCTCGCTCAGCTCGAACCCGTCGCCCACCGCCTTGACGATGGAGGGCAGGCTGGGTCGCGGGTCCAGAAGCCAGATCTGCGATTTCATCGCAAACGGATGGCTGCGCTCCTGCATGATCGAGGAGCCTTCGCCGTAATCCTCGCCGATGATGATCAGCGCGCCGCCGTTGACGCCGGAGGAGGCGAGGTTGGCCAGCGCGTCGGAGGCGACGTTGACCCCCACCGGCGCCTTGAAGGTGACTGCACCGCGAATGGGGTAATGGACCGAGGCCGCCAGCATGGCGGCGGCGGCGGCTTCCGAGGCGTTGGCCTCGAACCGCACGCCGAGTTCGCCCAGCAGCTCCTCCGCATCGGCGAGCACGTCCATCAGGTGCGAGATCGGCGCGCCCTGATAGCCGCCGACATATCCGACACCGTTTTCAAGGAGCGCTTTGGTGATCGCCAGAATGCCTTCGCCGGTAAAGGTCTCGCCCTTGCCCAGCCGCAGATCCTGCACTTCCCTTGCAAATGACCGTTCAGCCATTTCGTTTCCTTTCTTTGCTCGCGTCGTCGCTGGCGGATGCCGGCCCGGAGCGGCGCGCCGCGCCTCCGGTTCAGAACTTCACGTTGGTCAAAATCTTGTGCAGCGTCGCCACGAAGGCCTGCCGCTCGGCATCGGGGATGCCGTCGAACATCTGCTGGTAACTGTCCGACATGCTGGGCCAGAGCCGCTCGAAGGCATCGCGCCCCTCGTCGGTGACATAGACGCGGGTGGCGCGGCTGTCGTCCTTGTCGGGTTCGCGGGTCACCAGGCCGTCGGCGGCCAGCGAATCCAGCGTACGGCTGAGGGTCGATTGCTCCACCACCGCATAGCTGGACAGGTCGCGGATCAGGATGCCGTCGATCAGCGTCAGCACCGACAGGCTGCGCATCTTCGCGGTGGTGAACCCGAGGCTCGCCATCTGGCCGCGCAGCCGGCCGTTATAGCGGCCCATGATCCGGTTCATCAGATAGGGCGGGAAATTGTCCAGCCCGATCTCGCCCAGCCGGCGGGCCTGAAGCGCCTCCGATGCCGCGGTCTCTCCGATCATGCGCCAAGCCTTTTGGCGGCATTATAGCCGGAGCCGCCGCCCATGCCCGGCCCCGGGTGGGTCGAGGCGCCGATCTGGGTCAGCCCCTTGACCGGCGTGGCGCCGTTGCGCGACCCGGCGAAGGGGCGGAAGACGAAGAACTGGTCGATGGTGCAGAGCCCGCCATAGGGATCGCCGCCCACCAGGTTCATATTCAGTGCTTCCAGATCGGCGGGGGAATAGGCGCGACGCGCCAGCTTGATCTTGTCGAAATCATGGATATGGGTGGCGAGGATCGCCTCCAGCCGGTCGGCGAAGGCTTCCCGCGTGGCCTCGTCCCACTGGCCACTGGTCTCGATTTCGCCCTTGGCGTCCCCCTTGATCACCCGGGGCGCATCGGGGATTTGCAGCCAGAGGATCGCCTTGCCCTCCGGGCAGCGGCCGGGATCCAGCCGGTGCGGCTGGCCGACGCAGATCGTCGGGGTGGCCGGCAGCATGCCACGCTCGGCCTCGTTGCTGGATTTCGACACCGCGTCGATGCCGTCCGAGAGGTGGATCAGCGCCACGTCGTCGAGCCCGTCGGTCAGCCATTCGGGATGGCGATCGAGCGCGAAATGCAGCTGGAAGTCGCCGCGGCCGTGGCGGAACCTGCGCGCGGTCTGGCTGTCTTCGGCGCTGGTGTGATCGCGCAGCAGCCGGCCATAAAGCTGCCCCGGCGTGACCGAGGCCAGAACGTGATCGGCGGCGATCCGGTCGCCGTTGGCGGTCTCGACCCCGGTGGCGCGGCCGCCCTCGACCAGGATGCGGTCGACATCGGTGCCGGTGCGGATCTCGCCGCCGTTGGCTTCGATCAGGCTGCGGAAGGCCTCTGCCGCCCGCGCGGTGCCGCCTTTGACGATGGGGGCGCCGGCGGCCTCCAGCGCGAAGGCGACGACCTTGGCCATCTCGCCGGAATAGGTGGATTCGGGCGTCAGCCCGCAATGCAGCACCCAGGGCGCCCAGAGCGCCCGGATGTCGTCGCTGTCATAGCTGGTTTCCAGCCAGCCGCGGGCCGGCACCAGCGCCTCGCCGATCCAGGCCTTCAGCCCGTTCAGCCCGCGTTTCCAGGCCTGGCCGGCCAGCAGCCGGGCGGTCTTGGCGGACCACAGATCGCCGCCCAGCAGCGCGAAGAGAAACCCGGCGTCGGTCTCGATCCGGCCGACGTCGCGGGCATGCTGGTCCCCGTCTCCGGGGGCCAGCGCGTTGAAGGCGGCCACGTTGGCGGCGCGATCGGTGGTGAACACCGTGGCGCGCCCGTCGGGGCGTAGAACCGCGGTGGGATGCGGCGTGTGGCAGAAGTCCAGCCCGTGCTGCGCCAGATCGCCGGCCAGCTCTGCGTAGGCCGGCGAGGTGATGAACAGCACGAAGGTGGCGGCCATCACGTCATGACGGAATCCCGGCACGGTGGCCTCGGTGGTTATCATGCAGCCGCCGACATGGGATTCGCGTTCCAGCATCAGAACCCGTTTGCCCTTGCGCGACAGCAAAGCCCCGGCGACCAGCGCGTTGATGCCGGTCCCAATGATGACGTGATCGACCTTCTGCACGAATTACGCCTTCGGTTTCAGCGCGAGGGCGCGGATCGGCGAGCCGGTGCCGTTCTCGATCTTCAGCGGCGCGACGATCAGGATCGCCCCCTTGGCCGGCAGCTTGTCGAGATTGGCGAGCGAGGCCAGGCCGAAGCGGTTGTTGGCGTGCAGCAGGTTGTGCGCCGGGAACGGCGGGTCCATCTCGCCGGCCAGACCGGCATCGGTGCCGACGCATTGGGTGCCCCAGCCAACGATGCCCTTGTCGATCAGATACTGGATCACCTCGGCGGTCGGTCCGGGGGTATGCGGGCCGGTTTCGTTGGCGTTGAGGTATTTCTCCTCGTCATCGGCATATTGATCCCAGTCGGAGCGCATAACGACCCATTCGCCGGCCTTGATCTCACCGTGTTCGGCTTCCCAGGCCTTCACATGGTCGATGGTCAGCAGGAAGTCCGGGTCGGCGGCCGACTCCTTGGAGAAATCGAGCACGTTGACCGGTGCGATCAGACGCTGGACGTCGAGCGTGTCGGTATAACCCTCGGGATTGTCCTTGCCGGTGATCCAGTGGTGCGGCGCATCGAAGTGGGTGCCCGAATGCTCGCCCAGCTCCAGCCAGTTCCAGGCCCAGAAGGGGCCGTCGTTATCATAGTTGCTGATCTTGTGGATCACGACCTTCGGGGTGTTCTTGGCGAGATCCTCGGGCAGTTTCAGCAGCGGGGTGTTCGGCCCCAGCAGGCCGCTGCAATCCACCACTTCGATGCCTCCAGAGGCGATCATTCCCCCCAGTTCGCCCAGCACGTTCGATGCGCTCATCTTTTGCTCCCTTATTTGGCGGGGGGTCTTTCCGAAGCCCCCAGATGTGATTCAATGCTAGACAGGAATAAATGCTTTTGCAAATATCTTGGCGAGAACAGGGGGCTTCATTTGGGACAGAAAACCGCAGACGCCATTGTAATAGGCGCGGGGATCAATTCGCTGGTCTGCGCGCATCATCTGGTCAGCAACGGCTGGTCGGTGATCGTGCTTGAGCAGGCGGATGTGCCCGGCGGTGCCGTGCGCACCGGGGCCTATACGGCCGAGGGGTTCGCCCATGACTGGGCCGCGATGAACCTGTCGAATTTCGCCGGCTCTCCTTATTTTAAGGAGCATGGCGCCGAATTGATGGCCAATGGTCTGGAATTTGCACCTGCAAGTAACTGTTTTGCCAGCGTGTTCCCGGACGGCACCTGGCTGGGCGTGGGGCAGGATGCGGCGGCGAACCGGGCGCGGATCGCCACCCTCTCAACTGCTGACGCCGAGGCCTGGGATCGGCTCTCGGAGGGGTTCATGGTCGAGGCGGAGCATCTTTTCGCGCTGCTCGGCTCGCGGATGAAAATACGTGCAGTAGCATCTATAATCTGGAAGGCGCTGCGCAAGAAGGGGGCGGGCGGCAGCTTGGATTTCGCCCGGTTCCTGGCCTCCACCCCGCGCGCCTGGCTGGAGGAAACCTTCGAGTCGCCCAAGCTGCAGGCGCTGCTCGGGGCCTGGGGCATGCATATCGATTTCGCTCCCGATATCGCCGGTGGCGCGATGTTTCCCTATCTCGAGGCGATGGCCAACCAGACCTTTGGCATGGCGCTGGGCAAGGGCGGTGCCGGCGGGGTGATCGATGCGCAATGCGCCGCGATCCGTGCCCGGGGCGGCGAGATCCTTTGCGGCCGGCCGGTGGAACGTATCCTGCATGCGGGCGGCAAGGCCACCGGCGTCGTCGCCGGCGGCGAGACGTATACGGCCCGGCGCGCGGTGATCGCCAATGTGGCGCCGCGGGGTATGCTGAAACTGATCGGCGGATCGGGCGACGACCGCTACGACACCGCGATGCGCAAGTTCCGCCATGCGCCCGGCACCATGATGATCCATCTGGCGCTGTCGGATCTGCCGGACTGGGCGGCAGGGCCGGAGTTGCGCGATTTCGCCTATGTGCATGTGGCGCCGTCGCTGGACCAGATGGCGCGGACCTATGCGCAGGCGATGGCCGGGCTCCTGCCGGACGAGCCGATCATCGTCGCCGGACAGCCTACCGCCATCGATCCCAGTCGTGCGCCCGAGGGAAAGCATGTGCTGTGGATGCAGGTGCGCATGGCGCCGGGCGAGATCCGGGGCGATGCCAAAGGCGAGATCACGGCCACCGACTGGGCAGAGGCGGCGGACCCCTTCGCCGAGCGCGCCTTCGACATCCTCGACCGCTACGCGCCGGGTATTCGTGACCGGATCATCGCCCGGCGGATCGTCAGCCCGGCAGATCTGGAGGCCGACAATCCCAATCTGGTCGGTGGCGATCAGGTCTGCGGCAGCCACCACCTGAGCCAGCATTTCATGTTCCGCCCGGCGCGCGGCTTCGCCGATGGCAGCACTCCGATCCGCGGGCTCTACCACACCGGCGCCGCGGTCTGGCCGGGGGCCAGCACCGGGGTGGGGCCGGGCTATCAGCTGGGGCAGATGCTGGCCGGGAAATGACCGGCCGGGCGCAGGACCCCGGACGCAATAACGACGAAACAACGACGCAAAGAAAACCAACAGGGGACTATCTCACATGACCAAACTTTCCAGACGCGGCCTGCTCAAGGCGTCGGCGGCCACCGTCACCTTCGCGGCGACCGGCAGCTTTGCTTCGATGGTGGCGGCTCAGGAGATCGACGAGCTGATCGTTGCCTATAACGTCAACCTGCCCAGCTGGGATCCGACCGTGGGCGCCTCGGCGGTGAACCCGACGATCCAGGGCCTCTACCAATCGGTGTTCGATCAATACATCCTGCAGAAACCCGACCTGAAACCGGCGCCGGGCCTGCTGACGGACTGGGGCTGGAACGAGGATTACAGCCAGGTCTGGATGGATGTGCGCGAAGGCGTCACCTGGCATGACGGTTCGCCCTTCACCGCCGAGGATGTCGCCTGGAGCCTGGCGCGGGTCGCCGATCCGGCCACCGGCAGCCCGATCCAGTTCGTCTGGGGCACGCTGGAAAACCACCGGGTCGAAGGCAACCGGGTGATCGCAGACGTCAAGCAGTTCGACCCGACGATCTTCAAGTGGATGTACTTCCTGACCGGCTATGTGCTGCCCAAGGCCTATTACGAGAAGGTCGGCCCCGACGGGTTCGAGGCGGCGCCGATCGGCACCGGCCCCTATATGGTCGAGAAATACGAGCGCAACGCCTATGTCCGGCTGAAGGCGAACGAGAATTACTGGGGCGGCGCGCCGGAGTTCAAGACTGTCACCATCAAGTTCGTCACCGATGCCGCCGCCCGCGTGGCCGAGGTGGAATCGGGCAACTCTCACGTCACGCTGGAAATTCCCTACGAGGAATTCGACCGCCTCAAGGCCGGCAAGCTGAACGGCGTCACCGCGCCGATTTCCGATATCGGCATGATCTTCTTCAACGATATCGACGTGATGACCGATCCGAACGTGCGTAAGGCGGCTGTCATGGCGGTGGATAAGCAGGCCATCGTCGATCGGCTGCTGTCGGGCTACGGCGTGCCGATCGACACGCTGGAGACACCGGAATACGACGCCTACGATCCCACCATCAAGACGCCCTACGACCCCGAGGGGGCCAAGGCGCTGCTGGCGAAATCGGGCTATTCCACCGACAACCCGGTGAAATTCACCATCCAGACCACCCGCGGTTTCAAACCCAAGGATTACGAGATGGTGCAGGCCATCGTCGGCCTGTGGCGCCGGGTCGGGATCGAGGCCACCATCGAGGTCTATGAGATCGCCAAGCATTACGAGCTGCGCGCCGCCGACCAGCTGGCGCCGGCGGCCTTCTACAACTGGGGCAACTCGGTCGGCGATCCGACCACCTCGACCGGCTTTGCCATGTACGGCCCCTCGCCCCACTCGGTCTGGGACGGGCAGGACCTGATCGACATGATCAACCCGCTCTGGGGCGAGAAGGACGAGGCCAAGCGCATCGACGGCTGGAAGAAGGTCGACCGTTATATCGCGGAAAACGCGCTGGTGCTGCCGCTGCTGCAATACGAACAGCCGATCGTCTTCGCGTCGGGCGTCAAGGTGACGCCGCATGCCTCCGGCGCGCTGCTGCCGGCGCTGATGACCCGTGGCTGAGGCCGCGGCGATCTGACGACATCCCCCGGAGGGCGGGCACGGCTCTCGCCCTTCGGGCTTTCGGACAAAGACCCCATGACACTGATCAGACGCATCCTGCTGCGATTGCTGACGACGGCGATCACGCTGTTCGGCGTGGCCGTCATCGTGTTCTTCGTCATTCGCGTGGTGCCGGGCAACCCGGTGGCGATGATGCTGCCCCCCGGCGCGACCGACGACGACATCGCACGACTCAAGGCGCTTTACGGTCTCGACAAGACCATTCCCGAACAATTCCTGATCTGGCTGGGCGGCGTGCTGCACGGCGATTTCGGAACCTCGATCACCACCCGCCAACCGGTGCTGAGCCTGGTGCTGTCGCGGCTGCCCGCCACCATCGAGCTGTCGATCATGGCGCTGGTGATCGCGATGATCATCGGCGGCGCACTGGCGCTGACCGGCACCCGCAAGCGCGGCACCAAGGTCGAGGGCACCATCGATGTCACCAATGGCGTGGCGCTTTCGGTGCCGGATTTCCTCTGGGGTCTGGTGCTGATCCTGCTCTTCGGGGTGCTCTGGCCGATCTTCCATATCTCCGGCCGCATCTCACCGTCGATCGACCTGCCGTTCAGCACGAATTTCTACCTGTTCGAAAGCGTGCTGCGGCTACGCTTCGACATCTGGGCCGATCTGGTCTCGCATATGTTCATGCCGTCGCTGGCGCTGGCGATCCCGCTGGCCGCGATCATCGCGCAGCTGCTGAAACAGTCGCTGAAAGAGACCATGCATCTGGACTATGTCACCCTGGCGCGCACCAAGGGCTATGACGAAAACCATGTCATCACCCGCGAGGCGCTGCCCAATGCGGTGCTGCCGACGCTGACGCTGATCGGGGTGCAGTTCACCTTCCTGATCGGTGGCACCGTGATCATCGAGCGGCTGTTTTCCTACGAAGGGCTCGGCAACATGGCGATCGACGCGGTGATCAACCGCGATCTGCCGCTGATCCAGGGGATCGTGATCCTCTTCGCCCTGATCTTTACGGCGGTGAACCTGGTCGTCGATCTGACCTATGCCGCCCTGAACCCGAGGTTGCGCAATGGCTGATGCTCGTGGACTTGTGAAACGCCGGGCCGGGGCTCGGCTGTGGCTGTCGGCCGGCTGGCTGGTTCTGCTGGTGCTGGTGGCGCTGTTCGCGCCGCTGCTGGCGCCGCAGGATCCGCTGATGCAGGATCTCTTCGCCGCGCGGCTGCCGCCGTTCTGGGCCAGCGGTGCGGATCCGAATTTCCCGCTGGGCACCGACAGCCTGGGCCGCGATGTGCTGAGCCGGATCATGTACGGCGCCCGGGTGGCGCTGAGCGTGGCGCTGATCGCCGGCATCCTCACCTGTGTGATCGGCTCGGTCCTGGGGCTGATCGCGGGCTATTTCCGCGGCTGGCCCGATGTGGTGATCTCGCGCCTCGTCGATATCTGGATGGCCTTTCCGCCGGTCCTGTTCTCGATCCTGCTGATCGCGGTGATGGGCACGGGGCTCGGCTCTATCATCATCGCGGTGGTGGTGATCGACTGGACCCGCTTCGCCCGGGTGATCCGGGCCGAGGCGATGAGCCAGGGTGCGATGGACTATGTGGCTTCGGCGCAGGTGTCGGGGCGCAAGCGGTTCTCGATCATGTTGACCGAGATCCTGCCCAACGTGATGCCGACCATCGTGGTGCTGCTGACGCTGGAAATGGGGATCGCGGTGATCGTCGAGGCGATCCTGAGCTTCGTCAACCTGTCGATCTCCACCGACGATCCGACCTGGGGCAGCATGATCGCCGAGGGCCGCCTGTCGATCCATCAGGCCTGGTGGGTGCTGGTGTTCCCCCTGATCGCCCTGTTTCTCACCGTCCTGAGCCTGAGCCAGCTTGGCGAAGGGCTGAAGGACCGCTTCGATCCGGTGCTGAGATGAGCTTTCTGACCATTGAAAACCTGAACGCCCGGGTCGGCACCGCGCCGATCCTGCGCGATGTGTCGCTGTCGGTCGAGGCCGGCGAAGTGCGCGGTCTGGTCGGCGAAAGCGGCGCCGGCAAGAGCATGATCGGCAAGGCGGTGCTGGGCACCCTGCCTACGGCGGTGGAGATCGAATCCGGTCGCATCGTGCTGGATGGCGAGGATCTGCAGGCGCTGAAGCCGCGCGACCGGCGCCGGGTGATCGGCGCCAAGGCGGCGCTGATCCCGCAAGATCCGCTGACTGCGCTGAACCCGTCGCGCCGGGTCGGGCCGCAGATCACCAACCGGCTGGTCGATATCCTTGGCTGGACCCGGGCCGACGCCGGCCACCGGGCCGCGGAGTTGCTGGATGAAGTGTCGATCCCCGATCCCGAGCGGGTGATGCGGGCCTATCCGCATGAGCTGTCGGGCGGCATGCGGCAGCGGATCCTGATCGCCTCGGCCTTCGCGGCGGAGCCGAAACTGATCATCGCCGACGAGCCGACCACCGCGCTCGACGTGACGGTGCAGAAGCAGATCCTGCGGCTGATCCGGCAGATGCAGGCCCGCCATGGCACCGCGCTGCTGTTCGTCACCCACGATCTCGGCGTGGTGTCGAAGGTCTGCCAGTCGCTGACCGTCCTCTTCGGCGGCATGGTGCTGGAGGACACCCGGGTTGAGCAGTTCTTTGCCCGCCCCGGCCATCCCTATTCCGCGGCGCTTCTGGCGGCGACGCCGAAATACACCGATCCCGACGCCAGCCTGACCCCGGTGCCCGATGCGGTGATCGCCGGGGTGGAGGCGGAAATCGAGGCGCATGACAGGATGCACGGCCATGTCTGACGATGTGATCTACGAGATCGAAAACCTGCGGCTGTCGTTCCCGGACATGGCGCATAAGCCGCTGTTCGGGGCGGCGCCCCGGATCGAGATCCTGAAGGGTATCGATATGCGCATCGCGCGCGGCGATGTGGTGGGGATCGTCGGCGGTTCCGGGTCGGGGAAATCGACGCTGGGGCGGGCGATGATCCGCCTGCTTGAGCCCGACAGCGGCAGCATCCGCTTCAACGGTCAGGATATCACCCATCTGGAGGAAACCGCGCTGCGGCCGATGCGGCGCCGGTTCCAGATGATCTTTCAGGACCCGATGTCGTCGCTCAACCCGCGGCAGACGGTGGGCAGCATCATTGCCGGGCCGCTGAAGCTGCAGGGCTTCGACCGGGTGTCGGCGCGGGTCGATCAGGCGCTGGATCATGTCGGTCTGCCGCGGCGGTTCCGCAGCCGCTATCCGCATGAGTTGTCGGGCGGGCAGCGCCAGCGGGTCGGCATCGCCCGGGCGATCGCGACCGAGCCCGACTTCATCCTCGCTGACGAGATCGTCTCGGGCCTCGATGTCTCCAGCCAGGCGCAAGTGCTGAATCTGCTGGAGCAGCTGGTGCGCGAACTGGGGCTGACGCTGGCCTTCATCAGCCACGATCTGTCGGTGATCCGGCGGCTGTGCCAGCGGACCATGGTGCTTTATCGTGGCGAGGTGGTGGAATACCGCGACACCCGGGCGCTGTTCGAGGCGCCGGAGGCCGAGTATACCCGCGAGCTTCTGGACGCGATCCCGCTGCCCGATCTGGAGCAGGTCTGGGCCTGAGCCGGGACCGCGAACCTCTGCGAGGTCCGGCTGCGCCCCGGTGGGGCGCAGCCTTCGGCGAGGATATTTGCAGCCAGAAAAGACGTGGGATGGCGGTCTTCCCCGGCGGGATCAGAACCGCCGCTTGACCCCGGCGCGGGCGACGCGCCGGGCCTTCTGCTTCTCCCGCAGGAAGACGAAGAGGCCGGAGCCCATGATCAGGGCGATGCCGATCCAGACCTCAGAGGAGGGCAGCTCGCTCCAGAACAGCCAGCCCCAGAGTACCGAGAGCGGCAGGCCGACATATTCGAAGGGCGCCACCGTGGCGGCATCGGTGAGCCGGTAGGCCTGGCTGAGACAATAGCCGGCGACGGCGGTGACGGCGCCGAGGCCGAGCAGCAGCCACAGATCGCCCGGGTCGGGCCAGATCCAGGCGCGCAGCAGGAATTGCACCGAGGGATCGCTGCTGCCTTCGGCGAAGCGGCCGTCGCCGGCGACGGCGAAGAAGCCGAGCGAGACCAGGATGAAGATGATCTGAATGTAGACCGCCAGCGCCGAGGCCTTGGTGCTGGCGCCGAGCTTGCGGGTCATGATCTGCATCAGCGCATAGGCGAAGGCCGAGAGCACTGGCAACAGCATCACCAGCCGGTCGGCCTGCAATGTGCCGCTGTCGGCCCAGGGGCGCTGCATGATCACCACGCCGGCAAAACCGGCGGTGACGGCGGCGATCCTGAGCGGCCCGACCTTTTCGCCGAGGATCGGGATCGACAGGGCGGTGATGAACAGCGGCGCGACGAAGAAGAGCGCGGTGGCATCGGCCAGCGGCAGGACGGCAAGAGCGACGAAATAGGTCATGTTGGAGAAGACCACCAACAGGCCGCGCATGGCGTGCAGGATGGGCTGGCGGGTCTTGAGGATGCTCCAGCCACCCTCGATCCGGACCATGAAGAGGATGAAGACCAGACCGATCAGCGACCGGGTCAGCACCACCTGATGCAGGGGGTAGCCGCCGGAAAGCAGCTTGATCAGCACATCGTTGACGGAAATGCCCAAGACGCCCACCAGGATGAACAGGATCCCGGCGGGAGAGCGGAGCAGCGCGGCAGTGGACATCGGATCCCTCGTTAAGACACCGGATCCGGCCTAGCATGCTGGCGGCGGGGCGCAAGACCGTCGCGGTGCGATCGGGGCGGGAAACGTGCGCCGGGCCGGGCTGCGGCATCTTGGCCCGGGGGCCGGTTCTGGGCTAGAAACGTACAGTCATCGAGGAGGGCCGCATCATGCAGCTGAGCGACGAACGTGAAATCCAGGCCGCCCCGGCCGTCGTCTATGCCGCCATTCTGGACCCGGAGGTGCTGAAGGCCTGCGTGCCCGGTGCCTCCGAAGTCGAGGGCACGCCGGAGGAGGGCTATACCGCCACGGTGACCCAGAAGGTCGGGCCGGTGAAAGCCACTTTCAAGGGGCAGGTCAGCATGTCCGACATGGTCGAGAACGAGGCGCTGACCATCACCGGCGAGGGCAAGGGTGGCGCGGCCGGCTTCGCCAAGGGCGGCGCCAGGGTGACGTTGAGCCCGACCGAGAGCGGCGGCACCCTTCTGGCCTATGATGTCGAGGCCAAGGTGGGCGGCAAGCTGGCGCAGCTGGGCAGCCGTCTGATCGATGGGTTCGCCAAGAAGATGGCCGACCAGTTCTTTGTCAATCTGCAGGAGCAGATCGAAGGCCCGGCCGAGCCCGAAGAGGGCGCGGAGGCGGCCGAAGACGGGGAGGCCGGCGAGGAGAAGAAAGGCTGGCTGAAACGGATCACCGGTCGCGACTGACGCCGGCGCGGCCCTGACCGGCCCGGATTGCCTGTCAGTGGCCGGAGAGGGCCTGTCGCCCGGGCGTCGGGGGGCGGAAATTTCGGTTCCGGGCGTTTCTCTGGGCCCCGCACCTTGTTTGTCCGCAAACGGCATTCTACATCGGGCGCATGAAGCTGCGTCTGCCTTTTCTCAAGAACCCGCCGCTGGTTTCGGTGGTGCGCCTGACCGGCACCATCGGTCTTGGAGGGCGTAACAGCCTGAACGATGCGACGCTGGCGCCGCTGCTGGAAAAGGCGTTTCGCCGGGGCAAGCCGGCCGCCGTCGCGATCGAGCTGAATTCGCCCGGCGGCTCGCCGGTGCAGTCGTCGCTGATCGCGGCGCGCATCCGCCGGCTGGCGGAGGAAACCGGGGTTCCGGTGCATGTCTTCGTCGAGGATGTGGCGGCGTCGGGCGGTTACTGGATTGCCGCGGCCGCGGATGAAATCTGCGCCGATCCCTCCTCCATCCTGGGCTCGATCGGGGTGATTTCCTCTGGTTTCGGGGCGCATATCTTCCTCGCCCGCCAGGGGGTGGAGCGGCGCGTCTATACCGCTGGGGCGTCGAAATCGATGCTGGACCCGTTCCGCCCGGAGAACCCCGAGGATGTCGAACGGCTGAAGCATCTGCTCGACGATCTGCATCAGAATTTCATTGCCCATGTCAAAGCCCGCCGGGGCGACAAGCTGGATGGCGCCGCCGATCTTTTCACCGGAGAGATCTGGCTGGCGCAGCGGGCGGTGCAGCTGGGGCTGATCGACGGGATCGGCCATCTGAAACCGAAAATGCAGGAGCGCTTCGGCAAGAAGGTGCAGTTCCGACGCTACGGGCTGCGGCGGCCGCTGTGGTCGCGCTTCGGGGCGCAGCTGGCGCAGGACGCGCTGGCGGGGATTGAGGAGCGCGCAGCCTATGCGCGTTTTGGCCTCTGACGTGATTCTGAAGATCGTCTTGCTGTTTCTGGTGGCGATGGCCGTTCTGGCCATGTTCGGAAAGCTGCGCTTTCCCGGCGCCAAGCGGCTGGATGCGGCGCGCTGTCCGCGCTGCGGCCGTTTCCGGATCGGCAAGGGGCCCTGCGACTGTGAAAAGAGGGGACGTTCATGATCGCATGGCTGCTTGCGCTGCTGGGGCTGGTGATCCTGCTGCTGGCCGGCGATTCATTGGTCCGGGGCGCGGTGAACCTGAGCCTGCGTCTGGGGGTCCCGGCGCTGATCGTGAGTCTGACCATCGTCGCCTTCGGCACCTCAGCGCCGGAGCTGCTGATCTCGATCAAGGCGGTTCTGGAACATGCGCCGGGCATCGCCTTGGGCAATGTGGTGGGGTCGAACACCGCCAATATCCTGATGGTGCTGGGCATTCCGGCGATCATGGCAGCGATGCACACCAGCCAGTGCGACAGCCGCAAGACCTATATCTTCATGCTGCTGTCGACGCTTCTGTTCATCTCGCTGGCCTATATGGGGGTCTTCACCCTGCCGGCCGGGATCATCCTGCTGGTGGCGCTGGCGCTGGTGCTGTGGGACCAGATGCGCGAGGCGCTGCGTCATCGCCGCGAAGGCTGCGAAGCCGCGGATGAGGAAATGCTCGAAGGGCTGGAAGAGGCCGATCCGAACATGCCGTACTGGCGGATCGGCATCTATCTGGCGCTGGGACTGATCGGCTTGCCGCTGGGCGCCAATCTTCTGGTTGAAAACGCCTCTGTCATCGCGCGGACCTATGGGGTCAGCGATACGGTGATCGGGCTGACGCTGGTGGCGGTGGGCACGTCGCTGCCGGAACTGGCCACCACCGTGATGGCGGCGCTGCGCAAACAGGCGGATGTGGCCCTGGGCAATGTCATCGGGTCGAACATGTTCAACCTTCTGGCGATCATCGGGGTGGCGACGCTGTTCGGGCCGATCCCGGTCGATCCGGAGTTCCTCCGCTTCGATCTCTGGGTGATGCTGGGGGCGACGCTGCTGCTGATCCCCTTCGTGTTCCTGCGGTTCGATATCACCCGGGGCTGGGGCATCGTGCTGACGCTGCTTTACGCGGGCTATGTGGTGTCGGTGCTGGCCTGAGGCCGGCATCGGTCTAGAGACGCGAACGAGGGGGATGGAATGCGGGCATTGGTGACCGGGGCCGGGGCGCGGCTGGGACGGGCGATGGCCGAGGCACTGGCCGGGCGCGGTTTCGATGTCGCGGTGCATTTCGCCGGCTCCGCCACCGGCGCCGAGGAGACCGCGGGCGCGGTCCGGGCGCTGGGGCAGAACGCCGTGACGCTGCAGGCCGACCTGCTGGACGAGGCGCAGACCCAGGCGCTCCTGCCGCGCGCGGCGGAGGCTCTGGGCGGGCCGATCACCTGTCTGATCAACAACGCCTCGATCTTCGAATACGACAGCGTCCACAGCGCCACCCGGGAGAGCTGGGACCGGCATCTGGAAAGCAATCTGCGCGCCCCCTTCGTGCTGACCCAGGCGATGGCGGCACAGGGGCTGGAGCCGGGCCGTGACGCCGCCGGCGAACCCGTGGCGCAGGGGCTGATCGTCAACATGATCGACCAGAGGGTGCGCAAGCTGACGCCGGCGTTCATGACCTACACCATCGCGAAGATGGGGCTCTGGGCGATGACGCAGACCACGGCGCAGGCGCTGGCACCGGCGGTCCGGGTCAATGCCATCGGTCCGGGGCCGACGCTGCAGGGCGCGCGCCAGTCGGCCGATCACTTCGCCAGACAGCGTGCCAATACGGTGCTGGAACGGGGCGCGAATCCCGCCGATATCACCGCGGCGCTGCTCTATTTCGTCGATGCTCCGGCGGTCACCGGACAGCTGCTCTGCGTCGATGGCGGCCAGCACCTGGGATGGCGCACACCGGACGTTCTGGGCCTCGAATAAGGTCAAGCCGGAAAAGTTGTGCACCTCTCACGGGGGTGTCACGGGCGTGTTACAAAAACGCCTTTGATTTCATTGGCTTGGCAGAGGTATAAAAAAATTCTGTTTATTTTCAATGTGTTAATTGTTAGCCTAAAAACCGGGCAAATTGACGAACCCCCAATGTTTCAAGGAGATTTCCCAGCTGCCCGGAAGTTATCTGCAAACATATCCACAGGTTTGGTGGATTTGTTTGCTCTTGCGCCCGGTGGGCCGAGATTGCAGCCATAGGATGGGAATCACGGACGGCGGACATGAGCGATCAGACCTCAGACAACAGCACTGCGACTCCCGAATCGGGTGACCCAGCGGCAGGTCAGGCCAGGGCCGCAGAGGCGGCCGAAGCTCCGGTCGCGATCACGGCCGACACCGCTGCCACAACTGCGTCGCCGGTGCCGCTGATGGGGCACGCTTGCATCCAATCTTATCTGCGCACGCTGGACGGCTCGCCCGGGGTTTACCGGATGCTCGATGCCCAGGCGCGGGTGCTCTATGTCGGCAAGGCGCGCAACCTTAAGGCGCGGGTGTCGAACTATGCCCGGCCCTCCGGCCATACCGCGCGGATCGCCCGGATGATCCGCGAGACCGTCTCGATGATGTTTCTGACCACGCGGACGGAAACCGAGGCGCTGCTGCTGGAACAGAACCTGATCAAGCAGCTGAAGCCGAAATACAACGTGCTGCTGCGCGACGACAAAAGCTTTCCCAATATCCTGGTGGCCAAGGATCACGCCTTTCCGCAGATCAAGAAGCATCGCGGCGCAAAGAAGGAGAAGGGCGCCTATTTCGGCCCCTTCGCCAGCGCCGGCGCGGTGAACCGGGTGCTGAACCAGCTGCAGAAGGCGTTTCTGCTGCGCAACTGTTCGGATGCGATGTTCTCCAGCCGCTCGCGCCCCTGCCTGCTCTATCAGATCAAGCGCTGCTCCGCCCCCTGTACCGGCCAGATATCCGAGGCGGAGTATGCCGAGGCGGTGCGCGATGCCGAACGCTTTCTCTCCGGCCGCTCCACCCGGGTGCAGGAGGAGCTGGCCGAGCAGATGCAGGCGGCCTCTGATGCGATGGAATTCGAACGCGCCGCCGCCCTGCGCGACCGGATCCGCGCGCTGACCTCGGTGCAGACCTCGCAGGGGATCAACCCGCGCGGCGTGGCCGAGGCCGATGTCATCGCCCTGCATATGGAGGGCGGGCAAGCCTGTGTGCAGGTCTTCTTCATCCGGGCGCACCAGAACTGGGGCAACAAGGATTTCTATCCCCGTGTCGGCGCCGATGTCTCTGCCGCCGAGGTGATGGAGGCCTTCCTCGGTCAGTTCTACGACAACAAGGAGGCGCCGCGGCAGCTGCTGCTGTCGGACGGGATCGAGAACGCCGACCTGATGACCGAGGCCCTGAGCGAGAAGGCCGGCCACAAGGTGGAAATCCTGGTGCCCCAGCGCGGCGAGAAGGCAGAGCTGATCTCGGGCGCGCTCCGCAACGCCCGCGAATCCCTGGCCCGGCGGATGTCGGAGAGCGCCACCCAGGCCAAGCTGCTGCAAGGGGTGGCAGAGGCTTTCGGGCTGGACAGCGCCCCGCAGCGGATCGAGGTCTACGACAACTCCCACATCCAGGGTACAAATGCTGTGGGCGCGATGATCGTCGCCGGGCCGGAGGGGTTCCTGAAGAACCAGTATCGCAAGTTCAACATCCGTGGCGACGACCTGACCCCGGGCGATGACTTCGGCATGATGAAAGAGGTGCTGACCCGCCGTTTCACCCGGCTGCTGAAGGAGGACCCGGATCGCGACAAGGGGCTCTGGCCCGATCTGCTGCTGATTGACGGCGGCGCCGGGCAGGTCAGCGCGGTCTATGAGATCATGGAGGAATACGGCGTCGAGGACGTGCCGATGGTCGGCGTCGCCAAGGGTATCGACCGCGACGCCGGCAAGGAGGAGTTTCACCGCCCCGGTGAAAATGCCTTTGCGCTGGGCCACAACGACCCGGTGCTCTATTTCATCCAGCGGCTGCGGGACGAGGCGCACCGCTTCGCCATCGGCACCCACCGCGCCAAACGCGCCAAGGCGGTCAGCGCAAATCCGCTCGACGATATCCCCGGGGTGGGGGCGACCCGAAAACGTGCGCTTCTGGCCCATTTCGGCAGTGCCAAGGCGGTCAGCCGCGCCAATCTGGCCGATCTGAAGGCGGTCGACGGGGTGTCTGATGCCCTGGCCGAAACGATCTACGATTTCTTCCATGAAAAGGGCTAGGCGGCGCGTTTGCGGATCGGGCCGGGCCTAGAGGAAAAGGAAATCGCTTTCCTGTAAATCGCTGGCCTGGGTGTTCTGCAGAATGATGACATTCCTGCCGTCATTGCCCAGATCGTAAACGGTATCGGCCCCGTCCTGACGGGTCGCGGCCATAAAGGCCTCGAACGATCCGGCCTCTCCGTTTCCGGAAATGAATTTCAGAACGTCCCTGCCGTGGAAATCCACGTGATCGATGCCGAAGGCGCCGGAAAAGACGAAGGTGTCGGGGTGTTTTCCTCCGATCAGGATATCTTCGCCGCCACCGCCCCGCAGTGTGTCGCGCCCGGCGCCGCCGCGCAGACTGTCCCCATGCGCGCCGCCCAGCAGGACATCGGCGCCCTTGCCGCCGAACAGCCGGTCGGCCCCCGTGCCGCCGCGCAGACTGTCGGCGGCATCGCTGCCGAAGAGCGTATCGCGGCCGCCCAGCCCGTCCAGATCGCCGGGACCCTCCAGCGCCGCCAGCACGTCTGCGGCATCGCTGGCATGGTTGAAGATCGGCAGGTCGGGGTAGAACCGGTCGTAACTGGAGGAGATGGGCGGCGTCTCGCCCGGGGCGGCGGTGCTGCTATCGTAGTAGGAGGCGGTGGGGATATAGCCGTTCTTGGAGGCCTCCTTGAAATAGGCGTTTACCCGGCCGCGGGCATAGCTGGTTGCCGCCGTCGGATCGGCGGCGTCGGAGAGGTCGAAATCGCTGGAAACATAGACCTCTATCCCGAGGTTGGCATAGGTCGCGACGGCGCTGTCGAAATCTCTGACCCCCAGGTGGTTGGCCCAGTAATTCTCGATCACCACGCCGGCGACCTCGGCGGCGAAATCGGCGATCAGGGCACTGCCGGAGGCGTGGTTCGACAGCATGAAGGCATCGGCGTTCACCCAGACGTCCAGATCGGTCGATTGCGCCAGCGCGATGATCGCATCGAGCGTGGCGCTGGCGGCATTGCCGAGCGCGTCGCTGTCGTCAAATGCGCTGCCGGTGTCGGCGGTGATCTGTTCCTGGTAGCTGCCGGGCGCGAAATAGCGCGCGGTATCGTCGAGGAAAACGCCGGTGTAGCCGAGTGTTTCGAGCCCGTCGATCTCATGGACGAGAACCGTCTGAACCGCCTCGCGCCAGTAATAGATATCGAAGACGTCCAGAGCCGCTTCGCCGCCCTCGGTGGTGGGGGTGGCGGTCATGTTGTCGCTGCCGATCGCGTCGAAGAGCGGATGTGCCCGCTGCACCCGGCCGAGGGAGAGATAGCCGAAAGCGGCTTCGACGGTGCTGTCCTCGACCTCCAGAACCGCGCCACCGTCGAAACGCAGATCGAAATAATCCGCACCATATTGATAAGAGCTCAGAACCAGGGTCGAAAACGGCCCTGCGGCCAGGGCGCCGGCAGCATAAGGCTGATCGGGAGTGCCGCTGTAGCGAAAGGCGTAATTCATGGGAGAAACATCCACATTAGGGTAGCCGCAATTGAAAGCGTAATTCGTTGTTTCGATTCTGAGAACGATTAGCCGGGGCTTTCATCGAGGTGTCATGCTCGGCCGACGTCAGCGGCGGCGGGGCGCCGTGGGGAGTGGGCGCGGATGCTAGGCGCGGCAGCTCGGGGGCGGCTGCTGTTCGCCACGCGCAGATGTGTTCATGCGCCGCGCCGATTTCGGATCTGTCCCGCTTCCACATTCCCGAAACCGGGTATAGGGTCCGCGCATGCGATGGAATGTGCCCAATACCCTGACCCTTCTGCGGCTGCTTGCGGCGCCCGGACTGGCCGTGATGTTCCTCTATTTCAGTCGTCCATATGCCGATTGGTTCGCGCTGCTGCTGTTCGTCGGGGCGGCGGTGACCGACTGGTTCGACGGCTATCTGGCCCGGCTGTGGAAGCAGGAGACCAAGATCGGCGCCATGCTGGATCCGATCGCCGACAAGGCGATGGTGGTGATCGCGCTGATGATCCTGGTCGGCTATGCGACCAAGCACTGGACCCCCTGGCTGGTGCTGCCGGCCACGGTGATCCTGTTCCGCGAGGTCTTCGTCGCCGGTCTGCGGGAATATCTGGGCGACACCGCCGGCACCCTGAAGGTGACCAAGCTGGCGAAGTGGAAGACGACGGCGCAGATGGTGGCGATCGCCACGCTGTTTTCGCAAGGAATTTTCGAACACTACCTGGCACTGCGCGCCTTCGGCATCGATGCCGGCATGCCCGAGGCGGAGCTGGCGGAGGCCTTGACCGGGCGCGCCGATCTGCGCTGGATGTTCGAGGGCATGCTGTGGTCCGGCCGGGTCGGGCTCTGGCTGCTGTGGATCGCCGCGGCGCTGACGTTGGTCACCGGGGCGGACTACCTGCGCAAGGCCCTGCCGCATCTGAGAGAGGCGCCGTGATGACTGCCGCGATCGATATCCTTTATTTCGCCTGGGTCCGCGAACGGATCGGCCTGCCGCGGGAACGGGTGGAGACGAACGCCGCCACCGTCGCCGATCTGGTGGCGGAGCTCCGCGCCCGCGAAGAGCGGTACGAGGCCGCCTTTGCCGACCTCGCGGCCCTGCGGGTGGCGCTGGATCAGGAGCTGGCGGATTTCGACGCGCCGCTTGCCGGGGTGCGCGAAGTGGCCTTCTTCCCGCCGATGACGGGGGGCTGAGCGATGCGGATCGCAGTTCAGTCCGGGGCCTTCGATCTGGGGGCGGAGGCCAATGCCTTCGCCGCCGGGCTGTCCGGGGCGGGGGCCATCGTTACCTTTGCCGGGGTGGTCCGCGATCTGCCCGGCGGCGGGCTGGAGGCGATGGAGATCGAGCATTATCCCGGCATGACCGAGGCCGCGATCACCGCCATCGCCGAAGAGGCGCAGCGGCGCTGGGATCTGGTGGATGTGCTGGTGATCCACCGTCACGGGCGGCTGGCGCCGGGGGCGCCGATCATGATGGTCGCGACCGCCGCGGCGCATCGCCTGGCCGCCTTCGAGGCGGCGGAATATCTGATGGATTACCTGAAATCGCGGGCCCCCTTCTGGAAGAAGGAAATCACCGCCACCGGTGCCGATTGGGTCGCGGCCAAGGCCGACGACGAGGCGGCGCTGGATCGCTGGTAAGACGCGGCCGGCCGGGACCTCCGACAGCGCCCTGCGGCGGGATCGGATGCGCCCCGTCGGGGCGCAGCCTCCGGCGGGGATATTTGCACCAGGTCGAAGGGGCGCGTCGTGCCCAGGCTCAGGGCAGGACGGGCTGCGTGTTTGTCGGGCTCAGGGCCGGATTCCGGCGGGTGGGACGCCTTGCGGCCGGGGGCGCGGCTCAGCGGCCGAGCTCTGCGCGCAGCTCTTCGGCTTCGCGGCGGGCATCGCGCAGGCCGTCCATGGCCGCGCGCAGCTCGGCCTCGGTCTGGGTCAGCTGATTGGTCAGCTCCGCCTCGCGCTGCTGCAGGTAGGTGATCGCCTGATCACGGGTTTCCTCGGCCTCGTGCAGTTCCTGGCTCATCCGGTCGAGATCGGCGACATCGCTTTGCCGCACCCGGGTGAAGCGGTGGACCAGCCAGTTGGCGAACCAGCCGACGGCGAAGGCGATGAACAGGATGATCGCCGTGGTGATGATAAACTCGGTGCGGTTCATTCGCTTTCCTTCTCCCCGGCGGGCTCCGCCGCTGTGGCATCCTGTTGCGGCGCGGTGTCGTCGGGCAGCGCGTCCATGGCGGCGCCGTCGCCCTCATGCATATCTTCGGGCATGTCCTCGGGATCGGTCGCCGCCCCTGTCTCGTCATCGGCGAGGCTGTCGAGGGTGGTTTGCTCCTCCGCGGTCTCGGCCGGGCGGATCAGGCGGAATTCGATGCGGCGGTTTTCCTCGCGGCCCTCTTCGCTGTCGTTGCTGGCGATGGGGCGGGTTTCGCCGTAGCCCACCGCGACGAAGCTGGAGGTCAGCACCCGGCGGGCGCGCAATTCGTTCAGCACCGACTGGGCGCGGGCCTGGCTGAGCTGCTGGTTCATCTCCTCGCGGCCCTGGCTGTCGGTATGACCCTGGATTTCAAGACGCACACCTTCGCAATCGGTGAGGATCTCGGTGATCCGGTCGAGGATCGGTAACGATTCCGCGGCGATGGTGGCGGAGCCGGGTTCGAAAGTGATCTTGCCGTCTTTCTGCGCCTCGCTCAGCCGGAGTTCGCAGGCTTCGGGATCAGGCGGCGCGTCGGCCGGCGGCGGTGGCGGGCGATAGCTGATGTCGAGGGTGAAATTCTCCGCCTCGCCCAGTTTGGCGGAGAGGATGCGGGCGATATTGGCGCTGGCGTCCTCGTCATGGCTGACGCCACGCAGGTCGACCGAGTCAGGCAACACGGTGACCGATCCGTTGACCAGCTGCGCCAGCGCCTCCAGCCCGGCGAGCACCCGCACCGACCAGTCGGCGGGCAGATCCTCCACCAGCCGGGTGGCGGTATAGACGTTGTCGGAGCCGAAACGCGCCTTGGCATAGCTGTCGGCCATCTCGCGCAGGGTGTCGTCGCTGAGCCGGCCGCGCAGCTGCACCAGCCCCTCCGGGCTGAGGGTCGCGATGAATTCCGGGGGGCCGGCGGTGGCATCGGCCTTGGCCGGAGGCAGCACCGCATGCAGCGCGAAGACCTCGGGCAGGTCGGCTTCCAGCTCTCCGACCACGCGGTCGAAATGGCCGGCGTCGGTGCCCTGGGCTGCGACCAGGGTGATATCGGCGTCGGCGAAGGTGATCGAGCCGGCGCCCAGATCGGAGAGCGCGGCGAGGCCGAGCTCGGCGGCACGGGCCCAGTTCGGCGAAGGCACCCCCATGCCGATGGTGCAGCTGGCCGGGCCGGTCAGCCCGGCGGCGCGGGCGGCGGTCAGGATCCGGTCGCGGCTGGTCTCGGTATCGGCGGAGCAGGCATCGAAATGGCCGCCCTTGTCGTCGATGGCATAGCGCAGGGTGAAAGGCGTGATCACCGGCCGCGGCGCAGCGATGTCCAGCCCCAGCCGCAGGCCGGGCGGGGCATTGTGGCTCAGCTCGGATTCCAGCTTCTTCTTGGCCAGGCCGCTGTCGGCGATGGCGGTGATCTCCACCTGGCCGGCGGTGACCGAGATCTTGGCGCGCGGCAGTTCTCCCAGAGCGGTCACCGCATAATCGAGCGCGGCGGCCCAGCCGTCGGGAGAGGGGTAATCGGCGCTGTCGAGCAGATCGGCCACTTCCTGGCCGCCGGTCACCTTGGCCAGCCGCGCCACCAGATCGGCGCGGTCGGTGCCAGCAGGGACCAGCCCGATGATGGAGATGCCGCTGGCGTTGCGCAGCACTTCGATCGAGAACCGCGGCGGCGCCAGATCGGCGGTGGGGGTGATCTGCATATCGTCGATGATGCGGGCGGCGTCGATCACCCGGCCGACCGCGGTCAGCACGGCGAAGCGGGTGGCCTCGTCCGGGGCGGTGCCGGCCAGCGTCACCTGCAGCCCGTCGGCCTCGACCTCGGCCCAGGGATAGCCGGCCTGATCCAGGGTGCGGCGCAGCGCGATCTCGGTATTGTCCTCGACCGCCGTGACCGCGAAACTTGCCGTGATGAGACTGAGGATGGCGGCGACCCCGAAGGTCGCCCCGACGGGCATCAGGGAAGATAGGCGCATCAGGTCTTCTGTCTTAGGCTCGCTGGATCGCAGATGTCATACAGCTCCCGCCCCTCCGGTGCAATCACACCAACAGGGCGGCGAGGAAGCAGATGAGCGGAATCAGGCCGGTATCGCGGTTGACCCGGAACAGCCGCAGCAGGGTCGGGTTGTCCTCGGGGTCGAACTGGCGCAGCTGCCAGCGCATGTGCCAGCCCATGAACCAGGGGCCGGCCAGTGCCACGATCAGCGACAGGACCGAGGCCCGTGGTTCCACCGCACCGATCACCGCGATCGCCATCAGCAGCACGGTGATCACCAGGAAGCGGCGCAGCCAGCGCGGGGTGTCGTCGCCGAACAGGCGGGCGGTGGACTTGATGCCGATCAGCGCGTCGTCCTCGGTGTCCTGATGGGCGTAGATGGTGTCGTAGAACAGAGTCCAGGAGATGCCGGCGACATAGAGCACCAGCGGCGGCCAGCCGAGGCTGCCGGTATGGGCGGTCCAGGCCAGAAGCGCGCCCCAGTTGAAGGCGAGGCCGAGAAATACCTGCGGCCACCAGGTGAACCGTTTGGCAAAGGGATAGACGGCGACCGGAAGCAGCGACAGCACCCCGAGCGCGATGGCGGCGGGATTGAACGTCAGCAGGATCGCCAGCGCCACCAGCGCCTGGGCGCCCATATAGGCGATCGCCTGCTTTAGGCTGACCTGCCCCGAGGGCAGCGGCCGCGACCGGGTGCGTTCGACGGAGCCGTCGAAATCGCGGTCGGTGATATCGTTCCAGGTGCAGCCGGCGCCGCGCATCAGCCAGGCGCCGAGGGCGCAGCCGACGAAGATCCACAGATCCTGCCACCGGGGGGAGCGGTCAGACAGCATCGCCAGCGCCAGCCCCCACCAGCAGGGCAGCAGCAGCAGCCAGGTGCCGATCGGCCGGTCGGCGCGCGACAGCCGCAGATAGGGGCGGGCGGCGGCCGGGGCGAGCGTATCGACCCAGTTGCCCTTGACCGCGTCGGCCACCTGGCCCTGAACGTTCCCGTCTGGCGTTGGTGTCGCGCGTTGCATATGTAGTGTCCCATGAAAGCGAAGGTCAGGCTCTATGTAGATCACCCGCTGGGGGCGGGGCAATCGGTTCCTCTGACGCGGGAGCAGGCGCATTACCTCTTCGGGGTGATGCGGCTGGCGGTGGGCGACCCGGTGGCGCTGTTCAACGGGCGGGAGGGCGAATGGCTCACCACCGTGGCCGAGGCCGGCAAGCGCGGCGGTATGCTCGACTGCGTGGAACAATCGGCGCCGCTGATGCTGCCGCCCGATCTGTGGCTGCTGTTTGCGCCGATCAAGAAGGCCCGCACCGATTTCATCGTCGAAAAGGCGGTGGAGATGGGGGCGGCGCGAATCTTGCCGGTGCAGACCGATTTCACCAATTCCGAACGTATCCGCCAGGACCGGCTGCAGGCCCATGCGGTCGAGGCGGCGGAGCAATGCGGCGGCACCTTCGTGCCGGAGGTTGCCGATCTCAGCAAGCTCGACCGGTTGCTGGCCGACTGGCCCGAGGGGCGGCAGCTGATGTTCTGTGACGAGGCGGAGGCCGGTGCCGCGCTGACACTCGCGGGGGCAGCGCCCGGGCCCTGGGCGATCCTGATCGGTCCCGAGGGCGGCTTTTCCGAGGTCGAGCGCAAGCGGCTGAGCGGGCTGCCCTTTGCCCGTGCCGTCAGCCTCGGCCCGCGGATCCTGCGCGCCGATACGGCGGCGGTCGCGGCGCTGACGCTGTGGCAGGTGGCGCTGGGGGACTGGCGGTGATCCGTCAGGCGGAGGCATCGGACGCGCCGCGGATCGAGGCCTTTCTGGCCGGGTATCCCGAAACCTCGATGTTCCTGCGCGGCAATCTTGAGGCGCATGGCATCGGCTGCTCCGATCACGACTACGCCTGCGATTATTTCCTCTGGCCGGCGGAAGGACCGCTGCGGGCGGTTTTCGGCTGCTCCAACAACGGGTTCTTGATGCTGCAATGCCCGGGGCGCGAGCCGGAGGCCTTTGCCGCGGCGGCCGGTGTGCTGGCCGGGCGGCCGGTGCAGGGGCTGACCGGCGAGGCGACGCAGGCGCGGCTCTGGCTGCAGGCGCTGGGGCTGGCCGGACGCCTGAAGCTCGACCACCCCGAGCCGCTCTATACGCTGGATCTGGCGGCGATGCCCCACGCCGATCTGACCTGGCGGCAGCCCGGTCCCGGGGACGCGGCGTTGCTGGCCACCTGGTTTCACGGCTATGAGGCCGACACCCGGACCGGTGCCGCCGGTACGTCGCAGGCGGCGGAGGTGGCCCGTGACCGGGCGGAGCAGACCATTGCCGCGGGTCTTTTTCAGCTGTTGCTGGAGGAGGACAGGCCGGTCGCCATGGCGGGGATCAATGCGCGGGTCAAGGATATCGTCCAGATCGGCGGCGTTTATGTGCCGCCGGGGATGCGCAACCAGGGGCTGGGGCGCCGCGCGGTCCAGGCGGTGCTGATGCAGGCCGGCGCCGAAGGCGTCCGCCGCGCGGTGCTGTTTTCCAACAACGATGCGGCCTCGCGCGCCTATGAGGCGATCGGCTTCCGCAGGGTCGGGGAATATCTGGTGGCGCTGACCGACGGGGCTGTTCGTCTGGGCGGGGGCGGGACATGAGTTTTATCCGCCCAGAGGTGACCGCCGCTGCGCATCGCTGGCGCGAGGCGTTGACCGGCGTCGGTGTGATCCTGCTCGGGCTCTACTGGGCGCTGCGGGTTGGCGGGCTGCTGGGCTGGATCGGCTGGGTCCTGATCCCCGCCGGCGTCGGCATCGCGCTGATCGGCATCCAGCGCGCCCGGTTCCGCGCCAGCGGCGCCGGTGCCGGGCAGGGCCCCGGGGTGGTGATGATCACCGAGGGAGAAATCACCTATATGGGGCCGCTGTCCGGCGGATCGGTCTCGATCCGCGATCTGGAGCGGCTGGTGCTCGACCCGGGGTCGAGCCCGACGCTCTGGGTGCTGGAGGAGCCGGGCCAGCCGATCCTTCACATTCCCGTTAACGCCGAGGGGGCCGCCGATCTCTTCGATATTTTCAGCACCCTGCCGGGGCTGAAAACCGAACGCATGTTGGCCGAACTGAACCGCGCCTCGGCCCATCCGGTGGTGATCTGGGAACGCCATTCGTCGCGGCCGTTGCATCAAAGGCTGCATTGACAGTCCGGCGATTTCCCCGCACGACTGCCCTTCGAACGATCTGAGAAAGAGCGGAGTGCGCGAATGTCCATCCCCCAATCCGGCGGCGGCCCGATCGAGCGGCACGAACAGCTGGCCGAATACCTCGCGGCCGGCTGCAAGCCGAAAGAGGACTGGCGTATCGGCACCGAACACGAAAAGTTCGGGTTCTGCAAGGATACACATAACCCGCTGCCCTTTGCCGGCGACCGGTCGATCGAGGCCGTGCTGGAAGGGCTGCGCGACCGCTATGGCTGGGCCGAGGTGCGCGAGGGCGGCCATCTGATCGGCCTGGAAAAGGATGGCGCCAACGTGTCTCTGGAACCCGGCGGGGCGCTGGAGCTGTCGGGGGCGCCGCTGGAGACCATCCACCAGACCTGCGACGAGGTGAACGAACACCTGCGCGAGGTCAAATCCATCGCCGACGAAATCGGCGTCGGTTTCATCGGGCTGGGGGCGGCGCCGGTCTGGACCCATGACCAGATGCCGCTGATGCCCAAGGGCCGCTACAAGCTGATGGATGCCTATATGGGCAAGGTCGGCACCACCGGTACCACCATGATGCGGCGCACCTGCACGGTTCAGGTGAACCTGGATTTCGGGTCCGAGGCCGATATGGTGCAGAAGATGCGCGTGGCGCTGGCGCTGCAACCGGTGGCGACCGCATTGTTCGCCAATTCGCCCTTCTTCGAGGGCAAGCCCAACGGGATGAAGAGCTATCGCTCCTGGGTCTGGCGGCACCTCGATCCGGCGCGCACGGGCATGCTGCCCTTCGTCTTCGACGAGGGCTTCGGGTTCGAGGCCTGGGTGGAATATGCGCTCGATGTGCCGATGTACTTCGTCTATCGCGACGGCAAGTATATCGACGCGCTGGGGCAGTCGTTCCGCGATTTCCTCAAGGGCGAGCTGCCGGCGCTGCCGGGCGAGATGCCGACGCTCAGCGACTGGGCCGATCACCTGACCACCGCCTTCCCGGAGGCGCGGCTGAAGAAATTCATCGAGATGCGCGGCGCCGATGGCGGACCGTGGCGGCGGCTCTGTGCGCTGCCGGCCTTCTGGGTCGGGCTGATGTACGATCAGGGCGCGCTGGATGCGGCCTGGGATCTGGTCAAGGGCTGGGATGCGGAAACCCGCGAGGCCTGGCGCGTCGGCGCCGGCAACGACGGGCTGCAGGCCGTGGTCGGCGGCATGAAAATGCAGGAGCTTGCCAGTCAGGTTCTGGACATCGCCCGCAGCGGCCTGAAGGCCCGGGCGCGTCCCGGTCTGGGTGGCATGGTGCAGGACGAACGCCACTTCCTGCATGCGCTGGAGGACAGCGTCGAGACCGGCATGACCCCGGCGGATGAGCTGCTGGCCCATTACAACGGCGACTGGAACGGCGATCTGGAGAGGATCTACGACGCGTTCAGCTATTGAGCCGGAGCGGGCCCCCCCGCCGATCTGCTAGGGCCTGGCGGGTGCGCCGGGCCCTTTTCGCGTTTGACGCTCTCACTTCTGGCCGATCTTCGGTTCGGTTCCGGCGCGCAGCCGGGCGATATTCGCCTTGTGGCGCCAGAACACCAGAAGCGTCAGCAGGATGCCCAGCACCAGCGCCTGGCCATGGCCCAGCCCGACCGCCCAGAGGGTCGAGGCCGCCGCCGCCACCAGCGCGCTGAGCGAGGAAATCCGGCCGAGGAGCGCGGCGACCAGCCAGGTCAGGCAGCAGGCGATCCCCACCGGCCAGGCCAGCGCCAGCCAGAGGCCGAGGAAGGTCGCCACCCCCTTGCCGCCACGGAAGCCCAGCCAGACCGGAAAGCAATGGCCGATGAAGGCCATCAGCCCGGCCAATTGCACCGCGTCGTCGCCGGCGAAGGCGCGCGCCAGCAGCACCGCAGCGGCGCCCTTGCCGCCGTCCAGCAGCAGGGTCAGCGCGGCGGCGGCCTTGTTGCCGGTCCTCAGCACATTGGTGGCGCCGATGTTGCCGGAGCCGATCTGGCGCAGGTTGCCGAGACCGAAGATCCGGGTCATCACCATGCCGAAGGGGATCGACCCCAGCCCGTAGCCGATCACGGCCCAGAGGATCAGGGTCAGCGCGGAAGAGGTGATCTCGGGCATCAGTCCCTCCGGTAGACGGGCAGGCCTGCCACATAGGTCGCCAGCACGCGCCCCTGCATCCGGCCGCCGTCGAAAGGCGTGTTCTTGGATTTCGATTTCAGCTTGAACCGGTCGAGCACGAAGGGCGCGTCGGGGTCGAACAGCACCAGATCGGCCGGCGCATCCGCCGCCAGGCGCCCGGCCTCCAGTCCGAGCCGCTGCGCCGGGTTCAGCGCCATGGCCCTGAACAGCTGGGGCAGGCTCAGATCGCCGGAGTGGTAGAGCCGCAGCGCCGCCGGCAGCAGCGTTTCCAGCCCCACCGCGCCGCTGGCCGCCTCTTCGAAGGGCAGCCGTTTGCTTTCCTCGTCTTGCGGCGTGTGCATCGAACAGATGATGTCGATCAGCCCGCTGCGCACCGCCTCGATCACCGCCTGGCGATCATCCTCCGACCGGAGCGGAGGCTTCAGCTTGAAGAAGGTGCGGTAATTGGCGACGTCGAATTCGTTCAGCGTCAGGTGGTGAATGTCGACGCCGGCGGTGATGTCGAGCCCGTTGGCCTTGGCCCGCTCCAGCGCTGGCAGGGCGCGGGCGGTGGTGATCTGATCGGCGTGATAGCGGGCGCCGGTCATCTCGACCAGCGCGATATCGCGGTCGAGCCCCATGCGTTCGGCCATCGGCGATACCGCCGGCAGCCCCCGCAGCGAGGCGAACTTGCCGCTGGTAGCCGCCGCCCCCTGGCTCAGGCCCGGCTCCTGCGGATGGCCGATCACCAGCGCGCCGAGGCTGCGGGCATAGGTCAGGGCGCGGGACAGCACCTTGGTTTCGGTGACGACATGATCGCAATCGGTGAAGGCGACGGCGCCGGCATCCATCAGAAAGCCGATCTCGGTCATCTCGCGGCCCTGCCGGCCTTTGGTCAGCGCTGCCATCGGCAGCACGTTGACCGGGGCGTCGGCCTGGGCCCGGCGGGTGACGAATTCCAGCGTTTCCGGGCTGTCGATCGTGGGGGCGGTGTCGGGGCGGGTGACGATGGTGGTGACACCGCCGGCCGCCGCCGCCTGACCGGCGCTGCGATAGCTTTCCTTGTGCCGCTCGCCCGGCTCGCAGACCTTCACGCCCAGATCGACGATGCCCGGTGCCAGGCATTTGCCGCCGCAATCGACCAGCTGATCGCCGGCCGCCGGATCGGGCGCCGGGCCGCTGCCGGTCTCGGTGATGCGGCCCTCCGCGACCCGCAGCCAGCCGATCGCATCGGTGCCGGCCTCGGGGTCGATCAGCCGGGCGTTGGTGAAGAGGAGATCGCTCATGCCCTTGCCCTTTCTATGGCGGCCATGGTGGCCTGGGGATCGGCCTGGTATTTAATGAGATACTTGTGCCCGTCGGTGGTGATCACCTGCACGAAGCTGCCGATGGTGCGCACCGTCTCGATGCGTCTGAGTGCGATCCGCTGGCCGCCGGGGCCGGTCAGCTCGGCGCCCTCGACGGCCCAGACCGCGGTCAGCTCCTCCGAGGCGAGATACCAGCCGCGCAGGGCGATGGCGGCCAGCCCGGCGACGCCGCCGGTCCAGATATGCGGGTTGCCGGCGATCCACAGGATCAGCATCGCCCCCGCCATGGCGGCAGCCGCCAGCCAGGCGTGGGCGCGCAGATAGGCGGCGCGGTCGGCGGGGAACTGTGCCGGGCTCATGCGATCACCAGCCAGAGCAGAAGCGCGATCAGCGCCATCACCACCGCAAACAGCGTGGCGCCGATCCGCCGCGCCCGCGCCCGTGCCGCGCGCGGCGACGGGCGGGCGGCGGAAAACGGCTCGGCGCTCTGGCTCTTGAGCGGGGCGGCGGTCCAGTCGGTGCCGGGTTCGCGATAGGTGGCGACCAGCCGCAGTTCGGGCGCCGGGGCGATCTGCGCCGCGCGGCCACCGAAGGCGCGGCTGCGCACCACCATGACCCAGCCGGTCAGCGCCGCCAGGCGGGCGCGGTCGGGGGCGATCTGCGCGTCGGGGATGCCGCAGCCCTCGGTCAGATAGCCGGCGAGCCCCAGCTCCTCCAGATCGGCGATCCGGATCACATCGACCTGGCCGGGCTCCAGCGTCGCCACCCCCAGCATCTGCGCGGCGGCGCCTTCCTCGCGCTGAAACGCGGCCTGCTCGGGCCGCATCTCCAGCGCGAAGACACGGATCACCCCGTGTTCGCCGGCCACGACGCTGAGGGGATCGCTCATCTCCGCGTCTCCGCCGCCAGGTTTTGGGCCAGAAGCTCCATCGCCGCCATGCGCACCGCCACGCCCATCTCCACCTGCTCCTGGATGACGGAGCGGTTGATGTCGTCGGCGAGCGTACCGTCGATCTCGACGCCGCGGTTCATCGGTCCGGGGTGCATGACGATGGCATCGGGTTTGGCCAGCGCCAGTTTCTCGGCATCCAGGCCGTAGCGGTGGTAATACTCCCGCTCCGACGGGATGAAGCCGCCGTCCATCCGTTCCTTCTGCAGCCGCAGCATCATGACGACGTCGACGTCCTTCAGCCCTTCGCGCATGTCGTCGTAGACCTCGACACCGAATTCGCCGATGCCGGCGGGCATCAGGGTGGGCGGGCCGATCAGGCGGATGCGGTTTTCCATCTTGCCGAGCAGGATCAGGTTCGACCGGGCCACCCGGCTGTGAGAGATATCGCCGCAGATGGCGATGTTCAGACGGTGCAGCCGCCCCTTGGCGCGGCGGATCGTCAGCGCGTCCAACAGCGCCTGAGTCGGATGTTCGTGCTTGCCGTCGCCGGCGTTCAGCACCGCGCAATTGACCTTCTGCGCCAGAAGATCGACGGCGCCGGAATGTGGGTGGCGGACCACCAGCAGATCGGGATGCATGGCGTTCAGGGTCATGGCGGTGTCGATCAGGGTCTCGCCCTTTTTGATCGAACTGGCCTGCATCGCCATGTTCATCACATCGGCGCCCAGCCGCTTGCCGGCCAGTTCGAAGCTGGCCTGGGTGCGGGTGGAGTTCTCGAAAAACATGTTGATCTGGGTCAGACCGGCCAGAACATCGGCGTGTTTCGCCGATTGCCGGTTCAGGTCCACATAGGTTTCCGCGAGATCGAGGATCGTGACGATGTCCTGCTGGCTCAGCGGTTCGATTCCCAGAAGGTGACGATGGGCAAAGGACATGCGCGGACTCCGGCTGTGCTGCTGGCGCTGCTTATAGAAAGCCCGGGCGCGCGGGGCAACATGGCGCGGGCGGCTGCAACCCCGCATTGCGGTTTCAGGGCCGCGATTTCCGGGGTAGGGTCCGGCCATGGAATCGGGGCCGATGGAAACGCAGATTGATTTTCACACCGCCCGGGCGCTTCTGGAATGGCAGGTTGAGCTCGGGGTGACGGATGCCATCGGCGATCAGCCGGTGAACCGCTACGATTTGCCCGATCAGCATCGCCCGCCCCGGACAGCACAGGTCGCCGCCGATCAGCCCGGGCAGGGGGCACCAATGCCGATGGCCAAGCCCAAGGGCCCCGACCCGGTGGCCGAGGCGCGGGCGGCTGCCCGGGCGGCCGGTGATCTCGATGCGCTGCAGGCGGCGCTGGCCGCCTTCGATCATTGCGAATTGAAGCGCGGCGCCCGCAATCTTGTCTTCGCCGACGGGGTACGCGGCGCCCCGGTGATGATCATCGGCGAGGCACCGGGCCGGGACGAGGACCGCGAGGGCCGTCCCTTTGTCGGGCGCGCCGGGCAGTTGCTGGACCGGATGCTGGCGGCCATCGGGCTCAGCCGGGCCGAGAATGTCTATATCACTAACGTGCTGCCGTGGCGGCCGCCGCAGAACCGCGATCCGCGGCCGGACGAGATCGCCATGATGACGCCGTTTCTGGAACGCCATGTGGCGCTGAGTGCGCCGAAGGCCATCGTGCTGATGGGCAATATCTCCTGTCAGGCGGTTCTGGGCAAACGCGGCATCACCCGGCTGCGCGGCCAATGGCAGCAGGCGATGGACAAACCGGTGCTGCCGATGTTCCATCCGGCCTATCTGCTGCGCCAGCCGTCGGCGAAGCGGATGGCCTGGGCCGATCTGCTGGAGCTGCAGGCGAAGCTGCGCCAGAGCTGAGGCCGCACCGAAACGACAACAAGAGGGAGCCGGGACCGCGCATGAAGATACTGGCCTTTTCCGATCTGCATCTGGCCCGCCGCGCCGCCGAGGGGCTGGTGCAGGCCAGCGCCGACGCCGATCTGGTGATCGGGGCGGGGGATTTCTGCAACATGCGCCGCGGGCTCGACCAGGCGATGGAGCTGCTCTCCGGGATCGCCGCGCCGATGCTGCTGGTCCCCGGCAATGCCGAGAGCGCCGAGGAGCTGCGCGCCGCCGCCGGGCCGGGCGCCACCGTGCTGCATGGCGAGGGGCTGGAGATCGGCGGGCTCAGGATCTTCGGGCTGGGCGGCGGCATCCCGCCCACGCCTTTCGGCGACTGGTCTTTCGACCTGACCGAGGCGGCGGCGGAGGCGATGCTGGCGCGCTGCGACGCCGCCGATATCCTGATCACCCATTCGCCGCCCAAGGGGGTGGCCGATCGCACCTCTGCCGGAATGTCGGTGGGCTCACCGGCGATTCACGCGGCGATCGCGCGGGTGCAGCCGCGGCTGGCGCTCTGCGGTCATATTCATGATTGCTGGGGGGGGCACGGTGCCATCGGCACCACCGAGGTGGTCAACCTCGGTCCTGCCGGCACCTGGTTCGAGGTCGCGCCATGATCGATCCCGTCACCCTTCTGACCTTTGTGCCCGCGGCGCTGGCGCTGAACTTCACGCCGGGGGCCGACATGATGTTCTGCCTCGGACAGGGGCTGCGCTCAGGGCGCGGTTCCGCCGTGGCGGCAAGCGCCGGGATCTCCGTCGGCGGCATGGTGCACGTTCTGCTGGCGGGGCTGGGGCTGGGCGCGGTCGTGGCGGCGGTGCCGGCGCTGTTCGACGTGATCCGCTGGGTCGGCGTCGGCTATCTGCTCTATCTCGCCTGGGGGGCGTTCCGGGGTGGCCATGCGGCCCGCTCCGACCGGCCGGCGATCGCACCGCTGCGGGCGTTTCGCACCGGGTTCTTCGTCAATCTCACCAACCCCAAGGTTATCCTCTTCGTGCTGGCCTTCGTGCCGCAATTCCTGCGCCCCGAGGCGGGCAGCGTGCTGGGTCAGTTCCTGATCTTCGGCGCGGTGCTGAGCCTGGGCGGGTTCATCGTCAATTCCGCTGTCGGCATCTTCGCCAGCGGCGCCGGGCGCTGGCTGGCCGGATCCGCGGCGGCCGGGCGCTGGCTGGGCCGGATCAGCGGCACCATCTTCGCCGCGCTGGCGCTGCGGCTGGCCATTCTGGAAAGGGCATAAGCCATGGACCGTATCGACGACAGCAAGGATTTCATCCCGGTTCGTATCGCGGTGCTGACGGTATCCGACAGCCGCAGCCTGGCCGAAGACAAATCCGGCCAGGTGCTGGTCGACCGGCTGGAGGGCGCCGGCCACCGGCTGGCGGCGCGCCAGATCCTGCCCGACGAACGGGCAGAGATCGCCGACCAGCTGCGCGCGTGGATCGCCGATCCGGAGATCGACGTGGTGATTTCGACCGGCGGCACGGGGCTGACCGGGCGCGATGTCACGGTCGAGGCGCATCGCGACGTCTACGAGAAGGAGATCGATGCCTTCGGCACCGTCTTCACCATCGTCTCGATGCAGAAGATCGGCACCTCCGCCGTGCAGTCGCGGGCCACCGGCGGTGTCGCCGGCGGCACCTATCTGTTCGCGCTGCCGGGCAGTCCGGGTGCCTGCAAGGACGCCTGGGACGAGATCCTCTGTCACCAGCTGGATTACCGTCACCGGCCCTGCAACTTTGTCGAGATCTTTCCCCGGCTGACCGAAAACCAGCGTCGGAAATAACCCGCCGGTCTGGGGCCGACAGAATCCGCCCCGCGCGCTTGGCAAACCGGTGCGCGGCGCTACTGTGTAGCGCGAGCCAGTGGATGCCAGCCTCGGAGTGGAAAGAGTATGCGGTTCTTGCGGCAAAGTCTGATCGGACTGTTTCTGGCCTCGGTCGTCGCGGCGCTGCTGCTCTATGCCGGGCAACTGGTGATGGGGGCGATCCAGGCGCGGCTGACCCGGGACGTCCGCCCGCCCCAGGCGCGCGAAAGGGTGTTCACCGTCAGCCTGCGCACCGCCACGCCGGCACGGGTGGTGCCACTTCTGGAGGCCTTCGGCCAGGTCGACAGCCGCCGCCGGCTGGAGCTGCGCGCCGCCGTCGGTGGCCGGGTGATCTGGCTGGCGGAGAACTTCGTCGAAGGCGGTGTCGTCACAGAGGGGCAGGATCTGGTCTGGATCGACCCGGCCGATGCCGAGGCCGCCCGCGACCGGGTGGCCAGCGATCTCAGGGATGCGGAGGCCGAGGGACGCGATGCCGCCCGGGCGCTGGTGCTGGCCCGGGACGAACTGGCCGCCGCCCGCGCGCAGGAGGATCTGCGCCAGCGGGCGTTCCAGCGGCAGACCGATCTGCAGGCCCGCGGGGTGGGATCCTCGGCCACGGTGGAAAGCGCCGAGCTCGATCTGTCCTCCGCCCGCCGGGCGGTGCTGTCCAGTCGTCTGGCGCTGGCCGAGGCGGAGGCCCGTGTCGATCAGGCCGCGACTCAGCTGGCCCGCGCCCGGATCGCGCTGGAGGAGGCAGAGCGCGATCTGGCCGATACCACAATCACCGCCGGCTTTTCCGGCACCCTGTCGAATGTCACCCTGGTCGAGGGGCGGTTGGTGTCGGCCAATGAACAGCTGGCCGAGCTGATCGACCCGGAGACGCTGGAGGTGGCCTTTCGCATCTCCACCGCGCAATATGCCCGGCTTCTGGATGACAGCGGCGCGCTGATCGCGGCGCCGGTGACGGCGACGCTGGATATCGCGGGGGCGGCGCTCTCCGCGCGCGGGCGGGTCGATCGCGACAGCGCCGCTGTCGGCGCCGGGCAGAGCGGCCGGATGCTTTATGCCGACCTGACCGAGGCCCGCGGCTTCAAGCCGGGCGATTTCGTCACCGTCACGGTGGAGGAACCGCCGCTCGACGATGTGGTGGCGCTGCCGGCCTCGGCGCTCGATGCCTCGGGGACCGTTCTGGTGCTGGGGCCGGAGGATCGGCTGGAGGCGCTGCCGATCGAGCTGATCCGACGCCAGCGCGACAGCGTGTTGATAAGGGGCGCGGGGCTCGCCGGTCGTGAGGTGGTGATCGGCCGCACGCCGCTGCTGGGCCCGGGGATCCGGGTGCGGCCACTGCGCGAAGAAGCCAGTGCCGCCGCGCCGCAGGAGGAAGCCGCGCTGCTGGAGCTGAGCGATGACCGGCGCGCCCGTCTGGTGGCGCTGGTCGAGGGCTCCGGCGCCATGCCGGCGCCGGTGAAGACCCGGATGCTGGCGCAGCTCGCCGCGCCGAAGGTGCCGGCGGCGCTGGTCGCACGGCTCGAAGCGCGCAGCGGGGGCTGAGCCATGGTGCGCGATCTCTCCGACCGGGCCGGCGGTCTGCTCAGCTATTTCACCCGTCACCGGACGGCAGCGAACCTGCTTCTGGTGATCCTGCTGATGCTGGGCGCGGCGGCGATCCCCAACATGCGGGCGCAGTTCTTTCCCGATGTGGTGGTCGACAGCGTTACCGTCCGGGTCGAGTGGGAGGGGGCCGGGCCGGAGGATGTCGACAGCGCCATCGTGCAGGTCCTGGAACCGACGCTGATGGCGGTGGAAGGGGTGGAAAGCACCGAATCAGTGTCGAGCGAGGGGGCGGCGACGCTGACGCTCGATTTCGAACCGGGCTGGGATATGGGCCGGGCCGCCGACGATGTGCAATCGGCGGTCGATGCCGTCACCACCCTGCCGGAAGAGGCCGAGGAGCCCAGGGTGACCCGCGGGGTCTGGCGCGACCGGGTGACCGATGTGGTGATCACCGGCCCGGTGGCGCCGGCGCAGCTGGGCCAGTTCGCCGATGAATTCGTCGCCAGGCTGTTCGAGGCCGGGGTGACCCGGACCACCATTCGCGGCGTCGCGGCGCCCGAAACCCTGGTCGAGGTGCCGACGCGGGCGCTGATCGAACACGATCTGGCGATGGCGGATATCGCCGGCGCCATCGCCGCCGAGGTCACCGCCAGCCCGGCGGGCGATGTCACCGGTGCCAATGCGCGGGTGCGCACCGGCACCGAGAAACGCAGCCCCGAGGCCCTGGCGCGAATCGTGCTGCGGACGAATGCGGATGGCTCGGCGCTGACCATCGGCGATGTCGCCGCCATCCGGGTCGAGGGGATCGACCGCAGCCGGGCCTATTTCGTCGGCGACAACCCGGCGATCTCGATCCGGGTGGACCGCTCGGATGCGGGCGACGCGATCAAGATCCAGCAACAGGTGCGCGAGGTCGCCGAACGGATGCAGGCCAGCCTGCCGCAGGGGGTGAGCATCGATCTGATCCGCACCCGGGCCAAGGCGATCAGCGACCGGCTGAACATCCTGGTCGACAACGGGCTGATGGGGCTGGGGCTGGTGGTGGTGCTGCTGTTCCTGTTCCTGAACGCCCGCACGGCCTTCTGGGTGGCGGCGGGCATCCCGGCCTCGATGTTCGCGGCGATCGCGCTGATGTATGCCTTTGGCATCACCATCAACATGATCAGCCTGTTCGGGCTGATCATTACGCTGGGGATCGTCGTCGACGATGCCATCGTGGTGGGCGAACACGCCGATTTCCGTGCCCGCCGGCTGGGCGAACACCCGGTGCTGGCAGCCGAGACCGCGGCGCGGCGGATGGCGATGCCGGTTTTCGCCTCGACCGCGACGACGGTGATCGCCTTCTTCGGGCTGGAGGCGGTGGGCGGGCGCTTCGGCGATCTGATCAAGGATGTGCCCTTCACCGTGATCGTGGTGCTGCTGGCCTCGCTGGTGGAATGTTTCCTGATCCTGCCCAACCATATGAGCCACGCGCTGGCGCATTCGTCGCGCGATCACTGGTACGACGTGCCCAGCCGGGTGGTCGACCGTGGCTTTCGCTGGGTCCGCGACCGGCTGTTCCGGCCGCTGATGGGCTGGGTGGTGCGCGGCCGCTACGTGGTGCTGGCCGGGGCGATGGTGCTGCTGGCGGGGCAGGCGGCGCTGTTTCTGCGCGGCGAGGTGCAGTGGCGGTTCTTCAACGCGCCGGAGCGCGGGTCGGTCACCGGCAATTTCGCCATGGTCGAGGGGGCCAGCCGGGCCGATACGCTGGCGATGATGCGGGAGATGCAGCGCGCGACCGAGGCGCTGGGGCGGGAGTATGAGGCGCGCTATGGCCGCAACCCGCTGGATTTCGTCATGGCTGAGATCGGCGGCAATGCCGGCCGGCCGCTCGATGGCGCCGACACCAAGGATCCCGACTTGCTCGGCGGGATCAGCATCGAGCTGATCGATGCCGATCTGCGGCCCTATTCCAGCTTCGCCTTCGTCGCCGATCTGCAGGACGCGGTGCGCCGCCATCCGCTGGCCGAGGTGGTCAGTTTCCGTGGCTGGCGGTCGGGGCCGGGGGGCGATGCGCTCGACGTGCAGTTCTATGGTGCCGATGTCGATACGCTGAAGGCGGCGAGCCTCGATCTGCAGACTGCGGTGCTGCGCTATCCCGAAGTCTCGGCGGTGGAGGACAACCTCGCCTACGACAAGGAAGAACAGGTGCTGGAGCTGACGCCGCAGGGCCAGGCGCTGGGGTTCACCGCGGAAAGCCTGGGTCGCATCCTGCGTCACCGGCTGAACGGGATCGAGGCGGCAACCTATCCCGACGGGCCGCGCAGTGCGGCGATCCGGGTCGAGCTGCCGGAGGCCGAGCTGAGCGCCGATTTCCTCGACCGCACCCGCATGCGCACCGCCAGTGGCGATTACGTTCCGCTGGCCGATATCGTCACCCTGACCCAGCGCACCGGCTTTTCCACCGTGCGGCGGGAAAACGGGCTGCGGGTGATCAGCGTGACCGGCGATATCTCCGAAGACGATGCGGCGCGGGCGGCAGAGATCCAGACCGCGCTGGAACAGGAGATCCTGCCGCGCATCGCCAGCGACCGCCAAGTGGAATGGCGGATGTCGGGGCTGAGCGAGCAGGAGGACGAATTCCTCTCCGATGCGATGACCGGCCTGATCCTCTGCCTGGCGGGGATCTATCTGGTGCTGGCCTGGATCTTCGCCAGCTGGACCCGGCCTATGGTGGTGATGGCGGTGATCCCCTTCGGCCTGGTGGGGGTGATCTGGGGGCATGCGATCTGGGACGTGCCGATGTCGATGTTCACGGTGGTCGGTCTGCTGGGGATGACCGGGATCATCATCAACGATTCCATCGTTCTGGTCTCGACCATCGACGAATACGCCCGCGACCGCGGGCTGATCCCCTCGATCATCGATGCTGCCGCCGACCGGTTGCGGCCGGTGCTGCTGACCACGCTGACCACGGTTCTGGGGCTGGCGCCGCTGCTGTACGAACAGTCGCAGCAGGCGCAGTTCCTGAAGCCGACGGTGATCACGCTGGTCTATGGTCTCGGCTTCGGCATGGGGCTGGTGATGCTGGTGGTGCCGGCGCTTCTGGCGGCGCAGCAGGATATTTCGCGGCCGCTGACCGCACTGCGCCGCGCTGTCTTCAGCCCCAACCGGGCGCTGCGCGGGGCGGTGCTGGGCACCGGTCTGGTCCTGTTCGTCTGGCTGCTGGGCACGATGGGGGCGGCGCTGCTGACCGGGGCACTGCCGGCGCCGCTCTTGCGGCTCTGGCCGGCGCTGGCGGGGGCCGATCCGGCCCGCGCGGCGCTGCTGCTGTTCCTGATCGGGGCGCTGGCGATCGTCGGTCTGGCCTACGTGGTCGCGGCGCTGATCATGGCACGCCGCCCGCTGCCACGGACCTGAGCCGGGATCAGCCGGCGTCCTGCAGCCGGCGGATGGCCAGGTCCATCACCTCGGCGACCTGGGCGCTCATCGGCAGGTCTCCGGCGCGGATCTGCGGCACCGGGAACCAGGCGGCATCGGACACGTCATCGGCGGCGCAGAGCGTACCGCGCGGCGCGGTGCAGAGCACGGCCGCCAGCAGGTAATGCACCAGCACGTGGCCATCGGCATCGTGGCGGATCACGTCGACATTGGTGAGATATTCAACCGGTTCGGCGCTGAGCCCGGTTTCTTCCAACAATTCGCGTTGCGCCGCGGCCAAAGCGGTTTCGCCCGGTTCGACATGGCCGCCGGGAAACCCCCAGAGCCCGGCATCCGGCGTCTTCTTGCGTTGTGCCAGCAGCACCCGGTCGCCTTCGACCAGAACCGCGATGGCGCCGAGCCGGGGGATCGTGGTCATGCCGGCTCAGCCCGCGTCGCAGCCGCGGATGTCGACCGCGTGCTTGCTGCCCAGAACGGTGATGCGCAGCGCCGAGCGATCCAGCGCGAAGGCGCCGCCGGTCTCGGCGATCAGATCGGAGGCGGCGATCAACGTGTTGCCCTGGCGGCTGGTCTCGGTCTCGGTGGCCCAGATCCCGGGGGTGCCCGATTCGATCACCGCGACCTCGGGACCGCCGGCGGAGGGCATGGTGATCCGCGCCTCGACCCGCAGCCCGTCGGCACTGGGCTGCAGCCGGCAGGTGGCGGCGCGCACCCCAGCCTCGCGGGCGGAATAGGGACGTTCGGCCAGCGCCGCGACGATGGCCGGGTTGCGCCCGGCCTCGGGGTCGACGCGGTGGTCGAAGCTGACGGTGCCGGGGATGCAGACATCGCTGCAAAGCCCCAGCTCGATGCGGCCGCGCAGCTCGATCGGGCGGCCATCTCGGGCCGGGGTGATCTCGACCGGCAGAACCAGTTGCCGGGTATAGCCGATGGTCTGCATGCCATTGCTGTCGAAGACTTTCGGCGTCGGCCAGGTCATCGACACCTCGCCCAGGTTGCGCGATCCCTTCCAGTCGAAGCTGGGCGGGATGCCGGCCTCTCCGGGCGCGCGCCAATAGGTCTTCCACCCATCCGACAGGGTTAGCCGCAACGCCGCCATATAGGTGCCGCGCGCGGTCGGGCCGCCGTCGATCACATCGACCGTCACCAGCTTGTCCAGATCGGAGCGGTCGGCCGCCGCAGCGGGGCGGACCGCTCCCGGCAGGACCGGGGCGAAGGCGGTGCAAAGGGCGATCAGGGCTGCAAACCGGGTCATGGTATCCTCGGGGATTTGGCGGCTCGGGCGAAAACCTCTCTCCTAGATGGCGGTTTGCCCGCCGCTTGCCAAGCCGCCCGCACCTCAACATATCGCGAGACGTTGGGTCCAAGTGTCGCAGCGGCCGTCTTGACTGGTCTCAGGAAGTGGCCATGTTAAACAGATATAGACTTTACTGTTTCGGGGCCGAAAAAATGGACCTGACTGGAAAGCTGCTGATCGCAATGCCCGGGATGGGCGATCCGCGCTTTGACCACTCGGTGGTGTTTCTGTGCAGCTATGGCGCCGAGGGCGCGATGGGCCTGATCGTGAACAAGCCGGCGAGCGATGTGCGGCTGTCGGATCTGCTGGAGCAGCTCAAGATCAAGGCGGACAGGCCGGAGCGCGGCGAGATGCAGGTGCATTTCGGCGGGCCGGTGGAAACGGCGCGCGGGTTCGTCCTGCATTCCGCGGAATACGAGGCCAATCTGCATTCGATGCGGGTGTCTGACGGTTTTCGGATGACCGCGACACTGGACATTCTGGAAGATATCGCCTGCGGGCGCGGGCCGGAGCGGGCGCTGCTGATGCTCGGCTATGCCGGCTGGGGACCGGGTCAGCTGGAATCGGAGATCGCGATGAACGGCTGGCTCACCGCCGAGGCGGAGACCGATCTGGTCTTCGGCGCCCGCGATGGCGCGAAATGGGAAGCCGCGTTGCGCACCCTCGGGGTCGATCCGTTGACGCTGTCGGCCAGCGCCGGTCGGGCCTGAGGCGCGGGGCGGGGGAGCAGAGCCGGGAAAAGGGATCTTGGGGGGCTCAGTCGCGCGGTGCCGCGGCGCGACGCAGCCGGTCGTTGATCGCCGCGCCCAGCCCGGTTTCCGGGATCGGCGCCACCGCGATCGGGGCGCCCCGGGCGTCGAGCCGGTGCAGGTAGCCGAAAAGATGCGCGGCGGCCTCGGCCAGATCGCCGCCGGGAGAGAGGTTGAGATCGCCATCCCGGGTCCCGAAACCCAGAAACAGCTCTCCCGGTCCGGGGGCTTCGGCGTTCAGCCGCACCGGGGCCGCCGGTGCGTAATGCGATCTGAGCTGGCCCGGGGCATTGATGGCGGCGTCGCCGGCGCGGCGAGGCAGCGGGTGGCCCAGAACCGCCTCGATCGCTTCGGCCGGCACACCGCCAGGGCGCAGCAGCACCGGTGCATCGCTCAGCCCCAGGATCGTCGATTCGACCCCGACCTCGGTGGGACCATCGTCCAGCACCGCCGCGATCCGGCCGGCCAGCCCGGCCAGGACGTGATCGGCCGTCGTCGGGCTGATCCGGCCGGAGGGGTTTGCCGAAGGCGCCGCTACCGGCCGGCCGACGGCACGCAGCAGTCTCTGCGCGGTCGGTTGGTCCGGCACCCGGACACCCAGCGTCGGCAGGCCGGCGGTGGTCAGTTCGGAAATGCCGTGGCCGGGCTTCAGCGGCAGAACCAGGGTCAGCGGTCCGGGCCAGAACGCCGCCGCCAGCTGCTCCGCCAGGTCGGACCATTCGACATGCGCCCGCGCCGCTTCGGCATCGGGCACATGGGCGATCAGCGGGTTGAAGCTGGGCCGGCCCTTGGCGGTATAGATCGCCGCCACTGCCGTTCCATTGGTCGCGTCGGCGCCGAGGCCATAGACCGTTTCGGTCGGGAAAGCGACCAGCTCGCCGGCGCGCAGCAACCCCGCCGCGCGTTCCAGATCGGCGGGGCTCGGGGTGAGACGCAGGGTTTCTGTCTGAGGCATGGCTTTGACGCCGCGTTTTGGTTGCTTGCCGATTGCGGATAGCTAGGTATCGTCGCAGGTTGAGCCATAGCGGTGCCGCCGGTGGAAGCCAAGCCCGTCAGGCCGGGCACCGCGCAGACAAGAGGACGCCAATGCCGTACCGTGCGCCTGTTTCCGAATATGAATTTCTGCTTCGTCACGTGGTCGGTTACGACCAGATCGCCGCGACCGAGCGTTTTGCCGAGGCCGATTTCGATGTCGCCACCGCCATCCTGACCGAGGCCGGCAAGCTCTGTGACGAGGTCATGGCGCCGTTGAACCGCAATGGCGATCTGCAGCCGGCGGTGCTGGAGAACGGTGTGGTACGAACCAGCCCGGGCTTTTCCGACGGCTTCAAGGCGATTGCCGAAGGCGGTTGGATCGGCATGAGCGCGCCGCAGGACCATGGCGGCATGGGGCTGCCGATGGCCCTGACCACCGCCGTCAACGAGATGATGAGCGGCGCCTGCCTGGCGCTGCAACTGGCGCCGCTGATGAGCCAGGGCCAGATCGAGGCGCTGGAGCATCACGCCTCCGACGCGCTGAAAGATCTGTACCTGCCGAAGCTGATCAGCGGCGAATGGTCCGGTACGATGAACCTGACCGAACCGCAGGCGGGCTCGGACGTGGGGGCGCTGACCTCCAAGGCGGAACCGAACGGCGACGGCACCTATGCGGTCTCGGGGCAGAAGATCTTCATCTCCTGGGGCGACAACGACATCACCGGGAACGTCTGCCACCTGGTGCTGGCGCGGCTGCCCGACGGGGTGCCAGGGACCAAGGGGATTTCGCTGTTCCTGGTGCCGAAGTACCTGCCGGACGAAAACGGCAACCCCGGCAAGGCCAACAGCCTGAAGGTGGTTAGCCTGGAGCATAAGATGGGCCTGCATGGCTCGCCGACCTGCGTGATGCAATACGATGGCGCCACCGGCTGGCTGGTCGGCAAGGAACATGGCGGCATGGCGGCGATGTTCACGATGATGAACAACGCCCGTCTCGGGGTTGGCGGCCAGGGGGTCGGCGCCGGTGAGGGCGCGTATCAGCACGCGCTGGCCTATGCGCTGGAACGCAAGCAGGGCAAGACGCCCTCGGGCACCATCGTCGATCACGCCGACGTGCGCCGTATGCTGCTGGAGATGCGGGCCGAGCTGTTCGCCGCCCGGGCGATCCTGCTGGCCTGTGCCACTGCCATCGACATGCAGACCGCCACCGGAGAGGCCGACTGGTCCGCGCGGGCGGCGCTGCTGACCCCGATCGCGAAGGCCTTCGGCACCGATACCGGCATCTTCGTGTCGGAGACCGGGGTGCAGGTGCATGGCGGTATGGGCTTCATCGAGGAAACCGGCGCGGCGCAATATTACCGCGATGTCCGGGTTACCGCGATCTACGAGGGCACCAACGGCATTCAGGCCATGGACCTGGTGGCGCGCAAGATGATGGATGGCGGCGAGGCGGCCTCGCGGTTGCTGGACGAAATCCAGGATCAGGCCGAACGTGCCCGCGCCACCCAGCCGGAGATGGCCGAAGCGGTCTGGCAATCGGCGGAGACGCTGCGCGAGGCGACCGAATGGCTGGTGTCGCAGGGCCAGATGAACGACCGGTTCGCCGGTGCCGTGCCTTATCTGAAGGGGTTCGCCCGGGTGCTGGGGGGCCATTACCACCTGGCCGCCGCGCTGGCCGATCCGTCCGGCCCGGCCGCGGCGCTCGCCCGGTTCTACATCGACCGGATGCTGCCGGAGCACAGCGCGCTGCTCGCCCATGCGCAATGCGGCGCCGAGGATCTCTATGCGCTGAGCATCGACGATCTCGGGCGGGGGTAAGGCAATGGATGGCGCACCCCGCACCCTGAGGTACCCCTGGGACACACCGCCGGCAACCGGCGAGGCGATCGAGGTGGCCGAAGGGGTGCTGTGGATGCGCCTGCCGCTGCCGATGAAGCTGGACCACGTCAATGTCTATGCGCTGGACGACGGCGATGGCTGGACGCTGGTCGATACCGGCTTCGACACCTCGATGATCCGGGAGATCTGGGCGCAGCTGCTGGCCGGCCCCTTGGCCGGCAAGCCGGTGCGACGGGTGGTGGTGACCCATCACCACGCCGACCATATCGGCCTGGCCGGCTGGTTTCAGGCCGAACAGGGGGCGGAACTGGTGACGTCACGCACCTCCTGGCTGTTCGCCCGCATGCTGACGCTCGACGTGCAGGAGACCATGCCGGCGGAGACCGAGGCCTATTACCGCGCCGCCGGCATGGATGCGGAGATTCTGGCCCAGCGTCTGGCCGAGCGGCCGTTCAATTACGCCGATGTGGTCGCGCCCATGCCGCTGGGCTTTCGCCGGGTGAAAGAGGGCGACACGATTCGCATGGGCGGGCGGACCTGGGCGGTGCATATGGGCGACGGCCACGCGCCGGAACACGCCACTTTCTGGAGCCTCGATGACAATCTGGTGCTGACCGGCGATCAGATCCTGTCGTCGATCAGCCCCAACATCGGGGTCTATGCGACCGAGCCGATGGCCGATCCGCTGGCCGACTGGCTGGCGGCCTGCGACCGGCTGAGCGCGTTGGCGCGTCCCGATCAGCTGGCGCTCGGCGGGCACAAGATGCCCTTCGTCGGGCTGCCGCTGCGGATGGCTCAGCTGATCCAGAATCACCACAGCGCGCTGAAGCGGCTGCTCAAGCATCTCGACACGCCGCAGAGCGCGGCGCAGTGTTTCCCGCCGCTGTTCAAGCGCAGCATCGGCGCCGGCGAATACGGTCTGGCGCTGGTCGAGGCTGTTTCTCACGTCAATCACCTCTATCTTACAGGGCAGGTGAGCCGCACCAGGGGGCCGGATGGCGCCTGGCTCTATCAACGCCGGGACTGAGCGGCGGCGGCGATGGCCGACCCCCGCCCGGACCGGCCAGGTGGGAGAGAGACCGATGGACAACAAGATCGAGACCACCGCCGAGGCTGCCGAAGCCGCGGCGATTCCGCGGGTGCATGAGGTGCATGCAGACCCCGAGGCCGCGCAGCAGAGCGAGGGGCTGAAAGCTGCCGTCGGCAAGCCGGTGGACGACAAGAGCCCGGCGCAATGGGCCTATGAACGGATGATCCTCTATATCCGCAATTTCGAGGCCCAGCTCGACAACACCCAGGAGGTGGCGATGGGCTTCACCGGCGGTCAGGCCGGGGTGATGCGGATCGAGGGGATCGGCTATTTCGACCCCGATATCGTCACTTTCTACGGGCGCGACGCCGATGGGGCGAAGACCCAGCAGATCCAGCATGTCACCCAGCTGAACGTGTTGCTGCGGGCGATGCCGAAACCGCAGGCCGACAGCCCGCCGCTGCGCATCGGCTTTCGTCTGGCCCAGGATCTGGACGAGGAAAGCTGACAGGGGACGGCACCGGGTCCCGTTCCTGTTCCCGTGCCGGTTCGGAACAGCGGCGGAAATCCCGCGCTTTGCCGACATCTGGCGGATGATCGCGTGACAGGGGGCGCGAAATTCAGTATCTCTCTTGCAACAAGACCCGCAACCGACAGGACGATTGCTCATGGCCGACTTCAAGCAAGGTGAGATGGACATCACCGAACAGACCAAGACCTTCGATGGTTTCGTCAAATTCACCACCTACTCCGTGGTGTTCCTGATCTTCCTGGCGCTGTTCATGGCGGTCTTCCTGACCTGATCGCGCAGCCCGTCTGACTGCCCGGCTCTTTCCTCCTCCAAGTGCTCGGAGTTTCCGTGTTGCGTATCTTCTGCGTTTCCGCCGCATTGCTGGCTCTGGCCGGCTGTGTCGCGCATCCTCGTCCCTATGCCGATGACGCCACGGTCGCCGCGGTGTCCTACAGCGACCCGGGGCCGAAGACCCTGACGCTTTACACCATGGTCAACAACCGGACCGGGGCGGGCGGCCACAGCTCGCTGATGATCAACGCCTCGGAGCGGGTGATCTTCGATCCGGCGGGCTCGTTCTATTCCACCGTGGTGCCGGAGCGGAACGATGTGCTGTTCGGGGTCACCCCGGCGGTGGAGCGGGCCTATCGTTCGTCGCATGCGCGCAGCACCCATCACGTGGTGGTGCAGACCATCGAGGTGACGCCCGAGCAGGCCGAAATCGCCTATCAGCTGGCCCTGAAGGATGGGCCGGTGCCGCAGGCCTATTGCGCCAAGGCGACCTCCGGGCTGCTGCAGCAGGTGCCGGGATTCGAGAATATCCGGTCGACCTTCTATCCCGCCAAACTCGAAGAGCAGGTGGCCCAGCTGCCGGGCGTGAAGACCGAACGGCTCTATGAGAACGACAGCGCCGATCTGCAGGAAGGGCTGGCGAAGAACAATGCCAAGCTCGAGGCGCTGGCCCTGGCCGCCTCGCAAAAGACCGCTGCCGAAGCGGAGTGAGCCCGCGGTTTTGGCGGGGCCCCGGGCGGGCTGCCCGGGCATCCGGCTTGCCGGTCAGCCCAGCAGATAGAGCAGGGTGTAGAGCGTTACAGCCCCGGCGCCGATGCCGATCAGGACGTTCTTGCTGATCCAGCCGGCGACGATGGTGGCCGCGGCGGCCGCAGTGCGTGGAAGGTCCAGCTGCCCGCCGGTGGCAGCCGGCCAGACCACCAGCGGCGCGACCAGCGCCGGCAGGATCGCCACCGCAGTATAGCGCAGGTGCCGCAGCAGCCATTCCGGCATCGGCCGGTCGCCGACGAAACCGACGAAGACGAAGCGCAGCAGGAAAGTACCGATCGCCAGGCCGATGATCAGGATCCACAGGGTGGTGGGATCGGGGGGGGCGACGGCTGCGGTCAGCGGGGAGGTCTCGGTCATGTCCATGTCCCTCGGCGCCGCAGCATCAGCTCGACCCTGGCGCCGGCGATCATGCCGGCCAGGCCCGCCACCATCAGCCCCAGGTTGTAGGGCAGCCCGGCGGCCAGCAGCGCCACCGTCACCGCGACGCCGGCAGCGGTCACATGTGCCAGCGTGCGCAGCATCGGGATCACCATCCCCAGGAAGGCGATCGGCAGGGCGAAATCCAGTGCCAGGCTTTCGGGGATCTGTGCCCCCAGCACCGCGCCGGCCACGGTCCCCAGAAACCAGACGATCCCCACCGGGGTGACAGTGCCGAAGTAATAGCGCATCCGCTGCGGCACCGTCATGTCGCGGTCGGTCTCATAGCGGGCGATGGAACAGGCATAGGCCTGATCGACCATCAGATAGGCCGCCAGCGCCCGCTGCCACAGCGGCGCCGCCCCCAGATAGGGGGTGAGCGAGGCCGAATACATCGCCATCCTCAGGTTCACCGCCAGCGAGGAGGCGAGGATGATCAGGATCGGCGTCTGCGCCTGCATCAGCTGCAGCGCGGTGAACTGCGCGGCGCCGGCAAAGACGGTGCTGGTCAGGGTCAGGGTTTCGACCAGTTTCAGCCCGGCCTCGACCGCGAGCACGCCGAACAGCATGCCGAAGGGGCCGACCACCAGCACGAAGGGCGCGCTGTCGCGAAAACCTTTCCAGTAATAGGAGGAGACGGCGGGGGATGACATGGGGGGTCCTTCAGCTATGGTTTCCGCCTATATGCGTTTGCATAAGGATGCAATCGGTGGAGCCCCGGCACGCGGCGTCTTCCGGCCGGGGCGACGGCGGGGGACCTGATGGCCGGTCGGGTCCGGAACGGGAGAACGGATGAAACAACCTTTGGGGGTGATCCTGGCCGGCGGTCAGGCCAGCCGGATGGGTGGCGGTGACAAGGCGTTGCTGGACCTGGGCGGACGGCCTTTGCTGGCCCATGCGATCGACCGGCTGGAGCCGCAGGTGGCCGGCCTGGCGCTGAACGCCAATGGTGATCTTGCCCGCTTCGCACGCTTTGGCCTGCCGGTTCTGCCCGATCCGATGCCTGGGCATCCGGGGCCGCTGGCGGGGATTCTCGCCGGGCTCGACTGGGCTGCGGATCAGGGGGCGGAGACCATCGTGACCGTGGCGGTCGACACGCCGTTCTTTCCGGGCGATCTGGTGCCGCAGTTGCTGCTGGGGGCGGAGACGGGAGGGCATGGCCTCGCCCTGGCAGAAAGCGAGGGCGGATTGCAGCCGACCTTCGGGCTCTGGCCGGTGGCGCTGCGCGATGACCTGCGCCAGGCGCTGGCCGCCGGAACCCGCAAGCTGCGGGTCTGGGCGCTGGACCACGGGGCGGCGCGGGTGCGGTTTCCGGGGCCGCGGTTCGACCCGTTCTTCAACCTCAATACGCCCGAGGATCTGGCGCGCGCGCGCGATCTGCTGCGCGGCTGAGCCGGATGGCGGGGTTCGACACTTTCGCGATGGTCGACTGGTCGGGCGGCAACGACCGGGGGCCGCGCCCCTGTGCCGACGCCATCTGGGCCTGTGTCGCACGGCGCGGCGGGGCGACGGGGAGACCGGTCTATCTGCGCAACCGTGCGCTGGCCGAGGACTGGCTGATCCGGCTGATCGAGGCGGAACGGGCGGCGGGGCGGCGGTTGATGATCGGTTTCGATTTCCCCTTCGGCTATCCGCGGGGATTTGCCGCCGCGCTGACCGGGCGGGCGGATCCCCTGGCGCTCTGGGACTGGTTCGCGGCGCGGGTGAGCGATGCGCCGAAGGCCAACAACCGCTTCGATCTGGCGGCGGAGATCAACCGCCGGTTCGGGGGGCGCGGGCCGTTCTGGGGCAACGGGCTGAAACGCGATATCGCGGGGCTGCCCCGCACCAAGCGGGATTATCGCAACCCTTTCCCGGACCGGCGCCTGGCCGAGCGGCAACCGCAGACCCGCGGCAGTTTCACCCTCTGGCAGATGTCCGGGGCCGGGGCGGTCGGCGGGCAGGTCATCATGGGGCTGCCGGTGCTGGCCCGGCTGCGTCACCGGTTCACCGGGGCGGTGGCGGCCTGGCCCTATGAGGCCCTGACCGCGCCGGTGGCACTGGTGGAGATCTGGCCGTCGCTGACGTTGGGGCGCGGGCCGGAGGGAATGATCCGCGATGCCTGGCAGGTGCAGCAGGTCGCCGGCGATCTGGCCGCCCGCCCGGAGGCGGAACTGGCCCGGCTGCTGGACGTGACGGCGCCGGAGGAGGGCTGGATCCTCGGCCTCGACCCGCGTCTGGCGGCGGGCGGGGCCTAGACGGGCGCGGTCAGGCCGAGCGCGGCGCGCAGCGGCGCCATCTCGCCGGCCCGCATCCGGCCGTCGCGGCGGATGAACATGCCGCGCAGCTCGGTGCCGCGCACCACATGCCGGTCGCCGATCCGGCCCAGGTAATCCAGCGTCAGGGTCTTGTCGCCCCATTCCTGCAGCCGCAGTTCCAGCGTCATCAGATCGCCATCGAGCGCGGGAGAGAGGAATTTCGCATGCACATCCATCAGGCCGATGCCCTGGGCGTCGAGATCGCGGCAGAGCTTGCGATGCCCGCCGGCGGCCTTTTGCAGGAAGCTGTGAAAGCAGCGGTCGAACCAGCGGAAGTAATTCGGGTAAAAGACGATCCCCGCCGGGTCGCAATGGCCGAAACTAATCTGAACCTCCATCGAGAAATCGGGAGCTTGCATGACGTCTTCCATCCTGTGATCCACGCTGTGCAGGGGGCCGTTCCGACAACGGCCGCCCGGGTCAGCCGCAGGCTGTACAGAGCATTGGCGGCGGCGTCCACCGTTGTGGATCGCCCGCGACGCGGCGGCGTGGCGCAGGGGCGGGCGCCGGTCAGCGGCCCTTGAACGCCGGTTTGCGCTTTTGCAGGAAGGCGGCGACCCCCTCGGCGGCATCGGCGCTCTGGGCCAGCAGGCTCTGTTCGGCGGCCTCGGCGCTGAAGGTCTCGCCATAGGACAGGCCGTCGGTGCGGCGGATCAGCCGCTTGGCTGCGGCCATGGCCAGCGGCGCGCCGGTGGCGATCCGGCCGGCCAGCGCCCGTGTCTCCTGCGGCAGGCTGTTGGCCGGATGCAGGCTGTTGACCAGCCCCAGTTCCAGCGCCTCGGCGGCGGGGATATGACGGCCCTCGAGGATCGCCTGCAATGCCCGGCGCGGTCCCATGGCGCGTTCCAGCAGCCAGAAACAGCCGCCGTCCGGGATCAGGCCAATGGCGGCGAAGGCCATGTAGAGGGTGGCATCCTCGGCCATGGTGACCAGATCGCAGTTCATCGCCAGCGCCGCGCCGATGCCGGCGGCGACGCCATGCACCTCGGCGATCCAGATCTTGGAGGAGGCGGCGATGCCGCTGTAGATCGGCCGATAATCGCTTTCCAGCCGCTGATGCACCGGCGGGCGCATCGGCTCGGTCAGATCGGCCCCGGCGCAGAAGCCGCGGCCGGCGCCGCGCAGGATGATCACGCGCAGCTCCGGGTCGTTCTCGGCCTCGTCCACCGCCTGGCGCAGCCCGGCGCGCAGCGCATCGTTCAGCGCATTGCGCGCCTCGGGGCGGGACAGGGTCAGCGTGGCGACGGTGCCGTCGCGGGTCAGGGTCACGGGCAGGTCGGTCATCGGGACATCCTTCAGGTCTTCAGGTCAGGGCGCCGGCGGCGCGCAGCCGGGCAAGGGTTTCGGCATCGCAGCCGGCCTCGGTCAACAGGGCCTCGGTCTCGGCGCCGGGGGCGGGGGGCAGGCCGGGGGGCGGGGCCGGGGTGCGGTCAAACCGCGGCGCGGGCGCGGCCTGGGTCACCCCGCCGCGGGTGAAGAAGGTGCCGCGGGCGGCCAGATGCGGGTGCTCTGGCGCCTCCGACCAGCTGAGGATCGGGGCGACGCAGGCGTCAGAGCCGTCGAAGATCGCCATCCAGTCGTCTCGGCTCTTCTGCGCGAAGACCTCGGCATAGGCGTCACGCCGGTCGGGCCAGGTGCGGGCGTCCATCTGGGTTGCCCGGTGATCTTCCGGCAGGCCGGCCAGCCGCACCAGTTCGGCGAAGAACTGCGGCTCCAGCGGTCCGACCGACAGGAACTTGCCATCGGCGCAGGCATAGGCGCGATAGAAGGGGGCACCGCCGTCCAGCAGATTGGCCTCGCGCGTCTCGCTCCAGTGACCGCGCGCGATCCAGCTGTGGATCAGCGCCATCAGCGCCGAGGCGCCGTCGACCATCGCCGCATCCACCACCTGCCCCTTGCCGGAGGATTGCCGTTCGAACAGCGCCGCCATGATGCCGAACAGCAGGAACATGGTGCCGCCGGCGTAATCGGCGCCGATGTTCAGGGGCGGCGTCGGCACGTCATCGGCGCGGCCGGTGGCGTTCAGGAACCCGGTGAGGCCGAGGTAATTGATATCGTGCCCGGCCATCTGGGCCATCGGCCCATCCTGCCCCCAGCCGGTCATGCGGGCGAAGACCAGCCCCGGGTTGCGGCTTTGGCAGACCTCGGGGCCCAGGCCCATCCGCTCCATCACCCCGGGGCGAAAGCCCTCGATCAGCACGTCGGCGCGGGCGATCAGCGCCAGCGCCGCCTCGATCCCCTCCGGGGTCTTCAGGTTCAGCGCGGCGGACCGCTTGCCCCGGGTGTTGATGTCGGTCGGATCGGCGGGGCGGGATGTGCGGGTGATCAGGATCACCTCCGCCCCGAGATCGGCAAGGAACTGGCCGGCGAGAGGGGCCGGTCCCAGCCCCTCCATCTCGACCACGCGCAGACCCTTGAGCGGCCCGCTCATGCCGCCTTGGCCTCAGCGCCGCGCAGCCGGTCCAGCGCCCCTTCGGGGATCGCGAAACGGTCGCCGTAGCGCTCTGCCAATTCCGCCGCGCGGGCGGCGAAGGTGTCGATGCCGATGCCCCGGATGAACTGGATCGCGCCGCCGGTGTGTGCGGGGAAGCCGATGGCGAAGATGCCGCCGAGGTTCGCCTCCACTTCCGTGTTCAGCACCCCCTCATGCAGGCAGCGCAGGGTTTCGATCGCCTGGCGGTAAAGCAGCCGGTCCTTGGCATCGTCGAGCGTGATGCCGCCGTTGCCATGGGCGAATTGCGCCAGCCCGGGCCAGAGCGATTTGGTCCCGTCGGCGGCATAGTCGTAGAACCCACCGCCATAGCGGCGACCGCCGCGTCCCTGGTCCAGCATCGCGTCGACCACGGCATTGCTGGCCTCCATGTCGATGGGCAGGCCGTTTTCGACGCCCAGCCGCTTGTCCAGCGCCTCGTGGGTCTTGCGGATCTTCTGGGACAGCACCAGCGAGGTTTCGTCGTGCACCGCCAGCGGTCCCACCGGCATCCCGGTCAGCCAGGCGGCGCGTTCGATCGCCACCGGCGACATGCCGTCGCGCATCAGCGCCATACCCTCGTCGAGGTAGGTGGAGAACACGCGGCTGGTGAAGAAACCGCGGCTGTCGTTCACCACAATGGGCATATAGCCGATGCGGCGGACGTAATCGTAGGCCTTGCGCAGGGTGTCCTGGCTGGTCTTCTCGCCCATGATGATCTCCACCACCTTCATCTTGTCGACCGGGCTGAAGAAATGCAGCCCGATGAAGCGGGTTGGATCGGGGCAGAATTCTGCCAGCACCGAAATCGGCAGGGTCGAGGTGTTGGAGCCGTAGATGCCGTCTTCGGACAACTGCCCGAAGGTGGCGCCGATGACCTTTTCCTTCAGGTCGATATCTTCGAACACCGCCTCGATGATGATGTCGGTGCCGGCGAAATCGGCGTCATCGGTACTGGGGGTGATCCGCGCCAGCAGCTCGGCCTTCTGCTGCTCGGTCATGCGGCCGCGTCCGATCAGCTTGTCGGCCAGACCGGCGGAATAGGATTTGCCCTTTTCGGCGGTTGCCAGCTCCATGTCCTTCAGCACCGCCGGCAGCCCGGCCTGGGCATGGGCCCAGGCGATGCCACTGCCCATCATGCCGGCGCCGAGAATGGCCGAGGTCCTGGGCGCCCAGGCGGGCCCCTCCGGCCGGATACTGCCGGATTTGATCGCCTGGGTGCCGAAGAAGAAGGTGTTGATCGCGGCTTTCGCCTCCGGCGTCACGGCGAGGGCGCAGATGCCGCGGCTTTCCATCCGGAGCGCCGCCTCGACCCCCATGCGCATGGAGTTGACGGCGATATCCAGAATCTTCGCCGGTGCCGGCATCAGCCCGCGGGTCTTCTTGTAGAGAATCGCCGGTGCGCCCATCGCGGTCTGGCGAATGCGCGGGTGCAGCGCGTCGCCGCCGGGATAGTGGAAATCCTTGCGGTCCCAGGGCTGTTGCCAGGTCTCCGGGTTGGCCTTGATCCAGGTCTTGGCGGCGGGGACCAGATCCTCGCGGCTGGCGACGATCTCATCGACCATGCCTTCCTTCAGGGCCTTTTGCGGCTTGGCGGGCTTGCCCTCCAGCAGATAGGGCAGGGCCTTTTCCAGCCCCAACAGCTTGGTCAGCCGCACCACGCCGCCGGCGCCGGGCAGGATGCCCAGCGTCACCTCTGGCAGGCCGACGATGGCGGCGGGATCGTCCACCACGATGCGGTGATTGCAGGCCAGGCAGATTTCATAGCCGCCCCCCAGTGCGGCGCCGTTGATCGCGGCGACGAAGGGCACCTGCAGCTTCTCCATCACCCGGAACGGCGCCTTGTTGGCCTCGAACATCGCCAGGCTCTCCGGTCCGGCGCTGTCGATATCGCGCAGCCCGTTCAGGTCTCCGCCGGCGAAGAAGGTCTTCTTGGCCGAGGTGATGACAACGCCCGCCAGCCCCTCCTCTGCCTGAAGCCGGGTCAGGATTTCCTCCATCATCGGGATGTAGCGGGTGTTCATCGTATTGGCGGATTGCCCTGCCATATCCAGCGTAACGGTGACGATGCCATCGGCATCGCGGTCATAGTGGTAATCGGTGCCGTAGGTATATTCGGTCATCTGGTTCCCCTCCCTCAGACGCGTTCGATGATGCTGGCGATGCCCATGCCGCCGCCGACGCACATGCAGATCAGCGCGCGTTTCAGGTTCCGCCGCTCCAGCTCGTCCAGCATGGTGGAAACCAGGCAGCCGCCAGTGGCGCCCAGCGGATGGCCCATGGCGATGGCGCCGCCGACCACGTTCAGCTTTTCATCCGGCACGTTCAGATCGCGCTGCAGCCTGAGCGCGACCGAGGCGAAGGCCTCGTTGATTTCCACCAGATCGATGTCGTCGATGGTCAGCCCGGCCTTGGCCAGCGCCTTTTCCGAGGCCGGCCCCGGCCCGGTCAGCATGATGGTGGGTTCCGTCGCGGTCAGCGCGATGGAGACGACCCGGCCGCGCGGCGTCAGCCCCAGGTCCTTGCCGGCGCGTTCGTTGCCCAGAAGGATCAGCGAGGCGCCGTCGACGATACCGGAGGAATTGCCAGGGGTGTGGACGTGGTCGATCCGCTCGACCTCGGGGTATTTCGCCAGCGCCACCGCATCGAAACCGAAGGCGCCGGGCACCGCGAAGGAGGGTTTCAGCCCGCCCAGCTTCTGCATGTTGGTATCGGGCTTGATGAAATCGTCCCGTTCCAGGATGGCGATGCCGTTTTCGTCGCGCACCGGCACGACCGAGCGGTCGAACCAGCCGGCGTCGCGGGCCTGTGCGGCACGTCGCTGGCTTTCCAATGCGAAGGCGTCGACATCGTCGCGGCTCCAGCCGCCGAGGGTGGCGATCAGGTCGGCGCCGATCCCCTGCGGCACGAACCCGGTCTGGAACGAGGTGCCGGGATCCTCGGCAAAGGGGCCGCCATCGGCGCCCATCGGCACGCGGCTCATGCTTTCATAACCCCCGGCGCAGACCATGTCCTCCCAGCCGGAGGCGATCTTGGCGGCGGCGGTGTTGAAGGTGTCGAGACCGGAGGCACAGAAGCGGTTCACCTGGGCGCCGGGGACCGATTCGTCCCAGCCGGCCTTTTGCAGCGCGATCTTGGGCAGCACCGCGCCCTGTTCCATCACCGGGGTGACGCAGCCCATCATCACATCGTCGACCCGCGCGGTGTCGAGATCGTGGCGGTCCTGCATCTCGGACAGCAGCGTGGTGACGAGGTCGATGGGTTTGACCTCATGCAGGGAGCCATCGGGCTTGCCCTTGGACCGCGGGGTGCGGATGGCGTCGTAGATATAGGCGGCTTCTGTCATTCGGGGGTCCCTCCTCCGGGCGTGGCCGCGCGCCTTCTGGGCAGGGCGGGCGCGGCGCTGATGTGATGTACGGATATCGTGAACGGGCGCATGTGGCTGCGCCGGGGCAGGGGCACCGGGTCGCACGGCACCTCTGCGGATCGCGGCGGCCTCCCTTCCGCCGGGGGCGCCTGGCCCTCGCTTCGCTGGGCGGGATTTGAACAGGCGAGCCGAAAACCTGTCAACGGGGCGGCGGCGGTGGTGACGCAACGGCGCGGGGCGCGCCGGTGGGGTCAGCCGGGCGATCGCCGCAGGTCAGGCCGCGCCGGCCAGCAGCGCTGGGAACCCGGCGTAATCGTCGAACCGCGCCCGGTGCGGCAGCGCCTCCACCGGCGATTTGCGATAGCCTTCGGTGAAGAGCAGGAAGGGAACCCCGGCGCGCCGGGCGGTTTCGGCGTCGGTCTCGCTGTCGCCGACATAGATCCGCGGCCCGGCGGGCAGCGCGGCATAGGCGGCCTCAAGCGGCGCCGGATCGGGTTTCTTCACCGCCAGCGTGTCGCCGCCGATGATCACCGGGAAAAAGCGGGTCAGGTCGAAGGCGTCGAGGATGTCGCGCGCCGGTGCCTCGGGCTTGTTGGTGCAGATGCCGAGGGCGTGGCCGGCGGCCCGCAGCGTCTCCAGCGTCTCGGGCAGGCCGGGATAGAGGCGGGTACGCACGGCGCTGGCGGCGCCATAGACCTGCAGCATCCGGGCGGTCAGCGTCGCGTGTTCCGCCATCGGCCGGCCCTGCGCCTGCAGCGCGCGTTCCACCAGCAGCGGCACGCCGCCGCCGATGAAGCTGATCACCGTGGCCAGATCGAAGGGGCTGCCGCCGGCCTCGGTCATCACCTGATTGAGCGCGGCGTGGATATCGGGGGCGCTGTCGATCAGGGTCCCGTCGAGATCGAAGACAATCGCGGCCATGCCGCCCCCTTTCCTGACGCGTCAGCCCGCCTCCGGTACGAAGCGATAGCCGTCGCTGGTTTTCTCCGCCCGGCCCAGTCCCCCTGCGGGCAGGTGGAAGCCGATCAGCCGCATCTGTTCATAGGCCAGCTGATCGAGCAGCGCCAGACGGGTCGCCGCGGCAAGCGTCTGGTCCTGGTCCGAGCCGGAGGGCCAGCCGGGGCGGGCAAAGGCGAGGTGGCCGTTGCCGATGGCATCGCCCACGACCATCACCGCCTCGGTGCCGCGGCGGATTTCAAAGGACATATGTCCGGGCGTGTGGCCGAAGCTGGCGCGGGCGGCGACCCCGGGCAGGATTTCGGCGCCATCGTCGAAGAAGGTGATGGCATCCTCGAGAACCTCCAGCCGGCGCCGGGCACCGACCGCGAAACTGGTGCGGGCGCTGCCGATGCTGTCGACGGTGGCGGGGTCGTACCAATACGCCCATTCGGCCCGACCCATCAGATGGGTGGCATTGGCGAACAGCGGATCGTCGAAATCGTCCAGCACCCCCCAGAGGTGATCGGGGTGGCCATGGGTGAAGACGACATGGGTGATATCCTCGGGCGCCAGCCCGGCGGCGTCGAGCGCGCCGAGAAGTTCCCCGGCAGAGGGCTGAAAGGCATTGCCGGCGCCGGCATCGAACAGCACCACGCGGTCGCCGTCCCGCAGCAGGGTGACGTTGCAGGGCGCGTTGAGCGGCGCATCCGCCGACAGACCGAAATCCGACAGCAGCGGTGCCAGCTCGGCCTCCGGCATCGGGCCGAAGATGAAATCTGCCGGCAGCACCAGATGCCCGTCCGACAGGGTCTGAACCGTCACCCCGCCAAAGCTCAGTTCGGTCGCCGCCCAGAGCCGGCCGGCGCCGGTGCCGGCCAGGGCCAGCCCGGCGCCACCGGTTTGCAGCAATCGCCGTCGCGTGATCTGCATGGTCTTCCTCCTCTCCATGTCCTCCGAAAGGTATCGTCGCATTCGCATGTGTGAATGGCAATCGCGAAACCGGTGTGGGGCAGGTGGGGGGCGAAGATCCGCGACGCGATCGGCCGGCACGAAAAAAGGGGGCCGCCCGGGCCCCCTTTGCCGCCGATCTCGTGATCGGGCTCAGGTCTGGTGATAGGCGGTGACGCGGTCGACCTCTTCGGTCGAGCCGAACACCAGCGGCGTGCGGGCGTGCAGCTTGTCCGGCACCTGGTCCAGCAGCGGCGCCCGGCCGGTGGTGGCCCGGCCGCCGGCCTGTTCGATCAGCATCGCGATCGGGGCGCATTCATAGACCATGCGCAGGCGCCCCATCTCATAGCCTTTGCGGCTGTCGCCGGGGTAGAGGAAGATGCCGCCGCGCGACAGGATGCGATGGGTTTCGGCCACCAGAGAGGCGACCCAGCGCATGTTGAAGGTCTTGCCCAGCGGTCCGGCCTCGCCCTTCTGGCAATCGGTGACATAGGCCTGAACCGGGGCCTCCCAGCGCAGCGCGTTGGAGGCGTTGATGGCGAATTCCTTGGTTGCCGCCGGGATCGGCTTGGGGCTGTCGACCGGTTTGAACACCCGGTCCTCGGGGTCCAGAACGAAGGTCAGCACGCCATCGCCGAAGGTGACGACCATGGCGGTCATCGGCCCGTAGACGATATAGCCGCCGGCGATCTGCTCGCGGCCCGGGCGCAGGAAGGTGTCCTCTGCATCGGGCTGGGCCGGGCGGATCGAGAAGATGGTGCCGATCGACACGTTCACATCGATGTTCGAGGAGCCGTCGAGCGGGTCGATGGCCAGGCCCAGGGTGCCGTCGGCGTCGATCTCGACCACCTCTTCCTGTTCTTCGGAGGCATACCAGCGCACGCCGGTGCCGGGCAGCGCGGCGGCGAAGGCCTCGTCGGCGATCACGTCCAGCGCCTTCTGGTTGTCGCCATCGGAGTTGTTGCCGACCTCGGCCGCGAGCGACCCGCCGCCCAGCGGGCCTCGGGCGATGGTCAGGGCCAGATCGGCGGCGACGCGGGCCAGGGCCTGCATCGGAGCGGCGAGCGTGGCGGGAACGGTGCCTTCGGGGGCGATAAGGCTGGGCATGGCGGTCAAGATCTGGTCCTCCGTTCTCGGGAATGGCTGAAACGCGCGGCTTTGACCTAGCGGGATTTGCCGCCGCCGAAAAGCCGATTAGCGGGACGGGGCGGCGATTGGCGGTGTTTTGTGGCGCTGCCGGCATCGGTTCGGGCGGGGCGGGTGAAACTCAGGCGAATCTTTGCCTGACAAAATCGCTTGGGTTGACATAGGTGACGGATTTAGTCAGTTATTGGGTTCACTCAGCCAACCCGGCGCCCGGGTCAGCCAGCCGCAAAAATCACTTAGGAACGCGCCCATGTCCTGTCCGACCGATGCCCGGCGGCCCTGCGACCGGTCGGCTGCCCCTGCCGGGGACAGCCTCTGGACCATTCTCGCCGATGCCGGTGTCCGGCTCGGGCTGTCCGTGGACGCCGTGATCGACCGTATCGAGTCCGAAACGAGGATCTGGCGATGACCATTCACAGCACCGAGCCCCTCCGCAGTACCCCGAGCCAAGCCATTCCCGCCCACCGGGCCGAGGACCTGACCAGCGGCGGCAACCTGGCCCATATCGCGTTGGGCGATCAGATCTATACCCTGCGGATCACCCGCGCGGGCAAGCTGATCCTGACGAAATAACCCCCGTTTGCCGGGACTTGGTCAATCTGCGTCCCGCCAGACGCAGGGCACGGTCCCGGTGCGGCGGGATTGCAAAGCATTCCACATTGTGCATCTGTGTCTTCTGACACGACGGCAGTGAGGAGTGGCGATGCGAAAGTTTATCTTGGCGTCTGCGCTGGCGGTTCTGGCAACCGCGTCGGCAGGTTACGCGGCAGAGCTGACCGTTGAGCAGCGCGATATCACCGAATGGAAGGCGGTCTTCGGCCGGATCGAGGCGCGCGATCAGATCGACGCGCGTTCCCGGTTGGGCGGTACGCTGGTGTCGATCGATGTGACCGAGGGCAGCGATGTCACCGAAGGTCAGGTGATCGCCACCATTCACGATCCCAAGCTGGCGCTGCAACTGGAGGCGGCACAGGGCAATATCGACGCGCTGCGCTCGCAGCTGGACAATGCCCGGACCGAGCTGACGCGCGGTGAGAACCTGCAAGAGCGCGGGGTGATCACCAGCCAGCAGCTCGATTCGCTGCGCACCAACGTGAGCGTTCTGGAAAACCAGATCGCCGCTGCGGTGGGCGACAAACGGGTGATCGAGGAACAGGCGGCCGAGGGCGCGGTGCTGGCGCCGATCGCCGGCAAGGTCCTGGACGTGCCGGTGACCCGCGGCACCGTGGTGTTGCCGGGCGAGACCATCGCCTCGATCGGCGGCGGCGGCTTCTTCCTGCGGCTGGGGGTGCCGGAACGGCATGCCCCCTTCCTGCATGAGGGGATGGATATCCGCATCGGCACCTCCGGCGAGGAACGGCTGGGCCGACTGGCCAAGGTCTATCCCGAGATCCAGACCGGCCGGGTGATCGCCGATGTCGAGGTCGAGGGGCTGAACAGCGATTTCGTCAACGCGCGGGTACTGGTCAGCCTGCCGATCGGTGCGCGCAAGGCGTTGCTGGTGCCGGCGGTGGCGGTGGAGACACGCATGGGGCTGGATTTCGTGCCGGTGCGCGCGGCCTCTGGGGCGGTGATCCGCCGCGCCGTGGTGCCGGGCCAGCATGTGACGGTCGATGGTTCCGAGATGATCGAGATCCTCTCGGGTATCAGTGTCGGCGACACGGTGGTGACCGGCGATGAGTGAGACCTCCGAGGGCAAGAAGGGCCTGGGCATCGCCGGCGGCCTGACCAGAACGTTCATCCGCTCGCCGCTGACGCCGCTGATGATCCTGGCGGCGCTGATGGTCGGGCTGGTGGCCCTGATCAGCCTGCCGCGCGAGGAAGAGCCGCAGATCTCCGTCCCGATGGTGGATATCCACATCGCGGCGCCCGGGCTCCGGGCCGAGGATGCGGCGAAACTGGTGACCGAGCCGATGGAGACCATCGTACGCGGCATCGGCGAGGTGGAGCATGTCTATTCCACCTCGACCGACGATTACGCCATGGTCACCGCGCGGTTCCTGGTCGGCACCAATGCCGATTCCGCCATCCTACGGGTGCATGACAAGGTGCGCGCCAACATGGATCAGATCCCGGTGGGGATCGCCGAGCCGCTGATCGTCGGGCGTGGCATCGACGACGTGGCCATCGTGACCCTGACGCTGGCCCCGAAACCGGGGGCGGAGGAGATCACGGCGAATGACCTGACCCGGGTGGCCCGCGAACTTCAGGTCGAAATGGCCAAGATCCAGGATGTGGGTCTGACCTATATCGTCGGCGAAAGCCCCGATGCGATCCGGATCGCCCCCGATCCGAACAAGCTGGCACTGTTCGGGGTGACGCTGCAGGGGCTGGCCGACAAGGTCGAGGCGGCGAACAACGCCTTTTCCACCGGCACGGTGCGCGACCGGGGCCAGCAGATCCCGCTGGTGGCGGGGGAGACCCTGCAGGCCCCGGCCGAGATCGGCAATCTGCTGCTGACCACCACCGACGGCCGGCCGGTCTATGTGCGCGACGTGGCCGATATCAGCTTCGTTCCCGACACGTCGGACAAGATCGTCTCGAACATCGCGCGCGACGGCGACGGCGGCCTGCGCCGCACCCCGGCAGTGACGCTGGCGGTGGCCAAGCGCGCCGGTGCCAATGCGGTGGTGGTGGCCGAACAGATCCTGCATCGCGTCGACCTGCTGAAGGAAACGCTGATCCCCGAGGATATCGCGGTGGAGGTGACCCGCGATTACGGCGAGACCGCCAACGAGAAGGCGAATGAGCTGCTGTTTCACCTCGGGCTCGCCACGGTGTCGATCGTGGCGCTGGTGTTCTTCGCCATCGGCTGGCGCGAAAGCATCGTGGTCGCCATCGTCATCCCGGTGACCATCCTGCTGACGCTCTTCGCCGCCTGGATCATGGGCTATACGCTGAACCGGGTTTCGCTCTTCGCGCTGATCTTCTCCATTGGCATCCTGGTCGACGACGCCATCGTGGTGATCGAGAATATCGCCCGTCACTGGGGCCTGCCGGAGAAGGGCGACCGTGCCGAAAAGGCGATCCGCGCGGTGGCCGAGGTCGGCAACCCGACCATCGTCGCCACCCTGACGGTGGTGGCGGCGCTGCTGCCGATGCTCTTCGTTTCCGGCATGATGGGGCCCTATATGTCGCCGATCCCGGCGAATGCCTCCGCCGCGATGATCTTCTCCTTCTTCGTGGCGGTGATCATCACGCCCTGGCTGATGCTGAAGATCGCCGGCCGGGCGCCCCTGCACGCGCATGAGGGCGGCGGCCATGGCGGCCGTCTGGGCCGGGTCTATGCCGCGGTCGCGCGGCCGATCCTGAAGTCCAAGGGGCGGTCCGGGCTGTTCCTGCTGGTCGCGGCCGGGCTCAGCTTCGGCTCGATGGCGGCGTTCTACACCAAACATGTGACGGTGAAGCTGCTGCCCTTCGACAACAAGTCGGAACTGGCGGTGATGATCGACCTGCCCGAGGGGTCTTCGGTCGAGGCGACCGATGCGGTGGCCCAGGACGTGGCGCAGGTGATCATGCAGCTGCCCGAGGTGGTGTCGATCCAGACCCATGCGGCGGCGGCGGCACCCTTCAACTTCAACGGGCTGGTGCGGCATTATTATCAGCGCGCCAGTGCCGAGCAGGGCGATCTGCAGGTCAACCTGACGCCCAAGGGCGAGCGGGACCGTACCAGCCACGAGATCGCGCTGGATATCCGCGAGCGGATCGCCAGGGTCGCGGTGCCGGAGGGCACGGTGCTGAAGACGGTGGAGCCGCCCCCCGGCCCGCCGGTGATCGCCACCCTGCTGGCCGAGGTCTACGGCCCCGATCCGGAGGTCCGGCGCGAGGCGGCGCGGCTGATCCGCAAGGCGTTCGAGGACGTGCCCTATGTGGTCGATGTCGACGACAGCTTCGGCACCCAGAGCCGGCGGCTGCGCGCCACCGTTTCAACCGACCAGCTGGAGTTCTTCGGGGTGGAGGAGGGCGATGTCTTCTCGACCATCCAGATCCTCAACGGCGGCACCACGGTGGGTTATTCCCATCGCGGCGAGGGGCGCCGGCCGATCCCCATCGTGGTGGAGCGGGACAAATCGCAGAAGCGGATCGACGAGAGCTTCCTGACCACGCCGATCCCCGCCGCGCTGGAGGATGAGGCGCGCGGCGTCGTCGAGCTGGGCGATGTGATCGACCTCCGCGAGGAGAAAGTGTCCTATCCGATCTTCCGCCACAATGGCCGGACGGCAGAGATGGTGCAGGGCGAGCTGGCGGGCCAGTTCGAGGCGCCGCTTTACGGCATGATCGCCGTCGCCGACCGGATCGAGAAGATGGACTGGCCCGAGGGCACCAAGCCGGTGATCTCGTTGCATGGCCAGCCCGAGGACGAAAGCCATGTGACGCTGCTCTGGGACGGCGAGTGGGAGGTGACCTGGGTGACCTTCCGCGACATGGGGGCAGCCTTCGGCGTCGCGCTGGTGGGGATTTACATCCTGGTGGTGGCGCAATTCGGCTCGTTCCGGCTGCCGCTGGTGATCCTGACGCCGATTCCCCTGACTTTCCTCGGAATCATCGGCGGCCACTGGCTGTTCAACGCGCCGTTCTCGGCGCCCTCGATGATCGGCTTCATCGCGCTGGCCGGGATCATCGTGCGAAACTCCATCCTGCTGGTGGACTTCATCCGCCACGAAGGCCGACCCGAGACGCCGCTGGTGGAAACCCTGCTGCTGGCCGGCTCGATTCGCTTCAAGCCGATCCTGCTGACGGCGGTGGCGGCGATGATCGGCGCGGTGGTGATCCTGGCCGATCCGATCTTTCAGGGGCTGGCGATTTCGCTCCTGTTCGGTCTGCTGACATCGACCCTGCTGACGGTGCTGGTGATCCCGGCGATCTACCGAGTCTTCAAGACCTGAGGTCGCGCGCGACAGGAACGCGAAACGCCCGGGGATTTCCCCGGGCGTTTTCGTTTTATCGCAGCTTTTCGTGGCCCCGGGGTTCCGTCCGGAGCGGGCTGAAACGGTCCGCCGTACCATTCTTGCCCGTCCTTTTCTGGCCCCAAATATCCCCGCCGGCGGCCAGCGCCGCAGGCGCAGTCGGGACAGGAAGATGACGCTCAGCGCAGCCGCTTGATCAGCGCCGAGGTATCCCAGCGCGCGCCGCCCATGTTCTGCACGTCCTTGTAGAACTGATCGACCAGCGCGGTCACCGGCAGGCTGGCGCCGATCTCGTTGCCGGTGGCAAGGCAAATCCCCAGATCCTTGCGCATCCAGTCGATGGCGAAGCCGTGGTCGAACGCACCGTCGATCATGGTGCCATGGCGATTGACCATCTGCCATGATCCGGCGGCCCCACCGGCGATCACCTCGACCACCGCGCGCCCGTCGAGCCCGGCCTTCTCGGCAAAGGCCAGCCCCTCGCTCAGCGCCTGCACCAGCCCGGCGATGCAGATCTGGTTGACCATCTTGGTCAGCTGTCCGGCACCGCTGTCGCCCAGCCGCTTGATCGACTTGCCATAGGCCTGCATCACCGGCTCCGCCGCTTCATAGGCGGGCTGATCGCCGCCGCACATGATCGAAAGCACCCCGTTCTGGGCGCCGGCCTGCCCGCCGGAGACCGGCGCGTCGACAAAGTCCAGGCCAGCGGCCTTTGCTGCGGCGTACATCTCGGCGGTGACCTTGGCCGACACCGTGGTGTGATCGACGAAAAGCGCGCCGGGCGTCATGCCGGCGAAGGCGCCGGTCTCGCCCATGCAGACCTGCCGCAGATCGTCGTCGTTACCGACGCAGGCCATCACGAAATCGGCGCCGGCGGCGGCCTCTGCCGGGGTGGCGGCGGCGGCCCCGCCATACTCCTTGACCCAGGCCTCGGCCTTGGCGGCGGTCCGGTTGTAGACCGTCACCTCATGCCCCGCCTTCGCCAGATGCCCGGCCATCGGGTAGCCCATCACCCCCAGCCCCAGAAACGCAACTTTCGCCATCTCTTCGTCCTTTCGGTCTGTCGCCCGGTGCCATCGTGGTCCGGCGCGCATTCGTTCCGTCGCGACCCTAGCGGCAACACGGGGCCGGGGCAAAGCCCCGGGTGGTGCCGGCCTCAGTGGCCGGAGATGGAGCGCTCCATCAGCCGTTGAAACAGGCGCGGCGACAGCCGGTTCAGCCGCCAGCTGAGCCGGGCGACGCGGCCGACCGGGATGAAGGGCCGGCGCCGGGCCAGACCGCGCAGGATCTCCGCCGCCGCCTGATCGGGGGTCATGTAGTCCATCCCGTCGCCGGCGGAGCCAGGCCGTGCGATCCCGTCGGCCTGACGCTGGTCGTTGCCGATATTGGTGGCGACAAAGGACGGCGCGGCAATCGCCACGTGAACGCCATGCGTCCGCTCCTCCGACCGGAGCGAACCGAAGAACCCCTCCAGCGCGTGTTTCGAGGCAGCATAGGCGGTGCGGTGATAGAGCGGCGAGAAGCCGGCCACCGAGGAAATCGCCAGATGGGTGCCGCCCGCCGCCCGCACCGGGGCCAGCAGGGCGCGGGCCATCTCGACTGCGGCGAAATAGTTGATCTCGAACACCCGGCGGTGGCTGGCGGCATCGCTCTCGGCGAAGGCGCCGATCTGGGTGATCCCGGCGTTATAGACCGCCAGATCGACGCAGTTACCGGACCACTCCGCCAGCCGCGCCATCGCGGCGGCGAGGCTGGCGGCATCGGTCAGATCGCAGGCCAGCGGCAGTTGGTTGCCGGTCTCCTCCAGCCCCGCGACCTCCAGATCGAGAAGCGCGACGCGCCAGCCCCCGGCCCGGAGCCCGGCGGAGAGCGCCCGGCCCAGCCCGCCGGCGCCCCCGGAAATCACCGCCGTCCTCATAGCCCGGCCCATCGCTGCCAGCCCGCGAAGGTCTCGGCGCTGGTCTTTGCGGGGATATAACCGAAGTCGCGTTTCAACGCGCTGTTGTCCAGCACCGGGCGATATTGCAGGAACCGCACCTGCTCCGGCCCGTAGCGGCTGAGCCCGAGCGGATGGGCGATGCCCAGGGCCGCCTTCACCGCGCAGGCGGGCAGGGTGAGCAGCGGTTTGCCCAGCCGCCGCGCCAGCTCCGCCATGTCCAGTGCGCCGTCGCCCGCGACATTGTAGATGCCCGCCGGTCCCCCGGTCGCCGCGCGCAGCAGGATGCGGGCCAGATCGCGGGTCCAGATGAAGACGAAGGGGCTGGCGCTGCCGCGGATCGCCAGCAGGCGCGGCCTGCGGAAGAGCGCGGTGATCTGATTGTCGGTGCCTTCGCCCAGCACGGTGCCGACGCGCAGCACCACCTGCTCTAGCTGGGGATGGCTCTGCCGCGCCTCTGCCAGCATCTCCTCCACCTGCCGCTTGTGATCGGCATAGGCGAATTCCCGGTTGCCGCGCAGCGGATCGCTTTCGCTGAGCCAGGCTGGATTGTCGGCGTGATAGCCATAGGCGGCGCCGGAGGAGGTGACGACAAGCCGCCGCGTGCCGGCGGCAAGCGCGGCGTCGAGCACGTGGCGGCTGCCGTCGACATCGACGCGATAGGCAAAGTCGCGCCCCAGCCCCGGCGGCGGCGTGACGATGGAGGCCAGATGCACCACCACCTCGGGCCGTTCGGTCGTGATGACGCGGGCGGGATCGCCGCCGGTCACATCCATCCGGGCGAAGCGGGCATTGGCCGGCAGATCGGGCGGCGCGGCCAGATCGGTGGCGATCACCTCGTGATCGGTGGCCGCCAATTCCTCCAGCAGCGTGCGGCCGACCATGCCGCCGGCGCCGGTGATCAGGATACGGGTCATCGTGCCGCCTCCCTCTGGGACAGGATGGCCGCCAGCCCGAGGCCGGAGACCGCGTGCCAGATGCCCCAGAAGGCCGCCACCACCGCCATGCCGCCGAGCCCGCCGAAGAAGGCGAAGATCAGCACCAGGCCCAGGCCGGAGTTCTGGATCCCGGTCTCGATGGTGATGGCACGGCGATCGAAGGGCGACAGCCGGGTCAGAGTGGCCATGACCCAGCCGCCGCCCAATGCCAGGGCGTTGTGCAGGATCACCAGACCCGCCACCGCCCCGGCATAGCCGAGAAAGAAGCTCCAGTTCGACATCAGCGCGATCAGGATGAAGCCGCAGAAGATCGCCATCGACAGCCCCTGCAGCGGCCGGTGCAGCCGTGCGGTCAGATCGGGCCGGCGGAGGTTCAGCTGCATGCCGAGGACCAGCGGCAGCACCAGCATCAGCCCCACCGTCACCGCCACCTGCAGCGGGTCGATCTGGGTCTGCTGCAGGATTGCCCGGGTCGGAGCGTAAAGCCCGCCCCAAAGCGCGATGTTCAGCGGCGTGAGCACGATCGCCAGCACGGTGGCGCAGGCGGTCATCGACACCGACAGCGCGGTATTGCCGCCGGCCCGATGGGTGATGAAGTTGGAAATGTTGCCGCCCGGGCAGGCCGCCACCAGGATCAGCCCCAGCGCGATCGACGGGCGGGGCTGCATCGCCAGCACCAGCCCGTAGGTCAGCACCGGCAGCACCAGGAATTGTGACATCAGCCCGACGATCAGCGGCTTCGGCGCCCGCCGCAGCCGGTCGAAGTCGCTGGGCTTGAGGTCGATGGCGATGGAGAACATCACCACCGCCAGAATGGCGTTCAGTAAGGTCAGCGAGGCGGGACTGAAATTCAGCGTGATATCGTCGATCCCGCTCATGCCGCCTGTCCCTTGGCCAGCCGGGCGATCCAGCCGGTCACGGCCTTTCGGTAGGTCGCCTTGTCGACGTAATATGCCATGCGCGGCAGCTTGAGATAGGCCATGCCGCCGGTGGCGCGGTCGAACCCGCCGGCCTTTTCCGCCCGCAGCGCCTGGGCCGCGGCCCCACCGGCGCGCAGCCCGGCGATATAGCGCGCCACCATCTCGGCCTGTTCGTGCCGCCCCTGCCAGCCGAGCCCCGAGGCCTCGACCATGCCCAGCACGAACAGATCGTCACGCGTCGGGTGCATGCAGTTGAGGTAGAGATGCGGCGCGTCGCCCTGCCAGTTCAGCAGCGCCTTGTCGATGAAGGGGTAATGCAGCTTGTACCCGGTGGCGGCGACGATCATGTCATAGTCCGCGCGGCTGCCATCGGTGAAATGCACCGTGTTGCCCTCGAACCGGTCGATATCGGGGCGAATGCGGATATCGCCGTGGCCGGCATGATGCAGCACCAGCGAATTCACCACCGGGTGGCTTTCGTAGAGCTGATAGTCGGGCTTGGGAAAACCGTAGCGTTGCGGGTCGCCGACGAACCATTTCAGGATCACCCCGTCGATCCGCCGCTTCAGCCACATCGGCAGCCTGATCGCGCCGCCCATGGTGTCCGCCGGCTTGCCGAAGACGTATTTCGGCACGAAGTAATATCCCCGCCGCATCGACAGGTCGCAGCTTGCCCCGTGATGGATCGCATCCACCGCGATGTCGCAGCCGGAATTCCCGGCGCCGACGATCAGCACCCGCTTGCCGTCGAATTGCGAGGCCGTGCGATAGGCGGAGGAATGGATCAGTTCCCCCGCGAAATCGCCCTTGAATTGCGGCATGTTGGGTTCCGACAGGGTGCCGTTGGCGATCAGAACGCCGGCGAAGATCTCCTCCTGCTCGCCCTCCGCATCGCGCCAGACCACGCGCCAGCCGTCGCCCGACCCGCCCACCGGTTCGACGCGGATCACCTCGGTGCCGAACCGGTAATGGCGGTAGAGGTCGAATTCCCTGGCGAAGTCCCGGAAATACCCCTTCAGCTCACGATGCGAGGGGTAATCGGCCACCTCGTCCCGCATCGGGAAATCGGTGAACTCGGTCATCCGTTTCGACGAGATCAGATGCGCCGATGCGTACATCGTCGACTTCGGCCCGTTGATATCCCACAGCCCGCCGACATCCCTGTGCAGTTCGAACCCCTGAAACCCGATGCCCTGCTCTGCCAGAACCTTGGCCATGGCAAGCCCCATCGGTCCTGCCCCGATCAGGGCAAACCTGTTACGCATTTCCGTCATGTCTCCTCCCATGTTAGACTTATTTTGAACGATCGACCAAAATAAGCAATACGCTTTCGCAGCCCCGGGAATTGACTTGGAAAAACAACGTAAAAGAGCCCCCTCGCAGCGCTCCCTGCAGACCCGGGAGAAGATTCTGGACGCGGCGGAGCGGGTGTTCGCCGAACGGGGATTCGATGGCGCCAGCATCCGCGACATCGCCGCCGCCGCCGGGGTCCAGGCCGGGCTGGTGCATCATCACGGCGGCAGCAAGGAGGCGCTTTTTGCCAGAACCGTCGCGCGAAGGGCGGAGACGCTGTCGCAGCTCAGGCTCGATGCGCTTGAAAACCGCCGCGCCGCCGGGCCGCTGACGGCGCGCGATCTGCTGGACTGCTTCATGGGCCCCTATATCCACATGGCGGGTTCCGGCGGGCCGCAATGGCTGGCCTATGCCCGGCTGGTCGCACATGTCTCGGCCGATCCGCGCTGGCGCGATCTGGCGGCGGACTGGTTCGATCCCACCGCGCGCCGGTTCATCGCCGAGCTCGCCGCGCTCAGCCCCGGGGCGGATCCGCGCCGGGTGGCGGCGGGCTTCGTCTACGCGGTGGCGGCGATGCTGGCGCATCTGACCTCCGGCTGGCGGGTGGGGGCGCTGGGGCTGGCCGAAGGCGGAGCGGAGGCCGGCGATCTGCTGGATTTCTGCGTCGCCGGGATCGAGGCCACGCTCGCCCCCGCAGCGATGTGACGCAGCGGCACGAGCGCGGTGGACGTCAGGTGGCCGATTGCCTTTGCCCGCCTGCCGCTTAGCATCCCGCCGACGGAGGATTTCAGAGGGAGGAGGCGACGTGAGCCTGATCACCAAGACATCGGCCTGGGCCGAGGAAGAACACCGGATGTTCGCCGACGCGGTCGGCAGATTCTACGACGCGGAACTGGTGCCGAACATGGATCGCTGGGTCGATCAGGGCATGGTCGACCGCGATTTCTGGACCAGGGCCGGCGAGGCCGGCATCATGTCGGGCGCGATCTCCGAGGACTTCGGCGGCGCCGGCGGCGGCATCGGCTTCGACGCGATCACCGTCTATGAACAGGGCGCGCGCGGCGATTGCGGCTGGGGCTTCTCGATCCAGTCGATCGTGATGCACTATCTCGTCGCCTTCGCCACCGAGGAGCAGAAACAGCGCTGGCTGCCCAAGCTCGTCACCGGCGAGATGGTCGGCGCCATCGCCATGACCGAACCCGGCACCGGATCGGATCTGCAGGCGGTGCGCACCACCGCCGAGAAGGATGGCAATTCCTATCGGCTGAACGGGTCGAAGACCTTCATCACCAATGGCCATACCGCCGATCTGATCATCGTCGTCGCCAAGACCGACAAGACCGCGGGCGCCAAGGGCGTGTCGCTGATCGCGCTGGAGACCGAGGGAGCCGAGGGCTTCCGCCGCGGCCGCAACCTCAAGAAGCTGGGCATGAAGGCCAACGACACCGCCGAGCTGTTCTTCGAGGACGTCAAGGTGCCGATGACCAACCTGCTGGGCGGCGAAGAGGGCCAGGGGTTCTATCAGCTGATGCGGCAACTGCCCTGGGAACGGCTGCTGATCGCGCTGACCGCGCTCGGCACCATCGATTTCGCCATCGCCGAGACGGTGAAATACGTGCAGGAGCGCAAGGCCTTCGGCAGCCGGGTGATGGATTTCCAGAACACCCGCTTCAAGCTGGCCGAGGCCAAGACCAAGGCGGAACTGCTGCGCAGCTTCGTCAACGATTGCATCACCCGGCTCGAGGCCGGGGAACTCGACGCCGCCACCGCCTCGATGGCGAAATACTGGGGCAGTCAGACCCAGAACGAGGTGGTGCACGAATGCCTGCAGCTGTTCGGGGGCTATGGCTTCATGATGGAATATCCCATCGCCCGGCTCTACGGCGACAGCCGGGTGCAGATGATCTACGGCGGCACCAACGAGATCATGAAGGAACTGATCGCGCGGTCGCTCGATATCTGACGCAGCGCCTCTACGGGCATCCGATGCGAATCGGGGCCCCTTCGATCTGGTCCAAATATCCCGGGGAGTTTGAGGGGCTGGCCCCTCAATCCCTTGGGCCTCAATCGCTGCCCGGCGCCGGGCCGGTGGTGCCGGGTAGTGGTGGAAAACCGGTTCCCGTCGGCGCCGTTGCGGCTTAGGGTGGCAGCAAATCACCCACCGCAGGACCGCCCGATGACCGCCCCGATGATCCATATTCTCAATGGTCCCAACCTCAATCTCCTGGGGCAGCGCGAGCCGGAGATCTACGGGGCGGAAACGCTGGCCGATGTCGAACGGCTTTGTGCCGAGCGCGCCGCCGGCCTCGGGCTCGCCACGGCGCTGTTTCAGTCGAACCATGAGGGCGAGATCGTCGAGATGATCCATCGCGCCCGCTCAGAGGCGGCGGGTATCATCATCAACCCGGCCGCCTATACCCATACCTCCGTGGCAATTCTCGATGCGCTCAACGCCTTCGACGGCCCGGTGCTGGAGGTGCACATCTCCAATGTCCACAAGCGCGAGAGCTTTCGTCATCACTCCTATGTCTCTGCCCGGGCCGAGGGGGTGATCGCGGGCTTCGGCATTCAGGGCTATGATCTGGCGGTGCAGCGCATGGCGGTGCTTCTGGGCTGAGGCCCCGCCTGCCTGTCTTTCCGGCAGCCCGGGCGATGGGGCGGCGCCCGGTGGTGTCGCTGCTGCGGGCGGCACTTTCCCGTCCCGTCGTTTGCCGATATGCGGCTTGGAGGGGGGGCGGCCACGCCGGCCGCCGGCCGCGCCAGACAACCGGGACATCAAGAGGACCGCGCCACATGACCGACTATCTCTTCGAACCGCCGAAGCTCCAGACCATTCCCGTTCAGGGCGAGACGGCGCAGTATCCGGTGGGCCGTATCTTCTGCGTCGGGCGCAACTATGCCGCCCATGCCGCCGAGATGGGCGGCGAGGTGGACCGAGAGGCGCCCTGGTATTTCATGAAATCGTCGAGCGCCTATGTGGCCAGCGGGACGACCATTCCCTATCCGCCGGGAACCGAGAATTTCCATTACGAGATGGAGCTGGCGCTGGTGCTGGGCGCGCCGGTGTTCCAGGCCGATGAGAGCGCGGCGCAGGCGGCGATCTACGCCTATGGCTGCGGCCTCGACATGACCCGGCGCGACCGTCAGCAGGATGGCAAGGACCATCGCCGGCCCTGGGATCTGGGCAAGGACATTGAGAATGGCGCGGTGATTGCACCACTGACCCGGGCCACCGACTGGCAGCCCGCAGGCCAGCGGATTCATCTGGAGGTCAACGGCGAGGTCAAGCAGGACGCGACGCTGGAGGAAATGGTCTGGAACGTGGCCGAAATCGTCGCGCATCTGTCGAAATTTTATCACCTGGTGCCGGGCGATCTGATCATGACCGGCACGCCGGCAGGGGTCGGCCCGGTGGTCGCGGGCGATGAGATCACCGGCGGCATCGACGGGCTCGCCCCTATCGCGCTGCGCATCGGGCCGGCCGAATAACCCGGCGGGCTTCGGCCTTTACCTCATGGACCGTTACGACGGCCGGGATGTCCCGGCCGTTTTCTTTTGCTGCGCCGGTCCCGGGCCCCTGCCACAGCCATGTGCGGGGGGACGCACAGAAGCGTTGCGAATCTGTGGCAAATTAGTTATTGATTACAACAATTATCAGATACAGCCGATTGCGGCGCAGAAGGACCGGAAGACGCATCATGACCAACCCCATGCTTCGCATCGACATTCAGGGCGATATCGCGGTTCTGACCATGGACCGTCCGGAGAAGCGCAACGCCATGTGCGATCAGCTTCTCGAGGAGATCGACGCCTTCTTCTCCAAGCCGCCGGCGGAGGTGAAGGTGGCGGTACTGACCGGCACCGCCGGGCATTACTGCTCGGGCCTCGATCTCAGCGAACATGTGGCGCGCGACGCCGAGGGCACCATGCGCCATTCGCGCAACTGGCACGGGGTGATGGACAAGATCCAATACGGTGGGCTGCCGGTGGTCTCCGCCATGATGGGCGCGGTGATCGGCGGCGGACTGGAGCTGGCGACCTCGACCCATGTGCGGATCGCCGAGCCGTCGACCATCTTCCAACTGCCCGAGGGGCGGCGCGGCATCTATGTCGGTGGCGGCGCCAGCGTGCGGGTGGGCCGTATCCTCGGCGCCGACCGGATGGTCGAGATGATGCTGACGGGCCGCAAGTACAACGCTGAGGACGGCACTGCGCTGGGGCTCGCGCATTATTCGGTGGGCGAGGGCGAGGCGCTGCCGATGGCGATGGACCTGGCCCGCAAGATCGCCAGCAACGCGCCCTTGTCGAATTACGTGATGATCCATGCGCTCAGCCGGATCGAGGATATGGACAAGGCCGGTGGCCTGTTTACCGAAAGCCTCTGCGCCGCGCTGACCCAGACCAGCCCGGACGCGGTCGAAGGCCTGGCGGCGTTTCTTGAAAAACGCGCGCCCAGCTTCGGGCAGGGGCGGTGAAACGGCCGGCCGCAGCCAGGCGCGACGCCGCCACTTCGGCTCCGGAGGCCGGCCAGCAGGTGTCCGACGATACGCTGCGCGAATTCATCGGCTATCACATCAAGCGCGCCTTCAACGTGGTGCAGGCCGATCTGAACCAGGCACTTAAGCCCCTGGGACTGCGCATGGTGACCTATTCGGCGCTGGTGCTGATCGTCGATAACCCGGGCCTGCGCCAGTCGCAGCTGGCCGAGGCGCTGGATGTCGAACGGGCCAATCTGGTGGTGATCATCGACGAGCTGGAGGGCCGCGATCTGATCACCCGCGACCGGGTGCCGACCGACCGGCGCGCCTATGCGCTGAACCCGACACTGGCGGGCCGGCGGCTGTATGACCGCGCGCTTGAGGCCGTGCGCGGCCACGAAAGACGTATCCTGAACGGGATGACGGAGGAGACCAAGCTGGCGGTGATCGGGGCGATGTCCCTGATCCGGCAAAGCTCTGGGGGAGGTTCGAAGGGAGGATGAACCATGAACTGCATGTCGCGGTATCGCCCGCATCATGTGCTGCGGGAGGAACGGGCGGACGGCACGGTGCTGCTGCGCTCGGGGTACGATCTGGGGCCGGTGGCCGAGCGGACGGGCGACTGGCTGCATCGCTGGGCTGAGGAGGCCCCCGACCGCGTGTTTCTGGCCGAGCGTCACGGCGCCGGCTGGCGGGAACTGACCTATCTGGAAACACTGCAGCAGGTGCGCGCCCTCGCCGCTGCGCTGCTGGGCCGCGGCATGGGGCCGGAGACGCCGATCATGGTGTTGTCGGGCAATGGCGTCGATCACGGTCTACTGGCGCTGGCGGGGCAGTATGCCGGCATCCCGGTGGTGCCGCTGGCCGAGCAGTATTCGCTGATCCACGGTGCCCACGGCCGGCTGCGCCACGCGATGGAACTGATCGGCCCGGCGATGGCCTATACCGTCGATGCCGACCACTATGCCGAGGCGCTGGCACTGGACGTCTTCGACGGGGTCGAGGTGGTGGCGAGCCGGCCGGGCAGCTCTGGCGCGACGCCGTTCTCCGATCTGCTGAAGGGCGATGGCAGCGCCGATGTCGATGCCGCCTTCGCCGCGCTTACCCCTGAGAGCGTCGTCAAGATCCTGATGACCTCCGGTTCCACCTCCAGCCCCAAGGGGGTGATGACCACCCACCGGATGATGTGCGCCAATCAGGCGATGATCGCCGATTCCCTGCCGTTCCTGCGCCAGCGGCCGCCGCGCATCGTCGACTGGTTGCCATGGAACCATGTGTTTGGTGGCTCGCATAACTTCAACATGATGCTGGCCAATGGCGGCTCGCTCTATATCGACGACGGCAAGCCGGTGAAGGGGCTGTTCGACCGCACGGTCGAAAACCTCGGGATGATTTCCGGCACCATGCTGTTCAACGTGCCGGTGGGCTTCTCCATGCTGCTCGACGCGCTGAAGTGCGATGGCGATCTGCGCAGGACGGTGCTGGGCGATCTCGACATGCTGTTCTATGCCGGCGCCTCGCTGCCGCAGGAAGTCTGGGCGGGCTATGAGCAGCTGACGCTGGAGACCTGCGGCGCGGTGCCGCTGATGACCTCTTCCTGGGGGCTGACGGAAACCGCGCCGGCCACCATGCTGCAGCAGGAGCCCACCGACCGCTCCGGCGTGGTCGGGGTGCCGATGACCGGGGTGACCGCAAAGCTGGTGCCCGAGGACGACGGCCGCTACGAGGTGCGGGTGAAGGGCCCGAACATCATGCCGGGCTATTTCCGGGCGCCGGAGAAGACGGCGGAGGCCTTCGACGACGAGGGGTACTTCATCACCGGCGACGCGATGAGCTTTCTGGTGCCGGAGGATCCCAACAAGGGCATGAAGTTCGAGGGGCGGATTTCCGAGGATTTCAAACTGACCTCGGGCACCTGGGTGCGGGCCGGCCAGCTGCGGCTGGACGTGCTGGCCTGTCTGGCGCCCTTGGCGCAGGACGTGGTGATCACCGGTGCCGACCGCGACGAGATCGGGGTGATGATCTTTCCCAACATGGCGGTGCTGGAGGGCGAGGGCTTCGATCCCGCCGACCGCGACGGCGCGGTGACCGATCCCAGGCTCCTGTCGGAGATTCACCGCTGCCTGGCGGAACGGGCGTTGTCGGTTTCCGGCAGTTCGTCCCGGATCGCACGGGCGATGGTGCTGTCCGAGCCGCCTTCGATGCCCGAGGGCGAGATGACCGCCAAGGGCAACCTGAACTTCCGCAAGGTGCTGAGCCGCCGCGCGGATCTGCTGGAGCGGCTCTATGCGCCGGAGGATCCATGTGTGACGCGGATCTGAGGGTGAGCCGCCGAAGCGCCACTCTTGCCCCGGGGCCAGCGGCCCCGGATCGGGCGCCGTCCTTGGGCCGGGCGCGCTCCGCTGACCGCACCGACCTGAGCCACGCGATGTTTTCCCATGTTTCGAGGACATAAATGATCGACCTGTCAAAAATCCGCGCCATCGACATCCATACCCATGCCGAGGAACCCTGCGGCTGTCATTCCGACGACGGCTATGACGACCTGCAGTCTACCATGGCCGGCTATTTCGGCGCGCCCTGGAAGCACCCGCCGACGATCCCCGAAACCGCGGCGCATTTCCGCGAACAGAACATCGCCGCGGTGATCTTTCCCGTCGATGCGGAGCGCGAGACCGGCTATCGCCGCTATTCCAACGACGAGGTGATCGAGCTGGTGAAAGCGAACAGCGACGTGCTGATCCCCTTCGCCTCGATCGACCCGTGGAAGGGCAAGATGGCGGTGCGCGAGGCGCGCCGGCTGATCGAGGATTACGGCATCAAGGGGTTCAAGTTTCACCCGACCATGCAGGGGTTCTTTCCCAATGACCGCATGGCCTACCCGTTTTACGAGGTGCTGGCCGAACACGGCTGCATCGCGCTGTTCCACACCGGCCAGACCGGCGTTGGTTCCGGCATGCCTGGCGGCAACGGCATGCGCCTGAAATACTCCAACCCGATGTATATGGACGACGTCGCGGTGGATTTTCCCGATCTCAAGATCATCCTCGCCCACCCGTCCTTTCCCTGGCAGGAAGAGGCGCTCAGCGTCGCCCAGCACAAGCCGAACGTCTATATCGACCTCTCCGGCTGGTCGCCGAAGTACTTCCCGCCGATCCTGGTGCGCTACTGCAACTCTATTCTGCGCAAGAAGGTGCTGTTCGGCTCGGACTGGCCGATGATCACGCCGGAACGCTGGCTGGCGGATTTCGAGAAGATCGCCATCAAGGACGAACTGCGCGAAGACATCATCAAGAACAACGCGGCCCGGCTTCTGGGGCTGATGTGATCGCGGGCTGAGACCTGCGCGATACTGACCGGCCCCTGCCGCACTGTCTCGCCGCCGCGCCGGCGGCGGGCGGGTCTGGGCCGGTCATCCTGGGAGGAGATGACCGATGAAACCCTTTGCCGCACCGCTTGACGATATCCTCTTCAGCCTGACCCATGTCGCCGGGGTCGATGCGCTGCCCGGCTGGGACGCAGAGATGGCGGCCGGGATCGGGGCGCATTTCGCCGCCTTCGCGGAGGGTGAGATCGCGCCGCTCGACGCCTCGGGCGATCTGCAGGGCTGCCGGCTGGAAAACGGCCGGGTGCGCATGCCCGACGGTTTCGCCGCGGCCTATCGCGCCTATGCCGACCAGGGCTGGCCGGGGCTGACCGCGCCGGAGGAGGCCGGCGGCCAGGGCATGGGGGCGCTGATGCTGGCGATCACCTCGGAAATCTTTTCTGGCGCCAATCATGCGCTGCAGATGGTGACGGGTCTGGTGCCCGGCGCGATTCGCACCCTCCAGCGCTTCGGCACCGAAGACCAGAAGGCCCGACATCTGCCCGGCCTGGCCTCCGGTGCGACGTTGGCGACCATGTGCCTGACCGAACCCGGGGCCGGTTCGGATCTGGCGCGGGTGCGTTGCCGGGCAGAGCCGGACGGCGCGGTCTGGCGCATCACCGGCGAGAAGATCTTCATCTCCGGCGGCGATCAGGACATGAGCCCGCGCATCCTGCATCTGGTCCTCGCCCGCACCTCCGACGACGGCATTCGGGGGTTGTCGCTGTTCCTCTGCTCGTCGGAGTGTGCCGACGGCAGTCGTAATGCCGTCGCCGTCACCCGGATCGAGGAGAAGATGGGGCTGCATGCCTCGCCGACCTGCCAGCTGGCCTTCGACGGGGCGGAGGCCGAGCTGATCGGGAGGGAGGGGCAGGGGCTGCGCGCCATGTTCACGATGATGAACCATGCCCGCGCCGATGTGGCGCTGCAGGGAGTGGCCCATGCGGCGCGGGCTCATGACGTCGCCGCCAGCTATGCCGCCGAGCGCAGCCAGGGCCGGCTGCCGGACGGGGCGTCGGCGCGGCTCGACCAGCATGCCGATGTGCGCCGGATGCTGGATGAGATCGACGCGCTGGCGCTGGGCGGGCGCGGCGTGGTGCATCTGGCCTATGCGGTGATGGAAGCGGGCGAGGATCCGGCGCTGGTGGAATTCCTGACGCCGGTGGCCAAGGTGCTGTGCACCGAGGGCGGCATGCGGGCGGCAGAACTGGGCACCCAGGTGCTGGGCGGCTATGGCTACCTGCGCGAATACCGGCTGGAGCAGACCTATCGCGATGCCCGTATCACCGCCATCTACGAGGGGGCCAACGGCATCCATGCGCGGATGCTGGCGACCCGGCTGCTGGGCGGGGCGGAGGCCGAGGCCTTCGACCGGTTCCTGACCGGAGAGGCGGTGGCGCAGGACGGGCTGCCGGCGCTCTGGCGGCGGGCGCGGGCGCATCTGCTCGGGCTGGCGGACCCGACGCCGCAGGCGCATGATTTCATGCAACTGACCGCGCTGGTGCTGCTGGACTGCATCTGGGCGCGGATTCTCTCCAGCGCCGGCCACCATGCCGATCCGGAACGGCTGATGCGGGTGGCGCGGGCTGCGGCCGATCGCGGCCGCTGTATCGCCCGGGCGCATGCCGCCTGCCTGGGCGTGTCGGTCTGACGGCTGGGCAACTGGCCTGTGTGAGCCCGGAAAACTGGCGCTATGGAAGGACTTGGCCCGCCCCTAGGGTCCGCGGAAACAACAGAGAGGTTTCCCATGTGTTCTGAAGGCGGATCGGCCCTGGCCACGGTCATGATCGAAAACGAACGGGTCAAGGTCACCGAATGGCGGTTCAAGGCGCGCGGTGCCAACACCGGCTGGCATCGGCATGAATACGACTATGTCGTGGTGCCGCTGTTCGACGGGTTTCTCGAAATCCACCTGCCGGGGGGCGAGGTGATCCAGTCGCCGGTGCAGAACGGGGTGCCCTATTTCAAACCGCTCGGGGCGGAGCATGACGTGATCAACCCCAATGAGTTCGAATGCGCCTTCGTCGAAATCGAGCTTCTGGAATCGCCACGCGCGGCAGAGTGATCCTGTGGGCCCCGCGCCTCCGGTCGCGGGGCGCGTGCGGCGTCACACGGCGAAGGGATCGGCGGGATAGCCGACCCGCGCCAGATAGAGCCCCTGCGGCGGACAGACCGGGCCGCAGGCGGCGCGGTCGCAGGCCTCGAGCGCGCTGCGCACATCCGCGGGCGCCCAGGCGCCGGCGCCGACCCGCTCCAGTGTGCCGACGAAGCTGCGCACCTGATTGTGCAGAAACGACCGGGCGCGGACGTGGAAATGGATTTCCGGGCCGGAGAAGCCGTCCACCGCCTCCACCCGCAGTTCGTCCAGCGTCTTCACCGGGCTCGCCGCCTGGCAGATCGAGCTGCGGAAGGTGGTGAAATCATGCCGCCCCAGCAACATGTCGGCGCCGGCCTGCATCGCCGCCACGTCGAGCGGATGCGACACCTGCCAGACCTGGCCCGCGTCATGCGTCGCCGGCGCCCGGCGGACCAGGATGCGGAACAGATACTGCCGCTCCACCGCTGAAAACCGCGCGTGCCAGTCGTCATCGACCCGGGCGGCGGCGACGATGGCCACCGGCTGCGGCTTGAGGTGGTAATTCAGCGCTTCCGACAGCCGGAAGGGATCCCAGTCCTTGACCAGATCGCAATGGGCCACCTGTCCCAGCCCGTGCACGCCGGCATCGGTGCGGCCGGCGGCGGCGATGGTATGGGGCCCCGGTTCCAGCCGGGCCAGCGCCTCTTCGATGGCGCCCTGAACCGAGGGCTGCTGCTTCTGCCTTTGCCAGCCGGCAAAGGGCGCCCCCTGATATTCGACTTTCAAAGCATAGCGTGGCATGGCCCGGGCAGTAGCGCGGCGCAGGCCCGCGGGCAAGAGCCGCTTGGCCCCGGCCGCCGCCGTGCCTATCTTGCAGGACAGGCAATCGGCAGGAGACAGGTTTGATCATTACCGATCTGGCGGATGAGGTCGCCCGCGGGGTGGATACCCTGGGCGGGCGGATCTCGGAAACCTTCTTCGAACCGGTGATCCGGCTGGGGGTGACCGGCCTTGCCCGCGCCGGCAAGACCGTCTTCATCACCTCGCTGGTGGCCAATCTGCTGGACCGGGGCCGGATGCCGGGGCTGGTGGCGGCGCAGGAGGGGCGGATCGAGGCCGCGTTTCTGCAGCCGCAGCCGCATGTCACCCTGCCGCGCTTCGATTATGAGACCCATCTGGCGGCGCTGACCGGGCCGGGGCCGCACTGGCCCGACGGCACCCGCACGATTTCCGAGCTTCGCCTGTCGCTGAGGGTGCGGCCCTCGGGGCTGCTGGCGGGGCTGCAGGGGCCGCGCACCGTGCATCTCGACATCGTCGATTACCCAGGGGAATGGCTGCTCGATCTGGCGCTTCTGGAGATGTCCTATCGCGACTGGGCGGAGGATGCGTTGAGCCGCCTGGCCCGACGTCCGGAGGCGCAGCCCTATCTGGATCAGGCCCGTGCCGCCGACCCGGACGCGGCGCTGGACGAACCGGTGGCGCAGGCGCTGGCCCGCAGCTTCACCGCCTATCTCGATACCGCGCGGGGCAGTGGCTCCTATGACTGCATCCCGCCGGGGCGGTTCCTGCTGCCGGGCGATTTGGCGGGCTCTCCGGTCCTGACCTTCGCGCCGATCCCGGAAGGCGCCGGCCGGCGCGGCAGTCTGCTGCGCGAGATGGAACGGCGGTTCGAGGCTTACAAGGCAAAGGTGGTCAAACCGTTCTTTCACGATCATTTCGCCCGGCTCGACCGGCAGGTTGTGCTGGTCGATGCGCTGGGGGCGATCCATGCCGGCCCGCAGGGGGTGGAGGATCTGCGCCGCGCGATGGAGGGCATCCTTGGCGCCTTCCGCCCCGGTCGCAACGCTTTCCTGTCCCGGCTCTGGCGCGGCAAGCGGGTCGACCGCATCCTGTTTGCCGCCACCAAGGCCGATCACCTGCATCATAGCCAGCACGGCCGTCTGACCGCGATCATGGAGGCGCTGACCCGCAGTGCCCGGGATCGCGCGCAATTCGCCGGGGCGGAGACGGCGGCGATGGCGATCGCCGCGCTGCGCGCCACCACCGAGGAGATGCGCGATCATGACGGGCGGGAACTGCCCTGCGTGCGCGGCCGGTTGCTGGAGGACGGACGGCAGGCCGCGTTCTATCCGGGAGAGCTGCCGGAGGATCCGGCGCGGCTGCTCGCCCCGGCGCGGCAGGGTGCGCGCGCCTGGCTGGGCGCCGATTACGGGCTGATGCGCTTTGCACCGGCGCCGCTGGTGCTGCACCCGGGCGACGGGCCGCCGCACATCCGTCTGGACCGCGCCGCGCAATTCCTGATCGGGGACCGGTTGTGAGCCTGTTCCTGCGCGCCGCCCGGCCGCTGGACGCCGGCAGGATGGGAGAGATCCTGCATCGCTTCCAGCGGGAGACCGACTGGATGCCCGATCACCACACCGGGGCGGAGGCGATCGCCCATTGCGATGCGATGATCCGCATGGGCTGGGTGACGGTGGCGGAGTATTCCGGCGCCGTGGTGGGGTTTCTCGCCCGGCACGGAGAGGAGATCTGCGCGCTCTACCTGGCGCCCGGGGCTCAAGGCAGCGGGGTGGCCGATCTGCTGATGGCGGAGGCCAAGGCGCGATCCCCCCGGCTGTGGCTGAGGGTGATCGCCGCCAACAACCGGGCGCATCGGTTCTACCTGCGGGCGGGGTTCGCCGAGGTGGCGCGCGGCGATGGCGCCGAGAACGATGAAAACCTGCCGGATATCACCATGATCTGGCAACAGGAGAGCGGGCGATGAGCAAGGGACCGGTGCTGTTCGATCTGGAAGAGAGCGGCGAGGCGCTGCCCGATGTGGCCGGGGCCGCGCCGGTGCCCGATCCCGATGCGCCGGGCCTGGACGGCGCGGCGATGCAGCGCGCGGCCCGGATCGCCGGGGCCCGGCCATCGCGGCTGGCACGCTGGTTCTGGGGATTGCTGAGCGGGGTTCTGGGCGCGGTGATCTCGGTCGCGGCCTGGGATTTCGTCTATCGGCTGATCGACCGGCTGCCGATCCTCGGCTGGGCGGTGGCGGCGCTGATCCTGGCGCTCTTGCTGGTGGTGGCACTGCTGGTGCTGCGCGAACTGGCCGCACTCGGCCGTCTGTCCCGGCTCGACGGAGTGCGGCGGCAGGCCGATGCCGCCCTGGCCGATGCCGATCTGGACGGCGCCCGCGCCGTCGCCGCCCGGCTGATCGCGCTCTATGCCGGGCGCGAGGACACCCGCTGGGGCCGCGCCCGGCTGGAGGAGCAGGTGGGCGAGCAGTTCGATGCCGCCGCCGTGCTGGAACTGGTGGAGGCAGAGGTGCTGGCCCCGCTCGACGCCCGCGCCGCGCGCGAGGTCGAGGCGGCGGCGCGGCAGGTGGCGACGGTGACCGCGCTGGTGCCGCTGGCGTTGGCCGATGTCGCCGCCGCGCTCACCGCCAATCTGCGGATGATCCGCCGGGTGGCGGAGGTCTATGGCGGCCGCGGCGGGTTCTTAGGCAGTTGGCGGCTGATGCGGGCGGTCTTCGGCCATCTGGTGGCCACCGGCGCGGTGGCGGTCGGTGACGATCTGCTGGAACCGCTGCTGGGGGGCTCGATCCTCAGCAAGCTGTCGCGCCGCTTCGGCGAGGGGCTGGTCAACGGTGCGCTCTCGGCCCGGGTCGGTGTCGCGGCGATGGAGGTCTGCCGGCCGCTGGCCTTCACCCCGCGCCACAGGCCGTCGGTTCGCGGCATGGTGAAGCGCGCACTGACCGGGCTGATCGGTCGCTAAGGGGGCTTGCCGGGTCTGTCGCCGTCGCTATCGTGGCGGCCAGAGGAGACCCGCCAGATGATCTTTTACGACTGTTCGACCGCCCCCAATCCGCGCCGGGCGCGGATGTTCATCGCCGAAAAGGGCCTGACCATCGATACCCGCGATATTTCCATCGCGAAGGGAGAGCAGCTGTCGCCGGCCTTTCTGAAGGTGAACCCGCGCGCCACCCTGCCGGTGCTGGTCACCGACGAGGGCACGGTGCTGGCCGAGAATCTCGGCATCGCCGCCTATCTCGAGGCCCGCTTCCCCGAACCGCCGCTGATGGGAGAGACGCCTGTTGAAAAGGGGCTGGTGATGATGTGGAACGCGCTGGTGGAACAGCAGGGCGGCATGCCGATCGCCGAGACATTCCGCAATTCCAACCGTCACATGCAGGGCCGTGCGATCCCGGGGCCGGAGGATTTCGACCAGATCCCGGAACTGGCGGAACGCGGCCGCACCCGGGTTGCGATCTTCTTCGACATGATCGAGGAGCGGCTCAGTCACAGCGCCTATCTCGCCGGCGACCGTTTTACCCTGGCCGATATCACCGGCTTCGTCTTCATCGACTTCGCCCGCGTCATCAAGACCCGTATCCCGGAGGAGAATACCGCCACCCGGGCCTGGTTCGACGCCATCGCAGCCCGCCCCAGCGCGGCGCTGTGACCGGGATCGCGGGTTGGCAAGATGCGGCCGGGAGGGGCGATGCCTGCCTTCTGGCGGTCATCGGGGAATGCCCCTCCCTGGCCGCGGATGTCACCCACCCCCGTGACCAGGAGGTCGTGCGGTTCCGTGAGTGGGGGTGAACCGGGGATGGGTGACGGTGGCGATAAACGCCACTTGGTCATACGCAGGCGGGACGGGGTTCCGTCGCTCGATTTCGAAGTTTTTTCGGAAAACTTTTCAAGTCTCTGATTTTCGGGGTAAACTCTTTCTGAACACCCGCGTGGAGGCGTCCGGTTCCGGTCGATGAACGCCACGGGGGAGGGAGGCGCCGGGCTGACAAAGACCCCGTCGATTGTTCGGGAGGAAAGGACAATCGCACGGGCGCGCCGGTTTTGTCGGGGCAGTATTGTCGTTTCCCGGCGGTCGCAGCGGCGCGTGCGAATTTCCTTGCGTGATGATTTGACCTTACGGAAGATTTGGAAAACAAGGGGCGAGCCACCTCAATCGGTTCGAGGGAGCGGAGTTTGCAAGTGCGATTGGCCAGATTCAGGATATCGGCGGGCCCGCTTCTGGCGGTTCTGGCGGCCTGTATCACGATGCTGGCCGGTCCCGGCTCGGGCGGGGCGGAACTCGATCCGATGGATGCGCCGCTGGAGCGGGTGCAATTCTCTGGCTCCGACACGTTGCGCGGGCTGGTGGCGAAATACCTGCATGATCCTGATCTGTGGCCGGTGGTTCTGGCGCTGAATAACATCGCCTCGCCCGCCGATCTGTTGCCGGGGACCGAGCTGTCGCTGCCGGTGCGGCAGGTGATGGCGGCGGATCACGCGCTGCTTGCGGCGCTGCAGGAAATCCAGAAGGCCAATGCCGAAGGCGCCCGCATCTTCGCCCCGACCGAGATCGGGCAGGCCATCGACAACCGCGACGATGCAATCTCGCGCCGGGAGCAGGGCGAATGGCGGCAGGTGGTGAACCTGGCCGGCGTCGCCTCGGATTTCGCGCGGGAGGCGCTGGCGATCTCGGTGGCGCAGCGCGACCGGTCGGCCGAGGCGGTGGTCTCGGACGTGCAGGGGCAGGTCGAGGGGCGGACGCCGTCGGAGCAGAGCTGGTCGGGCCGGTTGCTGAACGACATTCTGGTGGAGTTCGAAAAGCTGCGGACGCTGTCGAATTCGACCACTCAGGTCACCTTCCGTGACCTCAGCCGGCTGCGGCTGAACCCGAATTCCAACGCCACCATTCAGCGCATGCGCTCGGACCCGCTGACCGGCACCGAGGTGACCAAAGTGTCGCTGGCGGAGGGGGATTTCTATGCGCTGCTGAACCAGCTGTCGGGCAAGACCGAATTCGAGATCGAGGTGCCAGGGATCGAGACCACCACCAGCTCGGCCGACTTCTGGATCAAGAACGACAAGAGCGGGGCGCGTTTCGTCAATTACGATGCGCCGGGGCTGCAGATCGCCCGCAATGGCGAAAATCTGACCGTGGGCCAGAACGAGGGCGTGGTGCTGACCACCGCCGGGGCGCAGCGGGCCGAGGTGCTGCCCGGTCCGGTGCTGAACGCGCCGGCGCCGGGGGCGATCCTCTATACCGCGGAGGCGCCGCTGAGCTGGGCGCCGCTGGACGCGGCCCGTGGCTACTGGCTGGAGATCGCGGCCGATCCGGGGTTCAACGAAATGCAGCTCTCGGAATGGGGCATCGGTGAACCGTCCTTCACCGCCATCGGGCTGGAGCCTGGCCGGTATCACTGGCGGATCGCGGCGCTGGATGCGCTGGGGCTGCCCGGAGCCTGGAGCCTGCCGCGCGATTTCACTCTGCGGGTCGATACCACGCCGCCGTTCCTGGCGCTGATGTCGCCGGCGGCGGACAGTCTGGTTACCACCCCGACGGTGGAGGTGCTGGGGGCCTCCGAGATGGAGGCGACGGTGGCGCTGAACGGCGCACCGCTGGAACTGGGGGCAGACGGGTCGTTCCTGTCCAGCCTGTCGCTGGCACCGGGCCCGAACCGGATCGAGGTGGCTGCGGTTGACCCGGCCGGCAACCGCAGCCAGCGCAGCCTGACAGTGACCTACCGGCCGGCGGCGGAGGTGCGGATCGTGCTCGCGGGCAGCCTGCCCCGGGTCGGCACGGCGCTGGCGACGCGCACCGATATGCTGACGGTGACCGGCACCGCTACGGCGGAGGAGGGCGCGGCCATCGTGGTGCGTGACGACAGCGGCACGGAGGTTCTGCGCAGTCAGGTCGGGCCCGCCGGGGCGCTGACCTTCTCGGTGCCGGCGGAAGAGGCGCTGCGCGGCTATGTGATCGAGGTTCTGGCCCCCGGCGGCACGGTCGAGGGGCAACAGGAATTCTCGGTGATCCGCGACGGCACCGCGCCGGAGATTCGCCTGGACATGCCGCCGCCGCGGGTGACTTCGGATGAGGTGCTGCAGCTGAGCGGCAGCGCCGGCGATGCGGTGCGGCTGGATCTGAACGGGGCCGAGCTACCCCTGGCTGACGGGCGTTTCACCGTCACCACCGAACTGGTGCCGGGCGAAAACGGGCTGGAACTGGTGGCCCAGGACGCGGTGGGCAATGTCGGGGTCACCCGGCTCAGCAGTTTTCTCGATCTCGATCCGCCGGAGGTCGTGCGGGTCGATCTGGGCCGTCAGGGGGCCAATGGCCCCATCGAGCTGACGGTGGAGGCGCGCGATGCCAGCGGCTTGCGGCAGGCGGCGCCCTTCATCCTCGCCATCGACGGCGAGGAGGTGCAGGGCTTTTTGCGCTGCGACAGCGACACCGGCCTGTGTCGCGCCAGCCTGCCGCCGCAGCCCGGCGCGCTGGAGCTGATCGAAGTGGTGATCGAAGACTACGCCGGCAACGCGGCATACGAATAGGACAGATGGACCAGGCCGGGCGCCCTGGCGGCGGCGGTCAACGGAGGATGACATATGCGTAAGGCACGGAACTGGACGGTGGCACTGCTGGGGCTGGCTCTGCTGACCGATCCGGCCGCCCTCTCCGCCCAGACCGGGGCGTCCCGCGCCGAAGACGGGTTGCTGGTGGTCTATGGCCATCGCGCTGCTACCCGCGAGGGGGATGTCGACCATCGCGAGCAGATTTTCTTCAGCCTGCCGGCGGATCTGGCCGACCGCGTCTATCTTCGGATCTACGATCCCGAGGTCGGCGGCGCGGGGGATTTCACCTATGGCGGCAGCGGCGATTCGGAAACCACCTTCCGGCTGTTCGGGGGCGATGGTGCCTTTTCCGCGGCGGAGCGGCCGCAGCCCGTCACCGATGGCGCCCGCGCCGAGCGGTATCCGTTCGAGCCGGTCACCGGACCCGGCCAGCTGATCCGTGAGAAGACCTGGGGCAACGACAAGGCCACCGATGGCCGCTGGGTGACGCTGACCGCGCTGCGCGCCCGCCAGGGCGAGGTGATCGGCGACCGGGCCTATTTCCGGCTGGACGTGCAAGGCACCGCAGGCAACGACGGCAACGGCTATTCGCTGTCGGTCAGCCTGCTGCGCGACCGCGACCGTGCCCCCGAGGGGCTGGAGATGTTCGCCTATCGCCCGACGGTACGCTGGGCCGCCGGCAATCCGCCGACGCAGGTGAAGTTCACCGGCCCGGGCAAGGGCACCCTGACGGTGCAGAGCTTTGACGGCGCCAATGGCGATCTGGCTCTGGTCACTGATTTCGCCGATCTGCCAATGCGCAATTCGGGCCAGGATTACTGGACCTCCGACAGTGTCGAGACCGATGAGACCAATCTGGCGCTGAACCTGCAGGGCGGGTTCGAGACGCCGAACGATGTGACCATGGCGGTTTTCGACGCCGAGGGCCGGGCGCTGCCGCTGCAGATGCCGCCGGTGCGGGCGCCGCAGCCGGGCCGCCCGGTGATTGCCGCCACGGCGCGGCCGCTGGCCGACTGCCGTTCCGTGGCCTTCGATGCCAGCGGCACCACCGGGCTGACGCCACTGTCCTACCTGTGGCAGTTCGGCGATGGCAGCCGCTCGACCGATCCGGTGATCGCGCATCGCTATGACGGGCCGGGCCGCTATACCGCCCGGCTGGAAGTGGTGGAACCCGGCAGCCGTCCGGGCCGTGGCGCGGCGGTGGACCTGCCGGTGCATGTGCGCGACGCGCCGATCGCGGTGGCGGGCGGCGATGTGGTGGTGGCGCCGGGGCAGCCGCTCGATTTCGACGGCAGCGGCTCGCAGCCCTCCGACAGTCCGATCGTGCGCTATCGCTGGAGCTTCGGCGATGGGGCCCAGGCCGAAGGTGCGCGGGCGCAGCACAGCTATGAGACGCCGGGCCAGTTCCGCGCCGTTCTGCGGGTCGAGGATGACAGTAACCATCCCTGCAACTTCGGGGTGGAGACCCGCCGGGTCGTCGTCAACTTCCCCCCGGTGGCCGAGGCCGGCGCCGATCAGCAGGCGGTTATCGGCGGCCCGGTCAGCGTCAGCGCCGGGGCCAGCTATGATGTCGACGGGTTGATCGATGCCTATGTCTGGGACATGGGCGACGGCACCGTGCTGCAAGGGCAGACCGTCACCCACGCCTATCAGACCCCGGGCCGGTTCGACGTGGTGCTGACCGTCATCGACGACAGCGGGGTCGCTAATAATCAGGCGCAGGACCGGTTGCGGGTGGCGGTCAATGCCCCGCCCCAGCCGGTGTTTGCCCCGCCGGAGCGGCCGCTGTCGGTTTCCGAGGCGGTGACGCTGGATGCGACGGCGTCCAGCGACGCCGATGGTCATATCCTGTCCTATATCTGGGATTTCGGCGATGGCGCCACCGGTGAGGGCCAGAAGGTCACCTATGCCTGGACCCGGCCGGGGAATTTCAACGTCACACTGACGGTGATCGACGACAGCGGCACCGCCTCGGCACTGCAGAGCAGCTCTCAGGTGGTGCGGGTCGATGCGGCGCCGACGGCGGATGCCGGCCCGGATCAATATGTCACCGCCAGTGTGGTGCAGTTCGACGGCGGCGGCTCCAGCGATCCGGATGGCAAGGTCACCGGCTGGTCCTGGGATTTCGGAGATGGCACCACGGCGAGCGGCCAGCAGGTGTCGCATGCCTATGCCAAGCCCGGCAGCTATGAGGTGGCGCTGAGGGTGCATGACGACAGCGGCGCGCCGCTGAACGTCGACCGCGACACCCTGCGGGTGGTGATCAACGCCAGCCCGATCGCCGATGCCGGCCCGGCCCAGGTGGTGGCGCCGGGCACCGACTTCGTGCTGTCGGGCGGCGCCTCGGTCGATCCGGACGGGCAGATCGGCCGCTATGTCTGGCAGTTTCCCGATGGCAGCACCGCCGAGGGCGTCCGAGTGTCGCACCGGCTGCAGGAGCCCGGGCTCTATCGGATCGGGCTGACCGTGGCGGATGATTTCCGCGGCGGCGCGGCGCAGGACGATGCCGAGGTGCTGATCACCGTCAACGCGCCGCCGGTGGCGGTGGCCGGACCGGACCTGCTGATCGCGCCGGGCGACAGCGTGCGGTTCGACGCCAGCCAGTCGTATGACCCGGATGGAACGCTGACCGGCTGGCGCTGGCAGTTCGACGATCTCGGCGCGCCGCTGGATGCGCCGCAGGTCGAACGCGCCTATGTGGTGCCTGGCGTGTGGTCGGCGCAGCTGGTGGTCACCGACGATAGCGGCGTGCTGAACGCCACCGCCAGCGATGATGTGACGATCCGGGTGAACCACGCCCCCACCGCCGAGGCCGGGGCGCCGATCGTGACGGAATCGCTCTATGTCGCCTTCGATGGCAGCCAATCGGCGGACGCCGATGGCGACGCGTTGATCCATCGCTGGGATTTCGGCGATGGCAGCGCCCCGGTCTTCGGCGAGACGGCAACGCATGTCTATGAGAAACCCGGGCTCTATCCGGTGACGCTGCAGGTCGATGACGGAACCGGGCTGTCCAATGCGCGGGCAATCGACTCCACCACCGTGCGGATCAAGGCGCGGCCGGTGGCAGATGCCGGCGGCAACCGCGATATCTGTTCCGGCCAGCCGATCCTGTTCGATGCCTCCGCCAGCAGCGATCCCGATGGCGGGTTGCTGCGCTACGACTGGGACTTCGGCGATGGAAGCAGCTCCGACCTGATCAATCCGAACAAGACCTATGAGCGACCCGGCGTCTTTCCGGTCACTCTCAGGGTGCGCAACGAAAGCGGTACCGACTATGGCACCGATATGGACCGGATCGCGGTTCTGGTGCGCGAAGGGCCGCTGGCCGATGCCGGCCCCGATCTCAGGGTCTGCGCCAACAGCCAGCTGCGGTTCGACGGTTCTGGCTCGACCGATGCGGACGGGGCGGTGAACGCCTTTAGCTGGACCTATGGCGATGGCGGCACCGGCAGCGGTGAGACGCCGACCCATGTTTTCACCCGGCCGGGCACCTATACCGTGACCCTGACGATCACCGGAGACGCCCGGGGCAGCTGCAGCCCGCTCGATTCCGATACCGCCGAGGTGGTGGTGCTGCCGGCGCCAGCGCTGGAAATCTCTGCCCCGGCCCGTGCCGCGGCCGGGGTTGAGACCGCCCTGACCGCCACGCTGAGCGGCATCGACAGCGGTGTCGCCGGCGCGCTGATCTGGGACTTTGGCGATGGCACCACGGCGGAGAGCGCCGAGGTGCGCCACAGCTGGACCGAGCCCGGCGCCTATCTGGTGACGCTGCGGGCCGAGCTGGAGGGCGGTGACAGCGCCTGCGGCAGCCAGCAGACGGTCCACCGGGTGGTGGTGAATGCGCCGCCGGTGCCGGCCTTCACCGGCCCCGAGGTGCTGGCGCCGGGTCAGGCGGTGCGCTTCGATGCCGGCGGGTCGCGCGACAGCGATGGCGCCATCGTCGGCTATGACTGGGACTTCGGCGATGGCGCCAGCGCCAGCGGCGTGGTGGCGGAGCACCGGTTCGAGACTGCCGGGACCTATGACGTGCGCCTGACTGTGCGCGACGAGGCCGGGGTGTCGAACAGCGCTGTGAGCCTCAGCCGCCGGGTGACGGTGCGTCCGGTGCCGGTGGCCGATCTGGCAGCGCCGCCGGCGGTCTGTCCGGGGCAGCCGGTGGACTGGACTGTCGCCGCCGGGGCGGATGTCGCGGCGCGCTGGGTGTTCGGCGACGGCCAGCAGCTGAGCGGGGCAGAGGTGCGCCACCAGTTCGACCGCCCGGGCCTGTTCCCGGTGCATGTAACGCTGGACGATGGCGCTGGCCTGATCTCCAGCCGCAGCAGTCAGGAGGTCTATGCCCGGGTCAATGCGGCGCCGCTGGCGCTGGCGGGGCCCGACCGGGTGGTCTGCCCGGGCGATACCGTGGTCTTCGATGCCGGCCCCTCCACCGACCCGGACGGCACGTTGACCGGATTCGACTGGCAGTTCAGCGACGGGGTGACATTGCAGGGCCGCCGGGTGGAGCGGGTCTTCGACAGCCCCGCGGCGGTGCGGGTGCAGCTGACGGTGACCGACGACAGCGGCGCGGCGGGATGCAACATCGGCAGCGACACCGCGGCTATTCTGGTCAATGCGCCGCCGCGGGTCGATGCCGGCCCGGACCGGCAGGTGCCGGTGGGCGGCGCGCATGACGATCTGCTGTTCGATGCCACCGGCGCCAGCGATCCCGATGGCCAGGGCCTGCGGCTGAGCTGGAGCTTTGGCGATGGCGCCACCGCCACCGGCGCGCTGGTGCGCCACGGCTATGCGGCGCCCGGCAGCTATACCGTGACGGTGGAGGCGCTCGATACCTCCGGGCTGGCCTGCGGCGTGACCCGTGACACGGCGCTTGTGGAGGCGGTGGCGCGGGGCCAATAATCGCGCATGCGATTCCCTCTGCGTCTCAAGTTCTTCGTTTTCGCCGCGCTGCTGGCCGTGGCGCCGCTTGTCCTGGTCGGGCAGAACCTGACCCGGCTGACCCGGGACGAGCTGAAGAGCGCCGCGAACGAGGATCTGGCCACTGTGGCCTCGGAACTGCGGGCGGCTTTCGACACCACTTTCGAGGGCCGCTGGCTGACGCCGCTCAGAGTGATCCGCAACGGCATCGACAGTGCTGACCTCGGGGTGCAGCAGAAGGTCTCGCTGCTGACGCTGGGGCTGGAGCAGGTGCCGCAGGTGGTGGCGCTGCAGCTGTCGGTCGAGGGGTCGGACCTGCCGATCCTGGTCACCAACGAAGGATTTGCACAGCATCTGTCGGAGGCCGGGCTGGACCCGGTGGCGGTGCTGTCGACCAGGCCCGACCTGATCCGAGCGATCGCCGCCACTGGCCAGTACGGCCGCCCGGTGGTGAGCCGGATCCCGGAGACCGACGACTGGATCGCCACCCTGGCGGTGCCGCTGACCAGCAAGATCGCCGGGCGGCAGGTGACGATGGCGGCGAAGATCGACCTGTCGATCCTGGGCGATATGGTGCGGCGTCATCCCTTCGCCCAGCGGGGCGAGATCTCGATCATCGATCAGGCCGGGCGGCGGGTGCTGAGCGATGCGCCGGCGCTGCTGACCGACCGCGACATCGTTGCCACCGCGCAGCCGCTGATCATGGCCGGCGCCCGCGCCGAGGCGCTGGAGCCCTATGTGCGTCCCGATGGCACCGCGATGCTGGGTGCCTATGCCTTTCCGGACTGGTTCCCCTGGGCGGTGATCACCGAGCTGAGCGAGGAGAGCGCCTATGCCGTGGTCAACGCGATCACCCGCCGCATCCTGATCGTCGGCCTGGTCGGCTTCGTCATTGCCGGCATGGGGGCGGTGATCTTCGCCCGCCAGCTGACCCTGCCGATCCTCAAGATCGGCGCGGTGGCCGAACAGGTCGGGGAGGGGGATTTCTCCGCACGGGTCGAAGGGGTGCGGGCGCGCGACGAGATCGGAGATCTGGCGCGGCGCTTCAACCGGATGATCGGCGAGCTGGGGGAACGGCTGGAGTTGATGAAATTCGTCTCACGCGGGACGGTCTCCGCCATCCAGAGCGCCGATGAGCAGGGCATGCACCGGGGCGGCACGCGGCGGCGGGTATCGGTCATCTTCACCGATATCCGCGGCTATACCGAGTTTTCCGAACGGGTGCCGCCGGAAGTGGTGATCGAGGCGCTGAACAGCTATTTCGACGTGCAGACCGATATCGTCGAGCGCCACGGCGGCGATGTCGACAAATTCGTCGGCGACGCGCTGGTGGCGGTGTTCGACGGCGAGGAGATGGAGCTGCGCGCCACCGCCTGCGCGCTGGAGATCACCGAGGCGATGGAGCGGATGCTGGACAAATTCCCCGAATACAATCTGCATGTGGGGATCGGCGTCGCCTCGGGCGAGGTGGTGATGGGCGCCACCGGGGCCCGGTCGCGGATGGATTTCACCGTGCTGGGATCGACCGTCAACCTGTCCTCGCGGCTTTGTTCCAAGGCGGCGCCGGGGCAGGCGCTGATCGATCAGGCGACGCGGGAGGCGGCAGAGGGGCTGCTGGGCGTCGATTTCGCGCCGCTGGAGCCGGTGACGCTGAAGGGCTATGCGCAGCCGGTGCCGGTCTATTCGCTGCGGCGGCAGGCCGTTGCCGAAGCCTGAGCCGGCGGTCATATGAAGGGCGGGCGAAGGCCTCCGCCTCCCTGCAAGGCGGCTTGTCGGTAGGTCTAGGACCGGGGGGGGACGCGAGCGGCGCCGGGCGCGGGGGATCAGACCGCGAATTCGGCCCAGGCCCAGATCATTGCCACATAGGTGAACTGATGCAGTGCCTGATCGACGCCAGAGGCGCGCCAGAAGGCGGGCTTGAACGGGTCGAGCTGTTTCTGATCGCATTGCCGGGCTTTCCAGAAGTCGATGTGGAAATGCAGGATCCATTCGAGGATCACGATGACGACGATGAAAGGCAGCGGCGCGCCGACCAGCAGAAACGCGATGACCGAGCCGAGCGCGTGCACGCCGGCGTGTTCGGCCCGGCCCAGGTGCAGATACTGGCCACGTCCCGACAGCATTCGCGGCGTCTGCAGGAAATAGTCGGCAAACATATGCTTGATCTGCAGCAGGCAGAGCAGGATCAGAAGTGTGCCGATAGGTGCGGTCAAAGCGGATCTCCGGTCAGAGTCGGGGGAAGCTTACGAATTTAGATGCCACCCTGCAATTGTTTGCATGCCCGGCCTTGTGATCGGCGCGAATGCCGGCCGCGGCATGGCTTGTCACGTGGGCAGGTGCCGCCTATCGTAGCGGAACGCCATGACCGTTCCGCCCGCCGCCAGGGGATCCCGACCATAGAACCGTCTCTCTTCCGCTTCATCTGGAAGTATTCGAAGCGCGATCAGCTGATCTTGCTGGTGGTGACAGCGACGCTGTTCCCGATGCTCTATCTGACGCTGGAACTGCCCAAGCGGATCATCAACGACGCCATCGGCTCGCAGAGCAAGACGATCACCTATTGGGGCGTGACCTTCGATCAGGTGCCTTTCCTCGGGCTGCTTTGCCTGGGCTTTCTGGTGGCGGTTCTGGCGCATGGTCTGCTGAAGATGCGGATCAACACCATGAAGGGGGTGTTGTCGGAACGCATGCTGCGGCGGTTCCGCTATCAGCTGATCGCCCGGGTGCTGCGCTTCCCCCAGCCCTATTTCGAACGGGTCAGCCAGGGCGAACTGGTGTCGATGATCACCGCCGAGAGCGAGCCGATGGGCGGGCTGATGGGCGATGCGATCAGTCAGCCGGTGCTGCAGGCCGGCCAGATGATCACCATCCTGGGCTTTCTGTTCCTGCAGAGCTTCTGGTTCGGGGTGGCCGCGGTGGCGATGATCCCGCTGCAGGCCTGGCTGATCCCCAAGCTGCAGCGGCAGATCAACCAGTTGAACAAGACCCGGATCAAGGAGGTCCGCACCCTGGCCGCGGCGATCGGCGAAAGTGCGGCCGGCGCCAGCACGCTCCGGGTCAACGGCGGCTGGCGCTATCGGATGTCGGCGATCACCGAACAGCTGGGCCGGCTGTACGACATCCGCTTCGAGATCTACCAGAAGAAGTTCTTCATGAAGTTTCTCAACAACTTCATCGGCCAGCTTACGCCGTTCTTCTTCTATTCGGTGGGCGGTCTTCTGGTGATCCAGGGCGCGGTGTCGCTGGGGGCGCTGGTGGCGGCGCTGGCGGCCTACAAGGATTTGTCGAGCCCGTGGAAGGAACTCCTGACCTATTACAACCAGACCCAGGACATGTCGCTGCGCTGGGAGGTGATCACCGAGCGGTTCGCCCCCGCCGGCATGGTCGAGGAACGGCTGTTCGATGGAGAGCCGGAGAGCCTGCCGCATCTGGACGGCGATATCCGGCTGGACGGGGTGACGGTGCGCGATGCCGACGGCAACATGGTGCTGGAGGATCTGACCGCGACGCTGGCCTCCGGCACCACCATCGGTATCGCCGCGCCGAGCGAGGAGGACCGCCGGGCATTGGCCGAGCTGCTGACCCGGGAGCTCCTACCCAGCGGTGGCCATCTGCGGATCGGCGATCTGGATCTGAGCGGCCTGCATCAGGCGGTGATCGCCACCCGGATCGGTCTGGCCAGCGCCCGGCCGGTGATGTTCCAGGGCAGCTTCGGCGACAACGTCCTGATGCCGGTGCGGCAGCGGCCGCATGGGGAAGGGCAGGACGCACCGCATGCGGCCGAGGCGCTGCGGGCCGGCAACAGCCCCGATCCCTTCGATGCCAACTGGCTGGATCCGGGACTGGCGGGCTGTGACAGCCCCGAGGCGCTGCGGGCCTGGTGGCTGGAGCTGTTGCGCGGCATGGGCGCGGCCGAGGCGATGTTCCAGCGCGGGCTGGATCAGAAGTTTGACGAGGCGGAGCATCCACAGCTGGCGGCGCGGCTGGTGGAGCTGCGTTCCAAGGTGCAGGCGGCGGTGGAAGAGGCCGGACTGGGCGCGCATGTCTACCTCTGTCGTCGCGACCGCTATAACGCGGCGCTGCCGGTGGGGGAAAACCTGCTGTTCGCGACCCCGCGCCGCCCGGTGACGGCAGAGCTGCTGCCGGCACAAAGCGGGTTCATGGGCCAGCTGCGCCAGCTCGGGTTGGATGAGACGCTGGTCGAACTGACCCGCGACGTGATCGACATGCTGCGGCGGATCTTCGGCATCGACGGCACTGACCATCCGCTGTTCCGCAAGCTGGGGATCGACAGCCAGACCTATGAAACCGCGCTGGATCTGGTGGAAAAGACCCGCGACGCCGGCGCCGCCGCGCTGAGCGAGCAGGAAATGGCGCTGTTCCTGATGGTGCCGTTCCGGATTTCGGCGGAACAGATCGGCCCGGCCTTCTCCGATGAGCTGAAGGCGCGCATCCTGGAGCTTCGCGCCAGCCATGCGCCGGAGCTGTTGCAGAGCCTGGGGGATCTGTTCGTGCCGCTGTCGCGGGATGCCTTCGCCCCCGGTTTCACGGTGCTGGAAAACGCTCTTTTCGGCAAGATTTCCGATGCCGCCGGCAGCCGCGGCGACGAACTGCGCAAGATCATCGCCCGGGTGCTGGCCGACAATGGCGCCCAGGATTTGGTGATCGAGCTGATCTATGATCTGCCGATCGCCATCGGCGGCCAGAACCTGCCGGGGATCTATGCCGAACCGCTGGCCTTCAGCCGCGCAACGATCAAGAAACCCGATATCCTGATCCTGGATCAGATCTTCGCTTCGACCGATGCGGCGACGCTGGCACCGATGCTGCGCAACCTGCGCGCGCTGCTGCCGCAGACGACGATGATCTGCCTGGCCGACCGGTTCGAGGACGACGGGATTTTCGACAGTTTCTTCGAACTGCGGCAGGGCCGTATCGTCAGCGAGGGCGCCGGAGAGGGGGCCGATCAGGACAGCGGCGCCAGCGCCGACCTGGCCCGCAAGCTCAGGGCGCTGGAGCAGACGCCGCTGTTCTCCGGGCTGAACCGCAAGCAGCTGCGGCTGCTGGCCTTCGGTGCGCGCTGGTATCATGCCGGCGCGGGCGAGGTGATCTTCCTCAAGGGCGACCAGCCCAAGGATGGTGCCTATATGGTGATCGAGGGGGAGGCCGGGCTCTATCTGCCGCGGGAGGGGGGCGAGAGCCGGCTGATCAGCCGCGTCGGTCCCGGCACGCTGGTGGGCGAGCTGGGCCTGATCCGCAAGGTGCCCCGCGCGCTGTCGATGGTGGCGGAGACAGAGCTAACCTGCCTGCGGATCGGCGAGGAGGAATTCCTCGCCGTGGTCGAAAACGACGCCGCCACAGCGTTCAAGCTGTTGCAGGTGGTGGCCGGATACGTGTCGAGCTGAGGGACGCGACGGGGATGCCCAAGCGGGCTCAGCCTGCCGGGGTCAGCAGCTGGGCAGGCCGGTCTTGGGATCGCCGCAGAAAAGGGTGTAGAGCAGCTCGATCATCTGTTCGGTGTTCTCGTCGGCGAGGGAATAATAGATCGTCTTGCCGTCGCGCCGGGTGGTGACCAGCCCTTCGTCCCGCAGCCGGGCCAGCATCTGGCTCACGGCCGCCTGACGGATGTTCAGCAGCGCCTCCAGCTCCCCCACCGACTTCTCACCGGTGCCGAGATGACACAGGATCATCAGCCGCCCCTCGTGCGCGAGCGTCTTGAGGAACGCAGCCGCATCGCTGGCGCGTTCGGCCATGTCGCTGGGCGTTTCGGGAGGCAGTTTGGTGATGGTCTGAGTGGTCAAGAGGAGGAGTGCCCTAAATCGTGTGTCAGTGACATAATGCCTCAATTCTTAACGTCAAGTCACGCCCATGTTATGCTCCCGTCCCGCTTGCTTCGGGAACTGTGGCCGGGGCGCCGCCCTGAAAGGCGTTTCCGTTGACATAGTCGCAGGGGGCCTCCTGCATCTGCAGGTGGAGCCCGTCGCCGCGATAGGGATGGGCGCGGGCCAGGTCCTCGTCCACCTCGATCCCCAGACCGGGGCCGTCGGGGGGCGTGATGAATCCGCCCTCGACCCGCAGGCTGCCCTTGATCAGCGCGTCATGGAACGGGGTTTCGATGGTCTCGCACATCAGCAGATTGGGGATCGCGGTGGCCAGCTGGACATTGGCGGCCCATTCGACCGGCCCGGCATAGAGATGCGGCGCCATCTGGGCGTTATACGCCTCGGCGAGGGCGGCGACCTTCTTCATCTCCCAGATACCTCCGGCGCGGCCCAGAGCGGGTTGCAGGATGTCGGCGGCGCCGGCGCGCAGCAGCGCGGCGAACTCGGCCTTGGTGGTCAGCCGCTCGCCGGTGGCGACGGGGATGCGCACGGCCCGCGCCACACGGGCCATCTCCTCGGCATTGTCGGGTGGGACCGGTTCTTCGAACCAGAGCGGGGCATAGGGTTCCAGGGCCTGACCCAGACGGATGGCGCCAGCGGTGGAGAATTGCCCGTGGGTGCCGAACAGCAGATCTGCCCGATCGCCGACGGCCGCGCGGATCGCTTTGCAGAAGGCCACCGACTGGGCGATATCCGTCATCGCCGGCATGTGGCCGCCACGGATGGTATAGGGGCCGGCGGGATCGAACTTCACCGCCGTATAGCCGCGCGCGACGCAATCGGCCGCGGCCTCGGCCGCCTGATCGGGAGAGGTCCAGAACCCGGTCAAGTCATGCTGCGCCAGCGGGTAGAGATAGGTGTAGGCGCGGATGCGGTCGTTCATCCGGCCGCCGATCAGCGCATGGATCGGGCGGTCACGGTGCTTGCCCAGGATGTCCCAGCAGGCGATCTCCAGCCCGGAAAAGGCGCCCATCACCGTCAGGTCGGGGCGTTGGGTGAAGCCGGCGGAATAGGCGCGGCGGAACATCAGCTCGATATTTTCGGGGTTTTCCCCCTCCATGTGGCGGCCAAAGACGTCGCGGATCACATGGGTCATCGCCTCGGGTCCGACACTGGCGGCATAGCATTCGCCCCAGCCGGTGATGCCACTGTCGGTGGTCAGCTTGACCAGAATCCAATAGCGCCCGCCCCAGCCCGGCGCGGGCGGGGCGGTGATGATGATATCGAGATCGGTCAGGCGCATGGGGGGCTCCTCGGGCGGGCGAGGGGCCCGGACCGGCGGGCGGTCCGGGCTGGTGGGTCGGGTCGGTCCTCCGGCCAGTCAGAGGCGGCCGGCGGGGCAGCTGCTCGGACTCAGCGTTTCAGGACGATCACATTGCGACGGGCGGCGCCGGACTTGGTATCGGCGATCGCCTCGTTGATCTGATCCAGGCTCCAGTGGCGCGACACCAGCTCGTCCAGCTTCAGCCGTCCCTGCCGGTACAGGTCGATGATCCAGGGAATATCCCGCTTGATCACCACATTGCCCATCTTCGAGCCGACAAGACCCTGGCCGGCATCGGCCATGATCAGCGGCGAATAGGTGGCGACCTTGTCGCCATGCGGCATGCCGACCATCACCACCTTGCCGCCGGCGGCCAGATAGCGCGGCGCCATCGAGTAGACCTCGGCCACGCCGACGGTGACCAGTACGATATCGGCGCCGCGGCCGAGGATCTTCTTTACCGCGTTCCACGGCTTCGCCTCGGTCGCGGAGACCACGTCGGTGGCGCCGAACTCCTTTGCCGCCTCCAGCTTCTCTTCCAGCATATCGACTGCGACGATCCGGCGGGCGCCGGCGATATGGGCGCCCTGGATCGCGTTCAGCCCGACGCCGCCGGCCCCGATCACCACCACATCCTGACCCACCCGCATCTCGGCGGCCAGCGCGGCGGCGCCGACGCCGGTGATCACACCGCAGGAGATGACCGAGGCGACATCCATACCCATGTCGCCGGGGATCTTCACGATCTGGCTCTGATCGACGACGACCTTTTCCGCGAAGGCGCCGCAGGCCAGCGCCTGATAGAGCTTGCCGCCGTCGGCGGTTTGCAGCGGATGCTCGGTGCCGCCCTTCGGCGCCTCGCAGGTGGTGGGCCGGCCGGAGCCGCAGGAATCGCAGTGGCCGCAGGCGCGGATCAGAGTGACGCAGACCGGGTCGCCGACGGCAAATCCCTGGACCCCCTCGCCAAGCGCGGTGACACGGCCGGCAGCCTCATGGCCGTAAACCGCCGGCAGCGGCCCGCCGAAGCCACCGTCGGCATAGCTGATATCGGAATGGCAGATCGCCACCGCGTCGATCTCGACCTCGACCTCTCCCATTGCCGGCGGCGCCAGTTGCACGTCCTCGATGACCAGGGGTTCGCCGAAAGCGTGACAGACGGCGGCCTTGATGGTTTGCATGATGTCTTCTCCCATATTTTCCGGCAGCGTGGCCCGGCGCGCCGCTCTGGGCAAGGGCGTTTTCGTCAGACGACAGCGAAGGCCGTGATCAGCCCCTGCCGCTGCGGGCCTGCAGGACCACGATCAGGGCAACGCCGGTCAGCAGCAGCGCCACCAGAAAGGGCGCACCGGGCAGATGGAGCGGCGCGGTCGCGCCGGTGAAGGCAGCGAAGACGCTGGTCATCATCAGGGGAGAGATGATGGCGGCCAGCGCGTTGCCGGCAGTCAGCACCCCCTGCAGTTCGCCCTGGGCGTCGTCCGGGGCGATCCGCGACATCAGCCCCTGCAGCGCCGGCATCACCACCGCGCCGAAGGCGGCCACCGGCGTCAGGCTGAGCAGCAGCCAGCCGTCGTTGAGAAGGGCGATGGTCAGCATGCTGATCATGTTCAGCACCAACCCGCCGATCACCGTGCCACGGTCGCCTAGCCAACGCAGTACCAGCCGAATCAGTCCGCCCTGAACCAGGGCGACGGTGATCCCGAACAGGGCCAGCGACAGGCCGACGGTTTTCGGTGTCCAGCCGAAGCGGGCCTCGGTGAAATAGGGCCAGATCGCGGGGTAGACGAAGATCGCGACCGAATAGAGCAGGTAGACCGCCAGCAGCGGGCCGACACCAGGCAGCCGGGCGATGCTGTGGAAGGCGCGCAGCGGATTGGCGCGGCGCCAGTCAAAGCGCCGCCGGCGTTCGGGCGGCAGGGTCTCGCGCAGCACCAGCAGGCCGAACAGGAAGTTCACCCCGGCCAGCAGGGCGGCGGCCTGAAACGGTGCGCGCGGGCCGAAATCGCCCAGTACCCCGCCGATCACCGGCCCCAGAACGAACCCCGCGCCGAAGGCGGCGCCGATCAACCCGAAGTTGGCGGACTTCTCCTCCGGCCGCGATAGATCGGCCATGCAGGCGGTCACCGTGGCCTGGGTCGCCGAGGTCAGCCCGCCGACCAGCCGCCCGATCAGCAGCAGCCAGATGCTCTGGGCCCAGGCCATGACCAGATAGTCCAGCGTCAGCACCGCCAGCGAGATCAGCAGCACCGGCCGTCGGCCGCGCGCGTCCGACAGGTTGCCCATCGTCGGGCTGAAGAGGAATTGCATCACCGCGAAGCCGGTGGTCAGCACCCCGCCCCAGACGGCGGCCTGGGCCAGGCTGCCGCCCTCCAGGTCCTGAATCAGGCTGGGCATCACGGGCAGGATCAGCCCGACGCCCATCGCTTCGAGCATCATGGTGATCAGCAGAAACAGGCGCGGCAGTTGGGGCAAGGCGGGAACCGGGAAGAGCGGGGTTGAACAGCCCGACGCTAACGGCCGGAGGCGACGGAGGAAAGCGTTGGACGTCGGCAATCAGCCGTGGCCGGTGGCGGCGAGAAATCCAGTCAGCGCGGTGGCGAAGTCCTCTGGTCGGTCGACCGGGGGCAGGTGCCCGGCCCCCCGGATCAGCCGCATCTGCGAGCCGGGAATCAGATCGACGGTTTCGCGGGTCAGATCGGGCGGGGTGATCCCGTCTGCGGTGCCGGCAATGCCCAGGGTCGGCAGCCGCAAGCCGCTGGTGGGCGTATAGAAATCGGTGCCGGCAATGGCGGCGGCGCAGCCGAGATAGCCGGCGCAGGGCTGTTCGGTCAGCATGGTGCGACAGGCGTCGGCCGCCGGGGTGGCGCGGGCCCCTTTGGCGAACCAGCGGTCCAGCGTCTCGTCGGCGATGGCCTCCAGCCCCTGGCTTTGAACCCGTGCGATCCTCCGGGCCCAGATATCCTTGGTGCCGAGCTTGGCGGCGGTATTGACCAGCACCAGCGCCCGGATCAGATCGAGCCGCTTGACCGCCAGTCCCTGCGCGACCATGCCGCCCAGCCCGAGGCCGACGAAGGCGGCATCCGTGACGCCGAGGTGATCGAGCAGCGCCTCGGTGTCGCGGACCAGAGCGCCCATCGAATAAGGCCCCTCCGGCACCGAGGAGCCGCCATGCCCCCGCATGTCGTAGCGGATCAGCCGCAGGCCGGCGGGCAGCAGCGGCAACACCGGCGCCCAGATCCGCAGATCGGTGCCGAGCGCGGCGGCAAACACCACCGGGGCGCCATCGGCAGGACCCACGGTTTCATATTTCAGTGCGACATCGCCCAGATCGGCAATCGGCATCGGTTCCCCCGGTTTGCGTCGCCGCCTTTTACCCGCTCCGCCCGGCAGGGCAAAGGCCGCGGGGGAAAGGCCGGGCAGAACAAAGCCCCGATGTGCGGGACACCGGGGCTTCGCGGTCGGCAGCGGGTGCCGGCCCGGTCAGACGAGAGGTCAGACCAGGATCATGTCGTTCAGCAGCAGCGAGGTATCGGTCAGCCCGGAGATCGTCAGGCTGGTGTCGCCATCGACGCCGATCACCGTGTTGCCGTCGATCACATCGGCGGCGGCGACAACATCCTCAACCGTGGTGCCCTCGGCAAAGAGGCTGCTGTGGAGCACGATGGTGTCGATGTCGTCGGTGAAATCGGTGATGAGGTCGTGACCGCTGTAAAAGGTGAAGCTGTCCTGACCTCCGCCGCCAGTCAGCGTGTCGTCGCCATAGCCGCCGTCCAGCGCATCGGCCTTGTTGCCGCCCTGCAGGGTGTCGTCGCCATCCTCGCCGAACAGCGCATCCTTGCCGTTGTTGCCGCGCAGGAGATCGTCGCCGGCGCTGCCGAACAACTGGTTGGCGCCAGCGGTGCCGATGACCTTGATGTCGATCTCGCCCTGGAAGGCGAAGTCTTCGAACCCTGTCGCGCTGCTGGCGGAGATCACCGCGTCGGCGGCGGTGAAGACGCCTGTGCCGAGGTTGAAGGTCAGGGTCATTTCCACCGGCACAGCGGGGAAATGGAACAGCATCAGAAAATCGTGGCCGTTGCCGCCGTCGACGGTTTTCACCCCGTCGAAACTGATTTCCACCTGATCGTCGCCCAGACCCGCATCGACCAGATCGTCGCCGCTGTCTGCGATGATGAAGTCGTCCCCGCTGCCGCCGAACAGCCTGTCGTCGCCGGCGCCGCCGTCAATGAAATCGTTATCGGCTCCGCCATAGATCCTGTCGTTGCCCTTGCCACCATAGAGGCTGTCGTGACCGTCTTCGCCGAACAGCTTGTCGAACCCGTTGCCGCCGTCCAGCGTGTCGCCGTCGAGCCCGCCGTAGATTTTGTCGTTGCCAGTGCCGCCGATCAGGTTGTCATAGCCGGCGTTGCCATTCAGCACATCGTTGCCACCCCGGCCCAGCAGCACGTCGTCACCGGCCGCAGTGGTGATGATATCGTCCCCGCCCACCAGATCGGAAAACTTGAAGACCTCGATCCCGGTGAAGCTGGTGTTTTCGCCTTCGGCCGTCTGGAACACGCCGCTGTAGCCGCCGCCTGCCGAGGGCACCGGGGTTTCCAGCAGGACGCCGCCCGCGCCGGAGACGAGTGTATAGACCAGCCGGTCCTCCTCAGCAGTGCCGGTGATGACGCGGTCCAGGGGGCCTTTTACGAAGAAATCCATGAGTTTCTGCTCTCCCAACAAATGGTTCAGCTCATATGAACCAATTCATATGGGGACCACCGGGAGGTCAGTTGCTTTGATCAAAATCAACTTTTGCGATGTATTGCATGTTTTTGCCCGGATGCCGCCGCGTCCCCCGCTCGGGCGGGGGATCGGCAGTATCGGGTGCGGGCAGGGCGCCCGGCCCTGCCACTGAGGAGGCCCCTGAGGGGGCCATGTCAGAGCTCTGTCAGAGCGTGTCCAGCGCCAGACGGAAGACCTCGGGATCGACGTTGCCGCCCGAGGCCACGGCGATCGCGGTGTCGCCTTCGATCCGGTCGCCATGAAACAGCGCGGCGGCCAGGGCCACGGCCCCGCCGGGTTCGATGACGATCTTCAGCCGGGTGAAGGCCAGCGCCATCGCCCTGAGCGCTTCGTCCTCGGTTACCGCCAGACCCGGGGCGCAGAGCCGGTTGAGGATCGGAAAGGTGATCTCGCCGGGTTGCGGGGTGATGATCGCGTCGCAGAGCGATCCCGACAGCCGGGCGTTGCGTTCGATCCGGCCGCTTTGCAGCGATCTGGTGACATCGTCGAAGCCCTCGGGCTCGCAGGGGTGAACCCGCATCGCCGGCGCCTTGGCCGCCAGTGCCAGCGCGATGCCGGAGGTCAGCCCGCCGCCGCCGCAGGGCACCAGAACCTCTGCCCCGGTCACGCCGATCTCAGCCGCCTGTTCGGCGATCTCCAGCCCGGCGGTGCCCTGCCCGGCGATCACCAGCGGGTCGTCGAAGGGTTTGATCAGGGTCAGTCCGCGATCGGCACTGAGCTTGGCGCCAAGCGCATCACGGTCCTCGTTGGCACGATCATAGAGCACCACCTCCGCCCCCAGGGCGCGGGTGTTGTCGATCTTCATCTTCGGCGCATCCGCCGGCATGATGATCACCGCCGCCACGCCATGGCGTCGGGCCGCCATCGCCACGCCCTGGGCGTGGTTGCCGCTGGAAAAGGCGATGACGCCCTTGGCCCGCACCTCGGGCGCCAGCGCCGAGATCGCCGACCAGGCGCCGCGGAACTTGAAGCTGCCGGTATGCTGCAGACATTCGGGTTTGATCAGCAGACGGCGCCCGGCGATCTCGTCCAGAAAGGGCGAGGACAGCAGCGGGGTGCGCCGCGCCTCCCCGGCGAGACGGCCGGCGGCGGCTTCGATCATCGCGATATCGGTCATGCGGTCTGCTCCAGCAGCGCGCGGATCGCGTCGAGCGCTTCGGGTTCGTCCAGAAACGGCGGGTGGCCGCGATCCGGCACCTCGGCGGCGATCAGCCCCGGGTGGCGGCGCTGCATCTCGGTCAGGGTGTCGTGGCAGAGGATGTCGGAATTGGCGCCCCGGATCACCGCCAGCGGCAGTTTCGCCAGCGCCTCGAAGAACATCCACATGTCCGGGGTGGCGCCGGTGGCGGCCTGTTCCAGCAGCGCCTTGTGCAGGTTGCCGTCGTAGCGCAGGGCCAGGCCGTCGCCGGTTTCGGCGTATTGATAGCCGGCCTGCCGGCGCCAGACCTCGATCGGGACGCCGGGGAACTCCGGCTCCAGCGCGGCCTGCATGTCGGTTGCCGCCTGATCCAGTGTCCTGGCGCGGGGCAGCTTACCGACGTAATCCATGATCCGGGCGATGCCCTGGGCGCCCACCACCGGGCCGATATCGTTCAGAATCACTCCGGTCAGGCGTTCCGGATGGCTGGCGGCCAGCGCCATCGCCAACAGGCCGCCGCGCGAGGTGCCGAGGATCGTCACCTTGTCGATCCCGAGGTGGTCGAGCAGTTCGATGGCGTCGCGGCCTTCGCGGATCACATTATAGTTCATGTAATCGGGATCGTTGTCGGACTGGCCGCGACCGCGGCTGTCCAGTGTGATCAGTCGCAGATCGCTCAGATGCGGCGCGACGAAGGAGAAATCCAGCCCGTTGCGGGTCAGCCCGGCGAGGCACAGCAGCGGGCGGCCGCTGCCGGTGTCGGTGTAGTGGAGCCGCTTGCCGTCGGAAGTGGTGAAAAAGCTCATGGGGGTCTGCGGACCTGTCTTGAAAGGATCAGCCTGTGGGGTTCGGCGGCACAGTTGCACGTTGCCGCCGGCTGGGAAAGGGGCGGTTTCGCGTGGATTTTCCCATCGGGTTTACATCCTGGTCCCAGTCCCTAGGCTGGGCCGTTCAATTCACGCCAATGATTGGAGCTTTTATGACCACGATCAAGACCGGAGACACGGTCCGCATCCACTATACCGGAACCCTCAAGGACGGCAGTCAGTTCGACAGTTCCGAGGGGCGGGAGCCTCTGGAATTCACCGTGGGGTCGGGGCAGATCATCCCCGGGCTCGATGCCGCGCTGCCCGGCATGGCGGTGGGCGAGGCCAAGACGGTCGAGGTGCCCTGCGACCAGGCTTATGGCCCGACCAATCCCGAAGCGCGCCAGAGCGTGCCGCGCGAAGGTATCCCCGACCATATCCCGCTGGAGCCGGGCACCCAGTTGCAGATGCAGACGCCGCAGGGGCAGGTGGTGCCGGTCACCGTCGTCGCCGCGGATGAGGCGACGGTGACACTTGACGCCAATCACCCGCTGGCCGGGCAGGATCTGACCTTCGCGATCGAGATCGTGGCGATCAATCCCTGATGGGAGTAAGGCCGGACCCTTGCTGAGCGGGGGGCCGGTCGTCCGCCCCTCAAGGGGGGCGCCCTGGCCGGGGGCGTCCCGCGCGGACCGGCAATCCGGCCATGGCCCGTCGCGCCGCACTGTGGTGATATGCGCGCGAACGATCATGAAGGGCCCCGCCGATGCCGAACCAACTGGACGACTTGCTGGACCGCCTGCGCGATGTGCAGGAGGAGGTGCAGCAGGAGATCGAAGACCGCCGCGCTGCCTTCCGCTATCGGATCAGGCGCGGCCGCGTCGAATTCGACGCCGATATCCGCCGCCGTCACCGCGAGCTGCGTGAAAGTTGGCTGAGCTTCCTGTCGCGCACCCGGCTTCTGGTGCTGGTCACCGCACCGGTGATCTATGCGCTGATCATCCCCTTCGCGCTGCTCGATCTCTTCGTCTCGGTCTATCAGGCGATCTGTTTCCCGGTCTACGGGCTGGAGAAGGTGCGCCGCGCCGACTACATCGCCATCGACCGTCACCACCTGGCCTATCTCAACGGGCTGCAGAAGCTGAACTGCGTCTACTGCGGCTATTGCAACGGGTTGATCGCCTATGTGCGCGAGATCGCCGGGCGCACCGAAAGTTACTGGTGCCCGATCAAACATGCCCGCCGCCTGGCCAGCACCCATGATCATTACACCGGCTTTGCCGATTTCGGCGATGGCGAGCGGTTCCGTGAGGACTGGGACCGTACCCGCGCCCGGGTGAGCCGGCATCACCGCTAGCCCCCCCTTGCCTCTCCGGGGCGCGCGGGGTCTTCTGGGGCCGACAACGGGAGGGAGGATGCGATGACCGGATGGCTGATCGAACGGCTGGGGATCGACTGGCCGATTTTTCAGGCGCCGATGGCGGGGGTGGCGACCCCGGCGCTGGCGGCGGCGGCGACCGAGGCCGGCGGCCTGGGCGGGCTGGGGCTGGGCGCATCGACCGTGGCCGGGGCCCGGGCGATGATCCGCGATACCAGGGCGCTGACCGGCGGCCCCTTCAACGTCAATCTCTTCTGCCATGCGCCGGCGCAGTCGGATGCGGCGGTCGAGGCCGCCTGGCTGGCGGCGATGGCGCCGCTGTTTCACGGTTTCGGGGCGGAACCTCCCGCAGGGTTGGCGGAGATTTACCAGAGCTTTCTGAACGACGACGCCATGCTGACCATGCTGCTGGAGGAACGCCCCGCCGTGGTCAGTTTCCACTTCGGCCTGCCGGACCGACGGCGCATCGCGGCGCTGAAGGCGGCGGGGATCGTGCTCTTTGCCTCCGCCACCTCGGTGGCCGAGGCGCGGGCGGCCGAGGCAGCCGGGCTCGACGCGGTGGTGGCTCAGGGCTATGAGGCGGGCGGCCATCGCGGCATCTTCGATCCTACCGGCCCGGATGAGCAATTGGGCGCCCTGGAGCTGACCCGACAGCTGACGGCGGCGCTCTCCTGTCCGGTGATCGCCGCCGGCGGGCTGATGAACGGGGCCGATATCGCAGCGGCGCTGGCCGCGGGGGCGGAGGCCGCGCAGCTCGGCACCGCCTTTGTCGTCTGTCCGGAAACCGCGGCGGATGCAGCCTATCGCGCGGCACTGCATGGGGCGGCGGCGGCGCAGACGCGGATGACCGCGGCGATCTCGGGGCGGCCGGCGCGGGCCCTGCCGAATCGCTTCACCGACTGGGCAGAGGCGCATGCGGAGTTGTCCCCGCCGGCCTATCCGATTGCCTATGACGCCGGAAAGGCGCTGAACGCGGCGGCGAAGGCGGCGGGAGAAACCGGCTTTGGTGCGCAATGGGCCGGGCAGGGGGCACCGCGGGCGCGGGCGCTGCCGGCGGCGGAACTGATGGCGACGCTGATCGCCGAATTGAAAAAGGCGCGGGGGGAGTGACCCGCCCGCGCCTTGCATGCCTGCGTGAGAGACGCGCCTAGAGGTTTTCCGCCTTGGGCATGCCCAGCACGTGATAGCCGCCATCGACGCGGATGATTTCGCCGGTGGTATAGGCGCCGGCATCGGAGGCCAGATAGACGGCGGTGCCGCCGACCGCCTCAAGCGTCGCGTTGGAGCCCAGGGGCGCGTTGTTGTCGGTGAACTTGTAGGTCTTGCGCGCACCACCGATGGCGGCCCCGGCCAGGGTCTTCATCGGGCCGGGAGAGATCGCGTTGACGCGAATCCCCTCGGGGCCCAGATCGGCGGCGAGATAGCGGGTGACCGATTCCAGCGCCGCCTTGGCGACGCCCATCACGTTGTAATTCGGCACCACGCGGGTCGAGCCCTGATAGGTCAGCGTCAGCAGCGTGCCACCGGCATCCTTCATCATCGGATAGGCGCGGCGGGCGACCTCGATGAAGGAATAGGCGCTGATATCCATCGAATTCTTGAAATTCGCGCGGCTGGTGTTGAGGATCCGGCCGGTCAGCTCCGACTTGTCGGAAAAGGCGATGGCATGGACCAGAAAGTCGATGGTCGGCCAGCGCGATGACAGCGCCGCGAAGGCGGTATCGAGCGAGGCGTCGTCGGTGACATCGACATCGACCATGAAATCCGACCCCACCTGCGCGGCCAGGGGCTCCAGCCGCTTGCCGAAGGCCTCGCCCTGATAGGTGAAGGCCAGTTCGGCCCCCGCGTCATGCATTGCCTTGGCAATCCCCCAGGCGATGGAGCGGTCGTTCGCCACCCCCATGATCAGCCCGCGTTTGCCTTTCAGAAGATCCGACATGTTCTGTTTTACCCGTGATATTTCGACAGGATCATGGATCCGTTGGTGCCGCCGAAGCCAAAGCTGTTGGTCATGACGCTATCAAGCCCGGCATCGAACACCGGCGCCAGGGCGATTTCAGAGGCATCCAGCGCCGGGTCAAGCGTTTCGACATTGATCGAGGGCGCGATGAAATCGTTCTGCAGCATCAGCAGGCAGAAGATCGCCTCCAGCGCGCCGGCGGCGCCCTGGGCATGGCCGGTCATCGATTTGGTCGAGCTCACCGGCGGGGTGCTGCCCTGGCCGAAGACGCGGCGCACTGCCTCCACCTCGCCGACATCGCCGACCGGGGTAGAGGTGCCATGCGCGTTGATATAGCTGATCTTGCGGCCTTCCGGCAGGGTCTGCAGCGCCAGCCGCATCGCCCGTTCGCCGCCCTCGCCGGAAGGGGCGACCATGTCATGACCGTCGGAGGTGGCGGCATAGCCGGTCACTTCGGCATAGATCTTGGCGCCGCGCGCCTTGGCGTGTTCCAGCTCCTCCAGCACGACGATGCCGCCGCCGCCGGAGATCACGAAACCGTCGCGGCCCGCATCGAAGGCGCGCGAGGCGCGTTCGGGCGTATCGTTGTATTTCGAGGACATCGCGCCCATGGCGTCGAACAGGCAGGACAGGGTCCAGTCCAGCTCTTCGCCGCCGCCGGCGAACATCACGTCCTGCTTGCCCATCATGATCTGTTCCGCCGCGTTGCCGATGCAATGCAGCGAGGTCGAGCAGGCCGAGGTGATGGAATAGTTGATGCCCTTGATCTGATAGGCGGTCGCCAGGTTGGCGGAGATCGTCGAGGACATGCACTTGGGCACCGCGAAGGGCCCGATCCGTTTGGTGGCGCCGGTCTTCAGCACGGTCTGATGTGCCACCAGCATGGCGCTGGTCGACGGTCCGCCGGAGCCCGCCACCAGGCCGGTGCGCGGATTGACCACCTGGGTTTCGTCCAGGCCGGCATCGGCGATCGCCTCGGCCATGGCGATATGGGCATAGGCCGCCCCCGGTCCCATGAACCGCAGCGTGCGCTTGTCGACATGCTGGGTGACATCCAGGTCGATGGTGCCGGCCACTTGGCTGCGGAAGCCATGTTCGGCCATCTCCGGGCTGCCGGCAATGCCGCTGCGCCCGATTTTCAGCGATTCCAGAACCTCTGCGGCATTGTTCCCGATGGAGGAAACGATACCCAGCCCTGTGACGACGACGCGGCGCATCGGCGGTCTCCTCGTAGGCTTGGCGCGAAAATGCGCACTCAGGGGGCGACAGTGCCCCTCGCTCTCAGGTTGATCAGGCGCCAGCGGCGGACAGACCGACCTTCATCCCTTTAACCGAATAAATCTCTTCTCCGTCGGCCACAACCCGGCCGTCGGCGACGCCCAGTTTCAACTTGCGGTCGATCACGCGAACGAAGTCGACGTAATAGGTGATCATCTTGCGGGCCGGCGTCACCATGCCCGAAAGCTTCACCTCGCCGACGCCGAGCGCCATGCCCAGCCCCTTCATGCCGCGCCAGCCCAGGTTGAAGCCGGTCAGCTGCCACAGCCCGTCCAGACCCAGGCAGCCGGGCATGATCGGGTTGCCGGGGAAGTGGCATTTGAAGAACCACAGATCCGGGGTGATGTCGAATTCTGCTACCACATGGCCCTTGCCGTGCTCACCGCCGTCGGCGCTGATCTCGGTGATGCGATCCATCATCAGCATCGGGGGTTCGGGAAGCTGCGCATTGCCGGGGCCGAAAAGCTCCCCCCGGGCACATTTCAGCAAGTCGTCTTTGTCGAAGCTGCTGGCGAATTGGGACATCCTGCCGCGTCTCCCTTGGCGCGTGGTACATTTGGGTCCCTCTAGCACCGCGCGGAAGGGTCCTGCAAGGGCGCTGCGCAAGGGGCGCTGTTTCAGCGCAGGCATTGTTGCGATGCTGTTGCGACTGAAAATCATTTGTGTTTGGCTTGGGCCACGCCCTATATATACGGTCATCAAGACGAACGGAGCCGGAAAATGACGTCGGACGCGACGGCATACGCCACGGAAACGCAATATGCCACGCAATGGCTGGCCAAGGCAGGGCTGCGGCCGACGCGCCAGCGCATGGCGCTGGCCGAGCTGCTGATCGGCGACGGGCAGCACCGCCATGTCACCGCCGAAAGCCTGTTCGAAGCCGCCAAGAGCAAGGGCGCTGCGGTGTCTCTCGCCACGGTCTACAACACGCTGCGCGCCTTCTGCGAGGCGGGCGTGCTGCATGAGATCACCGTGGACGGATCGAAAAGCTATTTCGACACCAACACCCACGACCATCCGCATTTCTACTGGGAAGACGATGGCCGTCTGTCCGACGCCCCGGCCGAGCAGTTGCAGATCGCCTGCCTGCCGGATGCCCCCGAGGGGGCGGAGATCGCCGCGGTCGAAGTGGTGATCCGCCTGCGCCGCAAGGGCTGAGCCCGCCGCCCGGCTCCCTGTCGGGGGCGCGGGTCTGATGTTCTGCCGGTCCGGAGACGCCCGCCATGCCGCATCCGCTTGTTACCTCCGAGATGATCCGGACCTTCCAGCACGACGGCGTCGTGCTGGTGCCGGGGCTGTTTGCCGGTCAGGTCGAGATGCTGCGCCAGGGGGTGGCCGCCAATATGGCGGCACCGGGGCCCTATGCCTCGGAAAACCGCAAGGCGGGGGAAACCGGGCGGTTCTTCGACGATTACTGCAACTGGCAGCGCATTCCCGAATTCGCCGAGGCAGTGGCGCAGTCGCCGGTGGCCGAGGTGGCGGCCGATCTGATGGGCTCGAACAGCGTGCAGATGTTCCACGATCACGTGCTGGTCAAGGAGCCCGGCACCTCGATGGCGACGCCCTGGCACCAGGACGGCCCCTATTACTTCGTCGAGGGGCGGCAGACGGTCAGCTTCTGGTCGCCGCTCGATCCGGTGGAGGAGGCGACGCTGCGCTGCGTCGCCGGGTCGCATCTGTGGCCGAAAGAGGTGCTGCCGACGCGCTGGGTCTCGGAAGAGGGGTTCTTTCCCGATGAGGGCCGCTACATGCCGGTGCCCGATCCGGAGGCGGAGGGGATGCGGATCGTCGAATTCCCGATGCAGCCGGGCGATGCGGTGGCCTTCAACTTCCGCGTCCTGCACGGCGCCCGCGGCAATACCAGCGCCGCACGGCGGCGCGCCTTCTCGCTCAGGCTGCTGGGCGACGATGCGCGCTATGTCGAGCGGCCGGGCCGCACCTCGCCGCCGTTTCCGGGCCACGGGATGGTGCCGGGCCAGCGGCTGCGCGCGGATTGGTTCCCGCTGATCTGGCCCCGGGCGTAGCAGGGGGGGGCGCTGCCCCCCGGACCCCCCGGAGTATTTTGCAGAGAAGAAGAGCGGGCGCGCTTGTCTCCGGCGCGGTCCTGGGCGAGGCTGGGGCATGGCGACGATCCGGGTTCCAACACAGTTCGGGGTGCTTTCCGTGACGGCGGAGGCGGAGGCGATCGTGCGCGTGCGCTGGGATGCCCCGGCGGAGGGCGAGGCAGGCGCGTTGCTGGAGGAGGCGGCGGCGCAGATCGCCGCCTATGACGCCGGGCAGCTGGCGCGCTTCGACCTGCCGTTCAGGGTCCGGGGCAGCGATTTCCAGCGTGCCGTCTGTGCCGCGATGGCGGCGATCCCCTTTGGCGAGACCCGCACCTATGGCGAGATCGCGACCGATCTGGGGGCGCCGGCCCGGGCGGTGGGGGGCGCCTGCGGCAGCAATCCGATCCCGGTGCTGATCCCCTGTCACCGGGTGATGGGCGCGGGCGGGCGGCTGACCGGGTTTTCCGGCCAGGGCGGGGTGGAGACCAAGGTGGCGCTGCTGCGGCACGAGGGCGCCGGCGGCTTTCTGATCTGAGCCGCCTTGGCGATTGCATTTGCCGCGCCGTCGCCGCAGGTTGGGCGAAATTCCGAGGAGAAGGACGATTGGAATGAGCGAGACTGGGGATCTGGCGGCGCGCAAACAGGCGGTGGTCGCGGGGCTGATGGCGCTGGAAGCGGCCGAGCTGGAGAGCGCCGAGGCGCATTACGAGGCCTTCCTGAAGGAGAGCGCGCTCGGCGATCGGGAGGAGCACGACAAGGACGATATCGCCACCGCGCGCGAGAACGCCGATCTGGCCGCCGCCTTCGATCACCCGGTGATGACGCATCATGCCAAGATCGACGTGATCGAGAATATGGATTTCGCCCTGACCGAGACGGTGGGGCCGGGCGCCGTGGTCGGCTTCGGCGGCAAGCATTTCATCGTCGCGGTTTCGACCGCGCGGTTCGACGTCGCGGGGGTGACCTATATGGGGATCTCCACCAGCAGCCCGATCTACAAGGCGATGGCGGGGTTGGCGGCGGGCGACAGCTTCAGCTTCAACGGGCGCGAGATCGAGATCGAAGAGGTGCTCTGATCCCGCGGGCGGATCACCCGGCCTGCCCGCCGCGGGCCGGGATCACCTGCTGGGCGATGCCGGCCGACAGCAGGTAGATCGAGGTGACCACCAGCCCCCAGTGGGCCCAGCTGTCGGGGTGGAAATCGACCCAGGCGGCCCAGCCGGCGAAGAAGGTCCAGGCCAGCGCCATCGGCAGGGTCAGCGCCCGCCAGCGTTCGGTGCGCACGGGGTGGACGAATTTCAGCGGCAGGAACATCGCCACCGCAAGGGCGGCGACGAAGCCGAGGATGATCCAGAAATTCGGCTCCAGCGCGAAGAATACCAGCACCGCCATGTTCCAGCAGCCGGGAAATCCCTTGAAGGAATTGTCCTGGGTCTTCATCCGGGTATCGGCGAAATACATCGCGCTGGTGAAGGTGATGACGATGATCGCCACCCAGCCGGTCCAGCCATCCATCAGCCCGGATTTGAACAGGGCGAAGGCCGGAATGAAGACATAGGTCAGGTAATCGATGATCAGGTCCAGCAGCACGCCGTCGAATTCGGGGGCGAAGCGCTTGACGTGATAGCGCCGGGCCATCGGGCCGTCGATGCCGTCGACGAAGAAGGCGACGACGAGCCAGAGGAACATCAGGCTCCATTTTTCCTCAACCGCGGCGAGCATCGCCAGCATGGCGAAGACGGCGCCGGTTGCAGTCAACAGATGAACGGAGAGGGCACGCAATTCTGGGGTCATGGAACCGTCATGCCCCAACTGCGGCGAAATCGCAAATGGAAGCGGCGGGGAAACCGGCGCGGCGCGCGCTGCCTCGGTGGCGGCCCGGGGTGCCGGCGCCCGGCCGGGCGCGGTCCCGGGGTTTCTTCTCTGCCAAAATACTCACGACCCGCCGGCCGGGCCCTGCGACCGTGCGGGCATCAGGCCTTGGGGTGGCTGCGGTCGTAGACCTCCATCAGCCGGGCGGTGTCGACTGCGGTATAGGCCTGGGTGGTCGACAGCGAGGCATGGCCCAGAAGCTCCTGGATCGCGCGCAGATCGCCGCCGGCCTCCAGCAGGTGGGTGGCGAAACTGTGACGGAGCGCATGCGGGGTGGCAGTCGCCGGCAGGCCCAGCTGCATGCGCACATCGGCCATGGCGCCCTGGATCGCGCGCGGGTTGAGCGCGCCGCCGCGCACGCCGCGAAACAGCGGCCCCTCCACCTCTTTCGGATAGGGGCAGAGCCTCAGGTAGGCCTCGACCGCCTCACGCGCTGCCGGCAGCACCGGCACGACGCGTTCCTTGCCGCCCTTGCCGAGGATGCGCAGCGCGGTCGCCAGCGGCGCATCGGCCCCCTTGAGGCCGAGCGCCTCGGAGATCCGGAGCCCACAGCCATAGAGCAGGGTGATCACCGCCGCGTCGCGGGCCGCGATCCAGGGGGTCTGGCTGTGCTGCTCCATCTGATCGATGACCGCGCGGGCGGCATCGGGCGCCAGCGGCCGCGGCAGTTTCGCTTGGAACTTCGGGGCCCGGGCGCTGAGCACGGCGGTGGGGTCGAAGCCTTCGCGCTCGGCCAGCCAGCGATAGAAGCTTTTCACCGCCGACAGCTTGCGCGCCAGCGAGCGGGCGGAGATGCCGCGGCTGCGTGCCTCGGCCATCCAGGCGCGGATTTCGGGGGTGGTGATCCGCTCCAGCGCCTTCAGCCCCTGCGGGCCGCCGCGATGGCCGGCCATGAAGGCGAGAAACCCCGCCACATCGGTACGATAGGCGATCAGCGTGTTGTCGGAGGCATCCGCCAGCGCGCCCTGGCGATCCAGCCAGTCCTGCAGCGCATCGCGGCAGGCGGCGGAGATCTCCAGGCTCATGACAGGAAGTGGCGCATCCTGCGTTCGAATACGCCAGAGAAGAAGGCCAGCAGGTCAGTGCCGTGCTGCGGGGTGAACTGATGCGGGTCTTCCGAGCCCATCACCAGCAGGCCGGGTAGCCGGCCAGTGCCGAGATCGAGCCGGAGGCAGGCCTCCGACCGCATCCAGTCGGCGGCGGCGCCATACATCCGCTCCGAACCGCGCTGCAGCTGGCGCAGGGTGACCTGACGCGGCTGGCTGGCCCGTCCGTGGCTGATATAGCGGTCGACAAATCCGGGTTCGGCCACCGTCAGCACGTTGTCCAGCCGGCTGATCGCGGGATCGTCCTCGGCGCTTTGGGAGGATTCGAGCACCAGCCGGATCGCATCGATGCGCAGGATGTCGGCGACCTCGCCGCCCAGATCGCGCAGGAAAACCTCGAACTCCAGCGGATCGAGCAGCCGCAGGATGGCGCGATGCACCTGATTGGTGCCGGCGAGGTTGTCATAGGCGGCGGCGATCACGCTGCGGTGGGTGTCTTCCAGCCGGTCGAGCCGTGCTTCCAGCCGGTCCATGGCGATGCCGCGCAGATCGACGATATTGCCGCCCATCGACCGTTCGTTCGCGTCGATCAGCGCATGCATCAGATCGCGGTCTTCGAGAATCGAATCGGGGCGCGCGATGATCGCGGCGCGCAGGGTATCGTCCAGTTTCGGGCTGCTGCTCATGTCGGCCTCTTGTTGCTGGCCGGGTTATAACATGGGTTTCGGGGAATGCGCGCGAAAACTGCACCGCCGCGCGGCACCCCGGCCAAACCATGCGCAGGTCTCGGGGGCCGGGGCAGGCGGAGCCACCGGATCCGGGGACGGGCCACCCGGGGGGCGGCGGGGCGCGCATTGGCCGGAGGGCCGCGCAGAGGGGGGAAACCGCCCCTGCGCGGCCCTGCCGAAATTACAGGATCTTCTGGCCGGTCTTGGCCCAGTCGGCCATGAAGGCGGCCAGCCCCTTGTCGGTCAGCGGATGGGCGGCCATCGCCTTGATCACGGCGGGCGGCGCGGTGATCACATCGGCGCCGATCCGGGCGCTTTCGGTGATATGGTTCACCGTGCGGATCGAGGCGGCGAGGATCTGCGTCTCATAGCCGTAATTGTCGTAGATGGTGCGGATATCCTCGATCAGCTGCATGCCGTCGAGGTTGATATCGTCGAGCCGCCCGATGAAGGGGGAGATGAAGGTCGCCCCGGCCTTGGCTGCCAGGATCGCCTGATTGGCCGAGAAGCAGAGGGTGACATTGACCATGCGGCCCTCGCCCGACAGCACCTTGCAGGCCTTCAGCCCGTCCCAGGTCAGCGGAACCTTGACGGCGATGTTCCCGGCGATCTCGGCCAGCTTGCGGCCCTCGGCGATCATCGCCTCCGCCTCGGTCGCGACCACCTCGGCCGAGACGGGGCCCGCGACCAGATCGCAGATCTCCTTGGTGACTTCGAGGATGTCGCGCCCCGATTTCATGATCAGCGAGGGGTTGGTGGTGACCCCGTCCACCATGCCCAGATCGTTCAGTTCGGCAATGGCGTCGATCTCTGCGGTATCAACGAAGAATTTCATGCGCGCATCCTTTGATGGGTTGGCCTTGCGTCGCCTTGGCTTTACCTCATGGGGCGGATTGCGGAAAGCCCCCAGAGCGGGCAGAAGACGGGTTATGGCGGCAGAGCGGGACATGTTCGATCACGGCGATCTGGTGGCGGTGCAGACCACCCAGCCGCTGGACCGGACGCTGGATTACCGCGCCCCCGAGGGTGGCTGTGTCACCGGTGATTTCGTCGAGGTGCCGCTGGGTCCGCGCAAGGTGCTGGGCGTGGTCTGGGGCCCGGGGCAGGGCGATTTCGATCGCTCGAAAATCCGCCCGGTCAACCGGGTGCTGGACGTCGCGCCGATGCGCGAGGAGCTGCGCCATTTCCTGTCCCGCGCCGCGGATTACACGCTGACACCGATGCCGGCGATGCTCAGGCTGGCGATGCGGGCGCCGGGACTGGGCGATCCGCCCTCGATGCGCAAGATCTATCGTCGGGGCGGCGCCGCGCCCGACCGGATGACCGATGCCCGCCGCCGGGTGCTGGAGGTGCTCGACGATTACGGCGGGCTGGCCTTCACCCTGCACGAGTTGTCGGAAATGGCCGGGGTGACCACCTCGGTCGTCAAGGGGCTGGTCAAGCTCGGCGCCGTGCGGGAGGAGGATAGCCCCCGCGATCTGCCGTTCCCGCGAATGGACCCGGAGCTGCCCGGCAAGACCCTGACCGAGGATCAGGCGCGGGCGGCGGCGGTGCTGCGCGATCACCTGCGTTCGGGCCGCTACGGCACGACCCTGCTGAAGGGGGTGACCGGCTCCGGCAAGACCGAAGTCTATATGGAGGCGATCGCCGAATGCCTGGCGATGGGCCGGCAGGCGCTGGTGCTGCTGCCGGAGATCGCCCTGACCGCCGGCTTCCTCACCAGGGTGGAGGCGCGCTTCGGTGCCCGCCCCGCCGAATGGCACTCCGGGGTGACGATGACCGAACGCCGCCGGATCTGGCGCATGGTCGGCCAGGGCGGCGCCCAGGTGGTGGTCGGCGCCCGCTCTGCCCTGTTCCTGCCGTTCCGCGAGCTGGGGCTGATCATCGTCGATGAGGAACACGACAGCTCCTACAAGCAGGAGGACGGGGTCCTTTACAACGCCCGTGACATGGCGGTGCTGCGCGCCGCCGGCGCCGGCGCCCGGGTGGTGCTGGCCAGCGCTACGCCGTCCTTGGAAAGCTGGGTCAATGCCGAGGCGGGGAAATACGACCGGCTCGATCTGACCGCCCGGTTCGGCGCCGCGGTGCTGCCGGAAATGCGCGCCATCGACATGCGGGCGGAGACGCTGCAATCCGGGCGCTGGATTTCGCCGACGCTGCGCCAGGCGGTGGAAACGCGGCTGGAGAAGGGCGAACAGTCGCTGCTGTTTCTCAACCGGCGCGGCTATGCGCCGGTGACCGTCTGCCGCGCCTGCGGCCATCAGATCGGCTGCGATCATTGCGATGCGCGGATGGTCGAACACCGGTTCCAGAACCGCCTGGTTTGCCATCAGTGCGGCGAGACCAAGCCGATGCCCGCCGCCTGTCCCTCCTGCGGGGTGGAGGGCAAGCTGGCGCCGGTGGGCCCGGGGATCGAACGGCTGGCGGAAGAGGCGACGGCGCTTTTCCCGGAGGCGCGCATCGCGGTGCTCAGCTCCGATCTCTTCGGCTCGGCCCGGGCGCTGAAACAGAAGATCGAGGAGATCGCAGCCGGCGCCGCCGATATCGTGATCGGCACCCAGCTGGTCGCCAAGGGCCACAACTTTCCGCTGCTGACCCTGGTGGGGGTGATCGACGCCGACCTCGGGCTGCAGGGATCGGACCTGCGCGCCGCGGAACATACCTTTCAGCTGATGCGCCAGGTGGCGGGGCGCGCTGGCCGCGCCGAACTGCCGGGGCTGGCGCTGCTGCAGACCTTCCAGCCGGAGCATCCGGTGATCCGGGCCATCCTGTCGGGCGATGAGGAAGGCTTCTGGCGCGCCGAGGCGGCCGAACGTCAGGCTGCGGGGGTGCCGCCTTACGGACGGATGGCCGGCATCGTGATCTCCGGCACCGATATGGCGGCGGTCTTCGATCTGGGCAACGTGCTGGCCCGCAACGATGCGCCGTTGCGGGCGATCGGCGCCCAGGTCTTCGGCCCGGCGCCGGCGCCGATCGCCCGGGTGCGCGGCCGCCACCGCATCCGGCTGCTGATCAAGGCAGCCAAGGGCGCACCTCTGCAGGAGGCGATCTCGCGCTGGCTGGCGCCGCTGCGGCTGCGGGGCGATCTGCGTCTTGCCGTCGACATCGACCCGCAGAGCTTTCTCTGACCTCCGGCAGGGATATTCTCAGCCAGCAAAAGACCTGGGATCAGAGCATCTGATCGTAGGCCGCCTTGGCCAGCGCGCGCAGGCTGTCGCGGGACATCTGCCCCACCATCGCATAGCCGAGCCGGCCTTCCTGCCAGTAGAGCCCCTGCGTGGCGCCTTCGCCGGCGTAGCGAAAGGCGCTGTCGGCAGTGTCCTGCTGTGGCGCGACATAGAGGGTGAGCCGCGCCCCTTCGGCGTTTTCATACATGAAGAGCCCGGCGGTGCCGTCGGCCGCCGGCAGCACCCGCCCGCCCATCAGGGCAAAGCCCGAGGCGGAGAGGTCGGGGGGCACCAGCCGGCTGCCGACCCGCTTCGAGATCCAGTTTTCCAGATGATCGCGCTGGCTGGCGGGCACTTCGACCGGGTGGACGACCTCGACCACATAGGTGTCATAGGCCTTGAGCGCCGCCAGCGCGAGATCGGTCTCCGCCGGTCGGGGCGCGAACAGCCCATGCGCCCCCCAGCCCCCCAGCGCGCCGAGCGCGAACAGCGCCAGCCGGGGCGTCCGCCGGGGGACGGCGGCCGGGGGGCGGGGCGGCGCCAGTGCCGCGTTCAGCCGGTCGGGCAGGGCCGTGGCCTCTTCCGGGGGGTAGAGCGTGGCAAGGGCGGCGTCCTGCCGGGTCCAGAGCGCCAGCAGCTCCTGCGCTGCCGGATCGGTGGCGATCCGCGCCGCCATGCTGGCGCGGTCACGGGCGTCCAGCGCGTCGTGGTGATAGGCGAGCAGGTCTTCCTCGCTCAGCGGGGTGTCGGGATGGGGCATGGATCAGGGTCTCCCGTTGGGCCGGGGCGCGGCGGTGTCCCCGCCGGCGCGGCCGGTCATGCTGCGCAGGCTGGCGCGGGCGCGGGCCAGCCGGGACAGAAGCGTGCCGCGCGGGATGTCCAGCGCGGCCGCGGCGTCGTCGATGCTGGCGCCGTCGAGCGCCACCAGCAGCAGCGCGCGGCGCTGATCCTCGGGCAGCCGGGCGATGGCGACCTCGGTCTCGCGCAGCGCCATATGATGCTCCTGCCCGGGGGGCTGCGCCGGTTCGGGCCGCAGCGCCTCGACCGGGACGAGGTGCCCCGGCCGGGCCGCCTGCCGCATCAGGTCACGGTGGCGGTTGATCAGGATGCGGAACACCCAGGCGGTCAGACTGGCATCGCGCCGCCGGTGCGGCAGGGCGGCGACGGCACGTTCCAGGCAATCCTGCACCAGATCGTCGCCGGCGTCGCGGTCGCCGCGCATCAGCGCCCGGGCATAGCGGCGCAGCGCCGGGGTCAGGGCGGCGATCTGGTCGAGCTCACGCATCGGTCGGGGTCCGCATCTTGCCGGGTCCGGTCCGGGCCCCGGTCAGGGCCGGGCCAGGTGCCAGACCTGCTTGACCCCGTCGCCGGTGATGTCGCCGGGCCTGGCATCCTTCACCCAAGTGTAGAGCGGCATGCCCTTGTGGGTCCATTGCCGGCTGCCGTCGTTGCGCAGGATGATCCCGAAGCCGCCCTGGGGCCGGGCGCCGGTGGCGGCGGTGAGCGGCGGCCAGTTGCGGGCGCAGTCCTCATAGCAGTTAGAGACCGCGGGCAGATCCTTGTCGAAGGTGTAGAGCGACATGCCGGCACCGTCGGTCAGGATCGGGCCCTTGGCGCTGTCGCCGCTCTGGATCACCGGACCGGCGGCGGCCAGTCCGGCCCATGCGGTGAGGCAGGCGAAGGCGAGGGGGAGGGTCTGGGAAAGGCGCATCGGGAGACTCCTTGCTGTGAGAGCGCGGCCGGCCCCTGCGGACCGGCTGAGGAGTAAGACGCCGCCGGGGCGAAAATAATCCCGCCGCGGCGAAAAAATCCCGGGCCGGGGGCTCAGGCGGCGACGGCGGCGCTGCGCTGGTCAATCAGCACATCGGTCAGCATGGCACCGATCCACATGCAGAACAGCGCGGCCCAGGCGGTGCCGGCAAAGATCGATCCGCCGGTGACGCCGGCGCCGATGGCGCAGCCGCCGGCCAGCATGCCGCCGAAGCCCATCAGGGCGGCACCGATCATCGCCTTGCGCATCGTCACCGGCCCGTCGAAGGCCTGCAGCCGCATCTCTCCGGCGGACCAGGCGGCGATCATGGCGCCGATGAAGACGCCGGGCACCAGGCCCACGTCGAACTCCAGCACCGCGCCGCGGTCGAGGAAGAACATCAGCGTATGGGCGGAGGGGCCGGTGAAGGTGGCGCTTTCGATCTGGGTCGGCTCGAAGGCCACCTGCGCCAGCGAATAGGTCAGTACCCAACCCAGCGCGACGGAGAAGCCGACGCCGGAGGCGAAGATCAGCCGCCCGGCGCCGATCCGGTTGCGCCGCGACAGCACCAGCGCCAGCGCCGCGATGGCCAGGCCGATCGCCAGCCCGCCCCAGTCCGGCAGCCCGAGGCTGGCCAGCAGGTTCATGTTGCGTCCGCCGGGGGTGATCCACAGCGCCGCCAGCCGGTCGCGCAGCGGCGACAGCAGGCCGGAGAGGCTCATTTGCGCGACCACGGCGAAGATCAGCCCGGAGACCACCGAGCGCAGGTTGCCGGTGGCCGCCAGAACCAGCAGCCGACCGGAACAGCCACGCGCCAGAACCATGCCGGCGCCGAACATCAGCCCGCCGATCACCGCCCCTGACCAGCTGCCGGGCACCGCCATCATCCGCGCCTCGGTGCTGTCCATAAGCCCCAGCAGCTGCGCCCCCTGCACCCAGACCAGCGCGGTCGAGAAGGTGAGCAGCCAGACCGCCACCTTGTCGCCCAGCTGGCCGCGGGCGAATTCCACTGTCGCCGCGCGCAGGCAGAAGCGCGAGCGCTGCGCCGCGATGCCGAAGGTGATGCCGGTGATCAGTCCGAAGACTGCGGCGGTCGGTGATTCCCCGATCCGCTCGACAAGGCTGACAAGATCCATGGCGTTTCCTCCCCCTATGGGCCTCCCGTCGCGATGGGACCTGTCCTAAGGGAAGGAAACGCAACGGCGCATTGATGCAGATCAGGTGCATCAAGATCGTTTCTGTCTCGCCTGAATGCGCAAACCGGCGTAAGAGCGAGTCATGAGCCGTATTATGCCCCTGTCCGAAGCGGGAAGCCTGCCGCTGTGGCGGCGTCCAGTTTCGCTGTTGTTTCTCATGGCCCTGGCGATGCCGGTGGCCTTTTCCACCTGGTCGGCGCTGCTGAACAATTTCGTCATCGAGGTGGCGGATTTCGATGGCAGCGATATCGGGCTGCTGCACAGCGTGCGTGAGATTCCGGGGTTCCTGTCGATCGGGGTGATCGCGATCCTGCTGTTCGTGCGCGAACAGGTGCTGGGGCTGGTGTCGCTGATCCTGCTCGGGGTGGCGACGGCGGTGACGGCGCAGTTCCCCAGCCTGGGCGGTATCCTGACGATCACCATGCTCAGCTCGATCGGCTTCCATTATTACGAGACGGTGAACCAGTCGCTGCAGCTGCAGTGGCTGGCCAAGGACCGGGCGCCCAGGGTGCTGGGCTGGCTGCTGGCGGCGGGATCGGCGGCGACGCTGGTGTCCTATGCCGGGATCGTCCTGCTGTGGGAGCCGCTGGGGCTGACCTATAACATCGTCTATCTGGCGGCCGGCGGGGTCACTGCCGTGGTCGCGGCGCTGGCCTGGCTGATCTATCCGCAATTCCAGGCCGAAACCGTCCAGAGCAAGAAGATGGTGCTGCGTCGCCGCTACTGGCTCTATTACGCGCTGCAGTTCATGTCCGGGGCGCGGCGGCAGATCTTCGTGGTCTTCGCCGGGTTCATGATGGTGGAGCGGTTCGGTTTCGACGTGCATCAGGTCACCTCGCTCTACATGATCAACCTGGTGGCCAACATGATCTTCGCGCCGCTGGTCGGGCGGGCGGTGATCCGCTGGGGCGAGCGGCGGGCGCTGCTGTTCGAATACGCCGGGCTGGTGGTGGTGTTCCTGGCCTATGGCGGGATCTACTACTTCGGCTGGGGCGTGGTGCTGGCGGCGGCGCTCTATGTGATCGACCATATGTTCTTTGCCATGGCGCTGGCGCTGAAGACCTATTTCCAGAAGATCGCCGACCCGGCCGATATCGCGCCGACGGCGGCGGTGGCCTTCACCATCAATCATATCGCGGCGGTGGGGCTGCCGGCGGCGCTGGGGCTGTTGTGGCTGGTGTCGCCGGGGGCGGTCTTCGGGCTGGCGGCGGGCATGGCGCTGACCTCCTTCTGCTTGGCGCTTCTGGTGCCGCGCCATCCGGAGCCGGGATATGAAACCCGGCTGGTCCGGCGGTTCGCGCCGGGGTCGGCCGCGGCGGAATAGGGGCGCGGACAGCCGGCGCCACAGGGGGAACGACAGGGAGAGGCGATGGCGCAGCGGGGACGTTTTCTGACCGGATCGACGATGGGCCACGTCATGCGGATGACGCTGACCGGGGCCACCGGCATCACCTTCATCTTTCTGGTCGATGCGGCCAACCTGTTCTGGCTGTCGCAACTGGGCGATCCCCGGCTGATGGCGGCGGTGGGCTTCGCCTTCGCTGTCCAGTTCTTCTCGGTTTCCATGGGCATCGGGCTGATGATCGGCGGCACCGCGCTGGTGGCGCGCGGCATCGGCGCCGGCCGGTTCGCCCGGGCGCGGCGGCAGGCCACCGCGGCGGCGCTGCTGGCGGGCGGCATCATGGCGCTGGTGGCGCTGCTGATCGTCGTCTTCCGGCACGAGCTGGTGGCGCTGGCTGGGGCTGAGGGCGAGACCGCGGCGCTGGCGGCGCGCTATCTGGCGATGTCGATCCCGTCGCTGCCGCTGATGGCGGTGGGGATGATCGCCAATGCCAGCCTGCGCGCCTTTGGCGATGGCCGGCGGTCGATGTTCGTCACGCTGTTTCCGGGGCTGGTGACCATGGTGGTCGATCCGCTGATGATCTACGGGCTGGGCATGGGGCTGGACGGCGCGGCGCTGGGGGTCGACCTGTCGCGGCTGGTGATGCTGAGCGTGGCGCTGCGCTTTGCCGTTGGTACCCATGACCTGCTGGCCCGGCCGCGCCGGATCGACCTGCGGCTGGCGGTGCGGCCCTATCTGGCGATCGCACTGCCAGCGATCCTGACCCAGATGGCGACGCCGGCGGGCAACTATGCGCTGACCCGGGTGATGGCCCCCTTCGGCGACGATGCCATGGCCGGCTGGGCGGTGGTGGGGCGGCTGACGGTGGTGGCCTTCGGCGGCATCTTCTCGCTCTCCGGCGCGATCGGCGGCATCTTCGGGCAGAATTTCGGCGCCCGCGAATATGCCCGGCTGCGCAGCACCTATCGCGACGCGCTGATCTTCGCGCTGATCTACACGCTGGTGGCCTGGGGGCTGCTGGCGGCGACCGGGGGCATGGTGGCGCGCGGCTTCGCCCTGGGGGCAGAGGGGGCGGCGGTGGTACGCGCCTTCACCACCCTGGGGGCGGGCGGATTTCTGTTCGCCGCCGCGCTCTTCGTGTCCAATGCGGCCTTCAACGCGATGGGCCGGCCGGTGCGCTCGACCCTGTCCAACTGGCTGCGCGACGGTCTGCTGACCCTGCCGCTGGGGCTGGCGCTTGCCGCCGGGTTCGGGGCCGCCGGGGTGATCTATGCCCAGGCGATGGCCAGCGCGCTGGTCGGCTGTCTCGCCTGCTGGTGGGGCTGGCGTTTCGTGCTGCGGCTGGACCGTGCGGCGCTGCCGGGCCGCTGACTGTGCTTGACCTCCGCCGCGGCTCTGCCTAGGCCCGGCACGACAGATATCAGGAGTTTCCGATGCCGACCTTCACCGCCCTGACCACCCTGACCGGAAAGCGAGAGGCCGAGGCGCTGGCCGAGGCGATGGAGGGGATGGAGCCCGAACCCACCGGCGTCGGCGTGTTCGAGCTGGAAGACGGCTCCGGACTGTGGGAAGTCGGCGGATATTTCCTCGAGGCGCCGGACGCGATCGAACTGGCGTTGCTGGCCTCGGCCTTCGGCGCCAAGGACTTCGTCGTCTCCGAGCTGCCGGAAACCGATTGGGTCGCCCATGTGCGCCGTGAGCTGGCCCCGGTGGAAGCCGGGCGGTTCTTCGTCTACGGCAGCCACGATGCCGACAAGGTGCCGGCGGACCGCATTCCGCTGCTGATCGAGGCGGCGATGGCCTTCGGCACCGGCCACCACGGCACCACGCTGGGCTGCCTGAAGGCACTGGACCGGCTGATGACCCAGGGCTTCACCGCTGGCAAGGTCGCCGATATCGGCTGCGGCACCGCGGTTCTGGCGATGGCGGCGGCGCGGGTCTGGGACGGCACCTTTGTTGCCAGCGATATCGATCAGGTCGCCGTTGACGTGGCCGAGGCCAACCTGAAGGCCAATGGCATGGAGGGCGCGGTGCGCTGTGTCGAGGCTGCTGGCTTTGCCCATCCCGAGATCGAGGCCAATGCGCCCTATGACCTGATCTTCGCCAATATCCTCAAGGGGCCTCTGGTGGCGCTGGCCCCTGATCTGGCGGCGCATCTGCGGCCCGGCGGCTATGCGATCCTGTCGGGGATTCTGAACGAGCAGGCCGATGAGGTGCGCGAGGTTTATTTCCAGTCCGGGGTCAATTTCGTCGAAGACGAAAGGATTGGTGACTGGACGACCCTGCTTTTGCAGAAAAACGCCTGAATAGACCGGGTTTTAGATCAATTTGAACTAAATCCCGATCACCTGCGATAGTCTTTCCCCACCGTGAGTCCCGGCCATTGCGCCGGGTCCGGAGAAGGAGAGACGATCATGGCGCATCAGGATGTCGACTTCGCGCAGCGGGTGCAGCGGCTGAACCGCAAGCACGCGGCGCTGGCCCGGGGACATGACACCATCCTGCGCGCGGACGGGCTTCTGGTGGCGGCCCCGCGACGGCGGTCTCGGGGGCTGTCGCTGAAGGCGGTCGGCCTCTTCCTGGTCGCCTTTGTCCTGTTCAAGAGCTTCATGATCGCCGCTGTCGGCCCGATGACCTATGACATGCGGGTCGATCGGCTGGCCGCGGGCAATGTGGCCGAGGCGATGGGGGCCTGGGTGCTGCGGACGGAGCCGCTCTCGGCCTATCTGTCGCAGCAGATCGCGGCCCATCTTCCCTGATCGCGACCCTGACCGGCCGGGGGCTGGCGACAGGTCAAATTCTCAAGCCGGGGCGACCCCCGGAACGGGGCGCGGCGGCGCCCCATTTTGTGCCCGGACTGTGCCCGGCCCCCAAAAAGGAAACGCCGCGCAGCCCGTCTGGCCGCACGGCGTTTCGCATCTGGCCCGCCCGAAGCGGGCGGTGGAGGTGATATCCTCAGTACAGCGCCTTGCGACGGGCGACGGTGTCGATGTCGCCACGGATCAGGCCGATGTCTTCCAGCTCACGGTCGCTCAGAGCGGCCAGGGCGTTACGGGTGACGCGGGCGTCGTTCCAGGCGGCGACAGAGCCGATCACGTTGCAGATGGTGGCGCCAAGACGGCCGAACAGAACGGCCGAGCCATAGGTGGTGCGGTGGGAGTCGAATGCAGCCATTTGACCAGGTCCTTATTTACAAGAGTACGTTGTGTTTCGTTTCTGAGCGGCACGTAATCTGGCTAAATTTCCAGCGCAAGCTGGCCTGTCTGCATAGTTCGTATGCGGTTTGTGCATGGGTTTTGCGACGGTGAAGAATTTCGCAAGACTGCCGGTCTGGCCGCAAGGAACCCGTGCTTTGTCCGGGGAATCGATCGGATCGATCGAAGAATCTTGCGTTAACCCGATTTACGGCGCGAGATACTCCCCCGTCGATTTGGGCGGATCGAATTCCTTGGACGATGTTCGCCTTTCGTGCTACTGCATCAAAAAAGCAACAATTTCGGGCGGGGCCGGGCGGCGCATGCGGATTCTGGGCATTGATCCCGGGTTGAGAACCCTTGGCTGGGGGGTGATCGAATCGGAAAACGGGCGATTGCGGCATCTGGCGAACGGGTTGTGCAAATCGCAGGCCTCTGAGGATCTGGCGCTGCGGCTGCTGTCGCTCAGTCGTCAGCTCAGCCAGGTGATCGCCGATTTCGCCCCCGACGAGGCGGCCATCGAACAGACCTTCGTCAACAAGGACGGTGTGGCGACGCTGAAGCTGGGCCAGGCCCGCGGCGCGGCGTTGCTGACGCTGGCGCAGGGCGGGCTGACTGTCGGCGAATATGCCCCCAACAAGGTGAAGAAGACCGTGGTCGGCGTCGGCCATGCGGCCAAGGAACAGGTGATCCACATGGTCAAGCTGCAGCTGCCGGGGTGTCTGCCGGCGGGACCGGATGCGGCGGATGCGCTCGCCATCGCGATCTGCCACGCCTATTACGGCGGCACCCAGGCGACGATGCGGCTGCGCGAGGTGGGCGCATGATCGGGCGGCTGTCGGGGCGGATCGGCTATCGCGCCGAGGATCACATCCTGATCGATGTCGGCGGCGTCGGCTATCTGGTCTATTGCTCGGACCGCACGCTGGCGACCCTGCCCGGGGTGGGAGAGGCGGTGACGCTTTATACCGATCTGGTGGTGCGCGAGGATCTGATGCAGCTCTTCGGCTTTCCCTCGCTGGTGGAAAAGGAATGGCACCGGCTGCTGATGAGCGTGCAGGGCGTCGGCGCCAAGGTCTCGCTGGCGATCCTCGGGACGCTCGGCCCCGATGGGGTCGGCCGGGCCATCGCGCTGGGGGACTGGGCCTCGGTCAAGGCGGCCAAGGGGGTCGGGCCGAAGACGGCGCAGCGCATCGTGCTGGATCTCAAGGACAAGGCGCCCGGCGTGATGGCGCTGGGGGGCTCGATCACCGAGGCGATGGAAGGGCCCGAGCCCGCGCCGATGGAGGTGATCGAGACGCCGGAGACCGGACCGGCGCGGGTGAAGGCGCAGCCGAAGCCGCGCGGATCCGCCAGCGCCCAGGCGGATGCGCTCTCGGCGCTCTCGAACCTGGGGTATGCGCCCTCGGAGGCGGCGGCGGCGGTGGCCGAAGCGGCCGGCGAGACCCCGGACGCGGGCGAAGCCGCGCTGATCCGCGCCGCACTGAAGCTGCTGGCGCCGAAGGGGTAGGGGCGTGCCTGGACCTCAGAGTGTAGCACGGGGGCCGTGCCCCCTCGGCCTCCGGGATATGGTCCGACCTGACGGAGGGCCGGGAGCGGTGTGGGAACGGTCAGGATCTTTCACAAAGGCGGAGAGGCGATGACCGACCCCGATCCCACCCTGCGGCCTGAGCCGCTGCCCGAGGACAATGACCGCGCGTTGCGGCCGCAGGCGCTCGATGAGTTCATCGGTCAGGCCGAGGCGCGGGCGAACCTGCGGATTTTCGTGCAATCCGCCCGTCAGCGCGGCGAGGCGATGGATCACACCCTGTTCCACGGCCCTCCGGGGCTGGGCAAGACGACGCTGGCGCAGATCATGGCGCGCGAGCTGGGGGTGAACTTCCGCATGACCTCTGGCCCGGTGTTGGCCAAGGCGGGCGATCTGGCGGCGATTCTGACCAACCTCGAGGCGCGCGACGTTCTGTTCATCGACGAGATCCACCGGTTGAACCCGGCGGTGGAAGAGGTGCTCTATCCGGCGATGGAGGATTACGAGCTCGATCTGGTGATTGGCGAGGGGCCGGCGGCGCGGACCGTGCGGATCGAGCTGCAGCCCTTCACGCTGGTGGGGGCGACGACGCGGATGGGGTTGCTGACGACGCCGCTGCGCGACCGGTTCGGCATCCCGACCCGGCTGCAGTTCTATACCGAGGACGAGCTCTACGAGATCGTCAGCCGCAATGCCCGCAAGCTGGGGGCGCCGGCTGATGCCGAGGGCGCGCGCGAGATCGCGCGGCGGGCCCGGGGCACCCCGCGGATCGCCGGGCGGCTGCTGCGCCGGGTGGTGGATTTCGCGGTGGTCGAGGGCGATGGGCGGATCACCCGCGATCTTGCCGACCATGCGCTGACCCGCCTGGGAGTGGACCGTATCGGCCTGGATGGCGCCGACCGTCGCTATCTGAGCCTGATCGCCGAGAATTACGCCGGTGGCCCGGTGGGGATCGAGACGCTGTCGGCGGCGCTGTCGGAAAGCCGCGATGCGCTGGAAGAGGTGATCGAGCCCTATCTGCTGCAGCAGGGGCTGATCCAGCGCACCCCGCGCGGCCGCATGCTGGCGCAGAAGGCCTGGCATCATCTGGGTCTGCCGATGCCCAAGCGCCAAAGCGATCTTTTTGGGTGAGCGGCGTCCAGGAAACGGGCTGAGCTTCGACCGGATCAGGGGCGTGTGCTGATGGCCTGAGGGGGTGCGTCTGCCTGAACGGCGCTGCGCGCCGTGCCTTCGGCGAGAGTATTTGGGCAGAGAAGAAGCCGGGGTGCGCGCCCGGGTTCTGCGACGTGGCGCCTTGGTTGCGGTCGCGGCGGCGGGGTTTTATGGCTGTGGCAGGCAGAGGCAACGGAGACCGCCGGTGACACCGCAAGAGATCGAAGCGCTTTTCACCCGCGAAGAGGGCGGGTTCCTGTTCGCCCGCTGGGGCCGGCCGATTGCGCCGATCGTCTTCGGGGTGGAGGAGGCGACGCTGTCGGTGCTCAAGGGCGCCTTCGAGGCGGTGGCGGCGCTGTCCGGTCACAAGCTGGCCGAAACCGATCCCGAGCTGGGCGGCAATTGCATGGTGTTCTTCTTTCGCGACTGGTCGGAGTTGCTGGAGGTGCCGGGGCTGGACGGGCTGTTGCCCGACCTGGCGCTGCTGGTGCCGCGGCTGCAGGCCGGTGGTGCCAACCAGTACCGCGCCTTCCGCTTCGATGCCGAGGGGGCGATCAAGGCCGCCTTCGTCTTCCTGAAGATGGACGCGGCGCTGGCGCGGCTGCCGGCGGAGGAACTGGCGCTGGCGCAGGTGGTGCAGGTGTTCCTGTTGTGGTCCGAGCGCGCCTTTCGCGACCGGTCGCCGCTGGCGAAGGCGGGCGGCCATATCATCCTGCGCCCCGAGATCGCCGGGCTGATCCGGGCGGCCTATGATCCGGTGCTGCCGGCGGTGGCGCGCGATCCGTCGCAGGCGCTGAGATTGTTTGCCCGGATGGAGCCCGGCTCATGAGCGTTCATCAGTTCCGCGTCCAGGTGTTCTATGAGGACACCGACATGGGTGGCATCGTCTATCACGCCAATTACCTGCGCTATATCGAGCGGGCGCGCAGCGACTGGGTGCGCCGGCTGGGCAACGATCAGAACGCGATGCGCGATCAGGGCATCGTCTGGGTGGTGCGGCGGATCGAGGCGGAATACCTCGCGACCGCCAAATTCGAAGACGAGCTGCTGATCGAGACCACGGTGCGGGATATCTCCGGTGTGCGGCTGACCATGGATCAGGTGGTCCGGCGCGGCGATCAGGTGATCTTCACCGCCTCGGTCCTGGCGGTCTGCATGAATGCGGCGGGCAAGCCGGTGCGCCTGCCAGCGGAGATTCGCGCAAAGCTGGTGCCCACGGGGGCGTGAGCGCGCGGGGAATGGCTTTTATCCACAGACTGGTTTAGACTCAGCCCAATTGGGCCGGCGCAGAATCCGGCCGCAGAGGCAAAGAGCAGGCGGATGGAAGCAGATACCCTGGCCCTGGCGCAGCAGATGGATTTCTCGCTGTGGGCCTTGTTCGCGCGGGCAACCTTGATCGTGAAGCTGGTGATGGCGCTGCTGGTGCTCGCCTCCTTCTGGTCGTGGTCGATCGTCATTCAGAAAATCATCACCTATCGTGCTGCCCGGCGCGAGGCGGCGGAGTTCGACCAGGCCTTCTGGTCGGGGGAGCCGCTGGACGGGCTGTTCGACGAGATCGGGCCGCAGCCGGCCGGCAGCGCTCAGAAGGTCTTTGCCGCCGGTATGGTGGAATGGCGCCGGTCGCATCGCGACGACGGCGGGTTGATCGCCGGGGCGCAGGCGCGGATCGACCGCAGCATGGACGTGGCCATCGCCAAGGAGGCGGAGAAGCTGCAGAAGGGGCTGCCGGTGCTGGCCACAGTCGGCTCCACCGCGCCCTTTGTCGGGCTGTTCGGCACCGTCTGGGGCATCATGCATGCGTTTATCGAGATCGCGGCGCAGCAGAACACCAATCTGGCGGTGGTCGCCCCCGGCATCGCCGAGGCGCTGCTGGCCACCGGTCTGGGGTTGCTGGCGGCGATCCCGGCGGTGATCTTCTACAACAAGCTGAGCGCGGACAGCGACCGGATCGTCGCGGGCTATGAGGCTTTCGCGGATGAATTCGCCACCATCCTCAGCCGCCAGCTGGACGCTTGAGAGATGGGCGCGGGGGTTCAGACATCGGGCAGCAGCGGAGGCCGGCGGCGGGGCCGCGGCCGGCGGCGCGCCCGGCCGATGGCGGAGATTAACATCACGCCCTTTGTCGACGTGATGCTGGTGCTGCTGATCATCTTCATGGTGGCGGCGCCGCTGATGACGGTGGGGGTGCCGGTGGAGCTGCCGAAGACCGCCGCCGGCGCGCTGCCCTCCGAGCAGGAGGAGCCGCTGACCGTGACCATCACCGCCACGGGCGAGATCCAGCTGCAGACCACGCCGGTGCCGCGGGCGGAGCTGTTGCCGAAGCTGCGGGCGATCGCCGCCGAACGCGGCAGCGACCGGGTCTATCTGCGTGCCGATGGCTCGATCCCCTATGAAACGGTGATGCAGGTGATGGGGGCGCTGAACGCCGGCGGGTTTTCCAACGTCGGGCTGGTGACCGACAGCGGCGGTCCGTCGCTGGACGAGGCCGGGTGAGGGCGCTGTGCAGACCGGCACGAAAATTTCGGCGGTCGCCCATGTGGCGCTGCTGAGCTGGGCGTTCCTCGGCGGTGCGTTCCGGTCGGATCCGACACCTTTCGAGGTGCAGGATGTGACCGTGATCAGCGCTGAGGACTATGCCGCACTTAGTGGCCGGCATGCGGCGCCGGCTGCGGCCGAAGAGGTGACCCAGCCCGAGGCCGTCCCGGCGCCGGAGCCGGAAATCGCCGCGCCCGAGCCCGCGCCAGAGGCGCCGCCGCCCCGGCCGACGACGCCGGCTCCCGAACCGGTGGCGGCCCCCGATCCCGCGCCACAACCGGTTCCGGCGCCCGAGCCCGTCCCGGAACCGGTGGCAGAGCCCGAGCCGGCACCGCAGCCCGAACCGCCGCAACCCGAGCCGGCGCAGACCGCCGCGCTGATTCCGCAGGCGCCGCGGCCGAAACCGCGCCCGGTTGAGCGGGTGGCACCGGAGCCGGTCGCGCCGCCGCCGCCAGAGGCCACGCCCGATCCCGTCGTTCGCGAGGAGATCGCGCCGGCACCCGATGCCGCCGCCGAGGCGGAGCCGCAGCCGGCGACCGCTCCGGAAGAAGCGGTGAGCGAGATCGTGACTGAGGCCGAGGAAGGCGAAAGCGAGGATACCGGCGAGGCGGTGCAGGCGGCGCTGGCGCCGAGCCGGTCGCAACGTCCGGCGATGCGCCCCGCGCGGCGCACCGAGGCGACGGCCGCGGCCACCCCGGCCACGCCCAAGCCCGCGGCGCCGGCCAGTGACCGCGCACGGACCCGCAGCAGCGTCGACTCCGCTCTGTCCGAAGCTCTGGCCGGCAGCGAGACACGGGCGCCGGCGGCGGCCGCGCCGGCAGGCCCACCGCTCAGCGCCGGCGAGAAGGAGTCGCTGCGCGTGGCGGTCTCGGCCTGCTGGAACGTCGGCTCGCTGTCCTCTGCGGCGCTGTCGACGACGGTGGTTGTCGCAGTTTCGTTGACTTCGGACGGTAAGCCAGAGGTTGGCTCGATCCGCATGGTGTCGAGCTCCGGCGGCGACAGCGGGGCGGCAAAACAGGCATTCGAGGCCGCGCGGCGGGCAATCATCCGCTGCGGCGCCCGCGGATACGCGCTGCCGGCAGACAAATACGATCATTGGCGTGATATTGAGATGACATTCAATCCTGAGAGGATGCGGATTAAATGACCAGACTTCTGCTGAGCTTTCTGCTGGGATGGGCCCTGCTGATCCAGCCGGCCGCGGCGCAGAACGGACCGCTGCGGATCGAGATCACCGAAGGCGTGATCGAACCCCTTCCCTTCGCGGTGCCAGATTTCGTGCCCGATACCCAGGGCGCGGCGGATGTGGCGCGGGAGATCGGCCGGGTCATTGCCGCCGATCTGTCCGGCACCGGCCTGTTTCGCGAGATTCCCGCCAGTGCCCATATCGGCAAGGTCAGCGATTTCGCCGCCCCGATCCAGTTCGCCGACTGGAAAGCGATCAACGCCCAGGCGCTGGTCACCGGCGCGGTGTCGGTCGCCGGCAAGCGGCTGACGGTGCGGTTCCGGGTGTGGGACGTGTTTTCGGGCGCGGAACTGGGCAACGGGCTGCAATTCGCCGGCACCACCGACGGCTGGCGGCGGATGGCCCATAAGGTGGCCGATGCGGTCTATAGCCGGATCACCGGCGAGGGCGGCTATTTCGACAGCCGGGTGGTCTTCGTGTCGGAAAGCGGGCCAAAGAACGACCGCAAGAAACGGCTGGCGATCATGGATTACGATGGCGCCAACGTGCAGTATCTGACCGACAGCGCCGCCATCGTTCTGGCGCCGCGGTTCTCGCCCTCGGGCGACCGGGTGCTCTATACCAGTTTCGAGACCGGGTTCCCGCGGATCTATGTGCTCGACGTCGGCAAGGTGAAGCGCCGGGTGCTGGAAACCCGCGAGGGCAGCATGAGCTTCGCGCCGCGCTTCGCCCCCGACGGGCGCACGGTGGTTTTCTCTCTCGAACAGGGGGGCAACACCGATATTTTCGAGATGGACATCAATACCGGAAAACAGACCCGGCTGACCTCCGCCCCGTCGATCGAGACCGCGCCCAGTTATTCGCCGGACGGTCGCCAGATCGTGTTCGAAAGCGACCGTTCAGGCACCCAACAACTTTACGTGATGCCCGCCACCGGTGGCGAGGCGAAGCGGATCAGTTTCGGTCAGGGCCGCTATGGCACCCCGGTCTGGTCGCCGCGCGGCGACATGATCGCCTTCACCAAGCAGAACCAGGGCCGGTTCCACATCGGCGTGATGCGCACCGATGGTAGCGAGGAACGGCTGCTGACCGCGTCTTTCCTGGACGAAGGGCCGACCTGGGCGCCGAACGGGCGGGTGATCATGTTCACCCGCGAAAGCCGTGGCGCGGCGGGGCAGGCGACGCTCTATACCGTCGATATCACCGGCCGGAACCTGCGCCCCGTGCGCACCCCGGGCGGTGCCTCGGACCCGTCGTGGTCGCCGCTGCAGAACTGAGGCGCCGCGTTCACATGACCCCGGCGCTGTGATAAAAGCATTCCCAGAAACATCGCCCGCATAAGCGATAGTCGAGAGGCAAATGGCATGAATACTCTGAGCAAAGTGATGATGGTCGGCGCCCTCGCGGCGCTGGCGGCCTGTTCCAACGCGAAAAACGACGGCCTCTACGGGGACGGCATGGGCGGGGCGGGGTACGGCAGCGGCACCGCCGGTTCCGGGCTGCCCTCCGATCCCTCCTCGCCGGCCTATTTCCAGCAGGCGGTGGGCGATCGGGTGTGGTTCGCGGTGGATCAGTCGACGCTGGGCGACGCGGCCCGGGCGACGCTGACTGCGCAGGCCGACTGGCTGACGAAGAATCCCGATTTCACCGCCGTGATCGAAGGCCATGCCGACGAACAGGGTACTCGCGAATACAACCTCGCTCTGGGGGCGCGGCGGGCCAATGCGGCGCGGGAATTCCTGATCTCGCGCGGGGTTGTCGGCAGCCGGCTGAAGACGGTCTCCTACGGCAAGGAACGGCCGATCGAGATCTGCAGCGAAGAAGCCTGCTATGCCAAGAACCGCCGCGCGGTGACGGTTCTGTCCAGCGCGCTGGCCGGGTAAGAGGGTAGGATGATGCGCGGTCTGCTTCTGCTGGCACTGGTGCTGACGCTCTTCGGGCGGGCGGCCCCCGCGCTGGCTCAGGACAAGGAGACGCTCGCCGATATCCGGCAGGAGCTGAACGTGCTCTATGTCGAGATTCAGCGGCTCAAACGCGAACTGTCGACGACTGGGGCGCCGCAGACCGGCGTGTCGGGTGACAGCGTGCTGGAACGGGTGGCGGCGATCGAGAGCGAATTGCAGCGCCTGACCGCCGATACCGAGGAACTGGGCCATCGCATCGACCGGATTGTCGAGGATGGGACCAACCGGATCGGAGATCTGGAGTTCCGGCTGGTCGAGCTTGAGGGCGGCGATGTCTCCAAGCTGGGCGAAACCACCACGCTGGGCGGGGAACCGCCCGCGGGCGCGGTTCCCGCCGGCACCCCGGCGGCGCCCGGCAACCCCGACGCGGGCAGTGAGCTGGCGGTCGGCGAGAAGGCGGATTTCGACGCCGCCAACGCGGCGCTGGAGGCCGGGGATTTCGCCCGCGCGGCAGAGCTGTTCGCGGCGTTCAACGACTCCTATCCGGGCAGTCCGATGGCGGCGCGGGCGCATCTGAACCGCGGGCATGCGCTGGAAGGTCTGGGCGACACGCGCGAGGCGGCGCGCGCCTTCCTGGGCGCCTTCACCGCCGACGACAACGGTCCGGATGCGCCGGAGGCGCTGTATGAACTGGGCGCGGCCCTGGGCCGGCTCGGGCAGGTCAGCCAGGCCTGCGTCACCCTGGGTGAGGTCGGTGTCAGGTTCCCCGTCTCCGGTGCGGTGAGCGCCGCCAAGGCGGAGATGGCGGCGCTGAACTGCTCTTGACCTCGCCGCTCGATGCCGAGCTGATCACCCGGGTGCAGCGCGCGCTCGGGCCGGCGCTGCCGGGGCGGATCGCCGTGGCGCTGTCCGGCGGTGGCGACTCGGTGGCGCTTTTGCATCTGATGCTGCGCGCGCTGCATGGCACCGGGGTTCAGTTGGTTTCGGCGACGGTGGATCACGGTCTGCGGCCCGAGGCGGCGGCCGAGGCGGCCCGCGCCGGGCGGCTGAGCCAGCGGCTGGGGGTGCCGCACAGCGTGCTGCGCTGGCATGGCTGGGACCGCAGCGGCAATCTGCAGGATCGGGCGCGGCAGGCCCGCTACCGGCTGCTGGAGGACTGGGCCCGGGTCGAGGGCGTCGGCATGTTGGTGCTGGGACATACCGCCGACGATCAGGCCGAAACCCTGCTGATGCGGCTGGCGCGGGCCTCCGGTCCCGCCGGGCTGTCGGGCATGCGTCCGACGCGGCTGCAGGGCGGGCTGATCCTGGCGCGACCGTTGCTTGAGATCGGACGTGGCGCGCTGCGTGACTATCTCGATCGTCAGCGGCTGACCTGGGAGGAGGACCCGTCGAATCTGGACGACCGTTTCGCCCGGGTGCGGGCACGCCAGGCGTTGGCAGGGCTCGACCGTCTCGGCATCACGCCGGAAGCGCTGAGCGATGTGGCCCGCAACATGGCCCGCGCCGATGAGGCCTTGGGCTGGGCGGCGTTCCAGGCCGCCGGCGAGCTTTCGCGCATCATCGAAGGCTGCGTGGTGTTCGAGGCACGGGCGTTTACCCTATTGCCGCAGGAAATCGCCCGCCGGCTGCTGGCCGGCGCCATCGGCTGGATCGGCGGTCTGCCCTATCCGCCGCGCCGGGCCTCGCTGGAACGGCTGCTGCGGGATCTGCGCCGGGGTGGCGCCGGCACCCTGGGGGGCTGCCGGATCTTTCCGCGTGGCCGCGGTGACGACACCCGGTTGTGGGTCAGTCGCGAATTCAGCGCGATCAAGGACTTGCAGGCTCCGCCCGGCGGGTTGTGGGACCGGCGCTGGCGGCTGGAAGGACCACCTCCGCCGCCGCGGGCCCGGCTTGCCGCGCTGGGGCCGCAGGGCCGGCTGCAATGCCCGGATCGGGCCGACAGCGGCCTGCCCGCCGCGGTGCTTGAGGCCTGCCCGGCGCTCTGGTTGGGGGAGGAGGTGATCGCCGCACCCGCCGCCGGTCGGCCGGAGGGCTGGCAACTGCGGCTCGAAGGGGGCGACACCGGCTTTCGCGCCGGGCTTTTAACGCATTGAACCTCGTCCAAGGATGTCTATTTTAACGCCTAACACCCGGTCGCGCCCGCGGCCGCGCAGTTAGGAGAGCTTTCTTGGGCAACGTTCGCAATATCGCCTTCTGGGTCGTGCTGTTCCTGCTGATCCTTGTGCTGTTCAATTTGTTCAGCGGATCCGGAACCACGCTGCAGAGCCGCGAGATCACCTTTTCCGACTTTGTCAGCGCCGTGCAGGAGAATGAGGTCAGCTCTGTCACGCTGGATGGCGAGCAGGTCCGCTTCCGCGGCACCGACGGTCAGGACTATGTGACCATCAAGCCCGAGGATGCGCAGATCACCGACCTGCTGATTCAGCACAAGATCCCGGTGCGGGCAGAGAAACAACAGCAATCGGGGCTGCAGAGCTTTCTGATCACGCTGCTGCCCTTCCTGCTGCTGATCGGCGTCTGGGTCTATTTCATGAACCGGATGCAGGGTGGCGGCCGTGGCGGGGCGATGGGCTTCGGCAAGTCGCGCGCCAAGCTGCTGACGGAGAAACACGGCCGCGTGACCTTTGACGATGTCGCCGGCATCGACGAGGCCAAGGAAGAGCTGGAAGAGATCGTCGAATTCCTGCGCAACCCGCAGAAATTCTCCCGGCTGGGCGGCAAGATCCCGAAAGGTGCGCTGCTGGTGGGCCCTCCGGGTACCGGTAAGACGCTGCTGGCGCGCGCCATCGCGGGCGAGGCGGGCGTGCCCTTCTTTACCATCTCCGGCTCGGATTTCGTGGAAATGTTCGTGGGCGTCGGCGCCAGCCGGGTGCGCGACATGTTCGAGCAGGCGAAGAAGAACGCGCCCTGTATCGTCTTCATCGACGAAATCGACGCCGTGGGCCGCCATCGCGGCGCCGGCTATGGCGGTGGCAACGACGAACGCGAACAGACGCTGAACCAGCTGCTGGTGGAGATGGACGGGTTCGAAGCCAACGAAGGCGTCATCATCATCGCCGCCACCAACCGCAAGGACGTGCTGGACCCGGCGTTGCTGCGTCCGGGCCGGTTCGACCGTCAGGTCACCGTCGGCAATCCCGACATCAAGGGGCGTGAGAAGATCCTGGGCGTCCATGCCCGCAAGACCCCGCTGGGCCCCGATGTCGATCTGCGCATCATCGCCCGCGGCACCCCCGGATTCTCCGGGGCCGATCTGGCCAACCTGGTGAACGAGGCGGCGCTGATGGCCGCCCGGGTCGGCCGCCGGTTCGTCACCATGGAAGATTTCGAGAACGCCAAGGACAAGGTGATGATGGGGGCAGAGCGCCGCTCGATGGTGCTGACCCAGGATCAGAAGGAAAAGACCGCCTATCACGAGGCCGGTCACGCCGTCGTCGGTCTGGAACTGCCGCTGTGCGATCCGGTCTACAAGGCGACGATCATTCCGCGCGGTGGCGCGCTGGGGATGGTGGTCAGCCTGCCGGAAATGGACCGGCTGAACTATCACAAGGATGAATGCGAGCAGAAACTGGCCATGACCATGGCCGGCAAGGCCGCGGAAATCCTGAAATATGGCGAAAACCACGTGTCGAACGGGCCGTCGGGCGACATCATGCAGGCCAGCCAGCTGGCCCGGGCCATGGTGATGCGCTGGGGCATGTCCGACAAGGTCGGCAATATCGATTATGCCGAGGCGCATGAAGGCTACAGCGGCAATACCGCCGGTTTCTCCGTCTCCGCCCACACCAAGGAGCTGATCGAGGAGGAGGTGAGAACCTTCATCCAGACCGGCTATGAACAGGCGGTGCGGATCCTGACCGAGAAGCGCGAGGAATGGGAGCGTCTGGCGCAGGGGCTTCTGGAATACGAAACCCTCACCGGCGAGGAAATCCGCCGCGTGATGAACGGTGAGCCGCCGAATGTGGATGGCGACGGCACCGATGGGGCGGATCAGGGCGGCAGCGCCAGCCTGACAGCGATTCCCAAGACCAAGCCGAAGGCGCCACCGGCCGAGGGCGGGATGGAGCCCGAGCCGAGTGCTTGATAGATGATTTGACGGCCGGGCCCACGCCCGGCCGTTTTCGTTGCGGCGGGTGGACTTTCAGTATACCATGGTATACATAAATTACCGCAGCTGCGAGTCGCCGCCATGAGCTCTTCTGACTGGAACCCCGATCTCTACGCCCGGTTTCACGATCTGCGGCTGCAGCCGGCTGTCGATCTGATGACACGGGTCGGCGCACTGCCGCCGGGCGACATCTGCGATCTGGGCTGCGGTACCGGCGTGGCCGGTCCGCTTCTGGCGGAACGCTTTCCCGGGCGGCGGCTGATTGGCGTCGACAACTCTCCGACGATGCTGGAGAAGGCCGGGGCGCAGGGCGTCTATGACAGGCTGAGCGAGGCCGATGCCGCCCAGTGGCAGCCGGAGAGCCCGCTGGCGCTGCTCTATTCTAACGCGGTGCTGCACTGGCTGCCGGGTCACCCGGCGCTGCTGCCGCGACTGGTGCGGCATCTGGCGCCTGGCGGTGTGCTGGCGGTGCAGATCCCGCATCAGAACCATGCGCCGTCGCACCGGCTGTGGCACGATCTGGCGGCGGCGCATTTTCCCGGCCGTTTCGACACCGCGCTGGCGCCGGGTATCCTGGAGGCGGAGGAATATTTCGATCTGCTGGCGCCGCTGGGCACACTCGCCCTGTGGGAGACTGAATATTATCAGGAGCTTGCGGCGACGGAGGAGGGGCACCCGGTGCGCGGTTTCACCAGTTCGACCTTCGCGCGTCCGGTGCTGGAAACGCTGAGCCCGGCGGAGGCAGAGGCGCTCTGCGCGCTGTACGACGATGCGGTGCGCCATGTTTATCCGCTGCGGGCGGAAGGCACGGTTCTTTTCCCCTTCCGCAGGCTCTTCTTCGTGTTGCGGCGGCCGGCGATGTGATAGTCGGGGCGCAGAACCGGCAGGAACGGGAGCGCCTTAGGCAATGGCAGCACTGACCAAGACCGAATACGAGGCAGAGGTCGTCTGGCTCGGCCATGTGCCGGCGGCACGCGACTCGCTGCGGGCCGAGGCAGTTGAGCGGCTCGGCTGCGGCTTTGACGGGCTGGCCGATGACCGCCACGGCGGCGGCTTCCGGCCCTCCTGCTCACGGGTGCTGAACCTCTATCCACGCAACACGAAGATCCGCAACACGCGGCAGTTGTCGATCCTCTCGGAAGAGGAGATGGCGCGGATTGCCGAGACCATGGGGGTGGAACGGCTGGATCCGGTGCTGCTGGGGGCCAGCGTGGTGCTGCGCGGCATTCCCGATCTTACCCATGTGCCGCCCTCGGCCCGGCTGCAGGCCCCGGACGGGCTGACGCTGGTGGTCGATATGGAGAACCTGCCCTGCGTCCTGCCCGGGCGGGAGATCGAGGCAGAGGACCCGGGCCGCGGTGCGCTCTTCAAACCGGCGGCGGCAGGGCTGCGCGGCGTCACCGCCTGGGTCGAACGCCCCGGCACGCTGTCGCTGGGCGACCAGCTGCGGCTGTTTGTGCCCTCCCAGCGGGCCTGGGCGCCCTGACACCACCGAGATTTCACCACCAAGACGCAGAACGGCGGCCGGCAAGACCCGGTCGCGGACGACAGACAGGGAGCGCAGGATGAGCTTCAAATCCGATATCGAAATCGCCCGGGAAGCAGAGAAACAGCCGATCCAGCATATCGGCGCCAAGCTGGGCATCGGGCCGGAGGATCTGATCCCCTACGGTCATGACAAGGCCAAGGTCGGACAGGCGTTCATCAAGGGGCTGGAGGGCCGTACCGATGGCAAGCTGATCCTGGTGACCGCGGTGAACCCGACCCCGGCGGGGGAGGGCAAGACCACGACGACAGTGGGGCTGGGCGACGGGCTGGCGGCGATCGGCAAGCAGGCCGCCATCTGCATCCGCGAGGCCAGCCTCGGCCCCTGCTTCGGCATGAAGGGCGGCGCCGCTGGCGGCGGCCGGGCCCAAGTGGTGCCGATGGAAGAGATGAACCTGCATTTCACCGGCGATTTCCATGCCATCACCAGCGCCCACAACCTGCTGGCGGCGATGATCGACAACCACATCTATTGGGGTAACGATCTGGATATCGACGACCGCCGGGTGACCTGGCGGCGGGTGATGGACATGAACGACCGGGCGTTACGCGATATCGTCGTCGGGTTGGGCGGGGTGTCGAATGGCTCGCCGCGGCAGGGCGGTTTCGACATCACCGTGGCCTCTGAGGTGATGGCGATTCTCTGTCTCGCCACCGATCTGGACGATCTGCAGCGCCGGCTGGGCGATATCATCGTCGCCTATCGCCGCGACAAGAGCCCGATTACCTGCCGCGACCTGAAGGCCGATGGGGCGATGACGGTGCTGCTGAAGGACGCGATGCAGCCCAATCTGGTGCAGACGCTGGAGAATACCCCGGCCTTCGTCCACGGCGGCCCCTTCGCCAATATCGCCCATGGTTGCAACAGCGTGATCGCCACCAGGACAGCGCTGAAACTGGCCGATTACGTGGTGACCGAAGCCGGCTTCGGCGCCGATCTGGGGGCGGAGAAGTTCCTCGACATCAAATGCCGCAAGGCGGGTCTGGCGCCGGCCTGCGTGGTACTGGTGGCGACCGTGCGATCGATGAAGATGAACGGTGGCGTCGCCAAGGCCGATCTGGGGGCGGAGAATGTGGCGGCGGTGACCGCCGGCTGCGCCAACCTCGGCCGTCACCTGCAGAATCTGCAGGGCTATGGCGTGCCGGTGGTGGTGGCGATCAACCATTTCGTCACCGACACCGACGCCGAGATCGACGCCGTGCGCGACTATGTCGCGAACCTGGGCGCCGAGGCGATCCTTTGCCGGCACTGGGAACTCGGCTCGGACGGAAGCCGGGACCTGGCTGTCCGGGTGGCCGAGATCGCCGACAGTGGCGTGGCGGATTTCGCGCCCCTTTATGGCGACGAACTCAGCCTCTTCGACAAGATCGAGTGCATCGCCAAGCGCATCTATCACGCCGCTGAGGTGACGGCGCCGCCGCAGGTGCTGGCCCAGCTCAGGGAGTGGGAGGCCGCCGGTTACGGCGCCCTGCCGGTCTGCATGGCCAAGACGCAATACAGCTTCTCCGCCGACCCGACGCTGCTGGGGGCGCCCGAAGGGCACAGCATTCCGGTGCGCGAGGTGCGCCTGTCGGCCGGTGCCGGCTTCGTGGTGGCGATCTGCGGTGAGATCATGACCATGCCGGGGCTGCCGCGCACGCCGGCGGCAGAGGCGATCGGGCTGAACGATCTGGGGCAGATCGAAGGGCTGTTCTGACCCGGCTTGAGCCCGCCGCGCGGCTGCCCTATGAGGGCGCCGAAAGCATCGTGGACGGAGACGCCGGGTGACCCCACCGAAGACCTGTCGAACCATGCGCGAGCTGCGTCAGACTATTGACGCGCTCGATCGCAAGCTGATCGCGCTTCTTGCCGACCGCGCCGTCTGCATCGACCGCGCCGCCGAGCTCAAGCAGCTGGAGAATCTACCGGCCAGAATACCCGCGCGAGTCGAGGAAGTTGCCGCAAATGCGCGTCGCAATGCCGCCGAGGTCGGTCTTGATCCCGATCTTGCGGATAAGCTCTGGCGGGAAATGATCGAATGGGCCATCGCCCGGGAAGAGGCGGTTCTGGGCCCGTCCCGGGGCCCTGATGGAAAGGACATGAAATGACTGCACAGATCATCGACGGAAAGGCCTTTGCCGCGACGGTACGCGGCAAGGTGGCGGAACATGTGACGCGGCTGAAGGCGGATCACGGCATCACGCCCGGTCTGGCCGTCGTGCTGGTGGGCGAAGACCCCGCCAGCCAGGTCTATGTCCGTTCGAAGGGCAAGATGACCGTCGAAGTCGGTATGAACTCCTATGAGCATAAGCTGCCGGCCGAGACCTCCGAGGCCGAGCTGCTGGCGCTGATCGACCAGCTGAACACCGATCCGGCGGTTCATGGCATTCTGGTGCAGCTGCCGCTGCCCGGCCATCTGAACGAGGATCTGGTGATCAACTCGATCGATCCGGCCAAGGACGTCGATGGGTTTCATATCTCCAACGTCGGCCTGCTGGCGACTGGGCAGAAGGCAATGGTGCCCTGCACACCGCTGGGCTGCCTGATGATGCTGCGCGACTATCACGGCAGTCTGTCGGGGCTGAACGCGGTGGTGATCGGCCGTTCGAACATCGTCGGCAAGCCGATGGCACAGCTGCTGCTGCGCGACAGCTGCACCGTGACCATCGCTCACAGCCGCACCAGGGATATCGAGGAGGTGGTTCGCCGCGCCGATATCGTGGTGGCCGCGGTCGGCCGGCCGGAGATGGTCAAGGGCGGCTGGATCAAGCCGGGTGCGACGATCATCGACGTCGGCATCAACCGCATCGACGCCCCCGAGAAGGGCGAGGGCAAGACCCGGCTGGTCGGCGATTGCGACTTTGCCAGCTGTGCCGAGGTGGCCGGCGCCATCACCCCGGTGCCTGGCGGTGTCGGGCCGATGACCATCGCCTGCCTGCTGGCCAACACGCTGACCGCCTGTTCGCGGGCCAATGGCCTGGCCGAGCCCGAGGGGCTGACCGCCTGAGGCGATTCCGGGCGGCCCGGTCCGGGCCGCCCATGCCTATTTTCCACCCGCCACGGTGGCTCTTCCACAGGTTGCGCCGGCCGCAAATCCGGTGGTTTTCCAGCTATTTTCCGGCGTCGGGCCGCTGCATCCGGGGTCACAAAAGTTAACGTAACGGCAATTCCTGCCCTTAGCGCATTTTATCTCCGGCACAGGACCACTAGGGTGAGGGTCGGAACCACGAAGAAGACGGCGAATTTTTGGGTATTTTCTCAAAGCGCAGCATAGACCGCGGTCGAATCCTTCCAACGGTCTCGCAGGGCGAAATCGTTGTCTGGACCGTTTTTTCTTTTCTCGCCGCCTATGGCGCCCCGTTCGGAACCTATGGGGTCAGCTTCGGCCGCAGGTTGATCTACTGGTCGCTTGTGGTCGTGATCTCATCGCTCTTCGCCAGCTTTTTCAATCGCTTGGCGCGGGCCTGGACACGCCGCGCCTGGGTCGAGGACGGCATCGTCGTGGCGCTGATGACGGTGTTTTTCACGCCGGTCCTGTTCGGCCTGTCGATGGGCATCCTGTCGCCGTCCCGCAGCCCGGTGCCCTTCCTGCTGCATCTGGGGCAGTTCGTGGCGGTCATCAGCCTGGGGGTGGTGCTGACGCGGCGGGTGATCCCGCCGCTGCTGTTGCGCGGCGATGCGGGCCCGTCCCGGTTCGGCGCTCCAGCGCCGGCGGAGGGGCCTCAGGTGCAACCCGCCGCGGTTGATCTGGCGGTGCCGGACCCGGTGGAGGAGCGTTTGCGGGACCCGGTCGGGCCGGCGGAGGCCGACCCTCCGGAGGAGATGGCTCCGCCGCCTCCGCGGCTGATGCGACGGTTGCCGGAAACCTTTGCCGGGCCGATTCTGCGACTGAGTTCGGAAGACCATTTCGTCGATGTGGTCGGGGCGGAGGGCCATCACCGGCTGCGCATGCGCCTGACCGACGCGATCGACGAGATGGACACCGTCGACGGCTATTGCTCGCACCGGTCGCATTGGGTGGCGCGGGTCGCCATCGAAGGGGTGGAGCGCGAGGGCGGCCGCATCTTCCTGCGGCTGGTCAATGGCGACCGGGTGCCGGTCAGCCGGACCTACAAGCCCGATCTGGAAGCCGCCGGCATCCTCTGACAGCCGCGCGTCGTCGGCGGCCGGCCTCAGCGCGGCATCGGGATCGCGTGGACCGTGGCGCCGGTCAGCAGTGCCAGCGCCTCAGGTCGCATCAGCTCAGCCAGCGCCGGGTTCTGACTGCGCAGCCCGCCGGTATAGGTGCCATAGGCGGGCAGGATCACCCGGTTCCGGTCGGCCAGAAAGGCCGGGCGGGTCATCGTGCGTCCCCGGGTCCTCAGCGTTGCCTTGGGGTGATAATGGCCGGAAATCTCGCCGCTGGCCCCGGGCCGGGCGATATGGCGGAAGGTCAGCGGCGCCACCGGCAGTTCCGCCAGGAGGGTGCCGCCCAGCCCGATCGGGCCGGGATCGTGATTGCCTTCGATCCAGACCCAGCGGCGGCCCGCCTGCAGCCGTGCGATCCACCGACGCTCTTCCTCCGGCAGCGCGCTGGCAGCGTCCAGATCGTCGAAACTGTCGCCAAGGCAGACGACGATTTGCGGTTGCAGCCGGGTCAGATCCGCAGCCAGCCGGTTCAGCGTGTCGCGGGTGTCATAGGGGGGCAGCGCCGCGCCGCTGCGGCGGGCGAGGCGTTCGGATTTGCCCAGATGCAGATCGGAGACGCAGAGCAGACGTTGATCGGGCCACCAGAGCGCGCCGCTGCCAAGCGCCACCAGCGAAACGCCGGCGAGGGTGAAATCGTAACCGTTCATGCTCCGTTCCATGATCGGGGGCGGAGCAAAAGGCAAGGGGCGGCAACGCGCCCCCTGCCGGGAAGGCGGTCAGTGCGCCATCATCTCATGCACGATCTGGTCGCCGCTGAGGGTCGAGGGGTAGTAGGTCGGCCAGTTGGTCACTTCCTGCAGCAGCGCTGCGCGGTCGTCGCCCCAGTAGAGGTGATAATGCCCGGCCTTGTTGGGGGCGATGGCATGATCGCTGAACTGGATGAACCCGGGGGCGTCGTCGTCGCCGGCGGTCTTGGCGAAGACGAAGCGGACGCCGCGGTTGCCCTTCTTGTAGGTCAGCACCTCATATCCATCGTCGGCATAGGTGCCGGTGACCACATTGTCTCCGGTGTGGAAGCTGACCTGATCGCCGTCGATCACGATCCGGTCGACATCGGTTTGATAGCCGATCTGGTAGTAGGCCTTGTAGCCTTCGGCGGTCTTGCTGCCATGGGCGGCCTTGTCCGCCATCACCGGATCCAGGGTGCCGTCCATCAGATAGGGAAACACCGATTGCCAGTCGCCTTCCCAGTCCGACAGCGGTCGCGGGGCGATCTGGCTGTCCTCGAAATAGCCCTTGTAGATTTGCTTCTGCTGGGCGTCGGCATGGCTGTGGTCATGGGCGTGATCGTGGCTGTGATCGCCGCTGGTGGTGCCGCTTGCCGCGGCCTGCAGGGCGGTGCCCAACAGGGCGGTCAGGGTCAGCGCGCCGATCCGCTTGGCGAGTGTCTGTTTCATCGATGGGACTCCTCTCAGATACTTGTGTGTTACGTTATAACGTAACACTAAACCTGCCTCGTAAAGCAGTCCGTCGGTGCTGGCAATGCTGTCGTGGAGCAGATCGGCCGCGGAGAGGGTGGAATCGACGGTCAGTTGCCGGGGAGCGTGGCGAGGCCGGAGCTCTGCATCAGCCGCTCGGCCTCTTCTGCCATCAGCCGCTCCTCGGCCGCGCCAGAGACCGGAACCTTGCCCACCTCCAGAAGCAGCGGCGCCGCCAGCGGGGTGACCCGCTGCAGGTTCAGATGGTCGATCCGGCTGCCGACCCGGTCCAGCATCTCCTCGATCCGGCCGAAATCGACCAGTCCGCGCAGCGCCTCGGCCCGGGTGATCCGCAGCAGCAGGTGAGAGGGATCGTATCTCAGCAAGGTGTCATAGAGGATGTCAGAGGAAAACGTCGCCTGCCGCCCGGTCTTGCGTTGCGCGGCAGGGATGTTGCGTTCGATCAGCCCGGCGATGGTGGCTGAGGCGCGGAAGGTACGTTTCATCACCGCGTTGCCGGCCAGCCAGTGGTCCAGCCCGTTGCGCAGCGCGGCGCGATCGAAGAGCGGCGCCGGATCGTCGAGCGGGTCGAGCCCCCAGATCAGCGTGGCGTAATCGGTGGCGACGAAGCCCATCGGCGCCAGCCCCATCTCCTCCATTCGCTTGGTCAGCAGCAGGCCCAGCGTCTGCTGCGCGTTGCGCCCGGCGAAACCGTAGACGCAGAGATGCGCACGCCCGTCGTGGGGAAAGCTTTCGATCAGCAGCCGGCCCTGTTGCGGTAGCCGCGACACCGCGCGCTGCAGCGCCAGCCAGTCGGCCGTGTGGCGCGGCAGCTGTGGCCAGTCGTCGGCGGCGAAGAGCGTCAGAATGCGCGCGCTGAGCTGCGTCGAGGTGGCGAATTTAGTCCCGGAAAACGTGGCGACCTTGGGTTTGCGCGCTGCGTCCCGGCGCACCACCACGGTCATTTCCCGCAAGCCCTCGTATCGCACGATCTGGCCGCCGATCAGGAAGGTGTCACCCTCGCTCAGCGAGGCGGCAAAGGCCTCCTCGACCTCGCCCAGCGGTTTGCCTCCCCGGCCGCTCATCCGCACCTTCAGCAGGTCGCTGTCCTGAATGGTGCCGATGTTCATCCGGATCCGCTGAGCACTGCGCGGATCGCGCAAGTGCCACCGCCCGTCGGGCCGCTGCATCAGCCGGCGCCATTTGTCATAGGCTTTCAGCGCATAGCCACCGGTGGCACAGAACTCCAGGCAATCGTCGAAATCGGCGCGGGGCAGCGCGGCATAGGGGCCGGCGCTGCGGACCTCTGCATATAGCTGGTCGGCGTCGAAGGGGCCGGAACAGGCGACGATCAGCAGGTGCTGGCAAAGTACGTCCAGCGGCCCCGGCCCGCGCGGATCGCCATCCAGGGCGTGATCGCGCACCGCCTCCAGGGCGGCGACGCATTCGACCACCTCGAACCGGTTGGCCGGGACCAGCAGTGCCTTGGATGGCGCGTTATAGCGGTGATTGGCCCGCCCCAGGCGCTGCACCAGGCGCTTGACGTTCTTGGGGGCGCCGACCTGGATCACCAGGTCGACATCGCCCCAGTCGATGCCCAGATCCAGCGTGCCGGTGCAGACGATGGCGCGCAGCTGCCCGGCAGTCATCGCCGCCTCGACCCGTTCGCGCTGCGCCCGGTCGAGACTGCCGTGATGGATGCCGATCGCCAGCCCCTCGTCATTGGCGAGCCAGAGGTTGTGAAAGAAGATCTCGGCCTGCGCGCGGGTGTTGTGAAAGATCAGCGTGGTCCGGTGCCGTTTGATCTCGTCCAGCACCGCCGGGATGGCATAGGCGCCGCCCCCGCCGGCCCAGGGCGGCAGTTCCGCCGTCTGCAGCATGGCGATATCGGGATCGGGGCCGGGGTCGGCCTGAACGATGGTGCAGGGATCGGGGTGACGGGCCAGCAGGCGGGCCATCGCCGCCGGGTCCTCCACCGTCGCCGACAGGCCGACGCGCCGCAACCCGGGGCAGAGACCCTGCAGCCGCGCCAGCGCCAGCAACAGCTGATCGCCGCGTTTCGATTCGGCCAGCGCGTGGATTTCATCGACCACGATTCGCTGCAGCCCGGCGAAGATCCGCGGAGCATCCTCATAGGACAGGAGCAGCGCCAGGCTCTCGGGCGTGGTCAGCAGGATATGCGGCGGGTCGGCGCGCTGGCGCTTCTTCTGCGTCTGGGAGGTGTCGCCGGTGCGATCCTCGATGCGGATGTTCAATCCCATCTCCTCGACCGGGACGCGCAGGTTGCGCTTGATATCGGCCGCCAGCGCCTTCAGCGGCGAGACATAGAGGGTATGGAGCCCCGGGGCCGGATCGGCGCCGAGCTCTGCCAGCGTCGGCAGGAAACCCGCCATGGTCTTGCCGCCGCCAGTGGGGGCGATCAGCAGCGTGGCGGGCTCGGCGGCGCGGGCCAGCATGTCGGTCTGATGCGGATGCGGGGCCCAGCCCCGGGCGGTGAACCAGCCCTCGATCCCAGGTGGCAGCAGCGGCATCGCGGCCCGGTCCGTCAGGGGGTGGGGATGGCGCGCAGGCGGGCGGCGATCTCTTCGAACTCCTGCGGAAAACGGTCGGGCCCGACGACGTTGGCATCGCCGGTCCAGGCGGCGAAACGGTTGAACAGCGGTATGAAGGTTTCGATTTCCTCTGGGGTCCAGCCGGAGAGGAATTCACCCATCACCAGGAATTTGAATCGCCGGACCGCATCGACGATGGCATCGCCGCGCGCGGTCAGCTCAACAATGGTGCGGCGTGCGTCCATCTGGCTGACGGTGCGCCGGGCGAGCCCCTTGGCGATCAGCTCGCTGACCAGCCGGGAGGCACGGGACGGATCGATCCTGAGCCGCGCGGCGATGGTCGAGACCATGGTTTCCGGCTCGCTCTCGCAGCCGAAATCGGTGCCGGTGGCATCGGTGGCCATCAGCACGTCCAGCTGGGCGAGGTCGATCTCCTCCTCCAGTTCCAGGGCCCGCAGCGCCGCGATCCCCAGCTCGCGCTTGTTCACGCGCCGGCGCCAGCGTTGCAGCGTCGCGTCGATCTCAAGCGATGCACGGGTGATGTCGCGGTCTATTCCCGCGGCTTCCAGAAAGGCGGCCAGGGCCTCATTGCGCTCGACGATCGGTCCGTCCTCCAGACTGTTTCCGCGCAAAGCGGATGATGACGGCAATTACATGCTGTTGACATGTAATTGCAAGTTGCACATATATGCATTCAACAATGAAACCGGAAGGATCTCCCTCCGGCCGCGCGGCAGACGGAAGAGGAGCCTTTGCCGCACGCGTATTGAAGCGATTTTTCAAGGATTAACACGTGCCAGCCCCGACCCCAAGCGTGACCGAAGGCCCTGACAGCACCCGCATCCGTCTGGTGATTCTCGCGGCAGCCTCGGTTCTTTTCATCGCCTCGCTCGGCCAGACCGTGGTGACCACCGCATTGCCCACCATTCTCAGCGATCTGGGCGGCCTGTCGCAGATCACCTGGGTGATCACCGCCTATCTGATGGCGGCCACGGTGGGTGCACCGGTCTGCGGCAAGCTGGGCGATCTGTTCGGCCGCAAGCGGGTGATGCAGGGCGGTATCGTGGTGTTTCTGCTGGGCTCGCTGCTCTGTGCCCTGGCGCCCAGCCTGTGGGTTCTGGTCGCCGGCCGAGCGGTGCAGGGGCTGGGCGGCGGCGGGCTGATCGTCGTTTCCATGGCCTCGGTCGCAGATGCGGTGCCGCCGCGCGAACGCGGGCGGTATCAGGGCATGCTGGGCAGCGTCTTTGGTGTCTCCACGGTGATCGGCCCGCTGGCCGGCGGCTTCATTGTACAGCATGCGCCCTGGGAATGGCTGTTCCTGATGAACGTGCCGCTGGGGCTTGTGGCCTTCGCGGTGCTCTCCTTCGGCCTGCCGAAACCGCATCCGACCCGCCGGCCGGCGATCGACTATCCCGGTGCGATCAGCCTGGCGCTGACCCTGTCGCTGGCGGTGGTGACGGCCAGCCTCGGCGGCAGCACCTTCCCCTGGCAAAGCCCCGAGATCATCGGCCTGTCGGTGGCGGCGGTCGTCGCGCTGGTGGTGTTCATCCTGATCGAACGCCGCGCGAGGGAGCCGATCCTGCCGCTGCAACTGTTCCGCATCAACAACTTCGTCGTGTCCAACGTGGTCGGCCTGATCGTCGGCACCGCGATGTTCGGCACCATCACCTTCGTCCCCTTCTTCATGCAGGTGGTCAAAGGAATGTCGCCGGCGCTGTCGGGGATGTTCACCTTTCCGATGATGGTGGGGATCATCGGCGCCTCCTTCTCCGCCGGGCAGATCATGATGCGGACCGGGCGCTATCGGATGCTGCCGGTCTTCTCGACGCTGCTTCTGGCGCTGGCGATGATCTCTCTGGCGACGGCAACCGCAGAGACGCCGAACTGGCGCATGGCGGCGTCGATGGTGCTGACCGGCATCGGCATCGGTCCGGTGATGGGGGTCGGGGTGACGGCGATCCAGAATGCGGTACCGCTGAACATGGTCGGCATCGGCACCGCCAGCGCCAATATGTTCCGGCTGATCGGCGGGTCCATCGGCACCGCGATCTTCGGCGCGATCTTCTCGATGGGGCTGACGCGGCAGTTGGGCGGTGCCTTGGGGGGGGGCAACCCGCGGGCGCTGAGCAACGAGATGATCGCGGCGATGGAGCCCGGGATGCGTGAAATGGTGATTAACGGTATCGCCCAGGCGCTGCACCCGGTGTTCTGGATCGCGGCGGGCAGCGCCTGTATCGCCTGTCTGGTTTCGCTGCTGATGGTGGAGCGCCCGCTGGATGCGCGGGTGCCGCTGCCGAAGGATTCGGCGCCGGCGGCGGAATAGGCCTGCGCGCTCCGCCGGCACGACCGGCGCCCGTCCTGAAAAATCTGATGTCTTGGCGACGGAGCCCGCGGGTTCCGTCGTTTGGTTTGATGAGGACGCGCAGATTTTATCAGGAGCAAAGACGATGAAGGTAATCCGCAAATGGGCCACGCCGCTGACGATGGGGGCTTTCCTGCTCAGCGCGGTAACGGGGATCCTGATGTTTTTCCATTGGGACAGCGGTTATAACAAGCTGGCGCATGAATGGCTGAGCTGGGCCATGGTGGCCGGGGTCGGGGCGCATGTCCTGGTGAACTTCCGCGCGTTCAAGACCTATTTCCGCAAGCCGCTGGCACTGGGGATCGTCGGGGTTTTCGCGGGCGTGCTGGCGGTGTCCTTCGTGCCGGCGCCGCAGGGCAGCGGCAGCCCGGTGGCGATGGTGATGCGGACGCTCAACGCCGCGCCGATCGAAACCGTGATTGCGCTGAGCGGCAGCGATACCGCGACGGGGCTGCAGAAACTCGCCTCCGCGGGGATCGAGGCGACCCCGGGCCAGAGCCTGGCGGCGCTGACCGGCGGTGATCGCAATCAGCAGGTCAGTATCCTCAGGCTGCTGATGGAGGAATGACCCCATCGCCGCCCGGAGAGCGTATCTCTCCCGGGCGGCACTCAGGGCCGGAGTCAGTGGATGATTTCACTCTCGCGCACGAAGAGGTTGTCCCAGGCGCGGTCGATCAGTTCCGGCGTCATCTGATAAGGCAGCCCCTCGAACTCGCAGATCGAGATCATCTGGTCGATCAGGAACACCGGCTGATAGTTAGCATAGACGTTGTCGATCTGCGGGTATTTCTCTTTCAGCAGATAGATCAGCGCCTTTTCGTCCAGCGGCATGCCCTTCTTGCGCGCCACCAGCGCGAAGATTTTCAGGAAATCCTGCTGGTTGGGGCCGTCGATCAGAATCTTGAAGAAAATCCGCCTCAGCGCCGCCTTGTCGAAAATCTCGTTTGGGTGGAAGTTGGTCGAGAAGATCACCAGCGTGTCGAAGGGCACTTCGAATTTCTCGCCCGACTGCAGGCCGAGGATATCTTTGTTCTCCTCCAGCGGCACGATCCAGCGGTTGATCAGCGCCTGCGGCGATTCTGCCTGGCGACCGAGATCGTCGACGATGAAGATGCCGCCGGTGGACTTCATCTGCAGCGGCGCCTGATAGGTGCGCGCGGTTGGGTTGTAGACCAGATCGAGCATCGACAGCGACAGCTCCCCCCCTGTCACCACGGTCGGGCGCTTGCAGCGGACATAGCGGGCATCGAACCGCTTGGGCCGGCGCAGGCGGGTGGGATCGTCGGGCTCCTGTTCGATGGCGTCATGCACGATCGGATCGTAGACGGTGATGACCTGACCGGAATATTCGATCGCCCGGGGCACGAAGATCTGATCGCCGAGCGCATTGCGGATGCCGTTCGAGATCGAGGATTTGCCGTTGCCCGGCGGACCGTACATCAGGATCGACCGACCGGCGCTGACCGCCGGCCCCAGATGGTCGAGCAGGCTGTCGGGCAGCACCAGGCTGCCCATCGCCGCGGTCAGCTGGCTGCGGGTGACCTGGATGTTGCGGATCGACTGGCGTTTGACCTGCTGTTCGTAGATCGCCAGCGGCACCGGCATGGCGCCGAAATATTCTGACTGCGCCAGCGCATCCAGCGCCCGCGCCTTGCCCGCATCGGTCAGCTGATAGCCCAGTTCATTGCCGCCGCTGGCGCTCAGTGATCCGGTCGCCTCGACCAGCCGCTGGGCGCGGGCCAGATCGATCAGTTCCTGGGTGATCGGGATCGGCAGGCACAGGGCCGACGCCGTCTCCGACACGGTTTCGGTGTTCTTACGAAAGATGGTCTTCAGCAGGATGTCCCGCATCATCACCATCGGTAGCTGCATCTCGGCCAGCGAACGGGGTTGCGGCGGGGCCAGATCGGAGGGGGTCTGCATGTTCATCTGAGGTGCTCTCGGTCACATGTCTCGGGCAGGGGACTCAGGGCCCACCTTGTCGTGGCAATGTGGCAGGACAGGGGCAAACAGGCGGCAGGTTGGCTCAGGCGCCGAAGAACAGCGCCAGGATCAGATAAAGTGCCAAAGTTGTGCCCAGGGCCAGCCCCATCGGGAACTGCCGCCCGGTGTTCCAGCTTTTCCACTCGGGCGCGATGCGCCGCAGCGGGCTGTGCTTCGCGATCCGGTGGGCGGCGAAGGCGGCCAGCAGATTGGCGGCAAACAGCGCCAGCAGCAGCCGCAGGTCGCCCGGCGCCACAAAGGGTGCGGCGGCGGCGGCGAATTTCGCGTCGCCGGCCCCCATGGTCCCGGCGGCGGTCAGCAGGAAGCCCACCACCAGCACGCCGACCAGCTGCAGCAGCCGCAGGCCGTAGACCGGCAGCGGCAGTGCGATCAGCCCGACCACGACGAAGACCGCCGCCAGTGCCAGAACCGCCTGATTGGTGATCCGCATTTCGCGCAGATCGGTGAAGCAGACGTAGAAGCAGAGCGGCAGCACAAAGGGCAGAAACCAGAGCGCCGCTGAGGTGGTCAGGGCCATCGGCTCAGCTGGTTTCCAGCGCCCGCAGCGACCGGACGGCTTCTTCGAAATGTTGCGGGTGGGTGTCGATCGCCTCGCGCAGCAGCGCCTTGCCGGTGTTCACATCGCCCTGTTTCACCGCCGACAGCGCCATCGTATGCAGCAGCTGGGCGCGTTCGGTCTGATCCATCGGGATGACCGGCAGGCTGTAATTGTGCTGGGCACCACGGGCCAGCACCAGGTTGTTCTTGGCGGTGAACAGCGTCGGATCTCGTCGGATCGCATCGCCGAACAGCCGCTCCGCTCCCGGGTAATCGCCGCGGGTCAACTTGGAAAAGCCCCAGTTGTTCAGCACGCCCGCCGGTGTCGTGGTCAGCCCCACCGCGATCTCATAGAAGCTGTCGGCGCGCTTCCATTCGTGATTGGCATCGGCGACCATCGCCTCCAGCCGGTAGCGTTTGAAGCTCTCATGCGTTGGCGGCACGCTGTCGAGGGTCTTTTTCGCCCGATCCCAATCGCCGCTGCGGATCAGCGCATCGGCATAATCGACCGAGTCGTCCTCGGTCGCGCCGGGCATCCCGACGACCTTGCCCCAGACGGCGGCGGCCTCGGTATTGCGCTTGGCGCGTACCAGCGACTGCGCCAGGCCGCGTTGCAGATCAATCCGGTCGGGGGTCGATTTGGTCGACCGGGCAAAGTAATCGACTGCCTCGTTCGGATCGGCGACCGTCAGCATCACCTCGTTCAGATTGGTTTCGTCGATCACGTTCACGTCGCGAAAGGCGCGTTCGACGGTCTCGTCGCCTTTTTCGGCGCATCCTGCCAGCGCCAGACCCGCAATCAGGCAGGCCGGAATCACAAGGGGGTGGCGCATGTTGCTGCGTCCTTATACTGCTCTCGCCTCGATCAGGGTGTCGTGCGGATCAGAAATTCGCTGCTGCCCCGCCGCACCAATTTATAGCCTTGGTTTTGTTGCCCATTATTAGCAGGTTTTTCCGTTTTTGCGAGGGCTAAGCGCAGATTGTCCCGGATTGCGTCGCTTTCGCCATTGTCGAGCGCATAGGCGCGCTGGAATATCTGCTGCGCCTCGGCGGTCTTGCCGCGTTCCATCAGCACGACGCCCAGATTGTTCCAGGCCTCGGGCCAGTCCGGCGCCTGCTTGACCGCCCGGCGCAGCATCTCCTCGGCCTGGCCCAGCCGCCCGAGGCCCAGGTTCGCGGTGCCGAGCCCGGTGAGGATCTCGGTGCTCATGCCGTCGGCGAGCGCGGCGCGGGCGAAGGCATCCATCGCCAGCTCGTATTCGCCGGCGTTCATCAGCCGGTGCGCGGTCTCGATATGATCGGCGCCGCTGTGGCGGTGGTCGATGCCGGGGGCGAAGGGGCTGTCCTTGAGCGGGGTGATCCGGTCCGGCCCGCAGCCGGAGAGCAACGCCGCAAGGGCGAGAAGCGCAAGCGCCCGTCGCGGTGCGGCGGGCGCGGGCCTGTACGGCGATGGCATCGTGTCAGTGGCCTATGTTGCCCAATTCCATGATGCCCTTGACCGAAGGACCGACCAGAATGATCAGCAGCGGCGGCACCGTCAGCATCATTGTGGCAAGGGTCATTTTGGTTGGCAACTTGTTTGCCGCTTCTTCGGCGCGCATCACCCGCTTGTCCCGCATCTCGCCGGCATAGACCCTGAGCGCCTCGGCGATCGAGGTGCCAAAGGTGGCCGACTGGATCATCACGGTGACGAAGGAGGACACATCCGGCACACCGCAGCGGGTTCCCATGTCACGCAGGACCTTGTCCTTGTCCTTGCCGGCCTTCATCTCATAGGCAACGATCTCGAATTCCGAGGCGAGCGCGGGATAGGAGGCCTGCAGCTCCTTGGCGACCCGGACGATGGACTGATCCAGCGACTGGCCGGCCTCGACGCAGACCAGCATCATGTCGAGTGAGTCCGGGAACCCGGCGGTGATCTCGTCCTTGCGCTCGGCAATGCGGCGGGTGATCCAGTATTTCGGCAGCAGATAGCCCACCGCGCCGGGGCCGAGCACATACATGATCAGCTGTTGGCTGGACATCGCGTCGTGGCCGCCCTCACGGGTCAGCACATAGAGAAAACCCAGGAGCAGCCCGAGGATCCCCAGCGCGAACTGCGCGAAGTGGAAGAACCGCACCGCGTCTTTCGACTGATAGCCGGCCTGGCGCATCTTCAGCTGCATCGCCGAGAGCTCATCGGCGTTCTGCGGCTCGAGGAAAGTGGCGAAGCGTTCCAGCTTCTCGTTGTGGCTGCGCTGGCGCAGCTGTTCCTTCTTCGATTTGGGCTTGGCGGCGGTGGTGTCGCGCTTCAGCTTCTTCAGCGGATCCTCGGGCTGGTTCAGCAACATCGGCAGGGTCAGCAGGATCATGAACAGACCCAGTACGCCGACCACGATCAGGGGCCCGAATTCGCCCAGTTCCCGAGTCAGAAAGCTGTTTATGTCGTTCAGAAAGCCCATGGCGGCCTCACACTTTGATGTTGGTCAGCGCCCGCATGACGATCAGATTGGCGCCCAGCAGGGTGCCGACCACGAAACAGGCCGGGATGAACAGCGGGTGGTCGATGACGTCGTCGTAATAGTTCGGGCTCTTGACCAGGATGAACATCAGGCAGACCAGCGGGAAGGCGGAGAGGAACTTGCCCGACCACTGCGCCTCGGCGGTGATCGCCTTGACCCGTCGGAACAGGCGGAACCGGGCGCGGATCACCTTGGCCAGGCCGGCCAGCACCTCGGCCAGGTTGCCGCCCGATTGCTGCTGGATCGCCACCGCCACGGCAAGAAAGCGCAAGTCCTGCATGTCGAGCCGTTCGGCCATGTCCTTGAGCGCCTCGCTCACGTCGCGGCCATAGGCGGCCTCGTCGGCGATGATGCCGAATTCGGTGGCCAGCGGATCGTCCACCTCCTTGGCGACGATCTGGATGGCGGAGGAGAACGGGTGGCCGACACGCAGCGACCGCACCATCAGTTCGATGGCGTCGGGCAGCTGCTCCTCGATCAGCCCCATGCGTTTCTTGGCCTTGTGGTTGATCCAGACATAGACGCCGCCGACGCCGATGGCGACCGAGGCGATCAGCCGGATCGCCGGACCGGTATTGGTGCCCACCGCCAGCAACGCATAGGCGACCATCGCCAGGCCGGCCATGATCATGATCAGCTGGCGCGGGGTGAAGGCGATCGCCGCCTTCTGCGCCTTGTCGGCGAGAAGCGAATAGAGCGGGATCGACTTGGATTTCATGTGCTGGTGCATCTCCTTGCGGAGCTGTTCCAGAACCTGTTCGCGCGGCGCGCCCTTCTCCAGCATCTGCATCCGGCGGTTGAGCCGGCTGTTCAGGCTGATGGAGCGGCCGAAGGACACCAGATAGATCCCCTCGACCAGCGCCAGGACGCCGCCGAAGATCAGCACATAGATGACGGCTTCGATTCCGAATTGCATCAGCGTGTCTCCATCGTGGTGGGATCGTAGATCGAGGCGGGCAGGTCATAGCCCCACATGCGGAAGCGCTCGGAATAATGGCTGCGCACACCGGTGGCGGTGAAATGGCCGATGATCTTGTTATCCGGCGTCAGCCCGACCCGCTGGTAGCGGAAGATTTCCTGCATCGAGATCACATCGCCCTCCATCCCGGTCACCTCGGTGATCGAGACCATGCGGCGCGACCCATCCTGCAGACGCGAGGCCTGGACGATCAGATGAACCGCGCTGGCGATCTGGCTGCGCAACGCCTTGATCGGCATTTCGATGCCGGCCATGGCCACCATGTTTTCCAGGCGGCTGACCGCGTCGCGGGCGGAGTTGGCGTGGATCGTGGTCATCGAACCGTCGTGGCCGGTGTTCATCGCCTGCAGCATGTCGATGACCTCCTCGCCGCGGGTCTCGCCGACGATGATCCGGTCGGGCCGCATCCGGAGCGCGTTTTTCAGACAGTCGCGCGCGGTGACCTCGCCCTTGCCCTCGACGTTGGGCGGGCGGCTCTCCATCCGGCCCACGTGGGTCTGCTGCAGCTGAAGTTCCGCAGTGTCCTCGATGGTCAGGATGCGTTCGGAATTGTCGATGAAGCTGGACAACGCGTTGAGCGTGGTGGTCTTACCGGAGCCGGTCCCGCCGGAGACGATGATGTTCAGCCGGGTGGCGACGGCGGCCTGCAGATAGGCGGCCATCTCTTCGGTGAAGGCGCCGAAATTCACCAGCTCGTCGATGCTGAGCTTGTCTTTCTTGAACTTCCGGATCGACACCAGGGAGCCATCCACCGCGACCGGCGGCACCATGGCGTTGAAGCGCGAGCCGTCGGCCAGGCGGGCGTCGACATAGGGGGTGGATTCATCCACCCGCCGTCCCACCGCCGAGACGATCTTGTCGATGATCCTGAGCAGGTGGCGTTCGTCCTTGAAGGTGACGTCGCTCAGCTGCAGCTTGCCATCGCGTTCGATGAAGATCTGATGTGGCCCGTTGACCAGGATATCGCTGACGGTGTCGTCCCTGAGCAGCGTTTCCAGCGGCCCGAGACCGGTGACCTCGTCATAGAGTTCCTTGTTGAGGGTCTGGCGATCCTCGCGGTTCAGCACGATGCTCTGCTCTTGCAGGATTTCGCTGGTGATCACGCTGATCTCGTTGCGCAGATCGCTCTCGGTGGCGTGTTCCAGCGCGGCGAGGTTCAGGTTGTCCAGCAGGGCGCGGTGCAGCTGCAGCTTGATCTCGCCCAGCCGTTCCTTGCGTTTGCGTTCGCGGTCCTGCGGTGCCGCCTGTGCCGGCGACTGCGGCATCGGCTTGCGCAGCCGGCTGACCGGAGCGGGGGCGGCTGCCGCCGGCTCCTTCGGGGCCGGCTTCGCGGTCTTCGGGGCGGGTTTCGCCGCGGTGGCGGTGGCGACGGGGCGCGGCTTGGCGCTGGTTTCACCGGCCTTCTTGAACTTCGAAAACATCGTCTGGTTGCCCTCTTGTGCCGTCAGGCTGCCTCGGCCTCATCCTGCCCGATGGCATTCAGCGATTGCGCCAGCTTGGCGATCTCGCGCCGCAGCGGATTCTTGCCGCAGGACGACGACATCGGCAGCCCGTGGTCGCAGGCCTGGGTCACCGGCTTGCCGCCGTCGGGCAGTTGCAGGTCGATCGAGATATCCAGGCTTTCGGCCATGCGCTTGACGCGGCTCTTGCCGGAGAGATCGGTGAATTTCGGCGCCCGGTTCAGGGCGAAGCGGATCTTGTCGAACGGCAGATCCTCGGACTGCAGCGCCCGCTTCAGCCGCAGCGCGTTCTGGGCCGAGCGCATGTCGAGCTCGATCATCGCGAAATAGACATGCGCCGCCTGCAGCGCGGTTTCCGACCACTGGATCAGCGTCTTGGGCATGTCGATCACGACGTAGTCGAAATGCTTGCGGGCGATATCGATGATGCGCTGGACATCCTCGGACGAGATCAGGTCGAGCGGCACCATGTCGGCCGGCGCCGTCAGCACATGCAGCTTGTCCTCGAAATGCAGCAGCGCCTGGCCGAACATTTCGTCGTCCATGCTGCTGGTTTCGGAAATCAGGTCGAAGATGATCTCGCGCCGCGGCAGATCCAGGTAGGTGGCGACCGATCCGTATTGCAGATCCAGGTCGATCAGGCAGACGCCGGGGGCTTCCTTGCCGATATTGGCCAGCTCCCAGGCGAGGTTCACCGCCAGGGTGGTGGAGCCGGTGCCGCCGGCCAGACCGTGGACGACGATCACCGCGCCTTCCTTGGCAGAGCCGGTGCTGAGATTGCTGTTGCCCTGCGCCGGATGCGGCGGTTCCTGTTTCTGGGCGGCGATCCGATCGATGGCGGCCTGCAGTTCGTTTTCAGGCAGCGGGTAGGGGACGAATTCATCGGCGCCCTTGCGCAGCAGCTGATGCAGCGAGGCCGGGGTCACGTCTTCGGCGATCAGGATCACATCGATGTCGCGGGCCTTGGCCTGGCTGATGATCTCTCCCAGCAGGACCAAGTTGTCCTCATCCTCGCGGTCAATCGCCAGGGCGACGAATTCCAGCGCTTCGGCTTCGGGTTGGTTGAAGAAGGCCAGCGCCTCGGCAAAGCCGAGATCGCCCCAGGCCTCGCCCAGAGCGGCTTCCATGTCCTCGATCAGCAGATCGAAGTTCTGCACGTCCCGGCTGATCGTGCATGCGACGATCGGAGCCAGGTCCCGTTGCGGCATTGCGCTGCTCATTGCCATCATCCTCTGTTCGAAGATCCGGCCTGTTGCCCCTGGGAGGTCGGTGTCGCCGCCTCCGGGCTCCCCTGTCGGATCCCGCGTGCGACTCAGATCGTCACACGTCTTCCATTGGGGGTAATCTCAGGGACAATCTGGGCGAGATTGGGGCCAAAAAACCCCAATTGTAGGGAACCCGTCTACGATAAGCCTTGGCGAGCTTTATTGTTGGCTTTCAAGCGCAAGTTGATTGGTCGACAATCCGGACAGGCTGGTCGCACTTTCAACATATTCGCGATAGACGACCTGGGCGTATTTGCCGTCCATGATCGTGGGGTTGCGCTTGAGGAAACCGGAGACCTCGGTCACCGTCCTGCGGTTGCGTCGCTCGCGGCCCTGGGTGACGATCAGCGGCTGGGTTTCGCCATAGGAGACCACCGCCTCCAGCCGGTTGCGGCCGATGCCGCGGGCGCTGAGGTAGGCGACCACCGCATTGGCGCGGCGCTGGCCCAGCCGGCGGTTATAGGCAGCGGAGCCGACTGCGTCGGTATGGCCGTAGACGCGGAAGCGGACTTCGGGGAATTGCCGGATCCAGTCGGCCTGGCGATCGAGAACCGCGCGGGCGGTGGCATCCAGTTCGGCGCTGTCGAAGGCGAAGGTGAGGGTGGTCGGCACCTCCTGGGCGAAGCGGTTGGCCAGGCTGACCAGATAGTCGCGCTCGCCATTCATCACCAGGGTGTTGTTCATCGTGGCATTGCCGAAGGCGCCGCCGTCCACCTGGGCGCCGGCCTCGCGCAGAAAGCTGTTGGGCACCGGTCCGCCGCTGGGGCCGCATCCTGCCACCGCCAGGGCGGTTCCCAATCCTGCGATCAGCTTACGCATGCGGGCCATCCTTCGTTCAGTCCATCACATAGCCGTAGGAGCCGCTGAAATCCTGCTTGGCGACCTCGCTGGCGGCTTTCGGCAGCCGCTTGGTGGCGCCGGTGCGGCCGAACAGGAACAGATCGCTTTCGGTCGGCGGTTTCACCCGGTCGGTGGGCAATGCCAGCGCCTCGCCCCGGGTGGGGGTGACCAGATGCGCGGTGACGATGATCACCAGCTCGGTCTGGCTGCGCTTGTAATCGGCGCTGCGGAACAGCGCGCCCAGCACCGGCACGTCGCCGAGCCAGGGCAGCTGCGAGGCATTGTCGACGAACTGATCCTCGATCAGCCCGGCAATGGCAAAGCTCTCACCATCGCGCATCTCGATCGTGGTGGAGGTTTCGCGCCGCGAGAAGGCATCGATGCTGAACCCGTCGATGGTGACGCTGTTCGAGGTGTCGATGGCGGAGACCGCCGCGCTGAGTTCCAGGTTGATCAGATCTTCGTCGACGACCCGCGGGGTAAAGGCCAGCTCGATGCCGAAGGGCTTGTATTCGACGGTATAGACACCATCGGCCTGGGCGACGGGGATCGGGTATTCGCCGCCGGCGAGGAATTTCGCCTCCTGCCCCGACAGGGCGGAGAGGTTGGGTTCGGCCAGGGTGCGCACCACGCCCTTCTGCTCCAGCGCCTCAAGCAGCAGGTTGACCTGGAAGGCGCCGGCGTTGAAGCCGAAGACCACCGCCCCGACATTGTCGTTGGTGGTGGGGATGTTGCCCGCCAGCGAATTGGTCAGGGAGGTGGAGTTGCTCAGTGTGCCGGTGCCGCCGACCACGCCGACGCTGTTGCCGCCGGAAATCCCCAGCGACGAGCTCAGCGATTTCGACACGCTGCGCTGCATCTCGGCGAAGCGGACCTTCAGCATGACCTGCTGTACACCGCCGACGGCCATCAGGTTGGACACGCGGTCCGGGGCATAGCGTTCGGCCAGATCCAGCGCCCGTTGCAGTTTCTGCGCGCTGGTGACCGTGCCGGACAACACGATGCCGTCATTGGCGGTGCGCACCTCGATCTTCTCGCCGGGCAGGATCTGGCGCAGCCGCTCCTTGAACTCGGTCACATCGGCGGCGACCTTGACTTCGACATTGGTGATCAGCCGCCCGGAGGCGTCGAGCAGCGTCAGCGTGGTCATCCCCGGCGATTTGCCAAGCACATAGATGGTCCGGTCGGAGAGCGATGAGATATCCGCGATGCTGGGATTGGCGATGCTGAGCTCGGCGAAGGGCACATCGCTTTCGACCACGACGGCGCGGTTCATGGGGACATCCAGCGTCGAGGCCGTCCCCTTCTTGACCACCCGCAGCACATCGCCGTTCTGCGCCAAGGCGATCACCGGAGCGCAAAGGCCCAGTGTCAGCCCGATCAAAGCGGCCCGCATCCAATGAAATTTCGCCATGTGACCTGCCTCTCCGATCACGCCCCGCTCCCGGGTCTGCTGCCCGATTTTCGCGTTACTTTGCGGCATAGGGCGTTTTTTTTCAATAATCAAAGATTTCTGCAGGGTTTCTGATGTGGATAAGCCACAACGCAGCGGCGCCGCCCGAAAGGCGGGCGGCGCAGTTGTGGGCGGCGGTGGCCGACCGGGGCGGGGCCCTGGCACCCGTGCCGGCCCGGCTCAGTTGGTGCAGGGGATCGGGATTTCGACCACTTCCGAACCGCGGCGGGTGCGGATGGTGCAGACCTCGGGGGTTTTCTTCACCTCGGGCTCGGTCACATCGGCCAGCCCCAGCAGCGCCCTCTGATCGACCTCGATCGGGGCGGACAGCGGCGCATCGTCATCGACGCCGACCAGGGCCAGGGACAACCGGCCGGTGCTCTGGGCCTGGGCCAGGGCGGCGACCTGTTCGGGGCGGGCGGCCACGGTGACGGTGCGCGCGATCGACACGCTGTTGACATCGTCGCTGGCGGTCTGGTCGACGGCGATCAACTGTACACCGCTTTCGATCAGCCGGGTCACGTCGCCCCGGCCACCTTCGACCGCATCGCGCAGGCTGCCGGTCCAGTAGACATCGACCCGGTCACCGGGCCGCAGGAAGCCCGATACGCCGGAAGCGACATCGACCCGGATCGCGAAGGCGCGCATCCCGCGGGCCAGTTGCGAGGTCAGGCCGGCGTCTTCGCCCGGCTTGGTGACCTTGACGGCCAGGATCGCCTCGTCCTTCTCCATCGCGCGCAGCACCACGCGGACGCGCTCGGCCTCCGCGGGCACCAGGGCGGTCAAATCGGTGAAGGCGCCCTCGGGAATGGCGGATTTGGGCCAGCGTACCTTGCGCACGTCCTTCTTGGTCAGAGGTTCGCCATAGCGCAGCGCATGGGTGGCGACATAGACATCCGCCAGCGGCACCACCGCATCGCGGTTCGACCGTTCGCGCGCCAGCGCCTGCTGATATTCCGCAATATAATTTCTCGCCATCATCACCGCGCCGCCCGCGAGCGCCACGCCGACAACCAGCACAAGACCGAAGACTGCACGCATCATGAACCTCTCACGTTTTGCCGCGCCACTGACGGGCGCCTCAATCGTTCCGGATCATATTCTGCGCGAAGAATGGGTTTAGAATATGACCGAAACGGGGTGATCCGGGGCGCCGGGCGTCCGCGCCGGCCAGGGCCGGGTCACTCGATGGTCTTTTCGTTCAGGTATTCGCCGACGCTCGTTCCCAGGCCGCCGGTGGCATCGTAGAGCGCCGCGAAGACGACGCCGCAAAGCCCGACGATCGCGGCGGTGAGAACGACCCAATCGACAGTGACGGCCCCGGTTTCGCGTTTTGCGAAAGACTTAAACAGCTTGCTCATAGCGTTCTCCTGAAGCCGGGAAACCCAGCCCGTCTCAAACGTGAGGCCGCGTCCCGGAAACAGAACACGGCCCCAAGGTCATACGGTCGTAGGCGTTAGCCGAATTATTCTTCCGGAACCGCTTCTTCGATGAAGGTGCCGGTGGTTTCGCTGAGGTTCACGGCACCGTCGCGGATGGCGGTATAGGCGGCGCCGGCCAGGGCGACCACAGCGGCGGTCAGCACGACCCAGTCGACGGTCACGGCACCAGCTTCGCTGCGGCGGAATTTCTGAATGAGCTTCATCATGGGTAGTCCCTCCATAGGATCATAGCAGTGTTTCTACGTACCCCGCCGTCCGATCGAACCTGCTCTCATGGGCCTCGTCCGTCGCGGTATGGGGACATATAGCCAGCGGGTCGTGGCAGGAATTGGGCCAAAAGGCGGATTTTTCAGAACTCTAGGCAGGATTTTATCGATTCCCACTCAAGGCTTTGTTTTGCCGTGAAACTTTCACCTCACGCCGGTGTGAGAGAGGCCGGTCGCCGATGCGCCGGCGCGTCAAATTGGGCAAAAATGCCAGATTTGCGGTGGAAATCGTGGCGCCGGGGCCGGATTTGACGGAAACTGCCGAAAAACACGAACAGGCATGAACGGACAACGAGGCGGGCAGATGAGTCTTCGTGTCACCACACGCCGGCTGGCCGGAGGGCTGGCCGTGGTCGCGCTGATCGGTGCGGCCGGCTTGGCCGGTGCCGAGGCGCCGGCGCCCTATGCGGATTTCCAGGCCAAGCGGGTCAAGCCGCCGGCACCGGGCACCAAGAAGCGAATCACCGTGCAGATCCAGCCCGGCGACGGGCCGAAACCGCTGGCGAAGCCAGCCCCGGAACAGGGGGACACCCGCATCGCGGCCTTGCCGCCGTCACCGGGCGCCGCGCCCGGTCGCTACAGCTGGTTCTGGGACCATGTCTCGCCAGAGATCTCCGGCTCGGGTCCGGGGCGCCTGGAGGGGGCGCTGCAGGCGCTCAGCAGCACCGGCGCGGTGGCGGCGCCACGGCTGCAGGCACTGCAGGATATCGCCCGGGCACGCGGCATCCAGATCCTGCGCGCGACGGTGGGCACCAATGTGTCCCCGGCGCTGGTGCTGGCGGTGATCTCGGTCGAATCGGGCGGCCGGGCCGATGCGGTCAGCGGCGCCGGCGCCCGGGGGCTGATGCAGCTGATGCCCGATACCGCCACGCGGTTCGGCGTCAGCGACAGTCTGGAGCCGGGGCAGAACATCCAGGGCGGGGTGAAATACCTCGACTGGCTGATGAAGAAATTCGGCAACGATCCGATCCTGGTGCTGGCCGGCTACAACGCCGGCGAAGGATCGGTGCGCGATTATGCCGGTGTGCCGCCCTTCGCAGAGACCCGCGATTACGTGCCGAAGGTGCTGGCGGCGTTTCAGGTCGCCCGCGGGCTCTGTCTGACACCGCCGGAGCTGATCTCGGACGGCTGCGTCTTCGCTGCGATGAACTGATAAGCGCCGCGCCGGCGGCAGCGGGCGCGATATGAGTATTTGAAACAGAGAAGAAGAGGGCAGGCCGCGCGCTTCTTCTCTGCCCAAATACTCTCGCGCCGAAGGCGTCCCGGCCCGGGGGCCGGGCGCGGCGGTCAGACCAGAGTCGCCTCGGTGGCGGCGACCATTTCGTCATGGCTGACGCCATCGGCCAGCTCGACGATATGCAGACCCTTGTGGGTCACGTCCAGCACGCCGAGGTTGGTGATGATCCGGTCGACCACGCCCTTGCCGGTCAGCGGCAGGGTGCAGTCTTTCAGCACCTTGGATTCGCCGTGCTTGTTGGTGTGATCCATCACCACCACGACGCGGCCGACGCCGGCGACCAGATCCATGGCGCCGCCCATGCCCTTAACCAGCTTGCCGGGGATCATCCAGTTGGCCAGATCGCCCTTTTCGCTGACTTCCATGGCACCGAGGATCGCCATGGCGATCTTGCCGCCGCGGATCATTCCGAAGGAGGTGGCGCTGTCGAAATAGGCCGAATGCGGCAGTTCGGTGATGGTCTGCTTGCCGGCGTTGATCAGGTCGGCGTCCTCTTCCCCCTCGATGGGGAAGGGGCCCATGCCCAGCATGCCGTTCTCGGACTGCAGCGTCACGGTCATGCCCTCGGGGATGTAGTTCGACACCAGCGTCGGAATGCCGATGCCGAGGTTCACATACATGCCGTCTTCGAGTTCCTGCGCGGCGCGGGCCGCCATTTGATTCCGATCCCAGGGCATTGATCAGGCCTCCTCTTTCTTGCGCACGGTGCGCTGTTCGATCCGCTTCTCGTGCTCACCCTGGATCAGGCGGTGCACATAGATACCCGGCAGGTGGATGTGATCCGGATCAAGCTCGCCCGGCTGGACGATCTCCTCCACTTCCATGATGCAGATCTTGCCGCACATCGCAGCCGGCGGGTTGAAGTTGCGGGCGGTCTTGCGGAAGATCGCGTTGCCGGTGGTATCGGCTTTCCAGGCCTTGACGATGGCCAGGTCGGCGAAGATCCCCTCTTCGAGGATGTAGTCCTGACCGTTGAAGGTCTTCACTTCCTTGCCCTCGGCGATCACCGTGCCGACGCCGGTCTTGGTGTAGAAGCCCGGAATGCCGGCGCCCCCGGCGCGCATCCGTTCGGCCAGAGTGCCCTGCGGGTTGAATTCCAGCTCCAGCTCGCCGGAGAGATACTGGCGCATGAATTCGGCGTTTTCGCCGACGTAGGAGGCCATCATCTTGCGGACCTGTTTGGATTCCAGCAAGATCCCCAGACCGAAACCGTCCACACCCGCGTTGTTGGAGGCGACGGTCAGGTCCTTGGTCCCGGCGTCGCGGATCGCGTTGATCAGCAGCTCGGGGATACCGCAGAGGCCGAAGCCGCCCGCAGCGATCAGCATCCCGTCGAACAGAACGCCGTCGAGCGCCTCTGCCGCACTGTCGAAAACCTTTTTCATAAGGGCCTCCCAAAGAAAGAAATTCCGAGAGACTTGTGACGACTGGCCGGGGCTTTGTCAAACGAATGCCGCGGCGCGGCAGCGCTCCGGCACCCGGGGTGGGCACCCTGGCTGCCGTTGCGGCACTCTGACGGCGGCGGCTGAGAGGGCGGGCGCGCCTCAGCCGGTTTTCTTGGTCTTGGTGGTCTTGGTCGTCTTGGCGGCGGGCTTCTTCTTCGGCGCCGCCTTCTTGCGGGCGCCGCCGGATTTGGCCGCCTTCTCGGAGATCAGCTCCAGCGCCTGTTCCAGTGTTACGGCATCGACCTCGATGGTGTCGGGCAGAGTGGCGTTGATCTTGCCCCATTTGACGTAGGGCCCGTATTTGCCCTTCATCACGTTGACCGGCCCGCCATCGGGATGCTCGCCCAGTTCGCGCAGCGGCGCGGCGGCGGCAGCCTGGCCGCGCTTGGGCTTGGCGGCGAGCACTTCGACCGCCCGGTTCATACCGATGGTGAAGACATCCTCCACATCCTCCAGCGTCGCGTTGGTGCCACCACGGTTGGAGATGGTGTCGGCATGTTTCAGATAGGGTCCGTAGCGGCCGATATTGGACCAGATCGGCACCCCGTCGTCGGGGTGGTTGCCGATCAGCCGCGGCAGGCTGAGCAGTTTGACGGCCTGGTCCAGCGTCACCTCCTCGGGCGTCCAGCCCTTGGGGATCGATTGGCGCGGCGGTTTCTTGTTCTCTTCCGTCGCCTCGCCCCGCTGGACGTAGGGCCCGAAGCGGCCCTTGAAGGCATAGATCTTGTCGCCGGCGTCCTCGCCCAGCAGCTTGCCTTCCGGCGGGATGCCGGAGCCGGAGGTATCTTCCATCCCCGGCGGGCCGAAGGGGCGGGTATAGCGGCATTCGGGGTAGTTCGAACAGCCGATGAACGCCCCGCCGGAGCGGGCGGTGCGCATCGACAGCCGGCCCTTGCCGCAATTCGGGCACAGCCGCGGATCGCTGCCGTCTTCTTTCGGCGGGAACAGATGCGGCTCCAGCACCTCGTTGATCTTTTCCAGCACATCGGTGATGCGCAGTTCCGAGGTCTCGGCGATCGCAGCGGAGAAATCGCGCCAGAACCGGGCCAGCACGTCCTTGTAATCGGCCTCCCCGGCGGAGACGTGATCGAGCTCGTCCTCAAGCTGGGCGGTGAAATCGTAGCCGACGTATTTGCGGAAGTAATTCTGCAGGAAGGCGATCACCAGCCGCCCCTTGTCCTCCGGGATCAGCCGGTTCTTGTCCTTGCGGACATAGCCGCGGTCCTGGATCGTGGTGACGATCGAGGCATAGGTGGAGGGGCGGCCGATGCCCAGCTCTTCCATCCGCTTGACCAGCGTCGCCTCGGTATAGCGCGGCGGCGGCTGGGTGAAATGCTGCTCCGGGCTGATCTGGCGCTTGTCGGTCGGCTCACCCTGCATGATCTGCGGCAGCCGCTTGTCGTCCTCGTCGGTGACGTCGTCGCGCCCCTCTTCGTAGACCCGCAGGAAGCCGTCGAACAGCACCACCTGGCCGGTCGCCCGCAGGCCGATCTGACCGTCGGGGCTGGCGATCTCGACCGTGGTCCGCTCCAGCCGGGCCGATTCCATCTGGCTGGCCAGGGTGCGTTTCCAGATCAGATCGTAGAGCCGGCGCTGATCCTGATCGGCGACCTTCAGGCCGTCGACATCCAGCGTCATGTCGGTGGGGCGGATACATTCATGCGCTTCCTGCGCATTCTTCGCCTTGTTCTTGTAGATGCGGGGAGAGCCCGGCACGTAGTCGGCGCCATAACGGTCGCCGATGGCGGCGCGGGCGGCGGTCACCGCCTCGGGTGCCATGTCGATGCCATCGGTCCGCATATAGGTGATGTGCCCGGCCTCGTAGAGTCGTTGCGCCGCGCTCATCGTCTGGCGGGCGCCCATTCCGAACTTGCGGCTGGCCTCCTGCTGCAGGGTCGAGGTCATGAAGGGCGGCGAGGGGTTGCGGTTGGCCGGCTTCGCCTCGACGCTGGCGACGCTCAGGTCGCGGCTGGCGATGGCCTGCACCGCGAGCTCGGCCTGAGTCTCGTTCTCAATATCGTATTTGTCGAGCTTCTTGCCCGCCAGAACCGTCAGCCGCGCCTCGAATTCCTGACCGCGGGGGGTGACCAGCTGCACCTTGACCGACCAGTATTCGCGCGGGCGGAAGGCTTCGATCTCCATTTCCCGCTCGACGATGAGGCGCAGGCAGACCGATTGCACCCGGCCGGCCGATTTGGCGCCGGGCAACTTGCGCCACAGAACCGGCGACAGGTTGAAGCCCACCAGATAATCCAGGGCCCGGCGCGCCAGATAGGCCTCGACCAGGTCCTGGTCGACATCGCGGGGATGTTTCATCGCCTCGCTCACCGCATCCTTGGTGATGGCGTTGAAGGTGACCCGCTTGACGTCGGTATCCTTCCGGATCGACCGCCGCTTGGTCAGCGCCTGCTGCAGGTGCCAGGAAATCGCTTCGCCCTCGCGATCGGGGTCGGTGGCGAGGATCAGCGCGTTGTCGTCTTTCAGCGCGTCAGCGATGGCCTTGACGTGTTTCTTGCTGTCCGGGGAAATTTCCCAGGTCATGTCGAAATCATGCTCAGGATCGACCGATCCATCCTTCGGCGGCAGGTCGCGAACATGGCCGTAAGAGGCCAGAACGGTGTAATCAGAGCCCAGGTATTTGTTGATCGTTTTTGCTTTGGCAGGGGATTCGACAACAACTACGGGCATTTAGCGGACAACCTCTTGCGGCAGAAACAGCGCCTTCTATGGGCGGGCAAGATGTGGTGTGCAAGGGCCAATTGTCAATGCGCGCCGTTTCGGCGCGGAAAGGCACCGCTCTCGAGGGGCCTCGCCGGCGGTGGGCAGGGCGAGCGCGCTGCCGTTTCTTCTCTGCAAAAATACTCGAATTCCGCCGGGTGAGGCCAGCGCTGGCGCCCGATGGCATGGGGGATCAGCGCAGCCGCGCCAGAAGCCCGCCGGCCTGCCGCTGGATCCGCCCCTCCAGTTCCAGGTCGACCAGCGCCGGGCCGATCCGGCTGGGGGCGGCGTTCAGATCGCGGATCAGCTGGTCCTCCGCCACCGGCGCGGGGCCGAGCCGGTCGAGGATCTGCCGGTGCAGCGCCGCGGTGTCTCGCAGGCTGCGGGCCATCGGTGGCTCCAGCCCACCGGGGGCATCGGGCGCGGCGGCGGGCGCCTCCGCCATCGCCGCGGGGGCGGAGCATTGGGGCAGGGCGGCGAGGATATCTTCGGCATTGCGCACCAGGGCCGCGCCGTCCCGGATCAGCATGTTGCAACCGGCGGCACGGGCGTCGAACGGGTGGCCCGGCACTGCCAGCACCTCGCGCCCCTGATCCAGCGCGTCGCGGGCGGTGATCAGGCTGCCGGAGCGGGCGGCGGCCTCCACCACCACCACGGCGCGGGCGAGACCGGAGATGATCCGGTTGCGGCGCGGAAAATGCCGCGACTGCGGCGCCATGCCCATCGGCTGTTCCGAGATCAGCAGGCCGCGGCGGGCGATATCGGCAGCGAGCCCGGCATTCTCCGCCGGGTAGATCACGTCGAGACCGCCGGCCAGGACCGCGACGGTGCCGGTCTCCAGTGCCGCCAGATGGGCGGAGGCATCGACCCCGCGCGCCAGCCCGGAGATCACCACCAGCCCGGCCTCCCCCAGCTGCCGCGCCAGCGCCCGCGCCATCCGGGTCCCGAGGGAGGAGGCATTGCGGGCGCCGACCAGGGCGATGGCGGGCCGCTGCAGCAGCGCGCGTTCGCCCTGCGTCCAGATCAGCGGCGGTGCATCGGCGATCTCGGCCAGGGTGGCGGGGTAGTCCGGATCGCCGAGCGCGATCAGCCGGGCGCCGGTGGCGCGCCCGGCGCGCAGCTCGGCGGCGATCAGCGCCTCGGGGCAGGTTTCATAGTCGGCCAGCCCGGCCTCCTGCGCGATTCCGGGCAGGGCGCGCAGCGCCTCTGCGGCGCTGCCGTATTCGATCATTAGCCGGTGATAGGTGGAAATCCCGACACGACGGGAGCGAAGCAGGCGAAGGCGGGCAATCCGGTCGGCTTCCGAGGTGGGTGGGTGTGGGTAAATGGAAGCGTGCTGCGTGCCGGCCATCCGTTCTCCCTCCGCCTGCTTGCAATTCAACCCTAGGGAGAAGAGTCTTAACGACAGATGAATCATGGCGGAAATGTGGCGGATTTTGCCCAGATTTTGACACATTTTACCCCGGGCCGCGCGCCGCAGCCCTCCTGGCAGAGGCGGGGAGGGGACAGGGGCCGGAGAATCAGGGGCAACCGGGCGGCGCTGGGGGCCGCCCGCGGGACCGGCTCAGGCGGCGGAGCCGCCCACGGTCAGCCGGTCCATCAGCACGGTGGGTTGGCCGACACCGACGGGCACCCACTGGCCGTCCTTGCCGCAATTGCCCAGACCCGGGTCCAGCGCCATGTCATTGCCGAGCGCACGGATATGCTGGAGCGAGGTCGGGCCATCGCCGATCAGCGTGGCGCCCTTCACCGGGGCGCCGACCTTGCCGTTTACGACGCGATAGGCCTCGGTGCAGGAGAACACGAACTTGCCGTTGGTGATGTCGACCTGGCCGCCGCCGAAGCCGACCGCCCAGATGCCGTCCTTGATCTCGGCGACGATATCGGCGGGATCGGCCTCGCCGCCCAGCATGTAGGTGTTGGTCATCCGCGGCATCGGCGCATGGGCGTAGCTTTCGCGCCGGCCATTGCCGGTGGGTTCCACCCCCATCAGCCGGGCGTTCTGCCGGTCCTGCATGTAGCCGACCAGGATGCCGTCCTCGATCAGCACGTTGCGGCGCGACGGCGTGCCCTCGTCATCGACGGTGATCGAGCCGCGCCGGTCCGGGATGGTGCCGTCGTCCAGAACTGTGACGCCGCGGGCGGCGACCTGTTTGCCCATCAGCCCGGCGAAGGCAGAGCTGCCCTTGCGGTTGAAGTCCCCCTCCAGCCCGTGACCGATGGCCTCGTGCAGCAGGATCCCGGGCCAGCCCGGCCCCAGCGCCACTTCCATAACCCCGGCGGGGGCGGGCACAGCCTCCAGATTGACCAGAGCGATTCGCAGCGCCTCGCGCGCTTTGGCCTGCCAGTCCTGCGGGGCGATCAGCCCGTCCAGCCCGACCCGACCGCCGCCGCCGGCGGTGCCGCTTTCGCGCCGGCCGTTCTGTTCCACGATGACCGAGACATTGACCCGGGTCATCGGCCGGGTGTCGCGTACCTGCACGCCGTCAGGGCGCAGAATCGCCACCTCCTGCAATGAGGCGGCCAGCGTCGCCGAGACCTGTACCACCCTGGGGTCGAGATCGCGGGCGAAGGCGTCGATCTCGCGCAGGGTCTCGATCTTCACCGGGAAGGAGACGCCGCCGATCGGATCGTCGTCGGTATAAAGGTGGCGGTTGGTCGGCTGCGGCGGCGGCGCCATGGTGCCGCCACCGGCGCCGACCGCCAGCCGCGCCGTCTCTGCCGCGCGGCGCAGGGCGGGAATCGAAACCTCGGTGGAATGGGCATAGCCGGCAACATCGCCATGCACGGCACGCAGCCCGAAGCCTTCGGACGCGTCGTAACTGGCTGTCTTCAGCCGCCCGTCGTCGAACATCAGCGCCTCGGACTTGCGCTTTTCGACGAAAAGCTCGCCGTCATCGGCCCCGTCGGTGGCCGATTTCACGATCGCCAGCGCCTCGTCCTCGGGCAGGGCTGATTCGAATGGGCGGTAGGTCTCTGAGGGCATGGGGTGGCCTTGTTATTTGATCCAAATCAAAAAGTGTCGCTTTGCCGCGAGCATTCTGCTTTATTCGCTGTGAAGAATATGGTTTTTAGCTTCGTCAATGACAACGGGTGCCCGCCGATCCCGTCGGTGCCTGTTGATTTCGGGAGAGAGGACGGGATCGACCGATCGGGACAACAGATGAAGATTGCTTTGATTCTTTCGGGGGTATTCGCGGCCCTCAGCGGCCTGCCTGCACTGGCGCAGGAACAGCTTGAGATCGTGGGCAAGCCTGTCGATGGTAAAATGGGCTTTCAGCCCGCCGCGACCGAACTGGCCAGGGACCTGCAATCCCTGGATCACATGATTCTGGTGATCATCACCGCCATCACCGTCTTTGTGGTGGGGCTGATCGCCTGGGTGATCGTGCGCTATAACCGCCGGTCCAATCCGACGCCGGCCAAATTCACCCATAACACCCCGGTCGAGGTCGCCTGGACCGTCGTGCCGATCGTGATTCTGGTCTTCATCGGGGCGTTTTCGCTGCCGGTTCTGTTCAAGCAGCAGGAGATCCCGGAGGCCGACATCACCATCAAGGTGACCGGCTACCAGTGGTACTGGGGTTATGAATATGTCGATGCGGGCTTCGCCTTCGACAGCTACATGATCGGCCAGCCCGCGACTGGCGGCAACTATGTGCTGACCCCGGATGTCGAGGCCGCGCTGGTCGAGGCCGGCTACAGCCGCGACGAATTCCTGCTGGCGACCGACAACGCCGTGGTGGTGCCGGTGGGCAAGACCATTGTCATGAATGTGACCGGCGCCGACGTGATCCACTCATGGACTGTTCCGGCCTTTGGTGTGAAACAGGATGCGGTCCCCGGCCGTCTGGCCCAGCTCTGGTTCAAGCCGGAGAAGGAGGGGATCTATTTCGGCCAGTGTTCCGAGCTCTGCGGCAAGGACCACGCCTATATGCCGATCACCGTCAAGGTCGTGAGCCAGGACGCCTATGACAAATGGCTCGAGGGCGCGATCGAGGAATATGCCGGCACCCCGTCGGCGGAGACGACCAGCTACCGCGTCGCCTCGAACTGAGAAAGGGTTGCGGCGGGTCCCCGACCCGCCCGTTCCGGAGTACGTACGTAAATGACCGATGCGAGCATCAACGCCAGCACCCCGCGGGAGACCGAGGCAGGATTCGGCGATTATTTCGCCCTGCTGAAGCCGCGGGTGATGTCGCTGGTGGTGTTCACCGCGCTGGTGGGGCTTCTGGCCGCACCAGCTCCTGTCCATCCCATCGTGGGCTTCTGCGCGATTCTCTTCATCGCGGTTGGCGGCGGCGCCTCCGGCGCGCTGAACATGTGGTGGGACGCCGATATCGACCAGGTGATGAAACGCACCAGGGGCCGGCCGATCCCCGCCGGCCGGGTCGATCGTGGCGAGGCGCTGCACCTGGGGCTGGCCCTGTCGGGCCTGTCGGTCATCATGCTGGCGCTGGCGACCAATATCTTTGCCGGCGCCTTCCTGGCCTTCACCATCTTCTTCTACGTGGTGATCTACACCATGTGGCTGAAGCGCTCGACGCCGCAGAACATCGTCATCGGCGGCGCCGCCGGTGCCTTCCCGCCGGTGATCGGCTGGATCGCCGCGACCGGATCGATGTCGGTCGAACCCTGGCTGATGTTCGCGCTGACCTTCCTGTGGACGCCGCCGCATTTCTGGGCGCTGGCGCTGTTCATGCGCTCGGATTACGACGATGCCGGCGTGCCGATGCTGACGGTGACCCACGGCCGCCGTGCCACCCGCACCCATATCCTGGTCTATACCGTTCTGCTGGCGGTGTTCTCGCTGGGCGCGGCCTTCTCCGGCATCGGTGGCCCGGTCTATCTGACCGTCTCGGCGGTGCTGAACCTCTTGTTCCTGCGCGGTGCCTGGCGCATCCGCGGCCGGGACGAGGCCGCCAGCGAGGCCGATAACTTCAAGATCGAGCGCGGTTTTTTCAAACTGTCGCTGCTCTACCTCTTCCTCCATTTCGGCGCGATTCTCGCCGAGGCGGTGTTGAAGTCCTACGGGCTCGGGGGGTGGTGAGATGAGCCTGCGCCCCACCCATGAACTGCACCGCCGCCGCTTCGGCCGCAATCTGGGGGTCGGGCTGGTGCTGGCCGCCTTCGTCGCCATCGTCTTCGGGCTGACGGTGGCCAAGGTGCAGCGCGGCGATTTCGAGCGCCCCGGCGCATCGTCTGCCTCTCAGGGAGGATCGGGAGGCTGATGCAACGGGGGGAGGAGCCGAACGAAGGGAGGAAGGCAGACATGTCGGAACAATCCGCGGTCAAGCGCACGGTGCTACAGCTGGTGGGCGTGGTGCTGGTCATGGGAGCGCTCGCCTGGGCGGCGGTGCCGGCCTACAACTGGTTCTGCCGGGTCACCGGCTATGGCGGCGAGACCAATGTGGCGACCGCCGGGTCGGACGTGATCCTGGACCGCGAGATCAAGATCCGCTTCGACGCCTCGAAAGAGCGTGGCATGCCCTGGAGCTTCAAGCCGCTGCAGCAGGAGGTGACGCTTAGGATCGGCGAAACCGGGCTGGCCTTCTACGAGGCCTATAACCCGACCGACCGTCCGATCGCCGGCCAGGCCTCGTATAACGTCGCGCCCTATTCGGCCGGCAGCTATTTCGACAAGATCGCCTGTTTCTGTTTCACCGAGCAGATCTTGCAGCCGGGCGAGCGGGTCGAGATGCCGGTGACCTTTTACGTCGACCCCGCCATCGTCGACGATCCGGAAGCGAAATTCGTTCACACGATCACGCTGTCCTATACATTTTACGAAATCGACCTGCCCGAGGGGTATGCCGCCCTCGATCAGGACAGAGACACCAACCTGAATTAAGGAACAAGGTGAGGGAGAGTTCATGGCACACGCGAAAAACCACGACTACCATATCATCAACCCATCGCCCTGGCCGCTTCTGGCCGCGGTTGGCGGCTTTGCCATGCTGTTCGGGGCGGTGCTGTGGATGCACGGCGTCACCGCCTTCCTGTTCTGGGCCGGGCTCGTCGTCGTGCTCTATGTGATGTACGGCTGGTGGTCCGAAGTGGTGGCAGAGGCCCGTGTCGGCGATCACACCCCGGTGGTGCGGATCGGCCTGCGCTATGGCTTCATCCTCTTCATCATGTCCGAGGTGATGTTCTTCTTCGCCTGGTTCTGGTCCTTCTTCAAACACGCCATCTATCCGATGCAGGATTATTTCGGCACCGAATATGTGGCGCCGCATATCCACGCGGTCGATCCGTTCCATCTGCCGCTGATCAACACGGTGGTGCTGCTGCTGTCGGGCTGCGCGGTGACCTGGGCGCACCATGCGCTGGTGCATGGCAACGACCGCAAGGGGCTGATCCAGGGGCTGGCCATCGCCATCGTGCTGGGCGTCGCCTTCACCGGGCTGCAGGGCTATGAATATTTCATCCTGCTCACCCACGACGGCTGGGAATTCGGCGGTGACCAGTTCTATTCCAACTTCTTCATGGCCACCGGCTTCCACGGGTTCCACGTCATCATCGGCACGCTGTTCCTGCTGGTCTGCCTGATCCGGGCGATGAAGGGCGACTTCACCCCCGAACAGCATGTCGGCTTCGAAGCGGCGGCCTGGTACTGGCACTTCGTCGATGTGGTCTGGCTGTTCCTGTTCTTCGCCGTCTACATCTGGGGCACCTCGGGCCTGTCCTGATCGCGGGTTTGCGGTTGCACCCCCGCCCCCACCCTAGGTAAAGCGACGCGCGCAGGGTCTTTCCCTGCGCGTTTGTCGTCGCACCGGAGCCTTTCATGCGCCGCCTCCTGTTTCTGCTGATCTTCGGCATTGCCGGCACCGCGATCCTCGTGGCGCTGGGAAACTGGCAGGTGCGGCGTCTGGCCTGGAAAGAGGCGGTGCTGGCCGAGATCGAGACGCGGATCGCCGCGGCGCCGGAGCCGCTGCCCGCCACCCCTGACCCGGAGGCTGACCGTTATCTGCCGGTGACCGTCGCCGGCACGATGGAGCCCGGAGAGCTCGACGTGCTGATCTCGACCAAGGACCTCGGCGCCGGCTACCGGCTGATCGCCCCCTTCGTCACCGAGACCGGCCGCCGGATCATGATCGACCGCGGCTTCATCCCCACCGTCGACAAATCGGCCGCCCGTGGCATCGGTGCGATGACGGTGACCGGCAATCTGCACTGGCCCGACGAGGTCGACAGCTTCACCCCGGAGCCCGATACGGCCGCCAATATCTGGTTCGCTCGCGACGTGCCGCGCATGGCCGCCGCGCTGAGGACCGAACCGGTCCTGCTGATCGCCCGGTCGGAAACCGATCCCGGCGTGCTGCCGCTGCCGGTCGATACCGTCGGCATCCCCAACGATCACTTGCAATACGCGGTGACCTGGTATGGTTTGGCGCTGATCTGGGCGGTGATGACCCTTTACTTTCTGTGGCGCACGCGCGCCCGATCGCGGAGTAGCAAAGAATGAAATATGTCTCGACCCGCGGGCAGGCGCCCGTGCTGTCCTTTGAGGAGGCGATGCTGACCGGGCTGGCCCGCGACGGCGGCCTCTACCTGCCCGACACCATCCCGACGCTGACCCCCGAGGAGATCGCCGCCTTCGAGGGGCAGAGCTATGAGGAGGTCGCCTTCCGGGTGATGCGCCCCTTCATCGGTGACAGTTTCACCGACGGCGAATTCCGCGAGATCATCGCCAGGGCCTATGCCGGCTTCGGCCATGCCGCCCGTGCGCCGCTGGTCGAACTGGCCCCGGGCCATTTCCTGCTGGAGCTGTTCCACGGCCCGACGCTGGCCTTCAAGGATTTCGCCATGCAACTGATCGGCCAGCTGTTCGAGGTCGCGCTGAAGCGGCGCGGCGAGCGGGTGACCATCGTCGGCGCCACCTCGGGCGATACCGGGTCGGCCGCGATCGAGGCGTTCCGCGGGCTGGAGAACGTCGATGTCTTCATCCTCTTCCCGCATGGCCGGGTCAGCGAGGTGCAGCGCCGGCAGATGACCACGCCGGCCGATGCCAATGTCCACGCGCTGGCGCTGGAGGGCGATTTCGACGATTGCCAGGCGCGGCTGAAGGATATGTTCAACGATTTCGACTTCCGCGACGGCGTCAAGCTGGCGGGTGTGAACTCGATCAACTGGGCGCGGGTACTGGCGCAGGTGGTCTATTACTTCACCTCCGCCGTGGCGCTGGGAGCACCGCACCGCAAGGTCAGCTTCACTGTCCCCACCGGCAATTTCGGCGATATCTTCGCGGGCTTCATCGCCAAGCAGATGGGGCTGCCGATCGACCGGCTGGTGGTGGCAACCAACCAGAACGACATTCTGCACCGCTGCCTGTCGGGGCAAGGCTATTTCAAGGGCGAGACGATCCCCTCGATCAGCCCGTCGATGGACATCCAGGTCAGCTCGAACTTCGAACGCGCGCTCTATTACGCTTATGACCGCGACAGCGGGGCCGTCGCCCAGCTGATGGAGGAGCTGAAATCGGGCGGCTTCACCGTCAGCCAAGGGGCGCTGCAGGCGCTGAATGAGACCTTCTCCTCCGGCCGGGTGTCGGAAGAGGAGACGCTGGCCACCATCCAGGCGACGCTGGCGTCGAGCGGTGAGCTGCTCTGCCCGCATTCCGCCGTCGGCGTGAAAGTGGCGGAAGAGACCCGGGTGGCTGGCACCCCGATGATCACGCTGGCCACCGCGCATCCGGCGAAATTCCCCGACGCGGTCGAGAAGGCCAGCGGCATTCGTCCGCCTCTTCCCCCGCGCATGGCGGATCTGTATGACAGGTCGGAACGGGTGACGCGGATCGCCAACGATCTGGCCGCCATCGAGGATCACATCAAAGGACATATCGCAAGGTGAGCGTTCAGCAGGACCAATTGGCCAACGGGTTCCGGATCGTCAGCGAACGGATGCCGGGGCTGCAGTCGGCGGCCATCGGCATCTGGGTCACCGCCGGCGGGCGGCACGAGCGGATCGAGCAGAACGGGATCGCGCATTTCCTCGAACATATGGCGTTCAAGGGAACCAGGACCCGCAGCGCGCTCGAGATCGCCGAAACCATCGAGGACGTGGGCGGCTATATCAACGCCTATACCTCGCGCGAGGTGACGGCCTATTACGCCCGGGTGCTGGAGGCCGACGTGCCGCTGGCGCTGGATGTGATCGCCGATATCGTGCTGAACCCGGTGTTCGACCCGAAGGAGATCGAAGTTGAGCGCGGTGTCATCCTGCAGGAGATCGGCCAGGCCTATGACACGCCGGACGACGTGATCTTCGACTGGCTGCAGGAGGCCAGCTATCGCGATCAACCGCTGGGCCGCACCATTCTGGGCCCGAGCGAGCGGGTCAGCGCCTTTTCCCGCGCCGATCTGGCCAGCTTTGTGACCGAACATTATCGTCCCGGGCAGATGATCCTGTCGGCGGCGGGCGCGGTCGATCACGACGCGCTGGTGAAACTGGCCGAGACGCTCTTCGGGCATCTCGAACCGGGACCGGCCAGCCCGGTGGAACCGGCGCGCTTCACCGGCGGTGAATACCGCAAGGCAAAACCTCTGGAGCAGGCGCATTTCGCGCTGGCCCTGGAAAGCCCGGGCTATCGCGACGATGCCATCTATACCGCGCAGATCTATTCCAGCGCCTTGGGTGGCGGCATGTCCTCGCGGCTGTTTCAGGAAATCCGCGAGCTGCGCGGGCTGTGCTATACCATCTTCGCCCAGGCCGGCGCCTATGCCGATACCGGCAGCACCACGATCTATGCGGGCACCTCGGCCGGACAGATCGGCGAGCTGGCCGAGATCACCATCGACGAGATGAAGCGCGCCGCCGAGGACATGAGCGAGGCGGAGATCGCCCGGGCGCGGGCGCAGATGAAGGCGGGCATGCTGATGGGGCTGGAAAGCCCGTCGAACCGGGCCGAGCGCCTGGCGCGGCTGGTGCAGATCTGGGACCGGGTGCCGCCGCTGGAGGATACCGTCGCCCGGATCGATGCGGTGACCACCGCCGCGGTGCGCGATTTCGCCGAAGACATGGCGGCGCGGGCGCCCGTCGCCATGGCGCTTTACGGTCCGATCGACGCGGCGCCGAGCCTGGATCAGCTGCAGCAGCGGCGCGCCGCCTGACGCGCCGGGAGCTGCAAGGATGCTGCTGGCGAAACGCAAGCTGAAGATCGAGACCGAGCGGCTGACGCTGCGCCCGCCGACCCATTCGGATTTTCGGGCCTGGACCGCGCTGCGGGTGGAGAGCCGCGACTTTCTCACCCCGTGGGAGCCCAGCTGGGCCGAGGATCACCTGAGCCGCAAGGCCTTTACCAACCGGGTCTACTGGGCGCAGCGCTCGGTCTCCAACGGATCGGCCCTGCCGCTGTTCCTGTTCCGCCGCGTCGATCAGGTGCTGCTGGGGGCGATCACGCTGGACAATATCCGCCGCGGGCCGGCGCAGATGGGTACGCTCGGCTACTGGACCGGGCAGGTCTATGCGCGTCAGGGCTTCATGCGCGAGGCCATCGGCGCGGTGGTGCATCATGCCTTCACCCGGCTGGACCTGAGCCGGATAGAGGCCGCCTGCCTGCCGGAGAACGCTGCCTCGCGCGGGTTGCTGGAAAGCGCCGGTTTCAAATACGAGGGCGTCGCCCAATCCTACTTGCAGATCCACGGCCGCTGGCGCACTCATGTGCTCTATGCCTGCCTGCGCAGCGATCGCCGCGGCCGGACCGGCATCGGCTGAGCCGCGCCGCCCGCCGGGCTGGACCGGTGGCGGCGCCGTGCTACCTTTTCAGGGCTGGGACCTGAGCGGGAGGCCGCGATGCGCCATCTGATTGCGACAGTCATTGCACGTTCGGCGGCCGCCGGGCGCGCTGGACGCGCCTGTGGCGCGTGCCTCCGGCGGGGATATTTGGGGCCGGAAAAAGCTGGCGGATTTATGGCGCTGGCGGCGGCGGTGCTGCTGGCCGGCGCGGGGCAGGCGCAGGAACGGCGTCCGAGCCATTGCATCGCCATCGCCGGGGCGGCGCCGGGGCTCGCTTATGTGCAGCAGGCCTCCTGGCAGGCGCCGGTGCCAGAGTACAGCATCCGGCTGCGCTATCTCGCGCATGCGAGTTTCCTGATCCAGACCGCGGGTGGGCTGAATGCGGTGACCGATTACACCGGCTTTCTGGGCGCGGCGCCGCTGGTGCCGGATGTGGTGACGATGAACCATGCGCATGAGACCCATTGGACCGCCAGCCCCGATCCGGCGATTCCGCATGTGCTGAAGGGCTGGGGGCCATTCGGCGAGGGGGTGGAGCATCACCTGGATCTGGGCGAGATGCTGGTGCGCAACGTGTCGACCGATATCCGCTCGCAATTCTCCGGCGTTGAGCCGGACGGCAATTCGATCTTCGTCTTCGAGGTGGCCGGGCTGTGCGTCGGCCATCTGGGGCACCTGCACCATATTCCCAACGATGCGCAATTCGCGGCTCTGGGCCGGCTGGACGTGGTGATGGTGCCGGTCGACGGCAGCTATACCATGGGGCTGGAGGAGATGGTCACGGTGGTGGAGCGTCTGCGGTCGTCGCTGGTGATCCCGATGCACTGGTTCAGCGGCTATAGTCTGGAGCGGTTCCTGCAGCGGATCGGCGATCATTTCGCGGTGATGCGGCCGGGGGTCTCCGAGGTGGAGGTATCGCTGCGCAGCCTGCCGGACCGCCCCACCGTGCTGGTGCTGGAGCCGCGGTTTCTGCGCGCTGAGGAATGATCGGCTCTTGCCGTCGGCAGGGGCTTGCGGCAGGACTGTGCCATGACACTCAATCCCGCCGATGATGCCTTTGCCGCCCGGTTGCGCCAGTCGCTGCCCGAAGCGGTGTTTCGCAGCCCCGAACCCCGCTATCTGGAAGAACCGCGCGGCCGCTGGGCCGGGCAATGCGGGGTGCTGGCGCTGCCGCGCGATGTCGACGAGGTTTCGGCGCTGGTGACGGCGGCGGCGGCGGCGCGGGTGCCAGTGGTGCCCTATGGCGGCGGAACCGGGCTGGTCGGTGGCCAGATCGCCCCCGAGGGGCCGGCACCGCTGATCGTGTCGCTGGAGCGGATGAATGCGATCCGTGGCGTCTATCCCACCGAAAACGTGCTGATCGCCGAGGCCGGCGCCATTCTGGCGGAGGTGCAGCTGGCCGCGCGCGAGGCCGGACGGCTGTTTCCGCTGTCGCTGGCGGCGGAGGGTACGGCGCGGATCGGCGGCAACCTGTCGACCAATGCCGGCGGCACCGGGGTGCTGCGCTATGGCAATGCCCGCGATCTCTGTCTCGGGCTCGAGGCGGTGTTGCCCGACGGCAGGATCTGGCACGGGCTGTCGCGGCTGCGGAAGGACAACACCGGCTATGACCTGCGCGACCTGCTGATCGGTGCCGAGGGCACGCTGGGCATCATCACCGCGGCGACGCTGAAGCTGTATCCGCAGCCGGCGGCGCAGGGTACGGCGATCTTCGTGGTGCCCGATCCGGAGGCGGCGATCGCGCTGTTGTCGCTGGCGCATGCCCGGCTGGGCGAGGCGGTGAGCGCCTTCGAACTGATCGCCGGGCAGGGGCTGACCTTCCTTGCGGAGAACCTGCCGGAGGTGCGCCAGCCCTTCGATCAGGCGCCGGAGTGGTGCGTGCTGATGGAGGTCGGGTTGCCGCGCGGGCTCGATCCGGAAGAAGCGCTGGCCGATCTGTTCGAGGCGGCGCTGGAGGAGGGGCTGACCAGCGACGGGCTGATCGCCCAGTCGCAGGCGCAGCGGGACGACTTCTGGTCGGTGCGCGAACACATCCCGGAGGCGAACCGGCGGGTTGGCGCGGTGTCGAGCCACGATATCTCGGTCCCGATCAGCCGCATCCCCGAGTTCATCCGGCGCGGCGATCAGGTGGTGGCGGGGCTCGGCGGATTCCGGGTCAACTGTTTCGGCCATATCGGCGACGGCAATCTGCACTACAACGTCTTCCCCGAACCGGGCCGCAGCAAGGCCGATCACGCCAATCAGGTGGGGGCGGTGAAACGGGCGGTGCACGATCTGGTCCACGAGATGGGCGGATCGGTCAGCGCCGAACACGGCATCGGCCGGCTGAAGGTCGAGGATCTGGAACGCTACGGCGATCCGGTGCGGTTGGACGCGATGCGGGCGATCAAGGCGGCGCTGGATCCGGCCGGCATCATGAACCCGGGCGCGGTGCTGCGCGCCTAGGGGCCTTCCACCCCGGGGCCGGCCGGAGCGCCGGGCGCCGGGGCGCAGACCACCAGGATACGTGCGTCGCGGTCGCCGTCCGATGCATAGAGATGGCCGATGGCGCTGTCGAAATAGATGCTGTCGCCGGCGGTCAGCCGCACCGGCACGCGGCCCTCGGCGAAGACGGTCACCGCACCCTCCAACACCACCAGGAATTCCTGTCCGGGGTGGCGCACGAAATCTTCGAAATCGACGAATTCCCGCGCCTTGAGCGATCCCATCATCGGTGTCATCGCCTTGTTCCACATGTCGGGGAACAGCATTTCGTAGACGTAATTCTGGGTTTCCTGCCGCTTGAACTCTCCCTTGCGGGCGACGGCGAAACTGCCCGGTTCGAAGCACTGGCCTTCGGCATTGAAGAAGGCGGCCAGATCGACCTCAAGGCCTTTGGCCAGTTGGGCCAGCCGGTCGTAGGTGAGCGAGATCACGCCGCGCTCAGCCTTTGAGATGGTGGAGATCGCCAGGCCGGATCGGTCGGCCACCTCGGCCAGGGTCCAGCCGCGGTCGGCGCGCAGCTGACGCAGGCGGCGTCCGAAATCGACGCGGGGATTCGGCTCTGACGGGTCGTGCTCCATGCGCCGAGTTTACGGACACCGCGCTGAGACGCCAAGGATTTTTCGGATTGGAAAAATTTCTTTTCCGATTGGAAAACGGGTGCTACGCTTTCCCTCAAGAGCAAGATCAAGCCGCGAGGGATGGTATGACTGCGACCGAGACTTCAGCCGATGTCATCGTGATCGGTGCCGGAATGGCCGGCGCCTCGGTCGCGGCGGAGCTTTCCCGGGCCGCCCGGGTGGTGCTGGTCGAACGGGAGACCCAGCCAGGCTATCACACCACCGGACGGTCGGCGGCGCTGTTCACCATGGCCTATGGGCCGGCGGCGATCCGGGCGCTGTCACGGGCCAGCTACGAATTCTATCGCGGCGAGGGGCCGGGCAATCCGCCGGCCGATCTGATCCGCACCCGGGGCGTGGTGTTCATCGCCCGCGCCGATCAGCAGGCGGCACTGGACGGGATGGCGGCTGAACTGGGCCGCGCGGTGGAGCCGATCAGCGCGGCGGCCGCGCGCGATCTGCAGCCTCTGCTGCGGCAGGATTACGTGGCGGCGGCGCTGTTCGATCGCGAGGCCGCGGATATCGAGGTGCATGGGCTGCATCAGTTCTATCTGCGCGCCTTCAAGGCCAATGCCGGGGCGCTGCACCTGCGGTCCGAGGTGCTGGGGCTGGGGCGCAGCGGTGCCGACTGGATGGTGGAAACCCGGCTGGGCCGGCTGCGCGCGCCGGTCGTCGTCAATGCCTCGGGCGCCTGGGCGGATGAGGTCGCCGGCATGGCCGGGCTGCGCCCCCTGGGGCTGCGTCCGCTGCGGCGTACCGCGATGCTGGTGTCGCCGCCCGCCGGGCGCAACCCCGACGGCTGGCCGATGGTCGTGGATTGCGAAGAGGCTTTCTATATGAAGCCCGACGCCGGCAAGCTGTTGCTCTCCCCGGCGGATGAGACCCTGTCCGCCCCCTGCGACGCGCAGCCGGAGGAGATGGATATCGCCATCTGCGTCGACCGTATTGAGACCGCCTTCGACATCCAAGTACGGCGGATCGAGCATAAATGGGCGGGGCTGCGCAGTTTCCTGCCCGATGGCAATCCGGCGGTGGGCTTCGACCCCGAGGCGCCGGGCTTCTTCTGGCTGGCGGGGCAGGGCGGCTACGGCATCCAGACCGCGCCGGCAATGGCGCGCTATGCTGCGGCCCTGGTGCGCGGCGCGGCGGTTCCCGGCGATATCGAGGCCGAGGGGCTGGGGCCCGACAGCCTGTCGCCGGCCCGGCCGGAGCTGGCGGCATGATGGTGCTGGTCGGAGGCGCGGCGCTGTTGCTCCTGCTGTCGGGGCTGGCGATTGCCTATGTGATCGGCGGCGCGGCGGTGCTGGCCTTTGTCGCCACGGACAACACCCGCTATCTGGCGATCCTGCCGCAGCAGATCTTTTCCAAGATCGACGTTTTCGCCCTGATGGCGATGCCCCTGTTCATCCTGGCGGGAGAGCTGATGAACCGGGGCGGGATCACCGGGGCGCTGATCAACCTGTCGATGGCGCTGGTCGGGCGGGTGCGCGGCGGGCTGGGGCATGTGAATATCCTCACCTCCGTCTTCTTCGCCGGGATTTCCGGCTCCGCCGTGGCGGACGCGGCGGCGCTGTCGAACACGCTGGTGCCGGAGATGCAACGGCGCGGCTATACGTTGACCTATGCCAGCGCGGTCACCGCGGCCTCCTCGATCATCGGGCCGATCGTGCCGCCATCGATCATCCTGATCTTCTATGGCGCGCTGATGGGCACCTCGGTCACGGCGCTGTTTCTGGCCGGCATCCTGCCGGGGCTGTTGCTGGCCTCGGCGCTGCTGGTGGTCAACGGGATCTTCGCCTCGCGACAGGATCATCCACGGCTGGAAAAGGCGGATATGCCGCCGTTCTTCCCGACACTGCTGCGGTCGCTGCCGGCGCTGTCGCTGCCGATCATCATTCTCGGCGGCATCGTCTTCGGCTGGATGACCCCGACCGAGGCCGCCGCCGTCGCCGTCTTTGCCGCGCTGGGGGCCGGCTGGTTCTACGCCGGGCTGTCGGGGCAGGCGGTGCTGGAGGCGCTGCGGCGCACTGCGGTTCTCTCCGGCTCGATCTTCATGATCATCTGCGCGGTCTCGGCGCTGGGGCATCTGGGCGCACTGGAGCGGGTGCCCGAGGCGATCTCGACGGCGGTGACCGATCTCGGGCTGGGGCCGGTGCAATACATGCTGGCGCTGAACGTGATCTTCCTGCTGGCGGGCATGGTGCTGGACATCCCGGTGGCGCTGGCGCTGCTGGTGCCGCTGCTGGCGCCGGTCGCTCTGGCTCAGGGCGCCGATCCGGTGCACCTGGGCATCGTGCTCTGCTTCAACCTCTGCATCGGGCTGGTGTCGCCGCCGATGGGGGGCTGCCTGCTGGTGGTGTCGACGGTGACCGGGGTGAACTACTGGAAACTGGCGCGGGCGGTGCTGCCCTTCGTGCTGACCCAGATCGTGGTGCTGGCACTGCTGGTCCGCTTCCCCGCCATCAGCCTGACCCTGCCGCATGCTTTCGGGCTGGGTGGTTAGCCGGCGCCGGCACGACAGACAAGAAGACCCATAACAAGACCAAGAAACTGATCATAAAACCGAACACCAAAGGGAGACCAACCATGACGTTCTCGAAATTTCTCAGCGGGTCGCTCCTGGCGGCGGCCGTGGCTCTGGCCGGTGGCGCCGCCAGCGCACAGGTCAAGGTCGCGCTCGACAGCCCGGCCGATCTGGAAGGCTCCGGCTCGTATGTCTGGGCCCATACCTTCAGCACCTATCTCAACGATCACGGCATGTCGGCCGAGGAATTCCAGCGCGGTGCGCTGGGGGGCGATGACGAGCTGTTCGATCAGGTGAGCCAGGGGTTGCTGGAAGTGTCGCTGTCGCCGCTCAACATCGTCGGCTCCATCGACAAGCTGATCTACGGGTTGCGGCTGCCCTATTTCTTCACCGACATGGCGCAGGTGGACAAGGCGCTGGGCGAGGGTGGCATGCTGGAGGCGATCAACGCCGCCACCACGCCCGAAGGCGTACGGGTTCTGTCGGTCAATGTGGTCGGCCCGGCGAGCGGCATCTTCAACACCAAGCACCCGGTCACCTCGGTCGCCGATATGGCGGGCCTGCGGATGCGGGCGCTGGATGAAAGCCAGATCGACCTCTACAAGGCCTGGGGCGCCGACGGCACCATCGTCAGCTGGGCCGAGGTGCCCAATGCGCTGCAGACCGGGGTGGCCGATGGCTATCTTAACCCGGCCTTCGTACCGCTGCTGTTCGGCCATACCGACTTCATCAAGTATTTCACCGATGCCCAGATCAGCCCGGCGCTGCGGATCACCATCGCATCGGAAGATTGGTATCAGGGGCTGAGCGATGCGGATCGCGCGACTGTCGACGCGGCGGTGACGGCTGCAGTCGCGGCCAACCGGGAATGGCTGAAGTCCCAGGATGCGGTGATCGGCAAGCTCGAGGCCGCCGGTGTCGCCGTGGTCACCCTGGATCAGGCCGCGCGTGATGCCTTCCGCGCCGCCTCCGGCCCGGCCTATGACAGCGGGCTCCTGACCGCGGAGCAGATCGCGGCCTGGGAAGCCGCCAAGGGCGAATAAGCCGATGAAGCTGCTGGCCCGCGCCCTGGACCGGCTGTCCGCCACGCTGGACCGCATCGCCCTCTGGGGGGCGGTGCTGGCGGTGATGACGATGCTCTTCGCCGCCGGCTGGCAGGTGCTGGCCCGCTATGTGCTGGATGCCCCGCCGGTCTGGACCGAGGAGCTCGCCCGCCGGGCGATGGTCTGGGCCGGGATGCTGGGCGCCTCCTGCGCCTTCCGCGCCGCCTCCGACCCGACGCTGTTTCCCGCCATGCAGGCGGTGCGCGGGCCGCAGGGCATGCTGCTGGCGCTGATCCGGGGGGCGGGGGTGGTGGCCTTCGCCCTGCCGGTGATCTGGTTTTCCCTCTTCAACGCGCGCATGGACATGGCGCGCGGTTTTCTCGGCCGCAGCCTGAGCCGCCAGGCCGAGATGCTGGATGTGCCGATGATCTGGTTCACCGCGGCGGTGCCGCTGGCCTTCGTGCTGATCCTGATCCATCTGGCCGCCCGGCTCAGCCTGCAGGCCACCGGCCAGCTGCCTGTCGCCACCCCGGCGGCAGATCCGAACTCATAGGACCAAGACATGAAACTCTTCATCGCCGGGCTCAGTACCGAAACCAACTCCTTCTCGCCGCTGCCCACCGGTATGGCCAGCTTCGAGGAAGCCACGATCCATCACGGCAATGCGACGCAGGATGCGCCGATGTACTGGACCGCGCCGCTGCACATCTGGCGGGAAAAGGCCGAGGCGCTGGGGTGGCAGGTGGTCGAAAGCCTGTCGGCCCATGCGCAGCCCTCGGGCCCGACTGTCAGGTCGGTCTATGAAGGGTTCCGCGACGAGATCATCGCCGATCTGAAGGCGGCCGGCGGCGCCGATATCGTCCTGCTGGCACTGCATGGCGCGATGATCGCCGACGGCTATGACGATTGCGAAGGCGATCTGATCGCGCATCTGCGCAGCGTCGCGCCGGAGGCGGTGATCGGCGGGCTGCTCGATCCGCATTCCAACCTGACGGAAAAGATGCTCACCCAGGCGACGCTGCTGGTCGCCTTCAAGGAATACCCGCATGTCGACGTGCCGGAACGGGCCGCGGATCTGTTCCGGCTGGCGGCGGCCACCGCCGACGGAGAGATCGCCCCGGTGATGCGCGAGTGGGATTGCCGCATGATCATCGCCATGCCGACCACCACGCAGCCGATGCGCGGTTTCGTCGACGAGATGATGGCGCGCGAGGGCCAGGACGGGATCCTGTCGCTGTCGGTCGCCCATGGCTTCCCCTGGTCGGATCACGAACGCACCGGCACCCGGACCTTTGCCATCTGCGACGGCGATGCCGATCAGGCCGCGGCCGAGGCCGAGGCGCTGGGGCGCAAGCTGTTTGCCCTGCGGCATGAGCTCTGGCGCAGGATGCCCGACATCGACACCGCGCTCGACATGGCCGAGGCGGCGCCGGAGGGGCCGGTGGTGCTGGCCGACATGTCCGACAATGCCGGGGGCGGTGCGCCGGCGGATGCCACCTTCCTGCTGCGCGCGATGATGGAGCGCGGCATGACCGGCACCGCCACCGGGGTGTTCTGGGATCCCATCGCGGTGCGCATCTGCAAGGAGGCCGGCGAAGGCGCCACGCTGCAGCTGCGGCTGGGCGGCAAATGCGGGCCGATGTCGGGCGATCCCCTGGATCTGACCGTCACGGTGAAGAAGGTCGCCTCAGGGCTGACTCAGCGTTTCGGCAAGCTGGATGCGCTCTTGGGCCAAACCGTCTGGGTCGAAAGCGACGGGTTCGATATCGTGATCAACGATCTGCGCAGCCAGACCTTTCACCCCGACGCCTTTGAAAAGCTGGGAATCGACTTGTCGCAGCGCCGCTATGTCTGCGTGAAGTCTTCCAACCACTATCAGGCCGGGTTCAACCCGATCGCCGCCAAGATGATCGGCGTGGCCACGCCCGGTTCGATCACCCCGGACTTCCCGAATATCCCCTATGTCCATCGGGCGAAGACCTATTTCCCGGTGATCGAGGATCCTTTCGCATGAGCAATTCGCTGATCGCCGCCCGGGATGCCTTCGCCGCCCGCTGCCCGGAGCAGCGGCTGGCGGTGAACGGCCGCGACTGGGGCTATGTCGAGATGGGGGCCGGCCCGGTCCTGCTGCTGATCCCCGGCACCCTGGGGCGCGGCGATATCTTCTGGCAGCAGATCGAGGCGCTGTCGGACCGGCTGCGGGTGGTGGCGGTGACCTATCCTGCCACTGGTTCCATCGCGGAGTGGGCCGAGGATCTGGCTGCGCTGATGGATCTGCTGCGGATCTCCTCTGCCAGTGTGCTGGGCAGTTCGCTCGGCGGCTATCTGGCGCAGTATCTCGCCGCTACCGCTCCGCATCGGGTGCGGCGGCTCCTGGCCGCTAACACCCTGTGTTCGGCGGCGGGCATCGCCGAACGGCCGCCCTATGCGCTGGATCTCGACATCGCGCCGATCGATGGGCTGCGCGCCGGCTTCGGCCAGGGGCTGGGGGCCTGGGGCGCGGCGCATCCCGATCAGACCGACCTGGTCGAGCTGTTGCTGCAGGAGGTCGGCGGCCGGATCCCCGAGCCGGAGCTGCGGATGCGGCTCAAGGCGCTGAAGACCGCACCGGAACTGCCGGAACTACCGCTGCCGGCAGAGTGCCGGATCACCATCGAGGCCGCTGACGATCCGCTGATTCCGCCGGAGATGCGCGCGGCAGTGCGGGCGCGGTTGACCCCCGCGGTGGCCTATCGCTTCGCCTGGGGCGGGCATTTCCCCTATGTCGTCCGGCCCGACGCCTATATCGCGCTGATCGAACAGGCCATGGGGCTGGCCGGGACCGGCCCTGACTGGGGCGCCGGAGAGGAGCGCGTGCTGTGATCGTTCTGACCCATGAGGATGTCGCCGCCCTGCTGCCGATGCGCGAGGCGATCGAGGTGATCGATGCGGTGATGCGCCGTGTCTCCGCCCGCGAGGTGGAGCTGCCGCTGCGCTCGGTCCTGCCGGTGGGCGGCGGCAACCGCATGGGGGTTATGCCCGGGGCCATCGCCGATCCGGCCTGTTTCGGCGTCAAGCTGATCAGCCTGTTTCCCGGCAATGCCGACCGCGGGCTGTCGTCGCATCGCGGCGCCATGGTGCTGTTCGAGGCGGAAACCGGCGGCGCCATCGCGATGATGGACGCGAGCCTGCTGACCGCCGTGCGCACCGCCGCGGCCAGCGCGGTGGCGACCCGGGCCCTGGCGTCAGAGACGGCGGAGACCCTGACGCTGATCGGCTATGGCGAACAGGCGGAACATCATCTGGCGGCGATGCTGTCGGTCCGCCCGTCGATCGGCCGGGTGCTGGTTGCCGGCCGCTCCGCCGAAAAGGCAGCAGCCTTCGCCGCTCGGGCGGCGGGGGAGTATTCCGAGGTCGATTTCGCCAGCGGAACCGATCTGAAACATGCGGTGGAGCAGGCGGATATCCTCTGCACCGTGACCGCGGCGGCGCAGCCGATCGTCATGGGGGACTGGGTCAAACCCGGCGCCCACGTAAATATCGTCGGGTCCTCGATCCCCTCGATGCGCGAGGTCGACGACCGGATGGTGCATCGCGGCGCGATCTGGGTGGATTACCTGCCCTCGACCCTGGCGCAGGCCGGAGAGATCGTCGACATGATCGCGGCGGGTCACTTTTCCGAGAGAGATATCCGCGGCGAGATCGGGGCGCTGCTGTCGGGCGGGATAGCCGGGCGAGGCAGCAAGGATGAAATCACCATCTACCGCTCTCTCGGGGTCGCGGCACAAGATCTTGCTGCGGCGCATCACGTCTATGACCGTGCCCTGGAACTGGACATGGGACAGCACGTCACATTCTGAAACCGTGCTGACGCTTCTGCAGGGCGCCGGGCTGGGCTATAGTCGCCCGGCGGGCGCATGCTGGCCTGCGCTCATGCTTGCCCTTCAGGAGGACACCCATGAACCTGCGCCCCTTGCTGATCCTGCCGCCGCTCGTCCTGGGCGTGGCCGGGTTCCTGTGGATGACCCGGGGCGGGGAGCCGCCCGCCCGGTCGCAACCCGAGGCAGAGCTGGCCGTGCGGGTGATGCCGCTGACCGCCGCGCCGCTGGTTCCCTTCGCCGAAGGCTACGGCCGGGTGATCCCGGCGCACAGCTGGTCGGCGGTCTCCGAAGTGCAGGGCCGGATCGTGTCGCTGGCCGAGGGACTGGCCGAGGGCAGCTTCGTCGAGGCGGGCGATCCGATCTTGCAGGTGGACCGCACCGACTACGAACTATCGGTGCAAAAGACCCAGGCGAATATCGCCGCCGCGCAGGCGACGCTGGCCGAGCTTGACCGGCAGGAGGCCAATGCCCGCCGCAATCTGGAGATCGAGCAGCGCACGCTGGACGTGGCGCAGACCGAATACCAGCGGGTCAAATCGCTGGCCGACCGCGGCGCCGGCACCCAGGCCGCTCTCAACACCGCGGAAAAGGCGCTCTTTGCGCAGCAGAACGCGATCACCAATGTGACCAACACGCTGGCGCTGTTTCCGGCGCAGCGCGCCTCGGCCGAGGCGACGCTGGCGGTGCGCCGGGCCGAGCTCGCCGAGGCGCAGCGTGCGCTGGATAAGACCACCATTACCGCCCCGTTCCGCGGCCGGGTCGATGTGCTGAACGTGGAGCAGGATCAGTTCGTGCGCACCGGCGACACGCTTCTGACCCTCGACAGCGCCGATGCGGTCGAGGTGGTGGGGGAATTCGCCCCGCGCGCCTTCCGGGCGATGGCGCTCACCGCGCTCGGGCGCAGGATGCCGCCGGACATGCTGGTCGATACCAGCCGCATGGTGGCGCTGATCCGGCAGCTGGATATCCGCGCCGAGGTGGTGCTGGAGATCGCCGGGGTCACGGGCAGCTACCCGGCCGAGATCCAACGTCTGCGCGGCACCATCGACAGCGAGACCGGCACCATGGGGCTGGTGGTGAGGGTCGATGACCCCTACCTCGCCAATGGCGCGATTGCACGGCCGCCGCTGCATGTGGGCAGCTTCGTCACCGTGCGGCTGACCGCGCCGGCGGTGCAGGACGTTCTGGCGGTGCCGCGCACGGCGGTGCATATCGGCGATGACGGCCAGCCTTTCGTTTATCTGATGGATGCGGATGGTCGGCTGGAGCGCCGGACGGTCGGCATCGGGCCCGAACTGGGGGCGCTGCAGGTGATCCGCGACGGGTTGAGCGTGGGCGAGACGCTGGTTCTGAGCACCCCGACGCCGCCGATCCCGGGCATCCGGCTGGTGCCGGTGACCGCCCCGGCGCGGAGCGGCTGAGATGATCCGCTTCTTCGTGCGCCACCCGGTGGCCTCCAACCTGATGATGATCCTGATCTGCGTCCTCGGGATCGCCGTCGTGGCCAATATCGAACGCGAGACCTTTCCGGAATTCGCCGCCTCCTCGGTCGCGGTGACGGTGCCTTATCCGGGCGCCTCGGCCCGCGATGTCGACGAGGAAATCTGCATCCCGCTGGAAGACGCGCTGACCGGCACCGCCGGGCTGGCGGAATTCGATTGCCTGTCGATGGACGGGCGCGGCCTGGCCACGGCCGAGATGCAGGACGGCGGCGATATCATCCAGTTCTTCAACGATGTGGATTCCGCGGTCTCCGGCATCACCGATTTCCCCGCTGATGCGGAAACGCCGTCGGTCGAGTTGCAGGGGCGGACCGATCTGGTGGCGCTGATCGCGGTCTCCGGCATTCCCGGCAAGGAGGGGCTGATCGATTACTCCGACCGGCTCTCAGACCGGCTGCAGCTGATCGACGGCGTCGCCGAGGCGCAGGTCGGCGGTATCAGCGATCGCGAAATCCGGGTCAGCTTCGATCCCGGCGCGCTACGCCGCTTCGGCCTGTCGGGCAGCGATGTGCTGAACGCGATCGAGGCGCGCAGCCTGCGCCAGCCGCTGGGCACGGTGGAGGTTCAGGACACCAGCTATGTGCTGCGTTACGCCGATGTGCGCCGCTCGGTCAGCGAACTGGGCGATCTGATCATCCTGCAGAACAGCGCCGGCGGCGTGGTGCGGCTGCAGGATCTGGCGACCATCGAAATGGTCGACAGCGACGAGAACGTGCAATCCTTCATCGACGGCGATCAGGCGGCGATCATCACCATCCTGAAATCCAGCGACGACGACAGCATCCGGGTGTTTTCCGCCGTGGACGAGGTGCTGCAGGCCGAGCGCGCCAGCTATCCGGCGCCGTTCCGGCTGACGGTGATCAACAACCTGACCGATGTGGTCAAGGAACGGCTGGATCTGATCGTCCAGAACATCGGCATGGGGCTGGTGCTGGTCTTCGGCACCATGGCGCTGTTCTTTTCGCTGCGGGAATCGCTGTGGATCTCCGCCTCTCTGCCGGTGTCCTTCCTTGGCGGGCTGTTCCTGATGAACATGTTCGGCATCACCATCAACATGATCACGCTGGTGGCACTGCTGATGGCGGTGGGGGTGATCATGGACGATTCCATCGTCATCGCTGAAAATATCGACAAATGGCGCCGCCGCGCCGGCCCGCTGGAGGCCGCGACCAGGGGCACGGCAGAGGTGCTGCCGGGGGTGCTGTCCTCCTTTCTGACCACGGCCTGCGTCTTCGGGCCGCTGATGTTCATCTCCGGCGATTTCGGCAAGATCCTCAAGTTCATCCCGATGGTGCTGCTGTTGGTGCTGACGCTGTCGCTGATCGAGGGGTTCCTGATCCTGCCCAATCACCTGAGCCACGGCGGCAGGGGCGGGCGGCACGATCCGCAGGCGCGCCGTGCCGCCCGGGTGCTGGAACGGTTCAAGGCGCGGGTGCTGCTGCCGGCGGCGGCGGCGCTGGTGCGGGTGCGCTATCTGACCTTCGGGGTGGTGATCGCGGCGCTGATGCTGTCGGTCGGTCTGGTCGCCTCGGGCAAGGTCAAGGTGATCGGCTTCCCCTCGACCGAGAGCGATACGGTGGTGGCCCGGGTGGCGCTGACCCCGGGGATCGACCGCAGCCGCACGGTGGAGACGGTCGATCAGCTGGTCGCCGCGCTGAACCGCGTCAATGCCCGGCTGAGCCCGGGCACCGAGGGCGGCGCGCCGCTGATCGAACGGGTGCTGGTGCAATATGCCGTCAATTCCGATGTCGACGCCAACGGATCGAACACCGCCACGGTGACCGCCGATCTGCTGGGCAGCGACCGGCGTAATGTCGCGGCCGAGGAGGTTCTGGCGCTCTGGCGGCAGGAGACCGGGCCGATCCCCGATCTGGTGCAGGGCAGCTTCGCGCAATCCGAGCGCGGCCCTGGCGGTTCCGACCTGGATGTGGAGCTTTCGGGCCACGATCTGGAAACGCTGGAGGCCGCCGCCAACGCCCTGCTGGTGGAGCTGGTGGCGCGGCCCGATGTGACCGAGGCCTTCGTCGACCTGCACGGCGGCCGGCAGGAGGTGCAGCTGGCGCTGACCCCCTTCGGCTACTCGGTGGGGCTGACGCCGCAGAACCTGGCCGCGCAGCTGCGGAATGCCTTCGCCGGCGCCGAGGCCGACAGTTTCCGCGCCGGCCCTTCCAGCATGACGGTGCAGGTGGAGCTGGGCGATACCATCGCCTCGCTGGCAGAGTTCGAGATGTTCCCGGTGACGCTTCCGGACGGCAAGCAGGTCGGGCTGGACCGGGTTGCCAGCATCACCCAGAGCACCAGCTATCCCACCATCACCCGCAAGGACGGCCTGCTGGTGGCGCGGCTCGAAGGGCAGATCGACCGGGCGGCCACCACCTCCGGCCTGATCTCGGCGGTGGTGACCGAAGAGCTGGCCCCGCGTGTCCTTGCCGCCTATCCGGGGGTGGAGATCGGCATCGGCGGCGCCACGCTGGAGCAGCAGAAATCCCAGGCCTCGATGGGGCGGGCGCTGCTGCTTGGGCTGGTCGGCGTCTATCTGGTGCTGGCCTTCCAGTTCCGCTCCTACAGCCTGCCCATTCTGGTGATGATCTCGATCCCCTTCGCGCTGATCGGCACCATCCTCGGCCATGCGGTGCTGGGGCTCGATCTGTCGATGCCATCGATGATCGGCTTCGCCTCGCTTTCCGGGATCGTCGTCAACAACGCGATCCTGTTCCTGACCTTCTTCCAGGACCATCTGGAGGGGGAGGATTACGTCACCGCCTCGCTCAACGCGGTGAACGACAGGTTCCGGCCGATCCTGCTGTCCAGCTCCACCACCTTCGTCGGGCTGCTGCCGATCATGTTCGACACCAGCCCGCAGGTGCAGCCGCTGGTGCCGCTGGTGGCCTCGGTCGCCTTCGGCCTGCTGGCCTCGATGGTGCTGGTGGTTCTGGTGCTGCCGTCGATCCTGTCGATCTATTTCGACATCTTCAGCCTGAAGAAATGGATGGCGAAGTTCGATGACGGCGAAGAGGCGCCCGAGGAGGCCACAGCGAAACCCGTCTGACGGTCCAAGGCCCCCGACTCGGCCCCGTCTCGGCCCCGTCTCGCCCGGGTGCCGGACCCGGGCGGGGGCAGGGGGTATCAGACCCGGCGCATCAGCCGCAGAGCATCGTAGATTGCCGCATGGGTGTTGCGGGCGGTGACCGCATCGCCGATCCGGTAGAGCAGGAAATCGCCGCTCTGCGCCCCATGATCGGGCTGCGGGATGCCGGCGATCAGCGCGTCGTAATCCACCGCGCCGCGGTTGCGCGACAGGGGCTTGAGATCGAAATAGAGATCGTCCATCGGCCGGGTGCCGTGGTTCACCACGACCTGATCGAAGCTGCGCTCCTCCCGCCAGTCGGAGTAATCGGTGCCGATCGCCGCCGTCAGCGCATTGCCGTCGCGCCGGACCGCCTTCAGCCGGTAGGTGACGGTGAAACGGGCGCCCCGCTGTTGCAGCGTCTGGACGTAGGGCACCAGATTCATCCCCATCACCTCGGGGGAGAAGGTCCGGTCCGGGGTCATGATCTCGACCTCCGCACCGGTTCCGGCGATCATCTCGGCGGCCTGCAGCGCGGCGGGATCGCCGGCATCGTCATAGACCAGGACCCGCTGGCCCGGGGCGACGTCGCCGGCGAGGATATCCCAGGCGGAGACCACCAGATCGTCGCCGGCCTCGAGCACCTCGGTATCGGGCAGGCCGCCGGTGGCGACGATCACCACGTCGGGATCGAGGGCGGTGATATCCTCCGCCTCGGCGAAGGTGTTGAACCGGAAGGCCACGTCGCGGGCGGCGCATTGCGCCATGCGCCAGTCGATGATGCCGATCATCTCGCGCCGGCGCGGGCTGCGGGCAGTCAGTCGGATCTGGCCACCGGGATCGGCGGCGGCCTCGAAAACCACCACCTCGTGGCCGCGCATCGCCGCGACCCGGGCGGCCTCCAGCCCGGCCGGGCCGGCACCGACGATGGCGACGCGCTTTTTCACCGCCGCCTGGGTAATGTCATGCGGCTCGCTCAGCTCCCGCCCGGTAGAGGCATTGTGGATGCAGAGCGCCTCACCGCCCTGATAGATGCGGTCGAGACAGTAGGTGGCGCCGACGCAGGGGCGGATGTCGTCCTCGCGCCCGGCCCGGATCTTCTGCACGATGTGCGGATCGGCAATATGCGCGCGGGTCATGCCGACCATGTCCAGCAACCCTTCGGCGACGGCATGGCGGGCGGTAGCCACGTCCTGGATGCGGGCGGCATGGAAGGTGGGCAGCCCGATCTCCTGCCGCAGCTGGCCGGCGAAATCCAGATGCGGGGCGCTGCGCATGCCCTGCAGCGGGATCACCTCGGTCAGGTCGGCATCGGTCTCGACACGCCCACGGATGATATTGAGGAAATCCACCAGGCCGCTGTCCTTCAGCCGCCGGCCGATCTCAAGCCCGTCGGCGGTGCTGATGCCATCGGGCGCCATATCGTCGGCGGTATAGCGCAGGCCGACGAGGAAATCAGGGCCGACCCGGTCGCGGATCGCCGCCAGCACGTCGAGCGAGAATGTCATCCGCGCCGCCAGGTCGCCGTTCCAGGGCGCCTCCAGCGTGTTCTGCCGCGGCGCCCAGAAGGCATCCAGCAGGTGGCCGTAGGCCTCAAGCTCGATCCCGTCGAGCCCGGCGGCCTTCATCCGTTCTGCCGCATCGGCGTAATCGGCGATGATACGGGCGATGTCCCAGTCCTCCATCACCTTGGGAAAGGAGCGATGCGCCGGTTCGCGCCGTCCCGAGGGGGCCACCACCGGCAGCCAGTCGCCCTTGTTGGCGCCGGTGCGCCAGCCCAGGTGGGTCAGCTGGATCATCACCGCGCAGCCGTGATCGTGGCATTCGGTGGCGAGCTTGGCCATCCAGGGCACGATGTCGTCGCGATAGGCCTGGAGGTTGCCGAAGGCCGCCGGGCTGTCGCGCGAGACCAGCGCCGACCCGGCGGTCATCACCATGGCGACGCCGCCTTTGGCGCGTTCGACGTGATAGGCGCGATAGCGGTCCTTGGGCAGTCCGTCCTCGCCATAGGCCGGTTCATGCGCGGTGGTCATGATCCGGTTCTTCAGGGTGAGATGCTTGAGCTGATAGGGCTGGAGCAGCGGATCGGTGGTCATGGCGTCCCTGTCTGGTCTTGGCTTCAGGGCGAGCCTAGCAGCGGCAACCGGCAAGGCGATGCTGAAAGCGACATCGCCTGACGTTTCTGGACAGGGCTGTTCAGGCGCTGATCAGAGGCTGGGCAGGCGGCGCGCGGATCGGAACGCGCCCTCCGGTCGCGTGCCTTCGGCGAGGATGTTTGCAGCCAGAAAAAGACCGGGAGCGGGGCGGCGCGGCGGCGGATTGCAAAGCCGGGCGGTTTCGGCCAGACAGGAGGCACGCGCCCGAGCCCCGGGCGCGGCGGATCTGGGAGTGGCGGATGCTGTTGCGGGAACGGGCGGAACTGGCCCTTGCGGATCTGGCGGCGGGACCGTCCTGGCGATCGATGCTGTTTCTGGCGGTCTTCGCGCTGCTGCTGTTCCTGCCGGGATTTTTCAGCCTGCCGCCGATCGACCGGGACGAGACACGCTTTGCCCAGGCGTCGCGGCAGATGGTGGAGAGCGGCGATTTCATCGATATCCGGCTGGGCGAGGGCACGCGGTACAAGAAGCCGGTGGGCATCTACTGGCTGCAGGCGGCGGCGGTGAAGCTGGTGGGCGTGGCGCAGGATCAGAAAATCTGGGTCTATCGGCTGCCGTCGCTGACCATGGCGGTGGCTGCGGTCCTGCTGACCTATCTGATCGCGCTGTCGCTGGTCGGGGCCCAGGCGGCGCTGGTGGCTGCGATGCTGCTGGCGAGCTGTTTCGTGCTGGGCGGCGAGGCGCGGCTGGCCAAGACCGACGCGACGCTGCTGGCCACCATCCTGGCGGCGCAGCTGGTTCTGGCGCGGCTGCACATGGGCGGCGCGGCGGCGCTGCGCGGCGGCTGGGCGTGGCTGTTCTGGGCGGCGATGGGCGTGTCGATGCTGATCAAGGGGCCGATCGGGCCGATGGTGGTCGGGTTGACGATCCTGGCGCTGATCGTGCTGCGGCGCGGGATCGGCTGGCTGGCGCCGCTGCGCTGGGGGTGGGGGCTGCTGCTGTTCGCGGCGATCGTGCTGCCCTGGTATGTGGCGATCACCGTGACATCGGGCGATGCGTTCTGGGCCGAGGCGCTGGGGCGCGACCTTCTGGGCAAGATCGGCGAGGGGCAGGAGAGCCATGGCGCGCCCTTCGGTGCCTATATGCTGGCGGTCTGGCTGACCTTCTGGCCGGCCTCGATCCTGCTGCCCTTCGGACTGTGGTATGGTTGGTCGGCGCGGCGGATGCCGGCGGTGATGTTCTGCCTGGCCTGGATCCTGCCGTCTTGGCTGGTGTTCGAGATCACCGCGACCAAGCTGATCCACTACGTGCTGCCGACTTATCCGGCGCTGGCGATGCTGACGGCGGCGGGCTGGCTGGAGCGGCGGGAGGCGCCGCTGGGCCGCATCTACGGGCTGTTTCTGGGGCTGTTCCTGCTGCTGGCCCTGGGGCTGGCGGCAGCGCCGGTGATCTTCTCGCTGCGCTTCGGCGTCGCGCCCGGCGCGATCTGGGCGCTGGGGGTGGCGATCTCGGTGGCCGGCATGATCTGGGTCTGGGCGGCGCTGCGGCGGGGCGACCGGCTGGCGCCGCTTCTGGGGATGGGGGCGCTGTCGCTGGGGCTGTCGGTCAGCCTCTTCGGTCATCTGGCGCGGCTCGCCCCGATCTGGCCGTCGAACGCCATGTCGGAGATTGCGGTCGAAGCGGATCGGCTGTGCGAGGCACCGGCGATCCTGTCGGTCGGTTATGAGGAACCGTCGTTGCTGTTGCTGAGCCCGCGTCTGCCGCTGTTCCGCCCGGCGGCCGCGGCGGCAGAGATCGCGGCCGCTGCCCCCTGTGCGCTGGTCTTCGTGACGGCAGAGCAGAAGCCGGCGTTCGACGCGGCGATGCCGAAGACCGGAGAGGTGCTGGGGCAGGTGACCGGCTTCGCCCTGGGCGGCGCCGATCAGGTCGATGTAACGGCTTATCTGTTCCGCTGAACCGGGACCGGCTGGCGGACCCGCTGGCGCGTTGCCGGATCGATCTGGGCCAGGCCCTGGCGCAGCGCCCGATAGAGCGTCTGCGCGCCGAGCCGGATCAGCCGGCCGGCGCCCGCCAGACCGCGGCTGAACAGCCGGTCGAACCAGACAAGCGCCAGGCATTGCACCATCCAGCCAAGGACGGCCCCGGCCAGCACCTGCCAGATATTATGGGCGCCCACGGCGATGCGCGATCCGCCGACGAAGCCCGCCGACAGGATCGCGATCCCCTTGGCGACACGGTTTTCCGTCAGGCAGCTGTTGACCAGCCAGGAGGCGCCGAACACCGTGGCCGCGGTGTGCCCGGAGGGGAAACCGGCGGTGCCGCCGTTGGGGCGGATGTTGATCGGAGCCTCGCCCAGCAGGCGTTTCGAGGTGTTGTAGGTGCTCGACAGCAACAGGAAACGGCCGAAATACCGCACCCCGTCGCCGGTTGCAGCGGCACAGGCCAACCCCGCCAGCGGCACCGCGATCTGCACGTTGTCGCCGATATGCTCCAGCTTGCGATCGGACAGGCCGAAAGCGACCATCACGATTGCCATCATGATGTAGACGCCGAAGCGGCGCATCACCCGGCGCAGCCAGGGGCGGCCGGCGAAAAGGGTGTCAGGATTTGCGGGGTCTGTCAGGAGGCTCCGGTGGGAGGGGGACGTCATGTCGTGAGGATCTCGCTGAAATCTGGCTGATCTTGCCGGCACAGATGTGACCCCAACATTTCAATGACGTGACGACAGCGGCACCGGCGGGACGAAAACCGCGAAAAATCTGCAAAATCGTGCGCAAATCGCTCCGGAATGCCTGCGGACTGAGCCGTGGCAACTCCGGGGCGAGCCGGAACAGCCGGGCCAGCAGGTGGGCGAGCGTCGCGGTCAGGATCATCGACCAGACCACGTCGGAGAGGAAATGGCGCCCTTTCATCACCCGCATCGAGGCGGTGGCGACGAGGACCAGTGCCAGCGCGATCACCAGGCTGCGGCGCCGGTGGGCGGGCACCACATGCCACAGCAGCAGCCCGATGATGATGGCGCCGCTGGTCAGGAAGGCGGCCTCGCCCGAGACGAAGGAACAGTTATAGGGGCATTGATCCGAGATCTGCAGCGGCGGGGTGAAGCGGAGCGTGCCGCCGAAGATCTCCAGATCCGCCGGGCGCGCCCGGCCCCAATGCGCCTTGAGCACCAGATTGACCAGAATGCCAGGCCCCAGCAGCATCAGGCTGGCGCAGAAGGCCCAGACCCGGGTGGGAATGCGCATGGCGTGGCGGGTGAAGATTCCCTGGATCGTCAGCGCCACCGCCGCCAGCAGCATCAGGTTGAGGCCCTGCCAGAGCAGCTTGCGCAGGAACTGGAGCGCCGGCAAGTCGGAAAGCGGGAAGCTCTGGCTTTGCGGATCGAAGAACAGCCGCGAGACTGCGATATCGATGCCGGGCAGGATGGCGAAGATCAGGCAGGCGGCAAGCCAGGCGATCATCAGCGCCGGACCGATACGAAAGCCGGAGGAGGGAGCGGGCGCGCGCGGTGTCACTTCTCAGCCCCTCCCCAGCAGGGTGCGTGCCGGACATAGAGATAGAGCGTGTCATCGGCATAGATGCCGGGACCCGGACGCCAGGTGGCATCGGGCAGGGTCTTGCCACAGGCGCTGGCGCCGTTCAGCGTGGCGAAGAGGAACCCGTCCTGCCGCGTCGCCGGATAGGGGTGCCGCTGGGCATAGAAGTTTTCCGGCCGGCCGGCGGGCGGGGCGGCGTAGATGGCGATCTCGCTGCCCTTGGCCTTGTGGAACAGATCGGCCAGCAGGTGGCGATCGTCACTGACCACGGCGCTGAGACCGCGGGCGCGGGCCTCCTCCAGGATGCGGCTGCTCATCTCGCCCTGGCCGATATAGCGGCGCATCAGCAGCCTGTGGTGATCGCCCACGGCCCAGCGGTCGGCCTGGGTGGCGGCGATCGGCAGGAAGGCGCTGAGCGCGAGGTTGAGCGCCAGCGCCACCCAGAACAGGCTGCGCGCCCGGTGCCACAGCACCGGCACCACCAGCAGCAGCAGGCCGAGACAGGCGGTCACCGCCCAGTTGGCATAGGCCTTGGACAGCAGCGCCTGCAGCGTCACCAGCAGCAGCGTCGGCAGCGACATCGCCACCAGCCAGCGCGGCGCCCAGTCGGCCCGGGCCAGCGCCCGGGGGGCAAGCCAGAGATAGGCGCCGAAGGTGATCGGCCCCATCACCGCGAATTGCGCCAGCAGGAACTCGACCGCGCCGGCGGGGTTCAGGTGTACCCCCGGCCGCTTCACCCAGTCGACATTGTCGGCGGTGTGGGAAAAGGTCATCAGATCGTTCTGCAGGTTCCAGATCAGGTTCGGCGCCAGCACCGCCAGAAAGGCCAGGGCGGCGAGTGCGGCATCGCGCAGGGCGATCCGCGCCTGTGGCGCCAGCGCCGCGCCGATGCCGGCGCCGATCACGAAGTAGATCGCGGCATATTTCGCCAGCATCCCGACCCCGAGGCAGAGCCCCAGCGCCACGGCGGCCGGCGCGGACCGATGGCGGGTCAGCCGCAGATAGAGCCAGAACGCCCCGGCGAAGAAGGGCAGCAGGATCGTATCGGTGGAGACCAGCAGCGATCCGGCCGCCGCCACCGGCAGGCTGACATAGATCACCGCGACCATGGCGGCGGCGCGGCGGTCGGCGATCTGCCGTGCCGCGCCCATCAGCACCAGGGCGGTGGCGGCCTGAAACAGCGGTCCGGGCAGGCGAATCCAGAAATCGCCGTCTCCGCCCAGCTCGGTGAAGGCGCGCAGCACCCAGCCGATCAGCGGCGGCTTGGAGTAATAACCCCAGGCGAGCTCCTGTCCCCATTGCCAGTATTGCGATTCATCGACGAAGAGTTCGGCGGTGGAGAAGGCCAGCAGGACGACCCGGTAGATCGTGAGCGCGGCCACCGCCGCGATCCCGACCCACAGCGGATCAGATGCTCTGTCGGGCGCTGCGCTTTTCTGCATAGATCAGCCAGAGGTTCCGTAGGTAGATGACGACGCCCAGAGACTGGCCGAGAATGAAGACGGGATCCTGCCGGTGCACCGCATAGGCGAGCAGCGTCACCCCGCCGATGATCGAGAACCACCAGAACAGCTCCGGCACCACCGAGCGGCGTTGTTTCTCCGAGGCGATCCACTGGATGATGAAGCGCATCGAGAACAGGATCTGCGCTCCCAGACCGATGATCACCCAGACCAGCTCGGCCTGGGTTTCGACCTTGAAGAAGGCCAGGGCCTGATCGATCATGACGGCTCCTCCGTCGTACGGGGGGCTTCCTGCGGCCGCACGGTCTTGGCCCGGCGGATCAGCCAGGCCACCCCGAAGAGATCGTAGATCCCCACCAGCGCGCGCTGCAGGTTGTTGTATTTGGAACTGCCGCCGCCGCGGCTGCGGTGGGCGACGTCCACATGGGCCACCTGCCAGCCGTCGCGTGCGAAAAGCGCCGGCAGATAGCGGTGCATGTGGTTGAAGAAGGGCAGGCGCAGAAACGCGTCGCGGCGGAACGCCTTGAGCCCGCAACCGGTGTCGCGGGTGTGGTCGTTCAGCATCCAGGCGCGCAGCCGGTTGGCCAGTTTCGAGGCCATGCGCTTGGACCAGGTGTCCTGCCGCTGCACCCGCTGGCCGGCGACCAGGGCCAGATCGGCGGGGGCATCGGCGGCCATCAGCGGCGCCACCATCTTGGGGATCTCGGCCGGCGGGTTCTGCATGTCGCCATCCAGCGTGCAGACGATCTCGCCCCGGGCGCAGAGCACACCGCTGTGCACCGCCGCGGACTGGCCGCCGGGCCGGGGATGCTGGATCAGCCGCAGCCAGTCGTATTGCGCCTGCAATTCGCGGATCAGGCGGGCGGTGTCATCGGTGGAGCCGTCGTCGACCAGGACAAGTTCCTTGTCGGTCAGGGCGGCGCAGGCGCGCTCGATCTCGCGCACCAGCGGAACGACGTTCTCCGCCTCGTTGAACATGGGTATGACGATTGAGAGCTTCATGGCCTCAGATAGTTTAGCTGGTGGTCGTTGATTCCGCGCAGCCTACTTAGCGCAGGTGACAATTCTGCGGCACTGAACATCAGCACGGAAACACGGCCATTTGGCTCTGCATCCCGCCGGGAAAACCGCCCCGCGCAACGCAATGGAAACCGTCTAACCAGATTTGCCGGGCGCTGGCAACTCTCAAACGGCGGTGGGGCCGGGTCGCGGCGGCGGTGGTTCAGGCGGCGCGGCTGCGGCTGAGGAACAGGCGCAGCGGTCGCCCGGCGGCCCGCAGGAAGATGCTGGTCAACAGCAGCCCCAGGGCGGCGGGGGCATAGAGCAGCCACCAGTAGTGCGGCTGATTGACCACGACGGAGGTTGCTGCCCCGCGCAGCCCCTCCATCACCAGCAGCAGCGCGAAGGCGGTCAGAAGCTGCGGCCAGAGCCCGAAACGGGAAAACCCGCCCATCATCAGCGTGGCATAGCCCAGCAGCGGCACCGCGATGCAGATCAGCACCCAGGCGATGCGCTCGTGCAGTTCTTCGGTGATCTGGCCCTGGCTGTAGCCGTGATCGGCCTCCAGCGCGGCACGGGTGTCCGTTCGCATCAACTCGGTCGTGGGGACGCCGCGCAGGTTGCGGCGGCCGTTTTCGCGCGTCGTGGCCAGCGAGGTGATGTCATAGGAGAAATCCTGAAACAGCGTGGTCGAGAGCGCGTTGGTGGCGGCCTCGTAGCGCATCGCCATGCCCTGAACCATCACCAGGCTGACGCGGGCGTCGTCGCGGACCAGAAAGGCGCGGGCACCGGTGTAGGTGATCGGCTGGTCGGGGTTGCGGCGGTCCGACAGGAAGACATCGTTCAGCGTCCCGTCCTCGTCGATGCGACCGATGTAGAAGGTCACTCCCTGGGCCGGATGCATGAAGCTGCCCTCGTTCAGCAACTGCGCGGTCAGGTCGCGGGTCACCTCCGCCTCGCGCACGCCGAGCTTCTGGATCGAGGCGGGCCTGAGATAGGTGGTCAGCCCCGCCATCATCAGCGCCGTGACCATGCCGAAATAGAGCACCGGGCGCGCCAGCCGCAGCGGGCTTGCCCCGGTGGCGAGCATCACCGTCATCTCGCTGTCGCGGCTGAGCCGGTTGGTGGCATAGACCGCGGCGCCGAAGGCGGCCATCGGCATCACCGTGCGGATCAGTGTCGGCAGCGACAGCGCGGTGAATTCCAGAAATACCATCGCCGACTGGCCGCCGCCGATCAGCTTGTCGAACAGGCTGACCGACCGGGTGATCCAGAGAACCCCCACCAGAACCAGCAGGAAGAAGCCGAAGAACACCAGAAGCTGGCGCAGCATATATCCGTCAAAACGGGACATGTCCGGACGTCGGGCTCCTGGTCGGCAGAATTCAGCATCGGATGCTGGCCGGGACCATATGGCAGTTACGCAGGGGTTGGAACCGCTAAACGCGTGGCGAAGGGGCTGGACCATGCCGCGATTGTGGTTGAGGATCGCGACCGGGACAACGGGAGGAGAGCTGCAGATGGATGGCCAGAAATACGACTACATCATCGTGGGCGGCGGCAGCGCGGGATGTGTTCTGGCCAATCGGCTGAGCGAGGATCCGATGGCGCAGGTGCTGCTGCTGGAGGCCGGTGGCCGGGACAATTACCACTGGATCCATATCCCCGTCGGCTATCTCTACTGCATCGGCAACCCGCGCACCGACTGGTGTTTCAAGACGCGCGAGGAGCCGGGGCTGAACGGCCGGTCGCTGGGCTATCCACGCGGCAAGGTGCTGGGTGGCTGTTCCTCGATCAACGGCATGCTCTATCTGCGCGGCCAGGCGCGGGATTACGACGACTGGCAGCAGCTGGGATGCCGTGGCTGGGGCTGGGACGATGTGCTGCCCTATTTCATGAAGTCCGAGGATCACTATGCCGGCCGCTCGGCCAGCCATGGCACCGGCGGCGAGTGGCGGATCGAGAAGCAGCGGCTGCGCTGGGAGGTGCTGGACGATGTCGCCCGCGCCTTCGAGGCGGTGGGCATCCCGCATCGCGACGATTTCAACACCGGCGACAATTTCGGGGTGAATTACTTCGAGGTGAACCAGCGGTCGGGCTGGCGGTGGAACACCGTGAAGGGGTTCCTCAGCCCGGTCAAGGATCGCCCCAACCTGACGGTGCGGCCGCATGCGCAATGCGCCAAAGTGGTGTTCGAGGGCCGTCGTGCCACCGGGGTGGAACTGATTGGCGGTGAGCGGCTGCAGGCCCGGCGTGAGGTGATCCTGTCGGCCGGTGCCATCGGTTCGCCACAGCTTCTGCAGCTGTCGGGGATCGGGCCGGGGGCGTTGCTGCAGAAGCACGGGATCGAGGTGCTGCACGATTCCCCCGATGTCGGCGGCAACCTGCAGGACCACCTGCAGCTGCGCTGCGCCTACAGGGTGACCGGGGCGAAGACGCTGAACACCCTGGCCTCGACGCTTTGGGGCAAGGCGAAGATCGGGCTGGAATATGCGCTGTTCCGCTCTGGCCCGATGTCGATGGCGCCAAGCCAGCTGGGCGGTTTCGCCTATTCGTCGCCGGACGTGGATACCCCCGATCTGGAATACCACGTGCAGCCGCTGTCGCTGCCGGCCTTCGGGCAGGATCTGGACGATTTCCCGGCGGTGACCGCCTCGGTCTGCCATCTGCGGCCGGAAAGCCGGGGCCATGTGGCGATCACCTCGCCCGATCCGGCGGCGGCGCCGGAGATCGCCCCGAATTACCTGTCGGCCGAAGCGGACAAGATCGTCGCGGCCCGGGCGATTCAGTTGACCCGCAGGATCATGGGCGCCGAGCCGATGGCAAAATACCGCCCCGAGGAATTCCGCCCTGGCCCCGGCTATGAGACCGAGGCGGATCTGATCCGCGCCGCCGGAGAGATCGGCACCACGATCTTCCACCCCGTCGGCACCGCGCGGATGGGCAGCGATCTGCGCGCTGTGGTGGCGCCGGACTGCCGCGTCAACGGGGTCGAGGGGCTGCGGGTGGTCGACGCCTCGATCATGCCGCGGATCGTCTCGGGCAATACCAACTCCCCCACCATCATGATCGCCGAGAAGGCGGCGGAGATGATCCACGCCGGCCATGCGCCTCAGCGATAGGTCGCCACCGCCGTCATCGCCAGCGCATTGTCCGGACCGGCGGCCCAGACCCGGGCGCCGTCCGCGCCGGGGGCCGCCCGCAGGGTGAAGGGGGCGATATCGTAGAGCGGGCTGATGGCGCGGAAGTCGAAACGCGCCAGTGGCCGTCCGCCGGTGCGGCGCGCCAGATCGGCCAGCAGCGTGGCGGTGAGCGGCCCGTGAAAGATCAGCCCCGGATAGCCTTCGACATCGCGGCAGTAATCGGGATCGTAGTGGATGCGGTGGCCGTTGAAGGTGGCGGCGGAATAGCGAAACAGCATCACCGGGGAGGGGGTGATCGCCTCTTCGATCGGGGCGGGGTCTGCCTGTGGCGGCACCGGGGTGGGCGCATCGGGGGCGGGATCGGCGCGGTAGACGATATCGTGTTCCTCGATCAGCCGCAGATCGCCGGCAACGGTGAACCGATGCTCCACCGTGACGAAGCAGAGCGCGCCGCTGCGCCCGGTCTTTTCCCGCACCTCGAGGATGCGGGAGGTCTTTTCGACCGTGTCGCCGATCCTCAGGTCGCCGGGGAACTGCAACCGGCCGCCGGCCCACATGCGCCGGGGCAGTGCCACCGGCGGCAGGAAGCCGCCGCGCGCCGGATGGCCGTCGCGGCCAAGCGCGGAGAGGGGTGTGAAATCCGGGAAATAGGCCCAGTGCCAGAGCGGCGGCAGCGCCGTCCCCGGGGCCAGGCTGTCCTCGCCCGGGAGGATCGAGCGCAGTTGCTGCGCGGGCCGCGGATCGAGCCTGTCGTGATGCTGGTCCTGGCGGCCGATCCAGTCGGTGAGGGGGGCTGTGGTCATGATCGTCTCCCGCGGGCTGTGCCGGGGGAGCCTAGGCGCGGGGACGGCAAAGCGAAAGGGGCAGGCCCGCGCGGCCCCGCCCCTTCCTCCCTGTTGAACGGGCATGTTGTATGGCCGGGTCCGGTCAGCCGGTCTGGCTGAGCGGGGTGGCCTGCTCCTCGGCCCCGGCATGCAGCTGTATCGGGGCGTGGGGTTCCGCCTTGCGCTGTTCGATCAGCGCACGGTGCAGCGCCTTGATCGCGGCATCGCGGTCGTCCTTCGGCACGATGAACTGCACGTCGACCGATCCGGGCAGATGCTGCACCGCCAGCGGCGTGATCTGCGCCGACTGCAGTGCCGCCAGCCCGGCCTGCGCCACCGTCAGCCCGCTGAGGTCGCGGCCGATGGCGGCGACCAGCGCCAGCCCCTGCACCGTCACTTCGGAGCCCGGATAGCGCTCCGCCAGATCGCGTTCGGACCGGCGCACCGGCTTCAGCGGTGCGGCCAGATAGTGGGTGATGGTGTTGGCATTGGTGGCCTTGGAAACGATATGCACCTTGTGGCGCGTCAGCACCTCCAGCACGCTCTGGTCATAGCCCTTCACCCCGACCATGTCCTGTTCGAACAGCGATAGCGCGTAGGCGTCCAGCCCGGTGACGATTTCCACCCCCGGAACCTCCCCCGGGGCCTCGTCGATCAGCGTGCCGGGATCGCCTGGCTCGAAGGCGTTGGTCACCCGCAGTGGAATGCCGGCCTTGCGCAGGATCTTGGCGGCCTTGGGGTGGATCGCCTCCATCCCCAGGTTCGACAGCTGATCGGCCACGTCGTAATTGGTATGCCCCAGCTTGCGCACCGCCTGTTCGCCGACCAGGTTCGGATCGGCCGAGGACAGGTGGAATTCCTTGTGGATGATCGCCTCCGACGCGCCGGTCAGGGCGGCGATGGTGGAAAACGTCACCTCGGAATAGCCGCGGTCGAATTCGCGCATCAGCCCCTCGCGGCACTGGGCATAGCCGGTCACGATCGGCAGCTCGCTGGTCAGGTCGACCCGGTCCAGCCCGTCGCGGATGCGCTCTTCCAGATCGTGCTCGGTCTCGTCGCGCCAGCCGGAGAGATCGACGAAACGCGCGTTCACCCCGGAGCGCTGCAGCATCAGCGTGGTGACGAAGGCGGAATGCGCCTCGCCCAGACCGGAGAGCAGCTCCCGGATCACCATCATATGGGCCGACAGCCGGAAGTGTCCGTAGGAACACAGCCGGCGCAGATCGAACAGGCAGGACCGCGCGCCCTCGATCCGTTCGCGGACGAATTCATCCGCGGCGGTCAGATCGGCGGGATGGTCCAGCACCTTGGCATGGGCCGCGCGCATGGCGTCGGCAACGCGGGTCAGCCCGTCCAGCCAGTCATGCCCGCTCTCGTCGTTGGCGAATAGCGCGTAGACACCGGGGGTGCCGGATTTCTTGTGCTCCAGCAGCAGGTTGGTAATGCCGCCGAAGGCGGAGACGACAAAGACGCGGTGATAGAGCTCGGCGCCCTTGCGGTCGCCGATGAAAAGCGAGTCGCGCAGGTCGGCCACGCGGCTCATCGAAGTGCCGCCGATCTTCTCGACGGTATGATTTGGGAAAGTCACGGAAGCTCACCCGGGCCTTGATCCTGCCCGGGCCTCCTTTGTCCTGTTTCGGGGCGGCGTGCGGCTCAGGCGGTTTCCAGCGCGTAGGAGCCGTCGGCCTGATGCACTTCGTTGCCGGTCACCGGCGGGTTGAAGCAGCAGGCCATGACCAGCTCTTCCTCGGCGCGCAGCACGTGCTTGTCGTGCTCGTTGAGCGCATACATCACGCCAGGCTTGATCTCGTGAGTCTCGCCAGTGGCCAGATCGGTGATCGAGCCCTTGCCCTGCATGCAATAGACGCTCTCGAAGTGGTTCTTGTAGTGGAACGTATGCTCCGAGCCGGCCTCGAGAAAGGTGATGTGGAAGGAGAAGCCCATGCCGTCATCGGCCAGCAGCATGCGCACGCTGGTCCATTTGGCGTCGGAGACGACGCGGCTGGGATCGGTCTTGGTGATATCGTTGAAGTCGCGAACGATCATGATCTGTTACTCCGCTGCAATGCTGTTGCTGTTTTGGGAAAGGGTGGTGCGGGCGGCCTCCAGCAGGATCGACAGCCCCTTGCGGAAGGTGTCCTGCGGCGTGGTCAGCGGCGCCAGCACCTTGACCACCTGATCCTCCGGGCCGGAGGTTTCGATGACCAGCCCGTTACGGAAGGCCTCGGCGCAGATCTCACTGGCCAGATCGCCGGAGCGCACGTCGACCCCCTGCATCAGGCCGCGACCCTTCAGGCGGGAATCGGGGAGCATCTCGGCCAGCTCCTGCAGCGCGGTGGTCAGGATCAGCGCCTTCTCGGCCAGTTCCTCCTGAAAGCTGCCATCGGCCCAGAACTTCTCGATCGCCACGCGGGCGGTGACGAAGGCATGGGTGTTGCCGCGGAAGGTGCCGTTATGCTCGGCCGGGCCAAAGACGTCGAACTCCGGGCGCACCAGAACCAGCGCCATCGGCAGGCCGAAGCCAGAGACCGATTTCGCCATGGTGACGATATCCGGGGTGATCCCCATCCCCTCGAAGGAGAAGAAGCTGCCGGTGCGGCCGCAGCCGGCCTGGATGTCGTCGACGATCAGCAGCGCCCCGTGGGCCTTGGCCAGATCGGCGATTCGCTTGATCCAGTCGGGGTCCGCGGCGTTCAGCCCGCCTTCGCCCTGCACCGTCTCCAGCAGGATGGCCGCCGGCTTGTCGAGCCCGCTGGACGCATCCTCCAGCATCTTCTCCAGCACGTCGGCGGTGTCGATGCCGTCGCCCAGATAACCGTCATAGGGCATCCGGGTCACCCCGTTCAGGGTGATGCCGGCGCCGCCGCGGTGATAGGAATTGCCAGTGGCCGCCAGCGCGCCGAGGGTGACGCCGTGGAACCCGTTGGTGAAGGCGATGATGGTGTCGCGCCCGGTCGCCTTGCGGGCCAGTTTCATCGCCGCCTCGACGGCATTGGCGCCGGTCGGGCCGGTGAACATCACCCGGTGGTCCAGCCCGCGCGGCTTCAGGATATGGGTCTCGAAGCTCTCGAGAAATGCACCCTTGGCGTCGGTGTGCAGGTCCAGGGCATGGGCCAGCCCGTCATCGGTCAGATGCTCGATCAGCGCGATCTTCATGTCCGGATCGTTGTGCCCGTAGTTGAGCGACGAACAGCCGGCGAGGAAGTCGATATAGCTGCGGCCGGCCGCATCGGTCAGTTCGGATCCGCGGGCCGAGGTGAAGACGGTGTCGAAGCCGCGGCAGTAGCTGCGGGCCTCGGATTCGCGGCGTTCAAAGATCTTGATTTCGGCTGATGTCTCAGTCGACATGATAAATCCTTCCGGAATGTGTTGGGGGAAAGCAGGGGCGCGCGCGTCCGTGGGCCGGGCAGTGGTGGTGGCCCGGCCGATGCGCGATGCAGCACTCAGGCCGCCTGTTGCAGCCGCTGCGGCAGGTCGATGGTGACCATATATTCGGTCGCGTGCTGACCCATGAAATGCTCGTCGCGGATGAAATGCGCCTCAGAGGTCATCTGACCGAAGCGCCGTTTCGCGAAGCGGCTGAACAGTGCCCAGGACGCCTGGTTGTCGCGTGTAATGGTGGTCTGCATCCGGCTGACGTCGGCGCAGGCGTCGCGGTTGAGGATATGCTCCAGCATCCGGGAGCCGAGCCCCAGCCCGCGCGCCTCGGGCGAGACCGCGACCTGCCAGACGAACAAGGTGTCGTCCTGACTCGGCATCACATAGCCCGAGACCCAGCCCAGCAGATCGTCGCCGCGTTCGGCCACCACGCAGGTGTCGCGGAAATGATCGCACTGGATCAGGTTGCAATACATCGAGTTCTCATCCAGCGGCTTGCAGTCCCGAACCAGATCCCAGATCGCGCCGCCATCCTCCGCCTGGGGTTTGCGCAGGTGAGCAGTGGGGGGCGGGGTGTGTGCCTGTGGCATGATGTCATCGAGTCCTCAGTTGCTTCGAGCGTCAAAGTAATGATCCCTCGGAAAACTTCAACATATGAAAGTAAAAAATAGTAATTTGATCATATATCCGCCTATAATGGGTAGTATTCCGGTATTTTGAGGTGATTATGCTTCGATTAAGTGAAGTAATGTGGCTAAGCTTCTTGGCATTGATGCGCCTGACCCCCTCTGTCATCATGAGGCTCTGCCAGTCCGAGAGGCAGTCTGAGAGAGCCGTTTGGGAACGCCGATGGACCGTACCGATGTCAGCCTGATCGCCCTGCGTCGCATTCTGCGCGCGACGGAGCTTTATGGCCGGGAACTGGCGCAGGCCGCCGGTCTGACGGCGGTGCAGTTCCGGGTGCTGCAGGTGGTGGGGGAGAAGAGCCCCTGCACCGCGACGGCGATCGCGCAGCGCATGGGGGTGTCGCAGGCGACGGTGACCTCGCTGGTCGACAAGCTGGTGCGCCAGGGCATGGTCGAACGCCAGCGGTCTGAGAAGGATCGCCGCCAGACCAATATCGTGCCGACGGACAAGGGGCGGGCGACGCTGGACTCGGCCCCGGATGCGCTGCAGCAACGCTATGTCCGCAAGTTCGAGGCGTTGGAGGATTGGGAGCAATCCATGCTGGTCGCGGCGCTGGAGCGGGTGGCCTCGATGCTCGATGCCGACGATCTGGACGCCTCGCCGGTGCTGCATACCGGCGATCTGGCCAACGCCGGCTAGGTGGGGTCAGGCCGGGCGTAGCCGGCCCGCCCCCAGCGCGCTGAGCGCGACCATCGCCGCCGCCGTCCCGAGGCAGAGCGGCAGGCCGCCGATCTGATAGCTGAGACCCGACAGCAGCGTGCCGGTCAGCCGCCCGGCGGCATTGGCCATATAGTAGAAGCCGACATCCAGGGTGACGCGGCTGTCCTCGGTAAAGGCGAGGATCAGATAGGAATGTAGCGCCGAATTGACCGCGAAGATCGCGCCGAAGACCAGCAGTCCCAGAACCAGCAGCCCGGTCAGCCAGGGCGCCGGCGTCCCGGCCAGCCCGGCGGCCAGCGCCAGCAGCAGCGGGATCGGCAGCAGCGCCAGCGCCCAGCCGCGCGCTGCGGCGACCATCGCGGCCTCCCCCCGCGTGCGGGCGCGCAACAGCTTCGGAGCGCTGGCCTGGACTGCGCCGTAAAGGACGATCCAGCCGGCCATGAAGCTGCCGATCAGGAAGAAGGCGGTGCGATTGCCGGCCTCCGACCCGTCCGACAGCACCGCGTAGAAATAGATCGGGATGCCGACCACGAACCACACGTCACGCGCCCCGAAGAGGAAGAGACGCGAAAAGCTCAGCCAGTTGATGTTGCGGTTCTTCGAGAGCACCTCGCGGAACTTGGCGTCCTTGCGCCCGGCTGGCAGCCCCGGCGGCATGCCGATCAGCACCGCGGCCAGGATAACGGTCAGCACCGCCGCCATGCCCCAGAGCGCCGCATTGAACCCGGCGAGCGCCAGCAACGCGGTGCCCAGAAGAAAGCCGAGGCCCTTGACCGCATTCTTCGACCCGGTCAGCAGCGCAACCCAGCGGAACAGCCCGCCATCACCCTTGGGGGCCAGCAGCTTGACCGCGGACTTTGCGCTCATCTTCGCCAGATCCTTGGCCACGCCGGAGGCGCCCTGCACCAGCATGACGAAGACCACCGACAGCCCCAGCGACCAGCCGGGATCGAGCCGCGTCAGCGCCACCAGTGCCAGCACCTGCAGGCCGAGCCCGGTGTAAAGCGTCGTCGCCAGGCCGAAGCGGGCCGCGATCCAGCCGGCCGACAGGTTGGTGACCACGCCGGCAACCTCGTAGAGGACGAAGAGATAGGCGAGCTGCACCGGGGAAAATCCCAGCCCGTGGAAGTGCAGCAGCACCAGCATCCTCAGTGCGCCGTCGCTGAGCATGAAGGCCCAATAGGCGGCGGTCACCGCGATATAGGCGGCCAATCCCCGGTCGGCACGGTCGGGCGGTGTCGTGGTCACAGGCTGGCCCCGACCATCAGCGCCACATCGACCAGCCGGTTGGCATAGCCCCATTCGTTGTCGTACCAGGCGTAGATCTTCACCTGGGTGCCGCCCACCACCATGGTCGATGGGGCGTCGATGATCGAGGAGCGCGGATCGTTGGTGTAATCAGCGCTGACCAGCGGCCGGGTCTCATAGCCGAGGATGCCGGCAAGCGGACCTTCGGCGGCGGCCTTGAACAGGGCGTTGACCTCCTCTGCCGTGGTCTCGCGCGCGACCTCGAAGACGCAATCGGTGAGCGAGGCATTCAGCAGCGGCACCCTTACGGCATGACCGTTCAGCTTGCCGGTGAGCTCGGGGAAAATCTGGGTGATCGCGGTGGCGCTGCCGGTGGTGGTGGGGATCAGCGAGGTCAGCGCAGAGCGCGCCCGGCGCAGATCCTTGGCTGGCCGGTCCACCATGGTCTGGGTATTGGTTACGTCATGGATCGTGGTGATCGAGCCGTGTTTGATACCCAGGGCCTCATGGATCACTTTCACCACCGGGGCCAGGCAATTGGTGGTGCAGCTGGCGGCGGTCACGATGTCATGGGTCGCGGGGGCGTAGCTGTCCTGGTTGACGCCATAGACGATATTCGCGGTCGGCCCATCCTTGACCGGGGCGGAGACTACCACCTTCTTCACCCCGGCGGCGAAATAGGGGGCGAGCTTCTCTGCCGTCTTGAAGACACCGGTGCAATCGATCACCACATCGACACCGTCGAGCGGCAGATCCTCGATGCGGGCGGCATTCCGCACCGGCAGGCGGGTGCCGTCGATGCTGAGGCTGTCGGCATCATGGGCGAATTCCGCCGGCCACCGACCATGCACGCTGTCGAACTCCAGCAGATGCGCCTGCATCTCCGGATCGCCGGTCTTGTCGTTGATCCAGGCGATCTCCGCCCCCCGTTCCAGCAGCGGGCGCAGTGCCAGCTTGCCCATCCGGCCCAGTCCGTTGAGAGCATAGGTGGTCATGCGTCGATCTCCTGCCGGCCCAGATCGTCCAGCGCCGCCTGCAGCGAAATCCGGTCCAGCGTGTCGAAGGGGAGGGCGGCGAAGGCGCGGATACGGTTCTTCAGCTGGCCGTAGGTCTGTTGAAAGGCCAGCATCTTCTCGGCCTCGGTCCCGGTGGCCTTGACCGGATCGGGCAGCCCCCAATGGGCGCTCAGCGGCTGGCCTTCCCAGGTCGGGCAGTCCTCATTCGCGGCCTGGTCGCAGACGGTGAAGACGAAATCCATCTTCGGTGCCGCCGGCCCCTGGAATTCCGAGACGTTCTTGGCGCGCAGCCCCGAGATGTCGTGCCCCTTGTCGGCCAGCAGGCGCAGGGTGAAGGGGTTCAACTCGGAATAGGGGCGGGTGCCGGCGGAATGGACCGCGAAACGGTCGCCGCCGATGCTGCGCAGCAGCGCCTCGCCCATGATCGAGCGGGCGGAGTTGCCGGAGCAGATGAACAGAACATGATAGGGGGCACGATGGGGCATTGCTGGCATCTCCGTCAGATCCGGGGGGGTGCAGAACTCTGGCCGGCCCCGGCAGCAATCGTTGAACAGATAGCGCATCAGCTGTTGCAGCGCTGTGATTTCCGCCCGGTAGCGTAGAGAGGTCCCGTGACGGTCCTGTGTCACCAGGCCGGCCTCTTTCAACGCGGAGAGATAGACCGAATTGGTGCTGGGCTTCAGCTCGAGTGCTGCCGCGATCTCGCCGGCCGGCACCGCGTCGGGAAAGCGGCGCATCAGCAGGCGAAACACCTGCATCCGCTGCGGGTGCGAAAGCGTGGCGAGCTGGGTGAGGGATTCTTTTTCCATATTTCATGAAATAATAAAATAATAGGCTGTGCGCAATGGCGATCTTGCGCCCGCGCCGCCGAAGGGATTCTACGGATGCGGGGGGCGAAGGAGTCGGCGGATGGGGATTGATGAACTGGCAGCGGCCGCGGCCGCAATGCTGAAACAGGCGCCGAAGGGCTGGCGGCAACTGGGCGGCGGCGACCTGAACGTGGTTCTGGCGCTGGACCTGGCCGATGGACGCGCAGTGGTGGTCAAGACCGGCCCGGCGCCGCGGGCCGAGGCGGCGATGCTGCTGGCGATTCGCAGTGCCGATGTACCGGCGCCGCGGGTTCTGGCGGTGTCGGACCGTTGCCTGGTGATGGAGCGGTTGGAATCGGCCGGTGGGCTGTCGGTGGCGGGCTGGTGGGCGCTGGGCGAGGCGCTCAGGCGGCTGCATGAGACCCCCGGTATCGCCTATGGCTGGGAGTGCGATTATGCCTTCGGTCCGGTGCCGATCCGCAACGCGCCGGCGCCGAGCTGGCCGGAGTTCTGGGCCGAGCGGCGGTTGCTGTCCGATCCGGAGTCGCTGCCGGCGCGATACGCCCGGCGGCTGGAGCGCCTGGCCCGCGATCTGCCCAACCGCCTGCCGGAGTCGCCGCCGCCGGTCCTGCTGCATGGCGATCTCTGGGCCGGCAATGTGCTGGCGGCAGAGGGGCAGCTCAGCGGATTGGTCGACCCGGCCTGCTATTGCGGTCATGGCGAGGTCGACCTGGCGATGCTGAACCTGTTCGGCAGCCCCGGCGCCGGGTTCGCGGCGGGCTATGGCGCGCTGGAGCCGGGTGCGGCGGAACGGCAGCCGATCTATCAGCTGTGGCCGGCGATCGTGCATCTGCGCTTGTTCGGGGGCGGTTATGTCGGGCTGCTCGACCGGCTGCTGGTCGCGGCCGGGGTCTGACCTTCGACACAGGGCCCGGCCAGTTCCGGAAGGCGCCTGACGGCGCCTGCCTCCGGCGGGGATAGTTGTGGCCAGAAAAAGAGTGCCCGCGCTTGCTGGCCCCCAACGGCAAAGAGGCACCCGGATCCGGGCGCCCCTGTCTTCTTCTCTGTCCAAATACTCCCGCCGGAGGCCTGCGCCGCGAGGCGCAGTGGCGGCGCCGGGATCAGGCGGCCGGTTTGGCCTCGAAGCCGATCTCGTCGAGGGTGGCGGCGATGGCCTCGGGGCTCAGGCTGCTCGAGACGTCGACGCTGCGGCTGGGCAGGTCGCAGGCGATCTGCGCCGCCGAGTCGGCCTCCTTGATGGCCTTTTCGATGCTGGCGGTACAATGGCCGCAGCTCATCTCGGGAACGCTGAATTTCATGGTGCGGTCTCCTGTTCGGGTATTGCGCCGATCTGGGGGCTTCCATCGCTGGAAGGTCAAGGGGGGCGGCGCGGTGGGGCGGCAAATTTTTTCTGCCCCTTGACCTTCCAGCGGCTGGAAACCTTATCTGAGGGGCAACCGAAAGACCGGAGGCGAAGAACATGACCGTATCGCAGCATATTCAGATGTCCGTGGAGGGCATGTCCTGCGCGTCCTGCGTGGCGCGGGTGACGCGGGGGCTGAGCGGGCTGGAAGGGGTCAGCGACGTCTCAGTCAACCTGGCCAGCGAGCGCGCGCAGATGGATCTGGACGCCGTGGGGCGGTTGGAGGCGGTGGTGGCCAAGCTCGACAAGATGGGGTTTCCGGCGCGGCGGGCCGAGGTGGTTTTGAATGTCGCCTCGATGTCCTGCGCCTCCTGTGTCGGGCGGGTCGACCGGGTGCTGTCGGCGCTGCCCGGCGTGCTGGAGGTCAATGTGAACCTCGCCGCCGAGACCGCCCGGGTGATCTATCTCGAAGCGGCGGTGAGCCCGGAGGAGATGATCGCCGCGGCGGCCCGCATCGGCTATCCGGCCACCATCGCGCAGGCCGGGGCAGAGGAGGATCGCGGCGCCCGCAAGGAGGCGGAGGCGCAGGTGCTGGCCCGGCGGGCGGTGTTTGCCGCCGCCTTCGCGCTGCCGGTCTTCGTGATCGAGATGGGTGGGCATCTGGTGCCGGCGTTTCATCACTGGGTGATGGCGACCGTCGGCCAGCAGACCAGCTGGATGCTGCAATTCCTGCTGACCAGCGTGGTGCTGATCGGGCCGGGCCGGATGTTCTATGCCAAGGGGGTGCCGGCACTGCTGCGCGGTGGGCCGGACATGAACAGCCTGGTCGCGGTGGGGACCGGCGCGGCCTATCTCTATTCGGTGGTGGCGACCTTCCTGCCGGGGGTTCTGCCCGCCGGGGTGCGCGCGGTCTATTTCGAGGCGGCGGCGGTGATCGTGGTGCTGATCCTGATCGGCCGGGTGTTGGAGGCGCGGGCCAAGGGGCGTACCGGCGCGGCGATCCGCAAGCTCTTGGGGCTGAGGCCGCAGAGCGCGACGGTCCTGCGCGACGGCGTGCCGGAGGAGGTCGCCATCGACGCGATCCGTGCCGGCGATATCCTGCTGGTGCGCCCGGGAGAGCGGATTGCCGTCGATGGGACGGTGACCGAGGGCGACAGCCATGTCGATGAGAGCATGATCACCGGCGAGCCGCTGCCGGTGGCCAAGGCCCCGGGCGATGCGGTGACCGGTGGCACGGTGAACGGACAGGGCAGTTTCCGCTTTCGCGCCACCCGGGTCGGGGCCGAGACGGTGCTGGCCCAGATCATCCGCATGGTGGAGCAGGCGCAGGGCGCCAAGCTGCCGATTCAGGGGCTGGTCGACCGGATCACGCTGTGGTTCGTGCCGGCGGTGATGGGCGCGGCGCTGGCGACGGTGCTGATCTGGCTCGCCTTAGGCGCGGATCTGACGCTGGCCCTGGTCGCGGGGGTCTCGGTGCTGATCATCGCCTGCCCCTGCGCCATGGGGTTGGCGACGCCGACCTCGATCATGGTGGGTACCGGGCGCGCGGCCGAACTGGGGGTGCTGTTCCGCAAGGGCGATGCGCTGCAGCAGCTCTCGGGCGTTTCCGTCGTGGCGCTGGACAAGACCGGCACTGTCACGGCGGGCCGGCCCGAGCTGACCGATCTGGTGCTGGCCGAGGGGTTCGACCGGGCCGAGGTGCTGGCGCTGGTCGCGGCGGTCGAGGCGCGCTCTGAACATCCCATCGCCGAGGCCATCGTGCGGGCGGCGGGGGGATCGCTGGCGGAGGCGGGCGCGTTCACCTCCTTCACCGGTTATGGCGTGCGGGCCCGGGTCGCGGGGCACGAGGTGCTGGTGGGCGCCGACCGGCTGATGGCGCGCGAGGGGGTGGAGATCGCCCCCCTCGCGGGGGAGGAGGCACGGCTGGCGGCCGCCGGGCGCACCGCGCTCTATGCGGCCATCGACGGGCGGATCGCGGCGGTGATCGCCGTGTCCGACCCGGTCAAACCCAGCAGCGCCGAGGCGATTGCCGCGCTGCATGGCATGGGGCTGCAGGTGGCGATGATCACCGGCGACAAGCTGGAAACGGCCGAGGCCATCGCCCGCGAGGTCGGCATCGACCGGGTGATCGCGGGGGTGCTGCCCGAGGGCAAGGTCGCCGCGCTGGACGATCTGCGAGGCGAGGGCGGTCTGGCCTTCGTCGGCGACGGCATCAACGACGCGCCGGCGCTGGCCCATGCCGATGTCGGCATCGCCATCGGCACCGGCACCGACGTGGCCATCGAATCGGCGGATGTGGTGCTGATGTCGGGCGATCTGAGGGGCGTGGTGAACGCGGTCGCGGTGTCGCGGGCGGTGATGCGCAATATCCGCGAGAACCTGTTCTGGGCCTTCGGCTATAACACCGCGCTGATCCCGGTGGCGGCGGGGGTGCTCTATCCGGCCTTCGGGCTGTTGCTGTCGCCGATGCTGGCGGCCGGGGCGATGGCGCTGTCCTCGGTCTTCGTGTTGTCGAATGCGCTGCGGCTGCGGCGGATCCGGCCGGTGCTGGAAGAGGCCCGCAGCGCCGTGGCGGCAGGCCAGCCGCGGCTGGCCGCGGCGGAATGAAGGAGATCGGTCAATGAATATCGGTGATGTGGCGCGGCTGTCGGGGCTGCCGGCGAAAACCATCCGCTATTACGAGGATATCGGTCTGATCCGGCCGAAACGCAGTGCCAACGGCTATCGCAGCTTCGGCGACAGCGATTTGCACAGGCTGGCCTTTCTGGGCCGGGCGCGGGCGTTGGGGTTCACCATCGAGGACTGCCGCAGCCTGATGGCGCTTTATCAGGACGAGAGCCGCGAGAGCGCCCAGGTCAAGCGGATCGCCGAGGATCACCTGCACCGGATCGACGACAAGATCGCGCAGCTGCAGGGGATGCGGGCGACGCTGGCACATCTGGTGTCCTGCTGCGCCGGCGACGACCGGCCCGATTGCCCGATCCTGGAGGATCTGGGGGCGGGAGAGGCGGACTGCTGCAAGGGCTGAGCCGCCCGTTCCGATCCGGTCAGGCGGCGCCGCCCGGGACAGAGCCCGGGTGGCGCATCGTTTCAGATCACTTCTTCCGGAAGGCGTCCTGCAGGGCCGCCCCCAGCGCACCGGTCTGGCTGCCGCCCTTGGGCCCTGCGGACATCTGGCCGCGCGGTTTGCCCTTGGGGCCGCCGACGCGGGGGCGATCCTTGCCGGCGCCGCGGGCGCCCCGATCTTCACGCGCGCTGGCGCCGCCGTCCTTGCGCATGGTCAGGCCGATGCGTTTGCGGGGCACGTCGACCTCCACCACGGTGACCTTGACCACCTGACCTGCCTTCACCACCTCATGCGGGTCCTTGACGAAGCGGTCGGCCAGCTGGCTGACGTGGACCAGCCCGTCCTGATGCACACCGATATCGACGAAGGCGCCGAAGGCGGCCACGTTGGTCACCGTGCCTTCCAGCACCATGCCGGGGCGCAGGTCGGTGATTTCCTCGACCCCGTCGGTGAAGGTCGCCGTCTTGAAGCTGGGGCGCGGGTCGCGGCCGGGCTTTTCCAGTTCGGCGAAGATGTCGCGCACGGTGGGCAGGCCGAAGTGATCGTCGACGAATTGCTCGGCCCGGAGCCCCCTGAGCGCGCCGTCACTGCCCATGATCTGGCGGATGTCGCGGCCGCAGGCCTGCACGATGCGGCGGGCGACGTCATAGGCCTCCGGGTGAACGGAGGAGGCGTCGAGCGGCTCGGAGCCGTCGCGGATGCGCAGGAAGCCGGCGCATTGCTCAAAGGCGCGCGGACCCAGACGGGCGACTTTCAGAAGTTCCTTGCGCGAGGTGAAGGCGCCATTGATGTCGCGATGGGTCACCACCGCCTCGGCCAACCCGGGCCCGAGACCGGAGACATGCGCCAGGAGCGGCGCCGAGGCGGTGTTCAGGTCGACGCCGACGGCGTTCACCACATCCTCGATCACCGCCTCCAGCGACTTGCCCAGCCTGTGCTGATCGACATCGTGCTGGTACTGGCCGACGCCGATGGATTTCGGTTCGATCTTGACCAGCTCGGCCAGCGGATCCTGCAACCGGCGGGCGATCGACACCGCGCCGCGCAGGGACACATCCAGATCGGGAAATTCCCGCGCCGCCAGTTCCGAGGCGGAATAGACCGAAGCGCCGGCCTCGCTCACCACCACCTTGGTGGGTTTCTGCACGCCCGAGGGCAGCAGGGCCAGGGTCTCGGTCACCAGCTTTTCGGTTTCGCGGCTGGCGGTGCCGTTGCCGATGGCGATCAGCTCGACCCCATGCTTGGCGATCAGCCCCATGATCGCCGCCTGGGCGCCGCGCACGTCGTTCTTCGGCTGGAACGGATAGAGCGTGTCGGTCGCCACCAGCTTGCCGGTGGCATCGACCACCGCCGCCTTGACGCCGGTGCGGATGCCGGGATCGAGCCCCAGCGTGGGCCGCGCGCCGGCGGGCGCCGCGAACAGCAGGTCCTTTAGGTTGCGGGCGAAGACGGCGATCGCCTCTTCCTGCGCCCGGGCGCGCAGATCGCCCATCAGATCGACCATCATGGTCAGGCTGAGTTTCACCCGCCAGGTCCAGCCGGCGATCTTGCGCAGCCATTGATCGCCGGCGCCGTCGGTCTTGGTCCCGAGGTAGGAGGCGACCATGGCCTCTGCCCGGTCGGCGCCGGTCTCCGGGTCGGGGGCGATATCCAGCGTCACCACGCCTTCCTTCTGGGCGCGCAGCATCGCCAGCGCCCGGTGCGAGGGCACCTTGGACCACAGCTCTGCATGGTCGAAATAATCGGAGAATTTGGCGCCGGCCTGTTCCTGGCCTTCGATCACCTTGGCGGTCAGCCGCGCCTCCGCCTGCATGAAGGCGCGCAGGTCGCCCAGAAGCTGGGCGTTCTCGGTCAGCCCCTCGGCGATGATGTCGCGGGCGCCGTTCAGCGCGTCCTTGGTTGTCGGCACCGCCTCGGTCACGAAGCCCTGGGCCAGCGCCTCTGGATCGGCGGCGCGGTCGGCGAGGATCGCCTCGGCCAGCGGCTCCAGCCCGTTTTCGCGCGCGATCATCGCCTTGGTGCGGCGCTTGGGCTTGTAGGGCAGATAGATGTCCTCAAGCTGCGCTTTGGTCTCGGCCAGGCCGATGGATTTCGCCAGATCCTCGGTCAGCTTGCCCTGATCCTTGATCGAGTTCAGGATCGTCTCGCGCCGCGCCTCCATCTCGCGCAGATAGGAGAGGCGGTCCGACAGGGTGCGCAACTGGGTGTCGTCGAGGCCACCGGTCACCTCCTTGCGGTAGCGCGCGACGAAGGGGACGGTGGCGCCCTCATCCAGCAGCTTGACCGCGGCGCCGACCTGATCGGGCCGGGCGCCGATCTCGGTCGCGATGGTGCGGGCGATGCGGGCGGCGGTCTGACCGGCGGTCTGGGGCGCAGTGTCCAAGGACGACTCCTTTCAGGATATTCGGGAGGTCTTCTTAGCCGTGGTTTGGCCGGCCTGCCAAGAGGGCGCCCGGGCAGCGGCGAAAGCTTGATCACCGAGGGCGTCAGCGCCCAGCAATCGGGCGGCAGACCGCCCATCGGGCCCATGTTTGCGCGAACTGGGGCAAATTGCGCCCGCTGTGTCGATTGATTACCTGCGCGCACTGTTCTACAGGGGGCTTGAAACGCAGCCGCCGCCGCGAGGCACCTGTCTGGTGCGTCGCATTGGGGCGGTCCCGCATCATTTTGGCCGCCGCGCGCAGTGCCGCGCGTTTCACACGATCAGATCTCACGCCATCAGCAAGGCAGAAAAGGGACGAGAACCATGGCAGACACTTTCAAGCCCGATATTGTGTATACCATCGTAGACGAAGCGCCGGAACTGGCCAGCGCCTCGCTGCTGCCGATCATCCGCAGCTTTGCCGGCGCCGCCGGAATCACCGTGGGTACCAAGGATATCTCGCTTGCCGGGCGTATCATCGCCACCTTCCCGGAGGCTCTGACCGAAGCGCAGCGCCAGTCCGACGATCTGGCAGAGCTGGGCGAACTGGTGAAGACCGCCGATGCCAACGTCATCAAGCTGCCGAACATCTCCGCCTCAGTGCCGCAGCTGACCGCCGCGATCAAGGAACTGCAGGCCAAGGGCTATGCGCTGCCGGATTACCCGGAAGAGCCCAAGACCGACGAGGAAAAGGCGATCCGCGCCCGCTATGACGCGATCAAGGGCTCGGCGGTGAACCCGGTCCTGCGCGAAGGCAACTCGGACCGCCGCGCCGCCAAGGCAGTGAAGAACTACGCCCAGAAGAACCCGCACCGGATGGGCAAATGGGCCTCCGACAGCAAGACGCATGTGGCGTCGATGGCCGGCAATGACTTCTATGCCAATGAAGTGTCCGCCACGCTGAGCGCCGATCAGGCCGGTCCTGCCAAGATCGAATTCGTCGCCAAGGACGGCACCACCACCGTTCTGAAGGACGGCTGGACCCTGCTGGAAGGCGAAGTCGTAGACGCGACCTTCATGTCGGCCAAGGCGCTCGACGCCTTCCTGGCCGAGCAGATCGAGGCGACCAAGGCCGACGGCATCCTGTTCTCGCTGCACATGAAGGCAACGATGATGAAGGTCTCCGACCCGATCATCTTCGGCCATGCGGTCAAGGCCTGGCTGGCCCCGGTGTTCGAGCAATTCGGCGATCAGATGAAAGCCCTGGGCGTCAACCCGAATTCCGGCATGGGCGATGTGCTGGAGCGGGTGAAGGATAACGCCGAGATCATGGCGGCGGTCGAGGCCTGCGTGGCCGAGCGTCCCGGCATGTATATGGTGAACTCCGACAAGGGCATCACCAACCTGCATGTGCCGTCGGATGTGATCATCGACGCCTCGATGCCGGCGCTGATCCGTGCGGGCGGCAAGGGCTGGGGACCGGACGGCAATGAGGCCGACACCAACTGCGTCATCCCCGACAACTGCTACGCCCCGGTCTATGACGAGGCGATCGAGTTCTTCAAGCAGAACGGCGCGCTGAACCCGGCCACCGCCGGCACCGTTCAGAACGTCGGCCTGATGGCCCAGAAGGCCGAGGAATACGGCTCGCACCCGACCACTTTCGAGGCGACTGCCGATGGCGCCATCCGCATCGTCCTGGCCAATGGCGACGTGCTGCATTCGCTCGACGTCGAGGCCGGCGACATCTGGCGCGCCTGCACTGCCAAGAAGGCGCCGATCGAGAACTGGATCCAGCTGGCGATCGACCGTCAGCGGCTGACCGGCTATCAGGCGATCTTCTGGCTGGACGAGAACCGCGGCCATGATGCCGAGCTGATCAAATACGTCAAACCGGCGCTGGAAGCGGCCGGCGTGGCCGACAAGTTCGAGATCATGGCGCCGCGCGAAGCCACCCGCGCCTCGCTGGAGACCATCACCGCGGGCAACGACAGCATCGCCATCACCGGCAACGTGCTGCGCGACTATCTGACCGACCTGTTCCCGATCCTGGAGCTGGGCACCTCGGCCAAGATGCTGTCGATCGTCAAGCTGATGAACGGTGGCGGCCTGTTCGAGACCGGCGCCGGCGGCTCTGCCCCGAAACACGTGCAGCAGTTCCTGGAAGAGGATCACCTGCGCTGGGATTCGATGGGAGAGTTCTGCGCACTGAGCGAATCGCTGAACTTCCTGGCCGATGTGAAGGGCAACGCCAAGGCCGGTGTGCTGGGCGCCGCCGCCGAGGTCGCCACCCAGGGCATCCTGGACGACAACCGTTCGCCCTCGCGCAAGGTGGGTGAGCCGGACAACCGCGACAGCCACTACTGGTTCGCCCGCTACTGGGCCGAGGCGCTGGCGGCGCAGACCGAAGATGCCGACCTGGCCGCTCATTTCGCGCCGATCGCCAAGGAGCTGGTCGAGAAGGAAACCACCATCCTGGCCGATCTGGCCGCGGCGCAGGGCAAGCCGGCCGATATCGGCGGCTACTACATGCCCAGCGTCGAGAAGAAGGCCGCCGCGATGCGTCCGAGCGCGACGCTGAACGCCATCATCTGCTGACGGCTTGATGCCTCGGCGCCAGCGCCGGGGCCGACACGAACGAAAACGCCCGGGGGATGCGATCCTCCGGGCGTTTTTGTTCGGGATGGGGGCGGACGGCGGTGCGGCTAATCTGACGCCTGCGCCTGCGGGCGCATCAGGCCGCTCGACAGGATCATGCGGGCATGATCCAGCGCGGTCTCATCGTCCAGTTGCTCCTGCGTGACATGGGTGTAATAGCGCCGGCGCAGCGCATAGCCGCGCATGTAGTCCAGCATGCATTGCACGCTTTCGACCATCTGATCGGTGCAGATGTCCAGGTCGGGAAACTGCTCGGCCAGCGACCGGCGGAGGATCGACAGCTGCTGTTCGCGGAAATCGTGGATCAGTTGCATCAGGTCGGGATCGGTGCGCGCGGCCAGGGCAACTTCGGACATCGCGAAATAATTGTCGTCGCGATAAATTGCCCAATAGTGCGCAACAAGAGCATCCAGCCGGGCCTCCAGATTATTGTGCAGGGTCGGGTCGGGCGGCAGTTCCGCCAGAAACGGGGCGCAGAGCGTGCGCACCACCTCTGCAATCAATCCGGTCTTGGACCCGAAGTGGTGCTGAATGGCGCCGGTGGTCACCCGCGCCCGCTTGCAGATCGCCTGAACGGTCGCCCCCTGCATGCCGTGTTCCCTGAGAACGTCGACCGTCGCATGGATCAGGGCGCCCCGCGTATGCTCGGTGCGTTCGGATTGGCTTCTGCGTTTGGCGGTCACACTCAGCTCCCTTAAGTGCATAACGTTATGTATCTAAAGCGAAAGGGCCAGCTTGCCGTGTCCTCCTGGACCGGCCTCCGGCCATGGGAGGATGGGGGTGACCCGATCGCAAGGCCCTGGGGGGGCTGGGGCATATGTCCGGCGCCCGTACCTTGGGTGCTAGATCGGTAACCTTATGGTTACGCATCAACCTGAAGCTGATGCAAGGCCTAAGCTTCAAGAAATCGAAGAATTGGGGCAAAGACAGACGAAAATATCGTCTGATCCGGAGCTAACGTCATTCGGTTTTGGGGAATTCGGAAATCTGATGGCAAAGTGATTCGGAAATGAAAGACTTCACCTATTAAATGCATTGCGGTGTTGGAATATTTCGACATCGGGCCAATAATCGGATGTCGTCGCGCCGTTGGGGCGTCACCCCCAGGCATCGGGGGCAGGGCCGTCGGCCGTGGACGGTGGGGCTGGTCGCTCCCCGCCGGCGCCGGGGCGGCGGCGGAGAGCGGTATTCTCGGTGGTGGCGATGCGCTGGTTAACCGGTTTCGCTGTCCCCCGCGTGCTCCGGCGCGGCGGCGGCGAACCCCTTGGTGACCAGGGCGATGTCATTGGCGCTGACGGTCACGGCGAAACCTTCGGCAGTGCGGCGGCGCGCGTCGGCGGCATCGGCGCTGAACAGGCCGCAGGGCACGCCGGCGGCGGCGCAGACCTGGCGCACGCGTTGGATCGCCGCCTCATAGGCGGGGCCGGGCACCGGGAACTCGCCCATCGAAATCGCCAGATCGCCGGTGCCGATAAAGATCAGGTCGATCCCCGGCACGGCGGCGATCTCCTCGATATTCTCCAGCCCGGCGGCGGTCTCTACCATCACACCGACCACGGTCTGTTCCAGCGCATCGCTGTAATACCGCGCGAAATCCCCCATCAGTGGCCGTACCCCGCCGCCTGATCGCCGCCCCTGAGGCGGATAGCGGCTGGCATCGACGAAGGCACGGGCCTCCGCCGCGGTTTCGATCAGCGGTGCCAGCACACCGACGGCACCGGCATCCAGCGCGGTGGCCGCGGCGGTATGGCTGGCGTCGGCGGTGCGCACCATCAGCGGCACCCGGCCCTGCATCAGGCCAGCAACGTTTTCCAGCCCCTCGCGGGTCCACAGCCCGTGCTGGGCGTCGATCATGATCGCCTGCGGCCGGGCGGTCGCGCTCATCTCCACCATGGCGGGGGAGCCGAGCGAGAACCAGAACAGCTCGACCGTACCGCCGGCCTGAAGATGCGCCCGCAGCGGGGCTGCGACAGTGTCAGTCATTGTTCGTGTCTCCGGAAACAGGGGGGATGGAGCCGGCGGCGCGATCCTCGCGGAAAAAGCTGCGCTCGGCCTCCAGTGTGAAGGCCAGCATTTCGTCATGCGCGGCCATGGCATCGCGGCGCTCAAAGGCATCGCGCAGCCGGATCAGGCCGCGCAGCACGATCTGGCGAATTTCCGGCTCTCCCAGCGTGTCGCGGCGCACCACATGGGCCTGATCGGCGAAGCGCAGGATCGTGGCCGCCAACCGCCGGTTGCGCAGCGCCGCGATCCAGGTTTCGCGAAAGGTGATATTGGCCTCGACCAGATCGGCGATCGATCCGGTGGTGACGGCCTCGCGCGCCTGTTCGACGGCGCAGCGCAGCCGGGCCAGTCCGGCGGCGTCCAGATCGCGGGTGGCATTGGCGGCGGCACGCGGTTCCAGCAGTTTGCGCACTTCGAAGATATCGGCGACGTCCGCATCGCTCAGATCGGGCAGGGCGAAACCGCGGGTGGTGCTGACCAGATGGCCTTCGATGGTCAGCTGCAGCAGCGCCTCGCGCACCGGCATGCGGGAGACCCCGGCGGCCTTGGCGATCTCGACATCGACCAGCCGGGTGTCGGTGGTGATATCGCCGCGGCGCAGCTTCTCGCGCAGGTCTTGATAGATCAGCCGCCGCAGGCTGGGGCCGCGGCTGGCCCCCTCGACCGGGCGGATCTTGTCGAATTCAGGCGTGTCCATGCGGCCTCATAGGGGTGAAAACAGTATACTATATTCTTGTAACGCTTCTTTGGATCAAGCTGCAATGTCGATGTGGGCAGGTGTTCATCTAAGGTATTGCCCTGATATTCAGCAAAAATCGCATGATGCTGGCGAGAATTCTGAGATTCCTTTGCGCTTGACTCAAAAGAGATCCAAGGTAGCCTCAAAATCAGAATACAGTTTAGCGCTATAAGGAACTGGTCATGTTCGTTCTCGAGCTGAGTATCTTCGGCCCCGCGTCGCCGCTGACGGCCTGGATCGCGGCTCATGGTCCGGCGCTGGCGGTCCTGCCGGATGTGGCCCGGGCGGAGCTCTATCGTCCCTATGAGGAGATCGGTGCCGGCGCGCCCTATCACGATCCCAACCCGCCGGCGGCGCTCATCACCCTCGGCTTTGACGGGGAGGCGGCGCTGCGCGCTGCGCTGGAGGCCCCGGCGTTGCAGGCGGCGCTGCAGGCGCTGCCCGATGGTGCCCGGGCCGAGGCAGGGGCGTTCCGGCGGCATCGCCACGCCCTGCCGGGTGACGATCTGGGCGTGGGCGGCGGCGCTGCCTATGTCGTGCGCTACAAGCTGCCCTGCAGCGATCGCGCCGGTTTCGTCACCGAGTATCTGGCCGGGCATCTGCCGATTCAGGCGGACTTTCCCGGCATTCGCCGCATCCTGGGGTTGGAGCCGGTCGACGGCACCCCCGCCGGGACGGTGCCCGCCAACTATCTGGTCGGCAATGAGGTGACCTTCGACGATATCGGCAGCTTCGCTGCGGCGATGGCTTCCGACGTGGTGCCGCGGCTGAAGGCCCATTCGGCAGAGCTGCCGCCGCGCGACGGCGCCTGCACCCATCATCTGATGCAGAGACGTCCGCTGGCCTGAGGGGCGGCGGTTCAGGTGACCCCGGCGCGGCAGTTCGGGGCGCATTCCGACAGGGAGAAGCAGAAATGACCACATTCAACAGACGCGATATCCTGCAATTGCTCGGCATCGGCACCGCCGGGGCGATGCTGCCGGCGCGGGCCGTTCTGGCCGCAACCGGCAAGGACACGGTGACGATGGCCTGGCCCTCGGACGTGCCCTCCTGGGATCCGAACAAGCGGTTTTCGCCCGATGCGCAATCGCTGTTCAAACTGGTCTTCGATCAGCCGATCCTGCAGGCGCCGGATCTGACGCTGATCCCCAGTCTGATGACCGAATGGGAGCTGGCCGCCGACGGCCTGTCGCTGCGCTTCGCGCTGCGCGACGATGTCAGCTTTCACGATGGCACGCCGATGACCGCCGAGGACGTTCGCTTCAGCTTCTTCGAACGGCTCCAGTCGGGCGAAAAGCTCGATATCGGCAACAGCTGGAAACATATCACGGATATCGAGGTGACCTCGCCGACCTCCGGCGTGTTCCGGTTCAGCCGCCCGGCGCCGACGGCCCCGGAATGGCTGGCCTTCATGGGCAGTTTCGTGGTGCCCAAGGCCTATATGGAGAAGGTCGGATCGGAGGCCTTCCGCGATGCTCCGGTCGGCACCGGCCCCTATAAGCTGGTGGACTACCAGATGAACTCCCGCATGGTGTTCGAGGCCAACGACGCCTATTGGGGTGGCGCGCCGGAGATCAAGAAGATCACCGTCGATGTGATCAAGGATGCCTCCGCCCGGGTGGCGGCGGTGCAGTCGGGACAGGCCGACCTGACCATCAACATCCCGGTCCGCGAAACCGAACGGCTGGACAAGATCTACGGCATCACCGGCGAGATCAATCCGATCACCCGGGTGATCCTGCTGCAGATGCGCAACGACGGCGAATTCGCCAGCGACAACCTGCGCCTGGCGGCCCATCACGCGATCAACAAGGCCGCGCTGTCCAAGGCCTTTTACGGTGGCGCCGCGGTGCCGCTCTCGGTGGTTGCCCCGCCGGGAACCCCCGGTGACGTCGCCGGGTACGATTTTGCCTACGACCCTGAGAAGGCCAGGGCGCTGCTGGCCGAGGCGGGTTTCTCGGCCGACAACCCGGCGCGTTTCAAGATGGCCACCACCAACGGCCACTTCCCGTCCGACTTCGACATCGCCCGGGCGCTGCTGCAGATGTGGAAGAAGGTCGGTATCGAGGTCGAGCTGGAGGTGATCGAATACGCCAAGTATTTCGAGCTGAACCGCGGCCACAAGCTGCCGGCTGCCACACTCTATTCCTGGGACAACGCCACCGGTGATCCCGAGATCTTCACCGGCTATCTGCTGAACCCGAACATGCCGTTCTCCTCCTGGAAGGGGGAGCAGCCGGGCGACCAGATCCCGGCGCTGTTCCAGCAGCCCGATTACGACAAGCGGATCGCCGGCTATCAGAAGCTGAACCGGGAAGCGACCGAGATGGGCGCAACTATCCCGCTGCTGCAAAGCGTGCAGACGCTGGCCCGCAAATCCGACCTCAGCTACCTCAAGTTCCAGAACGGCTGGGTCCTGGGCAACACCATGTCCTGGGGCTGATAGCGCCCCGTCGCATCGTCGGCCCGATCCCCCTCGGGGTCGGGCGCTTTTGCCGTCTACCGACCGGAGACCCTCCATGTCCGGACCCGTCATGAAGCTGCTGCTGCGGCGGCTTCTCACCCTGATCCCAACGCTGATCCTGGTGTCGCTGCTGCTGTTCTGCATCCTCAGGATGCTGCCGGTTGATCCCGCCGCCATGTCGCTGCCACCCAATGCCACCAATGCCGAGATCGAGGCGATGCGGATCGAGATGGGTCTGGATAAGCCGCTGATCCAGCAATACGGCATCTGGTTCGGCAATATAATCCACGGCGATTTCGGCGCCTCGATCCACTACCGCACGGCGGTGTCGAAACTGGTGCTGGACACGCTGCCGGCGACGATCGAACTGGCGTTGGCGGCGATGGTCTTTGCCACGCTCTTCGGCGTGCTCGGCGGGCTCTGGCTGTTCTACACCCGTGGCGGGGTGGTCGAAAGCGTGCTGGATCTGGGCACGGTGGCGCTGCTGTCGATTCCGGAGTTTCTCTGGGGGCTGTTCTTCATGCTGCTCTTCGGAGTGTCGCTGGACCTGCTGCCCTTCATCGGGCGGCTGGGGGCTGGGGTCGACCGGCCCGAGACGATCACCGGCTTTCTGCTGATCGACAGCCTGCTGGCGGGCAGCCCGCTGACCTTCCTCGACGCGATCCGCCATATGATCCTGCCCTCGGTGGCGCTGGGTCTGTCGGCGGCGCCGCCGATCATGCGGATCCTGCGGTCCACCCTGATGGACGTCTATCAGGAGGATTACATCCACCAGGCCCGCCAGCGCGGCATCTCCGAGGGCCGGATCCTGATCTTTCACGCGTTGAAGAACGCCTTCCTGCCGACGCTGAGCCTGATGGGCGTGCAGTTCGGCTTCCTTTTCGGCGGCACCCTGCTGGTCGAGATCATCTATTCCTATCCGGGCATGGGCAACCTGATGGTGGACGCCATCCGCAACGCCGATCTGCCGATCATCCAGACCGTCGGGCTGACCTACTGCGTGATGGTGCTGCTGATCAGCATGGTGGTGGATGTGCTCTACCTGGTCCTGAACCCCAAGCTGCGCGAGGCCTGAGCCATGGAGAAACGGTTTTTCTGGCTGCGTTCGGGCCGGGTGATCACCGGGCTGAGCATCATCGCGCTGCTGGTGATCTGCGCGCTTTTCGCGCCCTGGCTGGCGCCGAACGATCCCACCGAACAGGACATCCTGAACACGCTGGTGCCGCCGGTCTGGCAGACGGGCGGCGACTGGACCTTTCCGCTGGGCACCGACGGTCTGGGCCGCTGCGTACTGTCGCGGATCATCTACGGCTCGCGCATCGCGCTGACCGTGGCGGTCTTCGGGGCGCTGGGGGCGATGATCCTGGGGTCGGTGCTGGCCCATATCGCCGGCTATTTCGGCGGCTGGGTCGACTGGGTGATCGGCCGGGTGGTGGAGATCTGGTTGTCCTTCCCGCCGGTGATCCTGTCGCTGATCCTGATGGTGGGGCTGGGCGCCGGGCTGCAGAACGTGATCCTGGCGATCATCGTGGTGGACTGGACCCGCTTCTGCCGGGTGCTGCGCAGCGACGTCATGGTGGTGGCGCGCCGCGATTACGTTGCCGCCGCGCGGCTGCTGGGATTTTCGCACTGGCGCACGGTGACGCGGGAGATACTGCCCGCCACCCTGCCGTTGCTGATCACGCTGATGAGCCTGGAGATGGGGGTCGCCGTGGTGGTGGAGGCGATCCTGTCCTTCGTCGGCATGAGCGTCGGCGCCGAGGTGCCGGCCTGGGGCCAGATGATCGCCGATGCGCGGGCCGACATCTACCAGGCGCCCTGGACCCTGATCCTGCCGATCCTGGCGATCTTCGTCACCGTCTTCGGCTTCAACATCCTGGGCGACGGGCTGCGCCGCACGCTCGACACCCGACTGACCCAGACGGAGCGCGCGTAACATGGCCTTGCTCGATGTGAACCGGCTGACCGTCAGCCTGACCACCAAGACCGGGACGCTCGATGCGGTCAGTGATCTGACCTTCTCGCTGGAGCCTGGCCGTACCGTCGGGCTGGTCGGCGAATCCGGTGCCGGCAAGTCGATGATCGGCCGCACCATCGCCCAGCTCTTGCCGCCGGGCTTTGCGGTTTCGGGCGGCGCGCTGATGTTCGATGGAGAGGATCTGGTGACCATGGCGCCGGACCGGCGGCGGGCGCTGCTGGGTCGCGATATCGCCTTCATTCCGCAGGAACCGCTGTCGGCGCTGAACCCGGTGCTGACCATCGGCCAGCAGTTCCGCGAACACCTCGATCATATCGGCAAGGGTGGGGCCGGCTGGAAGGACCGCGCCGTGGCCGAGATGGAGGCTGTGCGGCTGACCGATCCGCGCGGGCTCCTCGACCGCTATCCGCATCAGCTGTCGGGGGGCATGTGCCAGCGGGTGCTGATCGCCATGGCCTTTGCCAGCCGGCCGCGCCTGCTGATCGCCGATGAGCCGACCACCGCGCTCGATGTTTCGGTACAGGCGCAGATCGTGCGGCTGATCGCCGAGATGCAGGAGCGCGACGGCACCGCGGTGATCTTCATCACCCACGATCTGCGGCTGGCGGCGGAGATCTGCGACGAGGTCATCGTGCTCTATGCCGGTCGGCAGGCCGAATACGGCCCGGCGGAGGTGCTGTTCCGCACCCCGGCGCATCCCTATACCCGGTGTTTGGAACTGGCGGTGCCGGATGTGGCAGGGGCGCCGCGCGGGCTTTATCTGCTGCCCGAGCGGATGCCCGGGCTGAAGGCGATTGCCGAGCTGACGGGGTGCCGCTTCGCCGGCCGCTGTCCGCTGGCCGATGCCAGGTGCCGGGCTGAGGAACCGGCGCTGGCCGAGGTGGGGGCGGGCCATGTCTCCGCCTGCTGGAAATCCTTCGCCACCGAGGCCATCGCGCCGCCGCAGGCACCTGACCGGGTGGCGACCGGGCAGGAGAAAATCCTCGAGGCGCAGGGGCTGACCAAGAGTTTCGTCACCAAATGGCGGATGTTCCGCGGCGCGACCTTGTTTCACGCTTTGAAATCGGCCGATTTCATCGTGCGGGATGCCGAATTCGTCGGCGTCGTCGGCGAGAGCGGCAGTGGCAAGAGCACGCTGGCCCGCACCCTGATCGGGCTGGAAACCCCGACCTCCGGCGCGTTGGAGCTGCTCGGGCGCGACATCACCGGCACCGATGGCGGCACCCGTGATTGGCGGCAGGCGCAAATGCAGATCGTGTTCCAGGACCCGCAGTCGGCACTGAACCCGCGCCGCAAGGTGGGCACCATCGTCGGCCAGGCGCTGGAGGTCGAGGTGCCGCGCCCGGCGGGGGCGGAGATCGAGGCGCGGATTCGGCAGCTGCTGTCGGAGACCGGCCTGTCGCAGGAGATGGTGGCGCGCTACCCCTCGCAGCTTTCGGGCGGACAGAAACAGCGGGTCAATATCGCCCGCGCGCTCTGCCGGCTGCCACGGCTGCTGATCGCGGATGAGATCGCCTCGGGTCTCGATGTCTCGGTGCAGGCGCAATTGCTGAACCTGCTGCTGCGGCTGAGGGCGGAGCTGGGCTTTTCCATGCTGTTCATCTCGCATGATCTGGCGGTGGTGCGCTATCTCTGCGACCGGGTGCTGGTGATGTCGAAGGGGGAGATCGTGGAAAGTGGCGCGACAGAGGATGTCTTCGCCAATCCGCGACATCCCTATACCCGAAGCCTGCTGGCGGCGGTGCCCAAGGGGGTGCGGCAACCGGCGATGACGGAGGCAAGTACATGAAGGCCGTTCGCTATGCCCGCCACGGTGGGCCGGAGGTGCTGGAGCTGATGGAGCAGCCGATGCCGGTTCCCGGCCCCGGAGAGGTTCTGGTGGAGATGCGCGCGGTCAGCGCCAACCCGGTCGATGGCAAGCTGCGGGCCGGTGCGCTGGGGGCGGTGGCCGGTGGCGTCGATCTGCCGGCCGGCACTGGGCGCGATGGTGCCGGGATCGTGCGCGGGCTGGGCGCCGGGGTCGATCCGGCACTGCTGGGGCGGATGGTCTGCCTGCTGGCGCCGCGCGGTCAGGCGACCTGGGCCGAGGCGGTCACGGTGCCGGCCGCCGATCTGGCGCTGGTGCCGGACGGGGTGAGCCCGGCGGTTGCGGCGGCGCTGCCCCTGGCCGGCATCTGCGCCTGGCGGGCGCTGGTCGATGTGGCCGGGCTGCGGCCCGGGCAGAGGGTGCTGATCCAGGCCGGGGCCGGCGGCGTCGGGCATCTGGCGGTGCAGCTGGCGCATCATCTGGGCGCCGAGGTGATCGCCACCGCCTCCGCCGCCAATCGCGATTTCGTCCTCTCGCTCGGCGCCGATCGGGTGGTGGCCTACGATCAGGCGGATTTCGCGGCAGAGCTGTCGGGGCTCGACGTGGTCTATGATCTGGTCGGCGGCGCGGTGCATCTGGCCAGTGCCACGGTGCTGCGCCCGGGCGGGTTGCTGGTCTATCTCAATGCGGCGCCCTTCGATGCTGGGGCGCTGCGGGGCGATATCCGGCATGCGCTGGTGCAGATCGCCCCCGATCCGGTTGCCATGGCCGGGATGTTGGAACTGGTGGCCCGGGGTGCGATCCGGTCGGAACTGACCCGTCTTCCCTTCGCCGATTTCGCCCGCGCCCAGCAGCTCAGCGATGCGGGCCACAGCCGGGGCAAGATCGTGCTGGAGCTTCCCGATCCGGAGACCCGCCCATGACCCAGGACTTCGCGCAACGGCTTCTCGACAGCCTCGGGTCCGATCTGGTCACGCTCGGGGCGGATATCCCGCCCCGTCACTGCCACGACTGGGCCGGGCTGGCGCCGGTCTCGCCGCTGGCGCTGGTGCGGCCGCGCCGGACCGAGGATGTCTCGGCCTTGATGCGGCTTTGCCATGCGGCCGGCGTTCCGGTGGTGCCGCAGGGCGGGCTCAGCGGAATTTCCGGGGCGGCGCATCCGCGGGCCGATGCAGTGGCACTGTCGCTGGACCGGATGAACCGGATCGAACGCCTGGACCCGCAGGCGGCGCAGATGGTGGCGGAGGCCGGCGTGGTGCTGGAGGTGGCGCAGACGGCCGCGCGCGACGCCGGCATGATGCTGGGAATCGACATCGGTGCCCGGGGCAGCTGTCAGTTGGGCGGGGTGATCGCCACCAACGCCGGCGGCAATACGGTGATCCGCTACGGCATGGCGCGCGAACATGTGCTGGGGCTTGAGGCGGTGCTGGCCGATGGCACGGTGATCAGCGACATGGCCGGGCTGATCAAGAACAACGCCGGGATGGATGTGAAGCAGCTCTTCATCGGAACCGAGGGGCTTCTGGGCGTCGTCACCCGCTGCATCCTCAGGCTGCAGCCGGAGCCGCGGGCGATCGAGACGGCGCTTTGCGCGGTGGCCGATACCGATGGGGCGTTGGCGCTGCTGGCGCATCTGCGCGCCGCGCTCGGCCCGCAGTTGTCGTCGTTCGAGGTGATGTGGCCGAGCTTCTATAATATCATGGCGTCCGGTGCCGGCCTTGCCCTGCCGCTGCCCGCCGGTGGTCCGCATGTGCTGGTCGAGGCGACCGGGTTTTCCGACACCGCCCTGCGCGCGGGGATCGAAGAGGCCCTGGGCGAGGCGCTGGAGCAGGGCATCGTCGGCGATGCGATCCTGGCCAAATCGGCGCAGGAGGGGCGCGGGCTCTGGGCGGTGCGGGAGAGCGTGTCGGAATACCCCGTCATCCTCGGGCCGCTGGTGCCCTTCGACGTATCGATCCCGCTGCGGCGGATGTCGGCCACGGTGGCGCTGATCGAGACCGGCATTGCCGACCGCTGGCCCGGCGCCCGGGCGCTGACCTATGGCCATATCGGCGACAACAACCTGCATCTGGTGGTGGCGCTGCCGGAGCCGGAGGATCACGCCGCCGAAAAGGCGCTGAAAGCCTTTGTCTACGATGCGATCCGCGCGGCCGGCGGAACGGTCTCGGCCGAACATGGCATCGGCGCGATCAAGCGGGACTATCTGGCACACAGCCGGACGCCCGAGGAGATCGCCCTGATGCGGGCGATCAAGCGGACGATGGACCCTGGGGATATCCTGAACCGGGGCAAGAGCTTCGATCCCTGACGCCCCCTGACGCCCGCCCGGCGCGGGCTCAGCCCCGCGCCGCGGGCTGGCCGGCCATCTGGGCGAAGCCCTGGGCCGCCAGTGCGATCCGGTCTTTCAGCGCCGGGTCGGCGACGGCGCCATCGGCGAAGTCGGCCGCCCCCGCATAGATCGCGACCGGCGCGGAAGAGGCGCCGAAAAAGCCGAACAGCGGCCGCAGCTGGTGCTCCACCATCAGCGCATGACGCTGGCCACCGCCCGAGGCGCAGATCAGCACCGGCTTGTGCAGCAGCTTGTCGGGATCGACCAGATCGAACACATGCTTGAAGGCGCCGGAATAGGACCCCTTGTAGACCGGCGAGCCGACGACCAGCAGATCGCAGGTCTCGATGCCCTCCAGGATCGCGCGGGCGTCGTCGGGCAGGGTGTCGCGATATTGTCCCAGCCGCACCTGCATGAAGGGGGCGATATTGGCGAAGGTGGCATCGACCGGCAGGCGCTGCGCCACCTCCGCCACGGCGGTTTTGACCAGGATCGCGGTTTTCGACTGGGCGCCGTCGCTGCCGCAGAAGGCGAAGAGTTTCAGTGTAGGTGTCATCTTGTGCTGTGATCCCGGGTCTGCGTGGTGGAGATGTGGAGAGTTCTGGAGGGAAGCGCAAAAATACTATATACGATAGAGAAAAATGTGGGACAAGAAACTGCATGGCAGATGAATCTTCTGATACGGCGGTCTGGCCGCTGCGCGGCGCGGCCCGCGCCGTCCCACTTTACGAAGTGGTCAAGCGCCAGATCACCGAGGCGATCTTTACCGGTCGCTGGCCGCCCGGCACCGTTCTGCCGAACGAGATCGAGCTGGCGGACCGTTTCGGCGTGGCGGTGGGCACCCTGCGCCGGGCGCTCAATGATCTGAGCAAGGAGGGGCTTCTGGCCCGCCGGCGCAAGACCGGCACCGTGGTCACCGACCGGACGCCGCAGATCAGCCTCAGGTTCCTGTTGCAGTATTTCCGCCTGCACGGGCTGGATGGCGGGTTGCAGAAGGCCGATCCGCAGCCGCCGGTGGTGGAGCTGGGTCCGCCGACCGAGGCGGAGGCGCGGGAGCTGTCGCTGGGTGCGGCGGATCAGGTGCTGCGGGTGCGCCGGCTGCGCAAGGTCGGAGGGCTGCCGGCGATGGTCGACCGCTACACCCTGTCGATCGCGCGGTTCCCCGATCTGCCCCGCAGCGCCGAGGCGATGCCGCCCCTGATCTACAGCCATCTGATCGAAGAGGGCGGGCTGCGGATTTCCGCGATGCGGGAGAAGCTGAGCGCGCAGGCCGCGCCGGAGGATGTGGCGGCGCAGTTGGGACTGGCCCCCGGCGCCCCGGTTCTGGTGATCGAGGAAACCGTCTACGATCAGAACAACCAGGCGGTGATCGTGGCGTTGCACCATGCCGACACCAGCCGGCATCGCTATGTCAACGAGGTGCGCTAGCGGCATCGTCATGTCCCCGTCCGGATCAGGCAATCGGGGCCGAGGGCGTCGCGGCGGGCACAGCCCAGCAGCGCTGCGGTGCGTTCGGCCTCCTCGCGCAGGATGGCATGGGCGCGCTGCGCGCCCGCAGTGCCGGCGGCGCCCAGACCATAGAGCCCGGCCCGCCCCACCAGCACCCCATCGGCGCCAAGCGCCAGCGCCTTGACGATATCGCTGCCGCGGCGGATGCCGCTGTCCAGCAGCAGGCTGAGCCGTCCCCGGGCGAGGGTGGCTGCGGCTTCGAGCACCTCCATCGGGCTCGGCGCCCCGTCGAGCTGGCGACCGCCGTGGTTCGACAGCACCACCGCATCGGCGCCGATGCGGATCGCCTGTTCCACATCATCCGTCGCCAGCAGCCCCTTGAGGATCAGCCGGCGTGGCCAGACCCGGCGGAGCCAGGCGACCCGGTCCCAGTCCAGGTCGGGGTCCATCTGATCGCGCAGCCAGCTGGCGGCGCTGACCATATCGCTTTTCCCCTGGGGCAGGACGGGGGCCAGCGTCCCGAACCGCGGCGTGCCGTGGCGGATCAAGTCGATCATCCAGCGCGGGTGACGCAGCATCTCCAGCCGGCGGGCCAGTGTCGGCTCCGTCCCGGTCCGATAGTTGCGCCTGTCCCAGGGGCGATTGCCGAAGACGTTGCCGTCGACGGTCAACACCAGCGCCTCCGATCCCGCCATCTCGGCGCGGGAGACCAGCATTTCCACCGCCGTCTGGTCCTGGAAGACATAGAGCTGCATCCAGTGGCGCAGGCCGGGGATCGCCGCGACCTGTTCCAGCGGGTCGTTCGACACTGTGCTCTGGACAAAGGGCAGCCCGGCCGCGGCCGCCGCCCGGGCTAGCGCGACATCGCCCCTGGGCCAGAGCAGGGCGTTGAACCCGGTGGGGGCCACAGCCATCGGGATCGGTACCGGCGCCCCCAGCAGGTCGCCGGCCAGCGTGGTGCCGCCGACCGGGCGCAGCAGGCGCGGCATCAGCCCGATTCGGTCGAAGGCCGTGCGGTTGCGGCGCAGAGTGATCTCCTCCTCCGCGCCGCCTTCGAGATACTCGAACACCAGCGCCGGCAGCCGTCGCCGCGCCATTTCCCGCAGGTCGCGAATCTCCACCGCCCGGGCCGGGTTGCGGCCGCGATAGAGGCGGCGGTTGAGGTCGGTGTCGGGTCTGTGATCTCGCAAAATCTTTAGCCCTAAAGTGAATACCGTTGCTGCCCGTTTTCGCGCCATTCCGCGGGCGATCCGCCGTGAAATCGCCGGCCTTGGGCGCGATCAGCCAGTTTCTTAGTTCACAGCTAAAATACCATCGTTGACTCAGGGTTTAAAGTATTTCTTTATAGTATATTGTAATTACCACGTTCCCGGGGGTGAAGGGGCTGCAAAACCCCGCGGCTCCCCGCCGGACCGGGCGAAGACACCACACAGGAGAGGAAAGGAAAACGCATGTCGAGCGAAGCAGGAGCGGGCATCGCGCACCCCATGCGGGGACCGAACAAGTTCAAACTGGGCGTATTCTCGATGAACGCGGATGGCGGTCTGGCGCTGACCAAAGTGCCTGAACGCTGGTCGGCCAGCTGGGACGATGTCGCCGCGGCGGCCAGGATCGCGGATGAAGGCGGGCTGGACTTCCTGCTGCCGATCGCGCGCTGGAAGGGGTTCGGCGGCGAGATGAACAGCCGCGAATATTCCTATGAAACCTTTACTTTCGCCGCGGCGCTGGCGGGGATCACCAAGCGGATCGCGCTGTTTTCCACGGTGCATGTGCCGATGGTGCATCCGGTCTTCGCCGCCAAGGCGCTGGCGACGGTCGATCATGCCTCCGGCGGACGGGCCGGGCTGAACATTGTCTGCGGCTGGAACCCGGAGGAATTCGATCTCTTCGGTCTGGAGATGATCGAGAACCGCTATGATCAGGGGCTGGAGTGGTTCGACATCATCCAGCGCATCTATACCGAGGACGCGCCCTTCGATTATGAGGGCGAATATTATCAGCTGCGCAACGTCTCGGGCAAACCGCGCCCGGTGCAGCAGCCGCGCCCGATCACCCTGAACGCGGCCTTCTCGCCTCCCGGCCGGGATTTCGCGGCGAAGGCGGCGGATTACCTTTTCACCACCTTCAGCGAGATCGACAAGGCGCATGAGCCGCTCGACGACATGAAGAAACGCTCGGCCGAGACTGGCCGCGATGTCGGCGTCTTCACCACCTGCTATGTGGTCTGCCGTCCGACCCAGGCCGAGGCCGAGGATTACTACGACTACTACTCGCGCCAGATGGTCGACGAGGAAAGCCTGGACATCTACATGGCCGGCAAATCCAAGTTCTCCGGTTCTCACGATGCCGATGCCTACAAGCTCTATCGCCAGCGGTTCGCCGCGGGCGGCGGTTCCTATCCGCTGGTCGGCACGCCGGAGCATATCGCCTCGGAGCTGGAGAAGATCTCCGGCGTCGGTTTCGCGGGGACGGCGCTGTCCTTCGTGAACTATCGCGACGAGCTGCCGTTCTTCAACGACTCGGTGCTGCCGCTGCTGCGCGAAGCGGGTTTGCGCGAAAGCTGATGGCCGTCCTCGCGGCGGATCCGACGCGATGCGCCCGCCTGAGGTCTCGGGCGGGCGGTCTGTGTTTCGGGGCCGACCCGTGTTTTCGTCGTCGCGGCCGGGCGTTAAATGTCCCTGGCGCTGGCCGCTCCGATGATCGTCTCACCTCGTCTCGGTCCGGGCGTCCGCGGCTGTCGCGCGGCCCTGGTCGCGCGCATCGCGGCGCTGCCTGAGCTGGCGCGGCGAGACCCCGAATTCGCGCCGGAACGCCCGGCTCATGGCGCTGGCGTCGGCATAGCCGCAGCGCGCCGCGATCTCGGCAACCGACAGCCCGGTCTGTTCGGCCAGCCGCCGGGCCTCGCGCAGCCGGGTGGCGAGGTAGAGCTGCTGCGGTCCGATGCCGTAGCGATCCATGCAGCGCTGTTCCAGCATGCGCCGGCTCAACCCGAGCTGGCGGGCGATCTCGCCGATGCTCAGCGGGTCCTCGATCCGCGCCCGCATCAGTGCCATCGCCGCATCCGGCACCTGGCCCGGGCGCAGCGCCGCTGGCGGCCGGTCGCCGTGGCCGGCCAGATCGCCGTGCAGGAACAGGGCGGCGACCTCCAGCCGCATCATCGCGCCATGTTCCGCCTCGATCAGATCCAGCACCAGTTCGAAGGTGGTGGAGGCGCCGCCGCAGCTGAGGATATCGCCGTCGTGCACCACCCGGTCGCCGCTGACCTCGACGTCCGGGAACCGTTCGGCCAGCGCCACCTGTTCGTCCCAGTGGATGGTGGCGCGGCGGCCGCTCAATAACCCGGCGGCGGCCAGCAGCCAGCTGCCGGTGTCCATGCCGGCGATACGGTCGAACCGGCCGCGCGCCGCGCGCAGGGCCCGGGCGCAGGCCGGGGTGTCGGCGGCCCGGAAATGATAGCTGGGCATCACGAACAGATAAGCGCCGCCCTCATGCCGCGACAGCGCCGCATCGGCCTGCACCCGCAACCCGCTGGACGAGGTGACCGGACCGCCGTCGAGGCTGAGGAAATGCCAGCGATAACGTTCGGTGCCGCTGAGGTTGTTCACCGCGCGGAAGGGTTCGACTGCATTGGCGAGGCACAGGTTGGAGAAATGCGGAAACAGCAGCACGCCGATATCCCGGCGGCGCTCCGATTTTTTCCGGTCCTGCATGATAATCGTCCAATTCCGCACAATGGCAACGCCTGCATTTATCAAAACAGGAGAAGATCAGACAAGAGGATCCCCATATGCGATTTGGTTTGAGCGACGAACAGGAGATGATCGTCTCCACGGTCCGCAGCTTCGTTGAAAATGAGATCTATCCCCATGAGGCGCTGGTCGAGAAAACCGGCGAAGTGCCGCAGGAGGTGGCGCAGGAGATCAAGCAGAAGGTCATCGACCTGGGCTTTTACGCGTCGAACTTCCCCGAAAGCGTCGGCGGCCCCGGCTTGTCGCATCTGGAATTCGCCCTGGTCGAACGGGAGCTCGGCCGCGGTTCCATGGCGCTGACCCATTTCTTTGGCCGGCCGCAGAACATCCTGATGGCCTGCCAAGGCGAGCAGATCGAGAAATACCTGATGCCCGCCGTGCGGGGCGAGCGGATGGACGCGCTGGCGATGACCGAACCGGATGCGGGTTCCGACGTGCGCGGCATGAAATGCACCGCCACCCGCGATGGCGGCGACTGGGTGATCAACGGGTCGAAACACTTCATCTCCGGCGCCGATCACGCGGATTTCTTCATCGTCTTCGTCGCCACCGGTGTGGACGAGACCCCGAAGGGGCCGAAGAAGCGTATCACCTGTTTCCTGGTGGATCGCGGCACGCCGGGGTTCGAGGTCGCCAAGGGCTATAACTCGGTCTCGCATCGGGGCTACAAGAACTGCATCCTGTATTTCGACAATTGTCGGTTGTCCGATGCCCAGGTTCTGGGCGAGGTGGATGGTGGCTTCGCGGTGATGAACGAGTGGCTCTATGCCACCCGGATCACCGTTGCCACCATGTCGGTGGGGCGCGCCCGACGGGTGTTCGACCATGCGGTGCAATACGCGGCGGAGCGCAAGCAGTTCGGCCAGTCGATCGGCAAGTTCCAGGGCGTCAGCTTCCAGATCGCCGACATGATCACCGAGATCGACGCCGCCGATTACCTGACGCTGGCCTCGGCCTGGCGGCTGGACGAGGGCCTGCCGGCCAACCGCGAGATCGCCTCGGCCAAGGTCTATGCCTCGGAAATGCTGGCGCGGGTCACGGATGCGGCGCTGCAGATCCACGGCGGTATGGGGCTGATGGACGAACTGCCGATCGAACGGTTCTGGCGCGATGCCCGGGTGGAGCGCATCTGGGACGGCACCTCGGAGATTCAGCGGCATATCATCAGCCGCGAGATCTTCCGTCCGCTGGGGGCCTGAGCATGCAGCCGCTGAACCGTCTGTTTTCGCCCGGGTCCATCGCCGTGGTCGGCGGCGGTGCCTGGTGCGAAAGCGTGGTCCGGGAATGTCGCCGGATCGGCTTTCAGGGAGACATCTGGCCGGTGCATCCGAAGAAGGACAGCATCGGCGGGCTGCCCGCCTTTGCCGGGCTGGAGGCGCTGCCCGGGGTGCCGGATGCCGCCTTCATCGGCGTCAATCGCAGCCTCACCGTCGAGGTGGTGCGCGACCTGGCCGCGATGGGCTGCGGCGGCGCGGTCTGCTTCGCCGCCGGTTATCGCGAGGCGACGGCAGAGCTGGCGGATGGCGGCAGCCTGCAGGATGCGCTGGCCGCCGCTGCGGGCGAGATGCGGATCCTCGGGCCCAATTGCTATGGCTTCGTCAACGCGCTGGACGGCGCGGCGCTCTGGCCCGACATGCACGGGCTGTCGCCGGTGGCGCGCGGCGTGGCGATTGTCGGGCAGTCCTCCAACGTGCTGATCAACCTGACCATGCAACGGCGCGGTCTGCCGCTGGCGACCGTGGTGGCAGCAGGCAATCAGGCCCAGACCTCGATGGCCGAAGCCGGCATGGCGCTGCTGGAAGATCCGCGGATTACCGCTCTGGGGTTGCATATCGAGGGCATCACCGATCTGCCGTCCTTCGAGGCGCTGGCGCAGCGTGCTGCCGATCTGGGCAAGCCGATCGTGGCGCTCAAGGTCGGGGCCTCGGAACAGGCGCAGGCGGCGACGGTGTCCCACACCGCGTCGCTGGCGGGCAGCGACGCCGGCGCGCGGGCGCTGCTGGCGCGGCTGGGCATCGCCCAGGTCGATACCGCCTCGGAGCTGCTGGAGACCCTGAAGATCCTGCATCTGACCGGCGGGCTGGCCTCGGCCCGGATCGCCTCGGCCTCCTGCTCGGGCGGCGAGGCGTCGCTGATGGCGGATATCGGGGCCGCGACCGGGGTGGTCTTTCCGCCGCTCGACGACCGGCAGGCGGCCGATCTGCGCGCTGCGCTGGGGCCCCGGGTCGCCCTGGCCAACCCGCTGGATTACAACACCTATATCTGGGGCGACGAGGCGGCGCTGACGGCCTGTTTCAGCGCACTCTGCCAGGGCGATGTGGCCCTGGGCTGCATCGTCATCGACTTCCCGCGCCGCGACCGGTTCGAGGCGCCGGACTGGGATATGGTGATCCGCGCGGCAGAGCAGACCCAGGTGGCGACCGGCACCCAGATGGCGCTGGTGTCGCTGATGGCCGAAGGCCTGCCGGAGGAGATCGCGGATCGGGCGATGGCCGCGGGGCTGTTGCCGCTTTGCGGCATGGGCGATGCGCTGCCGGCGATCCGGGCGGCGGCCTCGGTCCGCCGGGGCGGCGAGGCTGCACCGCCGCTGCTGGTGCCGGGTCCGGCCGATGCCACCGCGGCGCGGCTGTATTCAGAGGCCGAGGCCAAGGCGATCCTGTCCCGCGCCGGGGTCCGGGTGCCGCAGTCGCGCCGCGCCGCGGATGCCGCGATGGCCGGAGTTCTGGCCGCCGAGATCGGTTTTCCGGTGGTGCTGAAGGGCGAAGGCGTCGCCCACAAGACCGAAGCCGGCGCCGTGGTTCTGAACCTCGGCAGTGCGGCGGTGGTGGAGGCGGCGGCCCGCACCATGCCGGCCGAAAGCTTCCTGGTCGAGGAGATGATCACCGGCACCGTGGCAGAGCTGCTGGTCGGTATCACCCGCGATCCGGCGCATGGGTTCGTCCTGACGCTGGGGCTGGGCGGCATCCTGACCGAGCTTCTGGCAGATACCGTCTCGCTGCTGCTGCCGGCGACCGAGGCGGATATCCGCGCTGCCCTTGGCCAGCTGCGCAGCGGCGCCCTGCTAACCGGCTATCGCAGCCGGCCGGCGGCGGATATGGCGGCGGTGGTCGCCAATATCATGGCGCTGCAGGCCTTTGCGTGCGGCCATGCCGAGACGCTGTTTGAAATCGAAATCAATCCGCTGATGTGCCTGCCCGACGGGGCGGTGGCGGCGGATGCCCTGATCAGAATGGGAGAGACGACATGACCTCGTCGAACGTTCTCACCGACCGCCGTGGCGCGGTTCTCGAAGTGACCCTGAACCGACCCAAGGCCAATGCCATCGACATGGCCACCAGCCAGGAGCTGGGCGAGGTCTTTACCGCCTTTCGCGACGATCCGGAGCTGCGGGTGGCGATCATCACCGGCGGCGGGGAGAAGTTCTTCTGCCCCGGCTGGGACCTGAAGGCCGCTGCCGATGGCGAGGGGCCGGATGCCGATTACGGCAAGGGCGGCTTTGGCGGGCTGCAGGAACTGCGCGGGCTGAACAAGCCGGTGATCGCCGCGGTCAACGGCATTTGCTGCGGTGGCGGGCTGGAACTGGCGCTGAGCGCCGATATCATCTTCGCCGCCGATCATGCCACTTTCGCGCTGCCGGAAATCCGCTCCGGCACGGTGGCGGATGCGGCGACGATCAAGCTGCCCAAGCGCATCCCCTATCACATCGCGATGGAGCTTCTCTACACCGGCCGCTGGTTCGATGCCGAGGAGGCGCATCGCTGGGGGCTGGTCAACCGTATCGTGCCGGCGGCCGAGCTGATGGATCAGGTGCGCCAGATGGCCGATGACCTGGCCGCCGGTCCGCCGCTGGTCTTCGCGGCGATCAAGGAGGTGGTGCGCGAGGCCGAGGACATGAAGTTCCAGGACGCGATGAACCGCATCACCCGCAGCCAGTTCGAAACGGTCGAGCGTCTCTATCGCTCCGAAGACCAGAAGGAAGGCGCCCGCGCCTTCGCAGAGAAACGCGATCCGGTCTGGAAGGGCCGGTAACAGGAGGGTCCGATGCCCCTGAAGATGAACCGCAACGTCTTTCTGACCTGCGCCGTCACCGGTGCCGGCGCCACCCAGGACAGAAGCCGCCTGGTGCCCCGCTCGCCCAAGGAAATCGCCGACAGCGCGATTGCCGCGGCGAAGGCCGGCGCGGCGGTGGTGCATTGCCATGTGCGCGATCCTGAAACCGGGGTGCCGGTGCGCAATGTGGAGTATTACCGCGAGGTGACCGACCGCATCCGCTCGGCCGATGTGGATGTGGTGCTGAACCTGACCGCCGGGCTGGGCGGCGACATGACCTTTGGCCCGGTCGAGGATCCGCTGGCGCTGGATCAGGCCGGAACCGATATGGCCGGCGCCACCGAGCGGTTGGCCCATATCCGCGAGTGCCTGCCGGAAATCTGCACGTTGGACTGCGGCTCGATGAACTTCGGCGATGGCGATTACGTGATGACCAATACGCCCAGCATGCTGCGGGCCACCGGCCGGATGATGACCGAGCTTGGGGTAAAGCCCGAGATCGAGGCCTTCGACACCGGGCATCTGTGGTTCGCCGAACAGCTGGTGCAGGAGGGGGTGCTGGAGGACCCGGCGCTGGTGCAGCTCTGCATGGGGATCCCCTGGGGGGCGCCGAACGATCTGAACACCTTCATGGCGATGGTCAACAATGTGCCTGCCGGCTGGACCTGGTCGGCCTTCAGCCTGGGCCGGGATCAGATGCCCTATGTCGCCGCCGCCGCCTTGGCCGGGGGCAATGTGCGCGTCGGGCTGGAAGATAACCTCTGGCTGGAAAAGGGCGTTCTGGCGACCAATGCGCAGCTGGTGGAACGGGCGGTGACCGCACTGGAAACCCTCGGTGCCAGCGTGATCGGCCCGGCAGAGGTGCGTGCCAAGCTGGGGCTGGTCAAGCAGGCCCCCGGGAGCCGCAGCGCATGAGCCGGGCTGCGATTATCGGCGGCGGGCTGATCGGCGGCGGCTGGGCTGCACGGTTCCTGTTGAACGGCTGGGACGTGTCGGTCTTCGATCCCGACCCGGAGGCCGCCCGCAAGATCGGCGCCGTGCTGGACAACGCCCGCCGGTCCCTGCCGGCGCTCTATGACCGGGCTTTGCCGGCGGAAGGCACGCTGCGGTTCTGCGATAGCCTGGAGGAGGCGGTGCAGGGCGCCGACTGGGTGCAGGAGAGCGTCTCGGAACGGCTGGAGCTGAAGCAGAAGGTCTATGCCCAGATCGCGCCGGCGCTGGCGGAGGGGGTGTTCATCGCCTCCTCGACCTCGGGGTTCATGGCCTCCGACCTCGCCGCGCTGGGGGCGCCGGTGGCGGTGGTTCACCCGTTCAACCCGGTCTATCTGCTGCCGCTGGTGGAGCTGTCGGGCACGCCGGACCTCTGCGCCCGGGCGGCAGAGGTGGTGCGCGGGCTGGGCATGTTCCCGCTGCCGCTGAAACAAGAGATCGACGGGTTTCTCGGCAACCGGTTTCAGGAAGCGGTCTGGCGCGAGGCGCTGTGGATGCTCAAGGACGGGATCGCCACCACCGAGGATATCGACGAGGCGATCCGCATGGGCTTCGGCCTGCGGTGGGCGCAGATGGGCCTGTTCGAGACCTATCGCATCGCCGGCGGCGAGGCGGGGATGGCGCATTACCTGGCGCAGTTCGGTCCCAGCCTCGGCTGGCCGCTGAGCCGGTTGACCGATGTGCCCGAGCTGGATCAGCCGCTGATCGACCTGATCTCGGCGCAGTCCGACGCCCAGGCGGGCGGGCGCAGCATCGCCGAGCTGGAACGTACCCGCGACGACAATCTGGTCGGCATCCTGCGCAGCCTGCGGCATGGCGGCACGGCGGCGGGGCGGGTGATCCTGGATCACGAGGCCGAGCTGCCGGCGCCGGGCGACCGGGACGGGTTGCCGATCACCAGCCAGCGGCGGGTGCCGGTGACCTGGACCGACTATAACGGCCACATGAACGAGGCCGCCTATCTGGAACTGGGCACCTGGGCCACCGACGGGCTGATGCAGCGGGTCGGGGCGGATGCTGATTACATCGCGTCCGGCAAGAGCTACTTCACCGTCGATACCCGGGTGCGCTATCTCGATGAGGTGCATCTGGGCGATCTGCTGACGGTGACGACCCAGGTTCTGGAGGGGGCGGGCAAGAAGATGCATCTGTTCCACCGCGCCTGGCGGTCGGACGGAGGGCTGGCAGCGACGATCGAGACGTTGCTGTTGCACACCGATCTGACCACGCGGCGCAGCTGCCCGCCGGAGCCGGCGGTGGCCACGGCGCTTGCCGCCCTGGCCGAGGCGCATCGGGAGATGGCGGCGCCGGGCGCCGGCGGCGCGGTCGGCCAGCGCGGCTGACTGATCTCACCGGGCGGGGCGGCGGCGACGAAAACCCCCGGGGGCGGTGATCGCACCCGGGGGTTAGCTTTTGTACCGGCCGGCGGGGTCAGGTCCGCCAGCTGGTGTCGCTGGCGTCGAGCTCGGATTTCAGGAAGTCGAAATGCCGATCCGCCATTCCGGCATAGGCGGCCCACCCCTCCACGGTGTTCTGCGCCACCGCATCCGACAGCACCGCCAGCGGTTCGCCGGTGGAGCGGGCGAGGATCAGCGTCTGCGCTGCCTTTTCGAAGAAATAGAGGTCTTCATAGGCCGCCGCCACGGTGTCGGCGATGAGGGTCACCCCGTGGTTGCCCATCACCAGAACGTCCTTGTCGCCCAGCGACTCCGCCAGCCGCTCGCCCTCTTCCTCGGCGTCGGCAATGCCGCCGAAGCCGAGATCATAGCCGATCCGGCCGTAGAACCGGGCGGTGTTGTTGTCGATCGGCACCATCGTCGGGTCCTTGAGACAGGCCAGCGCGGTTGCATAGGGCGAATGGCAATGCAGCACGACCCGGGCACGGGGCAGTTTGCGGTGCAGGGTTCCGTGCACCGTCCAGGCCGAGGCGTCGGGGGCATCCGGGCGGGACAGCGTGGCGGTGTCGTCGCTGTCCAGCAGCAGCAGATCGCTGGCGCGGATGGCGCCGAAATGCAGCCACTTGGGGTTCAGCAGGAACTGCCGCCCGTCGTCGGAAACCGCCGCGCTGAAGTGGTTGCCGACGGATTCGCTCCACCCCATGCGGTGGCACAGCCGGAAGGCCGCCGCCAGGTCCTGGCGCAACGCGGTCAGCCCGTTGTGCTGCGGGCTGACCTGATCCAGCGCCAGCGCGCTCATGCCTTGAACCGCCCTTCGCTGACCAGCGCGCGGTAGCGCGAGCGCATTTCACCGCGGTCGACATAGGTGCCGCGCAGATAGCGTTCGCCCGAGCTGGCGGTATAGGCGGCGCGGCCATGGACGATCCGGTGGTTGTCGAAGACCAAGCATTCGCCCGCCTTCATCATGAACTTCATGACATAGCGGTCTTCCTGCAGCATTTTGCCGAACCGGCAGAAGGCGGGGTAATAGTCGTCCAGCACATCCTGCGGCAGATCGAAGATATCGGCCATATGCTGGCTGATGGTCAGGCCGGAGACCTCGCCATGGGCGTCGAGCTCAATCACCGTCTGGCGCGAGCGGACATCATAGGTGTCGTGCTCGCAATAGAAGGGGATCGAGACGGTGGAAAGCAGCTTGAACCCCTCGGGATCGCGGGCGCGGAAGTCGTTGGCCACGGCCACCCCGTCGGCATAGAGGCTGCCACCGCCCTCGACGCTGTTGCGCCGGCAGTGCAGGAACTGGACGCCGGGGGCGTGTTCCTCGGCCGGGGTGTCGGTGTGCAGCTCCAGCGCCGCGGCGGTATAGGCGCTGTTGGTCGGGTTGATATAGGTCTTCACATCGAAGAAATCGCCGAAGAAGGTCGGCCGGACGGTGCCCAGCAGATTGGCGGTCTCGGTCAGCGCCTCGTTGCTGTCGGGCATGTCGGTGACGATGGCGAGCCCTTCGACCAGCAGCGCCTCGATCCACTTGGCGCAGAGCGCGGGATCCTTGACCAGCTCGGGTTGGGAGAACCGCGGCACGTCGGCGAAGTGATCGGAATACCAGGCGACGCGCGGCAGATCGGCGGGATCGTGGCGGGGCCGGCCGTCGGTGTATTGGGCCAGCGTCGACAGCGGCATGCGGGTGACGTGATCCTCTCCCGCCCAGTCGATGACCAGGGCACCGTCTTCGACCCTGGCGCTGGCCGCGCGCGGTGCGGTCTCAAGGTGGAAGATGTCGAAGGTCCGTTCACGGGTTTCGGTGTTGAACGAGCTGGGGCAGTTGTCGCGCAGCCAGTAGTAATTGAAATAGGCCTCGCGCCCGTCGGCGAGCGGTAGCGTCAGACCCTTGTCGCCGAGGCTGACCGCAGCGGTCATGTCCTGCATTACATTCATCGCGTTTCCTTACCTTGTGGACCGAGAGGGGGGAGTTTCGGTCCGGCTATGATTTCAGGAGTTCCCAAAGCGAAACAGCTCGAATAATCTGAACATAAGTTAAGCCATGGGTTACGTTGATAGGAGCGCCCGTTGGATCGTCTGCCCCCCCTGCGCCTGCTGGCGGCCTTTGAGGCGATGGCGCGTCTCGAAACCATGAGCGAGGCGGCGGCCCGGCTCAACGTCTCGCGCCCGGCGGTGAGCCAGGCGCTGAAGGCGCTTGAGGCGCATGTGGGGGCCGATCTGTTCGACCGTAGCAAACGGCCGGTGCGGCTGACCGGCGCGGGGGAGCTGCTGGCGCGGGCGGTGCGGGATGGGCTGGGCCAGATCTCGGCGGCGATCGAGGATATCCGCGCGATGCAGGGGCTGTCGGACCAGCAGGTCAACGTCGCCTGCACCCTCGGCATGGCGACCTATTGGCTGATGCCGAGACTGCCGGAGTTCTATGCGCTCTATCCCGATATCACCGTCAACGTGCAGGCGCCGCCCAGCGATCTGCCGGCCCTGAACGCGGGGGTGGATATCGCCCTGCGCTACGGCACCGGCGGCTGGCGCGAGGGGTGGACCCGCAAGCTCTTTGACGAACGGGTCGCGCCGGTCGGCCGGCCGGCGCTGATCACGCGGCTGCAGGCGGAAGGGCAGGGGCTGGACAGCGTGCCGCTGATCCATGTGCGCAGTCCGCACAATCAGCACTGGGCCGGGTGGCAGGATTATTTCGCCTTGCGCGGCATCGTCAGGCCGCGGCTGACCGGGCAGAGCTTCGACAACTACGTGCAGGCGGCGCAGGCGGTGCTGGACGGGCGCGGGTTGATGCTGGGCTGGCGGTCGATCACCGCCCGGCTGGTCGAGGAAGGATCGCTGGAGGAATGGCCGGGCGGCGCGGTCGACTTCGGCACTGCCTATTACCTGACCGAAGCGCCGAGCCTGCCCGAAAGCGGTCGGGTTTTCGCCGATTGGCTGCTGGCCGCCGCCGCCTGAGCCCGTCGACCCCGGGGGCAGCTCAGCCCCGGACGATCTTGCCCAGCATATCGGTCCGCCACAGGTATTGATGCGCCAGCGCCAGGCTGACGTGGATCGCGATCAGCAGCCAGAACAGCGGCCGGAACACCTCGGCATGGAGCAGGCGCGCGGTGTCCTGCCCGAGGTAGTAGGCCAGGGCGCCGGTGATCGGCATGGCGAAGAACAGCAGATAGAACACCCATTGCCCGGCCCGGGCCAGAACCCGGAACGCCCGGGGTGCCCCTATCGGTTCGGGCGGCACGCCACGGATCAACCGCAGCACCAGCCGCACCGCCGCAAGGACCAGAACCAGCATCCCCACCGCGATATGGACATGCGCCGGCAGCACCACCCCGATCTCGATCCCGCGGCCTCCCATGCCCTGCGGCAGCAGCAGATTGACCAGAATCAACCCCACCATCGCCCAGTGCAGCAGCCGCTGGGTCCGGGAAAAACTCTGAGGCAGATCGCGCATGGCTCGGGTTCCTTCGCTCATTATCCTGCTTCTTGAATACATCTTTTGGAGATGGCGCAAATTGACCAGGCGCAAACCGGCCGGATTTTTCCGACCTAGACCTGTTCGGGTTCTCCGACATGCCGCCGCTGCCCCGGCGCTTGCGGCAAAGAGGCAAGCGGGGGAGCAAGACGATCAATACACCATAGGTGGGATCGAGGCGGCTAGAGGTCTTGAAAGGAAAACAGCACCCGCCTGCGCGGCAGAGGCAAGGCTTCTGACGAAAAGGGCAGAACTATCTGGTGCTTTTCAAAGGGTGGGAGGCGTCACAAAGTTCTGCCTTTCGGGGCCGATTTCTCCCTTTGAAATCAGACGGGCGGAATCTCGGCGAACCGTGAATGCTGCCTTTATCGCCACATAGGTTTGTCTCTCGGCGGGCATGAAAAAGCCGACCCGAAGGTCGGCTTCCCGATCAGATCATGATTTTCTAGATCACATCTCGCCGTCTGAAGAAGCGCTGGCATTTGTCCCCGAGGCGCAGAGGCCGGATGCCGTAGCTGTAGAGGTCCTTGCTGAGGTTGGCGGCGTCTCGGTTGCGGCGCGCGGCCAGTTCGGTCAGCGAGATGTGGGTCGTGCGGAACTCTTCCACACTCCTGGCGCAGATTACCTGCCACCGGCGATGCTTGGCATCGGAGAAGGGTTGTACGTGGACGATATGCCTGCGTTGCAGAAGGGCGCGAATGGTTCTCGTATTGGTTTTCAGGCGCAGGCTAGCTTCACCGAGCGACAGGGCATCCTCCGCCGGGATGGTTGTCGTTTGCCGGATGGCCCGGATCGAGACCAAGAGATCGCCGAACCTTGCGTCGGCGGGAGCCGTCGCGAAGAGGGGAAGGCGATTGTCCAGAACGCAGGCCACGACCTCTGCCAACGACGTCTGGCACTGCAGCGCGGCTTCGCGGAACATGACAGCATCTTCCGGTGCTTGTTGCTCTGGTTTGGCCAACGCTCTCAGTTTTCTCAGAAAATCCGAGATCTCTCTTTCCTCGAAATAGGAACCGTTCTTGGGACAGGCCGCGGCATGAGAAATGAGCCCCTGCGTGCGCAGCAGGCGCAAGGTCGCCAAGGTTACGCCATGGATGTCTCCGGCTTGCGTCGCGGATATCATTCCGTGGATCTGGGTGGTGATCTCGGAAATGATGTCGGAGGTGGGATAGGTGTTGAGGTGCACGCCTTGTCCGTTGTCCCGGGCCGATGCGAGGCCGCGCCGGATCAGGTGCTGTTCGATTTTCCATCGGCTGACACCGGAGATGGCGGCGGCCGTCGCTGGCGTGTGCACCCGCTGTTCCGGCGCTGGCTGACCGAGGATGATGGCCCCCTCGGCGACGGGAAAATTCGACCAGATGTAGTCGCGGACACTGTCGCGGATGACATCGAATGCGGGGTCTTCATCGCGGTCCCGCAACCAGTTGTAGAACAGCCGGAACCGGTGGCGATGGAGCCGTGCATCAATTGGCGTGAGCGATTGTATCTCGCGCAGTGTCGCGAGCATGGCCTCGAGCCCGTCTCGCAAGACCATGTAACCGGCGTTTCCGGCACGCACCCAATCCTGTTCCGAGATATCCGTACGTTTGGCATCGGCACCCAAGGTCATCAAGGCCCCGAGATTTTCGGCGGTCTGGACGGCGACATGGATCGGCAGGCCATAGAACCAGTCTCTGCGGGTCTCCTGTCCGGTACCGATCTGGTCTGCCAGCCAGTTCTCCAGATGACGGTCCTTGTCCGCCACATGCACCGCAGGTGTGGGCGCGTAGTTTCGGAGGTGGGGCACGATGTCGAACACGTCCTTGCCCGTTCCGGCCTGCGCCAATGGCACCAGAAGGCACGCGTGGATCTGGCAGGTACGGATGCTTTCGAGCTGCCACAGGCCGTGGTGAACTGCGGGCACGTCCTCCGGCCGCTGACGCGCGGCGGACATGCAGACCGGACAGGTGCGTGCGTGTGTTCGCCGGAAGCAGGTGAACTTCAAAGTGGCATGGCCGAGTTCGAACCATCCATCCCCGACGACGCGCGGCGTCCAGAATTGCATCGCGGCGGGGTCTGACCCGCCCAAGGCTGCGAGACGTTCGATCTCTGTCGGGGCACCGTTGGTCAGCTGCCCGTAGTCGATCCCAATATCCGAGCAGAAGGGAACAAGGCGCGGAACGCCGTTGCGCCGCGCAAGGCGCGAGGCAAAGGAGGTTGCGGATTCGCCGGGCAACATAGTCCACGCAAAGAGGCAGAGCTCGTGTCATCATTCGCCCCGCGCTCCCCTGGAAAACACCTGCCGGGTGTCGATGCGCAGGAAATCCGGCACGATGAACGGATTGAACTCGGCATCGCAGGCGGTGCGGCGATGATATGCTCTGATGAAGTTGTGCCGGTTCAGCGTGTCCTGCCCGTGAAGGAAGGCGTCTTCGATGGCGTCCAGGATAACGATGATGGCGATGCCGAACTGATTGGCCGCAGCATGAACAATGCGTTCGCCGTGGGACAATTCCAGCACGTCATCCTCTGGTTCGAGGCTTGCACGCTCGCAGTGGGAATCCAGCAGGTCGAGGATATCTTCGCCATGGGCGGCAGGGGACATGCTCTCGAACCGGATGGTCTTCATTCGGCGTGCCAGCTGTGTGTCGTGGTTGAGGATATCTTCCAGGCCGTTTGTCCCTGAAAGAATGATCCCGACAGGCCACTCCGGATCAGTCATCAGCGTCTTCAGCATGGATGTTACTGAATCGAGCTCGTGCTCGGTATACCGCGATGCGAGGTCCTGCGCCTCGTCCAGATGCACGAAGAGGACACGCAGTTCCTTGAGGTGATGTCGAACCAGACCCCAGATGTACCAGGCTTGGCGTTCGGCGCCGATCGGATAGCCGAGCGCCCGAAGGAGCATCTGCCCGACAAACTTCAGCGTTGCAGGCGAAGGCACTCGCAAACTGACGATGGTGGAGCCGCCGTACCCGAGGTCGGCCAGTCTCTGGCTTTCCTGAGCAAGCAGATGACTGATTGCCGCGCTTTTTCCGGCCCCCGCTTGTCCGGACAAGGCCAATCCCTGCGCTTCGCTGGTCCGTCCGGTCTGGATGTCCACGAGACGTTTTTCAGCGAGAATGGAGAACCCTTCCGCCAGCGGGACGAAACGCTCGTGATCGACAAAACACCCTTTCAACTCGGCAATTCGCTGGGCCGCTTGGGGGATCAGATCATTTCTCATCTTTCAACCCCCCAGCGATTGCGGTTCTTGCGTCTCGCGCGACGCTCCGAGTTGGTCCCTGTGTTGTCGCCGTCTTGCTTCTCTGGTTCGTCCGTCGGCGGGATGATGGAAATCGCATCGCTGAGCAGATCACTGCTCGGAGGCACGTGTCCCAATCGCTGCGCGTCCGATCGGAGCGGATAGTGCAGTGCCGCATCTGCACGCGCGACCTCCACGTCGGCCACGTGGAACGGCGTCAGGGCGCGCAACGCGAATGCACAACGGTTCGCCTCGGAAATTCGCTCGATGGCACGCTGGACCTTGGGCGCGTCCAGCCTCGCGTCGCGCGCGTGAGCGTGCCGAACGGCTCGAATGCCCTCACGCAGCTCGTCGAAGCTCACGCCCTCGAAGCCAGGCTGATTGGCGAGCGCAGGATACCAGGACGCACCGACCTTGACGGCTATCCACCCGATGTCCTGCAAATCTACCCTGATTTCCACCTCCCGTACGGGAGAGTGTAGGTGCGCTTCTCGCAGCGCCTCGCAGCTATAGCTTAGGCCCGAGAACAGGACGCCCTCTTTATTAAATTTCCGGGATTTAGGTCGACCAAATGCTTTTCGAAGAGTCAGGCCATCCGGAACCGGAGGCGTCCCGTGCTCAGCCACCAGCCGCTTCCAGGCTGCATTCGGGGTTTCCCCGTTCAGAGAGCCATGCGGATGGTTGTGGTAGATATCAACAATATAGGTCAGCAGGACCTTGATCAGGTCGTCGTCACACAGACAGGCGAGCATTTCTGAAGGATAGTCGCCGCGATCAATGGTGTCGAAAAAAAGTTCGACCTGCCAAGAGCGGCATGAGCTGATGTCCGAGTGTGCGGAAGAAGGACTCGATGTGTCCCCGCATCCAGGGAATTCCGGCGGGCGGCAGGTGCGACGTGATCCCGAGCGAAGCCACCGTCGTCTGGAAGGCATCCGAGACGAAGGCAGGCCCCATGTCGGTCACGAGGGTCCCGATCCCGCCATGGTGATGCCATGTGCTTTCGCATTCGGCCGCCTGGGCCAGCGGGGTCTTGTCCTCGAAAATCTGCCGCAGCGCGCGGATCGCATCATCCGAGTTCGGATTGTCGGCCAGCCGCATCGACACCACGCATTTCGTGGCGCAGTCGATCGCAATGTAGAGCCAGCGTCGCCCCGCCTCGAATTTCTTCTGTCGCTCCGTCGGCAGGTGATCCCAGATGCCTGTCAGCGTCAGCAGCGACATGACGTCGAGCTTGTTTTCATCCATCTCGACCCGCTCCATCGGACGCACGACATCAGGACCGTTGCTGCTCATGGCGAACTTCCTGGCGGCAGCAGACGTGCCATAGCGTTTGGCGCAGACGTAGAATGGGTCAGCCGAGTCCAGTCGGCGTTTAACGCTGGAGGCGGAAGGAACTGTGAGCGGCGTTGCCCCCGCGCTAGTTCTGCGCGCGTTCTCTTCGGCGAACAGCGCCCGGGTCTCTTGAATCGATTGGACTTTGCTCGGGCGCTGCGTGTCGGCGTAGATTTCGATGACCTGGTTCATCAGGGCTTCTGCCTTCGGGCATCAGCGCCGGGTCCGGTTGCCGGATAGGTGTGTGGCCGGGATGAGCGAAAGTGCGGAGTAGTCTGCGGCCTGGTAGGAGCGGACCCACTGAAAGACCGTCCGGCTTCCCGGCAGCTTTCGAATTTTGATTTCCGTGCCCGGTCGTATCCTGGCGAAGGCTGCTGCACCTTCACCAACAAGCTTCTCATTTCGGTAGCCTTGGCTTACGACAGTCACGGTGCTCGGGGAGACGCCCAAGGATCTGGCTATTTTCGCCATGGACGATCCTGCAAGCCTAAGCCTGCATTTTAGCATCTCGTGGTTTTCCAGGTCGATACTCATGGGCTAATGCAACTTTTTGGACTGTAAGCGCTGTCGCCACCCCACGCCTGTTCAGCTTGACGGGGTGAAGTTCCAAGGTAGCAGCTCGTCGATCCTTCTGGCCGGGTGACCGGCGGCGATGGCTTCCAGGGTCGCCTTCAAATAGGCAAAGGGCTCGACGCCGTTGATCTTCGCGGTGGCTATCAGGGAGGCGATGCGAGCCCAGGTGCGGCCGCCCTCGTCGTGGCCGGCGAAGAGTGCGTTCTTTCTTGTCAGGGCGATCGGGCGGATCAGGTTTTCGACGGCGTTGGAGTCCATCTCGACGCGGCCGTCGTGGAGGAAGGTCTGCAGGCCGCCCCACTGGCGGTGGATGTAGGTCAGCTTCTCGCCGAGGCGCGACTTAGCCGAGATACGCAGACGCTGTGCCTGCAGCCAATCACCGAACTCGGCCATGGTTCAACTCGGCCACGAGATGCTCGAGCCGCCGGTTGGCTTCCTTCAGGGCGCCGTTTTCCTGCAGAACCGCCAGAACGGCGGCGCGCTGGCTCTCGGGGATCGCGGACAGGTCGATGGGCGGGGCGTCGGGCATGGCTGGATTATACCGGGCCCGGGGCGCCGATGCCCGGTTATTCAATAGGCCGAGTCACTCTGCCACAGCCGGTCGGCGCACCTCCAGAGATCGAACCCGGCGCCAATCCAAACCAGCAAACAGGGCCTCGAACTGCGCCCGGTTCAAGGTCATTGCCCCGTCGCGGATCGCGGGCCAAGTGAAGGTGTTTTCTTCCAGCCGTTTGTAGACCATCACGAGTCCGCTACCGTCCCAGAACAGGATCTTCAACCGGTCGGCGCGCTTCGACCGGAACACGAAGACCGTGCCCGTGAACGGATCCTCGGCAAGCGTCGACTGGACCAGCGCCGCGAGACCGTCATGCCCCTTCCGGAAGTCGACCGGCTTCGTCGCCACCAGGATCCGCACGCCCTGCGAGGGCATCAGCATGGATGCACCTCCAGCGCGTGGGCAATCTCGGCAATCCGGGCCGCAGATGCATCATGGGCGAGTTCGATCACGACAGCGCCTCGAGTGATCCTGATCGGGGCAGCCTGCGATGCGACCTCCGGGCCCGCTTCCCCCTCGGCAACCTCGCAGACAACGAGAGGCGCAAAGACAGGGTCCTCGACTTCTGCCGCAGGCAGCACGAGCTTGCCCTGTTTGGCTTCACGTCGCCATGCCGAGAGTTGATTGGGCAGAATGCCAAACCGCTCCGCCACGGCATTCACCGTCGCACCAGCCTCCAAGGTCATCGCGACGGCCAAGGCCTTGGCCTCATCCGGCCACCGGCGATGTCCCGACGCGTAAATCTCGACGCCCAGAGATTTGAGAAACGAATTTGTAGCGCACATTGCGAAACGCACTCCCCATCATGAGATGGAGATCACATCGCAGCCGAAGCCATTAGCAGCAATGTGGGGTTGAGACGGCGCTTACTTTGGACTTCATATTTCCGCAACCTGATCGAATCATAGGATCAACCTAGGCGTCAAGATTTCTGATTCGCCATAACGCCCTAAAAAATATAGAAAAAACCGTCAATTTTGAATGCTGAGGTTCAAAACTGAAATCTGAGTCAAAGTGGGAAACAGGATTCTCAAAACCGCATCGGAACACACGCCAAAATCCGCTATCAAATGAAATGTCAAAATTGGCTGCATCCAGACATCAAAGTGTCTTACTTATGTGGGGGTAGCTCTCGTGCCGGAGCGCGTGTCGCGAATATTCAGGCGGCTGTACCTTCTTGCCGCGTCTTGGACAGGTCAGAATGCTGACGGCGAGGGGGAGGGATAGCCCATCCGGCTGGGATGCCTCATTCCGACGAGGACAGAACCTGGGCGACGATTGCGGGTTCAGCTGCGATCAGGCGGAGGAGCAGGCAGGCAGCGCGGTCCGGGCGTCTGCGTCCCTGTTCCCAATCGCGAACTGTACTGACGGGCAGGCCGTAGCGTTGCGCGAAAAGGCTTTGAGACAGGTTCTGGGCCTTGCGAATGGCAGCCACATCCACCGAGATCGGCTCAAATGCCGCTGGAGGTTCCAGCTTCCCTTCCGCGATCGCCAAAGCTTCCTTGGCGCTTGTAACCAGTTCCGCACCTAGTGTCATGTCTCGCTCCTAGTGCTCGCGTCTCACAAGATGATCATACGGCAATGCCGTAGTTTCCCCAAGGTGAATTCCAGGCTTCGCAATGAGGCTGGCTGCTTCTTGAAGGTGCGCCAAGGCGGACGCATCGTCTCGCTGATTAAGACCCGCAAGATCAACGGCAACGCGAAACTTTCGCCTTTCTCCAAGCGTCGCTCGAGGCCCTCACAAACGGCCACACGCAAAGCCGCCTTGAGGGGTTCTGTCGTAGAACTTCCGGCTGTCAAGCTGAACTGGCGTGGGCCGCAGGAACCCCATACTGAACAGTAAGCAGGGAAGCGTGATGACCTGCTTCGATGCCGGTAGGTCGTGATCGACAGACTGATCCGGGCGCTCGCTTGATTGCGATGCAGTTAAAGACATCAAACCTCAGATTGATGTCGATTTGAGCATCGAGCTTGATAATCATTTCAAGGGTTCATATACTAAACTGCATCATGGTGTGGGCTTGATGCAGAAAAGAACATTGACATGGGCTACGACTCAGCAGACATAGCGGCGCGCTTGCAGGCGGCACGCAAGACAAAAGGGTTAAGCCAACGCGAGTTGAGCGACTTGGCTGGTGTGCCCCAAGCGCAGATTTCGCGCATCGAAGCCGGAACCGTCGACTTGCGCCTCTCTAGCTTGGTGGCGCTTGCCCACGCCCTTGATCTGGAACTGACCCTCGTCCCACGCAAGGCCGTGCCCGCCGTGCGCTCCTTGAGCCGCGAAGCTGTCAGCGCCAACCGCAAGGACATCGTTGCCGTGCAAAAGGAGATGCAGCGGATCAGCGAGACCATGCGCGGTCTCCAGATCAAGACGCCAAACCTTGACGGCCTTCAGCAACTCCAGAAATCCTTCTCGGACCTACAGCGGTTCCGCGTGCCGACACTCGACCTCGACGGCTTGAAGCAACTCCGCCAATCAATGGAGCAAATCAGCCGTCCAGCAAAGGAGATGGCAGCGCTCAGCCAGAGCATCAAGCTGATGCAGGCAGTCCGCAATAAGGCTGCGCATGGTCCGCTTCCCGATACTGGCGACAGCCCATCACGTCCGGCCTACTCGCTCGACGAGGACGATGATGCCTGATGTTACCGTGCTGACAGTCAAGCTCTACGGCGAACCGATCGGAACGCTCACGCATCTTGGCGATGAGCGTTCCATCTTTGCATTCAATGACGCCTATGTTGGGAACGCAGACAGGGCCACGCTCGGCTTGTCATTCAAAGACCAGTACGGCGAGCTACGCAACGACTTCAAGCCGATCAAGATGAAGCTCATGCCGTTCTTCTCGAACCTGCTCCCCGAAGGTCATCTTCGCAGCTATCTGGCAGACAAGGCAGGCGTCAATGAGAAGCGTGAATTTTTCCTGATCCAAGCGCTCGGCCGCGACTTGCCAGGGGCTGTTACGGTTGAGGCGGCTGACGATGACACATGGCCGGTGTCGGATGATCTTGAAGATCAGGTGTTGTCCGACAGTGAGAACGCCCATGAAAATGCACTCCGGTTTTCACTCGCCGGGGTGCAGCTGAAATTCTCGGCTGTGATCGACGCCGCCGGTGGTTTGACCATTCCAGCCAGCGGCATCGGGGGCGGGTGGATCGTCAAGCTTCCCTCCAGGGAGTATCGGGGTGTCCCCGAGAACGAATTCTCGATGATGACCCTTGCCCGCATGGTCGGCATCAATGTCCCACCCATCGATCTGGTCGACATCGGTGGCATCAAGAACTTGCCAGACGGCATCGATCAGCTCGGAGACAAGGCCTTCATCATCGAGCGCTTCGATCGCCGCGAAGATGGCACATCTGTGCATATCGAAGACTTCGCTCAGGTGTACGGCGTCTATGCCGAAGACAAGTACAAGAAGGCCAGCAATCGCAACATCGCGGCGGTGATCGCCGCCGAATCTGATCGTGCTGATATTGCCGAGTTCATCCGCCGTCTGACCTTCAATACGCTCATCGGCAATGGCGACATGCATCTTAAAAACTGGTCGCTTATTTATCCTGATCAGAGAAATGCTAAGCTCTCACCGGCCTACGATTTCGTGTCGACAATCCCCTATCTCCCCAACGACCAATCGGCACTGAATTTCAGTCGCACACGGCGCTTTGACGAGTTCACGGAAGATGAGCTCCTGCACCTTGCCAGCAAAGCCGCGCTACCGAGAAAACTGGTCATCGACACCGCGCGTGAAACCATCAGCCTCTTCATGGACAGGTGGTGGGCCGAAAAGGCACATCTTCCGATGTCCACAGATGTCGCCGAGACCATCGACAAGCACCTAACGACTTTGCCGATTATTGGCGAGGCGCTCACCTGAAAGGCAAAGCAGTATGAAGATTTTCCCTAACGCAAAGGTTCAAACGCTCAAAGACTGCCATCCAGGGCAACTGGTGCGCGGTTACGGATATTCTGAAGACAGCGATTTTGGCATCGTCTTCGATTTCGACAATGGTGATATCAAGAAGCGCGGCGTCATATCGCTTACCAAGAATGGGCCAGAGTACAGCTTTGACGAGGAGCCAGACATTGCAAAGGTGCTGGCCTATGGCGGTGAGCTTGTATTCGAAGCAAATCAGTTGCAGCACTGCGAGGGCCGAGCCTCCAGTCTCTATGACCAGAAAGGCGTTCTAGTTGGGACAGCCGCAGGTTGGAGCTTGAATGTCCAGGCCGAGGAGCAATTCGATCGCCGAGGTCGGCGCGCTCAGCTCCATCTTCCTTCTGCAATGCTGTCCTTCGGTCAAGATCAAGCCCAAGGTGTCGGCTTCTTCGGATCGTGGTCTGTGTATCTCGAAGACGAAGACCGACCGGTCGAAAGGCGTGTTCTGATCGCGAAATTTACTGTGAAAGGCGAAGTCTAGGTCCTTGTAATGACGAAAGTGTTCTTCTCATACTCCCACAAAGACGAAAGCCTACGCGACATGCTTCAGACGCATCTCGCAGGCCTCCAGCACAAAGGGTTGATCGAAACTTGGCATGATCGCCGCATTGGTGCTGGGGACGAGTTCGAGAATGCTATCGACCAGAATTTGAATGATGCAGACATCATTCTGCTGCTGGTCAGTTCCGATTTTATCGGCTCCAAATACTGCTACGACATCGAGATGAGGCGCGCCATGGAGCGCCACGAAGCGCGAGAAGCGCGGGTCATCCCGGTTATTCTGCGTCATTGTGATTGGCACGACTTGCCCTTTGGCAAGCTGATGGCCGCCCCGAGGGATGGCAAGGCGATCAAGTCGTGGCCTGATATTGACGAGGCTTTCCTCGATGTGGTGCAGCAGATCAAGGCAGCACTGCCAAAGCCTGAACTAACCCAAACCCGTCCAACCTCCGCGCCACGGGCAGTCGCGGCTCCTGTTGTCCATCGGCCCAGGTCGGGCAACCTATCGGTCCGCAAGTCATTCTCCGACGCGGATAAGGAATCCTTCCTCGAAGAGGCGTTCGCGTATATTGCCGCCTACTTTGAAAATTCTCTGCAAGAGTTCGAAGCGCGCAACACAGGATTGACCACCAAGTTCCGTCAGATCGACGCGAACCGTTTTACCGCAGTCATCTATAAGGACGGTACGGCCGTTTCTCGCTGCAAGATTTCATTAGGCACCGGGATGTTCAGTGACGCGTCAATCACTTACTCGACAAATGATCAAGCCAGCGACGGCAGCTACAATGAGGCGTTGAACGTCGAGGGCGACGACCAGCACATCTATCTGAAATCTATGGGCATGGCGTTTCACTACAGCTCCCGCGAAAAAAAGCTGACCCAGGAAGGTGGTGCCGAACTCTACTGGGCAATCCTCATGGAGCCGCTCCAGTAGAAATCCAAGGACCTTTCCCCGTCAGAGCGTCGGGGAAGGATGAAAACGTCCGCTCCATGCGCTGAGAGGCCGGGGAACCACCGGCGGTTACTACGCCGCGCACGGATGTCCGCTATACTGGGTATGCCGCAGGTGCCTCGCTGCGCCGCCATCGGGCCACTTCCTGCTATCTTGGCCATTCGTGTGGTGCGGAACAATCGCACTCCGCGCGTCCGGCAAGACCTCCCGCAATCGCGGCACATATCGAGCCGGTGCAGCGAACGGCAGGAGAGTCGACGTAATCGACGCACAACCTGCTGAGCTGAAGCGTCGGCTTACGGGCCTCGTTAGGTGACAGAACTTTACGTTAGGCGTGCCCGATGGGGGATCGTTCAACGGACGTTTTTGATTTCGCTTCGAACTACTTCTGCTGTTGAGAAAACCATGTCTCGATAGGGTGGTACGATTTGCTTATCACTGAAGGGGCCGCTTGCGTTACGCTTGACCCATGACAAACCTACGTATTGGCTATGCCCGCTGCTCCACCGACGCTCAGGATCTCGCCGCGCAGCGCGCGGCGCTGGAAACGCTTGGCGTCGCCTCCGAGCGAATCTACACAGACCATGGGCTGACCGGCCGCAACCGCGACCGGCCCGGGCTTGCCCAGGCGCTGGCCGCCGTGCGCGCGGGCGACACACTTGTGGTCCCCAAGCTTGACCGGCTGGCCCGCTCGGTGCCGGACGCGCGCGACATCGCCGACGGGCTAGCTGAGCGCGGGGTACGGCTCGCGCTAGGAAGCACGGTCTACGACCCAGCCGATCCGATGGGGCGGATGTTCTTCAACGTGCTGGCGACCTTCGCCGAGTTCGAAGCCGACCTAATCCGGCTTCGCACCCGCGAGGGCATGGCGGTGGCCCGCGCCAAAGGGAAGTTGAGGGGCAAGAAGCCAAAGCTTTCCGACCGGCAGGCGGCGGAGTTGACACGGATGCACGCAACTGGGGAGTATTCGGTGTCGGACTTGGCCGAGCTCTTCTCTGTGTCACGGCCAACCGTCTATCGCACGCTGGCGCGGCAAGGGCCGAAACGTTAATGGCCGACGGTCCCTTCCAACCCTTTACAGCCAACCCTTCCAGCGACGGCACGAAGTCTACCGTGGGCAAGATGGGCGGCTTCCAGACCTTCTCTGGGAGTGCGAACATCGCCTTGCCAGATGATGGAAGCAGACGCTCAGCCAGGCTCGCGCTGCCGAACCCCACGCCACCTACAGGAAGGGCGGCATCTGGACCCTCTCCGCAAACGGGAAATGCCATCAGCCAGCGGTGAAAGCGGTCTATAAGAGTCGCTGCATCTGGTGCGCTTCAGGGCCTGAAGCGGGAACCGATCATTTGCAGTTTGGCGTAGGAAAACCAGAAAACTCTTGCCAAGTATTGTAATGAAGCGATCAACTGAAAGGCGAGCGCATGCTCGGCGCTAAAACAACGACCCAACCTATATTTGGGCGACCTATTCTTTGGAAATGAAAGCAAAAGTACATCTATGAAAATCGACGAAGTAGGACTTTCTGGCCCACTCGTCTGCGAAGCGTGCCCGATTGATGGAGATTGCACCGGAGAACGCTGGACCACCGCAAACGACGCCGAGCTCGCTGCCCTAGTTGCCATCGTTGCTATGGGACAGGCTTCTCAGGCGGCACACATTCTTGAAGAGCTGGTTTCACCCGTGCCTGCTTTCTCCATGCAAACGCTGAGGCAAGAAGCCAAAGTAAAACTGACGGTCGAGGAACCCGCCTCAAAGCCTCGCAAGGGATATCCGCAGTGGCAGCGAGACGGATTTGTCTTCGAGGTCATTTCCTGGATAGCTGCCAAGACTACGCACGGTGAAGGTGCTCTATTAAAGGATCCGCACGTCAGTGCGACCTCGCAAGGGCTTGATGGATTGATGCTGCAGCTCAATGCGGACAAAGATGAGGTGACGAGCACCACGGTTTTCGAAGACAAATGTACTGATGATCCGCGCTCGACGTTTTTAGGCAAGGTTATTCCGGCTTTCAAAGATCGTCACGCGAACATCCGGAGCGCCGAAATCATAGATGCAGCAGCTACCTTGCTAAGAACGGCCGGACTGAAGCACTCGAACGCGGCTCGCCTTAGTGCTGCCGTCACCGATTTAACCAGGAGGAAATACAGGGCGGCTTTCTCTCTTCCCTCAAACTTCGACACACTGGAAGAGCGCCAGAAACTTTTTGCTGACTACGACCGCATCGAACATATAGCATCCGAGCAGCGCATCGGTGCATCGTTCATCACTTCGGATGAAATGCGTAAGTGGATTGCCGACCTTGCGGATAAGGCTATCCACTATCTAGATAGCCTTGAGGACGGGGAATGTACCAATGTTTGATGCTCAAACCGCAGCGCTCTTGCGCTCTGCTCCTGAGCTGCCTGGTCTTGACCCGCAGAACTTGCCCGCACTTTTGACATTTCACTACGCGAACCTCGCGTCTTACAGGCTTGGTGGTATTGAATCTGCTGGCGAAGATAGCGACGACTGGCCACTTCAAAGGATCGCCGACACCTACGAACTCACGGCGGTACTTCAGGCTGAGCCCCAGACCGCCCGCGCAGCAGCCTTTGTAGCTGCAACCGCCCAGCAAATTCTCGCCCGCATTGAGCAGGAAAAGCCTAATGCCACGGGCAATCTACCCAACATTGACAAGGATCGCCTTGATCCGGCTCTATCGGCAGTTCTCTTGTTCATGTTGTCTGAGCAGTTCGCAGATGCGAATGAAGCCACTGCAGCAATTCGCCCAAACGTAGAAGGCCAACTCTATGAGGCCACGATCCTGACCGAGCATATCGCTGATCTGGGAACAGGCCGTTTGCATGACATCCTCGGTAGATCGGAAAGATGGCGTAGGCCTCGCGTTATCGAATCTCTCGAAGAAAGAGCCCTTGCGGCGCTGATGGAGACCATTGCCACAGGCATTGAGCTCTTCGCCGCGAATTTTCTGAGAGAACCCGCGCCAGGCGTTATTGCAGATCGCTACGAGAGTCCGCGATTAGCCTTTGAGCGCGTGATGGAACTATCGGCTGGAAAGAGAACATTTTCGACTACATATGGGCCGATAGACATTGTTTATGCTGGCACTCATCATCTGGCCTCTTTGCTGCTAGCTGCAACAGACGGTATTTCATCTGCCAGTCTAATGAATATCCCTCCACCCGATGGCGCGGACGAAAACGATTGGAACGGATGGCTTCGCTTTCGAAGCAAGAGGTTTCCCTATATGTGGCCGAACCATAGGCAGGCCGTACAGCGGGACTTTCATCAGACAGGAGTTTCAAGTGTCGTTGTTCTGCCTACAGGCGCCGGCAAGACGACGGTGTCCTCGCTGAAGATTGCTGGCGTTCTTGCGCGAGGCAAGAAGGTCGTATTTCTCGCTCCTACTCATGCACTCGTGGAGCAACTGACCGAGGACCTTCAGGACATGTTTCCAAAGGACTTGCTCGGTTCGGTCGTGTCCAGTGACTTCGACCTTCTCCTGCAAGAAGATGCGATATTTCAGGACGTCGAGGTGATGACCCCCGAACGCTGCCTTGCCATGCTGTCCTTCGCTCAAGAAGCGTTCAAGGACGTTGGTCTGCTTGTGTTCGATGAGTGCCATCTATTGAGCCCGGAGTCGGGTAAGATCAGGCGCGCTCTGGATGGAATGCTCTGCGTTCTGGGATTCAACCATGTTGCACCTGAAGCCGATATTCTCTTCCTCTCAGCGATGGTCAAAAACGGTACTGAGCTTGCTGGCTGGCTTGAACAACTGACAGGCAGGAAAGCTGTCGACGTTGATTTGATCTGGAAACCAAGTCGTCAGGCACGCGGCGTTGTAATCTATGATTCAGCCGAGCTGGAAACGGCCAAGGCAAACTCTTTGTCAAAACAACAGCAAGAGGATCAAAGGCTTGAAAAAACTGCCAAGAGCCTCAGAAAGGTAGCGAAAGAGGCGCTTTTGGCTCAGCCCTACGCCATCTGGGGACTTCAGCACAACTGGCTCTCGGGGAAACAGGCATTTTGTTCGACTACACCATTGCTGCGCGGCCAGGTTAATTTAGCCGGGAATCTTGAAGATGGCCCTTCGGTGTGGCTTACACCCAACGCAAATAGCGTGGCTTCGCAAATTGCATCCGTTGCGGCCTCAAAGGGGCTGAAAACAATTGTTTTTGTGAATACTAAAAATGATGCCGTCAAAGTGGCTGGTGAAATATCCAACATACTCGATGAGAGAATTAATCCTACCGAGAAAGAAGAGTTGCATTGGATAGCGCTTGAACTCGAACTCGGAGGACTAAGGCACTCACTGCTACCTGGCCCCGCTGCGGCCGTACCCCATAACTCCGCAATGCTGAGACTGGAGCGAGACCTCGCTGAAAGGATGTTCAAGCGATCAAATGGTGCCAAGGTCATCGTTGCCACGCCTACGCTAGCGCAAGGTCTGAACCTCCCTGCGCATTTTGCAATACTTGCCGGAGACAAACGCGCCAGCGCAAAAGGTGGTCGCGAAAGTCTTGAAGCCCACGAGATTCTAAACGCGGCCGCGCGCGCCGGGCGCGCGGGACACCTGGCCAATGGGTTGGTGCTACTTGTTCCAGAGCCGATCATTGAGTTTAAGCAGAAGAATAATCTCTCTCGCCGAACAGTCGAAAAACTTAAAGCAGTTCTGCCCGAAGATGATCATTGCGTCACTATCGCGGACCCTCTGCAAACGGTGTTAGATCGGGTGAACGTTGGCGAAACCGCTGACCCGCAAGTCAAATACACGATTAATCGTTTTGCGAACCTACCGGCGGGTAATCCGGAGACCGTCCCTGATCGACTTTTTGATCTCAAGAAGTCACTCGCTGCCCATATGGCTCAAAGCAGGTCGGAAGCCGATGAGTTTGAAGCCAAATTGGAGAGTTTTACGAAGGCTGTAGAAGAATATCATTCAGGCGGGCTTGATGAAACCACGGCTATCCTTGCTTCGCAAAGTGGTCTGTCGTCAGAAATTGTGCTTAGGCTTCAGGATCGCATCGTTGCAGCAACGGGAAAGCTACCGTTAGACATACCCGCTTGGATATCGTGGATGACAGAGTGGTTGATTGAGGATAAAGAGGCTTGCAATGAACTACTCGGAGACACTAAGGCCGGGATACTTTCTGCGGCAGGCAAGACCCAAACCGATCCTCTGGACGAAGCTGTCTTACGTCACATCCTTCCTGGCACTCTAAGTTGGATAGCAGGGGCGCCATTATCCGAGATCGACAAAGTTTTGGGCGGAGAGCCAAGCTCCCCAGCGATTACCAAAAGGACTTGTCCTAGAGCTCGAGCTCTCGCGAGTGCGGTGATCCCCAGAGGGTATTCCTTTGTACTGGGCTTAGTTGCACATGTCGTGAAGGAACTCGATCCCTTTGATGAGCAGGAAGACCTGGACCAGCAAGTTGTCGAGGTGATGAGTACGGCGCTTCGACTTGGGTTTGATACAGCGGACAAGCTATTCTTTGCTCGTGAAAACAAAGATGCGTTGGGGCGAGTTCAGGCGCACTTGTTGTGGCAACAGCAATCAATTGATCCAAGCAATTTCAGTCTTTAAGAAGGGCTGATGTGCTTCGGGAGAGTAGACGGGAACGCCCGCTTCGGCGGTTGCTGCGGCGCGGCTTGGCAGCGTGCGCGAAGGTCAGCAATGGGCCGATTATGTTGAAAAAGTCGAACGGGCACAAAACGGCCAATTATTTTAGAACATCCGTTCTGCCGTACGTCTATTATGCTATGTGTTGAGCTGACATATGAATATCGGGCGGACAAAATTCTGCTTCAAGATCCGTTTTTCCAGCTCACGCGAGTTTTTCAACACAATCGGCCGATAAGGGCCATGAGTGTCAGGCAGCGGGAGGCCGGAGGGACCATGCGGTTTGTCCGCTTCAGCAGTTTCGCCACGGCCTCTCGCGATCACGGTCAGTTGACCCGCTGCGCACAGACAAAGTCGGCGCGTGTTGCAATGTTGGCGCGCGGCAACTCCGTGATTTGGTATCCGAGCGCGGTGTAGGTCTCCCGCATGACGGCACAGGTCGCTTCGGCTTCGGCGCGAGTCTGCTTGCGTTCGCTGTCTTGCGTGAAGATCTCATCCCAATATGGCGCCAGGAAGACGCGGGCGTTGTAGGGCGCTACCTTGGCTGCTGTGGTCACATGGGGCGGCACGGGGAGGCCGCAGAGGGTTAGGTAGCCCAGAATGTCGGGAATGCCTCGGTCGAAGATCACGGGGCCTGAGAGTGCCTGAGCGTCCTCGTAGGCGTGGAGATCGCGCTCAAGCATCCGTTCGGCATAGGCCATGCGGTCCGCCCAGGGAAGGGCGTCTCCGCCGCTCTGCATCTCCTCGCGAATGACCGCGCGGCCGGATTCGGGGATTGTGTGGAGGCCGCGGCGGGCGAGCTCGGTGATCAGGCAGGTCTTGCCCGCACCGGGGCCGCCCGTCACGACGAAGAAATGGTCGCTCATGGGCCATCCTTGGCTTTGACAGGGGAAAGCGCTGCGAAGTGATCAACACGCCACGGGCGCGGATCAAGGCAGCATGGATTTTTGTAGGGAAAACAGCATCGGTCTGCGCGGCAAAGGCAAATCCTCTGACGAAAAAGGCAGAACTATCTGGTGCTTTTCAAGGGGGATTTGGTGGAGCCTAGGGGAGTCGAACCCCTGACCTCTTGCATGCCATGCAAGCGCTCTCCCAACTGAGCTAAGGCCCCGTCGCTGTTTCCAGCGTGCCGTCTCCGGCGGTGTGCGCGTCGTTTAAGGAACGCAGCGAAGATGTTCAAGCGAAAAAATCATCTGGTGAGAGGATTTTTCGGAAGGCCCTGAAACCGGTGGATAGGCCGGCCGGTCCAGGGCTCTTTTCGGCTCCGGAGACGGGCCCCGGAACCGGGCGGGGGCGCTGGCGCCGCCCGCCCGCTGGCGTCAGGATTCGTCGTCGTCCGAAGACATGTCGGCGATATCGTCGAGCGACACGTTGTCCTCGTCGTCATCGTCCAGCACATCATCGCCCAGATCGACGTCGACGGCATCATCGTCATCGTCCAGGACCACGTCGTCGTCGTCCATGCTGCTTTGCTTGGCCTTGGCCGATGCCGCGTCTTCCGCATCGGCGGCGATCATGCGGCTCTTGCCGGTGTCGAGTTCCACGATCTCGCCGGTATAGGGGCTTACGATCGGATTCTTGTTCAGGTCGTAGAACCGTTTGCCGGTGGTCGGGCAAACGCGTTTTACACCCCATTCTTCCTTGGGCATGTGAAATCCCCTCGATAATCTGCTGAGTCTGTCGACGATTCCGTGCACCTGCCATATGAGGTACGCTCTGTCAAAGCCTTTGAGACTTCGGATTCGCAGCCGATGAGCGAGCATTTTCTTCCAGGTCCGCCGCCTGTTGCCTTGACGCTGCGCCGGTCGGCGCGGGCGCGGCGGATCAGCCTGCGGATTTCCCAGCTGGACGGACGGGTCACCCTGACCCTGCCGAACGGCGCGCGGGAGGCGGAGGCGCTGTCCTTCGCCCGCGAGAAGGAGAGCTGGATTCGCGACCATCTGGCAGCGCGGGGTGCCGATCTGCAGGTGGGTCCCGGGGCGTTGCTGCCGATCGAGGGGCGCGACCGGCAGCTGGTTCCCGCCACCGGGCGCCGGGTGGTGCTGGGGCCGGAGAGGATCGAGGTGCCAGGGCCGGCAGTGGCAGCCCGGTTGCAGGGTTGGTTGCGGCAGCTGGCCCGCGACCGGCTGACTGCCGCGGCGGATCACTATGCCGCGCTGCTGGGGAAGGGCTACAGCCGGATCACCCTGCGCGATACCCGGTCGCGCTGGGGCTCGTGTTCGTCGCAGGGGGCGCTGATGTTCTCCTGGCGGCTGATCCTGGCGCCGCCGGAAGTGCTGCGCTACGTCGCCGCGCATGAGGTCGCGCATCTGGCGGAGATGAATCACTCCGCCGCCTTCTGGGCGCAGGTGGCGCGGATTTACGGGCCCTATGAGGCGCCGCGGCACTGGCTGCGCCAGCATGGGGCGGATCTGCACCGGATTCGCTTCGACGGCTGAACAGGGCTGGGCCGCGCCGCGCCGGTGGGGCGGGCGCTTGACGGCGGCGGGCTTTGTGATCACATGGGCGTCATGATCATCACGCCCCGCCCCCCCGAACCCCGCGCGGCCGAGCAGTTGCCGGCAGCGCACGACCGGGTCTATCGCACCCTGCGCACCCGGATCATGCATGGCGAGATCGCCCCCGGCACCGCGCTGACCCTGCGCGGCATCGGTCGCGAGTTCGAGGTTTCGATGACCCCGGCGCGCGAGGCGGTGCGGCGGCTGGTGGCCGAAGGCGCGCTGCTGCTGTCCAGTTCCGGACGCGTCTCCACCCCGGACCTGAGCCCCGAGCGGATCGAGGAACTGGCGGCGCTGCGGGCGCTCTTGGAGGTGGAACTGGCCAGCCGAGCCCTGCCGCGGGCGCATATGGCGCTGATCGACCGGCTGACCAGCATCAACAGCGTAATCGCCGAATGGGTGCAGAAACGCGATGCGGTCGGCTATATCCGCTCGAATCTGGAATTTCACCGCACGCTCTATCTGCGCGCCCAGGCGCCGGCGATGCTGGCGATGGCGGAAACCGTCTGGCTGCAGCTAGGGCCGACCATGCGGGCGCTTTACGGCCGGCTGAACCGCACCGAGCCGCCGCATTATCACCGGCTGATCATCGCTGCACTGAAGGCCGGCGACGAGCCGGGGCTGCGGCTGGCGGTGCGCTCTGACGTGACGCAGGGCCTGCGGCTTCTGGTGCGCTGAAGGCGCCCCTGCGGGCCGCCGGCCTCCGGCGGGGATATTCGGGGCCAGAAAAAATCTGGGGCGAGAAAAGATGTGGGGCGAGAAAAGCGGGCGGGCGGAAGGCCTGTCTGCCGGGCGCCTTCCTTGCCGCCGGCATGTTGTTGCGCAGCCGCCCCGGCGGTGGCTTGGGGGCGGCCCCGATTTGCGCTAGCCTGCCGTCAAAATCACGTGAGGAGGCAGGCAGATGGGGCTGACGCGGCGGAGTTTCGGGGTGGGGCTGGGGGCAGGGCTGTTGTCGGCCTGTTCGGGCGGCCTGCCGGCGGGACCGGTGGCCACACCGGGGATGCGGCCGGTGGCCAATGCCGGCTATGACGCCTGGGTCGCCGGGTTCCGCGGCCGGGCCGCGGCCCGGGGCATCGCGCCGGAGGTGGTGGCGCGGGCCTTTCGCGGGGCCGGCTATCTGCCCGGGGTGGTCGAGCGTGACCGCAATCAGACCGAATTCACCCGCACGCTGGAGGATTATCTGGCGATCGCCGCCTCGGACGAGCGGGTGGGGACAGGGCGAGAGATGTATCGCCGCCACGGTGCGCTGCTGAGCCGGATCGAGGCGCGCTATGGCGTCGAGTCGCGGGTGGTCTGCGCCATCTGGGGGCTGGAAAGCCGCTATGGCGCCCGGCGGGGCGATGTGCCGGTGATCTCGGCACTGTCGACGCTGGCCTATGACGGTCGGCGCGGCAGTTTCTTCGAAAGCCAGCTGATCGCGGCGCTGAAGATTCTGCAGAACGGCGATATCCCCCCGGCGCAGATGACCGGCAGCTGGGCCGGGGCGATGGGGCACACCCAGTTCATCCCGACCTCCTATCTGGCCTATGCGGTGGATTTCGACGGCGACGGGCGGCGCGATATCTGGTCGGCCGATCCGGGCGATGCGCTGGCCTCTGCCGCGGCCTATCTGTCGCGCTCGGGCTGGCGGCACGGGCAACCCTGGGGGCTGGAGGTGGCGCTGCCGTCGGGGTTCGCAGCCGGGCTGACCGGGCGCGGTCAGGCGCGCAGCGTCGCGGCCTGGCAGGCGCTGGGGGTGCGGCCGGCGGCGGGCGGGCGGCTACCCGATCACGGTACTGCGGCGGTGCTGGCGCCGGCGGGCACGGCGGCCCCGGCGTTTCTGGTGTTCCAGAACTTCTGGGTGATTCTGCGCTACAACAATTCCGAGAAATACGGTCTGGGGATCGGCCATCTGTCGGACCGGATCGCCGGTGGCGGCCCGATCGTCGGGCGGTTCCCGCCCGATGCCAACGGGCTGACCCTGGCCGACCGCAAGGAGATCCAGAGCCGGCTGATGCGGCGCGGCTATGACACCGGCGGCGCGGACGGGGTGATCGGCAGCAAGACCGAGGCCGCGATCGGCGCCTATCAGCGCCGGGCGGGGGTGACGGTGACTGGCAAGCCTTCCGTCGCGCTGCTGCGCCAGCTCAGGGGCTGAGAACCGGGGCGCACCTCGGGGCCCCGGGCGCCGCCGCTCAGGCGGCGAGCCCCTGGGCCCCCATGTTCAGGAATTTCTGCCGGCGTTCCTTGATCAACGCCTTGGGCTTCTTGCCGTCCATTTCGGCCAGCATGGCGCGCAGGGTGTCGCCGACGGCGGCGATCGCCGCCTCCCGGCCGCGGTGGGCGCCGCCCAGCGGTTCGGGAATCATCCGGTCGACCACTTTCAGCTTCAGCAGGTCCTGGGCGGTCAGCCGCATCGCCTCGGCCGCTTCGCGCATCTTCTCGGCATCCTTCCACAGGATCGAGGCGCAGCCTTCCGGCGTGATCACCGAATAGACCGAATGTTCCAGCATCGCCACGCGGTCGGCGGTGGCCAGCGCCACCGCACCGCCGGAGCCGCCCTCGCCGATGATGACCGAGACCAGCGGTACGCCGATCTGCAGGCATTTCTCGGTGGAGCGGGCGATGGCCTCGGACTGGCCGCGTTCCTCTGCCCCCTTGCCGGGATAGGCGCCGGGGGTATCGACCAGGGTGATCACCGGCAAGCCGAACTTATCGGCCATCTCCATCAGGCGCACCGCCTTGCGATAGCCTTCCGGGCGGGCCATGCCGAAGTTGTGCTGGATGCGGGATTTGGTGTCGTCGCCCTTTTCCTGGCCGATCACCATCACCGGCCGGTCGTCGAACCGGGCGAGCCCGCCCATCACCGCCAGATCGTCGGCGAAGTTCCGGTCGCCGGCCAGCGGGGTGTATTCGGTGAACAGCGCGTCGATATAGTCGCGGCAATGCGGCCGTTGCGGGTGGCGCGCGACCTGACATTTCCGCCAGGGCGTCAGATGCTGGTAGAGATCGCTGAGCAGCGCGGCCGCCTTGGCATCCAGCGCCGCGGCCTCGCCGGTGACGTCCATCTCTTCATTGGCGCGGGCGAGGGCGCGCAGCTCCTCCGCCTTGCCTTCGATTTCGGCCAGGGGTTTTTCGAAATCCAGATATTGGGTCATCAGGCCTCTCGCTGCGGAACCACATGCGCTTTGTATCAGGGGCTATATGACCCTGAGGCGGGGCAGATGCAACTCGGCAAGCGGCAGGGGCGGGCTATCGCGGAGCGAGAAGCGGCCCGAGCACGGGGTAGAGAGAGGCGACCAGCAGCGCCGCCATGGTCCAGTTGAAGGCGGCGAGCCGGCGCGGATTGGTCAGCACCCGCGCCATCTGCTGGCCCAGCAGCGCCCAGCTGCTGACCGAGGGCAGGTTGATCGCGCCGAAGACCAGTGCCACCAGCACGATTGCGGTCAGGCTGCGCTCGGGGGTGTAGGCGCTGATCGCGGTTAGCGCCATCGCCCAGGCCTTGGGGTTGACCCATTGAAAGGCCGCCGCCTGAAGAAAGCCGAAGGGCCGGCCGCCCCCCGTGCCCGAGGCGACCGGCGCGGCATGGGCGATCTTCCAGGCCAGCCACAGGAGGTAGACGACCGACCCGATCCTGAGCAGCGTGTAGCTGAGCGGCAGCGTGTCGAAGACCCGGATCAGCCCGGCGCCGACCAGCAGCACCATCACGGTGAAGCCGATAGCGATCCCCAGCATATGCGGCAGGGTGCGGCGAAAGCCGAAATTGGCGCCGGAGGCCATCAGCATCAGGTTGTTCGGCCCCGGCGTGATCGAGGAGACGAAGGCGAAGAGCGCGAGGGCGAGAAAGAGATCGTGGGTCATGGCGTGAAATCTTGCGCCAATTCGACGGAATGAAATTGCGTTCTGCGGATATCTGCGGAAAACTTCGCAACAAATGCCGAAGATGGATCAGATAAACCGCCGGATATTGCGCGAACTTACCCGCGATGGCCGCATCAGCAATCTTGATCTGGCGGAGCGGGTGGGGCTGTCGCCCTCGGCCTGTCTGCGCCGGGTGCAGGAGCTGGAGCGCGAGGGCGTCATTCGCGGCTATCGTGCGGTGCTGGACCCCGGCGCGATGGGGGTGGGATTCGTCGCTTACCTTGGCGTCGGTCTGGGGGAGCATACCAAGGCCGCGCAGCAGGCCTTTGAGCGGGCGGTCTCTGGCGCGCCGGAGGTGGTCGAATGCCACAATATCACCGGCACGGTGGAATATCTGCTGCGCGTGGAATGTTCCGACCTGCGGACCTACAAGCTGTTTCACACCGATGTTTTGGGCACGCTGCCGCATGTGACGGCGATCACCACCTATGTGGTGATGGATTCGCCCAAGGACCTGCGGGCCTGATGTCCCTGTCGCCCCTTGCCCGATGCGGGTGCGCTGCCTAGGCTGGGGGCCGTGAACCCCGGCGCGCAGATCTGCCGCCGGTTGCGAAAAGGGGGCTTGTTCATGAAAACCGGGTTTCGCACGGCGCTGGCCGTTGTTGCCGTGATCGCCGCCGGTGCCGCCGGTGCCGCGCCGCTGAAGCTGACGCCGGCCAGTCCGCAGCCCTCCGGGGTGAAGGCGGGGCTGTCGGTCACCTATGGCTATGCGCCGCAGGGGCAGGACATCCGGACTCTTGCCGACGCGAGCTCCGTGTTGCGGCGCAAGGGGCAGCCGGGGCCGGCGTTGCGCGGGCTGGATTACCGCGACAACAATCTGGGCGAGAACACGCTGACCTCCAGCGCGCCGGAGAATGTGGCGGCGGCCATCCGCGGCTATATCCGCTTCGACGCGCCGGGGGTCTATGAGGTGGATTTCTTCACCAACGACGGGCTCGATGCCCAGATCGGAGGCCAGCGGGTGGGGTATTTCGACGGGCGCCAGGCCTGCGACAGCACCTTCGTCACCGAGGTCGAGGTGCCGGCGGCGGGCTGGTACGATTTCCAGGCGACCTATTTCAACCGGCTCAACACCTCCTGCCTGATGATGCGTTGGGGGCAGAAGGGCAAGCCGCTGAAATGGGTGCCGAACGCAGCCTTCGGCCGGAAATAGCCGCGTCCCCTAGCCGGGCGGCGTCAGGCCCAGGGCGGCCTGCAGCGCGGTTTCCGGAGAGCTGAGCACCGGGACCGCAGTTTTCAGGTAGCCTGTCGCCCCGGCCATGGAGGCCTGCGCCAGCACCACGCAGGCGATCTCCGGGGCGGCGGCCAGCTGGTCGCCGATCCGGTCGGCGATTTGCCGGCTGAAGGTCTGGGGGGGTCCCGCCTCGAACAGCGGCCAGGCGGTGGTGAGGTCGAGGGGGCGAATCTCCGGGACGTGGCCAGCGGCGGCGCAGGCCTGTCGCAGCAGCGCCAGAGACGGCGCGCGGGTGCTGTCCAGGCAATAGGCCATCAGGATCGGCCCGCCGAGACGCGCCGCGCGTGCCATCATCGGCGCGTCGATGCGGATTGCACCGGCATCGGCGGCGAGCGGTCCCAGTGTGGTACAGCTGCACAGCACCGGGCCGGAGATCGCCCGGAGGGTTGCGGTGACCTCCGCCGCCAGATCGGTGCCGATACCGGTCCGGGCCCGCGCCAGCCAGTCGGGGTGGACGATATGGGCGAGCCGCGCCCCGGGGGCGATCCGGGCGGCGATCCGGTCGAAGGTGGCGCGATGCACCTCGGCGGTGTGGATCAGGGTGAGATCGGCCACGGCAGCCTCAATGAACGGGAGACTCAATGAAACGGGGGCGCCGGTCGGACGCCCCCGAATGCTCTGCGATGCGCTTCGGCTTACTTGCCGGCGATCAGCTCGGCCTGGGCGACGATCACCTCGGCCTGCTTGATGCTGGCGATATCGACCAGACGGCCCTTGTAGACGGTGGCGCCTTCGCCGCGCGCCTTGGCCTCTTCCATCGCGGCGAGGATCTCGCGCGCTTCGGCCACGGCGGCCTCGGAGGGGGTGAAGACCTCGTTCGCCAGGGTGACCTGCTTGGGGTGGATCGCCCATTTGCCGACCATGCCGAGGGTGGCGGACCGCAGCGCCTGGGCGCGGAAACCTTCGTCATCGGAGAAGTCGCCGAACGGCCCGTCGACCGGCAGCACTCCATGGGTGCGGCAGGCGGCGACGATGGCGGCCTGGGCCCAGTGCCAGGGGTCGGACCAGTATTTCGCGCCCTCCCGCAGCATGTAGTAATTCTCCTGGGTGCCGCCGATGCCGGTGGTCTGCATCCCCATCGAGGCGGCGAAATCGGCGGCGCCGAGGCTCATCGCCACCAGACGGGGCGACGCGGCGGCGATCTCCTCGACATGGGCGATGCCGGCGGCCGATTCGATGATCACCTCGAAATCGATCTTCTTGCTGCGGCCCTTCGCGGTCTCGATGGCGGTGACCAGCGCGTCGACGGCATAGATATCGCCGGCACAGCCGACCTTCGGGATCATGATCTGGTCCAGGCGTTCGCCGGCCTGTTCCAGCAGGTCGACCACGTCACGATACCAATAGGGGGTGTCGAGCCCGTTGATCCGCACGCTGAGGGTCTTGTTGCCCCAGTCGATGTCGGAAATCGCCTTGATGATGTTGGCGCGCGCCGAGTCCTTGTCGGAGGGGGCGACGGAATCCTCGAGATCGAGGTTGATCACATCGGCAGCGCTGGCGGCCATCTTTTCGAAGATCGCCGGGCGCGAACCCGGGCCGAACAGCTGACAGCGGTTGGGGCGTGCCGGGGCGGCGGGCTGGATGCGGAAGCTCATGGGCCTATCTCTCCGGGTAAGGATGTTGCTGAATTTCTGCCTCTGGAAGTATTAAATTGCGCGTCATCCTGCAAGCGGATTGTGCGTTCGCAGCAATGCCGTTGCGGCAGGAACGCCGGGGTTCTGCCGCAACTGCGAAAGCGACGCGGATTTCTTCGGAAATTCTCCAATAGTGTCGAAGAAACTTGCGTGTATTGGCGCAGGAGGAGTGGAAAACGCGATACAATCCATCTGTGATTTCTATAGCTTAAAGGGGAATCACGATGGAGACACGTGCGATGATCGAGACCCCGTATCTGTTGTTCCTTGGCGACGCCCCCGACCAGCTGGCTGCCAAGGTGGCGCAAGGTATCAAAGACTGGCGCCCGGAGAATGCCGTGGGCCAGTTCCGCATGGAAGGCTGCAAGGCCGATCTGGGCCTGACCGACATGACCCTGGCCGAAGCCAAGGCCGCCGGCGCCAAGACGCTGGTGATCGGCGTCGCCAACCGTGGCGGCCTGATTTCCCAGGACTGGAAGAAAGTGCTGGTCGCGGCGCTGGAAGAAGGCTTCGACCTGGCGTCGGGCCTGCACAACCTGCTGCGCGACGAACCCGACCTGGTGGCCGTGGCCGAAGCCACCGGCCGCACCCTGCACGACGTGCGGATCCCGTCGGTCAAATACCCGATCGCCAATGGCGTGAAGCGGACCGGCAAACGTTGCCTGGCCGTCGGCACCGACTGTTCGGTGGGCAAGATGTACACCGCCCTGGCGATGGATGCGGCGATGCGCGAGCGCGGCATGAAGTCGACCTTCCGTGCCACCGGCCAGACCGGCATCCTGATCACCGGCGACGGTGTGCCGCTGGATGCGGTGATCGCCGACTTCATGGCCGGTTCGATCGAATATCTGACCCCGGACAACGATGCCGATCACTGGGACCTGATCGAGGGCCAGGGCTCGCTGTTCCACGTGTCCTATTCCGGTGTCACCATGGCGCTGGTGCATGGCGGTCAGCCCGATGCGCTGATCCTCTGCCACGAGCCGACCCGCCCGCATATGCGTGGCCTGCCGGGCTATAGCCTGCCGTCGCTGGAAGAGCTGCGCGACGTGGCGCTGAAACTGGCGCAGGTCGGTAACCCCGCCTGTGTCGTGGTCGGCATCTCGGTCAATACCCAGCACATGAGCGACGAGGAGGCGAGCGCCTATCTCGCCAAGCTGGAGGCCGACATGGGCCTGCCCGCCACCGACCCGTTCCGCTATGGTGCGGACAAGCTGGTGGACGCTCTGGCGGCGCTCTGACCCGGCGCGGCTCTGTCCCGGTCCGACCGTCGGGAGCCTCCGGCGGGAGTATTGGGGCAGAGAAGAAAGCGCTGACGAAACCAGAAGAGGCGCGCCGCGACCGGTGGCGCGCCCCGGCCCCTAAGGGGCGGAATTCGAGACAAGAGGGCGCCGGCGCGTGCCCCGATAGGGAGACCGCATGACCATCGAAGTGACGCGCGACGTCTTCAAGCTGGCCCAGGTATTCACCATCAGCCGCGGCTCGCGGACCGAAGCCAAGGTGCTGACGGTTCGGGTCAGCCGCAACGGCGTGACCGGATGGGGCGAATGCGTTCCCTACGCCCGCTACAACGAGACGCTGGAGAGCGTCGAGGACGAGATCCGCGGCCTGCCTGCCGATGTGACCCGTGCCGCGCTCTACGATCTGCTGCCGGCCGGGGCGGCCCGCAATGCGGTCGACTGCGCGCTGTGGGATCTGGAGGCGAAGACCGCCGGTAAACGAGTCTGGGAGCTGGCCGGCCTGGCCGCCCCGGGACCGGAGATCACCGCCTATACGCTGTCGCTGGCGGAGCCTGCGGAGATGCAGGCGCAGGCGGCCAAGAATGCCTTTCGCCCGCTGCTGAAGATCAAGCTGGGTACGCCGGACGACATGCCCCGGCTGGAAGCGGTGCGCGCCGGCGCGCCGAAATCGCGTATCATCGTCGATGCCAACGAGGGCTGGTCGGCCGAGGTCTATGCCGATCTGGCGCCGCATCTGGTGCGGCTCGGGGTGCAGCTGGTCGAACAGCCGCTGCCGGCGGCCGAGGACGACGCGCTGCTGGGCATGGAGCGCCCGGTGCCGGTCTGCGCCGACGAGAGCTGCCATGACCGCGGCTCGCTGCCCGGGCTCAAGGGCAAATACGATGTGATCAACATCAAGCTGGACAAGACCGGCGGGCTGACCGAGGCGCTGGCGCTGCGTCAGGCGGCGCTGGCAGAGGGCTATGACATCATGGTCGGCTGCATGGTGGGCTCCTCGCTCGCCATGGCACCGGCGACGCTGGTGGCGCAGGGCGCGGCGGTGGTGGACCTTGACGGGCCGCTGCTGTTGGCGGAAGACCGCGACCATCCGCTGCGCTTCGACGATGCGGGGGTGCATGCCCCCGATGCCGCCCTCTGGGGCTGAGGCCGAGGCGCGCCCCGGAATTTATCATACCCCCTCCCTGCGCGATTGGTGCCGGGGCGAGGGCCGAGCGAAGGCCAAGAGGTTAGGAACGCGAAATGAGCCGGACTGTTTATCTGAACGGAAGCTATCTGCCCGAGGAAGAGGCGCAAGTGTCGATCTTCGACCGCGGCTTTGTGATGGGCGATGCGGTCTATGAGGTCACCTGTGTCCTCGACGGGAAGCTGACCGAATTCGACGGTCACATGGCCCGGCTGGAGCGGTCGCTGAAGGAGCTGGAAATCACCTGCGACATCAGCCGCGACGAATGGCTGGAAATTCACCGCAAGCTGATCGAGGCCAATGGGGTCGAGGAAGGCGGGGTCTACCTGCAGGTGTCGCGCGGCAATGCCGGCGACCGCGATTTCCATTATCCGCCGGAAGGCGTCCCGCCGACTGTCGTGCTCTATACCCAGTCCAAGCCCGGCCTGACCCAGGATCCGAAGGCCGAAAAAGGCATCAAGGTGATCTCGGTGCCCGATCTGCGCTGGCATCGCCGCGACATCAAGACGGTGCAGCTGCTCTATGCCTCGATGGCGAAGATGGCGGCGGAGAAGGCTGGCAAGGAAGACGCCTGGTTCGTCGAGGACGGCTATGTCACCGAAGGTTCGTCGAACAACTGCTACATCGTGAAGGGTGGCAAGATCATCACCCGCCAGCTGTCGAACGACATCCTGCACGGCATCACTCGCGCCTCGGTGCTGAAGATGGCCCAGGAAGCGCAGATGGAAGTGGAAGAGCGTCCCTTCACCATCGACGAGGCACAGGCGGCTGACGAGGCGTTCTATACCTCTGCCTCCGCCTTCGTGATGCCGATCGTCGAAGTCGATGGTGTGACCCTGGGCGACGGCAAGCCCGGCGCCGTGGCCAAGCGGCTGCGCGAAATCTACATCGAGGAAAGCCGCAAGTCGGCGATCTGATCCGACCCGGTCGGAACGCGGAAAGGGCAGGCGGATCGCCTGCCCTTTTGCGTGTCGTGGACTCATCCTTTCAGGCGGATCGTCCTGTGCGGCCCCAGCGCTTGCAGAAATGCCTCGTCATGGCTGATGACCAGAAGCGCCCCGTCATAGGCGGCAAGCGCGGCCTCCAGCGCCGCAATGCTATCGAGATCGAGGTGGTTGGTGGGTTCGTCCAGGATCAGCAGCATTGGCGGCGGGGTTGCTCCGAGCGCGCAGGCGAGGCCCGCGCGCAGGCGTTCGCCACCACTCAGTTCGGATGCCCGGCGCAGGGCGTCGCTGGCGCGAAAGCCGAAGCGGGCAAGCGCGGCATGGGCGGTCCTGGGATCGGCTGCGGGATGCAATCGTCTGAAATTCTCTCGCAGTGACTGGGTGGGGTCGAGCAGCGTCACGTGTTGATCCAGAAGTGCCGCGGGAACCATCAGCTGCACCTCACCCCGCTGCGGCGTGATCTCTCCGGTGATCAGCTTGAGAAGCGTTGTCTTGCCGCTGCCGTTGGGGCCGGCGATGACGACACGCTCGGGGCCGGTGAGGCTCAGCGACAGCTCCTCGATCATCGGGGCATCGGTATCATAGCCGCCGGTCACGGCATCGAGACGCAATACCATCTTGCCGGTTGGCAGTCCGGTGGGAGAGATGTCCATCTGGACCGGGGTCAAAACCTCAAGCCGGTCGCGCGCGGCGGTCAGGGCCGTTTCGGCCGCCTCGCGCCGGGTCTTGCGCAGGCGGGCGTTGCTGGCATCCGAGGTTTCGGCCCAGCCCTTGGCCGCATCCATCAGGATCTTGGGCTGATCGCCCTTGGCCCGCGCCCTCTGCCCGGCGCGATCCTTGCGCGCCTTGCGCTCTGCCGCCTGCTGGGCGAGGCGGGCGGTCTCGGTCCTGGTCTTCTCCGCATGGGCCAGCTCGTGGCGCGCTGCCTCCAGCTCGAGCGCCTTTTGCTGGCGGAAGACGCTGTAGGGGCCGCCGTATCGCGTCGCGCCAAGCGAGGTCAGCTCGACGATGGTGTCCATCTGTTCCAGCGATTCGCGGTCATGGCTGACGACGATGGCGCCGCCCGTCCAGCCGTGGAGCAGGTCGATCACCGCCCGGCGCCCGGCGCGGTCGAGCGTGTTGGTGGGTTCGTCCAGCAGCAGAAACTCCGGCTCGGTCAGAAGGAGCGCCGCAAGGCCCGCACGGGGGCGTTGCCCACCGGACAGTTGCGCCAGCGGCGTGTCGGGGGGCATTGCCAGGCCGGCGCGCAGAAGCGCGGTATCGATCCGGGCGGGCAGGCTCCAATCCGCCTCTGCCAGCTCTTCGGCAGTGGCAAAGCCCGCCGCCGCCCGGTCGAGCAGATCGAGCTCGGATCGCAGCCCGAAGAGGTCGGTGAGAGTGTCATCGGGGTGGCCTGCCACCTCCTGCCGCAGCATCGTGATCGAGGCTGGGGCGATGACCCGACCGGCGGTCGGCTGCAGCTCTCCTGAGATCAGCTTCAGGAGGGTGGACTTACCGGTTCCGTTGCGCCCGACGATTCCGGTGCGCTCGGCGTCGAAACTCAGGGTCAGGTCGTGGAAAAGCGGGCTGCCGTCAGGCGTGGCCCATGAAAGGTTGGAGAGGGAAACAGATGCAGGCATGGGTCAAGACGTCTCGCAGCGATACCGAAGGGGTGAGGGCAGCGAGGGTCAGGTCCATGTCGGGATGTCTCCTGGGTCAGTCTTTTCGGTAACGTAGGAGGTGCTGGCGAAGTTGCAAGCGCGGGCGGTGATGGGCGCCACGAAGAAGGTCGGGGCAGCACCCGCGCCAGATCGCCGCCCGCGGCTTCGAAGTTGCAGCGGGCGGCGGTCCCAGCTCAGTCGAAGCGGAAGCTCGATGCGGTGACGCCGCCGAAGATCTCGGCCTGATGATAGGTGCGGGTGACCTTGGCGTCCTCGGCGGCCCCCAGGGCGGTGAACAGCGGAACCAGATGATCTTCCCGGGCGTGGCAGCGGCGGGCATAGGGGGCGCTTTCCCAGTTCAGGATCGCCTCTGTCCGCTCTGCCGGCGGCAGCGCCAGTGCCTGGTTCAGCCAGGTGTCGAATTCCACCGACGGCACCCGCGCCCGGGGCCCGAATTCCCGCAGGTTGTGATAGCTGAGGCCGGAGCCGACGATCAGCACATCCTCTTGCCGCAGCGGTGCCAGCGCGCGTCCCAGCGCCATATGCTGGGCCGGATCGAAGCTGTGGCGGATCGCGACCTGGAACAGCGGCATCTCGGCCTCGGGATACATCAGCGCCATCGGGACGAAGGTGCCGTGGTCATATCCCATCTCCTCGTCCAGATGGGTGGGCAGGCCGGCGGCGGCGATCAGATCGGCGACCTTCTCGGCCAGCGCCGGGGCGCCGGGCGCGGAATACTTGATCTCGTAGGTATGCGGCGGGAAGTTGTAATAGTCGTAGACCATCGGCGGATGCGCCGCATGCATGACGGCGAAATCGTCGGCCTCCCAATGGCCGGAGACCATCAGTACCGCTTTCGGCCGGCGCGGCAGTTCCGCGGGCATATGCGCCAGCGATTGCGCCAGGGGCGCCAGATGCGCGGCCATATCGGGGATCCAGGGCCAGGGCCCGCCTCCGTGCGAAATGAAATACGTCGGCATCAGGGACATGACGCGCGCCTCCTTTGAAAACCCCTTTGCGATACTCTAATGCCGCGGGGGCCGTGGGATAAGGTGGCTGCGCGAACAGGGTCTGTGCAATGACGCTCGTGCCGCAGGGGAAAGGTCAGGGGACCAGAACCGCCGCGCCGCTCAACCGGCCGCTGCGCAGATCGTCCAGCGCGGCATTGGCCTGATCCAGCGGGTAGCGCACGGTGGTGGTCTGGACCTGTGCCGCTTCGGCGAGGGGAAAGAACTCCTCCCCGTCGCGGCGGGTCAGGTTGGCGACGGAGCGGATTTCACGCTCTTCCCAGAGATCGGCATAGGGAAAGCCGGGAATGTCGCTCATGTGGATGCCACCGCAGATCACCCGGCCGCCCTTGCGCACGGCCTTCAGCGCGGTGGGCACCAGCGCCCCGACCGGGGCGAAGATCAGCGCCGCGTCCAGCAGCTCAGGCGCCGCCTCGGAGGCGCCGCCGGCCCAGACCGCGCCCTGCCGCAGCGCGAAGTCCTGCGCGGTGATATCGCCGTCGCGGGTGAAGGCCAGGACACGGCGGCCCTGATGGACGGCGATCTGGCACAGGATATGCGCCGCCGCCCCGAAGCCATAGAGCCCCAGCACCTGGGCATTGCCGGCCATCGACAGGCAGCGATAGCCGATCAGCCCGGCGCAGAGCAACGGCGCCAGCGCCACGGGATCGGCATGTTCGGGCAGCGGGAAGGTGAAATCGGTATGGGCCAGGCAATATTCGGCATAGCCGCCATCGAAGGTATAGCCGGTGAAGAGCGGCTCGTCGCAGAGGTTCTCGCGTTCCATCTCGCAATAGGGGCAGCAGCCGCAGGCATGTCCGAGCCAGGGCACACCGACGCGCTGGCCCTCGCGCAGGCCGTCGACCCCGGGGCCGAGGGCGGCGATCCGGCCGACGACCTCATGGCCGGGCACCAGCGGCAGCTTGGGGTCGGTCAGCTCGCCGTCGACGATATGCAGATCGGTGCGGCAGACGCCGCAGGCCTCCACGCGGATCAGGATCTGGCCAGGCCCCGGGGTGGGGCGGGGCAGATCGCGCAGGCGTAGGGGGTGACCTGGTTTTTCAAAGACCATGGCGCGCATCAGTCTGTCCTCTGCTGGATCGGGGGCACAGGCTATCACGGATGGCGCCTGCTGCCACCGGCAATCGGCCAGCGGCGCTCGGGCTCAGCCCTTGTCGGGGCCGACATTCTCGGCATAGGCGGTCTTGAAGGCCTCTTGCTGCGTGGCGCTGGCCTCGGTCTGGAACTGCGCTTTCCAATCGTCGTAGGGCATGCCGTAGAAGGCTTCGCGCGCCTCGTCCTTGGTCATCTCGATGCCGCGGGCGTTGGCGGCCTCCTGATACCAGCGGCTCAGGCAATTGCGGCAGAAACCGGTGAGGTTCATCATGTCGATGTTCTGCACGTCGGTGCGCTTCACCATCAGATGCTCGCGCAGCGCGCGGAAGGCGGCGGCCTGCAGTTCGATTTCGGTCTGGTCGTCCATGGCGGGCTCTCCCTGTTGCGCCGGTTGCTGGGATCCGATCTAGGGCTTCCGGCGGGCTCTGTCACCCGCCGGGCGGATCAAAGTCCGGCCTCTTCCAGCGCCCGGGTCAGCAGCGGCGCCAGCCGTTCGGCCCAGGCCCGTTGACCGGCCTCATCGGCGATCAGGTCGTTGCGGATCTCGATCAGCACGTTGGGCCGGCCGAGCGCGAGAGCGTGCTGGTCGATGGAATCCCCGGGCAGATGGCCGCCATAGGGTTCGTTTTCGCCGACCACCAGATCGCCCTCGGCGCGCAGCAGCCGCAGCAGTGGGTCGGACAGCCGGGTGTCTCCGGCATGCAGCACGCCAATATGCCAGGGCCGCGGATCGCGGCCGCGCAGCTGCCGGGTGTAGGAATGCATCGCCAGCAGCACCGCATGGGGCAATGCGGCCAGCCGCGCCAGTTCACGATGATAGGGGCGGTAACACAGGTCCAGCCGCCGCTCGACCTCGGCCGCGTCGGCGTCGCGGTTGGCCGGGATCACCGAGCCGTCATAGAGCTTCATCACCAGCGTCGGGTCATCCTCGCCCCGGTTGGGGTCGATCACCAGGCGGGAGAAATTGGTGGCGATCACCGGCCCGTCCAGGAGCGTTCCCAGGTGGCGCGACACGCCCCAGGCGCCGACGTCATAGGCGATGTGACGTTCCATATCCGTGCGCGGCAGCCCGAGGTCGCCACCGTTGATCTGCGGGGGAACGGTATTGGCCGCGTGGTCGCAGGTGATCAGCCAGCGGCCCGGTCGGGTTTCGCCTTCTAGGAAATAGGGGATATATGTCATTGGCCTGTCATCGCTTTACCCCCACCTTTAGGGGAGTTGTTCATGAATGGGAATTGGGCAATGAAAGGCGCGCCGGGGTTTCCGGCGTGGAACCGGCCCGGTGCCGGTGGACTGCACAGATGGCGATGAACCGCACAGATGGCAAAGACTCGCAAGGAGAGGCATATGAGGCGCCTGCGCAACGTGAAGATCGTGGCAACCCTGGGGCCCGCATCTGAGACCTACGAGACGATTCGGGCGCTGCATGAGGCTGGCGCCGATGTGTTCCGGCTGAACATGAGCCATGGCAGCCACGATGATATCCGCGCCAAACACGCGATCATCCGTCAGGTTGAGGCCGATCTGGACAGCCCGATCGCGATTCTGGCTGACCTTCAGGGGCCGAAGCTGCGGGTAGGCACCTTCGCCGAGGGGCCGCTGCAATTGCAGGACGGCGCTGCCTTCCGCTTCGATCTGGACCCGGCGCCGGGCGATGCCACCCGGGTCTGCCTGCCGCACCCGGAGATCTTCGCGGCGCTGGAACCGGGCGCCTCGCTGTTGGTCAACGACGGCAAGATCCGCCTCAAGGTCGAGAGCTGCGGCGCCGATTTCGCCGATTGCACGGTGATCGCCGGCGGCGAGATTTCCAACCGCAAGGGGGTGAACGTTCCCGACGTGCTGCTGCCGCTGGCGGCGCTGTCGGAGAAGGACCGGGCGGATCTGGACTTCGTCTGCGAACTGGGGGTCGACTGGCTGGCGCTGTCCTTCGTGCAGCGCGCCGCCGATGTCGAGGAAGCCCGCGCGCTGGCCCGGGGCCGGGCGGCGATTCTGGCCAAGATCGAGAAGCCCGCCGCGGTGGACAATTTCGACGATATCCTCAGCCACGCCGACGGCATCATGGTGGCGCGGGGCGATCTGGGGGTCGAACTGCCGGTGCAGAAGGTGCCGCCGATCCAGAAACGCCTGATCCGCCAGTGCCGTGCCGCGGCCAAGCCGGTGATCGTCGCGACCCAGATGCTGGAGAGCATGATCGAGAGCCCGATGCCGACCCGGGCCGAGGTCTCGGACGTGGCCGCCGCCATCTACGAGGGCACCGACGCCATCATGCTCAGCGCCGAATCCGCCGCCGGCCATTACCCGGTCGAGGCGGTGCGGACGATGGACAAGGTTGCCATCGAGGTGGAGGACGACCCGAACTACCCGGCGATTCTGGCCGCCTCGCGCCGGACCGACGGCCACAGCATCGCCGATGCCATCGTCGCCGCCGGCCGCGAGATCGCCGAGACGACGGAGATCGAGGCGATCTGCTGTTTCACCCAATCGGGCACCACCGCGCTCTTGACCGCACGGGAACGGCCTCGGGTGCCGATCATCGCCATGACCAGCGTTCTGGGCACGGCGCGGCGGCTGTGCCTCAGCTGGGGCTGCAACTGCGTGATGACCGGGGAACAGGAGCGGTTCCGCGGCGCGGTGATCAGCGCCGTGCGGGCCGCCCGCGACGGCGGCTTCGCCACGGCAAGCGATCAGATCGTGGTCATCGCCGGGGTGCCCTTCAACAAACAAGGCACAACCAACATCCTTCGCATCGCGCCCTGTGACGAACGGTTGATCTCGAACACCGATCCCGAGTAGGCCGGAAGGGTGAGGGGGCCTGTGCATGGATACCGATCTTATTCTGGTTCTGGGTGCGGTTGTCGCCTTCTTCGCCATCCCGGCGATGGTCTCGGCCTATAGCGACCGGCGCCGGCTGACGCTGCCGCTGCTCAGCCTGGGAATCGGGGTGGCGATGATGGGCTTCGCCTTCGTCATGCACCCCGACGGCTACGATCTGGCCGGTCTGCCGGAGGTGTTCTTCGGGGTGATCGGGCGCTACATGCCCTGAAATGCCTTGTGGGCGGTGAAAATATGACGATTTCACGCCAAGGCCCCTTGCCAGCCTGAGCGGATTTGCCTAAACGGCCCACCTGTTCGCGCGACCGGCCGGAGTGGCATGCCGAGTCGCGCCTGTAACCGACCCGAAAGACAGGAGACGGAAATGCCCAAGATGAAGACAAAATCGAGCGCCAAGAAGCGCTTTAAGGTGAGCGCGACCGGCAAGGTCATCACCGCCCAGGCCGGCAAGCGCCACGGGATGATCAAGCGTCACAAGAAGTTCATCCGCAACGCCCGCGGCACCACCACCATGTCCGCCCCCGACGCCAAGATCGTCAAGGGCTTCATGCCCTACGACCGCTAATAGGAGGTTCGAGAGATGTCCCGCGTTAAAGGTGGTACCACGACCCACGCCCGCCACAAGAAAGTCATCAAGGCCGCAAAAGGCTATTATGGCCGCCGCAAGAACACCTTCAAGGTGGCGCGTCAGGCCGTTGACAAGGCGAACCAATACGCAACCCGCGACCGCAAGCAGCGCAAGCGCAACTTCCGCGCCCTGTGGATCCAGCGCATCAACGCCGCCGTGCGCGCGCATGACGAGGCGCTGACCTATTCGCGCTTCATCGACGGGCTGAACAAGGCCGGCATCGAAGTGGACCGCAAGGTTCTGGCCGATCTGGCCGTGCACGAGCCCGCCGCATTCGGCGCCATCGTGGACCAGGCAAAAGGCGCGCTGGCGGCCTGATCGGCCCCCGCGTCCTGCAGTTCGAAAGGCCGCCCCTCGGGGCGGCCTTTTTCGTTTGTCGTTTTCATTTTCCGGAGAGGGGGCCGCAGATGGGCATCAGCCCGGCGCAAGGCGCCTGTGGCCGTGGGATGGTCCGGGGACCCGGGCCTGACGGAATGCATCGGGGGAGGGGGGTAAGTGAGAGGCTGGACAACGACCCAAGCGGGGCTCGTTACGGCTGCTTCCTTCCGGACCTGACCGGGTTGGCGAGGCGCCTGCCCGCGCCAACCTCTCGACGCCTACATAATCGGGCGGGCCGGCGATGACAAGGGGAGCGGGCGGCGGATTCTCGGGCCGCGGCTCTGTTGCATTGCCGCCAGCGAGAGCGCACAAACGCGGGCAACAGGGTGACGGCGGAAGGAACGCGGAATGAGAACGGCTGAGCAGGTGACTTTCGGGGGATCGGGGCTGAACCGCGCGGCGGAGCTGCGTGGCGACGCGACGGCATTGGCCGGAGCGCGGGCGCATCCGGGGGCGCGCTGCCTGCCGGTCTGGCGCGGCAAGCCGTTGCTGACGGGCGAGGGGTTTTCCGAACTGGCGCTGCTGAGGCTGGACGATCCGCTGTTCAGCGCCGGCTATGACGGCGCCCTGCCGGGGCTGCTGTTCCTGGGACTGAAGGAGGACGGCGCGCCGCGCTTTGCCGCCGATCTCTCCGGCTGGACGCCGGAGGAGGTCGATCTGGCGGCTCTGGGCACCTTCTTCGATCCCAGCGAGCAGCGCCACCCCGACCTGCCCGACGATACCGCCTTTGTCGAGCTGCGCCGGGTGATGACCCGGCTCAGCCCCCGCGACGCGGAGCTGGCAGCCACCGCCAAGGCGGTGATGGAATGGCATCGCAGCCACCGGTTCTGCGCCGCCTGCGGCGCCGAGAGCGGGCCGGTGCAGGCCGGCTGGCAGCGCGATTGCCCGGCCTGCGGCACCCATCATTTCCCGCGTACCGACCCGGTGGTGATCATGCTGATCACCCATGGCGATGCGGTGCTGATGGGGCGCTCGCCGAACTGGCCCGAGGGGATGTATTCGCTGCTGGCGGGCTTCATCGAGCCGGGCGAGACGCTGGAGGCCGCGGTGCGCCGCGAAGTCTTCGAAGAGGCCGGCGTGCAGGTCGGCCGGGTCGGCTATCTGGCCAGCCAGCCCTGGCCGTTTCCCGCCTCGCTGATGTTCGGCTGCTACGGCGAGGCGATCTCGCGCGAGATCCGGATCGACGAGAATGAAATCGAGGATGCGATCTGGGTCAGCCGGAGCGACATGATGGGCGCATTCGCCGGTGAACACCCGACGATCAAGCCCGCGCGGAAAGGCGCAATTGCACATTTCCTGTTGCAGAACTGGCTTGCGGATACCCTGGATTAAAGGGAGACTCCGGCACCGCTAAGTAGAGGTGATACAGGTATGAAATTTTCGAGCAAGGAAGACATCGAAGCGCCGATCGAGGCCGTCTTTGCCGCATTGAGTGAGTTTGAATCCTTCGAACGGTCCGCCATCCGGCGTGGCATCGAGGTCCAGCGCGTCAACGAGAACGCCGGCATCGGCGCAGGCATGGCCTGGAAGGCGGCCTTCGATCTGCGCGGCAAGCGGCGCAATCTCGATCTGAAGCTGGTCGAGTATACCCCGCCGACGGGTATGCGGCTGGAGTCCGAGAGCTTCGGCCTGACCGGGGATTTCCAGATCGAGCTGGTGGCGCTGTCGCCGAAACGGACCCGGATGGCGATCACCCTGACGCTGTCGCCGAAGAATCTCTCCGCCCGGTTGTTCCTGCAGTCGCTGAAGCTGGCCAAGGCCAATCTGACCAAGCGGTTCAAGCTGAAGGCGGCGGAATTCGCCAAATCTCTGGAGGATCGCAAGACCCGGATGGCCTGATGTCCGGGCCGGATCGGTCAGGCGGGTCCGACGCGCGGGAAGGGGGCGGCCGCACCGCCCCCGCTTGCCTGCGGTCTCAGCCGCGTTCGGCGGCCGCCGGATAGACGCCGAGAATCGACATCTTGTTGGTGAAGAAGGCCAGCTCGTCCAGCGCCAGTTTCACGTTCGGATCTTCGGGGTGGCCTTCGATGTCGGCATAGAACTGCGTCGCGGTGAAGGAACCGTCGACCATGTAGCTTTCCAGCTTGGTCATGTTGATGCCGTTGGTCGCGAAACCGCCCATCGCCTTGTACAGCGCCGCCGGAATGTTGCGGACCTGAAAGACGAAGCTGGTGATCATGCCGTGATCGCCGCGGCGCGACAGATCGGCCTCGGGTGACATGATCAGGAATCGCGTGGTGTTGTTCGACTGGTCCTCGATATGCCGGGCCAGCACGTCGAGGCCGTAGATTTCGCCGGCCAGCTCGCTGGCCAGGGCGGCGGTGGTGGGATCTGCGTCCTGCGACACCTGCCGGGCCGAGCCGGCGGTATCGGCGCCGGTGATGCGGCGGATGTTGTGGGCATGCAGGAATTCCTTGCACTGGCCCAGCAACACGGTGTGGCTCATCGCATGCCTGATGTCGGACAGCTGCGTGCCCGGCAGGCCCAGCAGGTTGATATGCACCCGCACGAAGGCCTCTTCGATGATGCGCAGGCCAGAGCGCGGCAACAGCGTGTGGATGTCGGCGACCCGCCCGTAGGTGGAGTTCTCCACCGGCAGCATGGCCAGATCGGCCTGGCCGGATTTCACCGCCTCGACGGCGTCTTCGAAGGTGCGGCAGGGCAGGGCTTCCATATCGGGCCGGGCCTTGCGGCAGGCTTCGTGGCTGTAAGCGCCGGGTTCCCCCTGAAAGGCGATGCGGTTTGTCATGACTTCACTTCGGATTCCGTGCAACATAGAACGAATTGCTTCGTTGACGCGCATCTCTATACCTTGCCAGAGGCCAGGGGAACCCTTAGACCATTCGCCTAAACAAGCTAGACCAACAGCCAAGATGGACGTGCATCTATGTTTGACACGATGACTGTGACAAAGGCCGCTTCCGGTGTTCTCGGTGCCTTTCTGGTGCTTCTGCTGGCCAAATGGGCCGCTGAGGGCATCTATCAGACAGGGACGCATGGGGCCGCCTCCTATGTCGTCGAGACCGAGACCGACGCGCCCGCAACGGATGAGCCCGAGATGAGCTTCGAAGAGATGCTGGCATCGGCCGATATCGGCAAGGGCGCCAAGGTCTTCAAGAAATGCCAGGCCTGCCACAAGATCGAGCCGGGCGCGAATGCCACCGGTCCGTCGCTCTTCGGGGTTGTCGGCCGGCAGGTCGCCTCGATCGGCGATTTCGGCTACTCCAGTTCCATGAGCGAGCATGGCGGCGCCTGGACCCCGGAAGAACTGGATCACTTCCTGACCAAGCCGAGCGATGCCGTGCCGGGCACCGCGATGAGCTTTGCCGGCCTGAAGAAGCAGGCCGACCGGGTCAACGTGATCGCCTATCTCGACAGCCTCGACAACTGATCCCCTTCGGGGGGCGGGGCGGTTTTGCGAAATCGCCCCTGTCGGCATCCGTCTGCCCAAAAGCCGCTGCTCTTGCAGCGGCTTTCACGTTTTGGCGGGGGGTGATCACGGAATCTCAACTTGAACATCCTCGCTCCGGGCCATTAGCTTAGGCGCAACGACCAGAGGCCGAGCTGCCCACCTGCGCCTGTATCAACGGAGGATGCGCCTGATGATCCCACCCCGTGCCGCCGCGCGCGTGCGTCCCTGCGCCCGCACTTCCGCCCCGGCCCGTGTTCTTGCCCTCAGCCCCGCCGCGCCCCGGCTTCTGCCGCTGCTGGTTCTGTCGCTGATGCTGCTGCTGGCCTGGACCGGGCTGGTCCGGGCCGAGGACGAGAAGATCATCAAGAGCCACGGGTTCTCTGAATTCGGCGACCTGAAATACCCCGAGGGTTTCGCGCATTTCGACTATGTGAACCCGGAGGCGCCGAAGGGGGGCGAGCTGTCCTATGCGGCGCAGGGGACCTTCGACAACTTCAACCCCTTCACCCGGCAGGGTCGCGCCGCCGCCCGATCGGCGGATCAGTATGAATCGCTGCTCTATCCGTCCTATGACGAGCCGGGGTCCTACTACGGGCTGCTGGCCGAAAGCCTGGAATATCCCGAAAACCAGGATTGGGTGATCTTCAACCTGCGGCCCGAGGCGCGGTTCTCCGACGGCACCCCGGTGACGGCCGAGGATGTGGTCTTCTCGCATGAAATCCTGCTGGAACAGGGGCTGAAATCCTATGCCGAGGCGGTGCGCAAGCGCATTCCCAAGGCCGAGGCGCTGGGGCCGCACCGGGTCAAATTCTACTTCAGCCCGGATTTCCCCCGCCGTGCGCTGATCACCCAGGTCGGCGGCACGCCGGTGTTTTCGAAGAAGTGGTTCATGGCCGATCCGGAAAACCGCCGCATTGACAAGCCGCGGATGGAGCCGGGGATCGGTTCCGGCCCCTATGTGCTGGAGAGCTATGACATCAACCGCCGCGTCGTCTATCGCCGCAATCCCGATTACTGGGGCGACCATGTGAACGTGAATGTCGGGCGGAACAACTTCGACACCATCCGGATCGAGTATTTCTCTGATTCCATTGCCGCGCTGGAGGCCTTCAAGGCCGGCGAATTCACCTTCCGGCAGGAAAACAACTCCAAGAACTGGGCCACCGCCTATGATTTCCCGGCCATCGACAAGGGCTGGATCGTGCGGCGCGAGCTGGAGGACGGCAACGTTCCCGACAACGCCGGTTTCGTGATGAACATGGACCGGCCGGAGTTTCAGGACATTCGCGTGCGCGAGGCGGTGCAGCTGGCCTATAACTTCGAATGGACCAATGAGAGCCTGCAATACGGGCTGTTCCGGCATCGCTCCTCCTTCTGGCAGAACAGCCCGCTTGAGGCGAAGGGCCTGCCCGAAGGGCGCGAACGCGAGGTGCTGGAAGCCCTGGGCGACAAGCTGGACCCGGCGATCCTGACCTCAGACCCGGTGATGGCGCATGCCGCCCGAGCCGACCGGCCCAACGACCGCAAGAACCTGCGCGCGGCGATGAAGCTTCTGGACGAGGCCGGCTGGGCCGTGGGCCAGAACGGCATCCGCCGCAACGCCGAGGGCACGGTGCTGAAGATCGAATTCCTGTCGGACGATCCGGTGATGGACCGCCTGGTGATGCCCTTCGTGGAAAACCTGCGCACCATGGGGATCGACGCCAGCTATAACCGGATCGACGACGCGCAGTTCACCCTGCGCCGGCGCGAACGCGACTTCGACATGATCGCGGGGGTCTATCGCAGCTCTCTCGAACCCTCGACCGGGCTCTATCAGCAATATGGCACAGAGGCGGCGGCCTACAGCGTCTTCAACCCCTCGGGTATTCACGGCCCGGATATCGAGGCGCTGATCGACAATATCGTCGCCTCCAAGGCCCGTGACGAGCTGGAGGCCAACACCCGGGCGCTGGACCGGGTGCTCAGGTCGAAACGCTTCATGGTGCCGACCTGGTATCTGGGCAAATACTGGGTGGCCTTCTGGGACAAGTACGAATATCCCGATCTGCCGCCCTATGCGCTGGGGGTCGAGGACCTGTGGTGGGTCAACGCCGACAAGGCCGCCACGCTGAAATCCTCCGGCGCGCTGCGCTGAACTAGGAAAGGTCCGCCGCCCCGATGGGATCCTATATCCTTCGCCGCCTGCTGTTGGTGATCCCGACACTGCTGGGCATCATGGTGATCAACTTCGTTCTGGTGCAATTCGTTCCCGGCGGGCCGGTGGAGCAGATCATCGCGCAGATGGAAGGCGGCGGCGACGTCTTCGAAAGCTTCGCCGGCGGCGGTGCCGATGTGCAGACCCAGAGCGCGGCCAACGAACGCTATGTCGGGGCGCGGGGCCTGCCGCCGGAGTTCATCGCCGAACTGGAGAAGGAATTCGGCTTCGACAAGCCGCCGCTGGAACGGTTCCTGAACATGATGTGGAATTACATGCGGCTGGACTTCGGCCAGAGCTATTTCCGCTCGATCGGGGTGACCGACCTGGTGCTGGAAAAGATGCCGGTGTCGATCAGCCTCGGGCTGTGGTCGACCATCATCGCTTATCTGGTGTCGATCCCGCTGGGCATCCGCAAGGCGGTGAAGGACGGTTCCAGCTTCGACACCTGGACCAGCGGGCTGATCATCGTCGCCTATGCGATTCCGGGGTTCCTGTTCGCGATCCTGCTGCTGGTGCTGTTCGCCGGCGGGTCCTACTGGCAGGTCTTCCCGCTCAGGGGGCTGACCTCGGACAACTGGAGCGATCTGAGCCTGATGGGCAAGATCGGCGATTACTTCTGGCATATCGCCCTGCCGGTCATCGCCTCGACCATCGCCGCCTTTGCGACGCTGACGCTGCTGACCAAGAACAGCTTTCTCGACGAGATCAAGAAACACTACGTGATGACCGCCCGGGCCAAGGGGCTGTCGGAACGCAAGGTGCTCTACGGTCATGTCTTCCGCAATGCGATGCTGATCGTGATCGCCGGCTTTCCTGCCGTCTTCATCGGCGTGTTCTTCTCCGGCTCGCTGATCATCGAAACGATCTTCTCGCTCGACGGGCTGGGACGGCTGGGGTTCGAGGCGGCGGTGGCGCGCGATTACCCGGTGATCTTCGGCACCCTCTTCATCTTCGGGCTGCTCAGCCTGGTGGTCGGGATTCTCAGCGACCTGATGTATGTGCTGGTCGATCCACGCATCGATTTCGAGAAGCGGGAGGGCTGAGTTATGGCGCTTTCTCCGCTCAACCAGCGCCGCTGGGGCAATTTCAAGCGCAACCGGCGGGCCTTCTGGTCGCTGTGGATCTTCGCCGTGCTGTTCGGCCTGTCGCTGTTCGCCGAGTTTCTGGCCAACGACAAACCGATCCTGGTGCAGTACCGCGGCGGCTATTACATGCCGATCTTCCGCTTCTATCCGGAAACCGCCTTCGGTGGCGACTTCCAGACCGAGGCGATCTATCGCGATCCCGAGGTGCAGTGCCTGATCGCCTCCGGCGGGCTGGAGGACTGTTTCGACACGCCGGAGGAGATCATGACCGCGATCGCCGACGACAGGTTCGACACCACCACCGAAGGCTTCCAGAAGGGCTGGGCGATCTGGCCGCCGATTCCCTATTCCTTCAACACCACCGTCGACCGGCCCGGCGCCGCACCGCTGCCGCCGAACCGGCAGAACTGGCTGGGCACCGATGACACCAAGCGCGACGTGCTGGCCCGGGTGATCTACGGCTTTCGGCTGTCGATCCTGTTCACCCTGCTGGTCACCGGCGCCGCCAGCCTGATCGGCATCTTCGCCGGCGCGGTACAGGGGTTCTTCGGCGGCTGGCTCGACCTGATCTTCCAGCGCGCGATCGAGATCTGGTCGGCGACGCCCTCGCTCTATGTCATCATCATCATGTTCGCGATCCTGGGACGCAGTTTCTGGCTGCTGGTGGCGCTGATGGTGCTGTTCTCCTGGACCTCTCTGGTGGGGGTGGTGCGGGCTGAATTCCTGCGTGCCCGCAACCTGGAATATGTCCGCGCCGCCCGCGCGCTGGGGGTAGGCAACCTGACCATCATGTTCCGCCACATGCTGCCCAACGCCATGGTGGCGACGCTGACCATGCTGCCCTTCATCGTCACCGGCACCATCGGCGCGCTGGCGAGCCTCGATTTCCTCGGATTCGGGCTGCCGTCCTCGGCTCCCTCGCTGGGGGAGATGACGCTGCAGGCGAAACAGAACCTGCAGGCGCCCTGGCTGGCCTTCACCGCCTTCACCGTCTTCGCGCTGATGTTGTCGCTGCTGGTCTTCATCTTCGAGGGCGTGCGCGATGCCTTCGATCCCAGAAAGACCTTCTCATGAGCGCCTATACCTGTTCGTCCCGCACCCAATGCCGGCGGAATGGCCTGTTCGGCACCGCCGTGGCGCTGTCGGCGATGATCCTGGGCTGGAGCGGGGTTGAGCTTGCTTCCGGGGCCGCGGAGGGCGCGACCGTGCTCTGGGGGCTCCTGCGCCTCTGGCTGCTGCCGCTGCTGCCCTGTGTGCTGTCCGTCGGTCTCTGGGCCGGTCTGCGGTTCAGCGGACGGGCGCCGGGGCGGCTGGCGACGGCGCTGGCCATCGCCGGGGCCGGCTGGGGCGTCGTGGCCCTGAACGCGGTGGTGCGGCTATGAGCGTTCTTGAGGTTCGCGACCTGCGCGTGGCCTTTCGCCAGGACGGCCGGCGGATCGAGGCGGTGCATGGCGTCTCCTTCTCCGTCGACCGTGGCGAAACGGTGGCGCTGGTGGGTGAAAGCGGCTCGGGCAAGTCGGTTTCGGCGCTGTCCACCCTGTCGCTCTTGGGCGAGACGGCCGAGGTGTCGGGCTCCGTCACCTATAACGGCCAGCAGATGATCGGCGCCTCGGAGGCTGATCTGCGCCGGGTCCGGGGCAACGATATCAGCTTCATCTTTCAGGAGCCGATGACCTCGCTCAACCCGCTGCACACACTGGAAAAACAGCTGGGCGAATCGCTGGCGCTGCATCAGGGGCTGGTCGGCGCGGCGGCGCAGGCGCGGATCCTCGACCTGCTGACCAAGGTGGGCATCCGCGATCCCGAAACCCGGCTGTCGGCCTATCCGCACCAGCTGTCCGGCGGGCAGCGGCAGCGGGTGATGATCGCCATGGCGCTGGCCAACAAGCCCGACATCCTGATCGCGGACGAACCCACCACGGCGCTGGACGTGACCATCCAGGCGCAGATCCTCGAATTGCTGGCGGAGCTGAAGGACGCCGAGGGCATGGGGCTGTTGTTCATCACCCACGATCTGGGCATCGTGCGGCGAATCGCCGACCGGGTCTGCGTGATGAAGGACGGTGAGATCGTCGAAACCGGCCCGACCGAGACGATCTTTGCCGATCCGCGGCACCCCTATACCCGCAAGCTGCTTGCCGCCGAACCCTCGGGCGAACCCGACCCGGTGGCCGAGAGCGCCGAAGAGATTCTGACCGCCGATCATCTCAAGGTCTGGTTTCCGATCCAGAAAGGGCTGATGCGCAAGACGGTGGACCATGTCCGCGCCGTCAACGATGCAAGCCTTGCGGTGCGGGCCGGCGAAACCCTGGGCATCGTCGGGGAAAGCGGATCGGGCAAGACCACGCTGGCGCTGGCGCTGATGCGGCTGATCGCCTCGGAGGGGGGGATCCGGTTCCGCGATGACGACGTGCGCAAATGGTCGACACGGGAATTGCGGCGGCTGCGCAAGGATATGCAGATCGTGTTCCAGGATCCCTTCGGCAGTCTCAGCCCACGGATGACCTGTGCCCAGATCATCGGCGAGGGGCTGGCGGTGCACCGGGTCGACCCCGACCGCGCCCGCCGCGATCTGGTGGCCGAGGCGATGCGGGAAACCGGGCTGGACCCGGCGGCGATGGATCGCTACCCGCATGAATTCTCCGGCGGGCAGCGGCAGCGGATCGCCATTGCCCGCGCCATGGTGCTGCATCCCCGCCTGCTGGTGTTGGACGAGCCGACCTCGGCGCTGGACATGACGGTGCAGGTGCAGATCGTGAACCTGCTGCGCGACCTGCAACGCAAGCACGGGCTGGCCTATCTGTTCATCAGCCACGATCTGAAGGTGGTGCGCGCCATGTCGCATAAGGTCATGGTGATGAAACAGGGCGATGTGGTGGAAACCGGCACGGCGGAAGAGATCTTCGAACGTCCGAAAACCGATTACACCCGCGCGTTGATCGCCGCAGCGGGATAGGGGGACCCGCCCTGTTCGGGGCGGGCCTGTCCGAAAGATCAGATCGCCGAGCTGTGGCCGGCCTTGCTCAGGTCATAGGCGTCGAAGCTGCGCGCGATCATCCGGGCCAGCGGCCGCGCCTCCTGCCGGATCGCCAGCGCGTCCGGGCCGATCTCCAGCATGCCGGGAAAGGCGCGGGCGGTCTCGGCGAACATCGCCTGCAGCTGCGCTTCGGGCAGGGTGAAACGGTCGCGGATTTCGGCGGCATCGATGCGGAACTCGCACATCAGCATCTCGATCATACGGCCGCGCAGCCGGTCCTCATCGGTGAAGACATGGCCGCGGCTGGTGGAGAATCGGCCATCGCGGATCGCCGCGGTATGGGCCGAGGTCGCCGGGGCGTTCTGCGCATAGCCCTGCGGAAAGCGCGAGATCGACGAGGCGCCGACGCCGATCAGAACCTCGGCCTGATCGTCGGTATACCCTTGAAAGTTGCGCTTCAGCGTTCCGGCCTGCAGCGCCCGGGTCAGACCGTCCTCGGGGCGGGCGAAATGGTCGATGCCGATCTCGGCATAGCCGTCCCAGAGAAACAGTCGCCGGGCGGTGTCGAACAGCTCCAGCCGCGCCTCCGGCGTCGGCAGTGCCTCAGACGGGATCAGCTGTTGCCGCTTGGCCATCCAGGGCACATGGGCATAGCCATAGAGCGCCACCCGGTCGGGGTTCAGCGACAGCAGCTTCTGCACGCTTTCGGTCATCCGCGCGCGGGTCTGATGCGGCAGGCCGAAGAGAATATCGGCGTTCAGGCTTTCGATGCCGCGGGCGCGGATCATCTCGATCGCCTTGCGCGTCACCTCATAGCCCTGAATGCGGCCGATGGTTTTCTGGATTTCGTCGTCGAAGTCCTGAACCCCGATGGAGGCGCGGTTCATCCCCGCAGCCGCCAGCGCATCGAGCCGGGCATCGTCGATTTCGTTCGGGTCGATCTCGACCGAGAATTCGGCGTCCGGCCCCAAGGGGGCCACCGCGAAGATCGCCTGTGCCAGATCGGTCATCAGATCGGGGCTGAGGAGCGTCGGCGTGCCGCCGCCCCAGTGCAACCGCGACAGCGTCACCCCTTCGGGCAGCCGGCCGGCCAGCAACCTCAGCTCTTCCTTCAGCGTCTCGACATAGGCGATGACGGGAGAATCGCTCTGCGTGCCCTGGGTGCGGCAGGCACAGAACCAACAAAGCCGCCGGCAGAAGGGGACATGCACGTAGAGCGAAATCTGGCTCCCCTCGGGAACCGATGCGATCCACGCGCCAAATTGATCCCCGTCCACCGCAGCGCCGAAATGCGGTGCGGTCGGATAGCTGGTGTAGCGCGGAACACGCGCATCAAATAAACCCAGCTCGGCCAATTGAGATTTCACGGACATGACATTAAGCTAATTTGGATGCTCGGCTATATGCCTTGACCCAGATCAATTGAGGCCCCGATGTCTGTCATGACCCACCATATCTCCGGCAATTGCGCGGATTGTCCGATCCGCCACCGGGCGGTCTGTGCGCGGTGTGAGCAAGACGAGCTCGAAGAACTGGAAAGCATCAAGTATTATCGCAATTTCGAAGCCGGCCAGACCATTCTCTGGTCCGGCGACAAGATGGGCTTCGTCGGGACGGTGATTTCCGGCATCGCCTCGCTGACCCAGACGATGGAGGATGGCCGCACCCAGATGGTGGGGCTGTTGCTGCCGTCGGATTTCGTCGGCCGCCCCGGGCGCGACGGTTCGGCCTATGACGTGACGGCGACCACCGATGTGGTGATGTGCTGCTTCCGCAAGAAACCCTTTGAGACGCTGATGGCGCAGACCCCGCATATCGCGCACCGGCTGCTCGAGATGACGCTGGACGAGCTCGATGCGGCGCGGGAGTGGATGCTGGTACTGGGCCGCAAGACCGCGCGGGAGAAGATCGCCTCGCTGCTGTCGATCATCGCCCGCCGCGATGCCTCGCTCAGCCCCAATGGCCCGGCGGGGCCGATGGTCTTCGACCTGCCGCTGACGCGGGAGGCGATGGCGGATTACCTGGGCCTGACGCTGGAAACCGTCAGCCGCCAGATGTCGGCGCTGAAGAAGGACGGGGTGATCCTGCTGGAAGGCAAGCGCCACGTCACCGTGCCAGACATGGGCCGGCTGATGGAAGAGGCCGGTGACGACAGCGATGGCGGGCTGATGGCCTGACGCGGCCGCGTCCTGTTCCACTTCTGATCTCAAATCTGCGGGGCAGGGGCGAATGCCGTGCCGTCCTTCGCCGAAAAAGAACCGCCCGGTCCTTGCGAACCGGGCAGCACGGGATCAACCGATCACAGCGCTCAATGCGCCATGAAGATCGGAATTGTCGCCTGTTCCAGCATGTTGCGGGTCGCCCCGCCAAGGATCGCCTCGCGGAACCGCGAATGGCCATAGGCCCCCATCACGATCATGTCGGCGTTGGTGTCGGTGGCATGGCGCAGCAGGATGTCGGAGATCCGCGGCATGGTCTTGCTCAGCACATCGATCTCGCAGCTCACACCGTGGCGCGACAGCATCTGCGACAGAAGGCCACCGGGATCGGAGCGTTCCGGGCCGTGCTGCGGCGGATCGATCACCACGATCCGTACCTGTTCGGCAGCGATCAGGAAGGGCAGCGCCTTGCGGATCGCGTCCATCGACTCGACGCTTTCGTTCCAGGCCACCAGCACGGTATTGGGCTGGCCCTTGGGTGTACAGTTGTCGGGCACCACCAGCACCGGCGCACGGCCTTCGAACAGGGCGGCCTCAACAATCGGTTCGGCCTCGGCCCCGAGTGCTTCGCCATAGGGACGCGGCAGCACCACCAGATCTGAAAAACGGGCGCGATAGGCGACGTGACGTCCGAGATCGGCGATCTGCGCCACCCCGTCCTCCACCGACCAGCGGATGTCCGACAGGCCGAGCTTTTCCTTCGCATAGGCCAGCGTGGCCTCGGCTTCGGCGCTGGCGCGCTCCAGGGTTTCCTGAAGGATCATCGCGTTGGCGCCGGCGTAATAATACCCGGTCTGGGTACGGTCCACACCAAGGCAGAGCGCCTCGGCATGGGCATCCTGTGCCTCCGCCAGCGCGATCAGCTGCGCGATGGTGGCGTCTGACACCTTCGGATCGGTCAGAACGGTCAGCAGGGATTTGTAAGCCATTGGAACCTCTTTGTCTTAGGCTCTTCCAACGAGACCGCCGGAAGCCTTGAGAACTTAGTTTCAATGCCTGTCACAGAAATGGCAAGGGCGTCTTGATGCAGATCAAGGTGTCGACCGGGGGGCTTTTGCATGTAAACTGAGGTCTGAACCCGTCTGGCGCGGCGCAAGAATCGCGCGGGACAAGGCAAAGGGACGTGAAATGCCTAATACGATCAAGCTTATTGCGCTTGGTTTGGTGACATTGTTTGCAGCGATGGCCGCCAACTACGCGCGTGATTTGGCCTACATGGTCCACGCCATCATCGTGATGCTCGTGGCCGGTGGCCTGTTTCTCTACACCCTGCGGAAAACCGGCGAACCGGTTCTCGCGACCCCGAAAAACGAATATCTCGACAGCGTCGTGCGCGCCGGCGTGATCGCCACCGGTTTCTGGGGCGTGATCGGCTTTCTGGCAGGCACGTTCATCGCCTTTCAGCTGGCCTTCCCGCAGCTGAACTTCGACTGGCTGCAGGGGCATGGCAACTTCGGTCGCCTGCGTCCCTTGCATACCTCGGCGGTGATCTTCGCCTTTGGCGGCAACGCGCTGATCGCAACCTCCTTCTATGTGGTGCAGCGCACCAGCGCCGCCCGTCTCTGGGGCGGTAACCTCGCCTGGTTCGTGTTCTGGGGCTACCAGCTGTTCATCGTGCTGGCGGCCACCGGCTATCTGCTGGGCGCCACCCAGTCGCGCGAATACGCCGAGCCGGAGTGGTACGTCGACTGGTGGCTGACCATCGTCTGGGTCGCCTATTTGGCGGTGTTCCTGGGCACGATCATCAAGCGCAAGGAACCGCATATCTACGTCGCGAACTGGTTCTACCTGTCCTTCATCGTCACCGTGGCCATGCTGCATGTGGTCAACAACATCTCGATCCCGATCTCGATCTGGGGCTCGCGGTCGGTTCAGGTGATGTCGGGTGTGCAGGACGCCATGACGCAATGGTGGTACGGCCACAACGCCGTGGGCTTTTTCCTGACCGCCGGCTTCCTGGGGATGATGTACTACTTCATCCCGAAACAGGCCGAGCGTCCGGTGTTCTCCTACAAGCTGTCGATCATCCACTTCTGGGCGCTGATCTTCATCTACATCTGGGCCGGTCCGCACCACCTGCACTATACCGCGCTGCCTGACTGGGCCTCGACGCTGGGCATGGTGTTCTCGATCGTGCTGTGGATGCCCTCCTGGGGCGGCATGATCAACGGGCTGATGACGCTTTCGGGCGCCTGGGACAAGCTGCGCACCGACCCGATCATCCGGATGATGGTGATCTCCGTCGGCTTCTACGGCATGTCGACCTTCGAAGGCCCGATGATGTCGATCCGCGCCGTCAACTCGCTGTCGCACTACACCGACTGGACCATCGGTCACGTCCACTCCGGTGCGCTCGGCTGGAACGGCATGATCACCTTCGGCGCGCTCTACTTCCTGACGCCGGTGCTGTGGAAACGCGAACGGATCTATTCCGTGCAGCTGGTCTCCTGGCACTTCTGGCTCGCCACCATCGGCATCGTGCTCTATGCCGCGTCGATGTGGGTGACCGGGATCATGGAAGGCCTGATGTGGCGTGAAGTGGATGCCAACGGCTTCCTGGTGAACTCCTTCGCCGATACCGTGGCGGCCAAGTTCCCGATGTATGTGGTGCGGGGTCTGGGCGGGGTTCTCTACCTCACCGGTGCCGTCATCATGGTCTACAACCTCATCATGACTGTCCGTAGGGCACCGGCCAAAGAGGCCAGCCTCGCAGTCACGGTGCCGGCCGAATAAGGGAGGACGCACCGATGGCAATTCTCGACAAACACAAAATCCTCGAGACCAACGCGACCCTGCTGCTGATTTTCAGCTTCCTGGTCGTGACGATCGGCGGCATCGTGCAGATCGCCCCGCTGTTCTGGCTGGAAAACACCATCGAGAAGGTGGAGGGCATGCGTCCCTACACCCCTCTCGAACTGGCCGGGCGCGAGATCTACATCCGCGAGGGCTGCTATGTCTGCCACAGCCAGATGATCCGCCCGATGCGGGACGAGGTCGAACGCTATGGCCATTACTCGCTGGCGGCGGAGTCGATGTACGACCACCCGTTCCAGTGGGGCTCCAAGCGGACCGGGCCGGATCTGGCCCGGGTGGGCGGGCGCTATTCGGATGAATGGCACGTCGACCACCTGACCAACCCGCAATCGGTGGTGCCGGAGTCGGTGATGCCGAAATACGGGTTCCTCAAGCACAAGATGGTCGAGGGCCAGTATATCGAGGACGTGATGAAGACCCATGCCTTCGTCGGCGTTCCCTATACCGACGAGATGCTGGAAAATGCGCAGGCGGACTTCCTCGCCCAATCCAACCCGGACAGCGATTACGACGGTCTGGTCGAGCGCTACGGCGAAGACAGCGTGAATGTGCGCAACTTCGACGGCCAGCCCGGTGTTTCGGAAATGGATGCGGTCATCGCCTATCTGCAGATGCTGGGTACGCTGGTCGATTTCTCGACCTTCACGCCTGACGAGAGCCGCTGAGGAGGGCCGAATGGAACATTACACGTTTCTACGGCAATTCGCGGACAGCTGGATGCTGCTGCTTCTCTTCGCCTTCTTTGTGGGCGTGGTGATCTGGGTGTTCCGCCCGGGCAGCAGCAAGACCTACCGCGACACGGCGGACATCCCGTTCCGGCACGAAGACAAACCCGCGACGGATAAGGAGGCGCGGACATGAGCAAGGCACCCCAAAAACACAAGGGCGACCCAGAAACGACCGGCCACAGCTGGGACGGGATCGAAGAGTTCAACAACCCGCTGCCGCGCTGGTGGCTCTGGACCTTCTATGCCTGCATCATCTGGGCGATCGGCTATACCATCGCCTATCCGGCCTGGCCGGGTATCAAGAGCGCCACGTCCGGCGTTCTGGGCTGGTCGACCCGGGGCGATGTCGCCCAGGACATCGCGGCGGTGAACGAGGCCAACGCGGCGATCAACGCGCGGCTGGTGTCGACCGAACTGACCGAAGTCGCGGCAGAGCCCGACCTGAACAGCTATGCGGTTTCGGCCGGGGCGGCGGTGTTCAAGACCTGGTGCGCCCAGTGCCATGGCTCCGGCGCTGCCGGCGCCAAGGGCTATCCCAACCTGCTGGACGACGACTGGCTCTGGGGTGGGGACATCGAAGCGATCCACTACACCGTCACCCATGGGGTGCGGAACGAGGATGACGGCGATGCCCGCTATTCGCAGATGCCGGCCTTCGGGCGCGACGAGCTCTTGAGCGATGAGGAGATCGATCAGGTGGTCAACTTCGTGATGTCGCTGAGCGGCAGCGCGCAGGACGGCACCATGGTCGAGCCGGGCTCGGTGGTCTTCGCGGACAACTGCGCCTCCTGTCACATGGACGACGGCACCGGCGACCGCGAGCAGGGCGCACCGAACCTGACCGATGCGATCTGGCTCTATGGTGGAGATTACGACACCATCAAGGAGACGGTGGTGAACGCCCGTTTCGGCGTGATGCCGGCCTGGGGGTTGCGTCTGAGCGAGCATGAAATTCGTGCTGCGGCGCTCTACGTCCACCAGCTCGGGGGCGGCGAGTAAGCCCGGAAGAATTCCTGCGGGCCGTTGCTGCGGCCCGGCGGGACGGCGCCGGCTTTTCGATCTGTTCGCGCGTTTCCTGGAAAGCCGGCGCCGATTAGATACATATCGTACGCAGATTATACGGGCCCGTCCAGAGTTCCCCTCTGGGCGGGCCCGATCCGTTTGTCTCCATCCTGAGGGCGGAGCCTGCAGCAGTCAGCGGCGCGTCGGGCCCGGGGTTTCCCCGGCGCGATACCACCAGTGGCCCTGCGGCAGCCAGCGCCGCCGCTCTTCCCGTGCTGCCGGGTAATCCGGCGGTGTGCTGCGGGTTGCGGTCATGAAAGTCTTGGCCAAGATATCCAGCATCCTATGATCCTTTCCCAGTGATCCTCTCTGCTGTTATCCTTGGCCGAAACGGGGAGTCGCGCCATTCAAATGGAAAACGAATATGTAAGCTGGGGTTTCAGATGAACTGGCTGCAGATGCCCCCGCTCGCGGCGCTGCGGGCCTTTGCCGCCTTCGCCGAAACCGGCACGTTGCAGCAGGCCGGGGCGGCGCTGAACGTCAGCCATGCGGCGGTGAGCCAGCAGCTGCGGCAGCTGGAGGCGCATCTGGGGGTGACGCTGTTCGACCGGTCGGGGCGGGGGCTGACCCTGACGGCGGAGGGGCGCCAGCTGGCCGATGCGTTGACGCTGGGCTTCGGGGCGATCCATGCGGCGGTGCAGGACCTGGCCGGCCGGGCCGCCGACCGGCCGCTGCATGTCAGCGTGACCCCCAGCCTGGCGGGCTACTGGCTGCTGCCGCGACTGGCCGGGTTCTCCGAGAAGCACCCCGATGTCAGCCTGCGGGTCGACCCCTCGCCTCAGCTGGTCGACCTGCAGCCGGGCGGCATTGATCTGGCGCTGCGGCACGGCGAAGGCGGCTGGCCTGGACTGGAGAGCGAACCGCTGTTGCCGGCGCCCCTGTCGGTGGTGGCCGCGCCGGCGCTGCTGGCCGGACGCCGGGTGGACAGCGCCCAGGACCTGGCCGATCTGCCCTGGATCGAGGAGCTGGGCACCAATGAGGCGAGCCAGTGGCTGTCGACCGAAGGGGCGGTGCCGGATATCACCCGCCGCATCCATCTGCCGGGCAACCTGACGCTGGAAAGCGCCCGGCAGGGGCAGGGGCTGCTGTTGATCGTGCGTCTCTTCGTCGAGGCCGATCTGGCCGCCGGCCGGCTGGTCGAACTGTTCCAGAGCCGGCCCGACGGGGGATACCACATCGTCCACCGCCCCGGCCCGCTGCGCCCCGCCGCCCGCGCCTTCATCGCCTGGCTCCGGCGCGAGGCGCGCAGCACGGCGCCGCCCGCCGCCTGAGGCCCGCGTGCGATCCGGTCGGATCGAGGCCGGAGGCGGGGCGCTAATCTTCTAGGGGCAGGGGGCGGTGAAGCTGATCAGCGTTGTTATGTCGCAGGGAGGCGGGGCAGGGGCGCTGTACCGGTGGCGCCCCCTGAGGCTAAAGATATTTGCCCGATAGGTATTATTGACCCAAATCAAGGTGACCTTGTGACCCGGATGGGACAAGGCGCAGAACCCAGACCTTTGACCCCGGAGTGAATCCGTGACCGATTCCAACCCAGCCCCCAGCCTTTATTCCGCCAGGGAGCCGATCTTTCCCCGCCGCGTGTCGGGAAAGTTCAGGAACCTCAAATGGATCCTGCTCTCCCTCATGCTCGGCGTCTATTACATCACCCCCTGGATCCGCTGGGACCGCGGGCCGGAGCTGCCGGATCAGGCGGTGCTGCTCGATCTGGCGAACCGCCGGTTCTATTTCTTCTGGATCGAGATCTGGCCGCATGAATTCTATTTCGTGGCGGGGCTGCTGATCATGGCGGGGCTGGGGCTGTTCCTGTTCACCTCGGCGCTGGGGCGGGTCTGGTGCGGCTATGCCTGCCCGCAGACGGTCTGGACCGACCTCTTCATCCTTGTCGAACGCTGGGTGGAGGGCGACCGCAACGCGCGTCTGCGGCTGCACCGTCAGAAAAAGCTGGATTTCCGCAAGGTGCGGCTGCGGCTGACCAAATGGGTCGTCTGGTTTCTGATCGGCCTGGCCACTGGCGGCGCCTGGGTGTTCTATTTCGCCGATGCGCCGACACTGCTGCACGATCTGGTGACCGGTCAGGCGCATCCGGTGGCCTATACCACCATGCTGGTGCTGACCTTCACCACCTTCTTCTTCGGCGGTTTCGCGCGGGAACAGATCTGCATCTACGCCTGCCCGTGGCCGCGGATCCAGGCGGCGATGATGGATGAGGATACGCTGGTTGTCGGCTATCGCGAATGGCGCGGCGAGCCGCGCGGCAAGCACCGCAAGGCGGAAGGGGCGGAACAGCTGGGCGATTGCATCGACTGCAATGCCTGCGTCAACGTGTGCCCGATGGGGATCGACATCCGCGATGGCCAACAGCTGGCCTGTATCACCTGCGCGCTCTGCATCGATGCCTGCGACGACGTGATGGCCAAGGTCGGCAAACCGCGTGGCCTGATCGATTACATGGCGCTCAGCGACGAGGTGAACGAACGCTCGGGGCAGGCGCCGCGCAGCGTGTGGAAACATATCCTGCGGCCGCGCACGATCCTCTACACCACCCTTTGGTCGCTGGTCGGCGTCGGCCTTATTTTCGCGCTGTTCATCCGCCCCGATATCGACCTGACGGTGGCGCCGGTGCGCAACCCGACCTTCGTGACGCTGTCCGACGGCTCCATCCGCAACACCTATGACATGCGGCTGCGCAACAAGCATGGCGAGCCGCGTCCGTTCCGCCTGTCGGTGGTGGGCGATCCGTCGATGCAGATCCACCTCGAAGGGGTGGACGGGGATACGGTCGACGTGCCGGCCGATACCGCCTATCTTCAACGGGTCTATGTCGTCGCACCGAAAGAGTCCGCGCCGGCCCATGCCGAAGCCACCGATCTGCGCTTCTGGGTCGAGGACACGGTGAGCGGCGAACGGGCGTCGAAGGACAGCACCTTCAACGGCAGGGAGAACTGATCCGTGGCTCAACGCGAATTTACCGGGCGCCATGCCCTGATGGTCTTCGTCGGTGCCTTCGGCATCATCATCGGGGTGAATATCGCGCTGGCCTATAACGCGATCCGGACCTTTCCGGGGCTGGAGGTGCATAACTCCTACGTCGCCAGTCAGGAGTTCAACACCCGCCGGGCGGCGCAGGAGGCCCTGGGCTGGACCGTCGATGTCAAACACCAGGGCGGTCTGGTGATCATGGCGATCACGGATGATGCCGGCCAGCCGGTGCGCGTCGCCTCGATGCAGGCCAGCATCGGCCGCGCCACCGAGCGGCAGGACGATTTCCTGCCCGCCTTCGAATTCGACGGGATGGCCTATGTCGCCCCGGCGGAGCTGCGTCCCGGCAAATGGGACCTGCGGCTGCAGGCCCTGGCCGACGACGGGACCGAGTTCACCCAGCGGCTCGTCTTCTACGTGGCGGGCTGAGATGGCGGCGGTCGCCCCGATCCCGGGCCGGTGGCCCCTGGGGGGCCCGATCCTTAGGGACCGGGCGGCCGCGCCTGCATCGCTCTGCGATGCCTGCTCCGGCCCCCTGCCGGACGCTCCACGATTTTCCTTCCAATCTTCGGAAATCCCATGACCGCAGAGCTTCGCCCCCCCTCGGCCGCAGCCTGTCCCGGCTGTATCGCCGCCCCGGCGCAACCCATTGAAGAGACGCCCAAGGACGCGCGGCTGGCGCTGTCCCTGCCGGGGATCCATTGCCAGGCCTGTATCTCCACCGTGGAGCGCGAGCTGAACGCCACCCCGGGGGTGCATTCGGCGCGGGTGAACCTGACGCTGAAACGCGCCATGGTCGAGGCCGATCCCGAGATCCGCGCCGCCGATCTGATCCCGGTGCTGGAGCGCGCCGGCTATGAGGCGCACGAGCTGGACGCCGGCACCCTGCAGGCCACCCAGACCGACCGCACCGGGCGGGATTTGCTGATGCGGCTGGCGGTGGCCGGCTTTGCCTCGATGAACGTGATGCTGCTGTCGGTCTCGGTCTGGTCGGGGGCGACCGACGCGACGCGCGACATGTTCCACTGGATTTCGGCCGCGATCACCCTGCCGGCCATCGCCTTTTCGGCCAAGCCCTTCTTCGTCAATGCCTGGAGCGCGCTGCGGGTCGGGCGGCTGAACATGGATGTGCCGATCGTCCTGGCCATCGTCCTGGCGCTGGTCACCTCGATGTGGGAAACCTCGCTGTCGGGCGAGCACGCCTATTTCGACGCGGCGCTGACGCTGACGTTCTTCCTGCTGGCGGGGCGCTACCTGGACTATCGCACCCGCGCGGTGGCGCGCTCGGCGGCAGAGGAGCTGTCGGCGCTGGAAGTGCCGCGGGCCTGGCGGCTGACCGAGGATGGCGAAGAGGAAGTCGCCGTCGCCGAGCTGCGCATCGGCGATCTGATCCGGGTGCGCCCGGGCGGACGCATGCCCGTCGACGGAGAGATCACCGCCGGCCGCTCCGAACTGGACCGCTCGCTCCTGACCGGGGAAACCGTGCCGGTCTTTGCCGAACCCGGCGTGCCGGTCAGCGCGGGGGAGGTCAATCTGACCGGCCCCCTGACCATCCGCGCCACTGCCGTGGGAGAGGATACCTCGCTGCACCGGATGGCCGATCTGGTGGCAATCGCGGAATCGGGGCGCTCGCGCTATACTTCTCTGGCCGACAGCGCCGCCAAGCTCTATGCGCCGGGGGTGCATATCCTCTCCGCGCTCAGCTTCGTCGGGTGGTATCTCTATACCTGGGACGTGCGCACCGCGCTGAACATCGCCGCGGCGGTGCTGATCATCACCTGCCCCTGCGCGCTGGGGCTGGCGGTGCCGGCAGTGACCACCGCCGCCTCCGGGCGGCTGTTCCGCAAGGGGATGCTGATCAAACATGCCACCGCGCTGGAGCGGCTGGCCGAAGTCGATACCGTGGTCTTCGACAAGACCGGCACGCTGACCGCGGGCACGCCTGAGCTGACCAATCTGGGCGATCACACCCGCGCCGATCTGGAAATCGCGCTGGCGCTGGCCGAGGCCTCGTCCCACCCGCTGTCGCTGGCGCTGTCGCGCGCCGCGCGCGAGGCCGGGATCAAGCCCGCCACGCTCGGCGATCTGCACGAGGTGCCCGGCTATGGCACCGAGGCGATCTGGCGCGGTCGCACCGTGCGGCTGGGCCGTGCCGCCTGGGTCGGGGCCACGCAGGGCGCACAGACGGCGGCCTGGCTGTCGGTCGGCGGGGCGGAGGCCCGGCCCTTCGTCTTCTCCGACGCGCTGCGTCCGGGGGCCGCCGCAGCGGTGGCAGCGTTGCAGAAGGCCGGCAAGGAGGTGCTGCTGATCTCCGGCGATACCACCGCGGCGGTTGAGGCGCTGGCCGGGCGGCTGGGGATTTCCCGCTGGGTGGCGGAGGCTCTGCCGGAAGACAAGGCCGCCCGGATCGCCCAGCTGTCGGAGCAGGGCCGAAAGGTGCTGATGGTCGGCGACGGGCTGAACGACACCGCCGCGCTGGCGGCGGCGCATGTGTCGATCTCGCCGGCCTCGGCGCTGGATGCGGCCCGTGTCGCTTCCGACATCGTGCTGCTGGGGCAGGATCTGACCCCGATCGCCGAGGCCTGCGATGTCGCCCGCCGCGCCACCCGCCGCATCCGCGAGAATTTCCGTATCGCCACGGTCTATAACATCATCGCGGTGCCGTTGGCGGTGGCCGGTTTCGCCACGCCGCTGATAGCCGCATTGGCGATGTCCTCCTCCTCGATTACCGTATCGCTGAACGCGCTGAGGCTGAGGTGAGCCGATGGAAGTCCTGAGTTATCTGATCCCGATCTCCCTGACGCTGGGTGCGGTGGGGCTGGTTGCCTTCATCTACACGGTGAAATCGGGCCAGTACGACGACCCCGAGGGCGACAGTCGCCGCATCCTCAGCGACGAGTGGGACGATCACCCGAAACCCTGACGGCGGGGCAACGCGCGGGATGACATGAAAAAGGAGCGGCCGCCGGGCCGCTCCTTCTGTCTTCTGGGCACTGATTTCGCCGCCTCAGGAGGGGGCGATCAGGTTGCAGGTCAGGTTGCGGGCCTTCAGCCGGCGGCAGGCCAGCTCGGCGCTTTCCTCGCTCATCCCCATGAAATTGGCATCGAACCCGCGCTGGGTGTGCACCACCTTGCGCAGGGTGCCATCCAGGGTCTCCATCTCGGACAGGGCGGTGCGCAGCAGGGTCTTTTCCGCCTGATAGCGGTTGGGATAGCGGCCGACATTGATGCCCCAGTGCCGTTCCCCGGAAGTCGACAGGCGGGTGACGATCTCCTGCGGTTCGATCGGTTCCTCTGTGCTGGCGTCGGCCAGAACCGCCTCGCGCAGTTCGTCCGGGCGCATTTCCGGGCGCGGCGCCTGGGTCGGTGCCTCGCTGCCGCCGGAGGTCAGGATCGCCTCGGCGACGGCGGCGGCGATGACATCCGCGTCGGGCCCGCCCTCGGACCTGGCGACCAGTTCGGGATCGACGGTCGTGGCCGGGCTGCTGTCGCCGGGCCGCGCGATCGGGCGCAGGCTGGTCTGCACTGCGCCGACCAGACGCACCACCTTGCCGGCCTGGCCGTGGCCGCCATCGGAATTGCCGGCATAGGCGGGACGCGACGGCTTGCGGATCGGCGCCCGGTTCGGGGCCCGGCGGAAACCGAGGTCCAGAAGCTCTGCCACCTTGGCATTGCGCGAGGTGGAGGACTTGCCGCCGAAGACGGTGGCGATGATACGCTTGTCGCCGCGCTTGGCCGAGGCCACGAGGTTGAAGCCAGCCGCGCGGGTATAGCCGGTCTTGATACCGTCGGCGCCCCGGTAACTGTCGAGAATACGGTTGTGGGAGGTCACCGTCTTGATCCCGGCATTGGTACTGCGGCGCGAGAACAGGTTGTAATATTCGGGATAGTCGTAAAGCAGATGGCGGCCGAGGATCGTCATGTCATGGGCGGTGGACAGATGCCCGCTGGCGGTCAGTCCGTGCGCGTTCTTGAAGGTGGTCCGGGTCATCCCCAGCGCCTTCGCCGTGCGGGTCATGCGACGGGCAAAGGCGGCTTCGGAGCCGCTGATCGCCTCGCCGATGGCGGTGGCGGCATCATTGGCCGATTTCACTGCCGCGGCCCGCACCAGATAGCGCAGGGCGATCTTCTGGCCGGTGTGCAGCCCCAGCTTGGAAGGCTGCTCGCTGGCGGCGTTCTTCGACACCCGGACCATGGTGTCCATGGTGATTTCGCCGTTCCGCACCGCCTCGAAGGCGACATAGAGCGTCATCATCTTGGTCAGCGAGGCAGGGTGCAGCCGGGTATCGGCATTGGTCGAATAGAGCACCTCTCCGGTGCGGCCATCCATGACCATCGCGGCATAGGGCGCCGCCTGCGTCTGTCTGGGGGAGAATGTGATAAACAGGCAGCCCCAAAGGGCGACCATGATGAGAGCGGGGTATAGATTCGTCAGCCCATAGCGGGCCGACCGACTGCGCCGGACCTGCACGATGTTGCCTCTGTCTGCCTCGTCGCTCCCGGCTGGCCCGGGGCGATTTGTGAATTTTATTGATGAAAAGGTAGCATAGGAAATTATCAAAATAAACCCGCCGCTTGCGGCGCGGTGTTGAATTGCCGACCAAGCGGTTTCCAACATCTTGGGACCGGAACCGCTTCGGCCGCAACACTCGGTATTACTTAAAACTCTAAGTAAAGTGTCGCGGCGTCACGGCGGATCCGCCGCGGGTCACGGCAAATCAATTCGCCTCGATGGCTGCCACCAAATCGGGCAGTTCCCCCAGGTCGGCAATCGTGCGGTAGCGCGGCGAGTCCGTTGGCGGCTCGGCATGTTCGATGTCCCAGACCAGCCCGTGCGGCACATAGACGCCCCAGCCACCGGCGCGGATCGCCGGCACGACGTCCGAGCGCATGGAGTTGCCGACCATCAGCGCCCGTGCCGCGCCATCGCCGTGACGCGCGAAGATGCGGGCATAGACCTCGGGGGTTTTCTCCGACACGATCTCGACCCCGTGGAACAGATCGCCCAGCCCGGATTGCGCCAGCTTGCGTTCCTGATCCATCAGATCGCCCTTGGTGATCAGCACCACCCGATGGCTCTCGGCCAGCCGCTCCACCGCCGCGCGGGCATGCGGCAGCAGCTCGATCGGATGGGCCAGCATTTCCTGCCCGGCTTCGATCAACTCGCGGATAACGGGGGCGGGGACGCGGTCCTCGGTCACCTCCAGGGCGGTCTCGATCATCGACAGCACGAAGCCCTTGATGCCATAGCCATAGCGCCCGATGTTGCGCCGCTCCGCTGCCAGCAACCGGTCGGACAGGTGATCGGGGTCGGCGTAATCGGCCAGCAGCCCGGCAAAGCGGTCCTGGGTCAGGCGGAACCAGCGCTCATTATGCCACAGGGTGTCATCCGCATCGAAACCAACTGCCGTCAATCTGTCCGCCATGGCTTGTCAGTCCGCTTTCCCTTTTCTAAACCCGCCGGAACGTTATATGTAGGGGGACTTCACCCCATACCCCGGAACCGGATTAGAGCTTCGCGATGCTGCTACAGCCATTGATGATGACGGACAAGCAGGACGATGAAGACGAAACCTCCATCCTGCTGAAGACCCGGCCAAAGACCAAGAGACCGCCGCTGTACAAGGTGCTGCTGCTCAATGACGACTATACTCCGATGGAGTTCGTCGTCCATGTGCTGGAGCGATTCTTCAACATGACCCATGCTCAGGCATTCGAGGTCATGCTGACGGTGCACAAGAAGGGCGTCGCGGTTGTTGGCGTCTTCAGCCACGAGATCGCCGAGACCAAGGTGGGGCAGGTGATGGATTTCGCCCGCCGGCATCAGCACCCGCTGCAATGCACCATGGAAAAAGAGGAATAGGGGCGCCTTGTCCGCGCGTCTTGCCCTTGCGGTGGCCGAAGGCGGGTTGTCCCTGCCCGAGGTCGGCCCCATCGCGGTGCTGCACCCCCGCGCCGACGCCGATCTGGCGCCGCTGACGCTCGCGCGGGTCCGGATCGTTCAGCCGTTTCGCCCCGATCACGATGCGCTGGCCGCCGCTGGCTGGACCACCGGCTGGCAGCTGCCCGAGGGCATGCGCTTTGCCGCCGTCGTGGTGATGCTGCCGCGCGCCAAGCGGCAGGCGCAGGCGCTGATCGCCGAGGCCGCCGCCCGCAGCGACGGTCTGGTGATCGTCGATGGCAGCAAGACCGACGGGGTCGACAGCCTGTGGCGGGCCCTGCGCAAGCGGCTCAGCGTCGTGGGCGGGCTCTCCAAGGCGCATGGCCGCATCTTCTGGTTTGCCGCCGATGCCGCGGCGCTGGCTGACTGGCAGGCGCCTGATCGGCAGCAGGTCGAGGGGTTCACCACCGCGCCGGGAGTGTTTTCCGCCGATGGTATCGACCCGGCCTCACGCCTGCTGGTCGATCATCTGCCGGCGCATCTGGGCGCCCATGTCGCCGATCTCGGTGCCGGCTGGGGCTATCTCTCGGCTCATCTGCTGCAGGACGCGCGGCTGGAAACGCTCGATCTGGTCGAGGCAGACCGGATCGCGCTGACTTGCGCCGAGGCGAATATCTCCGATCCGCGGGTGCGCTTTCATTGGGCCGATGCCCGCCGTTTCCACGCTGACCGGCCGCTCGACGCGGTGGTGATGAACCCGCCGTTCCATACCGAGCGCAGCGCCGATCCCGGGCTGGGGCAGGCCTTCATCGCCGCGGCGGCGCGGCTGTTGTCGCCGCGTGGCCAGCTGTGGATGGTGGCCAACCGCCATCTGCCCTATGAGGCCGCGCTGTCCGCGGCCTTCGCCGTGCATCAGGAGATCGCCGGCGACACGCGTTTCAAGATCTTTCACGCCACGCGGCCCATACGCGCCCGCGGATGATCCGTTTCAGGGAGAGCTGAGGATGTCCTTTTCCATCGCCGGCAAGACCGCCATCGTCACCGGGGCCGCCAACGGCATCGGCCTGGCCATCGGCCGCCAGTTCGCCGAAAAGGGCGCCAACGTCATGTTCGCCGATATCGACGAGGCGCGGCTGATCGATGAACTCGGCGAACATGTCGAAGACAGCAACGTGCGCTATTTCGCTGGCGATCTGCGCGAACGGCTGACCATCGCCAATCTGCTCTCCGCCACCATCGACGCCTTCGACCAGGTCGATGTGCTGGTCAACGGCGCGCGCCAGGTGATCCCCTCCGATCCGCTGGATTCTGACGACGATTCGGTGATCGCGCTGCTGAACCAGAACGTGTTGCCGGCGATGCGGCTCAGCCAGTTGGTGGCGCGGCGGATGATCAAGCAGGCCAAGGATCGCGACGGCGCCGGCAGTGCCGGCTCGATCATCAACCTCAGTTCCATCGCCGCCCGGCGCACCCATCCCGATCTGATGGCCTATTCGGTCAGCTCCGCCGCGCTCGATCAGCTGACCCGCTCGCTGGCGGTGGCGCTGGCGCCGCATCGGATCCGGGTCAATGCCGTTGCCATCGGCTCGGTGATGAGCGCGTCGCTGAAAACCACGCTGAAGGACAATCGCGAATATCGCCAGGATATCGAGGATCACACGCCGCTGGCGCGGATTGCCGCCCCCTCTGAACTGGCCGATACGGCGCAGTTCCTGGCCTCCGATGCCGCGGGCTTCATGACCGGCCAGATTCTGACGCTGGACGGGGGTCGTACCTTGCTCGATCCGGTGGCGGCACCGGCCCACTGACGGCGGTTCCCGTCCGTCAGGTCTCTTTTTCTGGCCTGAAATATCCCGGGGTGGGCGCGCGGCCCGCACACCGAGGGGCAGAGCCCCTCTCCTCCACCAGGATCCGGGCCGGGCGGTCGCCGGTCCGGGGCCGCCGGCACCGGAAACCGCTGGCCTCTGGCGCCAGCGCCGCTAGAGTGCCGCGCGAACGACAGCCGCAACCGAAACCATAGCCGACAGACCGGGGGAGGGTCCGCATGACCACCGATTTCGCCACCGAAAAAGCCAGCGCATCGGCCTGGTTCCGCAGCCTCCGCGACCAGATCGTCGCCGCGTTCGAGGAGCTGGAGGACAGCCATATCTCCGGGCCGCTGTCGGAGGAGGCCGCCGGCCGGTTCGAGGTGACGGAAACCCGTCGCGCCTCGGACGACGGATCGGACGCCGGCGGCGGGCTGATGAGCGTGATGCGCGGCGGCCGGGTGTTCGAGAAGGTCGGGGTCAATATCTCCACCGTCTACGGCCAGCTTGGCGCCCAGGCGCAGGCGGCGATGATGGCGCGCAAGGGATTGCCGGGGATGGCCGAGGACCCGCGGTTCTGGGCCTCGGGGATTTCGCTGGTGGCGCATATGCGCAACCCGCATGTGCCGGCGGTCCATATGAACACGCGGATGTTCTGGACGCCGCACGCCTGGTGGTTCGGCGGCGGCTCCGATCTGAACCCCTGCATCGAATACGACGAGGATACCGCGCATTTCCACGCCACCCAGAAGGCGCATCTGGATCCGCATGGGGTGGGGCATTATCCGCGGCTGAAGGATTGGGCGGACGAGTATTTCTATATTCCCCATCGCAAGCGGGCGCGGGGCGTCGGCGGTATCTTCATGGACGATTACTGTTCCGGTGACTGGGCGGCGGATTTCGCCCTGACCCAGGATATCGGCCGGGCCTTCCTGCCGGCCTTCGTGCCGCTGGTGGAGCGCCGCCGCACCACCCCCTTCGACGCCGCGGATCGCGACCGGCAGCTGATCTATCGCGGGCTCTATGCCGAATATAACCTGGTCTATGACCGGGGCACCAAATTCGGCCTGGCCACCGGCCACGATCCCGACGCGGTGCTGATGAGCCTGCCGCCCCTGGCCAAATGGCCCTGATCGGCGCCGCCGGCTGATCGCAGGCCCCCCCATCGGGGGAAGAGAGGGCTCACTCAGTCGAAGGTGCCCGCGACCCGGCCCAGCAGCATGAAGGCGCGCGCCGTGCGGGTATCGGCCAGCGCGGTGATCTCCTCGTCACTGGCCTCTTCGGCGAAGGCCGCGAACATCTGGTCGAACCGGCGCAGGAAGTGATGCGCCGCATCGCGGAAGATCGGGTCCTGCTTCATCCGCGCCGCCGTCAGCGCCAGCGACGAGCGGTCCCGCACCCCGCCCAGCACCGCCACCTCGCGGCCGCGGGTGCCCTGGGCGAACTGCCGCCAGATTTCGGGGCGGGCGCGGTCGGGGCGCAGATCGTCCATGTAGATGCCATCCTGGCTCAGCAGCGTCAGAACGTCCTGCGCCGCCTGGATCAGCTGCGCGACCTTGCGGTCCTTCAACGCCCGGCGCAGCGCGGCAAAGCCCTCCTCGTCCTCCGCCGTTTCGGGGAAGTGGAGCGCACGGATGAAATCCTGGGTTGCCAGCGGCGGGCTCAGCGCCTCTGCCGGGGTGCCGAGCTCCAGCGCGCCCTGATCGCCGCTGTCGGCCTGGACCGGGGCCGGGGCGGGCATCGCCGGGCGCGGCGACGACATCCGGATGGTGTGGAAGGTGGCGAGCGCGGTCTCGGTCTTCTTGGCGGTCTCGGCGATCTCGTCCAGCTTCTTCTGCACCGCGCCCTCGGCCGAGACGGCCCCGCGCTGCGCCTGGGCGATCTGGGCTTGGCGGATCGCGTCGATCGCGGTCTGCAGGCGCAGGCTTTCCTCCCGCATCACCCGGCTGGCGCGCGCGGCGGTGGCGGCGACCCAGATCATCGCCACCGGCAGGAAGATCGCCAGCAGCGTGATGATGAAGCGCAGCGCATCCAGATTGCCGCCGGCCTCTGGCAGGAAGACGAAGAAGATGACCGCGCCGGCCAGCCACAGCAGGCTCAGCGCGAGCGCGATCACTTCGATGCCGGAAATCCGTGACGTGTTCGGCTGGGCATAGAGCCCGAGCGGCGTGCTGCGGGCCTTTTCCGCCTTCGGGTCAGAGGAGGGAGCCGGAGCAGACATTCCTGGCGTCCCGATCAGATATAGGCGATCTTCAGCACCTCATAGGACCGGACGCCGCCGGGCGTGCGGACCTCGACGCTGTCGCCCTCGTCCTTGCCGATCAGCGCACGGGCGATGGGGGATTTGATGTTGAGCAGGCCGTTTTCGATATCGGCCTCATGTTCGCCGACGATCTGCCAGGTCTTCTCTTCGTCGGTGTCCTCGTCCACCAGGGTGACGGTGGCGCCGAATTTGATCGAGCCGGACAGTTTGGCCGGCGTGATCACGTCGGCCAGCGACAGCACGCCTTCCAGCTCCTTGATGCGGCCTTCGATGAAGGACTGCTTCTCGCGGGCGGAGTGATATTCCGCGTTCTCGGACAGGTCGCCATGCTCGCGGGCCTCGGCGATCGCCTTGATGACCGCGGGGCGCTCGACAGATTTCAGCTGCTTCAGTTCGGCCTCCAGCGCGGCAAAGCCGGCCGGCGTCATGAGGATTTTTTCCATGTCAGTGCTTCCACGCATGATATTTCGCCCCGCCGCACGTAGCGCCGGGGCGAGTTGTAGGTTGACGAATACCTGACCCAAACACGCGGGAGAATGCAAGGGGGCGCAGCGATCCGCCGGCGGAGCATCGCGCTTCAGCCCGGGGAATTCGGCCGGTCGCCGCCGGGCCGGAACCGGGCCAGAGGCCGCGCGATCGCCGGAGGCGTTGGCCGGTCAATCGTCATAGGCGACCACCTCGAACTCGATCCCGTCGCCGTCGTCGAAATAGAATCGGCGGCCGGGTTCGTAGTCGGCGTGGTTGTGCGGAAGGAAGCCGGCGGCCTTCACCCGCGCCTCGGTGGTGTCCAGATCCTCGACCACCACGCCGACGTGATTGAGCCCGCCCAGACGGGTGTAGCTGTCATCCCCCGGCTGCAGCGGGTTCGCCGGCCGGTAGAGCGCGAGATAGCCTGCGGGGGTCCCGACATGCACGGTATAGCCGCCGCTGATCGCGGGCCCTGCCCAGCGGATTTCCCAACCGAACACTTCGCAGAGCCAGGCGGCGGTGGCATCGGGGTCGGAAACGGTGAAATTCGCATGTTCCAGATGAGAGGTCATCGGCCTGTCCTTTCTGTTTTGCCTTGACCTGATCGGGTGTAATTTCTCAACCTAACTTGAGGTCAAGACGTTTTTCGGAGCATCGCCATGTCTTTGTCATCCCCGCCCGAGACCGCGCAGCCGTCGACGCGGCGCCGGCCCCGTGGGCTGTCGATCGGGGCGCTGGCGGCGCGGACCGGGCTGGCGGTCTCGGCGATCCGCTATTACGAGGAGCAGGGGCTGATTGCGCCCTGGCGCAACGCTGGCGGTCAGCGGCGGTTCATGCGGGCCGATATTCGCCGGCTCAGCTTTATCCGGATCACTCAACAGCTCGGCTTCACGCTGCCCGAGATTCGCGGCCTGCTGGAACAGCTGCCGGCCGGCCGGACCCCGACACCCGCCGACTGGTCGCGCATGGGAGAGGGGTTTCGCGCCCGGCTGGACGCGCGAATCGAGACGTTGGAGCGGCTGCGCGACAACCTCGACGGCTGCATCGGCTGCGGATGTTTGTCGCTGCCGAAATGCGCACTCTACAATCCGGGGGACAAGGCGGCGGAAAAAGGCAATGGACCACGATATCTTATGGGGGACCGGCCGGAAATCTGAGCTGATTTGGCAATTCCGTCACAGTGTGGACTGACGCGGTGTTGCGATTGACCGAGAGGGCTGACAAAAGGTAACGAGCCGCGAAAGATTGTTGCCCGAAATCAGGGCACGCAAGAAGATCTAGCCAGGGAGCCGCGCGATGGCCGATATTGAACGCGAAGCGATGGAATATGACGTTGTGATCGTCGGGGCCGGTCCCGCCGGTCTCTCCGCCGCCATCCGCCTGAAACAGCTCGACGCCGATCTGAATGTCGTCGTTCTCGAAAAGGGCTCGGAGGTGGGCGCGCATATCCTGTCCGGCGCCGTGCTGGATCCGACCGGTCTGACCGCGCTGATCCCCGACTGGAAGGAAAAGGGCGCACCGCTGAACGTGCCGGTGAAGGAAGACAATTTCTTCATGCTGGGCGAGGCCGGCAAGATCCGCGTTCCGAACTGGCCGATGCCGCCTCTGATGAACAACCACGGCAATTACATCGTGTCGATGGCCAACGTCTGCCGCTGGATGGGCGAGCAGGCCGAAGAGCTGGGGGTGGAAATCTTCCCCGGCATGGCCTGTTCCGAACTGGTCTATGGCGACAACGGCGAAGTGAAGGGCGTGGTTGCCGGTGAGTTCGGCAAGAACCCTGACGGCACCCCTGGCCCGGCCTATGAGCCCGGGATGGAGCTGCACGGCAAATATGTCTTCCTGTCGGAAGGCGTGCGCGGGTCGCTGTCGAAAGAGGTGATCGCCAAATACGATCTGTCCAAAGGCCATTGCCCGCAGAAATTCGGCATCGGCATGAAGGAAATCTGGGAAGTCGATCCGGCCAAGCACAAGGAAGGTTCCGTCACCCATACGATGGGCTGGCCGCTGGGGTCGAACGCCGGCGGCGGGTCGTTCATCTATCACCTTGAGAACAACCAGGTCTATGTGGGCTTCGTGGTGCACCTGAACTACGAGAACCCGTATCTCTTCCCGTATATGGAGTTCCAGCGCTTCAAGCATCACCCGATCGTGGCGGAGCTGCTGGAAGGCGGCAAGCGCATCGCCTATGGCGCCCGGGCGATCTCCGAGGGTGGCTATCAGTCGATGCCGAAGATGGTCGCGCCGGGCGTGGCGCTGCTGGGCTGTTCGGTGGGCATGGTCAACGTGCCGCGGATCAAGGGCAACCATAACGCCATGCTGTCGGGCAAGGCCGCGGCCGAGGCCGCCTATGAGGCGATCCAGGCCGGCCGCAGCGCCGATGAGCTGACCGCCTATGAGACCGAAGTGCGCGGCGGTGCGATCGGTCAGGACCTGAAAAAGGTCCGCAACGTCAAGCCGATGTGGTCGAAATGGGGGCTCCTGCCGTCGCTGGCTTTCGGCGGGCTGGACATGTGGACCAACACGCTGGGCTTCTCTTTCTTCGGCACGCTGAAACATGGCAAGACCGATGCGGCTGCCACCGGCGAGGCGGCGAAGTTCAAGCCGATCGACTATCCGAAACCGGATGGCAAGATCAGCTTTGACCGCCTGACCAACGTCTCCTTCAGCTTCACCAACCACGCGGAAGATCAGCCCTGCCACCTGCAGCTCAAGGATCCGTCGGTACCGCTGTCGGTGAACCTGCCGAAATACGCCGAGCCGGCGCAGCGCTATTGCCCGGCGGGTGTCTATGAGGTGGTCGAGGAAGAGGGCAAGGATCCCCGCTTCGTGATCAACTTCCAGAACTGCGTGCACTGCAAGACCTGCGACATCAAGGACCCCAGCCAGAACATCAACTGGGTGACCCCGCAGGGCGGCGACGGTCCGAATTATCCCAACATGTGATCGTGATCGACAAAGGCGCGCCCGGGCTCCGGGCGTTGCCTTGCCCTTGCCCCTGGATAGGCCTAGCTTGGGACTATCACATGAAAAGAGGCAGGTTTCTGGTGACATCCCTTCTTCGACGCGCGGCCACCGCAGTTCTGGCTGCGACGCTCGCCGTTCCGGCGCCGGTCTGGGCGCAATCCACTGAAACAGCCCCCGATCCCACCGTGACCGGGCCGATGATCGATGTCGGCGCCGGTGCCTATCTGGCTGGCCGGCATGCTCTTTTCGCCAGCGATTACGAAAGTTCCGCCAGCTACTTCGCCCGGGCGCTGATGAACGATCCGGACAATGGCGCGCTGATGGAAAGCCTGGTGCTGTCGCAGCTGGCGTTGGGCAATGTCGCCGCCGCAGTGCCCGTGGCCCGCAAGATGGAGGCGGCAGGGCTGCGCAGCCAGGGTACCCGCATCACCCTCGCCGTCGACCATATCATGAAGGAAGACTATCAGCCGCTGGTCGATGCGGTGGCCGACCGCAGCGGCATCGGCCCGCTGATCGACGGGCTGCTGGCGGGCTGGGCCAATATGGGGCTCGGCTCGGTCTCCAAGGCGCTGGAGCGTTTCGACGAGGTGGCCGACGAGAAGGGGCTGCGCAGCTTTGCGCTCTATCACAAGGCGCTGGCGCTGGCGCTGGTCGGCGATTTCGAAGGCGCCGAGGCGATCTACAGCGACGAACATGCCGGTCTTCTGGGGCTGTCGCGCCGCGCGGTGATCGCACGGGCCCAGATCCTGTCGCAACTGGGCCGCGATGCCGAGGCGCTGGAGATGATGACCGATGCTTTCGGCACCTCCTTCGATCCCGGGCTGACGGCGCTGGCCGACCGGCTGGCCGCCGGTGAAACCGTGCCGTTCGATCATATCACCAGCGTGCGCGACGGCATGGCCGAGGTGTTCTTCGCGGTGGCCTCCGCCCTTAGGGGCGAGGCGTCGGATGATTTCGCGCTGATCTATGCCCGGGTGGCCAGCGATCTGCGCCCCGATCACATCGACGCGCTGCTGCTGAGCGCCGATCTGCTGGACCAGCTGGGGCAATACGACCTGGCGGTCGCGACCTATAAACAAGTGCCGGCGGACAGCCCGGATTACCACGCGGCCGAACTGGGCCGCGCCGATGCGCTGCGCAGCGCCGGCAAGACCGATGCGGCGATCGAGGTGCTGGAGCGGCTGGCCAAGGATTATCCCGGCTTGCCGGTGGTCCATACCTCGCTGGGCGATCTCCTGCGCCAGCAGGAGGACTACGCCGGTGCCGTCGCCGCCTATGACAAGGCGCTGGAATATACCGAAGAGGGCGCGCCGGGGGAGTGGTTCCTGCTCTATGCCCGGGGCATCGCTCATGAACGGCTGAAGCAATGGGACGCGGCGGAGACGGATCTGCGCCACGCGCTGCAGCTGAACCCGGATCAGCCGCAGGTGCTGAACTATCTGGGCTATTCGCTGGTTGAGCGGAAGGTGAAGCTGGACGAGGCGCTCGGCATGATCGAACGCGCCGTCGCGGCGCAGCCCGACAGCGGCTATATCGTCGATTCGCTGGGCTGGGTGCTGTTCCGCCTCGGCCGCTATCAGGAGGCGGTGGGCCATATGGAACATGCGGTCGAGCTGATGGCGGTCGACCCGGTGGTCAACGACCATCTGGGCGATGTCTATTGGGCGGTGGGCCGCAAGCGCGAGGCGGAATTCCAGTGGAAGCGGGCGCTGTCCTTCATCAAGCCCGACGAGACCGATGGCGAGGCCGACCCGGACCGCATCCGCCGCAAGCTGGACGTGGGGCTGGATCAGGTGCTGGCCGAAGAGGGGGCGCCGCCGCTCTCCGCCGCCGATGGCGAGTGAGCTTTTCGCGCCGGTCAAGATCAACCTGAGCCTGCATGTCACCGGTCAGCGCGCCGATGGCTATCACCTGCTGGATTCGCTGGTGGTCTTCGGTGATGTCGGCGACCGACTTTGGGTGGAACCGGCGGCGGAGATGTCGCTGGAGGTCACTGGCCCCTTTGCCGGCGGGGTGCCGGCGGATGCCCGTAACCTGGTGTGGCGCGCGGCAGAGCTGGCCGGGCAGCGCCTGCATATCCGGTTGGAGAAAAACCTGCCGCATGGCGCCGGGATCGGCGGCGGCTCGTCCGACGCGGCGGCAATCCTGCGCGCTTTCGGCGCGCCGGATCAGGCCATCGCTCTGGGGGCGGATGTGCCGGTCTGCCTGTCGGCCGGGCCGCAGCGGATGCAGGGGATCGGCGAGCGTCTGACCCCCGTGACCGGGCTGCCGGCCCTGTCGCTGCTGCTGGTCAACCCGGGTGTGCCGCTGCCGACACCGGCGGTGTTCAAGGCGCTGGAGCAGCGCCAGAACCCGGCGATGACGCCCTGGCCCGGGCACCGGTTGGCCGCCTGGCTGGGCGCACAGCGCAATGATCTGGAGGCCCCGGCCCGCGGGCTGGCGCCGGTGATCGGCGATGTGCTGGCGGCGTTGCGGCAGGCGGGGGCGGATCTCGGTCGGATGTCGGGATCGGGGGCCACCTGCTTCGGTCTGTTCGCGACGCGGGCGGCGGCGGAGCGGGCGGCGGCGGATCTGTCGCGCGCCCATCCCGGCTGGTGGGTGATGCCGACGCAGAGTACCCCCAGCGCCATCGGCTGAGCCCCGTCGGGTGTGGCCGGCGTCCGAGGATGAAAGGGGATGCGCCCCTGCGGGCCGCAGCCTCCGGCGGGGATATTTAGGGCCAGAAAAAGACTTGCCGCCGGCGCCGGGGTGCGCGCTGGTCAGGACAGGCGCGAGACCACGTAGCCGGCGAGATCGTGCAGCATTTCGCGGATTTCATGGGCGGGCAGGGCGGTCAGCGCCTGCTGCGCCTTGGCGGCCCAGGCCTCCGCATCGCGGCGGGTGGCGGCGAGGGTGTCGTATTTCGCCATCAGCGCCAGCGCCTGCTCCAGATCGCCGTCCTGCTGCTGCCCCTTTTCGATGGTGCGGGTCCAGAAGGCGCGCTCTGCCTCATCGGCCTGGGCCACAGCCTTGATCACCGGCAGCGTCAGCTTGCGTTCGCGGAAATCGTCGCCGACATTCTTGCCGGTGGCGCCGCTGTCGCCCTGATAATCAAGCAGGTCGTCGGCGATCTGGAAGGCGATCCCCAGCGCGTCGCCATAGGCGAAGAGGGCGGCGACCGCCTCTGGCGTGGCGCCGGCGATGACGCCGCCGACCTCGGTCGCGGCAGAGAAGAGCGCGGCGGTCTTGCCGCGCACCACCTGCAGATAGATATCCTCATCGGTCTTCAGGTCGCTGGCCGCGGTCATCTGCAGCACTTCGCCTTCGGAAATCGTGGCCGAGGCGTTGGCGAGGATTTCCAGAACCCGCAGGTTGCCGGTGGCGACCATCAGCTGGAAGCTGCGGGAGAACAGGTAATCGCCGACCAGAACGCTGGATTTATTGTCCCAGAGCAGGTTGGCGGTGGGCCGGCCGCGGCGCTTTTCGCTTTCGTCGACGACATCGTCGTGCAGCAGCGTCGCGGTATGAATGAATTCCACCGTGGCGGCGAGGCCGAGGTGATGCTCGCCCTGATAGCCGCAGAGCTTGGCCGCGGCGAGGGTCAGCATCGGCCGCAGCCGCTTGCCGCCGGCGCTGACCAGATGGGCGGTGATCTCCGGGATGCGCGGCGCGTGGTCCGAATGCATCCGGGTGCGGATCAGCAGGTCGACTTCGGCCATCTCGGTGGAGAGCGCGGCCGCCAGCCGGTCGTGAGGTTTGGTGACGAGTGTCATATTCATGGCGCGGTTTCCCCGAGGCTCGACATCGCGGGCGGCTTGCCCTTACATCCCGATATGAAGGAACTGTTGCGCAGCACCGACCCGACCGTCATGGCCTTTGCCTCTGCCCTTCTCGAAGGTGAGGGTATAGACTGCTTTCAGATGGACGTAAATATGAGCATTCTCGAAGGCGGCATCGGTCTTTTTCCCCGTCGCATGATGGTGCGGGACGATGATTACGATGCCGCGCTGCGGGTGCTCAGTGACAACGACATCCCCCGTGGACTGTGACTGACTTCGACGACAGCGTGCTGAGCCGGGATGGCTTTCTGGGCGGGCGGCTGCGGCTGTGGCAGCCCCGGCGGGGCTATCGCGCCGGGGTGGACCCGGTGCTGCTGGCGGCGGCGGTGCCGGCGCGGGCGGGGCAGAGCGTGCTGGAGCTGGGCTGTGGTGCGGGGGCGGCGATTCTCTGCCTGGCGGCGCGGGTGCCGGGGCTGGAGGCGACCGGGGTGGAGCTGCAGCCGGGCTATGCGGCGCTGGCGCGACGCAATGCCGCTGACAACGATCTGGGGCTGGAGGTGATCTGCGCCGATCTGGCCGCCCTGCCCGCGGAACTGCGGCGGCGGCAGGTCGATCATGTGATCGCCAATCCGCCCTATTACCGCGCCGGGGCGCATACCCGGGCGGCGGACAGTGGTCGTGCGGTGGCCCTGGGCGAGGCGGAGACGCCACTGGCGCTCTGGCTGGAGGTGGCGGCGCGGCGGCTGGCGCCGCGCGGGATGCTGCACATGATCCAGCGGACCGAACGGCTGCCGGAAATTCTGGCGGCCTGCGCCGGGCGACTGGGGTCGCTGGAGGTGCTGCCGCTGGCAGCGCGCGCCGGTCGGGCCCCCGATCTGGTGATTCTGCGGGCCCGGAAGGGCGGGCGCGCGGCTTTTCGCCTGCATGCGCCGCTCCTGCTGCATCAGGGGGCCTGTCACGGCCAGGACCGTGAGGATTATGCCCCTGAAATCGCAGCTGTTTTACGGCATGGCGCGGCCTTGGTCTGGCCTGAGACCAACGGAGCCCGCGCGCCGTCGCGCCGGGGCCATGACGGCAATGTGTCGCTTTTGTGAAAATCTAATGCGCCTGCAGCGTGACAGGTGGATCGAGTTATGCTCAACTCATTGGGCAAAACCAATTCAGAGGAGGATTGCCATGAGCCTTAGTTCGCACCTGACGGAACTGAAGCGCAAGCATGAAAGTCTGAGCTTCCAGGTGGAACAGGCGCAACGCGCGCCCAGCGTCGACGCGCTGCATCTGGTCTCTCTGAAGAAACGCAAGCTGAAACTGAAAGAAGAGATCGAACGCCTGTCGAACTGACGCCTGCCCGGGCTCTCAGGGAGCAGGGGGAACGGATTCGGCCGGTATGAGGGTCAGCGTCTCGGAAACCGATGCGGTTTTCCGAACTTCGTGCAGCATCCAGTCACGGAAGGCGCGGATTTGCGGCCGGGTTTCCGCTCCGGTCTGACAGAGAAAGCGAAAATGCGCGGTGGTGGTCAGGGCCACTCCGTAGGGCGCGACAAGTCGTCCTTCGGCCAGATCCTTGATCACCAGCGCGCGTCGCCCCAGTACGACTCCGACGCCTGTCATCGCTGCGTCGATGGCATGGTCGGCCTGTGAAAACCGCAGGCCCGTAGGTGGGGGCGACGCGATGCCCACCGCGCGGAACCAGGCGGCCCAGTCACAAGGCGGATCGAGAAAATCGATGGAATCGTCGATCAGCAACGGGGCGCCAAGCAGGCTCTCCGGTGTTGGATAGCGGTCGGCTAGCTCCGGGATCATGACCGGGGTCAGCCATTCTTCGGCCAGTTTCAGGGAATAGAGACCCGGATCCGGCCCATAGCCAAAGCGGATCGCGACGTCGATGTCGTCGCGTTCGAAATCCATGAACCTCAGGCTGGCGGAGAATCTGAGGTCGATATCCGGATGGGCCTGGGCGAAATTATACAGCCGGGGTGCCAGCCATTTTGCCGTCAGTGCCGGTCCGGCGGTGACGACCAGTCCGCGTTTATCGTTCAACCGGGTGGTGCTGCGCCAGGCGCTGGCCAGCATCTGAAACCCGTCGGTGGCGCCGGGCGCGAGGGTGCGGCCCGCCTCGGTCAGGTCGACGGCGCGGTTCAGCCGGTGAAACAGCGGCTGCCCCAGATGCTGTTCCAGCGACTTGATCTGAAACGACAACGCGGCGGGGGTGACGTTCAACTCCTCTGCCGCCCTGGCGAAGGACAGGTGCCGGGCTGCGGCTTCGAAGGCGCGCAGGGCGGTCAGGGGTGGCAGCCGGTCAGCCATATCGGATTAGTTTTTCTTAAGTGAGTGCCGGAAAACTCTCGTTTGTCCCATATTATGCCGTAAGTCATAGTGGTTGTCATCAAGTATGCCTGTTCCGAAAGGAGGCCGTGATGACGATGACCGAGATGACTGCAACCCCTGCCGTGCGGGCGGCCTTTGACCGCGCACACGTGGCTCGCGGCGATGCGCTGCGGTCTATCTGGGGCCGGCTGCGGTTTCGTTCTCTTTCCCGCTGACCCGGCGCGCAGGGACTTACGGGATTGAAAAGGGCCGGCCCCGCGGGGTCGGCCCTGTCTCATTCCGGCGCATTCCTGCGCCGCGTGCCGGTGGTGCGCGCATGGATCAGACGAAGAACTGACCGCCATTCGCAGTGATGGTGGAACCGGTGATGAAGCCGGCGTCGTCGGAGGCCAGGAAGGCCACGCAGCGGGCGATTTCCTCGGGTTCGCCCAGGCGACCGACGGGGATTTGCGCGATGATCGATTCGCGCACCTTCTCCGGCACCGCCATGACCATATCGGTGCCGATATAGCCGGGACAGATCGCGTTGGCAGTGATGTTGAACCGGGCGCCTTCCTGGGCCAGCGACTTGATGATGCCCAGATCGCCGGCCTTGGTGGCGGCATAGTTCACCTGGCCGAACTGGCCTTTCTGCCCGTTGATCGAGCTGATCACCACGACGCGGCCGAATTTGCGCTCGCGCATGCCGGGCCAGATCGGGTGAATGGTGTTGAACACGCCGGTCAGGTTGGTGTCGATCACCTGCTGCCACTGTTCCGGCGTCATCTTGTGAAAGGGGGCGTCGCGGGTGATGCCGGCATTGGCCACCACGACCTCAATCGGACCCAGATCGGCTTCGACCTGGGCGATGCCGGCCTTACTGTCCTCGTAGTCGCCGACATTCCATTTGTAGGTCTTGATGCCGGTCTCGGCGGTGAAGGCGGCTGCGGCCTCGTCATTGCCGGCGTAGGTGGCTGCGACGCTATAGCCCTGGGCCTTCAGCGCCTGGGAAATCGCGGCGCCGATCCCACGGGACCCGCCGGTGACAAGTGCTGTCCGAGTCATTGAGGTGTCCTCCAATCTCAATTTGACATGGTAACTCTGTTACATATTGAAATGTAAATTCGCAATAAAGTTTCGTGAGTTAGGGGCGAATTTATTCGGAAAAATCAACGCCGTTGCCGTTGAGCGGGGCAATGCAAAAGAAAAGGGCGCCAGAGGCGCCCTCAACCGATAGCATTTTTATCAAAGCCTTAGGGGCGCTCGACACACATCGCAACGCCCATGCCACCGCCGATGCAGAGCGTGGCGAGGCCCTTCTTGGCATCGCGGCGCTTCATTTCGAACAGCAGGGTGTTGAGGATGCGGCAGCCGGAGGCACCGATCGGGTGGCCGATGGCGATGGCGCCGCCGTTCACGTTCACGATTGAGGGATCCCAGCCCATGTCCTTGTTCACGGCGCAGGCCTGGGCGGCGAAGGCTTCGTTGGCTTCGACCAGATCCAGATCGCTGGGGCTCCAGCCGGCTTTTTCCAGCGCCTTGCGGCTGGCGTAGATCGGGCCGACACCCATGATCGACGGGTCGAGGCCGACGGTGGCGTAGGAAACGATGCGGGCCAGCGGTTCGATCCCGCGTTTCTCGGCATCGTCGGCGTTCATCAGCAACACGGCGGCGGCGCCGTCGTTGATGCCCGAGGCGTTGGCGGCGGTCACGGTGCCGTCCTTGACGAAGGCGGGGCGCAGTTTCTGCATCGCTTCGATGGTGGCGCCGGCGCGGATGTATTCGTCCTTGTCCATCACGATATCGCCCTTGCGGGTCTTGATGGTGAAGGGCACGATTTCATCGGCGAACTTGCCGGCTTTCTGCGCCGCTTCCGCCTTGTTCTGGCTGGCGACGGCGAATTCGTCCTGCATGTCGCGGCTGATCTGCCACTGCTCCGCCACGTTCTCGGCGGTCTGCCCCATGTGATAGCCGTTGAAGGCATCCCACAGACCGTCGCGAATCATCGTGTCGATATAGGTCATGTCACCCATCTTGTGGCCGGCGCGCAGGGCGGCGGCATGGGGCGACAGGGTCATGTTTTCCTGGCCGCCGGCGGCGACGATGCTGGCGTCTCCCAGCTGGATGTGCTGAGCCGCGAGGGCGACCGAGCGCAGACCGGAGCCGCAGACCTGGTTGATGCTCCAGGCGGCGCTTTCTTTCGGGAAGCCGGCGTTGATATGGGCCTGACGGGCCGGGTTCTGGCCCTGCGCCGCGGTCAGCACCTGCCCGAGGATGGTTTCGGAAACCTCCTCCTTGGCGATCCCGGCGCGTTCGACGACCGCTTCCAGTACCGCCGCGCCCAAGTCATGTGCCGGGGTGTTGGCGAACGAGCCAGCGAAGCTCCCCACGCCCGTCCGTGCCGCCGATGCAATAACTACATTTGTCATGTGATCCGGTCCTTTGCCATCCAAAGGGCGGCATCCTCCTGTGTCGGTCCCGCGGGTGGGTCATCGGACCTGCCCCGGGGCCGCCGCCCCGATAGGCTTGTGATACCGGATTGCTGCACCCGCAGCAATAACGAGCGTGCCGCGGTCCCCCCAGACCACGGCGCGCCCTGGCGCCGGACCGGCTCAGCCGGCGGCCGCCTGACTGTCTTCGTCGGCCCAGTCGGGGCGAATGGTCGGGGCACCGAACAGGTAGCCCTGCATGCAGTCGATGCCGAGCGACATCAGGTATTCGGCGTCTTCGCTGGCTTCGACGGATTCGGCGATGATCAGCATCTCGAATTCGCGGGCCATGGCGACCAGCGCCCGCAATGCGGCCTGGGTGTCGTAATCGCGGTGCACACCGCGGACGTACTGGCCGTCGATCTTGACGGCGTCGAAGAAGAAATCACGGAAATGCCGGATGTTAATGGCGCCCGATCCGAAATCGTCCAGCGCGAAGGCGATGCCGTTGCCCTGCAACCGGTCCATGAAATCGATCACCAGTTCCGGCACCATCATGGCGGAGCTTTCGGCGATCTCCAGCGTCAGCCGTTCGCCGATCCGGTTGTCCAGATTCAGCGCGCGGTTCAGCGTCTGCATCCAGCGGCTGTAGCCGATCGAGCGGGCCGACATGTTGATCGACAGCCGCAGGGTCGGGTTCTCCGCCAGCGCCTGCAACCCGGCTTCCAGCGCCAGGCAGTCGATCTCGCGGCCGAGTTCGGTATTTTCGACCACCGGCATGAAGTCGCGGGCGGGAATCACCCGGCCGGTTTCGTCGAGGATGCGAATCAACCCTTCGTAGAAGGCGACATTGTGCGGCGCGCGGGCCTGAACTACCGGCTGAAAGGCCAGCAGGCACTGCTTGTGGCGGACGGCCTCGGTGACCATGTCGATGGTCGACCGGTCGCGCGCGGCCAGGGCGGCGTTCAGGGGGTTTTCGGAGCCTTCGGGCTGATCGGCCCAACGGGTGCGGGGGCTGTACATTGCGGGACCTCGGGGGGGTTCTGGTTTCCGTTGCCTTACCTCGCTACAGTCATCCAAATTCCTTTCCGGGCGATTAACGCTAGTGAAAATTTTTCACAATTTGTGAGAATCTCGATGACCACTGAACTCCCCGAAAATCTGCAGCGCTGTGGCTGGGTCGGCCAGGACGACCTTTACATCGCCTATCACGATACCGAATGGGGCCGGCCCGAATGGGACAGCCGCGCGCTTTGGGAAAAGCTGATCCTGGACGGGTTCCAGGCCGGGCTGAGCTGGATTACCATTTTGAAAAAACGGGAAAACTTCCGCTCTGCCTTCGCCGGGTTCGACCCTGACGTGATCGCCGGATGGGGGGAGGAAGAGGTCGCCCGCCTGTTGCAGGATCCCGGGATCATCCGCCATCGCGGCAAGATCGAGGCGACCATCGGCAATGCCCGGGCCTGGCAGGCGATCGAGGCGGAACAGGGGTTCGACCGCTATCTGTGGGCATTTGTCGGCGGTCGCCCGATCCAAAATAAATGGAAAAATCTCGATCAGGTGCCGGCTTTCACGCCGCTCTCCACCGCAATCTCCAAGGATCTGAAAAAGCGCGGCTTCCGATTCTGCGGTCCGACCATCGTCTATGCCTTCATGCAGGCGGTGGGCATGGTCAACGATCATCTGGTCGGCTGCCCCTGTCATCAACCGGTCGCGGCCCTGGCCGAGCGACGCTGAGCCCTCAGGACCGGTCCATCAGGTTCAGCCAGTGCTGCCGTTCGAAAGCATCGAGCCGCAGTTCCGCCGCCGGGGTGGCGTAATCGCGGAAGATGACGCGGATCGCCCGGCCCTCGTCCACCAGATCGAAATCGCGCAGACGGCGGGCGACGATCTCGCGGCCGGCGGCCCAGACCAGCACCGGGCCCTGATCGGTCAGCAACAGGGCGGCCCGGCGGTCGGTCGACAGGGTGACCTGCCGGATCGCGTCGCCGGGGTGGCTGTCGGCCCAGGCCCGTCGCGCGGCATCGTCATCCAGCCGCATCCGCCGGGGCCGGCCGGCCAGGTTCAGCAGGACCGTCAGCAGCGCCAGGGCCGCGGCGGTGAGGATAACAATCAGCGTGGTCGACATCGGCGTTCCCCTTGCCCGGATATAAGCGGCGGGCAGGGGGCGCTGTCAAAAGGGAAAACACCGCCCACGCATCTGCGGCGCGGGCGGTGGCAGAGCGGTGGCGGGATCAGACCCAGGCGAAGATGTCGGACCCGTCGGTCGCCTCGATAAGGGTCTGGACGGTGCGGGTTTCATCCGCCAGCCCGTCGCCATCGACATCGAAACTGGCGGTGGCGATCACCGTGTTGACGGCGCCGGGCGTGGTGTCGAGCCCGGTGATCTGCCCCTCGAAGCCGAGATCGCCGCCGCCGAGATCGATCAGATCGGCGGTGGTCAGGCCGGAATCGGTGCCATTCACACTCAGGTTGAACTCGATCACATCGGCGGGAAACAGCGGCGAGGCCCCCAGCGCATCGCCCAGCTGCGAGGCATTGGCGAAGACCTGCGCGCCACCGGTGTTGTCGATCTGGTCCAGCCGCGATTTCGTCACCGTGCCGAAACCGATCGCGGTCACCGAGGTCCCCGCATTCCAGATCGCCTGCACCTCGTCCATATAGGCGCTGGGGCTGGAATTGCTGACCGAGGTGCCGTTGCCGTTGGGGTTATAGGCGATCAGTGGCACGCCATCGGAAATGAAGACCATGTAGTTTTCGTCACCGTCCTGCGGCACCAGGAAATCCGCCGCCAGCCGCATCCCGGCTTCGTAGTTGGTGACCTGCCGCAGCTGCGCCTGGAGCGGGGTTCCGGTCCGGATATCCGTGAGCGCGGCATCGTAGAGATCGAAAGTGGCGCCGAAGGCATCCGGGGTGGGGCTGAGCTCGCCGGAGAACTGCACCAGCTGGATCTCGACGTCGGTTCCGGTGCCGGCGAACTGGCTGCGCAACAGGTCGATGGTGTCCTGCACCGCGGTCAGCTGCTGGGTCCACTCCGTCGCGTTGATCGAGCCGGAGCCATCGATGACGAAGGAGACATTGACATCCTTCTGGTCCAGATCGCCGAAGTTGATGCTGACCGACACCTCGCTTTCGTCGTTATAGGTGCGGTCCTCGGTGGTCAGGCCCAGGCTGATGGTCTGGCCGTTCAGCGCCGCGACGGCAGTGTCGGTATCGCTTTCGATCAGCGGGTCGATGATGTGGATGTGGGCGTCGGCGATGTTGCTGGTGGCGCCTTCGGTGTCATCGACAGTGTAGCTCACCACGGCGATGCGGGACTCATCGGTGTTGTCACCGCCGACATCGTTGGCGGTGAAATCGATCTGGCCGCCGTTGACCGAGGTGGAGCCATAGGGGCTGGTCGCCACCACCGTCAGTGACGCCGGGTCGAGGCTGCCGTCGCGATCCTCGTCGTTGGCGAGCACGTCGATGCTGACGCTGTCACCGGCTTCGACGACGATCCGGTCGGCGGCGGTGGTGCCGTCGTCATAGGCGTCCGGCGGCAGGTTGATATGGGGCGCATCGCCCACCACCTTCTGACCGTCGCCACGGTCGCCATCCGGGCCGACCGAGGTGACCCGGGCGCCGAAGCGCATTTCGCTGAGGATATCGAGGTTCAGATCCCCGTCGGCCGAGGCAAGGGTGAAGCTGGTGGCGTCGATATCGTCCTTCGCCATGCCCGGGGTGCCGAAGCCGACACCGGCGTCAAATCCGTTGCCCTTGTTGGTATGCTTGCCATTCATGTTGTTGCCCCGGCCGAGATCGGTCACGGCATCGGCGGCGAACTGCGAGGCGGTGACATCGTCGCCGCGCACCGAGAGCCCGCCCAGGACGCTTTCATCGGCAAGATCGAAAAAGAGCCCGCGCAGGTCGCCCTCGAGACCGCCGGTTTCGTCCAGCGCAATGTCGAACCGCAGTTCGCGATAGCCGGTACCTGGATTGATGACCTCGGTCACGGTGACGATGATGTCGATTGCGCCGGGAATGGTGAATGATGTGCTGGCCATGGTGAGGCTCCTTGAAAAAAATTCTGCAAAATCTAGCCGCTTGGCTGTGAAACTCGCTAAAAACAAATCGTCGGATCGAAGGTTGCCGGTTATCGGTCGGCGTGCCGGGCTGAAATGCTCCGGCCTTCGTGCGGGACAGCTGACAGGAAAAAGGTTGACGTAACGTCAACTTCCTCGAGAAAACATCTTCCGCTATGCGAAAATTGTCTGTGACATACCAGAGCTTATGTCAGTCGTGGCGGCTGTTGTCACGGCCTGTCTCCGCCGCAGCGCGGCACCGCTGCAGGGTCTGCCAAGGTCGGCCCGCGGCTCAGGCCTCTTCCAGCAGCAGTGCCGCGATGATCGCCTTGGCGCTCTCGGACGTCCAGTCGGCGTCGCCCATCAGGCGGCCGATCTCGCGCCCCTCGGGGTCGACGATCAGGGTGACGGGCAACCCCAGCACCCCCATGTCGCGGGCAAGCGCCTGTTTCGGATCCTGATAGCGGGGCAGGTCGGTAACGCCGATCTCGTCGAAGAATTTCTTGATCCCGGCGGGAGAATTCCGCCCGGTGGCGATGGTCACCACCTGAAAGCCTTCGCCGCCGAATTCCTCCTGCAGGGCATTCAGCATCGGCATCTCCTTGCGACAGGGCGCGCACCAGGTGGCCCAGAAGTTCACCAGCAGATACTTGCCGCGATACTCGGCCAGCGTCGCGGTGCCGGCGCCGTCCGGCTTCTGGAAAGCGAGGTCCGAGACCGGTTTTGGCGTCTCGTGCAGGGCCAGCTTCTTCATGTCGCCCTCGCGCAGCGCCTGGAGGGTGGCCAGATCGGCCGCAGCTGCGACGTTTGCACCCAGCATCAGGGCCATATAAAGGGTCAGGAAACGGAACAGGCGCATTTTACCTCCACGGGTGCAGAACATGGCAGATCAATCCTCGAACCAGATGTGGGGCGGCCGCTTCGCCGCCGGACCGGACGCGATCATGGAGGCAATTAATGCCTCGATCGGCTTCGACAAGCGGATGGCGTCCCAGGATATCGCCGGGTCGAGAGCCCATGCCGCCATGCTGGCCGCGACGGGCGTGATCAGCGATAGCGATGCCGAAGCCATTCGGGAAGGGCTGCTCACGGTCTTGTCAGAGATCGAGGCCGGCAGTTTCGCCTTCTCCACCGCGCTGGAAGACATCCACATGAATGTGGAGGCGCGGCTGAAGGAGATCATCGGCGAGCCTGCGGGCCGTCTGCACACTGGCCGGTCGCGCAACGACCAGGTTGCGACCGACTTCAAGCTCTGGGTGCGGGACCAGTTCGATGCCGCCGAAGCCGGGCTCATCGCGCTGATCCGCGCGCTTCTGACGCAGGCTGCGGCCGGCGCCGATTGGGTGATGCCGGGCTTTACCCACCTGCAGACCGCCCAGCCGGTGACCTGGGGCCACCACATGATGGCCTATGTCGAGATGTTCGGTCGCGACCTCTCCCGCGTGCGCGACGCCCGCAAGCGGATGAACGAAAGCCCGCTGGGGGCCGCCGCGCTGGCCGGCACCTCCTTTCCGATCGACCGCCACATGACGGCCGAGGCCCTGGGCTTCGACCGGCCCTCGGCCAACAGCCTCGATGCCGTGTCGGACCGCGATTTCGCGCTGGAATTCCTGTCGGTAGCCTCGATCAGCGCCATGCACCTGAGCCGGATGGCCGAGGAGCTGGTGATCTGGTCTTCGGCCCAGTTCCGGTTCGTGGCGCTCAGTGATCGCTTCTCGACCGGGTCGTCGATCATGCCGCAGAAGAAGAACCCCGATGCGGCGGAACTGATCCGCGCCAAGATAGGCCGCATCTTCGGCGCCAATACCGCGCTGATGATGGTGATGAAGGGGCTGCCCTTGGCCTATTCCAAGGATATGCAGGAAGACAAGGAGCAGGTCTTCGATGCCGCCGACAACTGGATGCTGGCGCTGGCGGCGATGGAAGGCATGGTCAAGGACATGACTGCCAACCGCGACAACCTGGCCGCCGCCGCCGGGTCCGGTTTCTCCACCGCCACCGATCTGGCCGACTGGCTGGTGCGGGTGCTGAAGGTGCCGTTCCGCGATGCCCACCACGTCACCGGCACCCTGGTGGCGATGGCGGAGCAGAAGGGCTGCGATCTGCCCGACCTGACGCTGGCAGACATGCAGTCGGTCCACGCCGGCATTACCGAGGATGTCTTCTCGGTCCTCGGGGTGGAGAATTCGGTCAATTCGCGGATGTCTTATGGCGGCACCGCGCCGGCGCAGGTGCGCGAGCAGATCGCGCGCTGGACCGCGTTGCTGGGCTGAGGCAGGCTGACTGGGCCAATGGACGCGCCGCCGGCCCGGTAAGAAGACTTGGTGATCCGGCGCCGGGACCCGACCGTAACGCGAGCTGAGGAGCCTTGCCGTTGAAACAGATGATTGCTGCGATGCTGACGCTGCTGGCACTTGCGGCCTGCGGCGTGGACGGAGAACCGATCCCGCCGTCGCGCGCGGCCCATGCCGGGCCAATCGCCGGATACTGACCCATCGCCCCTGGCGGAAGGAGCGGCCGATGTCCCCCCTGCGCATGATCTTTCTGGCCCTGTCGATCTGGGGTGCGGTGCACCCGATGATGCATATCGGAACTTGGATCGCGGCCAACGGGCCGAACCCGCTGGGGCTGATCGCCGAATGGTTCAGCACGCCGGCCAGCGCGGCGGTGACCTGGGATCTGGTGATCTCCGCCATCGCGCTGATCGTCTTCATCCTTGCGGAAGTCGCCGTGCGGCGGAACTGGATCGCCCTCGTTGCGATTCCGGCGACATTGCTGATCGGGGTCAGCTGCGGTCTGCCGCTCTACCTGTTCCTGCGCAGCCGCCCGGTGGTCTGACTTTTTCCGATTGGGCGACAGTAAGCCCCATTTTGGCCATCTTTGTTGGGTAACCGTGAACGCAACACCGTTCCCAGCCGGAGGCCGCGATGACCGATTCCACCGTTAACGCCAAAGCGCTCGTCACCCCGCCGAGCAGTTCCGGCCCGGTCAGTGCCCCCAACATCGTCGAGGTTGCGCGCCGCTATCGTGTCAGCCCGTTCCGGCAGCTGCGGGAAATGGTTCAGCTCAACCTCGGGCAGGGGCGCGTCGCGCAGAAGGATTACTACAGCCTCGGGCTCTATGATCCGGCGATTTCGGCAGAGGCGAAACGGGCCTATGTCGGCGTCAAGGGCAGCCATCAGCTGAACTGGCGGCTGAACCCCAGCGAGTTGAGCCGCGCCACCCATTTCATGCGCGACAAGGTGCTTTACCCCTCGCTGCTGACCCAGCTGGGGATCGCCTCCACCCGGACCCAGGCGGTGGCGCAGGCCGACCGGCTCTATGGCAACATCCCGACCCTCTCGACCCCGGAGGAGATCAGCGGTTTCCTACGCCGGGAGGCGGCCTATCCGATCTTCGCCAAGCCACGCAACGCCTCCGGCAGCTTCGGTTCGGCCCTGCTGACCGGGATCGACGACGACATGCTGGTGCTGGGCAGCGGTCGCCGCGTCGCGCTTGAGGCCTTCTGTCGGGAGGTGTTCACCGATTACCCGGATGGCTTCCTGTTCCAGACCGCGCTGCGTCAGCATCCCGATATGGCGGCGATGACCGGTGGCGTCGCGGTGGGATCGCTGCGGATTGTCACCCTGCGTGACGAGGCGCTGCCGCGGCCGCTCTATGCGCTGTGGAAACTGCCTTCGCCCAAGGCGATGTCGGACAATTTCTGGCAGGAGGGCAGCATGGTGGCCGCCGTCGATGACGCGGGCAGGCTGTCGCGGGCGCGGATCGGCACCGGCCTGCAGGGCCGCTGGATCGCAGAACATCCGGTGTCCGGCATGGCCTTCGACGGCTTCGAGGTGCCGCATTTCCACGCCGCGCTGGATGTGGCGGCGCGGGCCCATGCCATGTTCCCCGATTTCGGCCTGATCGGCTGGGATATCGCCATCTGCGCCGACGGTCCGGTGATCATCGAGGCCAACGACTCGCCGCATCACACGCTCTATCAGCTGGCCTTCGGCCAGGGGGTGCGCAATCCCGGCCTGCTGCCGCGGCTGGAGGCGGCGATCGCCCGGTCGGATCGGATGCGCGCGGCGAAAAAGGCGCGTCCGGGCGGGCGGCTCCGGTCGAAATACCACCGCCGCTGAGCCGCCGGCGACCTGCGCCCTTCGATTGCAATTGATCTGTGCCGCGCTTTCTCTTAAGCGCGCGATATGGATCATTTTCTCTATAAGGACGGCGTCCTGCACGCCGAGGATGTCCCGCTGCCCGAGATCGCGGCTGCGGTGGGCACCCCCTTCTACGTCTATTCGACGGCGACGCTGCTGCGGCACTTCCGGCTTTTCGACGATGCGCTGGAGGGGATGGACCATCTGGTCTGCTACGCGGTCAAGGCGGCCTCGAACCAGGCGATCCTGCGCACGCTGGCCGCGGCCGGCGCCGGCATGGATGTGGTGAGCGAGGGCGAATACCGCCGCGCCAGGGCGGCGGGAGTGCCGGGCGACAAGATCGTCTTCTCCGGTGTCGGCAAGACGGCGGACGAGATCCGCTATGTGCTCTCCGACGGGGTGCGCCAGCTCAACGTCGAATCCGAGCCCGAGCTGGAAGTGATCAGCGCCGTCGCGGTGGAGCTGGGAGTGGTCGCGCCGATCACCCTGCGGGTCAATCCGGACGTCGATGCCAAGACTCACGCCAAGATCGCCACCGGCAAATCGGAGAACAAATTCGGCATCCCGATCGCCCAGGCGCGTGCGGTCTATGCCCGTGCGGCTGAGCTGCCGGGGGTCGAGGCGATCGGCATCGATGTTCACATCGGCAGCCAGCTGACCCAGCTGGAGCCTTTCGAGCTGGCCTATCGGAAGGTGGCGGAACTGACCGAGGTGCTGCGCGCCGACGGGCACGACATCCGCCGACTCGATCTGGGCGGCGGTCTGGGCATTCCCTACACCCGCTCGAACGAGGCGCCGCCGCTGCCGTCGGACTATGGTGCGCTGATCCGTCGCACGCTGGGGCATCTGGGCTGCGAGATCGAGATCGAGCCGGGCCGGCTGATCGCCGGCAATGCCGGGCTGATGGTGTCGCGGCTGGTCTATGTCAAACACGGGGAGGGGCGCGATTTCCTGATCCTCGATGCCGCGATGAACGATCTGGTGCGTCCGGCGATGTACGATGCGCATCACGACATTGTTCCGGTGGTGGAAGCCGCTGCTGCGGCCGAAAGCACGCCTTACGACATCGTCGGGCCGGTCTGCGAAACCGGCGATACCTTCGCCCGCCAGCGGGCGATGCCGCCGGTGGCCCCGGGCGACCTGATCGCCTTCCGCAGCGCCGGCGCCTATGGCGCGGTGATGTCGAGCGAGTATAACAGCCGCCCGCTGATCCCCGAGGTGCTGGTGAAAGGGGACCAGTTCGCGGTAATCCGCCGACGTCCGACCTTTGACGAAATGATAAATCGCGATACCATCCCCGAATGGCTCTGAGCCGGACGGGCGCGCTGTCCCGCCAGAGCGTCAAGGAGTGGTACCGCCGATGCCCCGGGCGCCTGACGACGACCCCGTGACACAGAAACTGCGTCTGCCCCTGCGGCTGACGCAGGCCGGCATGCTGGCGGAACGGTTGCTGCGCTGTTTCTGGCCGGTAATTTCCATCGTCATGGCGGTGCTGGCGGCGCTGATGCTGGGGCTGCACGAACTCGCCCCGATCGAGGTTGTCTGGATCCTCGGCGTGATCGCCGTTTTCGCAGGTCTGGGACTGGGCCTTCGGGGCGCGCTGCGGTTCCGTTGGCCGGGCCGGGCCGACGCGCTGGCACGGCTCGACGAAACCCTGCCGGGCCGGCCGCTCCGCGCGCTGCACGACCAGCAGGCGATCGGTGCCGGCGATGCCGCCTCGGCGGCGGTCTGGCGCGCGCATCAGGCCCGCATGGCGGCCCGTGCCGCCGCCGCGAAGCCGGTGCGCCCCGATCTGCGGCTGGCGCGTCGCGATCCCTTTGCCCTGCGGTACGTGGCGCTGTTGGCGCTGCTGGTGGGGCTGGTCTTCGGATCGATCTGGCAGGTGGGCTCGGTCACCCGGATGACCCCCGGGGGGGCGGCGCCCCTGGCCGGCGGGCCGACCTGGGAAGGCTGGGTCGAGCCGCCACGCTATACCGGCCTGCCGACGCTCTATCTCAACGATATCGCCGAGGCGGAGCTGACGGTGCCGGAGAACAGCCGCGTCACCCTGCGGTTCTATGGCGAGGTCGGCGCGCTGACGCTGGCGGAAACCGTGTCGGGCCGCACCGGAGAACTGCCCTCCGCCGCCGACCCGCAACAGGATTTCACTGTCACCCGCTCCGGCCATCTGCGGATTGACGGGCCGGGCGGTCACAGCTGGGATGTGACGGTGGTGCGCGATGCCGTTCCCGAGATCTCGGTCACCGGCGCGGCCGAGGTCGGTGCCGCGGGCGAAATGACGCTGCCGTTCCTGGCGCGTGACGATTACGGCATCATCGGCGGACAGGCGGTCATCGCACTGGACCTGGACGCGGTCGACCGCCGCTATGGGCTTGCCACCGATCCCGAACCACGAGAGCCGGTCACGGTCGAACTGCCGATGCCGATCACCGGCAGCCGGACCGATTTCAGCGAGAAACTGATCGAGGATTTCTCGAAACACCCCTGGGCCAATCTGCCGGTGACCATCACGCTTGCCGCCACCGATGCGGCGGGCCAGGTGGGGCAGGCGCTGCCCTATGTCACGGCGCTGCCGGCGCGGCGGTTCTTCGATCCGCTGGCGGCCGCGGTGGCCGAACAGCGCCGCGATCTGCTGTGGTCCCGGGACAATGCGGTGCGGGTGGCACAGGTGCTGCGGGCGATCTCTCATCGCCCGGATGAGGTGTTTCGCTCCGAGACCGCCTATCTGAGGTTGCGGGTCACCCTGCGCCGGCTGGAGAATTTTACCGCCCATGGCATCACCGCGGCGGAGCGCGACGAGATCGCCGAAGCGCTCTGGACCCTGGCGCTGTTGCTGGAGGAGGGCGATCTGAGCGATGCGCTGGAGCGGCTGCGCCGGGCGCAGGACCGTTTGTCTGAGGCGATGAAGAACGGCGCCAGCGATCAGGAGATCGCCGAGCTGATGCAGGAGCTGCGCGACGCCACCGACAATTACATGCGCCAGCTCAGCCGTCAGGCCCGCGAGAACGGCGAGGAGATGGACCCGAGCGCCTTGCCGGAGAACACCCTGCAGATGTCGCAGAACGACCTGCAGCGGATGATGGACCGGATTCAGGAGCTGATGGAGCAGGGCCGCATGGCCGAGGCCGAACAGGCGCTGCGCGAGCTTCAGCAGATGATGGAGAACATGCGCGTCACCCAGGGCCAGGGGCAGGGCGGCCAATCCGAGGGCCAGCGCGCGATGGAGGGGCTGTCGGACACCCTGCGCAACCAGCAGGGGCTGAGCGATCAGGCCTTCCGCGATCTGCAGGACCGCTTCTCTCCGGACGGGCAGCAGGGCCAGCGGCAACCGGGGCAGCAGGGCCAGGACGGTCGCGAGGGCGAAATGGGCCAGGGCGAGATGGGCCAGGGCGAGATGGGCCAGGGCGGCTCCGGCGGGCAGGCGCAGGGGCAGGGCCAGGATGGCCAGCAGCCGGGCCAAGACGGCCGGCCGGGAACGCGCCAGGGGATGTCCCCGGGCGACGGCCCGGGCTCGCTCGCTGACCGGCAGCAGGCGCTGCGGCAGGAACTTCAGCGCCAGCAGGGGAATCTGCCCGGGGCCGGAACGCCGGAGGGCGATGCCGCCCGCGAGGCTCTGGGCCGGGCCGGTCGCGCCATGGACGGCGCCGAGGAGGCGCTGCGTCAGGACGATCTGGCCGAGGCGATCGACAAGCAGTCCGAAGCGATCGAGGCGCTGCGCGAAGGCATGCGGGCGTTGGGAGAGGCGTTGGCGCAGGAAGAGGGGCGCCGCTCACCGCAGGGGCAGGGCATGGCAGAGGGCGACGCCAGCGGCCGCAGCCGCGATCCGCTGGGCCGCGAGGCGGGCTCGAACGGTGCACTCGGCTCGGACGAGGGGATGCTGCAGGGCGAGGATGTCTATCGCCGGGCCCGCGACCTGCTTGACGAAATCCGCCGCCGCTCCGGTGAGGGAGAACGGCCGGCGCTGGAGCTGGAATACCTGCGCCGGCTGCTGGAGCGGTTCTGAGACCTGCCTGGGGCCGGCCGTTTACAGGAGCGCGGCGCGCGCACCGGGCATAGCCCAGGTGCATCCCTGGCGAGGCATGGTCCCGATTGCCTGAACCCTGCTCCGCCCGAGCCCTATTCCGGCCGTGTTCCACCCAGGGTGCTGTCGACCCAATAGCGGGCCTGATCGACCATCGCCACATAGGCGCTGAGCATCGGGTCGGCCTGCGGCACCGCCCGGGCGATCCGGGGCGCGTTGACGTAGACCAGAAGCAGCGCCGCGCCGATCAGCAGCGCCACCGCGAAGCCGCGCACCATGGTGCTTCCGCCCCGCGCGTCGCCGCGGGTCTCTGCACTCTCCTCGGCCGCTGCGGGGCGCGCGCCGGTGCCGCCGGCCCGCAGGGTCGAGTTGATTTCCTCGATATCGGGCAGCAGATCGCGGCGCGAACCGGTGGCGGGGTCGGTCGCGGCATCCTCGCTGGGTTCGGGTTCAGCGGTGCCCCCCTGCAGCCGGGCCATGCGGTCCTGGGCCTGCCGGGCGCGCAGGTCGGTGTCGTCGCGATCATAGCTCTCCAGCCCGAGCTCCGGCTGGCTTTCCAGAGATCCGCTCTCCCGGGCGCGCAGCCGGGTTTCCCGCTCGGCCTCCTCGCGCAGGATGTCGGCGACCGAGGTATCGATCGCGGCACGCGCCGGGGCAGCCGGCGGCGGCGCTGCGGCTTCCACGATCTCCTCGTCGTCCTCTTCCTCGTCCCAGGCCTCGGGCGCGTCCTCTGCGATCTCCTCCGCCGCGGCGGTCTCCTCCTCCGGCGCGTCCCATTCCGGGGTGCGCGGGGGCGTGGGGGCTTCGGGCTCCGGCGGCGGGGTCCAGTCCTCGCCGGTGACGGCGGCGCGCAGCTCTTCCTCTTCCTCAAGCAGCTCGGCCTCGTCCTCAAGCAGCCCCTCGGGATGCGCCGGATGCGCCTGGAACCAGGTGTGGCTGCAGTTCGAACATTGCACATCGCGTCCTTCAGGCGGGATCACCTCGTCCGGGACCTCGTATTGTGCCCCGCAATTCGGACATGTCAGACGCATGCAGCCCTCCTGGCCCGGCGAATTTCCTGTGTGTTCGACTGATCATAGGGCGCAAGCGCTTCCCGGGGAAGAGAGGAAACCGGTTCATGTGCCGCGCAGCGGACCGCTTGTTCGCCGGGGCCCGCGCGCTTGGCATTGAAACTGGCCTGAGGCTGGGGCACAAGATCATGTGCAAACCAGGGGGCGCTCAGTGATCGAGCTGGACAATGTCGGCTACAGCTATGGCGGCGGCGCGTTGCTGAGCAATGTCTCGGTAACGCTGGCCCCGGGGTCGTTTCATTTTCTGACCGGGCCCTCCGGCGCCGGCAAGACGACGCTGCTCAAGCTCTGCTATGGCGCGCTGGAACCCACATCGGGGCGGGTCAAGGCCTTCGAGTCGGACATGCGCGGGTTCGACCGCGACCAGATGGCGATGCTGCGTCGGCGCATCGGCGTGGTGCATCAGGACTGTCGGTTTCTCGATCACCTGCCGGTGGCGGATAACATCGCCCTGCCGCTGGTGGTCTCGGGCCGCGACATGCTGCGCGAGGCGGAGAACCTGCGGGAGCTGATCGCCTGGGTGGGCCTGTCGGAACGGGCCGACGCGCTGCCCCCGGAGCTGTCGGGCGGCGAACGCCAGCGGGCGGCACTGGCGCGGGCGGTGATCCTGTCGCCGGATGTCATTCTGGCCGACGAGCCGACCGGCAACGTCGACTGGGAGATGTCGATGCGGCTGCTGCAGCTGCTGGTCGAGCTGAACCGCATGGGCAAGACGGTGTTGATCGCCAGCCACGATCTGGGGCTGATCCGCGCCGCCAAGAGCCAGGTTCAGGCCCGCGTGCTGCGGATTTCGAACCGGCGGCTGCAACTGGCGGGGGCGGATCTGTGAACCGGGGAACCATCCGCAGCTATTTCATCGGCGATGCCCAGGCCGACCGGGTGGTGCCGCCGTCGGGCTTTACCGCGCGGCTGACCCTGTTCGCCGCCGGTGCGATGGCCTTTCTCGCCGTTTTCGCCTTGGCGCTGTCGCTGGCCGCCGGCCGTCTGGCCGATCGCTGGGCGAGCGAACTGGCGCGCTCCGCCACGTTGCGGATCACCGCGCCGGCGGATCAGATGGCGGCCCAGACCGAGGTGGCGCTGACCATCCTGCGCCAGACCCCCGGGGTCGCCCGCGCCCGCGCGCTCAGCCCGCAGGAACAGGCCGGGCTGCTGGCCCCCTGGTTCGGTCCGGGACTGGATCTGGCGACCCTGCCGGTGCCGCAGCTGATCGAGGTGACCGAAGACGAAACCGGCTATGACGCCGCCGGGCTGCGGCTGCGGCTGGCGGCGGAGGTGCCGGGCGCGGTGCTGGACGATCACACCCGCTGGCGCCGGCCGCTGGTCGAGGCCGCCACCAGCCTGCGCCGGATCGGCTGGATCTCGATCGCGCTGATCGGCGGCACCATGGCGGCGATGATCTCCCTGGCCGCCCATGCGGCTCTGGCTGCCAACGCCCAGGTGATCGAGGTGCTGCGGCTGGTCGGGGCGCGCGATGTCTATATCGCCAGTGCCTTCGTGCGGCGCTTCACCATCCGGGCGCTGATCGGCGCCGTGCTCGGCACCGGGCTGGGGATGGGCGGGGTGCTGCTGCTGCCTGCCGCCTCGGACGAGGGCGGCTTTCTCACCGGGCTGGGCTTTCAGGGACTGGGTTGGCTCTGGCCGCTGCTGATACCGATTCTGGGCGCGCTGGTGGCCTTTGCCGCCACCTGGGCCGCCGCGCGAAGCCGTCTGAAGGAACTGACCTGATGCGCAAACTGCTGCAGGGCCCGCTGTCTCTGATCTATGTGATTCAGGTCTATATCGCCATGGCGGTGCTGGGCTTCGGCTTCACCCCCTGGGCGCTGGTGTCGAAACGCGGTGCGCTGGTGGCCTGCAAGCTTTATGCCCGCTATGCCATCTGGACGGCGCGCTGGATGCTGGGCCTGAAGGTCGAGGTCCGCGGCGCGGTGCCGCGGGGCGAGGTTCTGGTCGCCGCCAAGCATCAGTCGTTCTTCGACATCCTGATCATCTTCGGCGCCCTGCCGCATGCCAAGTTCATCATGAAGCGCGAACTGATGTGGACCCCGTTCATCGGGCTCTATGCCAAGCGGCTGGGCTGCATCCCTGTCAACCGCGGCAAGCGCGGCGGCGCCATCGCCAAGATGGTCAAGGACGTGGCGGCGGAATTCGCCGAACCCGGGCAGCTGGTGATCTACCCGCAGGGCACCCGCGTCGCGCCGGGGGACCGCAAGCCTTACAAGGTGGGGCCGGCGATTCTCTATGAGGGCACTGGCTATCCCTGTGTGCCGGTGGCGACCAATGTGGGGCTGTTCTGGCCGCGCAAGGGCATCATGCGCTATCCCGGCGTCGGGGTGGTCGAATTCCTCGATCCGATCCAGCCCGGGGTCGAGCGGCATCAGTTCATGGATCAGCTTGAACAGGTGATTGAGGGGCGCTCGGACATGCTGATGGTGGAGGCGAAGGCGCACTATGGAGTACGTTGAGAGCACCGAGGCCCTGGAAGCGCTGTATGGGAAGCCGCCGGAGGCGGCGCTGGTCAAGGTCGCGCGACGGATGACGCCCTGCTATCGCCAGTGGATCATGGCATCGCGGCTGTGCATCCTCGGCACCGTCGGGCCCGAGGGCACCGATGGCAGCCCGCGTGGCGACGATGGCCCGGTGGTGATGGAGCTCGACCCCGGGACGCTGGCGCTGCCCGACTGGCGTGGCAACAACCGCATCGACAGCCTGCGCAACATCGTGCGCGATCCGCGGGTGTCGCTGATGTTCCTGGTGCCCGGGTCGGACAATGTGGTGCGCGTGAACGGCACCGCGAAGATCACCGCCGATGACGATCTGCGTGCCCGCTTCGAAAAGAAGGGGCGGTTGCCGATCTGCGTGATGGTGATCCGGATCGAGGAGATCTATGCCCAATGCGCCCGGGCCCTGCTGCGCGCCAGAACCTGGAAGAGCGGGGACGAAAGCGACCGGCTGCCGACGGTGGGCGAGATGCTGAGCGAGATGACCCAGGGCAGTTTCGATGGCAAGGCCTATGACGAGGCCTGGCCGGAGCGGGCGCAACAGAGCCTCTGGTAACGCCGGGATCAGGGGACGGCGGTCAGCTTGTCCCAGAGGCGGTCCAGCTCTTCGTCGCTCAGCCGCAGGCCGAGCTCTCCGGTCAGCAGCGCGGCGAAGGTGGCGATGTCTGCGATCTCGGATTTCTCCAGCCCCTCGGGGCTTTCGCGGGTCAGGGCCCGGTTGAACACGCCGATCCGGGTGTCGCCATCGAAGCCCGCCAGCATCAGGTTGGCGGCAAAGGGCATCGCCGACCAGGTGGCACAGATGTGGTTGGCGCCGGCGATATCCATGTCACCGACATGGGCGTCGTCGAAGCCGTAGAGCGGGAACCACGCGGTTCCGGTCCATTTGTCCAGAACCCGTTCGCCGCTGATCGGATCGTCCCAGAACCGATAGCGCCCGTTCGGTGCCTGCTGCGGCGCATCGCTGTCGATCCTGAGCGGGGTCAGCGGACCGGGGCCGCCATAACCGGCATCGGCGAGGTAGAGCCCGTCCTCCAGAGTCACCTGCAGCATCAGATGGCTGCGCGGGCCGCCCGTGGACGCGCCCTTGCGCACCCGGGCCAGCGACCGGCGCAGCGGGAACCTCAGCGCCTGCAGCGCCGCCCCGAGCAGCGCGTTCAGCTCGAAGCAATAGCCGCCGCGGCGGCCATGGACGATCTTCTGCATGATCGCGGCCAGATCGAGATCGGGGGTGCCGCCGAGATAGGGGGTGATGCTGTCGAAGGGTAGGCTGCGGAGCTGGGCGCGTTGCAGGTCGCGCAGCCCCGCGGCGGTCACCGGCACCGGGGTGAGCCCGAGCCGGTCGAGATAGGCAGAGAGATCGAAGCCGCTCATCCGGGCTCCCTTCGGGGCAGACGACAGGGGCGGGGCTGGCCGCCGGCCTGAAGAACGCCCGCCGGGCCGGGGTCGGGCGGGCGTTCGGATCGGAGATGGATCAGACGCAGATCAGACGTGGATCGGGCCGTCACCGCAGGCCAGGGCCGCCTCGCGCACCGCTTCCGAATAGGTCGGGTGGGCGTGGCAGGTCAGCGCCAGATCCTCGGCCGCCGCACCGAACTCCATGGCGACGCAGATCTCGTGGATCAGCTCACCGGCTGCCGGGCCGATGATATGGGCGCCGAGGATGCGGTCGGTGTCCTTGTCGGCGAGGATCTTGACGAAGCCCTCGGTCGAGAAGGTCGCCTTGGCGCGGCCGTTGCCCATGAAGGGGAACTTGCCGACCTTATAGGCGCGGCCCTCTTCCTTCAGCTGTTCCTCGGTCTTGCCGACATTGGCGACTTCGGGGCTGGTGTAGATCACGCCAGGGATCACGCCGTAGTTCACGTGGCCATGCTTGCCGGCGATCTGCTCGGCCACCGCCATGCCCTCGTCCTCGGCCTTGTGGGCCAGCATCGGGCCGGGCACCACGTCGCCGATGGCATAGACGCCCTTGACGTTGGTCTGCCAGTCGGCGCCGATCTTGACCTGACCGCGCGGCGTCATCTCGACCCCCAGCGCCTCCAGGCCCAGACCTTCGGTATAGGGTTTGCGGCCGGTGGCGACCAGCACGGTGTCGGCGTCGATCTCATGCTCGCTGTCGTCCTTGCGCAGCTTGTAGGTGACCTTGGCCTTGCCACGGGCGATCTCGGTCTTCTGCACGGCGGCGCCCATGATGAACTCCATGCCCTGTTTCTTCAGGATGCGCTGGAAACTCTTCTGCACTTCGCCGTCCATGCCGGGGGTGATGAAATCGAGGAATTCGATCACCGTCACCTCGGCGCCGAGCCGCGAATAGACCGAGCCCAGTTCCAGCCCGATGACGCCGGCGCCGATGATGACCATCTTCTTCGGCGTCTTGGCCAGTTCCAGCGCGCCGGTGGAGGTGACGACGGTTTTCTCGTCGACCTCGACGCCGGGCAGCGAGGCGGGGGCGGAGCCGGTGGCGATGATGATGTTCTTGGCCTCGTGGACCTCATCGCCGACCTTGACCTTGCCGGCCTCGGGGATAGTGCCCCAGCCCTGCAGCCAGTCGACCTTGTTCTTCTTGAACAGGAACTCGATGCCCTTGGTGTTGCTTTCGATGACCTCGTCCTTGAAGGCGAGCATCTGTTTCCAGTCGACGCTGGGTGCCTTGCCCTTCAGGCCCATCTTGGCGAAGTTGTGCTCGGCCTCATGCAGCTGGTGGGTGGCATGCAGCAGCGCCTTCGAGGGGATGCAGCCGACGTTCAGGCAGGTGCCGCCCAGGGCGCCGCGGCCTTCGACGCAGGCGGTCTTCAGGCCCAGCTGGGCGCAGCGGATGGCGCAGACATAGCCGCCGGGGCCGCCGCCGATGATGATCACGTCATATGTTGCCATGGGTAGGCTCCTTTCGTTGAAGGGGGAGGGGGCGCTGCCCCCACCGCGCTCTGCGCGGCTCCCCCGGGATATTTCGGGCCAGAAAAAGGCCGGGAAAACGGGTGGGTGTCATAGCAGCGCCGCCAGCAGCATCACGATGGTGGCGACAAAGCCGGCGGCCCAGATGATCGAGCGCCCCGGGGTCCAGCCCCGCGCATAGGCGGGGATATAGAGCAGGCGGGCGCCGAGGTAGAGCCAGGCGCAGGCGGCGGTAAGGGGGGAGGACTGGCCCGAGACCGAGATCACCACCGCCGCGATGGTGAACAGCGCCAGCCCCTCGAAATGGTTGTCGAGCGCGCGGTGCAGTCGCCCGGCGGTGCCGGTCAGCTGTTTCGCCTCGTCCCGGGGGGAGGCGGCATAGGCGCCGCCGACCTGTTTCTGCGCGCTGGCGGAAAACAGACCGATCTGGACCACCTGCAGCAGGGCGGCGAGGGTGAGGGCGGTGAGCTCGGGGGTCATGGTGCACGCTCCGTGGATCGGAAATCCATCGCCGTCTCGGGGCAGGTCGGCAAGCCAGGGGCCCTGGACCTGATTGGTGCCTGAGGCAGGCCTCGGCCCGCCTCGGGCAGGCCGGGCCTAAGCCCGGCCGTCTTTACTTACAGGTCCATCAGCAGGCGACGGGGATCTTCCAGCGCTTCCTTGACGCGCACCAGGAAGGTCACGGCGCCCTTGCCGTCGACGATGCGGTGATCGTAGCTGAGCGCCAGGTACATCATCGGGCGGATCTTGATCTCGCCATTGATGACCATCGGGCGATCCTGAATCTTGTGCATGCCGAGGATACCGGATTGCGGGGGGTTCAGGATCGGCGAGGACATCAGCGAACCGTAGACGCCGCCGTTGGAGATGGTGAAGGTACCGCCCTGCATTTCCGCCATGGAGAGCTTGCCGTCGCGGGCGCGCTTGCCCTTCTCGGCGATCGCCTTCTCAATATCGGCGAAGGACATCTGATCGGCGTCACGGATCACGGGAACCACCAGGCCCTGGGGGGTGCCGGCAGCAACGCCCATGTGGACGTAGTTCTTGTAGACGATGTCGGTGCCGTCGATTTCGGCGTTCACCTCGGGGACTTCGCGCAGCGCGTGGATGCAGGCCTTGGTGAAGAAGGACATGAAGCCCAGGCGCGCGCCGTGCTTCTTCTCGAATTCGTCCTTGTACTGTTTGCGCAGCGCCATCACCTCGGTCATGTCCACCTCGTTATAGGTGGTCAGGATCGCGGCGGTGTTCTGCGCGTCCTTCAGGCGGCGGGCGATGGTCTGGCGCAGGCGGGTCATCTTCACCCGTTCCTCGCGGGCGGCGTCATCGGCGGGAACCGGGGCGCGCGGCGCGGCGGTGGGGGCCGGTGCGGCAGCGGCGGCGACGCCGGCGGCCAGGGCCTTCTGCACGTCTTCCTTCATCACGCGGCCATCGCGGCCGGTGCCGGTGACCTGGCCAGCGGAGAGGCCGGCAGCCGCCATCGCTTTCTGCGCCGAGGGGGCATTTTCCACGTCCTTGGCACCAGAGGCGGCCGGCGCGGCCGCCGGGGCAGGCGCGGCGGCGGGGGCGGCCGCAACACCGGCGGCGGAGCCGGAGATCACCGCCAGCTTGGCGGCGGCGTCGACCGTGGTGCCCTCGGGCGCCAGGATTTCGGCCAGCACGCCAGCGGCGGGGCTGGGCACCTCGACGGAGACCTTGTCGGTCTCCAGCTCGCAGAGCATCTCGTCCTGGGCGACGCTGTCGCCGACCTTCTTGAACCAGGTGGCGACGGTGGCCTCGGTCACGGATTCACCCAGGGTGGGGACCATGACGTCGACGCTTTCGTCGCTGCCGCCGGCGGCAGGGGCTGCGGCCGGGGCCGGAGCTGCGGCGACCGGGGCGGCGGCTGCACCGGCGCCTTCGGCGATGGTGGCGAGCAGGGCATCGACGCCCACGGTCTCGCCCTCGGCGGCGACGATCTCACCCAGGGTGCCGGCGGCCGGGCTCGGCACTTCGACGGTCACCTTGTCGGTTTCCAGCTCGCAGAGCATCTCGTCGACGGCGACGGCATCGCCGGGTTTCTTGAACCAAGTGGCGACGGTGGCCTCGGTGACGGATTCGCCAAGCGTGGGGACGCGAACTTCGATAGTCATTGTTCCGTTATCCTTCGATCGTCAGCGCTTCGTTCACGAGCGCCTCTTGTTGGGCTTTGTGTTGGCTGGCCAGACCCGTGGCGGGGGAGGCCGAGGTGACGCGACCCACATAGCGCGGCCGCTGGTGCTTGGCCCCGATGCGGGTCAGCGCCCATTCGATATTGGGCTCGATGAAGGTCCAGGCACCCTGGTTCTTGGGCTCTTCCTGGCACCAGATCATCTCGGCGCCCTTGAAGCGTTCCAGCTCCTTGACCAGCGAGATCGCCGGGAAGGGATAGAACTGTTCGATCCGCAGCAGATAGACATCGTCGATACCGCGGGCGTCGCGTTCTTCCAGCAGGTCGTAATAGACCTTGCCCGAACACATCACGACGCGCTTGATCTTGTCGTCTGCCGCCAGCTTGGTGGTCGAGCTGCCCTTTTCCGCATCATCCCAGAGAACGCGGTGGAAGCTGGAGCCGGTGGTGAAATCCTCGGCCTTGCTGACCGCCAGCTTGTGGCGCAGCAGCGACTTCGGCGTCATCAGGATCAGCGGCTTGCGGAACGAGCGGTGCAGCTGCCGGCGCAGGATGTGGAAGTAGTTCGCCGGGGTCGAGCAGTTGGCGACGATCCAGTTGTCCTGACCGCAGAGCTGCAGGAAGCGTTCCAGACGGGCGGAGGAGTGCTCCGGTCCCTGGCCCTCGAACCCGTGCGGCAGCAGCACCACCAGGCCCGACATCCGCAGCCACTTGCTTTCGCCCGAGCTGATGAACTGGTCGAACATGATCTGGGCGCCGTTGGCGAAATCGCCGAACTGGGCTTCCCACAGCGTCAGCGCGTTCGGTTCGGCCAGCGAGTAGCCGTATTCGAAGCCCAGCACCGCATATTCCGACAGCATCGAGTCGATGACTTCGTAATGGGCCTGGCCCGCGCGGATGTTGTTCAGGGGATAATAGCGTTCCTCGGTGTTCTGGTTGATCAGGCCGGAATGCCGTTGCGAGAAGGTGCCGCGGGTGGAGTCCTGACCGGCCAGACGCACGCGGTAGCCTTCGGTCAGCAGCGAGCCGAAGGCCAGCGCCTCACCGGTTGCCCAGTCGAAGCCTTCGCCCTTGGCGAACATGTCCTTCTTGGATTCCAGCAGACGGCCCACGGTCTTGTGCAGCGCGAAGCCCTCGGGCACGGCGGTCAGGCCATGGCCGACCTCCTGCAGGGTGTCGGGGCTGATCGCGGTCTCGCCGCGGACGTATTCCTCGCCCTCGCGGTTCAGACCAGACCAGCGGCCATCCAGCCAGTCCGCCTTGTTGGGCTTGTAATCCTTGCCGGCCTCGAACTCTTCGTTCAGGTGGGCCTGGAAGGCGGCCTTCATGTCCTCGATCTCGCCCTCGGGGATCAGCCCGTCCTTGACCAGCGTCTCGGTATAGAGGCTGAGCGTGGTCTTGTGGGTCTTGATCTTCTTGTACATCACCGGGTTGGTGAACATCGGCTCATCGCCTTCGTTGTGACCGAAGCGGCGATAGCAGAACATGTCGATGACCACGTCCTTGTGGAACTTCTGGCGGAACTCGGTCGCGACCTTGGCGGCATGCACCACGGCCTCCGGATCGTCGCCGTTGACGTGGAAGATCGGCGCCTCGACCATCAGGGCGATGTCGGTCGGATAGGGCGAGCTGCGCGAGAAATGCGGCGCGGTGGTGAAGCCGATCTGGTTGTTGACGATGAAGTGTATGGTGCCGCCGGTGCGATGGCCGCGCAGGCCGGACAGGCCCAGCCCCTCGGCCACGACGCCCTGGCCGGCGAAGGCCGCGTCACCATGCAGCAGAACGCCCATCACCTGGGTGCGGTCGGTGTCGTTCAGCTGGTCCTGCTTGGCCCGGACCTTGCCCAGAACCACCGGGTTCACCGCCTCGAGGTGCGAGGGGTTGGCGGTCAGGCTGAGGTGGACCTTGTTGCCGTCGAATTCGCGGTCGGAGGAGGCGCCGAGGTGGTATTTCACGTCACCCGACCCGTCGACGTCGTCGGGTTTGAAGCTGCCGCCCTGGAATTCGTTGAAGATCGCCCGGTAGGGTTTGCTCATCACGTTGGCCAGCACGCTGAGCCGGCCGCGGTGCGGCATGCCGATGACGATTTCCTTCAGGCCCAGCGAGCCGCCGCGCTTGATGATCTGTTCCATCGCCGGGATCAGTGCTTCGCCGCCGTCGAGGCCGAAGCGCTTGGTGCCCATGTATTTGACGTGGAGGAATTTCTCGAAGCCCTCGGCTTCGACCATCTTGTTCAGGATCGCCTTGCGGCCTTCGCGGGTGAAGGCGATTTCCTTGCCCAGCCCTTCGATCCGCTCTTTCAGCCAGGCGGCTTCCTCGGGGTTGGAGATATGCATGTACTGCAGCGCGAAGGTGCCGCAATAGGTCCGCTTCACGATGTCGATGATCTGCCGCATCGAGGCGACCTGCAGACCCAGCACGTTGTCGATGAAGATCGGCCGGTCCATGTCGGCCTCGGTAAAGCCGTAGGTCTTCGGGTCGAGCTCGGGGTGCGGGGTTTCCTGGCGCATGCCCAGCGGATCGAGATCGGCCACCAGATGGCCGCGGATGCGATAGGCGCGGATCAGCATCAGCGCGCGGATCGAATCCAGCACCGCCCGCTTGATGGCGTCGTCGCTGACCGCGACACCGGATTCCTGGGCCTTCTTGCTGATCTTCTCGCCGGCGGCCTTCACCTCGGCGGCCGGCCATTCGCCGGTCAGCGCCGCGGTCAGTTCGTCGGTCGGCATCGGCGGCCAGTCGGTGCGGGCCCAGGACGGGCCCTTGGCTTCGGCTTTGACGTCAAGCTCGTCATCGCCGAGCTGGCGGAAGAAATCGGCCCAGGCGGCGTCGACCGCATTGGGGTCGCCGGCATATTGGGCATAGAGCTGATCGAGGTATTCCGCGTTCTGCCCCTGCATGAAGCTGGAAGCGTGGAAAAGGTCGTTTGGGGAATGCTCTGTCATGGTGCTACCTCTGAGGGGCTTGCGCGCGGATGGCGAAGGGGGCGGGGCCGACCTGATCCTGAGTGCGGGCCTGTTTCAGGGCCGGTCTGCGGACGCCGGAGCGGCGGGATCGGGGCGGAGCGAGGAGATGGCGCAGGGCCCAGGGCGGGGCGCCGGCCGGGGGCGGCAGCGCGGCGGGACGATGCGGCAGAGACCGGGAGCCGGCCTGCGGGCGCCGGCGCTGCGGGACTTCTTCGGGCTGCGGCGCTGGGGCCGGGTCGGGGGCGAGGGAGCTCATGCCGGCACCTCGCACAGATGCGCCGTTCCGGCCATGGCAAGTCTGCCTGTCCGGGAAGTCATCCGTTTGTGCGACATGTCGACTGGCATCTGCCAGGCCTCCAAGGGGTCACGCCGCCCGACGCGGGCGGCGTTCGTCAAACAGAATTCGGGCATCGGGCGGAGCGATCCGCCCGACGTCCAGAGTGTATCAGCCGATGGCTTTCAGCACGGCTTCGCCGAGGCCGGCGGGGCTGTCCGCCACCACGATCCCGGCCGATTTCATGGCTTCGATCTTGTCTTCGGCACCGCCTTTGCCGCCGGCGACGATGGCGCCTGCGTGGCCCATGCGGCGGCCCGGAGGGGCGGTACGACCGGCGATGAAGCCAGCGACCGGCTTCCAGCGGCCTTTTTTCTTCTGCTCGGCCAAGAATTCGGCGGCTTCTTCTTCCGCGGACCCGCCGATTTCGCCGATCATGATGATCGACTGGGTCTCCGGATCGTCCAGGAACATGTCCAGCACGTCGATGTGTTCGGTGCCCTTGATCGGGTCGCCGCCGATGCCGACAGCCGAGGACTGACCCAGACCGATGTCGGAGGTCTGCTTGACCGCCTCATAGGTCAGCGTGCCGGAGCGCGACACGACGCCGACCGAGCCACGCTTGTGGATGTGGCCGGGCATGATGCCGATCTTGCAGGCGCCGGGGGTGATGACACCGGGGCAGTTCGGGCCGATCAGCCGCGATTTGCTGTCCATCAGCGCGCGCTTCACCTTCATCATGTCCAGCACCGGAATGCCTTCGGTGATGCAGACGATCAGCTCCATCTCGGCGTCGATCGCCTCGAGGATCGAGTCGGCCGCGAAGGGCGGCGGAACATAGATCACGGAGGCATTGGCCTCGGTCACGGCCTTGGCTTCGTGCACCGAGTTGAAGACCGGCAGATCCAGATGGGTCTGGCCGCCCTTGCCCGGGGTGACGCCGCCGACCATCTTGGTGCCGTAGGCGATGGCCTGTTCAGAGTGGAAGGTGCCCTGCGAGCCGGTGAAGCCCTGACAGATGACCTTGGTGTTTTCGTTGACGAGGACTGCCATGTTGGCGTTCTCCTGATTTCTGGCGGCGGGGCCGCTTGTGTTCTCTACTGGTGAGGCGCCGGGGCCGGAGCCCGCTGCACCTCAAACGCTCAGCCCTTGACCGCTTTCACGATCTTCTCGGCACCGTCGGACAGGTTGTCGGCGGCGATCACGTCCAGACCGGACTCGTTGATGATCTTCTTGCCGAGTTCGACGTTGGTGCCTTCCAGACGGACGACCAGCGGAACCTGCAGGCCCACTTCCTTCACCGCGGCGATCACGCCCTCGGCGATGACGTCGCAACGCATGATGCCGCCGAAGATGTTCACCAGGATGCCCTTCACGTTCGGGTCGGAGGTGATGATCTTGAACGCCTCGGTCACCTTCTCCTTGGTGGCGCCGCCGCCGACGTCGAGGAAGTTGGCCGGTTCCGCACCGTAGAGCTTGATGATGTCCATGGTGGCCATCGCCAGGCCGGCGCCGTTCACCATGCAGCCGATCTCACCATCCAGCGCGATGTAGTTCAGATCGTATTTCGAGGCTTCCAGCTCTTTCGGGTCTTCCTCGGTGGTGTCGCGCAGCTCGGCGATATCGGGGTGGCGATAGATCGCGTTTCCGTCGAAGCCCAGCTTGGCGTCCAGCACCTTGAGGTTGCCGTCGGTCATCACGATCAGCGGGTTGATTTCCAGCATCTCCATGTCCTTCTCGACGAAGGCTTTATAGAGATTGCCCATCAGCGCCACGCATTGCTTGACCTGCGCCCCTTCGAGGCCCAGCGAGAAGGCGATGCGACGGCCGTGGAACGGCTGGTAGCCGGTGGCCGGATCGACCGAGAAGCTGAGGATTTTCTCAGGGGTGGAGGCGGCGACCTCTTCGATATCCATACCGCCTTCGGTCGAGCAGACGAAGCTGATGCGGCTGGTCTGACGGTCCACCAGCAGCGCCAGGTAGAGTTCGCTGGTGATGTCGGAGCCGTCTTCGATGTAGATGCGGTTGACTTGCTTGCCGGCCGGGCCGGTCTGATGGGTCACCAGGGTCTTGCCCAGCATCTGCTTGGCAAGCTCGGCAGCCTCTTCCACCGATTTGGCCAGGCGCACACCGCCTTTTTCACCAGCTTCGGCTTCCTTGAACTTACCCTTGCCCCGGCCGCCGGCGTGGATTTGCGCTTTGACGACCCAGAGCGGCCCGTCGAGCTCGCCTGCGGCGGTCTTGGCGTCTTCGGCTTTCAGAACGGCACGGCCGTCAGATACCGGCGCGCCGTAGCTGCGCAGAAGCGCCTTGGCTTGGTATTCATGGATGTTCATGGGTAGAATGTCCTCCCGTCGGGCTGCGATTTAGCCTGTATAGGCATGTCTGCCCCTGCCAGATAAAGGGTTTTCCGGCGGCGGAAAAGGTTTCGGCGGAAATTTTCCCATTCTGTGATCACACCCCGAAAATCTGTGATCACAAACCGGATGGCGGGGTCGGAAGCGGGTCACTTTGAAAGAATCACTCACGCGCACGTGTCTGCGTGGTCGAATGCTGCGCCGGGTGACCTGCGTCGCTGCGCTGTGGTGCGATGTCGCGTTCCGCCCGCGGGCCGGGGCCGAACGAAAACGGGCCGGCGCATCTGCACCGGCCCGTTCCGAATTCTGGTCGCGTCAGGCTTATGCCAGGCTGCCGTCGATGCCTTTGCAGGCTTCAACCAGGCCTTTGACGGCGTTGACCGATTTGTCGAACATTTCCTGCTCTTCTTTGTTGAGCTTGATGTCGACGATCTTCTCGATGCCGCCGGCGCCGATCACGGTGGGCACGCCCACATACATGTCTTTCACGCCCAGCTCGCCATCGCAGTAGGCGGCGCAGGGCAGAACGCGCTTTTGGTCTTTCAGATAGGCTTCGGCCATTTCGATGGCCGAGGTTGCCGGCGCGTAGAAGGCCGAGCCGGTTTTCAGCAGGCCGACGATCTCGGCGCCACCGTCACGGGTGCGCTGCAGGATGCTGTCCAGCTTCTCCTGCGTGGTCCAGCCCATTTCGATCAGGTCGGGCAGCGGGATACCGGCGACCGTCGAATAACGGACCGACGGCACCATGGTGTCGCCGTGGCCGCCCAGAACGAAGGCGGTGACGTCTTTCATCGACACGCCAAATTCCAGCGACAGGAAGTGGCGGAAGCGGGCGGAGTCGAGCACACCGGCCATGCCGCAGACCTTGTTCGCGGGCAGGCCCGAGAATTTCTGCAGCGCCCAGACCATCGCGTCGAGCGGGTTGGTGATGCAGATCACGAAAGCGTCGGGAGCGTGCTGGCCGATGCCTTCGCCCACGGATTTCATGACTTTCAGGTTGATGCCCAGCAGGTCGTCGCGGCTCATGCCCGGCTTGCGCGGCACACCGGCAGTGACGATGCAGACGTCGGCGCCAGCGATGTCCTCATAGGACTGGGTGCCTTTCAGCGAGGCATCGAACCCTTCGGAGGGGCCGGATTCGGCGATGTCGAGCGCCTTGCCTTCCGGCGTGCCTTCGGCAATGTCGAACAGGACGACATCGCCCAGTTCTTTCAGAGCAGCGAGGTGGGCGAGCGTACCGCCAATCTGACCTGCACCGATCAGGGCAATCTTGGGTCTGGCCATGGAACTATTCTCCGGTCGGGTTGGAATTTCCGGTTGCGTAGTGCCTTACGGGCTCAGGCGCAAGACTTGGCCGCATGCCGCCGCCGCAGTGCAGCACCGGCCGCAGCGCCGGTTCCCTGGAAAAAGTATTTGTATAACGGACTGTTAGCCATCGCCACGCCGGGCGGGGCCGGCGGGTGGATTTTCGCCGCCAGCGCCCGCGCAATGATCGCTTGCGGGCGCTGCGATGGCCGGAGCGCGACGCCGGACCGGGGCGGTGACGCAACGTGAGGTCGAACTGAGTCCTCGATTCTGATACGTGGGGGCCGCGGCTCTGCCACCGCTCCGGCGGCGGGCGCGGCACCGCTGCAGCGGGCGGCCTCAGGCCTTTTCAAACTGCCCGGGGCCCGTCATCCGCGGGTGAAATCCGGGCGTGGTCCCTGTCGTGGCGGTGGTTTGCCCGGTCTTTTGGGCGTCTTTTCTGCGGCGCGGCGATTTCCTCTTGAATTTTCCGGAAAAGAATGCCCCTTTCCCGCGCAATATTATGACCCGAGGAGAGATTCATGGACCCCCGTTCGCGCCCCTACCGTTCCGTCCTCTATATCCCCGGCTCGAAGCCGCGCGCGCTGGACAAGGCCCGTGGCCTGCCGGTGGACGCGATCATCTTCGATCTGGAAGATGCGGTCTCCGCCGATGAGAAGGAAAACGCCCGCGACACGCTGAAGCAGGCGCTGGCCGAGGGCGGCTATGGTCAGCGGGTCAAGATCGTGCGGATCAACGGGCTGGACACCCCCTGGGGCGCCGACGATGCCCGCGCGGTCTGCGATATGGATGCCGATGTGGTGCTGCTGCCCAAGGTTGGCTCTGCCGCAGATATCGACGCGCTGGCGGCGATCACCGGCGATCTGCCGGTCTGGGCGATGATGGAGACGCCGCGCGGCATGCTGAACGCGGCCGAGATCGCCGCGCATCCGCTGCTGACCGGCATGGTGATGGGCACCAACGATCTGGCGAAGGAACTGCAGACCCGGTTCCGCGCCGACCGCCTGCCGATGATGGCGGGGCTCGGCCTGTGTCTGCTGGCCGCCAAGGCTGAGGGGCTGATCATCGTCGACGGTGTCTATAACGCCTTCAAGGACGACGAGGGGCTGGCCGCCGAGTGCGCCCAGGGCCGCGACATGGGCTTTGACGGCAAGACGCTGATCCACCCGGCGCAGGTGGAGGTGACCAATGCTGCCTTCGCCCCCTCCGAGGCCGAAATCGACCTGGCGCGCCGCCAGATCACCGCTTTCGAGGAAGTCGAGGCGTCGGGGCAGGGGGTCGCGGTGGTCGACGGTAAGATCGTCGAGAACCTGCATGTTGTCACCGCCCGCGAGATTCTGGCAAAAGCCGAAGCAATCGAGGCATTGCAAGCGGGGTAAGCCGGCATGGGCTTTACACTTCTGATTCTCGGGCTGGCGCTGTGGTGGGCCGCCCATCTGTTCAAGCGGGTGGCGCCGGCGCGCCGCGCCGCCATGGGCGACGCCGGTAAGGGTGTTGTCGCGCTGCTGCTGGTGGTGGCCATCGTTCTGATGGTGATCGGCTTCCGGGCGGCGCCCTTCATTACGGTCTGGACGCCGCCGTCCTTCACCATCCACATCAACAACCTGCTGGTGCTGATCGCGATCTTCCTGCTCAGCCCGGCGGGCAAGAAGGGGCGGCTGCTGAACAAGGTGCGTCACCCGATGCTGGGCGGCGTGCACGGCTGGTCCATCGCGCACCTGCTGGTGAACGGTGATCTGGCCTCGATCGTCCTGTTCGGCGGCATCTTCCTGTGGGCGCTGGTCGAGATGAAGGTGATCAACCGGGCCGAGCCGAACTGGACCCCGGGACCGGCGGGCAGCTACGCCAAGGATGCGATGTTCTTCGTCGCCTCAATCGTGCTGATGGGCATCATCGGCTATATTCACGGCCTTCTGGGCTATCCGGTGTTTGGATCATGACCACGCTTTATCGTTTCCTGACCGAGGACGACACCTCGGCCTTCTGTCACAAGGTCAGCAAGGCGCTGGCCCAGGGCTGGGTGCTGCAGGGCGCGCCCACCTATGCTTTTGACGCGGCGCGTGGTGTGATGCGCTGCGGTCAGGCCGTCACCAAGGAGGTGGAGGTGCCCTATACCCCTGACCTGAAACTGGGAGAGCAATGATGGCCGCCAAGACCAATCCGGGCCGGTTTTTCGAAGACTACGCCGTTGGCGACGTGCTGAAACACGCGGTGCCGCGCACCGTTTCGGGGGGGGAGCGGGCGCTCTATCACGCGCTCTATCCGGCGCGGCATGCGCTCTATTCCTCGGACGCCTTCGCGCAGGACTGCGGGCTGCCGAAATCGCCGATCGACGATCTGGCCGCCTTCCACGTGGTTTTCGGCAAGACCGTTCCGGACGTGTCGCTGAACGCGGTGGCGAACCTCGGCTATGCCGAAGGCCGCTGGCTGCTGCCGGTCTATGAAGGCGATACGCTGCGGTCTGAATCCGAGGTGATCGGGCTCAAGCAGAACTCCAACGGCAAGACCGGCGTGGTCTATGTCCGCACCCGTGGCCTGAACCAGCGGGACGAGGTGGTGATGGACTATGTGCGCTGGGTGATGGTGCGCAAATCCAACCTCGACGCGCCGGCGCCGGAAACCGTTGTGCCCGAGCTGAAGAAGGTGCTGGCACCCGCCGATCTGGTGATCCCGGAGGGGCTGGATTTCAGCAACTACGATTTCGCCCTGGCGGGGGAGCCGCATCGCTGGGGGGACTACGCGGTGGGCGAGACGATCGACCACGTCGATGGTGTCACCATCGAGGAGGCCGAGCATATGCTGGCCACCCGCCTGTGGCAGAACACTGCCAAGGTGCATTTCGACCTGACCTTCCGCCCGGAAGGCCGGCTGATCTATGGCGGCCACGTGATTTCCATGGCCCGGGCGCTCAGCTTCAACGGGCTGGCCAACGCGCAGATGATCGTCGGGCTGAACGGCGGGGCGCATGCGAACCCCTGTTTCGCCGGACAGACCGTCAAGGCCTGGTCCGAAGTGCTGGACAAGGCCGAGACCGCGGCGCCCGGCGTCGGCGCGATCCGGCTTCGGTTGGTCGCCACCAAGGGCGGCACGCCGTTCGAGCTGAAGGGCGAGGACGGCAAATACAAGCCCGAGGTTCTGCTCGATCTCGATTATTGGGCGCTGATGCCGATGTAAACCTGTGGCGGCGGGGCTCAGGCCCCGCCGTTTTCCTTCAGCCAGTTGGCGATCGCCGGCCAGGCCTCTTTCAGGGTGCGCGAGCCCATGAACAGGCCGATATGGCCGCCGGGCACCAGCTTTTCGGCGATATGCTTCTTCGGCGTGCCAAGCAGATCGCGGGCGGCGAAGACCTGTTCCTTGGTTGTGATGTCGTCGGCCTCGCCGGCCAGCAGATAGGCGGGGCAGGTGACAGACTTCAGCGACAGCGTCTGCCCCAGCGCCACGAATTCCCCCTTGGCGAAGAGGTTCTGTTTGAACAGCAGGTCGATGGCCTGAAGGTAATAGACGCCGGGCAGGTCGACCGGGTTCTCATACCAGCTTTCGAAGTTCTCGGTGCGGGCGATGTAATCGGCATCGTCGACATGCTCATAAAGCGTGAGGTATTTTTCCACATACTGCTTGTCGGGATGCATGTTCTTCCAGCCCGCCAGCATGTTCTTGCCCAGCATCCGGCCGCCGCCCTGTTCGACCAGCTCCTTGTAGAAGCTGAGCGGCAGGCTGTGGGCCATCTCGCGGATCGGGCCCGCGCCGGCATTGGTGTCGATGGGGGAGCCGGCCAGCACCAGGCTCGCCACCTTGTCGGGGAAGCGGCTGGCGTACATCGACGACATCCAGCCGCCCTGGCACAGGCCGACCAGATTCACCCGGCCGCCGAGGTCATCCACCACGACGTTGATCTCGGCCAGGTATTTGTCGATGTCGAAATCGCGCATCTCCGGCGTGGCGGATTTCCATTCGGTCACCAGCACCCGGCCGATGCCGTTGTCGAGCAGGGTTTTCACCAGGCTCTGGCCGATGCCGAAATCGGCGATGGTGGAGCTGTGGCCGGCAAAGGGCGCATCGACCAGAACCGGCACGCCCCCGGCGCCGGGGGCAGAGAAATCCCGCAGCCGCATGGTGTCCAGATCCAGCCGGATTTCATTCGCCGTCGCCCAGGTCGGTTCCGGCGGATGATCGACCTTCTCGGCCAGGCTGACGAACTTCATGTTGCGGCGAAACAGATCCAGCCCGGCCTCGCCCAGTTCTATGCCGGCCGCCATGGGCCAGAAGAACGGCACGCTCAACTCTTCTCTCAGGTGATCTGACTCCGGGCTCTTGTCTGTCTGGGTCATCGCAGGTCCTTTCTGACGCTTCGCCCCCCTTGTCGTCAGATTTGGACGGGAACGGGCCGGTTGCAAGCCTGCCGTCGCGCCGCCGGCCAACCCCGGCCGATGGGGTCGCGTAGGCGAGAGACTCAGCCCCGGGGTTCCGTCGCGGCGCGTCAGGTAAAGGTGCGAGTTTTGTGATCACGCGCCCGTTTCATGTGATCACATCTGCGAATATTCTGTCTCAGCACCTCAAAAACCGTGGATTTTGATCTGGCCTGAGCGTGACAGTTGCGCGAAAACAAGTACAAACGGCGCAGCCAACCGGAAAGGAGCCAACATGGCCGATGTCAATCGGGGCAATCGCCCGCTTTCGCCATTCATGCTGGGCAAGTATTACAGGTTTCAGCTCAATTCCGTAACCTCGATCCTGAACCGGATCACCGGCAATGCGATGCTCGTCGCGGCGCTGCTGATCGTCTGGTGGTTCCTCGCCGCCGCAACGGCGCCGGAATATTTCGCCGTGGTGGACTGGATCGTCACCAGCTTCATCGGCGATCTGGTGATGTTCCTGTCTCTCTGGGGGATCTGGTATCACCTGCTGGCCGGCATCCGGCACCTGATCTGGGAAAACGGCGTCGGGCTGGACATGTCCACCTCCGACAAGATGGGCTGGGCCGCGATCATCGGTTCCGTCCTGCTGACCCTTATCACTGTCGCGGTTATCTGAGGAGACCCCCATGCGTTACCTGACGGACCGCAAGCGCGTTGACGGGCTGGGCACCGCAAAGTCCGGCGTTCATCATTTCTGGGCGATGAAGGTCAGCTCCATCGCCCTGATCGTGCTGATCCCGCTGTTCATCTTCACCTTTGGCTCCGTGCTCGGATCGCCCTATGAGGTGGTGCTCGACTATTATTCGCGTCCGTTCCCGGCGATTGTCGCGGCGCTGACGCTGGTGGTGGGCTTCCGCCACTTCCACATGGGCGCGCAGATGGCCATCGAGGACTATGTGCACGGCTGGAAACAGCGCGGGCTGATCATCGCCGTGATGTGCCTGAGCTATGCCGCGATGGCGGTTGGGGTCTTCTCCATCGCCCGCATCGCGCTCTAACCCCGAACGGGAGACTACAAGCAATGGCTGCTTACGAATACGAGACGCATAATTATGACGTCGTGGTTGTCGGTGCCGGCGGCGCGGGGCTCCGTGCCACGCTGGGCATGGCAGAACAGGGTCTCAGGACCGCCTGTGTGACCAAGGTTTTCCCGACCCGTTCGCATACCGTCGCCGCGCAGGGGGGCATCGCCGCCTCGCTGTCGAACATGGGCCCGGACAACTGGCAGTGGCACATGTATGACACCGTCAAGGGGTCCGACTGGCTGGGCGACACCGACGCGATGGAATATCTGGCTCGCTCCGCCCCCGCGGCGGTCTATGAGCTGGAACACTACGGCGTGCCCTTCAGCCGTACCGAAGAGGGCAAGATCTACCAGCGGCCCTTCGGCGGCCACACCACCGAATTCGGCGAAGGCCCGCCCGTGCAGCGCACCTGCGCCGCGGCCGACCGTACCGGCCACGCCATCCTGCACACGCTCTACGGCCAGTCGCTGAAGCAGAAGGCCGAGTTCTACATCGAGTATTTCGCGATCGACCTGATCATGTCCGAAGACGGGCAGTGTCAGGGCGTGGTCTGCTGGAAGCTCGACGACGGCACCATGCACGTGTTCAACGCCAAGATGGTGGTTCTGGCCACCGGCGGTTACGGGCGTGCCTATTTCTCCGCCACCTCGGCGCATACCTGCACCGGCGACGGCGGCGGCATGGTGGCCCGGGCCGGTCTGGCGCTGCAGGACATGGAGTTCGTCCAGTTCCACCCCACCGGCATCTACGGCTCCGGCTGTCTGATCACCGAAGGGGCGCGCGGCGAGGGCGGCTATCTGACCAACTCCGAAGGCGAACGCTTCATGGAGCGGTACGCGCCGACCTATAAGGACCTGGCCTCCCGCGATGTGGTGTCGCGCTGCATGACCATCGAGATCCGCGAAGGCCGCGGTGTCGGCGAGCATGGCGATCACATCCACCTGAACCTGAGCCACCTGCCGAAAGAGGCGCTGGCCGAACGGCTGCCGGGGATTTCGGAATCGGCGCGTATCTTCGCCGGTGTCGACGTCACCAAGGAGCCGATCCCGGTGCTGCCGACCGTGCACTACAACATGGGTGGTATTCCGACCAACTATTGGGGCGAGGCGCTGAACCCGACCGCCGACGATCCCGATGCCATCGTGCCCGGTCTGATGGCCGTGGGCGAGGCTGGCTGTGCCTCGGTGCACGGTGCCAACCGTCTCGGCTCCAACTCGCTGATCGACCTCGTGGTCTTTGGCCGCGCCGCCGCTATCCGCGCCGGTGAGGTGGTCGATCCCGAGGCGCCGAACCCGGTGCTGAACCAGGCGTCGGTCGACAAGGCCTTCGAGCGCTTCGACAGCCTGCGCTATGCCAAGGGCAATATCGCCACCGCCGAGCTGCGGCTTGAGCTGCAGAAGACCATGCAGGCCGATGCCGCCGTCTTCCGCACCGACAAGACGCTGGCCGAAGGGGTGGAGCGGGTCAAGGCCGTGGCCGCGAAGATGGACGATGTCCATGTGACCGACCGCTCGCTGATCTGGAACTCCGACCTGATGGAGACGCTGGAGCTGACCAACCTGATGCCCAACGCTCTGGCCACCATCGTCGGCGCCGAGGCGCGCAAGGAATCCCGCGGGGCGCATGCCCACGAGGATTACCCCGATCGCGACGATGCCGAATGGCGCAAGCACTCGATCATGCATGTCGAGGGCAACCAAGTCGATCTGACTTTCCGTCCGGTGCACCTTGACCCGCTGACCAAGCACGAAGACGGTGGCATCGACCTGAAGAAGATCGCGCCGAAGAAGCGGGTCTACTGATCGGCCATGGCGCGTCTGATGTGCATCGCCACGCACCACAAGGGCGGCACCGTTTGGATCAAACGGGTCGTCCGGGCGCTGAGCCATGCCATCGACGTGCCCTGGATCGGGCTGTGGTCCGATCGCCAGCTGGCCAAGGTCCCGGAAGAGGGCCGCGCGTTCCTGTGCAACTGGAACGGGCGGTTTCCTCGGGCGATCTGGGACCGGTCGGATGTGGCGTTTCTGCACCTGGTCCGCGACCCGCGGGATATCCTTCTGTCGGGCTGCGGCTATCACTTGAGCGCTCCGGTCAAGGGCGAGAAGTTTCTGCATCAGCCGCGCGCCGATCTGGGCGGGGCGACCTATCAGGAACATCTGAACGCCCTGGCCGATCCGGCGGAGCGTCTGCTGTTCGAGATGGAGAACAAGCACGCCGAGACGCTGGCAGAGATGCGGGCCTGGCCCTGGGGCGATCCCCGCGCGACCGAGCTGCGCTATGAGGCGCTGATGGCGGATCGCGACGGGACGCTTTTCGGCCGGGCGCTGACGGCGCTGGGGCTGAAAGGGGCGGAGCTGGCCGCCGGGCTGAAGGCCTTCTGGGACAACAGCCTGTTCGGCGGCCTGTCCCGGGCGGAGGCCCGGACCGGCCGGCTGGAGAGCCACATCGCCTCGGCCGGCCGTCTGCAGCGCTGGCGGCGCGAGCTGCCCCGCGCGGTGGGCGAGATTTATGCAGACCGGTTCGGCGCGGATCTGATCGCGCTGGGCTATGAGAAAGACACCAGCTGGGTCGAGACCCTGCCAGTACCCCCGGCAGCCGCCTAACCAGCAGCAACCTTTACGAGGCGCTCTCCGATGGAGGCGCCGCAGACCGAAGCAGGAGAGACGACATGGTCCAACTGACGCTTCCCAAGAACAGCCGGATCACCACCGGCAAGACCTGGCCGAAACCGGAAGGGGCCACCAACCTGCGGACCTTCAAGATCTACCGCTGGGACCCCGATACCGGTGAGAATCCCCGTGTCGATACCTATTTCCTCGACATGGACAAATGCGGGCCGATGGTTCTGGACGCGCTCATCAAGATCAAGAATGAGATCGACCCGACCCTGACCTTCCGCCGCTCCTGCCGCGAGGGGATCTGCGGGTCCTGCGCCATGAACATCGACGGTCACAACACGCTGGCCTGTATCTTCGGTCTGGACGAGATCAAGAAATCGGTGGTGTCGATCTACCCGCTGCCGCATATGCCGGTGGTCAAGGACCTGATCCCCGACCTGACCCATTTCTATGCGCAGCATGCCTCGATCATGCCCTGGCTGGAAACCAAGACCAACCGGCCTGCCAAGGAATGGCGCCAGTCGATCGAGGACCGCAAGAAGCTCGACGGTCTGTATGAGTGCGTGATGTGCGCCTCCTGCTCGACCTCCTGCCCGTCCTACTGGTGGAATGGCGATCGGTACCTGGGCCCGGCCGCGCTGCTGCATGCGTATCGCTGGATCATCGACAGCCGCGATGAGGCCACCGGCGAACGCCTGGACGGTCTGGAAGACCCGTTCAAGCTTTATCGCTGCCACACCATCATGAACTGCACCCGCACCTGCCCGAAAGGCCTGAACCCGGCCAAGGCGATTGCGGAAATCAAGAAGATGATGGTCGAACGCGCGGTCTGACCTGACCCCTCGTCATGCTCTTGTCAGCGCCCCGGGCCCGGTTAGGGCCCGGGGCGTTTGCGTTTCGACACATCTTCGATGCTGCAATGCAGAAAACGCATGGCGAGGTTGCGGATTTTCCGGGGTGTTTCTGATCAGTGTAACGCTTAGGTAACCGCGCAGGGAGGCACTGACCTGTAACGGAGTGTCCGATGGAACGTCGCACTGAAAACACCAAGGTCTCCGCCGAGGCCGCCCTGCATATCCTGGAAGAAGCCTGGGCCTATTACACGCCGCAGCAACTGCCGGCGGAAGCAGAGCATGTGGCCGATCAGGAAGAGATCTTCCACTACCACAACGCGGCCTGATCTGGCTGCGGGTGCAGGGGCGGGGACGGCAGGACAATGGTTTTTCTCCTTCCCCTTCTGCTGCTCGCTCTGGTCGCCTATTTCACTTGGCGGCATTTCACCTCATCGCTGACCCGAGATTGCCGGTGGCGCCTGGATCGCGCCAGCGGCGTCTGGCGTTGTCCGGCCTGTGGCGGGGAACTGCCCGCCGGAGACGGAAAGATGCCGCGCATCTGCGTCCGGGGTCGCGGCTAGGGTTTTGATCATATTCGGTTTTCTCTGGTTTTTCAGGGAAATCCGGCCCCGAAACGGGGATTTTCGCTCCCCTCGCGAAAAAAGTGAGTCCGAGGCAGAAATTTGTCTTGATCGACTCGCAAAACGATACGATATGCGCGCTCAAGACGCCAACGCACGCGCCTCTGGCGAGAGGGGCAAGGTCCCCTGCGGTTACGTAGCGACGGTAACGTCTCCCTGGAAGTGAGCGGTCTGCGCCGGGAAACCGGAATGGCCGGGTCTGTTGGAGATGACCAATGAACGCATACGTAACCGGTTTTCCGGTCGCGCACGACGTGCGCCCGCAATCCCGCATCGAAACCTTTATCCGTTCGACCCAGTTCGACCGTCCGACCCTGGTCCTGGACGTCGATCGCGTGGCCGATCAGTATCACGCGCTGAAAGCCGGCCTGGGCCGCGCGCGGATCCATTACGCCGTGAAGGCCAACCCCGCCCGTGAGATCGTGGAGCGCCTGGTCAACCTCGGCTCCGGCTTCGACGCCGCCTCCCGCGCCGAGATCGAGCTGTGCCTGTCGCTGGGCGCGCACCCGGAGAATATCTCCTTCGGCAACACCGTGAAGAAACCGCGCGATATCGAATTCGCTTGGCACGCCGGTGTCACCCTCTTTGCCGCCGATGCGGAGGAAGAGCTGGAGAAAATTGCCGAATTCGCACCGGATTCGCGGGTCTACATCCGCCTGATCGTCGATGCCTCGGAAGCCGATTGGCCGCTGAGCCGCAAGTTCGGCTGCGCCCGGGACAAGGTCATCGCGCTGATGGATTACGCCGTCGCGCTGGGGCTGACCCCGGCGGGCCTGTCGTTCCATGTCGGCAGCCAGACCAAACGCGCCGAGATGTGGACCGCCACGCTGGATCAGATCGCCGCTGTCTGGCAGGCCGCCCATGCGGCCGGTCACGAGCTGGAGTTGCTGAACATCGGCGGCGGTTTCCCGGCCTATTACGGCGAGGAAATCGAGGGCCCGACCTCCTATGCCGCCCGGGTGATGGAGCTGATCGCGGAGCGTTTCGGCGATGTGCCGCACATCATGGCAGAGCCGGGCCGCGGCCTGGTCGCCGAGGCCGGCATGATCGCCGCCGAGGTGCTGCTGGTGTCGCGCAAGTCGGACAACGACCTGCATCGCTGGGTCTATCTGGACATCGGCAAGTTCTCCGGCTTGGCGGAAACCATGGATGAGGCGATCCGCTATCAGTTCGTGACCGATCGTGATCACGAGGCGATGGGCGCCTGCATCCTGGCCGGGCCGTCCTGCGACAGCGCCGACGTGCTTTATGAAAAGCGCCCGGTCGAGCTGCCGCTGGGCCTGAAGTCCGGCGACCGCATCCTGATCCGGAACTGCGGCGCCTATACCTCGACCTATGCCAGCGTGGGCTTCAACGGCTTTCCGCCGCTGGATGTGATCGCGATCTGATCGCGTCTCCACGCAGAAGCAGCAATGCCCGGTCCTCCCTCGGCCGGGCGTTGTCGCATTCGGGGGAGGGGGGGGGGGGGGGCCCCCCCCCCCCCCGGGCGCCCCCCCCCCGCGGGGGGGGGGGGCGCCGGCGCCCCGGGGGGGGGGGGGGGGGGCGGGCGGG
>NZ_JASNJD010000039.1 GCF_030164425.1 Pseudodonghicola flavimaris | reverse complement strand
CCAGAACCTCACCCAACATAGCGCCTCCCGATAAGACACGTCGCTAAAGACGTCGTTATGCACGTGTCTTATCTCGGTCCGCCTCCATCAGGCAGGCGGCATCAATCGGGCGCTTACGATGCTTCGATTGGCAGAACCGCTCGTCAGGCCGTTTCCGTTGCGATCACGGGCAGCAGGCGCCCCGTTGTCGCTGTACCGGTCGCTTTTCCCGCTCTAGGGTTCGGCGAAACAACCAAGAGGGAATGCAATGTGCGGCGAAGGCGGATCGGCCCTGGCGACGGTGATGATCGAGAACGAGCGGGTCAAGGTCACGGAATGGCGGTTCAAGGCCAAGGGCGACAGCACCGGCTGGCACCGTCATGCCTTTGATTTCATTTTTATTCCTCTGTTCGACGGGGTTCTGGATGTCAAGCTTGCCAGTGGCGAGGTCGTGCAGGCGCCGATGCAGAATGGTGTGCCGGCCTTCCGCGAGCTCGGCATCGAGCACGACGTGATCAACCCGAATGACTTCGAATGCGCCTTTATCGAGGTCGAGCTTCTGGAAGCCCCCCGCTCAGCCTCCTAGCCCGGGGCGCAGAGCTGAACTGGCCGGGGCGATCCTGGCCGTGCCTGTGAGGCTTGGTTGAGTGAGAAGGGCTGGAGAACTCCCAGCCCCTCTCGCCGGTCTTGAGACGGTCAGGCGGTGTCGGCAACGCCTGCCGGCTTAGAAGAACGAGAAGTCGGAGACGTCCAGATCGGCCTTGTGCACACCGAGCAGGGTGATGGTGTTGGACGCATCCACCGTGATCACGGTGTTGGCACCGGCATCGGCGGTATGGCTCAGCAGATCGGCGTAATCGGCGATCAGCCCGCTGGAGATCGAGATCACATCGGCATCCCCGGTCGCCCCGGCATGGAAGCCGTTGACGGTATCGTGACCGAAGCCGGCGGCGAAGATGAAGGTATCGCTGCCGCCGCCGCCGTTCATCGCATCATTGCCGGCGTTGCCCCGCAGCGTGTCGTCGCCGAGCCCGCCATAGAGCGCATCGTTGCCGGCGTTGCCGGTGATCGTGTTGTCCAGCGTGTTGCCGGCCAGCACCTGGCCGCCTGCGGACAGGCCGATCAGGTTCTCCACATTGGCGACGGTCCCCAGGCTGTAGGACGACAGCGCGGTCCGCACGGTGTCGATCCCGGCCGCGGAATCCTCGGTCACCACATCGCCGGCACTGTCGACGGTGTAGCTGTCGTCGCCGAGCCCGCCGACCATGGTGTCGTCGCCGGCACCGCCGTTCAGCACATCGTTGCCGAGCCCGCCGTTGAGCTTGTCATTCCCGAAGCCACCGTAGAGCGCATCGTTGTTGGAGCCGCCGAAGATCATGTTGTCCAGCGCGTTGCCCCCCAGCACCTGGGCGCTGGCGGAGGTGCCCATGAGGTTCTCCACATTGGCATAGGTCAGGGAGAAGGAGGCGAGATCGGTGATGACCAGATCGGTGCCGCCGTTGGCGGCCTCGGTCACCACATCCCCGGCATCGTCGACGACATAGGTGTCATTACCCGCCCCGCCAGTCATCTGATCGGCCCCGGCGCCGCCGTCCAGCCAATCGTTGCCGGCCTTGCCGAAGAGCACATCATCGCCGCCGGCACCGACAATCTCGTTATCGAGCGCGTTGCCCGTGAGGGTCTGGCCGGCGCCTGAGGTGCCGGTGAGGTTTTCGACATTGGCAAAGGTCAGGGCAAAGGTGGCGAGGGTTGTCTTCACCGTGTCGTAGCCCGCGCCGGCAACCTCGGTGACGGTATCGCCGGTATTGTCGACGACATAGGTGTCATCCCCCAAGCCGCCCTCCATCGTGTCGGCCCCGGCGCCGCCGTCCAGCGTGTCGTTGTTGCCGCCACCGTTCAGGCTGTCGTCGCCGCTGCCGCCGGAGAGATAGTCGATGCCGTTGCCACCTGACAGCGTATCGTCGCCGCGGCCGCCAATCAGCGTATCGTCTCCGGCCTCGCCGGTGAGCCAGTCGTCGCCGGCACCGCCCCGGATCTCGTCGGCGCCGCCATTGCCGGCGATGTCGTCGTCGTCGGCACCACCGAAAAGGATGTCATCCTGTGCGCCGCCATCGACGATATCCTCGCCTGCGCCGGCAGAGATCCACGTCGCGCCGTCACCCGCGGTGATCGTATCGTCACCCGAACCGCCGAAGATGCTGTCGCCGCCGCCGGTGCCGCCTGACAGGATGTCGTCACCGCCGCGCCCACGGATCGTGTCGTGATCTGTGCCGCCATCGATGGTGTCGTCTTCATTGCTGCCGATGAGCGTATCGTCCCCGGAGCCACCGTTGATCGTGCCGTCGACGGAGCCCTGGTCGCGGCCGCGATAGAGGTCCGCCCCGGCGCCGAGCGCGACGTCACCGGCGATGGTGCCGCGGTTCACAACCCTGTCGTCGCCGCCGTTCAGGGCGACGCCGCCATCGATCAGGCCAAGGTTGAGCAGCCGGTCGCTTGCGTCGACCGATGTCGACAGAACGACACTCTCGGCCGAACCGCTCAGCGTGCCTGCGTTGACGATGTCGAGCGCTGCGGCTCCCCGAATCGCATAGCCAAAATGAACAAAAGGGGTCGAGTTGGAACCATAGCCGAAACCGGTTCCGACAATCTCGCCGGTATTGGTGATCTGGGTATTGCTGGCTGAGACGTCGATGCCGGTCGTGGCAAGGATCCGCCCAGACACGGTGACGGTGGCATTCTCCTGCCCCAGCCTGATCCCGTCATCTTCACTGAAGATCTGCCCAGAGACAGAGATCGCCGAGGGGAAGAGTGAGCGCGAAGTGCCTGAGACCGGGGTCTCGAGGTTGATGCCAGGCCGCAGTGCGGCGGTGATCGAGCCCGCCATCTCGATGAACGTCGCGAAGCGTTCGCTGCGGATTCCTTCGTCACCGTCGAGCGTTCCGGTCGCGGCGATATGGATGAAGGCCCGGCCGCCGTCGACATTGAAATAATTGATCGCGGTGGATCCGGTTACCGCGCCGCGTATCGTCAGGTCCGGCTCGGTCGCTGTGATCGCAACGATGCCATCGCCAGAGGTCGGGAAGATCGAGCTCCCTTCAGGCAGAAGGTGCAGATTGTTCGCGGTGAGCGTTTGTGTCGAAGTACCGCTGGCGAGAATGTTCACGGGCATGACGAAACTCCTATCGGTGCCGGCGGGTCATGCCGGAGAGAGAAAACAGAGAGCGCCTGTTTTCCGACGGGAATGCGATCCGCTCGTTTTCCCGGCTGGAGCAAAGGCCATTTGATGTGAAGCTTGAAGAAAGGTGGTCTTTGGTTCCGAGAGCGACAGCCAAGGGGGATGAATGGCCCCTCGCCACACCGCTTTGTCCTGCTCAAGCGCTTTAAGGAATTTGCTTCTTTAGATATTAGGAGATACCTAACCACGCTCATTCGCACCCGTCCACATCAAAGGCGAAGCGAATGCAGGCCCGGCTCCGGCAGTGGGGGCCGTCGGGCTGAAGGGCGGGGATCCTGGTTGCGGAAGGGCGCGGGCCGTCGTGGCGGCGGAGCGTCACTTGCCGCCGGAGCGGACGAAAATCGCCAGATCGATCATGCTCATGTCTTTTTCGTTGCTGTGATGCGCCTTGAACAGGGTCCAGCCAGAAGACGTGGAGATGAAGTCCCGAACAGCCCGGTCAAACCTCTCGACACCGCCTTCGGTGCTTTCGGACGGCTCGGCGGTGAAGCCATCATCGGTCGTTTCAATCACCGAGTAGGGGATTTGTGGAAGTTCTTCCATTGGGACACTTCCTTTTGATGGAGCACTATTTTCGCCGGGGATACATCGACGCTCTGTCGGTCAACGATCCGATCGGAACGGCTGCGCCGGCAATGACGGGAACACAACCCGGGGCACTGGGGTCAGACACAGTTCCGGGTGGGTCTCGTCTTGGGTGTCTTGGAATATAGTGAGGGGTGCCTGACAATGCGAGTCCGACAGGAAACCAGACGGTTGCGACCCCCGGACACCGCAGAGAGATCGGTCGGGGCGAAGATGTGTTGTCGTGGAAGCGGGTCATCGCGTCCAGATTTGCAGGGATGCGGGGCGGCGCAAAGAAAAAGCCCGACGCTTGGGGATGCCGGGCAGTTGTTCACTTTGGCAAGGGGGATAAAATCATAACCAACTTACGTAAGGTAAACCATCATGCGTCCTCCTCCAGAGGAAAGTCAAGCGGGATTAACGCCCGGTAAACGCGCCGCGGGAAGAGGGGCCGGGGGAGCGTCAGAGTCTGAAGTCGGGCGGTCCGCGATTTGCCCGCGTTCTGCGGTCCCGAGCTGCGACGGGCAAGATGCGGCGGGGGCTCGCGCGTCGGTCAGGGGGTCGTGATGCGCTTCGTGAGAGATGTCGCCCAACCGCCCGCGCCTGTCCGTCGCGCCTATGTCCACCCGCTGCCTGGTGCAGTTCTGCCCAGCTGGGGCGCTTCCGTCGCGGAGGGAGGGGAGGCCGCGCCTGCTTTGCTCAAACCGCCTCCGGCGGTCGACCGGGCGCCTCGCTGCGGCCGCCGCCCCGGTCCGGCCTATCTGAGGTAGATCCGGATCCGCTTCGCGGCGTTTTTCAGATGGCGGGCGGCGGCTTCGGCCGCGCGTTCTTCGTCGCCGTCCTCCAGTGCCTTGTAGATCGCCTTGTGCTCTTCCTGGACCGCGTCGAGCAGATCGGCGTGGTTGGCCTTGGTATTGCTGCGTGCCTGGCGGATGATGTTGCGCGCGCTTGCTTCGAGGTGCTGGCAAAGCGAGATGAAGTGCTGGTTGTGCGTCGCTTCGACGATCGCCTGATGGAACTGATAATCCTCTTCGTCGCCCAGCCGTTCGCTGGCGATGGCGTATTCCATGCCGATCAGCGCCCGTTTGATCTTTTTCAGATCCTCTGGGGTGCGACGCAGCGCGGCAAGACGGGTCGCGGCGACCTCGATGCTCACGAGCAGTTCCATCGCCTCTTCCAGGCGCTTCAGGTCGGAGACGGCGAAGGTCTGGAACCGGAAGGCATTGGTGGAATCGCGCTCGGTCACATAGACGCCGCTGCCGGCGCGGGCGGCGACCAGCCCGTCGGATTTGAGCTGGGACAGGGCCTCGCGGACGACGGCGCGGCTGACCGAATACTGGGTGCACAAATCCCGCTCGGACGGCAGGCGACTGCCGACAGGCAGGGCGCCGGAGCTGATCTTCGCACCCAGATCCTGGGCGATCTCATCGGGCAGGTGACCGCTGCGCGCACCGCCGGCGGCGGTGGGCTGACCGGCGGAGAGTCGACTGGTTGGTGACATGTATTTTTCCTTCTGTGGTCGAATCATACCTGACCGGTCTGACAGGTGGAAGGGAAATTTATTCAAAAGCAACAATGTGTTGCCGTTATTTTCATAGAGAAATCCCTGATCTCTTCACGCCATGAAATCAGTGGGTTGCCTGATCTGAAAAATTGGTCTGCCCAGTTGTTGACTGGTAAGACCATTTGTGTAATCACAGGGCGATCCAGGGAGATGCAGCATCTCCTTGTGACCATATGTCAGGGAGGACAGCATGGCATTGAGGACTTTCGCACGCAGTACGGCTGCAATGGCGCTGGCAATCGGCGCGACGGCTGCGGGCGCGGAACCGTTGAAAATTGCGCTCGTGGAAACTCTGTCGGGGCCGCAGGCTTCGACCGGTTTGCTGTACCGCGATGCGGTGAAATATCAGATCGGCAAGATCAACGACGCCGGCGGTTTCGGTGGTGAGCCGATCGAGCTTCTCGAATACGACAACCAGGGTGGCCCGGTGGGCGCGGCGGATCGCGTGCGCGCGGCGATCTCCGACGGCGCCGATGTGATCCTCCAGGGTTCGTCCTCTGCAGTGGCGGGGCAGGTGACCGAGGATGTGCGCAAGTACAACCTGCGCAACGCGGGCAACGAGGTGCTCTACATCAACCTCGGCGGCGAGGCGATGGAGCTGACCGGCGCCAAGTGCCACTACTACCACTTTCGCACCAGCCCGAACGCCGCGATCCGCGTCAACACGCTGCTCGACGGGATGAGCGAGGCCGGCGTTCTGGGCGGCAAGGTCTATGCGATGAACCAGAACTACTCCTGGGGCATCGACGTGCAGGACAACACCGTGGCAGCCGCCGACCGGCTCGGGTTCACTGTGGTGGAGCAGACTCTGCACGATGTGAACAAGATCCAGGATTTCTCCCCCTATGTGCAACGCATTCAGGCGGCCGGCGCCGATACGGTGATCACCGGCAACTGGTCCAACGACCTGCTGCTGCTGATGAAATCGGCCAGCGGGGCAGGGCTTGACGTGCGCTTCGGCACCGCTTTCCTCGATCAGCCGGGCAACATCGGCAACGCCGGTGCCGTGGCCGAGGGGCATTTTCTCTCCGCGCCGTTCAACCCGGAAGTGAACCAGGACCAGACCGCCGGCTTCATGGAAGACTATAAATCCGTCACCGGACACTATCCCAGCTATGTCGAGCCGGTGACCGTGTTCGGCATGATGCTCCTGCAGGAAGCGCTTAAAGCGGTGGAGCCGACCGAAGACGGTCTCAACGCCGCCGATCTTGCTGTAGCGCTGGAAAACGCCACCGCGAACACGCCGATGGGCACGATTTCGATGCGCGCCGCGGATCACCAGGCCGTTCTGCCGATGATCGTCCAGGAGGTCAGCCGCGACGCGGTCTACAAGGCCGATAACACCGAATTCGGGTTTGTGCCGATCAAGGTGATCGCGGCCAGGGATGCCGAACAGCCGGTGCAGGCCAGCTGCAAAATGAAACGTCCGGGCTGATCCCGGTCACGCCACTCACGCAGAAAAGCATGTCGTGACCGGGGCTGCGGGCCCCGGTCATGGCGGAGCTATGCCGCTGCTCACGGGGGTCAGTGTGGACCAGATACTCTTCGCTTTGCTCAACGGGACGATCTACGGGCTTTTGCTCTTCATGGTGTCGGCTGGGTTGACGCTTATCTTCGGGATGATGGGGGTTCTGAACTTTGCCCATGCGTCCTTCTATATGCTCGGCGCCTATTTCGCCTATACGCTGCAACCACTGACCGGGTTCTGGCTGGCGATCATCCTGGCGCCGGTGCTGGTGATGGGCGTCGGAATTCTGGTCGAACGCTTCATCCTGCGCCATGTGCACGAGCACGGCCACGCGCATGAGCTTCTGGTGACCTTCGGTCTGTCCGTGGTCATCGCCGAGATGATCAAGATGGTCTATGGCAAATTCGCGGTGGATTACCGTGTGCCGGCGGAGCTGAACTTTGCGGCGTTTTCGCTCTCGGGCATAGATTATCCGTTTTACCGGCTGCTGATGGGCGGCATCGCCGTCGTCATGTTCATCGCGATCTGGCTGCTGCTGACGAAAACCCGGGTGGGCATCGTCGTGCGCTCTGCCATTTACCGTCCGCAGATGGCCGAGGCGCTGGGGCATAACGTGCCCATGGTGTTCATGGGCGTCTTCGGCATCGGCGCGGCTCTGGCCGGCCTCGCCGGTGCCGTGGCGGGGGCGTTCTATACAACCAATCCAAACATGGCCCTTGAGCTCGGTGTCATGGTCTTCGTCGTGGTGGTGGTCGGCGGTCTCGGCTCCATGGGCGGCGCGATGGCGGCCTCGCTGCTGATCGGCATTACCAATTCGCTGGCGGTGGGCAGTGATCTGCGCATCGCGGACCTGATGTCGCTGGTGGGCATGGGCGGCTGGGCCGAGGACCTCGGCGGGCTTCTGACCATGCGCATGTCGAGCCTCGCGGCCACCCTGCCGTTTTTCATCATGCTGCTCGTGCTGGTGCTGCGCCCCTCCGGACTGATGGGCGAGAAGGAATAACCCCATGAAATTCGCACCGCTTCTTCTTCTGGCCACCGTCGCTCTGCTGATCGCCCTGCCGTGGCTGGTTTCGGGCTCCATGCTCAACGCTGCCGTGCAGATGCTGATCGCCGCGCTCTTTGCCATGGCGTTCGGGCTGCTGTGCGGCCAGGCCGGGATGCTGAGCTTTGGTCATGCAGCCTATTTCGGGGTCGGGGCCTTTGCAGCCGTCCATGCGATGAATGCCTTCGGCGGCGCGGGGCTGCTGCCGACGCCGCTGCTGCCGCTGGTCGGCGGGGCCACGGGGCTGATCAGCGGGCTGGTCGCGGGCTATTTCTCCACCAAGCGGACGGGCGTCTATTTCGCTATGATCACGCTGGCGCTGGCCGAGCTTCTGCACGCGCTGGCCTCGCACCTGAAAGCCGTCTTCGGTGGCGAGGCGGGCGTGTCCTCCTTCCGCATGCCGGCCTGGGGGATCGGCTTCGGATCGCTGACCGACGTCTATTTCCTGACGTTGGTCTGGACGCTTCTGTGCATCGGCCTGCTGTATCTGTTCAGCAAGACGCCGCTCGGACGTATCACCCTCGGCCTGCGGGAGAATGCCCATCGCCTGCGGTTTCTGGGCTACAACACCCATGCGCTCGGCACGCTGATTTTTGCCATCTCGGCCATGTTCGCGGGCATCGCCGGGGCGCTTCAGTCGATGAACATCGAGGCGGCGAACTATGTCGTGCTCGAATCCCACATCTCCACCGCGGTGGTGCTCAACAGCTTCATCGGCGGCGTGCGCGTCTTCCTCGGCCCGGCCATCGGTGGCGCGGTGATGACCTTCTTTGGCTATGTGACCTCGGATCTCACCCGGGTCTGGCTGCTCTACCAGGGGATCATCTTCGTCCTGGTGATGATGTTCCTGCCCCGCGGTCTGGTGGGGGAACTGGTCGAGCGGCTGCGGCACCGCAGCGGTCAGGGCGTCGCACGGTCCCTCGGCGCCACGCTGCTGCGTCTGCTCTGCCTTGCGGTTGCCGCCGCCGGGGCCGTGTTCCTGATCGAATTCCTGCAGCGCTTCCTGTCCAGCGAATACCGCGCCGGGGTGTCCGAGGGGAACTGGCCGGCGATCTCTCTCTTCTCATACGACTGGGCGCCGCTTTCGGTGCTGCCCTGGGCGGTCGGGCTGGGGCTCTTCGGTCTCGGTATCGCCCTCGTCGTCACGGTCAACCGCCGCGTCGCGGACCGTCAGGAGGCACAGGCATGAGCGATCCCATTCTGTCGCTGCAGCATGTTCACAAGTCTTTCGGCCCGGCGCATATCATCCGGGATGCCAATCTGGATGTGTTGCCCGGCGAGCGTCACGCGGTGATCGGGCCGAACGGGGCGGGCAAGTCGACGCTGTTTCATCTCTGCTCCGGCCAGTTCGCGCCGAGCAAGGGGCATATCCTGCTCAATGGCCGGGAGATCGGCGGGTTGAAACCGGCGGAGGTCAACCGTCGCGGGCTGGCGCGGTCGTTCCAGATCACCAACATCTTCCCCGGCGTTTCGGTGTTCGAGAACCTGCGCCTGGCGGTGATGCGCAAACACAATCTGCAATTCGTGTTCTGGCGCTCTGCCGCTCGGCTGCGGCAGGTGAACGAGGAGGTGGACGACCTTCTGGGGAAAATCCGCCTGACCGACCGCGCCCAGACGCTGGCCAGCCAGCTGTCCTATTCCGAGCAGCGCTCGCTTGAGATCGGCATGACGCTGGCCTCTGATCCGCAGGTCATCCTGCTCGATGAGCCGATGGCGGGCATGTCGCATGAGGAGACCGATTACACCGCCGGTCTGATCCGCGAGATCACCGAGGGCCGCACGCTTTTGATCGTCGAACACGATATGAGCGTCGTCTTCTCGCTGGCGCACCGGATCAGCGTGCTGGTCTACGGTGAGATCATCGCCACCGGCACCCCTGAGGACATTCGCGGCAACGCCCGCGTGAAAGAAGCCTATCTGGGCGAGGAGGCGGCATGAGCGGAACCACCATCCTGTCCGTCGAGGGGCTGCACGCCCATTACGGCAAAAGCCACATCCTGCATGGCGTCACCTTTGATGTGGCGCGCGGCGAGGTCGTCAGCCTGCTGGGCCGCAATGGCTCCGGGCGGTCCACCACGATGAAATCCATCATCGGACTGGTGCCGCCGACCGAGGGGCATGTGCGTCTTGATGGCGTTGATCTGGCGGGGCAGCGCAGCTACGCGATCTGTCGGCGCGGTATCGGTTATGTGCCTGAGGAGCGGGAGATTTTCCTCAACCTCACTGTTGACGAGAACCTTGAGATGGGGCGGCAAAGCGGGCCCCGGGGCGCGCCGCAGTGGACGGTCGAACAGATGTTCACCTATTTCCCGCGCCTCAAGGAGCGCCGCAACACCCGCGCGGGCAGCCTGTCAGGTGGCGAGCAGCAGATGCTGACCATGTGCCGCTCGCTTCTGGGCAATCCGCTGGTGATGCTGATCGACGAGCCGACCGAAGGGCTCGCGCCCAAGATCGTGACCGTCGTCGGCGAGGTGATCGCGGACATCAACAAACACGGCGTCTCCGTGGTGCTGGTGGAGCAGAAGCTGACCATCGCGATGCAGGTGTCGCACCGGGTCTGCGTGATGGGCCACGGTCAGATCGTCTTCGAAGGCACGCCGGACGAACTCAACGCCAATCCGAAAATCACCGACGAATGGCTCGCGGTGTAAGGGAGGAAAACACCATGAAAATGACCGCACCAATGGAAGTCGGGCTGACCGTCCGCGATCTGCCCAGGATGCTGGAGTTCTATCGGGAAGCCTTCGGTCTCGAGATCGTGGCCGATGTGACTGTGCCCGCCGGCAAGGCGGATGTCGCTGCCCTCAGCCGGGGCGCCTATCGCGTCGTGCGGCTGCAGACCCCCTGGGGCGAACGGATCAAGCTGCTCGCGCCGGAGGAGGCACCCGCTGCGCGTCCGGCGCCGACGGATCACATCCTGGACCGGAGCGAGGCCAGCTATCTGACCTTCATCGTCGACGATCTCCGCGCCGTGGTGGCCCGCGCGGTCGCCGCGGGCGCCGCGCTGATGACCGGTGCGGAACCGGTGGAAGTGCGCCCGGGCACCTTCCTGGCGTTCCTGCGGGACCCGGAGGGACATATCGTCGAGATCGTCGAATATGCCGACATCGCCGAGTATCGCGCGGATCTGGTGGGGGGCGCGGCATGATGTTCGATTTCGCAGGCCGTACCCTGGTTCTCACCGGTGCCAATGGTGGTATCGGACGCGCCGTGGCCGAGCTGTTCCATGCGGCCGGCGCCAATCTGGTGCTGGCCGATCTCGATGGCGCGGCGCTGGCGGAGTTTGCCACGACGCTCATGGCTCCGAACGGCGGGCAGGTGGAAACGCTCGCCGTCGATACCGCCGATCCGGAGGATGCCGACCGCATCGTCGCGGTGGCGGCGGCGCTGGGCGGCATCGATTTTCTCGTCCCCTCTGCCGGCATCTACCGGGCCGAACCCTTCGCCGAGATGACCGACGATCAATGGCGGCGGACGCTGTCGATCAATCTCGACGGGGTGTTCTATCTCACCCGCCGGGCGGTGGAGCATCTGAAACCGGGCTCATCCATCGTCAATCTCAGCTCCCTGGCCGCCCATCGTGGCGCCAAGACCAATGCGCATTACGGGGCCTCGAAAGGCGCGATCAGCGCGCTGACCCGGGCGCTTGCGAACGAGCTTGCGCCGCAGACGCGGGTCAATGTGGTGGCGCCCGGGGTGATCGAAACGCCGATGACGCGCGACCTGATCGCGACGCGGGGCGACGACACGCTGCGGCACACGCCGATGGGCCGGATGGGGCAGGCCTCCGAGATCGCCACCGTGATCGCCTTCCTGTGCAGCGAGGCGGCGAGCTTCGTCAACGGCGAAACCATTCACGTCAACGGCGGGCTGTACATGAGCTGATCCGCGCGACCCGCACGCGAAGATCAACATCAGTTTTTGCCCGGGGCGGTTGGACCTTCGCCCGGGCACGGAGGAGAAACACCATGACCACCACCTTCGATTTCTCGGGCCGCACGGCGCTCGTGACAGGCGCGGCCTCGGGGCTCGGCCTTGCCATGGCGCGCGCGTTTTCCGGCGCCGGGGCACGGCTCGTGCTGTTCGATCTGGATGAGGCCGGGGTGAACCGCGCGGCCGAGCAGTTGAACGCGGACCGTCCCGGCACCGTCGCGGCCCTCTCCGGGTCGATCACCGATCCCGCAGCGGTCGAGGCCGCCTGCGCCGCCGCCCTGGCCTTTGGCGGCCGGCTCGACGTGGTGATGAACAACGCGGGCATCTCCGGCAACGCGCCTTCGCTCGATCTGGACGAGGCGACATGGCGCCGGGCGATCGACGTCAACCTCAGCGGTGCCTTCTTCGTGGCGCAGGCCGCCGGCCGGATCATGGCGGAGCAGGGCGGCGGCAGCATCGTCAACACCGCCTCGATGTATGGGGTGGTCGCGGCTCCCGAACGCGCGGCCTACTGCGCTGCCAAGGCCGGTGTGGTGGCGCTGACCAAGGTGCTGGCCATCGAATGGGCCGCCCGCAACATCCGCGTCAACGCCATCGCGCCCGGCTATGTCCGCACCGCGCTGACCGAAACGCTGGTGTCCCAGGGGCGGCTCGACCTCGACGTTCTCAATGCGCGGGTGCCGGCCGGACGGCTCGGGACGCCCGAGGAAATCGCCACCGCTTCCCTGTTTCTCGCTTCGGATGCCTCCGCCTATGTGACCGGTCAGACGCTGGTCGCCGATGGCGGGTGGTCCTCCTACAGCTATTTGTAAAGGACAAGAGACATGCCGATTTATGACGATCTGAGGCCGCGAACGATGTGGCGGGATATACGGGCGTCGGATGAGGATCGCAGTGCGCTGGACCCGACGGTCGGGCGGACGATGCTGAGCCAGCTGCATCTGATCCGCGCCTTTGAGGAGAAGGTGCTGGAGCTTGCCGGGCAGGGGCTGGTGCATG
>NZ_JASNJD010000038.1 GCF_030164425.1 Pseudodonghicola flavimaris | reverse complement strand
AGAGGCAGATTCCGACCCGATGGGATATCATCGGCGCAATCTTTTGCCTGACCGGCATGGCGATCATCTTGGTCGCCCCTATGCTTCAGAAGTAACCTGCGGTCTCAATCGGGCGGTTACGGTCTGCGGCCACCAATGGACGCAGACCAAGTTGCTGCACAGATAGGATTTCGTCCGGCAGCAAACGTGTACCATGGAAGACGCAGAATTCATGTGCTTGCAGCCAATCGTAAATCGCGTCTGACGCCGTTTCGATGTCCGTATGCCGAACCACGGAGTCGCCCGCATCCTCGATGAATTCAAAATTCGATGAAGCGAGGGTTTCGATCGCTTCCTTGCCTACCAGATCAACTGCCAGTTCGCGGAAAGACCCCTCCCAGGTCTCAAACTGATCGTAGTAAATAGTCATTTCTCTGGGGACCTGTGACAGTTGCCAACTGGCTTACCCGTCTAGCGTCTCAGGGGAATCTTGCAAACGGTGTCATCGGCGAAAAGCTGCATCTAGTGAGTTCGATACGTCCGCTTGGTCGCATTTAGAGGCCGACGTGAAAACGACAAAAGGGCCGCCCAAAGGCGACCCTCTCTCATTCACGCGTCTGCCGACTTCTTCGCCGGATCGGCGACCCGCATGACGGTGAGCCCCTTCGCCTCGGCCTTCTGCCCGAGGTTCAGCGCGACCCCGTTGCCACCGAAGAGCACAACTCCCGTCGCAGCAAACTTGTCGTCCAGCATCTCATCGTTGCATTTGAAGGGTGCCGCCCGCCCATGCGCGGACCAGCGCGGATCGAAGCGCGCCTGCGCGACGCCGCGCGCCCGAGCCCACCGGGCGGCGATCATCTCGGCCCCGTGCTTGCCACCCTTATGGCAGAGGAAGATCTCCTGGTTGCGGTTCTGCCGGATGCGTTCGCGAACCTTGTCGAGTGTCGAGAAGATGACGTCGATATCGGTCCAGTCGGTCGCCCCCGACACGATCAGGGGAACCCCCTCGACCTTCGACTTCGCGGCCGTTTCGCGATCATGCTGTTCCAGCAACTGCCGGGCCTCGAAGACCGCTCCGGTCTCCTGAGCGCGAGCGCTGGCGCGCGATCCCGCGGCCGGGATGAAGGCATGGCCGGTCTCGACCTCGTAGCATTCCGCCGCCGCCTCGCTCATCACCTCGATGGCCGCGACAATCTCGCGGACCTGCAGGAAGCGGGCCTGCGCCTCTTCGAGCGCGGTCTCGGCGATCTCCGATCCGTCGTGGGATTTTGCCAGGGCGCCGATCTTGTCGGCGGTGCGGTCGAGCTCCTTGCCGAGAGCGATCTTGCGGCGCTGCAGGATTGTGGCGAGCCCGTGCGCGAGCGGTTCGATCTCGGTCTCGAGACCGGTGCCGCGCAGCTGGCCGAGCAGGGCCTCGAAAGTCTCGCGGACGACGCTGTCGGTCAGGATGTGATCCTCGGGGATGGGCAGCTCCGCGTCTTTCTCCGTCAGGCCGAAAAGTTCGATGGTCTCGTAGGCGTTCGCGTTCTCGTAAGTCATGTTGGTGTCTCCAGATGTTCGGGGAACCACCACGGGAGTGTGGTGGCATGGCCGTACGTCTGGTTCACCGAATCTGTCCGGGTCAGGGACGGCGAAGCCGCCGGCGTGCCGGGCGCAAAAGTTTTCCGGGCGCATCGCCCACCACGGGCGCGTCATCGAAAACTGGACCGCCCTTTCGACCCGCGCCGCCTTCGCCGAAAAGTTTTGCGATCCTTGACGCGGGCTGATTTGGGGGCCATCCGGAGGATATGCTTCCGCACTCATGTGTGTGTTGTTGACGGTAGGTTTGCCCGACGCGAGCAGGCAAAGGGCGCGACCGGACGCGGGAGACGGATGGAGCGGCGGGATCGTTTTGCCCCGCAAAACAGACCGGAGCGCAATCCGGCGGAGCGGCCGGGGCGCGGCCTGCTCGCGAGACGGGCAAACCGGGATGCCAAGTGCTGCGCCGCGGTGAGGCCGCATGGCCGAATGCGCGACGGACCGCAGGGCCGTTCTCGCCTGCGACACGCGAAGCCGAGCGGGGGAGGCCGTCAGGCAGTGGGCGCTTCGGGCCAATTAATGCGATAAGGGTCTGAGAGTGTTACGCCCGGAAGAATGTGAACCCACCTGCAGAGGAGGCGGAAGTTGAAATATCTGATCCCGATCGTCGTGATCCTGCTGACATCACCAGCCATCGCGCAGGTGCAGATCCGGGACGCCGACACCATCGTCGTCTCCGGCACACCTGTGCGTCTGAATGGCGTCGATGCTCCCGAGCTCCGAACGCGGGCGGGCCGGGATGCCCGGCGCTGGATGGTGAACTACCTCGATGGCCGTTCGATAGAATGCGAGCTCAACGGCGAGCGGACCCATGACCGATGGGTGGGCATTTGTTACGCCGATGGTGAGGACATAGGCGCCGCGCTGATCGCGGCCGGTCACGCGCTCGATTGTCGGAGATATTCCGGAGGTCGGTATGCCCATCTGGAGACGCCGGCGGCGCGGTCGCGGATCAGGCGGGCGAGATACTGCTAGCGATACGACTGCCAGGGAGCTGCGCGACGTTCAGTGCGCGAATTTAATCCGACAACATCCCTGCCGCCCGCATGCTGAAGGCGTTCTTCTCCCGCCCGAAGCCGACGATGATGTGATCGTGGACCACGATCTCCATCACCTTGCAGGCCTCCACGATCTTGCGGGTGAGCTCGATGTCGGTCTGGCTCGGATGCGGATCGCCGGAGGGGTGGTTGTGGCAGAGGATGAGGGCAGAGGCATCGAGAACGAGGGCGGCGCGGAGCACCTCGCTGACATAGACCGGGACGTGATCGATGCTGCCGCGAGTCATGACCCTGTCGCGGATCAGCCTGTTCTTCCGGTCCAGAAGCAGCACCCGAAACACCTCGACCCGTTCATGAACGGCGTTCAGAGCCAGGTAGTCGGTCAGCATGGTCCAGGACTGCAGTGCGGAGGTCGAGCGGGCATGCCTGCGCAGGATGATGCGGGCGGCGTCGATGGTCGCGATCTCGGCTTCGGAGAAACCGGATGCGCCTCGTTCGGCGATCTTTTTGGGATCGTGCTGTATCATGTCGTTTCCAATCTTTTGAGAGGATCGCGGCCAGCGCCGCTCAGTTCATGCCTGCGATGACGAGGCCGGATTTCATGGTGGGGCGGCCACAGGCCTCGCAGAAGCCGGCGCGCTGGTCGGGTTCGAGATCGGCGGTGTGGTCGCAATCGGGTGCCATGCAGATCGCGGGCACGATGCTGCCCTGCGCATAGTCCTCCAGGAAGTCCACGACCTCTGCGTAGCCTTCGGCCTCGGCGAGCGTGACCAGCTTGGGATGGGTGAGATTGAACATGCGTCTAGTCCTACTGATGAGGTGATACGAAAAGAGGGGAGCCGCGTCACTGCGGCTCCCCTCGCGGGACCTGCCTCTTGGGGACAGGAGGCGCGGGCCGGTCGGAGACAGGACCGGCACCACCCCGTCAGGCCGTTTTGGGAGGAGGATCAGGCCTGCACGGGCGAAAGCGCCCCGGTTGCCCGGGGCGCCAGTTCTGTAGCAGTCGCTGCCTGTCAGCCGACCAGGGCGAGCCCGGCGTTGTCCGACCGGTCCTGGCCTGCACTCTCGACGAAGGGAATGATCGAGAAGGTCTGGCCGCCGCGCTGCTCCTCGTTCTGCACGGCGTTCACCCGCAGATCGCCATCGGGCGTGTTGATGAGGAGCGAGACATAGTCGTTGCCGGTCCGGTTGCTCTTCGCCATCCAGGCCGAGCCGACGCGGATCGGGTGGCCCTTGGGCGAGCTGACCTCGATCCGGTAGTCGGGATGGGTCTCCTCGGTCTTGAACTCGTTCTCGATGAGCATGAAGTCGAGGTCAAACATCATGTTGGCGATGTAACCGGCAAAGGCGTTGTCTGCATCCATCGCCGTCAACTCGCCCGAGATCGAACCGGACTTCATCGCACCGTTCGAGACCAGCGGGATGATCTCGAATTCACCGGTCATCGCTTCGCGTGCTTCCTTGGTCTGCACGGCGTTGACCCGGAAGGGCCCGAGGCCGACATCGATCTGCATCGAGATGTAATGGTTACCGGTGGTGTTGCCGGTCTCGTTCCAGGCCGTGCCGATGCGCACCTTGCGGCCCGACTTGTTCACCGCCGTCACATCATAGTCCGGGCTTCGCTCGGACATCTTCGTCCGAGTCTCGAGCTGGATGGCGATGTCAAACCGGGTCGAATGGATCATGCCGGAATAGGCGGTGGCTGCGGTTTCGGCATTCTTGGTCAGGGTTCCTGCGAACATAGGTCTTCTCCTTGGGTTTGCCGCTGCCCGGCACTTGGCCAGAGCACGCGGGATTGCTTTTCGACCCCTCATGGGATCGCAAAACCACAAAGCCCTCTTTCCTTTCTCTCCTGCCCGTCAGCCCGGCCCGGCGGTAGACGAGGTGTCCGACGTCGCCCCGCGCACCACCCTCCCCTGCGCTGTCGCGCCATCATGGCCCGGCTCCGATATGAAGAAGTCGGCCTCGGCTCCGTTCAGCCTACGGCCGCTCCGGTCGGTCAACCCGATCGTGCTGCCGTTCGGCACAAAGGTTATGAGGTATTGGCCAAGGCCGTCCCGATGCACCCGATACCCCTCATTCGCCCAGTGGACGGATTTGCCGGCATCCACGGCGAGCTTTATCTCCGCGACGTTCATCCGGATCTCCATTTCAGTATTGGTGTTGGAAACAAGAGAGGCCCGATCCGTGGATCGGGCCTCTGTGCAACCGCGATTGACCTACCAGTCGAAGACCTCGAGATAGGGGGCTGGCGGGACGTCTCGATCGAAGAGGACGTAGTCACACCCGGCATCCATCGCCAACGCCATGACCGCCTTGAAGGCGTCGCAGTCGACGCCTTCCGGCATGTCGGCGAGGGTTACAGGGACGGAGAACAGCCAGCCATACTCATTCTGCATGCTCGGCGATTTGGCAAAGAGCCCGTTCTCGATAGCCTGGACGGTTTATTCAGGCAGATGTGCGGTGCTGCAATCGTAGAACCTGCGAACGTTGCGCATCATGATCCCCTCGCCTCCATCCAGTCCTTGAGGCCGAGGATCGTCTTGCCCCCAGCCACCTCGGCCAGCCATTTCGTGCGCGGATCGCCGACGGGCTCATGCGCTTGCCGGTCGATCTGCCCGTTGGCCATCCAGGGCTCGGGCTGGATCCGTCCGAGCCAGTCGGCGAGGCTCGGAATGCGGCCCTGACAGTCTTCGCGGACATGCTGCTCGCCGATCCAGCGGATGGGAATCTCGCGCCCCGCCCCGTTGGTGAGGGAGAGCCCGAAGACACGTTCGGCCTCGAAGATGCCTTGCGTGTGATGGCGCAGAGCACGGTGGGTGAAGATGGCGAGATGCTCCTTTGAGGCATCGAACCAGTCGTGAACGGCCTGATAGTCGGATGGCGTTCCGCCATACTTCCGGGCGGAACTTTCGGCATGATGGAGGGGATGGGCCATGTCACAGGCCCTCATCGAAACTGTGGGAGCATTCAACGTAGCGGTCGGCATGATCGAGGGTGATGCTGTCGGCGATGACATCCCAGGTCAGCGTGCCGTAGCCGCCCTCGTTGTTCTCGAAGCCGGGATGCTGGTGATAGGCGACGGACCAGGCGAAGTCGCCAACCTTCGTGCAGAGTTCGTCAGGGAGCGCAATGCCTGCGGGCTGCACCGTTACGTCTTCGATATTGCCGGAATCGCCGTAGCCTTCGTATTCGGCGGTGACCTCGGTGATGCCGAGGCCTCGCAATTGCGGGAGCAGCTCGTTTCGGGTGGCCTTGTTGGCGGCTTCGCGCTCGGCCTGCCACTTTGCCATCGTCTCGGCAAAGGTGGTCTCGGAGTTGGTCATGGGTCTCGTCCTCTTGTCTGGGATTGGGGAAGGCGCCGAGGGGTCTGGAGACACGCCACGGCGGCGGAACGCGAGGGGGCAAAGCACCCTTCCGCGTTCCCCCGACCCAAGGCCCGCTTTTCCTTTCAGGCGGCGCGATCAGCCCTGGAGGCTGATCCGTCCGCCACGATCCGGCCGAGGATCGCAGCGGTATCGACGCCCTCCCCGTGGGGCACGAAGACCCGAAGCTGGAAGGCGATGATCTCGGTGAAACACCCCAGGGCCTTCAACCCGTCGATCGTGCCCCGGTCGGCCCCGTCGATCTCGAGACGGGCCGCGCCCGCGACCCGGCGGCGGGTGAGCGTGAGGCCGCGTCCCAGATCGACCGGCGCGGTGGATCCGAGCGCGGCCGTCAGCATGTCCCGCGGGGTTTTCGGGGTGCCGACCATGAACCGCGCACGCAGGGCCGCGGCGCCGTCCTCGCTGACGGTCCGGCCGATCATCGCTGTCTGTGCCTCAGGTGTGACGCGGTAGATGCGTTCGTTGCCCGAGGGGATATCCTTCCAGATCGGCAACAGCAGCCCGGTCAGCAGGTATAGCTTCGTCGTGGTCACCTTCGGCAGGCTGTTGGCCTCCTCGTCCCAGAGGCGGCGGAACTCGGGCTTTTCGATCTCTTCCCAGGCGGAGGCCTGGAACTTCCCTTCCTCGACATAGGTGGACCCGCTTGGCCGGGTCACCTTGCGCATGAGCGTGACGATCTCTTCGTCATACATCTGCATCGGACGCGAGGAGATCAGCGCCGCACGTCCCGAGGCACTGTTGATCATTGGCAGCTTGTCGGGGTTCCGGTCCAAAGCTTCTTCTGCGGAGAGGATATGGACGGGGTCCGTCACCTCCAGTCCGATGATCCGTGTCACCGCTCCGGAGCGCGGACAGGTCCAGAGATCCTCGGTCGAGACCTGCTCGATCCTCTCGCCGCGCAATGTCTCGACGCCGAGATCGAGTGTGCCTGCAGCCCGCGCCCGCTCGGTCTGATCGGCAATCCGGCTCATGAACTCGACAAAAAGTGCATTCTGCATGTGGATCGGCAGCGCCAGGACACGGTTGAGGAAGCGCTGGATCGGCGGCAACTCTTCCAGGAGCACGCCGTCCTGGTCGATCAGTCGAAGAGCTGTCCAATCGCTGAACTGTTCGTAGCTCATGGCCGCCGCGCGCCCGGCGGCGAGATCGGCGTAATAGCCTCGCAGCGCACCCCTTGCGATCGGGCTTTCGAGATTGTCCTCCTCGCGGAACATGCCCTGGGAGCCGGTCTCGCGCTGGCCCTTGGTGAGGGCGCCCAGCTGATCAAGCCGTCGGGCGATCGTGGAGGTGAAGCGTTTCTCGCCGTGCACATCCGAGGTGCAGACCCGGAAGAAAGGCGCGCTGACCTGAGCCGAACGATGCGTGCGGCCGAGCCCCTGGATCGCGGCATCGGCCCGCCAACCGGGCTCCAGCAGGTAGTGCCGTCGCCGTTTCTGGTTCTTGGCCGTTTGAGCGGCATGATAGGACCGGCCCGTCCCGCCGGCATCGGAGAAGATCAGGATGTCCTTCTCGCCATCCATGAAGGCCCGGGTTTCAGAAGAATTACTGCTGGCGGACCGCTTCTCGATGAAGAGGGCACCTTCGCTGGCTTTCAGGGGGCGGATGGAGCGCCCTGTCACCTCGGCCACGACCTCATCCCCGAAGGCCCAGAGGATCTGGTCCAGCGCCGAAGGGATCGGCGCCAGGGACATCAGCTCTATCATTGCCTCATCGCGCAAGGCCTCGGCCTCGCGGGAGACAACCAGGGCGCCATTCGCATCCCGCAGCGGCTCCGCGACCATGTTCCCGTCGATCTCCACGATCTTCTGGGCATGGATCGGGAAGGCCTGTTCGAGGTAGGAGAGCACATAATCCCGAGGCGTCAACGCCCCCTCGACCAGCTCGTCTTCGGGGTCCATCGCCTCGAGCCGTCGCTTCAACAGGCTCTCGCCCGTCGAGACCACCTGGATGACGCAGGCAAATCCCTCGGCCAAATCATCTTCAATGGCACGGATGACGGTCGGGGCTTTCATGCCCATCAGAAGGTGGTTGAAGAAGCGCTGCTTGGTGCTCTCGAAGCGGGATTTGGCCGAGGCCTTCGCGGCAGAGGCGTTCGTCTGACCGGAGGCATCATTGACCCCGGTCGCGGTCAGCGCCGCCTCGAGATTATGGTGGATCGTCCGGAATGCCCCGGCATAGGCGTCATAGATCTCGATCTGCGCCGGTGTCAGCGCATGTTCGAGCACGTCATATTCCACACCATCGAAGCTGAGCGCCCGCGCGGTGTAGAATCCGAGCGTTTTGAGGTCGCGCGCCACGACTTCCATCGCGGCAACGCCTCCGGCCTCCATTGCCGAGACAAAGCTCTCCCGGCTCGGGAAGGGATAGTCCGGACCCTGACCCCAGAGTCCGAGGCGGGAGGCATAGGCCAGGTTCTGCACGCTGGTGGCCCCGGTCGCCGAGACATAAAAGACCCGCGCCCGGGGCGTGGCGAGCTGCAGACGCAGCCCGGCGAGACCCTGCTGGGAGGGTTTGACCCCCCTGCCCGCGTCGGACCCCGCGGCGTTCTGCATGGCGTGGGCCTCATCAAAAGCCAGCACGCCGTCGAACCCGTCGCCCATCCAGCCCAGAACCTGGCTCAACCGGGTCATCCCGCATTTGCCTGCGGACCGGAGTGTCGCGTAGGTCACAAAAAGGATGCCATCGCCCATGGAGATAGGCTGGTCAGGCTTCCATTTGGAGAGCGGCTGGATGTCGGCGGGCGAGCCGCCGAGGTCGGTCCAGTCGCGGACTGCGTCCTCGATGAGCGTGGCGGATTTGGAGATCCAGACCGCCTTGCGCCGACCCGCGAGCCAGTTCGCCAGGATGAGCCCGGCGCATTCGCGGCCCTTGCCGCAGCCGGTGCCGTCGCCGAGGAAGTAACCGAGCCGATAGGCGTACGCCTCTGGATTATCATCGGCGCGGGTCATCCGGGACTGGTCTTCGTCGATCGTGAACCTGCCCGGCAGGTCGCGCCCGTGGGCGTCGTTTGCCATCAGGATGGTCTCGAGCTGGGCCTCGGAAAGATGACCCCCCTCGATCAGATGGCCAGGCAGCCGCAGGTCCGAGGCGGCTTCATTCGACGGAACCGGGGGCGCGACCGAGGCCATGGCAATACTCTCGACGAGCGGCGTGGGATGTTCCTGAGCCCCCGTGATCTCAATCCGCTGCGGGCGGTAGCGAGCGTAGATGTCCGAGACCGGGGTGTTTTCGCGGGGTGTGTCGAGGCAGGTGAAGGCCAGCGGGATGGCGGCATGCGATTTGGGTTTGGCAGACGCCGCTTGGGCGATTGGGCGCTGACGTGCAACAGGGACACCGACCCGGCGCGACCCAGTCCGAAACTGCGCACCGGTTTGGATCGAGGGAGTGGCAGTGCGGGTTGCGGCGATGTCATCGATGATTTGGCGCGCCGCGTCCAGATCGTCGACCATGGCACGGACGATCTCGATCTCCTCCTGCACCTTGTCGAAGACCATGAGCTGGGTTTCCACCGTGGTGCCGAGTTTGCGGTAAACGTGGACAGGGATCGTGAGCGCTAGGCGCGGCTTTGCGATGGCCGAGGCCCGTGACCAATGGGCCGCGTCCCGTTCCGGCGAAAATCCCATCGGCATGATTGCCACGAGACGCCCGCCCGGCGCGAGGCGCTTAGCCGCGGAGATCAGATGTTTCGCCGCGATGTGCCTGTCCCGCGAGCGATCGACCGAAGAGGCGAAGGGTGGGTTCATCACGATGACACCGGGAAGGTCGGGCACCGTCAGGAGATCATCAATATGTTCCGCGTCGAAGCCGGTCACCTGCGTGTCAATGGTCGCCTCGAGAAGCGCCCTGCGGAAGGGATCGATCTCGTTCAGCATCGGTTTGCCACCCGCGCGCACGGCAAAACCAGCCAGCGCGCCGGTCCCGGCGGAAGGTTCGAGGACGGTTTCGCCGGGGCGAATGGCGGCTGCGCGTATTACCAGTGCCGCAAAGGGCAGCGGCGTCGAGAACTGTTGCAGACGGATTTGCTGCTCGGAGCGCCGGGTCTCCGTCAGGAGCCGTGAGGCGAGCAATCTGGCCGTCGCGAGCACGTCCGAACCGCTGTCCTGCATGATCGTCGTCACCGTGGCGGCCTGCATCAGGTCATAGGCCATGCGCCAGGACCACGCGCCGCCGGCATCGCTGCCACCGAAAGTCTCGCGCATGATCCGAGCGAGCGATGAGCTCTTGAGCGGTTGCTTCTCAATCTCGCTGCCGATCAGGCGAATGGCCTGCAGAAGGTGAGGTTTCGATGGGAAATCGCGTGCGAGTGCCAGGCTTCGGTTGTCCATATCGTCTGTCCTTTGAGTCAGGTTGTGGGTCCGACAGGACAGAAAGCCGCCTCTGCGCTTTCAAACGCGCGGAGGCGGCTCAAGGCCGGACAGATGACGTCGCTGCCGGCGGTCAGGACCCCTTCCCGGCGAAAAATTCGGCCAGAACCGGACTCGCCGCACTCTTCGCCGAGCTGAGGAGTTCGGACCCGGCGAGCGAGGCTTTCGACAGACGCACGAGGTCGCCTGTCTCCTCGATGCGGTAGCAGCGACGCTTTTGCCCTCCGCGCCGGTAATGGGTGGCGGTCACGATCTGGCAGGTGCTGCCATCGGTCAGCGTTACCGGTGAGGCCAGTTTGATCTTGTCACCCTCGTCGTAGTCCGGGATTGCCGCCCAATCGCGGCAGCGCTGACGCCAAGCATGGGCATAGCTGTCGGGATCCTTCAACTCGGAGAGCAACACCAGAAGGCTGAGCGGCGCGCGGGACTCGACCGGGCCGACGCTCTCCTCCATGTCCTTGTAGCCCCAGCAGCCCTCGTCATAGCGGGTGAGGAAGACGGCGCCGAAGGTGATCGACCCGTCGGCATCGGTCACGTAGGTTCTGTCTTCAACCGGTCCGCCATCGATGTTGGTGAGCCTCAAAGCTGCATACCAGGTCGAGCCGACCTTGCAGGCCTTGAGCAACAATGTCTTGCGGGTATCCGTCTCGAAGGTGCAGAGCCGGGCGATTTCTGCCTTCTCCTCCGCGTAGGTTTTGACGCGGCGGTCGGTGTAGAAGAGCCAACCCACTATGCCGCCCTCCGGTCATCGATTTCGATGAGCGCATCGAGCGGCACGCGGTAAGGCAGCATATCGTCGAAATCCTCGCAATTGCCGCTATTCTGCACGAGGGCGTGGGTGTCGGTGGCGTCCTTCAGGATCACCCGGAACGTCCCGCCGAGACCGGAGGGCACGTCGTAGGTGCCGCCGATCAGGTAGTCAGCGGCGCGGCGCAGGAAAACGCAGATCGTGTGGCCATCGGTTGCCAGCCGGATAGTGTCGTGACCGCGGTCGATCAGCATCTGCACGTCATCGAGAATGTCGGTGTAGAACTGGCCCGTCAAATCGCGAAACGCCGCCTGCCGCGCCGCCATCCAATCCGGATCGCGGAACGGGTTGATGCCCTTGGCGAAGGCATATGTGGGATCGGCGCGTTCGGTGGTGACGATCCGCGTGGTCGAACCGTCGATGCCATTGGAGCGCAGATGCACACCAGTGCCGACGATCAGGATCAGGGCGGGTTTGCCCACCGGCCCGTTCCAGTTGGGAAGGAAGGTGGAGCAGCCGCGCGCATGCGCGATCTGCGCCGCGACGCTCGCGGCAGTGAAGCTAAGAAGGGACATGGGATTTACCTGTAAGATGGAGGGAAGGGTGCGACCCGCGCCGGACATGCCGAGCGGGCCGCCTGCTCGATCAGGCCGCTTTGGCGACCCCGGTTGCGTCTACGGGTGTCTCGGACTCGCCAGCATCAACCGGCTCGACACCTGCCGTCTGCATCATCGGAGGACACCAGGCCGCGACCGCCGCGCGCTGCGCCTCCGTCAGCGTGGCGAAAGGCTCCGCAAAGAGCTTTTCGCAGAATTCGACGACTTGCTTCTTGGTCGAAGAGGCCAATGTCACCGCCTCTTGTGCGAGCCCCAGCTCCTCGCCGAGAATCTTCAGAAGCCAGGCCTTCTTGAAGCGGTTGAAAAGCGCCGCATTCGGCGTCCAATGCGCCCGTATGTCCGGCATGATCTCGACTTCGAAGTCATGCATCAAGCTGTCGCGCTGCCTGTCCCGTGCGAAACAGGATTGCGTGGTCGCGGCCGTAGCGTAGGCGACGAGTTTCGCCTTCTCGCCCGCGTCAAGGGCCCGGAAGAGCGCAAACTGGTCGGCAGGGGACTTCGCGTCATCGGCCCAGGAGAGGTTGAGCGCGTCATGCGCTGCCGCCACCTGTTCGAGCGATGTGCCGTCGATCTCGTCCATCTTCGCGTGGGTGCGATACTCCTGTCGCGCGTCGACCTTGATCGCCTGGGTGACGCCCAAACCGCTGGTAAGCACATCCGTAACCAGCTTGAAGAGCGTGAGATCAAGCGTCGCCTCCGGGTGCTTGGCCATGGCCGCGCCGAGCGCCATTGCCCGTTCGGTCTTGAGATCCTCGGTGAGCGAGGCGGGATAGGTGATCTCATCGCCGTCTGCGGCGCCCTTGTCACTCGGTGCGCCGGTGCCTTTGCCAGACCGCTCTGTCTTGTCTTCAGGGCGCACCATCCCGACATGCAGGGAGATCTTGCCATGCGACCAGGACGCGATCACGCCGGAGCTGGCAAGATCCTCGGTGCTATAGGCCTCCCGGGGGTCCCGCGCCTCGGCTTCCAGCGCGTCCACGCGTTCGTAGAGTTCATTGTACGCCTCGTCCTCGAGTTCTTCGTTCTCCATCTCGTGTTCGAGTTTCTCAAGCTCGGCGGTGATCTCGTCGACGCGCCTCGAACCCTTCTCGTCGGGCTCGACCGGACCCGGATAGACCCGACCATAATCCGCCATGGCGGCATAGTCGTACTGAATGACCGCGTCGGCCCAGGCAAAGCCGATCTCTGCCCGAGCCTCTTCGGCGGCGGCGGCGAGTTTTTCCAGCAGGATCGTTTCGACCAGCGCGGAATCCTCGAGCACGGAATGCTCGTCCAGCAGATCGGCCGCGATGGCACCGCCGCGCGCCTCGTAGTCTTTACGCACGAAGGCCCCGATATCGTCGCTGACCTGGACACCGCGGGACTTCAGCGCGTTCCGCACGGTGTAGGCCTGGACATGGTTGTCCTCCTTGGTGAGCGCCTCGAAGACCTCGCGTTGCACCTCCTGGCTGGGATGATCGGCGAAAGCCTTCATCGTATCGAGCGTGATCGATTTGGCGCGGGCCGCGGCGCGGATGTCGGGATGGATGAGCCCATAGCGCAGACGGCCTTTGACAGCGGCGACCGTGGTACCGAAGGTCTTGGCGATGGTTTCCGGCGTCTGACCATCGACCTCCATCATCCGGGCGAAGGCCTCGAACTCGTCGATCGCGTTCATCGGGGCCTGGGTGATGTTTTCGGCGAGCGAGAGCGCGGTGGTCACATCACAATCTTCGGAGACCAGTCGGCAATCGATCTTCGTGCTGTTGGTGAAGCCCTTGGCGGCCTTGTCCGCAGCAAGTTCCAGCAGGGCCGCGTGTCGACGGCCACCGGCGAGCACCCCGAACTTGCCGTCGATCTTCTGGACGAGCAGCGGTTGCAGGAGGCCCAATACGGCGATGCTGGCCTTGAGATGCGCGATATTCTCGGAGGCGTAGGTCTCGGGGGAATTGGTCCGTACGTTTGCGGGATGGGCGACAAGATCGCCGATGGCGACGGTGGTGGGTTTGAACGACTGAGTCATGGCATGTCCTTCTCGACGTGATTGAGAGGGCCGCGAGTTTCCGTGCGACCGATCCCCGGATCCGGGAACCAACAGGACAAGAGGCCCACTTTCCCTTTCGGAGGGTAGTGTCCCGGGAGATGGTGTAGGAACTGGCGTCCACCTGCTTCTTCATAGCTGGTGCTGCTCGTTCACTGCGCGGCGATCATCGTCGCCGCGCCGGTATCGTTGCACACGGCCGT
>NZ_JASNJD010000037.1 GCF_030164425.1 Pseudodonghicola flavimaris | reverse complement strand
AAGGGCGCCGCCGGGCCGTTTGGGTCTCGAAGAGCGACAAGCTCATCGAAGATGCGCGGCGCGACTGGATGGCCCTCGGGGGGCGTGAAAGCGATATCGTGCCGCTCTCGAAATTCCGCCAGGGGAGCGACATCAGGCTTCCCGAAGGCATCCTTTTCGTCACCTATGCTACGCTGCGTTCGGCCGAACGCCAGGGAAAAGCCTCCCGCCTCGATCAGGTGACGGCTTGGCTCGGCGAAGGGTTCGATGGGGTCATCGCCTTCGACGAAAGCCACGCCATGGCAAATGCAGCCGGAGAAAAGTCCGACCGCGGCGACAAACGGGCCTCGCAGCAGGGTCTTGCGGGTCTCGCACTGCAGAACGCCGTGCCTGATGCCCGCGTCCTTTACGTCTCGGCCACCGGGGCGACGGTCGTTGGCAATCTCGCCTATGCCTCCCGACTTGGTCTCTGGGGCACGGGAGATTTCCCATTCGTGACGCGGGCCGAATTCGTCGCCGCGATGGAGTCCGGGGGCATTGCCGCGATGGAGATGATCTCTCGCGACCTGAAGGCGCTCGGGCTCTATCTGGCGCGCTCGCTTTCCTATGCCGGGGTCGAGTACGAGATGCTGGTGCATGAGCTCTCACCCGCACAGATCGCGATCTATGACAGCTACGCCGATGCGTATCAGATCATCCACACCAACCTCGAGGCAGCCCTTCAAGCGTCTGGCATCTCCTCCGAGACCGGCACCTTGAACGTCCAGGCAAAATCCGCCGCTCGTTCGGCGTTTGAAAGTAACAAGCAGCGCTTCTTCAACCATCTCATCACCGCCATGAAATGCCCGTCGCTGATCCGCTCGATCGAGGCGGACCTGGCGGCAGGCCACTCGGCCGTGATCCAGGTCGTCTCAACCAGTGAGGCGGTGATGGAACGCCGCCTCGAAGAGATCCCGCCAGCCGAGTGGGACGATCTGCAGGTCGATTTTACACCGCGCGAGAACATCATGGACTACCTGATGCACAGCTTCCCGACGCAGCTTTTTGAGCCTTACACAGACGAAAACGGCGATCTGCGGTCTCGTCCCGCCCTCGATGGCGATGGCAACCCAATCATCTGCCGCGAGGCGGAGCGGAGGCGGGACGATCTTGTCGAGCATCTTGGGGCCCTCGCCCCGGTGCAGGGCGCGCTCGATCAGATCCTCTGGCATTTCGGCGGAGACGCGGTGGCCGAGGTCACGGGGCGAAAGCGGCGCATCGTCAAGACGCGTCAAGGACGGCTCAAGGTCGAGAACCGCCCCGTCTCCTCCAACCTCGGCGAAACCCAGGCCTTCATGGACGATGCCAAGCGCATCCTGATCTTCTCTGATGCGGGTGGCACCGGGCGCAGCTACCACGCCGATCTTGGTGCGAAGAACCAGCGCCTACGGGTGCATTACCTTCTGGAACCCGGTTGGAAGGCCGACAATGCGATCCAAGGGCTTGGCCGCACCAACCGCACCAATCAGGCGCAGCCGCCGCTCTTCCGCCCCGTGGCGACCAATGTGAAAGGTGAGAAGCGGTTTCTCTCCACCATCGCGCGCCGGCTCGACACGCTTGGTGCCATCACCAAAGGCCAACGCGAGACCGGCGGTCAGAACATGTTTCGCACAGAGGACAACCTTGAGAGCCCCTATGCGCGCGCAGCTCTGCGGCAGTTCTTCTACAAGCTGCGCGCAGGCAAGATCGAGGCTTGCTCCTACGCGAAGTTCCAGGAGATGACCGGTCTGACGCTCGATGAGGCGGATGGCACGATGAAAGAAAACCTGCCGCCGATCCAGCAGTTCCTGAATCGCTGCCTGGCGCTGCGGATCGACATGCAGGACGCAATTTTTGATGCCTTCGGCGGGTTCCTTTCGGCCATCATCGAAGATGCGCGTCAGGCGGACACGCTCGATGTCGGCCTCGAGACCCTGCGTGCGGAAAAATTCGAGATATTAGACCGAAAAGTCATCTTCGAGCATGAGGCGACGGGGGCGACGGCCACCGCGCTGACCGTCGAGCGCACCGATCGCAACGATCCGCTGACCCTGCCACGGGTCAAACAGATCTGCGCCGACACGAAAGGCGCGACGCTGTGTTGGAGCAAGACCTCCAAGCGCGCGGCCCTGATGGTGAAGGCGCCGGCCTTCATGGACGAGGATGGTGTGCCGATCCTGCGGGTGAAATTGCTGCGGCCCATGGCGACCGAAATCCTCGCGCTCTCCGAGTTCTCGAAATCACACTGGGAGGAGATCGATGATGCGATGTTCGAACAGCTCTGGCAGGCCGAGGCCGAGGCGGTGCCGGAGTTCACCACCTCGAAGATCACGCTGATCTGCGGGTTGCTGCTGCCGATCTGGGACCGGCTGCCCGCCGACAACATGCGCATCTACCGCCTGCAGACGGAGGACGGGGAGCGCGCCATTGGGCGTCTGGTTAGTCAGGAGCAGCTTCTCAATGTCTACGCACGGCTTGGGCTCGATTGTCAGATCGAGATGACACCTCAGGAAGTGTTCGGTGCGGTGATGGAGGCGCGAACGACCCTGAACCTGCTCGGTGGCTACCAGCTGCGCCGCGCGCTCGTCATGGGACAGCCGAGGCTTGAACTGATCGGCGCGTCGGGCGCGTCCCTGCCGGGCCTGAAGGTCCTGGGCTGTTTCACCGAGGTGATCCAGTGGAAGACGCGGGTGTTCATCCCGGTGGACGGCATCGACGTGCTGGCGCGGGTTCTCGCGGAGCATCCTGTTGGCGCCAGCGCAGCGGATGCCGCCGCATGAGCGCGCGGCGCAGTATCGCGGACCTCTCGACCGATCTGGCAGACCGGGCCGAGAGTTTCTGCCGCCAATATTTCCCCGAGGGACGCAAGCAGGGCAATTATTGGCAGGTTGGCGACACCTCGGGAGCAAAGGGCCAGAGCCTTGCCATCCGGCTCCACGCGCAGGGTGGGCGCAAGGCCGGGTCTTGGACCGACTATGCGACGGGTGAATATGGCGACCTGATCGATCTTCTGCAGGAACGGCTTGGGTCGGTCACGCTCAAGGAAACGCTGAGGGAGGCCCGGTCCTTTCTCGGCGAAGCCCCCTGCCCTGCCGTGCCGCGCGACTCCCAAACCCGTGAGCAACCAGATGACGCCTCGAGCAAACGCATCGCGCGGGCGCGCAAACTCTTTGCCGCGGGCAAGCCGGTGCTTGGCACTCTGGCCGCCACCTATCTGCAACGGCGCGGGATCTCACGGCTCGGCCCGGCCCTCCGATATCACCCGCAGCTATTCCTCCGGCACGGCACGGACGACGCCGATCCGCCGCGAAGGGCCCCTACCCTGCTCGCAAAGATCACCGACAATCAGGGCCAGATCACCGGATGCGCAAGGGTCTATCTCGACCCGTCAACCGGTGGGTTGGCCGCGATCGAGAGCCCGAAACGGATCCTCGGGCAGCTTCATGGCCATGCCATCCGTTTCTGGTCCGGCACCTCTCGCACCGATCTCATCGTCGGCGAAGGTCTCGAGAATACCCTCTCGGTCGGCACGGCCCTCCCCGAGTTCGATCTCGCCTCCTGTCTCACCGCCACCCATCTCGGCCTCTTCATCCCGCCGTCGGGGATCAAGCGCATCTGGATCGCGCGGGATCATGATGAAGCTGGACGAAACGCATCAATGAGATTGCGTAACCAACGGGAATCGCTTGGAATTGCCTGTGGTGATCTTGTGCCGCAGTTGGGCGATTTCAACGACGATCTGCGGGCTTTTGGCAAGGATGCACTGCGCCGGTCCCTGCTCAAGGCCATGAAAGCACAAGGTCTGGAGATCGGGGACGGGTGAGCGCCAACCTCCTCAGCGATGTCCGACAGGGCAAAGGTTCCGCGGGTTCGATCTGATCCCGTTTGGACAAGGGGAGCGATGGACCAGCGGGTCGGAGCAGAGTGCTCCTCGCCCGGGCAGCAATGCGCCCCGAACCGGAAAATTCCCCTGCCCCTTCGGGCCATTCCTCGCGGGACCAATTTTCCGGCCCGCGGCGCATTCTCCGCTGCGCTCCGATCCTCACGGATGCAGCCCGGTCGCCGCCGGTCCTGTTATCGCCCCATCCAAATCGGGTCAGATCAAACAGAGGAACCAGACAATGCCCCATCAGACAGACATCCAAGAGGAAACCGGCGTGACCTCTGCCATCCTCGAGCACCTGGCACTTCACGGCGCAACGCCCGGCCCCGGCGAGACCGATCATCGCCCCATGCCCCAGCCCGACGAGGTCGAACTCGCCATGGCGACGCTCTTTGACACCACCATCGGCCTTCTCACCGGCAGCCAGTTGGAAGACAATCTCGAAGAGATGCTCTGGTCCCTGACCTCGATCTTCCATCGCCGGCTGACCCATATCCAGAAGCTCCTTGATGACAACGAATTCGAAGTCCGGGAAAGTCTGGCCATTCAGGACGGCTCCGAGGTCGCCTCGGTCGAGCTCGAGCGCCTCCAGATGATCGGGCTCAAGCTCTGGGACCATCGGGACGCCTTCGAGCAGATGCGCGATCTGGCCGTGGACCACTTCTCGGTCGCCACGGGTTCGCCCTGGCTGCCCCGCACTGGGTCCAAGGTCTCGCATCGCGGCCCCACGTCCGCCGTGGTGGACAGTCGGGCCTATCTCTCGGCCAAGCGACGCAAGGAGACCGAGGTGCACTGCCCCGAAGGCACGCGGATCGCGTTTTCGGGCGGGGACTACCACGCCTACGATCTGATCTGGTCCGTCCTTGATGCCACCCATGCGAAATATCCCGACATGGTGCTCTTGCATGGCGGCACGCCCAAAGGCGCCGAGATGATCGCGGCCCGTTGGGCAGATACCCGAGACGTCACCCAAGTGGTCTTCAAACCCGACTGGAAAAGCCACGGCAAGGCCGCACCCTTCAAGCGCAACGACAAGATGCTCGAGACCATGCCGCAGGGTCTGATCGCCACCCCCGGTTCGGGTATCACCGAGAACATCGTCGACAAGGCCCGCAAGCTCGGGATCCGCATCAAGAGGATCGGGGCCTAGGCCCCGGTTCTAGCATGACATCAGTCAGAGCGCACTGTGCGGTTCGCTCTATTAGTTCGCAGAGGTGCGCAGTTCTGCGGGATTTGACCTGTCAGACTGCCGTGGGTGTTATCATCATTTCTAACTGGTGGCTGTGGCGAGCCCCTCTGAAGCCTCGTGACGCTCTTGTCGTCCCGCGATCAGCGGGATATTCGCCGAGAGGCACCCCATGTCGGCCAGGAAACTGACCAATCCGACGATTGTCTTGAACTCGCGCAATTTGAAGACGCTGCGGCTTGTGACAAGCATCTTCGCATCCTGACCTTCCTTCGTCACCGCGTGCACGACCCAGGAGCCATACCAGCTGTTATGGCGTTTCTCAGCGGTCTGGTTGCAGATCACCTCAATGAGATAGCCATCTGAGAGCAGATCGCGCAGGCCATCCTCGGTGACCACATTCGGTGTTGCGCCGTCCAACTGTTTATCCTCTTCACTTATGCCGATACGTGTCGGGATTGCAGCGGGCGCGAGCTTTTGCCTGATCTTCCGAGTCGCATGCGTCGTTGCTCAGTTTCGCGATGCCATACGGGACATCCTCGAAGTTCGCAACGCGGCCCGGGCTAAAGCCGTCGGGGACAGATGCGCATGTCCTCGCCCAGGCATTTCAACTTCTCCAGCCTGTCAGATCACTTTCTGCTTGAGGTCCCTGATTGTTCGACCGAGGAACTGAACGCGGGCTGGTGTTGCGTTGCGACGGGTCGTGGTGTGTATCGAAAGATCAGGTGTGACTGCGCAAGGAGTACTTCGGCGTTCCTGGCTGTTGGCTGTTCACCCAGTTTCCTTCGTGGCCCCCGCACTTCTCCCGATGTGTTGCTTTGCATGACATGCTGGTCGCAGCTTTCGTCCCGTCCACAAAGGTTGTCGCCGATCTTTTTCCCCTGACCCTGCGGGTCTTTCCTCGCGCAGCAAAAAGACCGGCGCCTGCCCCTCTCCAGCTCACGCTTCGCCTTCGGTGTGGCCGGGCCTTGGCCAGCTGCAAGGTGACCATCATTGCAACGCAAACAAGGAGAAGGGCAATGACCACGAACTGCATCAAATTCACCAGCGCCGACATCGAAACCGCCAAGGGCGCCGGCTCCATCTCGACCCTGACCTTCGACCTCGACATCACGGTCGAACCCGTCGCGAGCTCGAACCCGATGGCCCCCACGCACCGCGTCCTCGGCCGCTCCCCGCGCGGCAAGCTGGTCGAGTGCGGCGGCATTTGGAAGAAGCAGAACAAGGAGACTGGCGCCGACTACTACACGCTGACCATCCGCGACCACGGCTTCAACGCCAACCTCGGCAAGGCTGCGAACCAGGACGATCTGTCCCTGCAGGCGATCATCCCCTGGGGTCCGAAAGACGCCGCGTAAGCCAAAGGCCAGACCGCTCCGGCGGTCTGGCTTCACCAGACTGCGAGGTTTTTGCACGCGTGCAAAAACACTTCGGAGGATCAGGTTGCTATCCGCATTTTCAATCGGTGTAGCCCTTATTGTGCGCCGGAAATCATGTAGGCGTACAATATCTGTACATTTCCTCAAAAACCGTGCTATTTACAACTCGGAGCGATTCCGTGAGAGAATCGAAATGAGAGCGGTGTAATGGGCGGCAGTATAGAACAGTTCCTTCAAGAGCTCGAGCGTGGCCTTGGCCGCACCATGGTCTCGGTCAACAAGGAGTTGACGATGCGTGAGCGCATCAAGCGCTCTTGGTCGATGCGCCAATGTGCTCGCTTCCTGAACATTAGCCATCAGCATCTGACTAAGTTCGCTAAGGACAATGAGGATTTTCCTGCCGGCAAACATGTAGGTCGCGAGCGTGTTTTCACCCTGACGGAGCTGATGCACATCCGGGCTTTGATGGCTGCCTCAGCAAAGCGGCCTGAGCATTTTCTTGCTTGGCGCAAACCCGACGATCCTTTGCCCGTCATTTCATTTGCAAGTCAGAAAGGTGGAACTGCGAAGTCGCTTAGTGCTGCGCACTTCGCTCAGTACCTGAGTCTGCACTACGGCATGCGAGTCGGCGTCATGGACGCTGACCCCCAGAGCACGATCACGCTCTACTTTGTCGGCGGCGAAGAAATGCCAACTTTGCCAGATGACGAAACTCCGACGATGGTTGACTTCGCGGGGCTGTTTCAGACCGACGAGTCCATTCCTTACACTGACTATGATGCGGAGACGCTTGACGGGTTCTTCAAGAAAACCTCCTGGCCAGGCGTGCGGCTAGTACCTGCGCATGGCGAAACCTCCGAAGGTGAAATTCAGATCGCGAGGTTGTTGCGAGCGGGCACCCCGGAAAAGCGGTTCTATAGGTTCCTAAGAGACTCCATAGATCGTTGGAAAGAGGGGCATCCACCGGTCACCCGTCCGAATGAGCTTGTGAGCAACGGTAGGGTCGACCAAGCGAAGCTTGAAAGTGCCCTTAACGAGACCTTGGACTGCATCATTATCGACTATCAGCCTGCGCTGACACTTTTCCAGCTGAACAATGTGATGGCGTCTACTTCGTTGATTATCCCGCAGACGATGAAGGGGTTCGACATTGCGACCTTGTCCACCTTTGTGACTGGTCTCCTCACCATGCTGCGCCACATTTTCGCGACGGATCGGATCGATATGGGCGGTGCGGCGCATATGCTGTTGCCCACGATCGTGCAGAGAACAAATGAGCAAGATCTCACTCAGGTCGGCAACCTGCTCGAAAACTGCCCAGATGAGGTGCTGCCGGTATTCTATCTTCGCTCCGATGCTATTTCGAACGCATCGGACGTTTATCAGTCCGTCTACGAGTACGACCCAGATACGCCAGGCAAGCGAAAAGGCATCAACAGGTTCATCGAGAATGCTGACGCAGTGAATGACGCCATCGTCTCACGCCTCTGGCCTGGTCTTGAGCGTGGCTATGCCGAGGATTGGATGCAGAACTTCTACAATTTCGAGGAGGAAGCCGAATGAAGCGAACATTGAGTAGTTCGGTCCTCAAGAAAAAGTCCGCGCGCCCAGATGAGGATGTGTCTGCGGCTCTTGGATCTGGTGCAAGCGAACAGGTCCACGTAGACGAAGCGAAACTGGTTGGTGGGGTTAAGCCAAGACTGGGCGGCTCTGGAAGTGCTTGGAAGGCTGGAGCGCTTTCAGACGCCAGCCAGATGCTTCACGTTGAGCGCTCACAGGTCGTGGAGCGCATTCTCGCGGGTCGACATGAGTTGCAGATTGATCCGTCTCAGATCGTGGACGTGATTGGATCGGACCGGCGTGAAGATTGGCGCGACCAAGAGGCATTCGAGAAGCTCAAAGAGAGTATCGAGAAGAATGGTCAAGATACGCCCATTCATGTTCGGCCAGCGGATCCTGATTGGCGACCGGATGAACGTGAGCCCGAGAACGTAGAAGGCGTGACATTCCAGTTGATCGTGGGTCGGCGACGCCATGCGATCCTTGAAGCTTTGGGATTGCCTGTCCGCGCCATTCTGGTTCCACAATCCCATCGGGGTTCCCGTGAAGAGCAGTTCGAGATGCTATTCATGCGCTTCCGGGAAAATGAGGAACGTGAAAACCTGAGCGCTTTCGAGCGTCTGGTTTCGATAGGCGAAATGTTCGAGCGGCTACAAGATGCCAAACCGGACGAGAAGATAACTGCAACCGAGTTCGCCAAGCGTGTGGGTGTCCATAACAGCGCGGTATCACGTGGTCGCGCTGTCTATGCGGCTAGAGGTGAGATTTTGCACGCGTGCAAAGATGTCTACGATCTCAGCCACCGTGACCTCGAAAAGGTTCTTGGCGACCTGACTAAAAAGCCGTCCAATCCTGCAAAAAAGAAATCGCAGAGCCCAAAGAAATTCACGGTACAGCGAAAGATCGGTTCGCGGAAATTGAGTGTTACAGGGCAGGGCGGGAAGCTCTCGGTCGCTGCCACGGGGCTAACATTGGACGAGGACATTCTCAGAGGTTTGAGTGATGTCATCGCTGAGTACTTGGAGAAACACGGATCGAAGTAAGAGGCAGGAGCCGCGGAGACGGTGGTCTTCGATCCAAACGAGGTAAGAAACAGGAGCGGATATGCTTTGAGATAACGGCAAAAGAAAAGCCCCCAAGCTGAGGGCCTGAGAGCTTATCAAGATTAGTTTGGTCGCTATCAAGATAGTTCTCCGGCGAATCACTGTCAACAGCAACGCTCCTGAGCGAACGGGATTCTTTTGCCCTCCATCAAGCAGAGGAGGCGAGAACTATCCATGAAACATACAGGTTGGCGCAAGCCGACACCGGGTCTTGGCATTGCAGAGCAGCTTGCCCAAGCCGGTGAACAAGTGGCTGTACCCAAAACGCGGGCCTTCGTGGCCGTCAAGCGGGTGGGGGCCTACATTGGCCTCAAGGCCGGCGACATGATGCTCCTCGACACGCTCGGGGCCTTCACCCAGGCCCAGGACTGGGAGGAGGGGCAGCGGCCCATCGTCTGGGCGTCAAACGCCTATCTGATGGAGCAGACGGGGTTCTCGCTGTCCGCGCTCAAGCGCCATGCGCGGCGTTTGGCCGAGATCGGCGTGATCTCCTTCCAGGACAGTCCCAACGGCAAGCGGTGGGGCCGCAGGGATGCCGAAGGGCGCATTGTCGAGGCCTATGGCTTCGATCTGTCGCCGCTCTCCGCTCGCGTCGAGGAATTCGAGGAACTTCATGCCGAATTGCAGGCTGAACGCGAGCTCTGCCAGCGCCTGAAGCGCCAGATCACCGTGGCACGCCGTATGATCCGCGCTCGGATCGAGGCGGCCGTCAGCAGCGCGCTGCGCGGGCCCTGGACGCAGTTCACGGGGCTCTTCGAGGAGCTTCTGGACCGGCTTCCGCGTCGCCATGAAGCGTCTGAGCAGCTTGCACGGTTGCTGGGCTGGTTCAAGGAGCTTCAGGAGCGTGTCGAGGCGGCCTATCTCAAGGCAACCGAGGTCGTTCAACCTGTGGAAAACACGCCGGAAACCACGGAACAAGTTTCTGAGAAGACTCAAAAAATGAACCCCAGGGAGGTCATTTATGACCCTCATATACTAATTACAAACCAACTTAATCCTGTAACTCGTAATTCCTCTGAAAAAGAGGAAGCGGCGGCCGTGGTGCCCAATGCCCGGTCCGAGGATCGGGTCGATAGCGAGCTGGAAGAGTGGGTTGCCGAAGTGCGGAAGAAGCGCACGGCGCTGGATCTGCCCACAATCATGCAAGCCTGCCCCGAATTCGCATCCTGGGTCCGCAATATGGGCGGGTTCCTAAAGGATTGGGGCGATCTGCACCGGGTTGCTGGTCAACTCAGGCCGATGATCGGTGTGTCCGAACACGCGTGGAACGTGGCGCAGGACCGATTGGGTAAACAGGTGGCGACAGCGGCGCTGGCACTTGTCTTCGAGAAGCATTGCGCCGGCGAAGTTTCTTCGCCGGGCGGCTATCTGCGCGGCATGGTCGAGAAGGCCGGGGCAGGCGAGCTGCATCTCGAGCGCAGTTTCTATGGCAGGCTCAGCGGGCAGGCGGCATGATGGGGCAGGGGGTCAGAGACCGGCGGCCTTGGTCAGGTTCACGCGGAACCGGTCGCGGCGGCGCTGGTAGCGCCGGGTCATCTCGGCTGAAGCGTGTCCAAGCTGCTTCTGGACGTAGCGCTCATCGACTTCGGCTGAGCTGGCGAGACCTGCGCGCAAGCTGTGTCCCGAGAACAGCGCCAGTCGTTTTTTCTCGGGCAGCTCGGATCGGATGCCGGCGTCCAGGACAGTGCGCTTGATTAAGCGGGCCACATGTTTGTCGTTCAACCGCGTTTCCGAGGCGCGTTTGCCATCGCGCGAGGTGCTGACGAAGACAGGGCCGAAGTCGATCTTTGCGAAGTGTAACCATTGTTCGAGGGCATGAACGGGGCAGGTCTGCTCTTTCGAGCCGCGGCCGATCTCGACCTCCCGCCAACCGGTCTTGGCGTTGAGGGTGAGCAGGGCGCCTTTCTCGAAGATCTCAATCCAGCCTCCGGACTCCAGTGTGTCATCCTTTTGAACGTCGAGGCTGACGATTTCCGAGCGGCGCAGACCCCCGGCGTATCCCAGCAGCAGGATCGCGCGGTCCCGCAGCCCGCGCAGGTCGAAGGGCAGGGTGGCCACCATCGCGAGAATGTCCTCGGCCAGGAACGCCTCCTTTTGCACGGGCGGTCGGGCGTGCTTGCGTTTGATCCCGGCGAGCACCGTGGCGATGTGGCGGTTCTTGCGATCGAGGGTGAAGCCCCGCTGCGCGTAGTTCCAGGCAAGGCCCGAGAGGCGGCGCTCGATTGTCGAAACCGACAGGGGTCGGGACGCCGACTGCGACGGGGAGGGGCCTGAACCGGAGGCGAGGTCCGCGAGATACAGTCCGATCATCTCGGGTGATGGTGGTAGCGGCTCCGCACCCTTCATCCTGCACCAGCGTGCAAAATGTGCCCAGTCCTTTGCATAGGCCTTCAGCGTGTTCTCGGACGCAGCGGCTCGGGCATAGTCGCGGGCCGTATCGACCAGCCGATCGAGCGTGCCGGAGCCAGCGACATGGGAGGGCAGGGCGATGCCATCGCTTTCCTCGTGATCTCTCTCGTCGATGCGAGCATCATCAAGCTCACCAGAGGGTGTTGACGTCGATTTCTCGGTCTCTGAGGGCATTTTTCACTGAATCCGATGCTGAAGTTGAACTGTCTGGCAACATATATTTTTATGTCCGATAATGCAAACTTATTGGACATGAGGACCGGCCGCAGCCTGCGGCGTTTTCCGGCGGAAAAGATGGCCTCAACCGCCGCGCTCCTGTAGGATCCGCCCATGACACCTGTCCGGCCGGATCCCCTCAGCGCCCTTGGCACCCCGTCCGGGATACCCTCCTGGATCTCTTCCGCGCGCGCGGAAGCCCTTGAAGATGCTGTGTTCTTTTCGGGTGCTGCGCTTTGCCAGCTGCATCTTGTGTTCGAACGCGTGGACGTGCCCCACGCCTTGTTGCGGGATCGGCTCGCGCTTCGTGCGGCGGAGGCCTGTGTGGCGCTTTCTGGTCGTCCTGAGCGGGCGGGGGAGCTACGCGACGCGCTCCACCTGCTGCGCCCGGGCGACTTGCCCGGACCGGCCGGTGAAACCTGCTTGGCATGGCGGCGCGCGGCGGAGCGGCCGGTGTCGATCAAGGCTCTGGGTCGAGCCTTGCCGGCCTTCGAGCCGGGCCAGATCGCGACGTGGCTCGATGCAGGGAAAGGGGCGCCCGTGACCCGGGCCGCGATGGCGCTGGAAGCCGTTCTGCGCGAGGCGCCGCGCGCAGAAATAGCAGGGCTGATCCTCGCGGATGCCGCCCTCGCCCAATCTCTCAGTTGGGATCATCTCGTGCCGCTGCTGGCGACTGGCCTGAAACGGGCTGACCTGCGCAAGCAAGGCGATGATCTTCGCTTCGCCTGCCATCGTGCGCTTATCGCCTCAGCGGTCGAGGGCGTGCGTCTCTCCACCGACCTCGCGCGTCGGGCGGCGCATCTGAAGGCTGTCGCACCCAAGCTGCGGGCAAAGGCGTCCGGCGAGGCAGTGGAGATGTTCCTGACCTGCGATGCGATCGCGGCCTCGGCCTTGCCTTTGCCGGACCGGGCCGCACGGCGGCTCTGCGACCGGCTGGTCGACCTCGGCGCGGTGCGCGAGCTGACCGGGCGCGACACCTTCCGGCTTTACGGGGTGTAGCGATGGCGAAGGATCGCTCTGACCCCGAACTGGATCGCGGGTTGCCCGACCTGCCACCCGAGCTGCGCTGGCGGGAATGGATGCGCCGGATCGAGGCGGTGCTCTTTGCCTCAGCTTCGCCGGTGCCGCGCGACGACCTGGCACGCGTGGTGGGGCAGGGGGCTTCGGTCGACCTTCTGGTCGAGGACCTCGCCGCCGATCTGGAAGGGCGGGCCTTCGAGATCGCCCAGGTCGCTGGCGGCTGGATGTTCCGCACGCGCGCCGCCTACGCCCCCGCGATCCGCGCGGCGGCAGATATCGGGGACCAATTGTTGGACCTGAGCGAATTCGACGTCGCGGTCCTGGCCGCCATCGCTTACCACCAGCCGATCACACGCGACGGGCTCAAGGACATCTTCGGCAAGGAGATCAGCCGCGACCAGATTGGGCGACTGCATGCGCGCGACTTGATCGGGACTGGGCCAAGGTCGCCTCGGCGTGGGGCGCCGTATACCTTTGTGACGACCGAGCAGTTCCTTGTCGCATTCGGGTTAGAGAGCCTGCGCGATCTTCCCGATCGAGAGCAGTTGGAGGATGCAGGCGTGGTAGGTGCAGCTGAGCCGAGAACCCTGTAAAGTTGCCGCGCGTCCGCTGCACAGCCCATGGATATCGGCATTCTAACAAAAGCATATGTTCGCTGTCGCCGCTACGCAGTTTTCCTATTGATCAAGGCGTGCGGCAAGTTCGGTCATGAAAGGCGACGGGCGCGAGCTAGAATGCATGATGTGTACTTCCGATTTGGCTCGCGTAAATCCCACGTAGAAAAGGCGTCGAGCTTCCAACTTCTGTGACGGGGTGGAATCTTTTCTCGGAATGCTCCCCTGATCCATGCCAAACATGATGACGATCGGGAATTCTCGACCCTTGGCACTGTGAAGTGTTGAAAGATGCAGGCTGTCGTTCCCTTCGCTTTGGCCGGCGAACTGACTGACAGTCATATCTTCACAATCTTTGCCTGCTTGGGTGCGCGCGATGAAAGTGTCCAAAGTTTCGCCCTCATCTTTCATTGAGCGACACTTGACCATCAGGTCTTTAATTACTGCCGCACGAACATCGGGCAGCCACTTTCGCAGTACCAAGGCGCCATCGCGCCGCGACCAGAGGCATTCCATTAGCGCTCGTTGGAAGGTAAGGTGCGTCTCTGGTGTGTTGATCTCTTCAGCGAACAGGCGTGCGCCTTCGTTGACCAGATGGTTGAATCGCGGTGTTCCTGTTTGCCATCCGCCCGAACACCATTTCGCACAGCTTTCCAGCCAGCGCATCAAGCGGCTAGCGCGAGGATATATTGCGTTCGTATCAGTTCTGATAACTGACAAGCCAACCTTCTGAGCTACTTCGGCAACTTTGTCGCCTAGCCAGGCAGCTGGGTAGAGGATAGCGATGTCTCCGGGCTCCAAATCCGGATGTCGTTTGGCGATGTCAGCGATGACTGTCCTGAAGACCTCTGCGGCCTGGTGTTCGTAGCTACCCTGCTGAGGGTGAAAATAGACCGTGCCTTCCTCCGCATCGTCAACCGCCTTGTAGTCTCGCGCTTCGCCAAGCGCAAAACTGGATGCTTCTACAATCTTCGATCCAGATCGGTAGTTCAGCCGCAACCGCACACATTCGACGTCATCACGGGCCGCCAGGTCGCGAAGAAGCTGCGGGTTCGCCCCGTTGAATTCATAGATGGATTGGTCGGCGTCTCCGACTGCGAAAAGCCTCATCCCAGTGCTGAAACACAAACCCATGACCATACGATGGAGCGCTCTTCCGAGGTCTTGATATTCATCGACAACAAGGACTGGGTACTTGGCGAGAATGGCGCGCTGCAGCCATTCATGCTCGCGCAGCGCCCTGACGGCCAGAAGAGGCATATCGTCAAAATCAATTCGTCCAATTGCCCTGAGTTCGGCCTCAAAGGCCTCCACCAATGCGGCCATCTCGGGATCAGTTTCACGCCATTCCGCGCTGCTTCTGTTCAGAATGGATCGGCGGTATGTGCCCATCGTGAAATCGAGCTGTTGTGGGTTGTCACGCCCGCCAATCACCTTCCTATAAGCGGTTTCCAATGCTTGACGCCGCTCCGCGCGGGTTGCGACGCAAAACTCGTCGGGGAGCCCCATGTCTGCTGCCTTGGCATACGGTAGGACGATCTGTGTTAGGGAGAAGGAGTGGACCGTCCCAATAAACGCTCTTCTTCCGGCCTCTATGCCGAGCGCTGATAGCCTGGTTTCGAGCTCCCGGGCGCATTCATTGTTGTAGGTGATGCAGGCGAGGCCCCGTGGCTCCTGAATATCTTCGGCCAGAAGACGTGCCAATTTCACGGTCAAGGTCTTTGTCTTCCCGCTACCTGGACCGGCAAGGACAACACAGTGTCCTTGAGATTCGTAGGCGGCCCATTGTGCAGGATTAGCCCGTAGATCTTCGGCGGCATTTAGATAGATGGACGCGTCAGACACGGTTCACCACATACCGGATAGCATCTTCGATATAGCGCGGGGGCTTTCGCCCCTCGATTTTTGAGGCAAGGCGTTGTGCAAAGCGCCCTTTCCCAACCACATCGATCAGCTTGAGCATTTGGTTGTGGTCGATACTGTCGTGATCGGCAATCCAGGCATCGATCTGCGCTTGTCTCGCCTTGCTCCACTTTCCTTCATTGAGCGTGTCGAGAATGTCGGCTGCGAACCCGTCTTCGTACAGATCTGTCTCAAGAGTGCGGATGTTCGTATAGATGCCGAGATCTTCGAAGCGACCTGCGAGATCGTCTTCATCCTTGTTTTCGGCGATGTCTTCCAATTCCTTTGCGAGCGCTCTTGGGATTTTTTTTGTTCTGGCGCGCTCGATCGCGACCGCAAGTTTGATTCCTCGACTTACGGCCAAGGGTTTGCTCTTCGGCATTGGATCCCAATCTGTGATGATCGAGAAGGGTATGTCCAGGGAGGTCAAAAATTTCGCATAGGGCGTGAAATTTGTCCCGGCGACTGAGCACACGGTAATTCCGAGCATATCGAGCGAACAGCCAAGAGCCTCAGCGAAGAGTGGGACAAGGAATTTTTCTGCGTCGCCTTCGACCAAAATGATACCGCGGGCGAAAAGCATCTCAGCACGCGTCACATCCAGATACCGCGTGAGATCGTCGACCTCATCATCTGTCAGTCTTATCGACGCTGTAGAGCAGCCGGTCGTGCCCTCGTCAGTTTTCTCTTTGAGCAAGAGAATGGAACGCAACGGCGCAACGCTGGCAATATGCGGCGAGTGCGAAGTCAGTAGCACTGACATCTGCTTCTGCTGATCAGGATTATCAACTGACTGAAAAAGGTGTCGATAAACTGATCGTTGTAGATGCGGGTGAAGGTGGGCTTCAGGTTCTTCGATGGCCAATAGCGTATGATCGCGATGGTTCGTAACCGCCCGATTGAGACCGCAGGTTACTTCTGAAGCATAGGGGCGACCAAGATGATCGCCATGCCGGTCAGGCAAAAGATTGCGCCGATGATATCCCATCGGGTCGGAATCTGCCTCTC
>NZ_JASNJD010000036.1 GCF_030164425.1 Pseudodonghicola flavimaris | reverse complement strand
CTCCCAGCGATCTGAGAAACGCAGTCTGAGCATCCATTGCGAAACGCACTCCCATCTTGAGATGGGTATCACCTCGCAGTCCGCGCCGGCGCAGACAACGTGCCGCTCAGACACCGCTTACAGTAGTCTTGTTGTTGTGACCTACCTTTTTGAAGGTCTGCTTGGCCTGCCGGTCTTCGCAGGCACGCCTCCGGCTCTGGCCGGACCGGCGTATATTGCGGGTCCCACAGGCGGATACTTGGTAGGCTTCGCACTTGCGGCGGCCGCCGCCGGGTGGATTGTTCAAGCACTGCAAGGACTTCGGCCTGCGTTCAGAGCATCTGTCGCGGTCTTTTTGGGTTCGATAGTCATGTATTGCGCAGGGCTGCTCTGGTTGGGTGGCTTTGTCGGCTATGGCGAAAAGTTGCTGAACGCCGGTCTTTACCCGTTCCTTCTCGGGGATCTGACGAAGGCGACAATTGCTGTAGTTCTGTATACTGCTTACCATAATCGCCGCGCTGTGTGACTGCCAGCCCAAGACTGTATCAGACTGTTTCAGTCTCATACGGGCCTGGTCCAATGTAAGTTGAAATAGTCCGATGCCGGATTTGACAGGCATCGGACGCCAGCCTGAGGTTTCCGGCGCCATGCGAGAGCAATGCGCAAAACTGTGCGAACCAAATTGTTCGCAATCAATACCTGGTCGCACACAATGAAAAGAAGCAGCATGTTTTTCTCAGAGCCGGAGCCTTGCCGCGCGAAGGGAGTCGAATTGGCCCCTGGAATTCTGAGGATCGTCGCGAACAATCCCGGAAAGATGACCTACCACGGGACAAATAGCTACATCATTGATACGCCTGATGGTCGGTTCATAATCGACCCCGGCCCAGCAGAAGACAGTACACATTTCGGGGCAATCATCGAAAATTTGGGGGCCAAACCATCTGGGATTCTGCTCACACACCACCATTCTGATCATTTTGGAGTCGTCCCAGCCCTGCGAGCACGGACAGACGCACCTGTTTATGCCTCACGGGCATTCCCTGACGATGCATTTCGACCTGACCGGTTTCTGGAGGACGGACAGGTCATTGCCGGTCTTACCGTCCTGCACACACCTGGTCACGCGAGCGACCACCTTTGTTTCGCGAGACCTGACGGAGTGCTCTTCACGGGCGACCACGTTATGAGTTGGAACAGTTCGATCGTCAGCCCCCCTGACGGAAACATGCACGACTACTGCGCGCAGCTACAGCGGCTGATTGAGCGCGACGATAGGATCTACTTTCCGGGGCACGGACCTATACTCCGGGATCCGCAACCTTACGTCAAACGGTTGCTTTCCAACCGCATGCGTCGCGAGGCGGAGATCCTCGCCCACCTCTCAAACACCCCGGATTCGGTCCAGAATATCGCCGCTTCCGTCTACAAGAAAACCGACCCACAAATCGCAATGGCCGCAGGACGAAACGTTGCGGCGCATCTGGAGAAGCTGTTGTCTGAGTCGCGGGTGGTACAAGATGGCGGGGTCTGGAAATTAACATAAGAAGGATTATGCGCAACATGAAATTCCCCTATTTTCAATAGGTTTCGCCCTCTACCACCTCCCTGTGGGCGAACCTCTGGCGGCACCGACGCGGTCGGTGTCGCCCCTTTTTAACGAGCCAGGAATAAGTTCAACCGAGATCAGATCACGGGAACGTCCCAGCCGAATAGGACTGAAGAACCGAAGCAGAAAAGGCGGACACGAACCGGTGAGCATCGAAAAGGAAGAAGCGGTTCCGGTCGCGCGGCTTGTTGACGGTCGCAGTGATCGAACCGTTGGTTGGGTCTATCGCTGGAATACGTCAGAACTGTCCATCCTCTGGCTCGATCCCAAACGTACGGCACACCATATCGATCCCCCGTTAAGCCGGAACACGATTGCGAATGCAAAGACTGTCACCACCGATGAGGTTACTGACCTTTTGGAGGAGCTGTCGCTCAGGGGCTCAGCCGATCTGCTTTAGCATCAAGGCGCTCCAAGACAGTTACAAAAATTCGAATTTGACCGCTCGACGATAGTATATTATCGTAATCCTCAGATTCTGCATCACAGTCAATCGAGCTCTTGGATATGCGCAATTTCCTTCGTAATTTTTTTCTCGCTGTCGTCGCGGGAACGGCCTCGCTGAGCGGAGGTGGAAACAGCGCGTCGGCGCAGACCTACCCGATCGATTGCGCCATCCTGCTCTGCCTCTCCGGCGGCTGGCCGGCATCAGAGCCCTGTTCGCGGGCACGTGCAGAGTTCATACGACGGATCACGCCATGGCCTGTCGAGCCTCCCCTCCAGATCTGGCGTTGCCCCATGGGGGCCTCCTTCGAACCTGTAGACGACCCCGGTCGCACTCGGCGTGTCATTGACATCCTCTTCTCCAACGCTTCTACCCTGCCCCAGAACCTCGCGGAATCTGACCCCGAAAAAGCTGGCGCCCTCTTGCCTGCCGTCGTGCGGTCGAAAGGCGTCGAGCCACTACCTCACCCTGACGGGTTTGCGTTACATCTGATCCAGGACCGAGCCGACATCGACATCAGTGGACCGGAGTTCAACTTCATCCGCTCGATCCGTGTCTTCGATGTTCGGTATGCGCGCCAACACGAATCCCGCGACAGCGATTGCAGCCGTTTCGAAACAGTCCTTCTCGGTTCCTATGGAATCCAGGGCGATTTTTACTGGTCTCGTTCGTCCGTCGCCGCGTTGCCCGAGGCGCATGTCGGCTTGGAACGTTGGGGCGATCATTGCCCCTCCATCTATCACCGCTCGGTGTTCGTCGACTGGCGAGACTATGAGGGCAATTACGGGTTCGAGCAGGTGAACTACTAAGACGTTGTCCTCTGCACCAAACCTGCATTAGAGACCGTGGATCGCAGCGTCCCATAACAATCCGCTGTTATCATTGCCCTTCGGTCCCACCGAGGCTTGATTTCGTCATACCATCCGAGGCGACAGCCCTTCGCCTCGTCTTAAATCCGGTGATCGAGTTCCGTCGCCGCCTCGGCCGCTGCCAGTAGCGTAACCGCATCGATCTGCAGAGCACGCGCGAGTACGATCAACTCAACTACGTCGACCCTACGCTCTCCGCTCTCCAGACGAGCGACGAAGGACTGGTGGCATCTGAGACGTAAAGCGAGCTCGGCCTGCGTTAAGCCAGCCGCCTTCCGCGCCGCAATCAAAGCGTCGCGAAGTGCCTCATGTCCCGAACTCCTGATCGTTTTCGCCACGTGTCACAAACCTCTTGTGACAGGGCTAATCTACTTTATAGATTATCTAAAAAGTGGATAGTGGGCGTTTACATGATGATAGAGACTCCGAACTGCACGCCGCCGATACGGCCAGATTTCACAAGACGGCGGCCCTTCGAAAAGGTCGCGGCCAATTCACTCGTCCATCAATTCCAGGAAGCGTCCGTAGTCCTGGCTCACCTCGCGCGCCTCTTCGAACGCCCGCGCGCGCTCAACCTCAAGGCACCGAAAGTAGCTCTGGATGTCCCGCATGTAGATCTCAAAGTCGCTGCGGATGAGATCGACATAGTCCCGCGCGGCTTGAGAATCGCTTGGCACGAACGGCCTGGGCGGCGGCAAACAGGACGCGGCGGAGACTTCGCCTGCCAGGCACGCGACCAGAAGTATAGCTTGTGCCATGATCGACACGCACAACCTGAAGGCGTCCAAGCCCCTTATTTTCTTGATCAAATGCATGGGAACCGTCTATTCGTCAATTGAGCAACAATCCGCTTGTCGCATCAAAAGTTTATCTTGTGCGCCAATACTATATCATCGTATGCCTGGACTTCAACACCTGAAGCCTGGTCATTCGCCCTATTGGAGAACGTGATCCGGGTGATGGACCTAGAAAAAGAAGCCCCGAATGTGGTCACCGAACCCAGATTCCGCGATCTGGTCGCCAGCGGCTATCGCGTCGAAGTTGTCTGCAAGGAAGACGCCTTCAAGAAAGGCCCCAACTGGCATGGGGTCTGGATCATGCGCGCTGTCAGCGACGATGGGATCGAGAAACTTCTGGTCACGGCCCGGACCCGAACCTCGCGCAACGACATCAAGATCCGCGAGATCAAGACCGTCACCGGGGTCATCTCCTTCCTGCAAGGGATCGGTTTCTCGCACGCCGACGTGCCTCTGGAAGAGGGCAAGCGGACGGTTCACAAACTCTCCAGCGAAGAGATGGCTGCCAGCCGGGCTTAGCGCCCTTTTCCTTTCCTACCTGGGCCTCCCGGCATCGGCAGACATGGTCCTGGTGATGGCGGGGGACGGTTCTCTTTCGCCGTCGCGCGCCCAGGAGCGGTTCGCGCGCAACTACAATGACGGGGTTGGCGTTGGCTCGGCTTCGGACGGTTTGCGCATCTTGGGCGAGGAGCGCCGCACTGAGCGACGTGAAGGGGTGCGCGTCGCGGCGATGATCCCTCGCGCGCTCACACCACGCCCGGATATCCTCGCCGCGATCGAGGAGACCGGACTGCGCTATGCGAGCCACCCTGGGCTCCGTGCAGCCGATATCACCGTCACGGACTGGCTCCACCTCTATCGCGCCAATATCGAGATCGAGAGTGCGTACAATCCGCACGCCGTCTCCCATGTCGGGGCGGTCGGGCTCGGGCAGTTGATGCCCGATACAGCCCGCGCTCTTGCCGTCGACCCCCATGATTGGAAACAGAACCTCGACGGCTCCGCGCGTTACCTCGCCCTGATGTTGGCCGAGTTTGGCGACGCGCGACTCGCGCTCGCCGCCTACAATGCCGGACCCGACGCCGTGCGCGAGCATTCCGGCATTCCACCGTTTCGAGAAACCCAAAACCACGTCCAGCGGGTGCTGGCCGTCTTCAACCGGCTGGAAGGAGCGTCCCCATGAAGCCATTGACGAAATCCCTGATCACCCTTGCCGCTCTCCTCATCGTTGCGGCAGAACCGGCCCTGGCCCAGAGCATCGACCTCTCACCGATTCAGAGCTTGCTTCAGGGCATCGTGGACGCGCTGACCGGACCGCTTGGAGTCGTCATCGCCACCCTCGCGGTCCTCGGCGTGTTCCTCAGCTGGTTCTTCAACATCATCGATCTGCGCCAAGCCCTCTGGGTGCTGGTGGGCATCGCGGGTGTTGCGGCCGCGCCGACCATCGTTGCCGCCGTCTTCGGGTCGTGAGAGGAGGCGAACGTGGCCGAACGATCGCCGCTCTTTCTGGGCCTCGTACGCCCGCCCAAGCTCCTCGGCCTGCCGATCATGTATGCCATGGTCTGGCTCTTCGGCTCTGTGCTGCTCTTCGTCTGGGTGCAGCACCTGGTTGTCCTGGGCATCACGGCGGTGCTCTATCCGGTTCTCTGGAAAGCGGCTGACTGGGATCCGCGTTTCATCGACGTGATGATGACGGCGATGCAGGAGACGCCGCCGACGCGGAACCGGTCCATCCACGGGGGCGATAGCTATGCGCCATAGTGAAGCCCTGGACGAGACCGTCGATGAACGCACCCTCATGCCGGCCTGGTATGCCCGCGAGAAACGCCTCGCGCACATGCTGCCCTATGTCAGCCTCGTCGATGATCAGACAGTCCGCACCCGGGTCAACGAACTCTTCCAATGCATCCGCCTGAGCGGGGTGAACAGCTACACCACGGACGACGCCTATCTCGACAAGGTGACGGCGCTCTTTGCCCGGATCATCGCGCAGCTGGGCCCCGAGTTCAGCTACTACGTGCACAAGGTCTCGAAGTCGATCACGCCGGACCTGCTCCCGGTCAAGGGGGACGGCTTCGCTCACGCCGTGGATGATGCCTGGCGCGCAAAGCTGGCCTCGGCAGGTCTCCGGGACAAGACCCTCACACTCACAATCATCCACCGCCCGACGCCCAGTAGTTTTCTTGGTTTCGTGAACCGTTCCGCACCGGAACGCTTTAAGGCGGAGACCGCGAAACGGATCAGGCGCCTCAACGAGGCGGTCGGGGTCTTCACCTCCGGCCTGGCGGAACTCAAGCCCCGCATCCTTTCAGCAGCTTCTGGCGAGTTGGTTGGATTCCTCGGCGCGCTCAACACGGGCCGCGAGTTGCCGCTTTACCCCGCCAACCGCTACGGGTTTCTGGCTTACAACATTGCCAACACTCGCGTGACGTTTCTCGAAGATCACTTCGAGCTTTCCAATGGCGTTGTCGGCCATCGCTTCGGCAAGAGCTTCACCATCGGCGAATATGCCGAAGGAACGACCTGCACGATGTTCGACATGCTGAACCTGCCGGTCGACATGATCGTCACGCATTCCTTCACGCCGATCAATTCAAACCTGATGGCGGGCCGGATCAAACGCCAGAAGCGTCAAATGCAGGCCTCTCAGGATGCCGCTCTTTCGCTCCTCGAGGCGCTCGACATCGCGCACGACGATCTTGAGGCCAAACGCCAAAGCTTCGGTGAGCACCACATGGTCGTGACGGTCTTCAGTGACAGTCTTGACGAGTTGCAGTCCCTCGGAGCCGAGATCGTGAACGCCGCGGCCGCCGAGGGCGTGAAGATGATCGGCGAGCGGATGGCCGCGAAATCTCACTACTTCAGCCAGCATCCGGGCAACCAGCCAAAACGGGTCCGCGCCAGTGCCGTCACCAACCGCAACTTTGCGGACTTCGCAGCACTTCACCGGACGCAACTCGGCAAGGAAAAACACCAGCTTCCCTGGGGCCAGGAGATTACACTCTTCCCGACCCCGGAGCAGAGCGCCTACCGGTTCTCCTACCACGAGCAGGGCAGCCCCGAGACGGAGCCCACCAGCGGCCACACCCTCATTCTAGGCCGCCCCGGTTCCGGCAAGTCCGTCCTCTCGGCCTTCCTCATGACGCAAGCCCGGCGGGTCGGCGCGCGCATCTTCGTTTTCGACTACCGGCTCGGGATGGAAATGGCCGTCCGCGCCAATGGCGGGCGCTACGCCTCGATCAAGGCGGGACAGGCGACCGGCCTCAACCCGCTCTGGACCGAGATCGATGAGCGCGGCACGGCCTGGCTTTCGGATTGGCTCGCCTCCTTGCTCTACCGCTCCGACAAGCCCCTGACCCCGGCGCAAACGAACCGCATCAAGGAGGTGGTCCGCCAGAACTCCACAGCCACCAACCCGGCCTTGCGGAACTGGAAGGACTTCGCCTCGCTCTTTGTCTCGACCGACGACAATGGCGATCTTCACCAGCGGCTTCTCGAATGGACCGAGGATGGGCGATACGGCTGGATTTTCGGCCAAAGCCTGGAGGACACTTTCTCGCTTGATGGCGACGTCGTGGGGTTCGACCTGACCGGCATTCTCGACAGCGAAAGCGAGAAGGAGCGCATGGCGGTGCTCTCCTATCTTTTCCGCCGGATTGAGCGAGAGATCGAGGACCGGCGTCCCACCATCATCGTGATCGACGAGGCATGGAAGGCGCTCGACAACCCATACTTTGCCGAACGGCTCTCGAACTGGCTGGTGACCGCCCGGAAACAGAACACGGTCGCGGTGATGATGACGCAATATGCGAGCCAGCTCGAACGCACGCGGACCGGCAAGACCATCGTCGAGGCGGTGCCAACCCAGATCCTGCTCCCCAACATCCGGGCGCACGCCTCGGATTACGCGATGCTGAACCTCTTCGAGAAGGAACTCGACGTGCTCCTGAACACCGGCAGCGACAGCCGCCTCGCGCTCATCCGTGACGACGGTGGCTCGGTGGTGGTCGATGCCGACCTCTCCGCCCTCGGCCCCCTCCTCACCATCCTCGGCGGCATGGAAAAGGGCGAGGCCCTCGTCGGCCCCGACTACCGCGACCGTCCTGATTTCTGGAGGCTCTCATGATCCGACCCCTTATCCTCCTCGCCGCGCTCGGCGTTCTCTCTTCCTGCGCCGAATATCGCGAACCCAAGGCCAACTGTTTCGCTTTCCGCGCCTCGCTCGACCGCGCCGAGCCGGATTGCATTTTCACACCCATCGGAAACCCGGACGACAGCGTTGAGGCCTAGGGTCGCACATATCCTCCTTGCGGCTCTCCTGCCGGCAGCCGCGCTCGGCCAGGGCGTTCCCACCAACGATTCCGGGCTGACGGCCCGCGATATCGTCGAGACGGGCGACCGGGACGCTGACCTCGCCGTCCAGCGTGAGAAACTCACCGTCGAAGAGTTGCTGACCGAGATCGAACGGGAACAGCTCGCCACGCTGCGCGCCATCCTCGACGCGCAGACGAGCTTCGGCGGCCAGGGGCTGCCGGGTATGGTCGCAGACTTCGAGGGCGGCGGCGGCGATCCGGACCGATCCGCAGCGGCGGTCTACGGCTCCGGCGATGTCGATCCCAACCCCGGCGGCGCGGGTATGTTCGGGGATGCGGCAGAAAACATCGAGCAGCTGATCATCCGGGTCGCCCAGGAGACCCACGGGCGGCCCGGGGTCGGGCGGGCCGGTCTTTCCGTCGTGCAATGGCGCGCCCTCCTGCAGGCGCTCATCTGGCAGGAGAGCCGCTTCTCCATCGGCGCACGCTCGCCCGTGGGCGCTTTCGGCCTCACCCAAATCATGCCGGGCACCGCAAGCGATCTCGGGATCAACCCGGAATATTATGACAGCCCCTACCTGCAGGTCGAGGGCGGCGCGCGCTACCTCGCGGCCCAGCTCACCACCTTCGACGGCAACGTCGTCAACGCGCTCGCGGCCTATAACGCCGGGCCTGGCCGTGTGTTCGAATATGGCGGTGTACCGCCCTTCAAGGAGACCCAGCACTACATCAGGGTCATCCCCGAACGCTACAATCTCTACCTCGCGCGGATCGGCGGCATCGAAGCGCTCGGCACGATCGACCCCGCGCTTCTCACCAACGCCAATCTCTCGTTCAGCGGGTTCGGCGCCGCCTTCTACGGCAGCAATTCCCCCGCCGCCATCCGGCAGGCCGCCCTGCGCGTCCAGGACATCGTCACCATGATCGGCGCGACCCAGGACATCCAGGAGAGCATGGCGCTCAACACCTATGCCCGCGCCGAACTGGTCCGGCTGATGGCCGCGCGCATTCGCCTGAAAGCCGCACGGACCCAACCGCTCAGTGCGGCCCAATTGGCCCAGGCCGCGGCCCGCATGGTCGAGAACGAATTCATGGAGTTCACATTGGAGGATCTGGATTGATGGCCCGCAGAATGTTCATTTCAGCACCATTTCGCGCGTTGACCCTGGCCAGCGTCTTGGCGCTTTGCTCGCCTTTCGTGACCAGTGCCCCCGCCCTGGCCCAGGGCGTGCCGGTCGTGGACACCCAGAACATCGCCCAAAACATCCAGCAGCTCCGGCAGATGATCGAGGACGAGATCCTGCAAAACGAGCAACTCGTGCAGCTCCGCGAACAGCTTGCCACGCTCACGGAGCAGCTCGCCGAGCTACAACGAACGTATGAGGCGTTAACGCGTCTCGCAGAGTTGCCCGAGATCATCCGGACACAGATGGAAGACGAACTAAACGGTCTCCTGGACCAGGAGTTCGGCGACATCATCGCCACGATTCAAGCCATCAAGACGGGGGATTTTTCCGGGCTCACCGGATCCGGCGCCGTCGAGATCGAAACCCAGATGGACCGGGTGCTGGCCGATCTCGGCTTCGACGAGGACACGCTCTCGGAAATGGCCCGCAGCGGCAATCCCGGGGCCGTGCGCGTGGCGACACAGGCCACGACCGGCGCGCTGGTCTCGGCCGCGGCCCAGAACAGCTATGAGGATGCCGGGCAGTCGCTCGAACGTGTCGACCGGCTCGTCGGGCTCATCGACGACATGGATGAGCTCAAGGAGAGCGTCGATCTCAACACGCGGGTGACGGCAGAGCTCGCCATCGCGCTCGTCGCCATGTGGCAGCTCGAAGCGATCCAGACCGTAGGAGATGGCACCGGCGGCGTGATCGATGCCGCCACCATCGCCGAAGAACAACGCTTCATGGAGTTCACGCTTCCGGAACTGAGCGCGGATTGAGGACTGATTGTTGGACGAAGAAACCGCCATCATCGAGGAGGAACTGGTCTACGGCGCACTGAGACGGGAACGGCTCTGGCAGCGCCTGGGACTCATCGGCCTCGGCTTTGGCATCCTGGGCTGCCTCAGCGCGGCCGCCGTGGCCATCCTCGATGTCGATCCGCCCCCAGTTGTTGTGCCTTACGATCCCGCCACCGGCTTCGCCCTCCCCGAAGCCACCGTCGGGGCCACCACCGTCACCGAGAACCGCGCCATTATCGAGGCGGAGGTCTTCCGCTACGTGACGGACCGCGAGGTCTACAACCAGCTCGACAATGACGTGCGCATCCGCAGCGTGTTGCGCCGTTCGGACCGTGCAGCAGGGGCCTCACTGCGCCAGATCTGGAACTCGGCCAATGCAGAGTATCCGCCGTCAGTCTACGGGCCAAATGCACGGCTCGATGTCGAGATTCTCAGCATCAACCTGATCGGCAACAACCGGGCCACGGTGCGGCTTCGCAAGCGCCTGACCTCGATCCAGGGGGTCCAAGCGGGCCTCTTCACCGCGACGCTCCTCTTCGAGTTCCGCCCCGAAGAGAGCCGCTCCATCGACCAGGTCTGGACCAACCCGTTTGGCTTCACGGTCGTCGAATACGCGATCCGCTCGGACAGATTGGAGAACCAGTAAGTGCGCTTCCGGAACAAGAAATCAGGGAACGCCTTGCCAGCGTCCCAAAAGCGCGAGAGGCGCCAGGCTTTTTGCAATGCGAAACACGCCGGACACGCCAAGGCGTTCCTCGCGACCTTTTTGATGGTCTCACTGTTTGCGTCCTACGCGTCAGCCGAGGCGATCCCGCGCGGGGGACCCAACGACCACCGCGTCCGGGTCGCATCCTACCAGGAAGGCCAGGTCTACAGGCTGAACGTTTCCCTGACCCATGTCACGACCATCGAGTTCGGGACAGGCGAGAGCATCCGCTCAATCATCGCCGGCGACACGGAAGGCTTCGAGATCGACGGTGTGCCCGGCGGGCGGGCCTTTGCTATTAAACCCGTTGCCCGCGGCGTCCATACCAACGTGACCGTCTACACCAACAGACGGAGCTATTATTTTAATGTGAACGAGGTCTCGAGCCCGACCTTCTATGTCGTGCAGTTTCGCTACCCCGAGGACAATCGCCGCCCTTCCAACGCCATCGCGCGCGCCGCACCGAACACCAATTACGCGGCCAGCGCACGGACGGAGTTCACGCCGACCCGGGTCTGGGACGACGGCACCTTCACCTATTTCGCCTTCCCGCGGAACGCACCCGTCCCGGCGATCTTCCGGTACACGAACGGGCGCGAGCGCACGGTGAACACAGGCCCGGTCGAAGACGGTGTGATCCGTGTCTCGGGCGTGGGGCGCCAATGGGTGCTGCGTCTGGGCGAGGACGTGGTCTGTATCGAGGCGACGCCGCCCGCGGAGGCCGCCTCATGAGTGACAACAACCCGGATCTCGAACAGCGCCTCGCTGCGCTTGAACGGGGCAACCCGCGCCTCGGACCCGCTCCGAAACGCCGCTCGCCGCTCCTCGCCCTCCTCCTCGCAGGGCTCATCCTTGCGGGCGGCTTGGTCCTCTTGCTATTCTCGGGCCCTGGGGAAGAGGTCGCCCTGCCGACGGCCACCCCGGACGAGTTCCAAACCGAGGGTGACGGGTTCGGAGAGATCGAACTCTTCGTGCCACCACCCGCCCCGGAACCCGAGATCGTTCTCGTCGAACCAGAACCCAACGCCGAACTTCTGGCGCAGATCGCCGCGCTCCAGGCCCAGATCGAAGAACTGCGCGATGCGCCGGACTCCGACGCCGGGGCGGACAGCGCGGCCGCCGAGGCGATCGATGCGCTGACCGCACGGATCGCCGACCTACAGGACGCCTCCGAGAATGCTCAGGAACAATTCCAGGCCGAACTCGCCGCACGAGATCGAGAGCTGCAACAGCTGCGTATGGACCTGGACCTCGCGCGGTTGGAGGCCAACAAGCCGACGCCCGCCCCGCTCGGACCCACCGACGAAGAGTTGCGCGCCCGCGAAGAAGAGAGGCTGCGGCGCGAGGAAGAGGCGCGACGGCTGGCCGAACTGCAACGCCGGGCCGAGGAGGAGCGTGCCTTCCAGGAACGGCGGATTTCCTCCCCCGTCATCGCCTTCGGCGGAACGGGCGGCGCCAATGCGGGCGAGACAGAACTTACCGAGCGCACCTTCGGCGAGGTGACAGACTTCGTGCTGAACGGCGCGTTGCCGAGCGCCATCACACAAGCCGAAGTCATCGCAAATCCCTCGAACACCGTCATCCAGGGCACGATGATCCAGGCCGTGATGGAGACCGCACTCGACAGCTCGCTCCCTGGGCAGACCCGTGCCATCATCTCAGAAGACGTCTTCAGCTATGACGGCTCACGGCTCCTGATCCCGCGCGGCTCGCGCCTCATCGGACGCTTTCGTTCCGGCATCGAGATCGCGCAGCGCCGGGTCACCATCGCCTGGGACCGGATCATCCTGCCCAACAACCAGACCGTTCAGATCAGTTCCTTCGGCGGCGACGAACTCGGGCGCTCGGGCGTCACCGGTTTCGTGGACACGCGCTTCGACGAGCGTTTCGGCTCTGCCGCACTGATTTCGATTATCTCCGCCGCCCCGAGTGTGGCCGCCGCCCAGGTCGAGGATGAGACCACCGCGGACGTACTTGAAGATGTGGGCGACGACCTGGCCAACGCCACCGACAGTGTGATCGGTGAATATCTCTCCATCGGTCCCGTCATCTACGTCGACCAGGGCGCACGCGTCACCGTCATGGTCGACCGGGATCTGGAGATTTTCTGAGATGACGCTCTCCTACCTCCAGACCTCGCTCGATAAGCTGAAGGACGCCGCCCGCGATGACGTGATCGAGATATGCATCAACCCGGATGGCTCTTGCTGGGGTGAGTTCCAGGGGGATCACTTCATGCGGGCACTGGATCAGCGTCTGACGGTCACGGAGGTGCGCGATCTCGGCAACCAGATCGCCTCCTCAGCCAACACGACTATGAGCAAGGACAAGCCCATCGTCTCGGTCTCGATCACCTATCGGGGCCGCCCCATCCGTGCCCAAGTCGTAACCCCGCCCGCGGTGCTCTCGGGCATGTCGATCTCGCTCCGGTTCTTCTCGAGCCTACCGCTGGACCATATCGAGCTTCGTTTCCTCTATGGCGAAGAGCGCAAGCTCGAGGAACTGCGCCAGGAGAAAAACCGCGCGCTGCGCGAGGTCGTTGCCGCCGGTGACATCTACGCGGCCATCCGCTTCTGCGTCGAGAACAAGCTCAACATGATCGTCTCCGGCGGCACCTCGACCGGTAAGACAGTCGCGGCTCGAAAAATCCTCTCCTACGTTCCCGATGAGGAACGGATCGTCACCATCGAGGAAGCCGCAGAGCTTCTCCCCGCTCAGCCGAACGCGGTGACCCTGATCGCCAACCGCGATGCGGAGTTCCAATCCGCCGACGTGCTTCTAACCGCGACGCTGCGCATGAGGCCCGACCGGATCATCCTCGGAGAGGTGCGCGGCAAGGAGGCCATGACCTTCCTCGAGGCGATCAATACCGGCCATGGCGGTTCGATGACAACCCTCCATGCCGAAACCCCGCAGCTCGCCGTCCAGCGTCTCGCCATCGCCGCGCTCAAGACCGAGATCCCGATGACCTACCAGGACATGGTCCAATACATCGAAAGCTCGATCGACGTGATCATCCAGGCGGGCCGCGAGGACGGCCAACGCGGCATCACCGAATTCTATCTCCCCGGAACCGATCTCAGCGGAGGCATGACCCATGAAGCGGTTTGAATACCAGATCATCACCTATCCGATGGACAAGAAAACCAGCCTGATCGCGATGCAGGACGATCTGAACGCACGTGGGAAAGAAGGCTGGGAAGTCGTATCGGTCAGCTCGTCAGAGTTCGCGCATCTTGGCCACACCGCGTTTCTGAAGCGCGAGATTGCCGAAGGAGCTGGCGCGAAATGAGAAACGCCTTGCTTTGCATCTCGATCACCGTTGTGGGGTTTCCGGCTGCCGCCGAACGCGACTTCGTCCCCTCTCTCGACAGCACGTCGGATGTCTGCATCGATCGGCCCGCTGAGCCTGAGTGGATGCAGAACATCACCGTGCGAGAGGCTTACAGACGTGTCCTGGTGCAAGACATTTACCGTGCTCAGAACCTTGAACGTATCGTCGAAACCGGATCCTGCACCTGCGACACACGCTTCCCGTCCTGGGAAGCGGCGGAAACGGAGTTTCGGGAGCGTTTCAACACAGCCGAACGATGGGAAATGCTGGAGGCCTCGGACACTTACAACCGGCGCGCCAACGCGTTGAGACCTGACGCGATGGCAATCTGCGAAGCCGAGGGCAACTGGTAGCAGATTATGAGCGTCGTCACCTACTTCGTCGAGACCTCCCAGGGCTACCTGGATTCTGCCGCAGAGACGCAGTTCGGCGCGGTGGCGGCGACAGTCGGCACGATGCTGGTTCTCGGAACGACGCTTGTGGTCATTCTGGTCTGCGTCAACATGATCTACCAGTACCGCTCCATGGATGGACGCACTGCGTTCTGGCTCGCGGTGAAAGTCGGCCTCATAGGGGTCTTCGCGACAAATTGGGTGCAGTTTAACGCCTTCTCCTCCGCTGTCCTAAACGGCATCGACAGCATCGCCGGATCGCTTGTCGCCTCGGTCGGCGGCGGCACGCCCGGACCGTCGGGGACCTTCGCCGAGGAATTCGACCGGCTGATCGCCGAACTGGGTGAATACCTGAATGCGGCCGGTTCTGAACTGAACTGGATGGCCGGGGCGTTGCTTGACGTTCTTGGCGTACTCCTGCTCTCGATCCTGGGCGGGCTCGCCGCATTCATTCTCGTGGCATCCCGGCTGATGATCGCACTCCTGATAGGCATCGCGCCGGTGATGATCTTCCTCACCCTCTTCGAGGTGACCAAGGACTATTTCGCGCGCTGGCTCTCGGCGCTGATCTCCTTCGCGCTCTATCCGATCGTCGTTGCAGGCGTTTTCGCGACAATCACCGGCGTCAGTTCGGCATTGATCGGCGAGCTCGGCGACCCTGAGGGCGCGTCCAACATCGGGGCCCTCATCCCATTTTTCATGATGGTGCTCATGGCCAAGGGGTTCATCATCGCGACGCCGTTCATTGTCCGCGCGATCTCGGGGAACATCATGATGCCAGCACTATCAGCAGGCCTTGGCGGTACATACGGGTTCGGTCGGGCGCTTGGCGGCAGTCAGCAGGCTTATAATCGGTATCTCATTGGAGGAGCGACTGGCGCTGAATATGCTGCGCTGCGTGCGCGGCAGTTCTTCGGGGTGCAGACAATGCCGCAGAGGCCGGGTGTTAGCCAAACCGTTCCGACGAACCCTGACACTGGTTCGGGCAGCTCAGGCGCGCGAATGCTGGCACAGTTGGCCCGCCTAAGCAGGCTGGGCCGAAGGTAGCATTGACCGTCAAAGGCTTCACCAGCGGGAACATGTTCTTTGCGAGCCTATACCTTTGCCTTCAGCAGAGCTCGCGGCAAACTGCCTGAACGGATTTACCTTGGCACCATCATGCCATGTCCGGGTGAAGTGGAACGGCATCGGCGCCGGTGTTGCTGTCTGGGACGTCTATCCTGTATCCCCTTCTTACATCAAAGCATTCGACGGCAAGCTTCCTTTGGGAAATTGCCGGTAGCGGGCAGTAAATTGCCGCGATGTTCTCGTTGAATTTTTAACTTGTCACTTGACAATTTAAGAGAGTGGAGTATCTAAGGTGCCAAGGAAGAAGCACACATCAAAGGAAATCGAGGCCGTCATCCAGGAGCTCGAAGAGCTGGGATGGGACCTTATTGAGGGCAAGGGGCACGCGTGGGGGATCCTCCGATGCCCGGCCAACGATAAGGATTGCCGCTGTGGCGAGTTTTGTCAGATGTCTGTCTGGTCGACCCCGAAGAATCCACAGCAGTTCGCGAAAAGGATCCGACAGAAGGCTCTGGCCTGCGTGAAGCTTCAGAAGAACGACGAAGGTAATGCCGATGGCTGAAGAATTCGAATTCGAACTGGTCTTTGCGCTCCCCGACGGAGAGCACGATGCGTTTGCGCTCTCTGACGCGGTCTTCGAGGCGGGTTTTGAAGATGCGCTCGTGGGCACCGGTCACGCCGGTCTCCTAGGTGTAGAACTGGAACTTGAAGGGGATGAGGCCGAGAGCGCGATCCTTGAAGCGGCGCGGGCGCTGATCAAGGCGTTGCCGCAGGGCACTGTCCTGCGCGAGGTCCGTCCCGACCTGGTGTCTCTCGCGGATGTCGCCGAGAAGCTCGAGGTGAAGCGACAGGCGCTCCAGCAGCGCAAGATGCCCCTCCCCGTTGCCGGTGGCCTCTACCGCATCGATGAAATGATCGAGGTTCTGATGGAGGCCTCAAAGCCGGCGAAGGGGCAGCGTCGTCCGCGCTTTAACCTGGCTTCCGCCGCGAAGTGGTTTCGTGCGGGCCCCGCGGCCCGCAGGGTGAACGCCCAGTTGACGATGCGTGAGATCGACCCTGCGACGATTGAGCGAGCCCCTCGACCAGAGCGCGACGATCCTGGTTTTCTTCACCCGTGACAATGGTCGATTCCGGGGCGCGGGCACAAGGCGCCATCGCGGCATGCTTTCGTGTCGCCCGCATGGCGGCTTAGCCAAGCCCGAATTTCTCGCCCGCCTCGCTGACTTTTGCTTCCGAACCGGACATCTCCGCCTCCAGCCGCTCCAGATCACTCACGGCGTCCTGCACCCGGACTACGTCGTCTTCTGTCGCAGCCTCCACCTCGAGATCTGCCTGCCGCCCGAACTCCATCTCGAACTGCCGCTGATCGTCCGCGAGGACTGCGGCACGACCGCACCGAAGCGCTTGAGCCGGGCCGGGCTCAATGGGTGCATTTCCTTCGGTTTTCGTAAGTCCCATCCTGGCCTCGAAATCGCGTTCCGTGAGACCAGACCCACGCGGAGCTGAAGGCATCGCCCGGACACTCAGGGGCAATTCCCCCATCGGAGGGACCGGCCCCTTCGGAAACGGCAGATCCCCCTCCTGCGCCGAGTGGATACCCTTGAAGAACGGATCCTCGTAGTAAACGACCCGCTTCGCCCGGACCGGCATCTGCGCGTCCACGACCACCACGATCTCATCAAGCGGCAGACGTCGCGCCTCGTCTTCCGGCAGGAGCGCGACTTCTTCCGTCCGCTCAGACTGGCTGCGACCCTCGAACGGGTTCTTCCCGACCGCGCGGGAACGGGTGACCACGGTCTTGGTGGTCTTGCCCACGGCCTTGCTCAACTCCTCGACGGTCTTTTCGTCCGAGGGCGTGAGGTAGAGCTTGATGCCTGCATTGCCCTGCAGCGCCCGCCGCGTGTTCTCGCCGTAGATCTCGTCGATGGCCGGGATGGTCTGGGTGACCACCGCGAGATGCCCGCGATAGGCGCGCAGCACTTCGATGCTCTCGGCCACGATCGGCATCTTTCCGAGCCGGTTGAACTCGTCGAGCATGATCATGACCGGCCAGGGCTCGTCGGCGCCCGGTTCCTTGTCCTGCAGGGCGGAGAGAAGATCAGAGAAGAACAGTCGGATCAACGGCGCCAGCGGTTTCACCATGAGGGGCTGCACGACGAGATAGACGCTGAAGGGTGTCTTGCGGATCGTCCGGAAGTCAAAATCCGATACCGCCGTCGCATCGTCGATCGCCGGGTTCTGCCACTGATCGAGGCCCGAGGTCATCAGGAGCGAGACATAGGAGGTCAGCGTGTCGTTGTTGGTCGAGGCCAGCCGCGTGAATATCAGCCGCGCCGCGGCGTTCTGGACCTCATGGGCGCGCGCGAGATACTCCTTCTGCTTCTGCCCGCCCGAGGCGGCGATGCGGTAGATCTCCCCGAGCGTCGGCCTGCGGCGTTGGAACGCGAGTAGCCCGGCCGCGACGAAGAGATCGATCCCGCCCTTCAGGAGGCCCTGCACGCGGTCGTTGTCGTTCTGAAGGAAGAGCGTGGCCAGGAGCTGCAGCTCCATCTGCTGGCGGGCCGGGTCTTTGAACTCGTAGATGCGCAGGAGCGGATTGTAGCGATGGGTGCGCCGGTCCTCCCAATCCGTGGGCGCGAACCGGAACACCTCGTCGCCCTGTGCCGCCCGGTGGCGGGCCGAGGCCTCGAAGCATTCGCCCTTCACGTCCAGCACGACCGCCGATCCCTGCCAGGTCAGCAGGTTCGGGATGACGAAGCCGGTGGTCTTGCCGCGCCCGGTCGGTGCCACGATGAGCGCGTGTGGGAAGGTCCGGGAGCAGAGAAAGGGCGCGCGGGAACCGGGCTTGCCCAACTTGCCGATCACGAAACCTGTGCCGGGCGCGCCGAAGAAGCCGTTCCGCTTCATCTCGCGGCGGGTCTGCCAATGGGTGTAGCCGAAGCGGGTGAGGGCCGAGCCCGACATCGCCAGGCTCATCATGAGGCCCGCCAGCCCGGCCCCGCCCATGATCAGGTTGATCAGGCGAAAATCATCGGGGCGGGCGGCACCGATCGCCCGGTAGTTCTGCGCGATGTAGAAGAAATCGATCTCGGCCTGGAAACCCAGGTCCCGGAACGTCACGACAGCCGAGGCGATGACGTAGCCGATCGCGATGGCGACGAGTGTGACCAGCACCACGCCGAGGGCGAGGCGGCCTTTCCCCATCCCTCCCATCAGTGGGTCTCCCCGCGCTCGGTCTCACCATCGACAAGATCGGCGCGGTGGATTTCGAACTCGCGGTCGGCGATCTCCTCGACCACGGCGCGGGTCGCCTCGCTGTTGGCGGTGGCCGGATCCGTCTGCAGGTAGGTCTTGGCGGCGTAGAGCCGGTCGAGACGGTCTTCGATCTGGGTCTTCAGCACGTCGACATCACCGTCCCGCAGCCGGTCGATCTGCGCCGCGTCCAGCTCGCGCTCGACCGCGGCGCGATAGGCCAGTCGCTGACCGTCATCCTGGAACGGCCCATGCAGATTGCCGGCCCGTTCATGGTCGACGACCCGCCGGATGTCCGGATCGGCAATCGGCGCGCCCTCGACAGCGTCCCCCTCGCGCACGTCCGAAAGCCGCCCGTCGCGCAGGTCGAGCGCCACCTCCTGCAATTCGTTTTCGCGGCGAACCTGGTCGATGGCCTCGGTGTCACGCAGTTCGGTGACGGCCGCATAGGTCGCGCCAAGCCCGCGGGCAAGATGCGACGGCATGTCGGGATAGCGCGCGCGGAACGCGTCCGTGACGGCCTCCGCAACGGGGGTCCGCGCGTCGCGACCCTCCATGATCCGGTCGACTTCGCGGGTGATCTCGCGGGCCCGATCCTCGTCGGTGATGTGCTCCCGGTAGGGTACGGACCGGTCGATCACGTCACCGGGGCGCGCGAGGAGTTCCGGATGCGCATCGAGGTACCTGCGTTGCTCTTCTTCGATACGCCGCTCCGCGCGGGAGACGATCTCCGACTCCCGCGCCTCGATCTGGTCTTCGGTCAGACCTTCCGAACGCATGTCCTGGCGGATGGCGCGCTCCATGTCCTCAGTGGCGTCCCGATGATAATGGACCCTCTCCGTCACGGTGCGATCTTCCACGACACCGTCCTCACGCAAGACCCCTGCCCGCTCCAGCGCGACGCCGAGCTGGACATGGGCCCGGTTGAGGGTCTCGCGCGCCGTCTCCAGATCCGCGCGGCGCTCGAGGTTGAGACCGTCCCTCTCGGCCACCCGCGCCAGATCGTCAGCGATCCATTGCCGCTCGAGCGCCGCGTTCTGCGCGCCCGTCTCCATCCGCGCGACCACCACGGACGAACTGATCCCGGTTCCGCGCAGCGCGGTGTCGACATGCGCCCGCACCTCGGGGTCGCGCAACCGGTCGAGCCGGGCCGCATCGATATTGGTCTCGGAATAGATCCCGCCGTCGGACGGCTTCTCGGTCAGTGTCACGGAGCGCAGCCCCAAGGGCTGCATATGCGCGAGCCGCGACTGGATCTCGTTGAGGCTGCGCTCGAGCCTCGGCCGTTCGGCCTCCGGCTTCGCATCAATCATGCCCTGCACGCGCGCGACCTGATCGGCATAGCGGGTCCTCAGGTCGTCGAACGATTGCTCCTCAGCCATGTAGACCCCTCCTTCCGATGTGAGTTTGCCGCCCTTCGCCAGCAGTTCTCCGGACCGGAACAGGGCATCGGCGATATCTTCGCGGTTGTCCGCGGAGGCCTCGGCTGCGAGCGAGTGATAGATGATCCGTGTATTGGCGATCTCTTCGAGAGCGCGATCCAAGTCTGCCCCGACCCGTGGCCGTGGTTCCGCGGCCCGCCCCTCAACCTTGGCCGCATAGACCTCGCGGGTGCGCGGCGGGTAGTGCACGACACCTCGGTCGAGCCGCCGCGTGGCCTCCAGACGCACGCCGAATTTCTCGGCCTCCTCGACCATGGCGAGGCGGAAGTCGTCATAGTTGAACCTGTGATCGCGACCCAGGAAGAAGAACTCGCCCTCCTGGGACCGGCGGTTCAATACTATATGCGCGTGGGGATGATCGCGATCCTCATGCACTGCGATGATGTAGTCGAAATGCCCCTCGTCGGACTGAAAGAACCGCTCCGCGACATTGGCGGTGATGTCGCGCACGTCCTCGCCCCGGGTGCCGATCGGGTAGGACATGAGCATATGCGTCGTCTGCCCGAGCTTGGGCTTGAACCCCGCGCTCCAGCGCTTGGCGAACCGCTCCGTCAGGTCCTTGATCTCGGATGCCTCGAGCTTCGTCTTCCCGTCCAGGAAGCCGCTGCTGTCCACGAGATGCGAGGACTTCGTCGTCAGGTAATCGAGCTGGTTCATCAGCTGCGATTTGGTATGCGTGCCCCCGCCCCGGATCGCCTTGAAGACCGCTGCACGGTGACCGGCGGCGGCCCGCACGAGCTGCCTCTGCCGGGACGCCTGCAGCCCCTGCATCGAGCCCCGAATGCGGCTCCAACCGTCCCGGAAGATTTCACCGGTGACGTCATGGACGGCATCATTCAGCCGCATGGGCAAACTCCCTCAGAGCGGCAGTGGCGGCGAGCTGCATGGCATCCCGACGACGGCGCAGCAGCAGATCGATCTCGTCAGCGGAATCAAGGATGAACCGCGCCAGACCACGCATCTGCGCGAGGCGCAGTTCGGACAACTCTGCGTTCGGTGCGGAGCCTTCCCCCTGCCCCGCCCGGCTGGCTTTCATCATCTGCTTGGCGACCTGTACGACGCCGTTACCGACCTCGTGCAGGGAGGCCCGGTAACGTGCCATCTCAGCCGCCAGCTGCGCGTCCGGAACGAAGGTTCCCCCCGCCGCCTGGATCAGCCGCCGGACCCCCTCCGTGCGGGTCTCGATCCCCGCCGCGGCCAGGACCTCATCCAGCGCACTAAGCTCTTCGGGGGTCAGTTTCACGGTCACGGCGGCCGTGGCCACGGCCGCATCCTTCTGGCGATCTTCGTCCGCCTTCAACGTGTACTGGATGGCCCGCGGCGTGACCCCGAACCGCTCCGCGAGCTCAGACGTCCCCACACCTTCTCCGGCCTCACGGATAATCTCCGCCCGCTCCGTCTGTGTCAGTCTCCTGGTCCGGCTCATACGAAGAAAGCCCCCCTATTTCCTGCCACCTTCATTCAAGGTCGCCCTCATCATACGAAACTATATGTTGCGGTCAATACAATATTATTGTAGATTGCCCCCAGGCGACCTTGAATTCCGCTTCAAGCCGAGCACCGCAGGTGCGAGGCCCGGCCCGAAGGGCCCAGCAACACCGACCATCTCCAACCGCACCTCGGCCACCTGTTGTCATGCCCGCGCCCGAGGGTCTGGCCGAACACGGACCCGTGTTCGGACGGAAGCGAGGGGCGGCGCATCTCTTCACCGACGGGGCTGACGGACAGGGTCAAGGGCGGCCAGATTTGGCTTGGCCCAAATCTCTGCCGGAAAAACCGGCGGGCTTCAGCCCGACTGTTATTCCGGATGGCCCCCTTGAGGCTGGCCGGCAGACCTGTTCCAGGCGATCTCTGAAATCCCCCGTCAGGACCGTGCACGGTCCTGACACCTTATCGGGGACACCGGCCGAAAGCAGGGGTCCCCGGTCTTGGCGCAGCCTTCCCTGAGACAGGGAAAGGGCCGCCTCTAGGGCGGCCCATCCTCCTGGGAGGATTACTCCTGCGGTTCCTTGGAGCTCGGCGGGAACATCACCAGCTCCTGGACCGCGACGGGGAAGTCGAGCTTGAGGCTGAAGAACTCCGAGCCGTCCCCGTTGCGGGTGTTGCGGAACATCGCGCCGACGCGCTGGAAGCGGGTGCGCTCCTGACCTTCGTTGTCGGTGAACTTGACGGGAACGGTGGCGACGTAGTGGTTGGTCATTTGGGTCTCTCCTTTTTGCGATGGGGATCACCCGGCACGGGGGGCAAGGGAGGTCCGCAAACACAAATGCGGAGGGTCCGCGCGCCCCGCGCGTGGAAACCGTATTTGTGTTTGCCGGAGCGTGAGCGGAGGGCACGGACCGCCCGACCCCGTGCGATCCACATCTATGAGCAAAGAGGGGAGACCCGGATGTGCACCCCGCCCCTCAGCCGTTTTCGGTCCTGTCGAGTTATGTCAGACATGACCATGTCCGCGCCGCTCTCATCCAACGCGGCGGCGGGATGGTTCGCCCAAGCCCGATCGGCACGACCGCGATCGTCTGCCTCAAACTCGACTTCCCCGTCGCAGTCTCGCGATCCGGGGAGGTGATGCATCCGCGGGCCTGGCAGCAGCGTTGCCCGCCCGGACGGGTCGCCGCCATCGGGCGGCGCAGTCGATGCGCTGCGCCCGCCCCAGCGATCTGCACCCGCACGGCCGGATCGCGGGGTTTCAGGCGCGCATGAGGGCAACCCCGCCGGCAGGGGCCCGTCTTGACCGAACCAGTCACGGATCATCGTGTGATCAGACCGCAGTATTTTGTCCAGTTGGAAGGGCGAGCTGTCCAGCCGGGCCTCGGTTTGGCGGGGCTGACGAGATCATCTTATCGACTTGTTGCTCGACACTCATTTTGCGTCCAACTCGCCGAACTTTTCCAAATCGATGATCCGTTCGGGCGGAGTGGCGACCCGTTGCATCATGCAACAGTCAGTTCGCAGCTTGGCAATATCGAAGCTGGGGTTCGCTACCTTGAATGCCCAGCTGTTCAGGAAGACGCGTGCAATCCCAGGAATTTCGCCCATGCCGGTGATGTCAGAATAGCTGAAGTGCGGATGAGCACCTCGCACGAGTTCTTCGCCACCAATGCGGACATGTACGATGATGGGAACGGTTTCCGAGTGGAGCAGGTGAAGGCCCGATTGATCGCCGAACAACCGCTGCACGACATGCTGATCAAACTCAGAGCCGTGACTCAAATAGTGGTCGAAACCATTCGCGAGACCCGATCGAGATAGACTGAAATGAACTTGTCCTTCCCGTCGGCCTTGCTTGTTTTTCGGGCCGACATCTTCAAGTACCTCGGCAAGTTGGTGTTCTAGATGATGCCACTGAGGATGGGTCTTGAGAATTTCTGTGAGTCTTTGCCTGCGGTCTGCGGTAAGCGCCCGATTGATGCCGCCTGCCTGATGGAGGCGGACCGAGATAAGACACGTGCATAACGACGTCTTTAGCGACGTGTCTTATCGGGAGGCGCTATGTTGGGTGAGGTTCTGGGTGT
>NZ_JASNJD010000035.1 GCF_030164425.1 Pseudodonghicola flavimaris | reverse complement strand
TCGCCGGCGACTGGATCGAGGCCGCTCCCACCACCGCCATCGCCGTCCACAACCCCGCCGACGGCACCCGCATCGGATACGTCCCGAAACTCGGGCGCGCAGAGGTCGCCAAGGCGATCAAAGCCGCCGAGAAGGCCCAGGTCGCCTGGGCGGCGCGCACCGCGAAAGACCGCAGCACGATCCTGCGCAAATGGTTCGTTCTGATGATCGAGAACCGAGACGCTCTGGCCCATATCCTGACGCTGGAGCAGGGCAAGCCGCTGACCGAGGCCGCAGGCGAGATCACCTATGGCGCCAGCTTTGTCGAGTGGTTCGCGGAAGAGGCCCGGCGGGTCTATGGCGAGACCATTCCGGGGCATCAGCCCGACAAGCGCATCCTGGTGATGAAGCAGCCCATCGGCGTGGTGGCCGCGATCACACCATGGAATTTCCCCAATGCGATGATCACCCGCAAGGCGGGGCCGGCCTTTGCCGCGGGCTGTGGCATGGTTCTGAAGCCCGCCTCGCAGACACCCTATTCCGCCATCGCGCTGGCGGTTCTGGCGGAGCGCGCCGGGCTGCCGAAAGGTCTCTTCAGTGTGATCACCGGATCGGCGTCTCAGATCGGGACCGAGCTGACCGAGAACCCGGTGGTACGCAAGCTGACCTTCACCGGCTCCACCGAGGTGGGCGCGATGCTCTATGCGCAATCGGCGCCGACGATCAAGAAACTCGGGCTGGAACTGGGCGGCAACGCGCCCTTCATTGTTTTCGACGATGCCGATCTCGATGCCGCCGTCGAGGGCGCGCTGATCGCGAAATTCCGCAACAACGGCCAGACCTGCGTCTGCGCCAACCGCATTTATGTGCAGGACGGCGTCTATGACGCCTTCGCCGAGAAACTGGCTAAGGCGGTCTCTGGCCTGCGCACGGGGAACGGCATGGACAGCGGCGTGGAGCTTGGCCCGCTGATCGACGAGAGCGCTCTGGAAAAAGTGCAAAGCCATGTGGCCGATGTGCTGGACAAGGGCGGGCGGGTGCTCGCGGGCGGCAAACCACATGCACTGGGCGGCACCTTCTACGAACCGACGGTCCTGGCCGATGTGACGTCTGACATGGCGGTGGCGCGCGAAGAGACCTTCGGCCCGGTGGCACCGCTCTTCCGCTTCACGAAGGAGGCCGAGGCGGTCGAGGCCGCCAATGATACCGAATTCGGTCTGGCGTCCTATTTCTACGCCCAGGATGTGGCGCGGATTTTCCGGGTCTCCGAAGCGCTGGAATACGGCATGGTGGGCGTGAACACCGGGCTGATTTCCACCGCCGAGGCGCCCTTTGGCGGGGTCAAGATGTCGGGGCTGGGCCGCGAGGGCTCGCGCCACGGCATCGAGGACTATCTCGAATTGAAATACGTCTGCCTGGGGGGGATCGCATGAGCGCCGCCGATCGGAACTTCGACCTCGTCGTGATCGGCGCCGGTCCCGGGGGCTATGTCGCGGCGATCCGCGCAGCACAGCTCGGCCTCAAGGTGGCCTGTGTCGAACGCGAGAGCCTCGGGGGCATCTGTCTGAACTGGGGCTGCATCCCGACCAAGGCCCTGCTGCGTTCGGCCGAGATCTATCACCAGATGCAGCGGGCGACGGAATTCGGCCTCTCCGCAGGGGACGTCGGCTTCGATCTCGACGCCATCGTCAAACGCTCTCGCGGCGTGGCGGCGCAGATGAACGGCGGCATCAAGGGATTGTTCAAAAAGAACAAAGTCACCGCGATCATGGGGGAGGCGAGGCTGGCCGGCAAGGGCAGGGTCGAGGTCAAAACCGAAAAGGGCACCGACACGCTCACCGCAAAGAACATCATCGTCGCCACCGGCGCGCGGGCGCGCGAACTGCCGGGGCTTGAGGCCGACGGCGATCTGGTCTGGACCTACCGCCACGCGTTGGTGCCGACGCGGATGCCGAAGAAGTTGCTGGTCATCGGGTCGGGCGCCATCGGTATCGAATTCGCGAGCTTTTACAACACGTTGGGCGCCGATACTACGGTCGTCGAGGTGATGGATCGCGTGCTGCCGGTGGAGGACAAGGATATCTCTGCCTTCGCCAAGAAACAGTTCGAAAAGCAGGGGATGAAGATCCTGCAAAAGACGACCGTTCAGAAACTCGACCGGGCCAAAGGCAAGGTCACCGCGCATCTTGAGGCGGGCGGCAAGACCACCACCGAAGCGTTCGACACGGTGATCTCGGCGGTCGGCATCGTCGGCAATGTCGAGGGGCTGGGCCTTGAGGAGGCGGGCGTGAAGATCGACCGCACCCACGTGGTGACGGATGAATTCTGCCGCACCGGTGTGGACGGGCTCTATGCCATCGGCGACATCGCGGGCGCGCCCTGGCTGGCGCATAAGGCGTCCCACGAAGGCGTCATGGTGGCGGAGCTGATCGCGGGCCTGCATCCGCATCCGGTCAAGCCGGCCTCGATAGCCGGCTGCACCTATTGCCATCCGCAGGTGGCCTCCGTTGGTCTTACCGAGGACAAGGCGAAAGAGGCCGGTTACGAGATCAAGGTTGGCACATTTCCCTTTGTCGGCAATGGCAAAGCTGTCGCGATGGGGGAGGCCGAGGGGGTGGTGAAAACCGTGTTCGACGCCAGGACGGGTGAGCTTCTGGGCGCCCATATGGTCGGTGCCGAGGTGACCGAGATGATTCAGGGCTACGTCATCGGGCGCCAGTTGGAGACCACGGAAGAGGACCTGATGAACACCGTCTTCCCGCATCCGACAATGTCCGAAATGATGCATGAATCCGTGCTGGCGGCTTATGGCCGTGCCCTGCACATCTGAGGAGGCGAAGGGATGTCACGCCTCTTCCATGTAAAGCGTCAGCCGCTGCGCCGCGTTCTTCAGATGTGTTTCCGCCGCCCTGCGGGCCATGCCGCTGTCCCCGGCGGCGATCGCGTCGAAAATCGCGCGGTGTTCCCCCTGAACGAGCGCGGTGAGACCTTTGCGTTTGCTGTTGGTGCGGGCCTGGCGGATCAGGTGCCGCACACGGTTTTCCAGGAAGGCGCCGAACGAGATGAACAGGTGGTTTTTGGTGGCTTTCAGGATTTCGGAGTGAAAGGCCATGTCCTGCTCGATGCCGTTCTCGCCGCGTTCGATCGCGCCGTCTATGGCTTCGAGCGCCGCGCCGATATTCTCGAGATCCGTCTGCGTGCGGCGCTGCGCGGCAAGCTCGGCGGCAGAGGCCTCATGGGCGAGAAGAAATTCGAAAACCCGTTCGATCTCTTCCTTGTCGTCAAGCTCGGTGCGGGCGAGGGAAAACGAAGCTTCGGGCAACTCGTCGACCACGAAGATGCCGCGCCCCTGATAGCTCTTGACGATGCCCTCCTGCTTCAGCGCGAAGATCGCCTCCCGGATGACCGCACGGCTGACCCCGAAGGTCTGGCCCAGAACCGCTTCGGTCGGCAGGCGTTCGCCCGGGCGAAAGACGCTCTGCTCGATCTCGCGGCGCAGGATATCTGCCACCTTGCTGGCGTAGCTGCGCGGCGGGGTCAGTTTGTGTTTGGGGCCTGTGGCTGGGCTCATCGGACTTCCGTTCGTTCAATGCCGGTCAACGCAATCTAGGGGGCGGCTTTGGGGGAAGGCAAGTTGGCCATAAGTTTTTCAACTTATCAGCTTGTCAGACAAATCCGCATTTTGTAACGTATTCCGATACGATAGGGCCGAAAGGAGATCGGTTCTTCGTATCGGGGAGGACATATCATGACAGAGATTGGCACCACCAAAGCGACGAAACCGGTCTGGCCGCGTCTCGGGCTGACGCAGGAAACCATCGTGCTTTTCATCGCCATCGCGTTTTTCGCGGTGTTCGGCGTGACGCTGCCGGGGTTCCTGGCGTCGGATAACCTGTTGTCGCTGCTGCAGAACGTTTCGGTGCTCGGGATCCTCGGGGTGGCGATGGGGATCGTGGTGATCGGGCGGGGGATCGACCTGGCCATGGTCGCGACGATGGCGATGTCCACCGCCTGGACGATTTCCCTGATGAATGCCGGCACTGGGGCGCTGACCGCGGTGGGGCTGGGCCTGGGATTCGCCGCCGTGATCGGCATCGTCATGGGCATTCTCATCGCCTATGTGGAAATCCCCGCGATCTTCGCGACGCTCGCGATGTCGACGGTGATCTACGGCTTCGGCCGTCTCGCGCTGGTGGATCTGGACGTGATCTACGTGCCGGAGGACGCGGCCTGGCTTCGCGCCATTTCCGGCACCATCGGCGGTGTGCCGCTGCCGGTGATCTGGTTCGGGCTGGTGGCACTTCTGGCCTATGCCTTCCTGCGGTTCACCCGGCGCGGCCGGTATATCTTCGCCATGGGTGACAATTACGAAGCGGCGCGGATCACCGGCATCCCGGTGCGCCCGATGACCGTGGTGCAGTATCTTCTGTCCTCGGTCATCGCCTACGGCGCCGGCATAATCACCGCGTCGCTGCTGGCGACCGTGAACATCCGCGTGGCGCAATCGACCATGGTCTACGACGTGATCCTGGTGGTCGTGCTGGGCGGGATCGGGCTGAGCGGTGGCAAGGGCGGGGTGCGCAATGTCATCGTCGGAACCGTTCTGATCGGCATCCTGCTCAACGGCATGACGATCATGGACCTGTCATTCACACTGCAAAACCTGGTGAAGGGGGCTGTGCTTCTGGTGGCGATCATCGTCGACAGCCTTGTGAACCCCCGCGACGAACAGACCGCGCAGCAGGGGGATATCTGACTTAAACGACGCTCTTACCAACGAGGGAGGAAACTCATGAAGAGCTTTTTGACTGGCGTGCTGGCCGCGCTGACGCTGACGACCGCCACGGCCGGAATGGCCCCGGCCAAGCAATTCGACGACGGGCTGGCGCCGCATTATTACAGCGCGCTGAAAGGCAAGAAGGTGGTGTTCCTGCCGCTGGCAATGAGCTTCGACCTGCCGCAGGTCTGGGCCCAGGGAATGGAAACCCAGGCCGAACGCCTCGGCTACGAGCTGTCGATCCGCGATCCGAACTGGTCGAGCGACGCCGGCGCCCAGGCGCTGACCACGCTGATCAGCGAAAAGCCCGACCTGATGGTCGTGCATAACCCCGACATGCAGGTCTATGCCCGGCTGCTGGCCCGCGCCCAGAAGGCGGGGATCAAGGTCATCCAGATCAACCTCAAGTCGGTCGCCACCACCGATGCCTATGTCGGGGTGAACTGGTACGAGGTGGGCGAGCATCAGGCGCGCATGGCAATCAGCGCCTGCTCCCCCGAGGCCGGCGGCAGCGGCAAGATCGCGATCATGCAGGGCACGCCCACCAACCCGAACAACGCCATCACCATGAGCGCGATCGAGGACGTTCTGGCCGATCATCCGGAGATCGAAGTGGTCTCCAGCCAGTCCGCCGACTGGGACGCGACCAAGGCCCATTCCGTGGCCTCGACGGTGATCAAGCAGAACCCGGATCTCTGTGCCTATGTCGGTCTCTGGGAGGTCATGGATGCCGGTGTCGCCGCCGCGATCCGCGAGGCCGACAAGGTCGATGCGATCAAGCTCTTCACCAACGGCGGCGGTCAGAAGCCAGCCTGTGACAGCCTCGCCAATGGCGCCTTCACCGGCTACGTCAGCTATGACGCCTTCGGGCAGGCGCGCGATCTGACCAATGCGATCGCGCAGGTCATGCAATCCGATCTCAAACCGGGCGAGGCGCCCTATGCGCTCTACACCCCGATCCGCGATCTGACCAAAGACACCATGCGCGACGATTCCTGCTGGACCATGGACGACGTCGCCAAGGCGCCGTTCTGAACGTCCCGTCTCTCACCACCTGATGTCCCGTCAGCGGCCCCCTTGTCGGGGGCCGCATGACCCGGGCGTTCCTCATTTCGGGAGGTTTCCGATATGTCCGTCTCCGATTCCTACGCAAAGTGGCGCTATCGCTACGTGCCGGACCACCTCCTTGGTGAGGTGCTGTCCAAGAACTGGATCGACAATGCGATCCCCTTCGCGTTCCTTTTGATTGTCGTCGCCCTGTTCGGGTCGCTGATCCCGGGGTTTCTCAGCCCCGCGGGCTTCTCTGACCTTGCCCGACAGCTGGGGGAAGTGGCGCTGATTTCCATCGGGCTGGGGCTTGTCATGCTCGCCGGCGGGATCGATCTCAGTGTCGGTTCGACATTCGCCATGGCGAACTTCGTGTCGCTGGCGCTGATCAATTCGCTGGGCTGGCCGGTCTGGGCGGTGGTGCCCGCGGTGCTCTGTGTCGGGGCGCTCATCGGTCTGATGAACGGCATCCTGATCGGTTACCTGCGGCTGCGGGCCTTCCTGACCACGCTGGCGACGCTCATCATCGTGCGCGCGGCGGTTGATCTTCTGATCCTGAGCTATGCCCGTGAAGTGGCGATGAGCATGACCATGTCGGAGGCCTGGTTCTATCTGGGCGAGGGCTTCATCCTCGGCATCCCGGTCAACTTCCTGCTTCTGGTGGCGGTGGCGATCATCGCCCACCTGGTGCTGAGCCGGATGCGGTTCGGCTGGCATATCCTCGCCGTCGGCGGCTCCCGCCGCTCGGCCTATAACGCCGGCATCTCGGTGCGTCGCACGGTCTGCGCCACCTATGTGATCTCAGGCGTGATGGCGGCCATGGCCGGCATCTTCTATGCCGCGCGCCTTGGCAGCGTCGGGCCGGACACCGGCATCGGGCTTGAGGTCACCGTGCTGACCGCCTGCGTGCTGGGCGGCATCAGCCTCGGCGGCGGTCGCGGATCGGTGTTCAAGGCCTTCATCGGCACCGTCATCGTGCTGATGGTCACCAACAGCCTGATCCGCCTCAACATGCCGTCGGGCTCGACGCCGCTGGTGCTGGGGCTGCTGCTGCTGCTCGCCGTTGCGGTCGATATCCGCTGGCTCAAGAACCGGCACAAACTGCTGTCGCGGGTCTATGTCTCGCCGACCTATTTCGATCTGCCCGAAGACCCCTCTGCCAATGTCGACGCCACATCGTCCTATGCTGTGAACGACAAGTTCCGCGATGTGACGGCGATCGGTCTGGGCGATCTCGACGGGCCGGAAGACATGATCTTCGACTCGCACGACAACCTCTACACCGGCGGGCGCCAGGGCGACATCGTGCGCTTCTTTGCCCCCGATTACACCCGCTCCGAGGTCTTCGTGCATCTGGGCGGCTTCCCCCTGGGTCTTGCGATGGACAAGGACGACAACCTGCATGCCTGTGTCGCCGGGATGGGGCTCTACATGGTCACGCCGGAGCGCGAGATCAGATGCCTCTCGGACGAGACCAACCGCAGCCTGTTCTCGATCATCGACGACTCGCGCATCCGCATGGCCGACGACCTCGACATCGCCGCCGACGGCCGGGTCTATTTCTCCGAGGCGACGATCCGCTACGGCGTCAGCGACTGGGCCGTCGATGCGCTGGAGGCGCGCGGCAACGGGCGTATCCTGGCCTATGATCCGAAAGATGGCTCCACCCGCACGGTGCTGTCGGGCCGGGTGTTCCCGAACGGCATCTGCATGGTCGATGACGGGGAATCTCTGCTGTTCGCCGAAACCTGGGCCTGCCGGATCAGCCGGTTCTGGTTCGCAGGCCCCCGCAAGGGCCAGGTCGAAGCGGTGATCGAAGACATCCCCGGCTACCCGGACAACATCAACCGCGCCTCGGACGGCACCTATTGGGTGGCGCTCGCCGGCATGCGATCGCCCGCGTTCGACCTCAGCCTGAAGATGCCGGGTTTCCGCCGCCGCATGGCGCAGCGCGTCGCGATGGACGAATGGCTCTACCCGAACCTCAACACCGGCTGCGTGCTGAAGATGACGCTCGACGGCACGGTGACGGAATCGCTCTGGGATCTGAGCGGCGAGTCCCATCCGCAGATCACCTCGATCCGCGAACACAAGGGCGCGCTCTATCTCGGTGGCATCAACAACAACCGGATCGGGCGCTATGCTTTGCCCGAGGCCGATCAGACCTGGACCAGCCAGAACGACTATTGGGGGCGCACATGATCACGGCCTTGAAGCGAGTATTCGACCGGGTGACCGGCGCGGGCGAGGCGGCGGTAACGGTGCCGCCGATGGACGGGGCCTTCAAGGCCAACGTCGCGCTGGAAAACGCGCCCGTGCTGGCGAAGCTGCCAACGCCCGACAATCTGGTGTCCTGGGCCGGTGTGGTGCATCTGTCGGGCGGGCCGGTGCTCTACAGCAGCGATGCCACCGGCACGCTGACCGAGGTGGCGCGCTACGGCGCGGCCATCACGGCGCTGGCGGCGAGCGAGGCGCAGGGGCTGGCCATCGCCATTGCCGGGCAGGGGGTGCTGCTGCGGGGGGCGAGCGGTGAAACGGAACTGGTTCCCGCGACGACCTTCGCAGGCGCCGGCTGTATCACCGCGATGAGTTTCGCTGCCGATGGCACGCTTATTCTGGCCAGCGGATCGGCTCGCCATGCGCCTGAGGACTGGGCCCGCAACCTGATGGAGCGGCGCATGGATGGCGCCGTCTGGGCGGTGACGCCGGGGGCCGCGCCGCGCCGTCTGGCGGACAATTTGGCCTGGCCTTCGGGACTGATGTGTCAGGAGGACAAGGGCCGGGTGATCGTCGCCGAAGCCTGGCGCAATCGCCTGATCGCCCTGCCGCTGGCAGGCGGTGCGCCGGATGTGGTGCTGGATAACCTGCCGGCCTATCCGGGACGTCTGATCGCCTCCGAAAAGGGCGCCTATCTCTGTTGCTTCGCACCGCGCAGCCAGCTCATTGAATTCGTGTTGCGCGAACCGGCGTATCGCACGCGGATGATGGCGGAGGTGCCGCCGCAGTTCTGGGTCGCCCCGGCGCTGCGCTCCGGTGACAGCTACCGCGAACCGCTGCAGGGCGGGGCGGTCAAGCAGCTGGGCATCCTGAAACCCTGGGCGCCGACGCGCTCCTACGGGCTTCTGGTCGAGCTGGACCAGAGCTTCTTGCCGCGCCGCAGTTTCCACAGCCGCGCCGATGGCACTCGCCACGGCATCACCAGCGTCTGCGCCACCGATCGGGGGCTGCTCGTCACCTCCTACGGCGGCGATGTGGTGTTGAGCCTGCCGGATGAAGCCAGGAAAGGAGAGCAATCATGAGCGCCCCTTTGATTGAAATGCAGAATGTCTCGAAGGATTATCGGGGCGTCTTTGCCGTGCGCAACGTGGATTTCAACCTTCATGCCGGTGAAATCCACGCGCTTCTGGGCGAGAACGGCGCGGGCAAATCGACACTGACCAAGATGATCGCCGGGGTGACACAACGCTCGGAAGGGGAAATCCTTCTGGACGGCAAGTCGATCAACTTCGCGACGCCGGCGGAGGCGCTGGAAAACGGCATCGCCATGGTGTTCCAGGAAACCAGCCTCGTGCCATCGATGACCGTGGCGCAGAACCTTTACTTGGGCGAGGAGAAGCTCTTCAACCGTCTGCGCGGGCTCTACATCGCGGCGCAGCAATTCCTGTCGTCGCTGAACTTCAACGTCGATCCCTGGGCTAATGTGTCGATGCTGGGCGCGGCGCAGAAGCAGCTGGTCGAGATCGCCCGCGCGGTGCGCCTCAACGCCCGGGTGATCATCTTCGACGAACCGACCGCGACGCTGACGCCGGAGGAGAAACACTATTTCTTCTCGCTGATCGAACGGCTGCGGCAGCGCGGCGTCTCCATCGTCTTCATCAGCCACGCGCTGGAAGAGGCGCTGGCGATTTCCGACCGCATCACCATCCTGCGCGATGGCGAGCTGGTGGCCTCCGACACCACCGACACCTTCGACCGGGACAGCATCATCGGCCATATGGTCGGGCGCAGTCTCTCGGATGAATTGTTCTATCACAAACACTCCGAAGACGGCGCCCGCAAACCCGGCAAGAAGGTGCTGAGCGTCGAGAACCTTTCGATGGGATCGATGGTGCGCAACACGTCCTTCTCTCTCTACGAGGGACAGGTGACGGGGCTCTTCGGGCTGATCGGCTCGGGGCGGACGGAGACGGCCAAGATCATTTCCGGTGTGCTCAAGCGCAACTTCTTTCACGGCGGCGAGCTGCGTTACTTGGGCAAATCCGTGCGCTATCGCCAACCGCATAAGGCGGTGATGGATGGCATCGTCTACGTCACGGAGGACCGCAAGGCGGAGGGCTTTTTCGACCAGATGTCCATCGCCGAGAACATCTATATGGGCGACATCGTCACCAACCCGCCACCCGGCGGCCTGACCACCGCAGGCGCGCAGCAGAAGATCACAGAAGAATGGTCGAAACTGTTGCAAATCCGGGCGATCAACCCGAATGCGAAGATCGTTGAGCTGTCGGGCGGCAACCAGCAAAAGGTGGTGATCGCGAAATCGCTGACCCAGAAACCCAAGCTGGTGATCTTCGATGAGCCGACCCGCGGCGTGGACGTTGGCGCGATTGCCGAGATCCATAAGGTGATCCAGAACCTCGCCGACAGCGGCATCGCCGTGCTGGTGATTTCCTCCTACCTGCCGGAAATTCTGGTGATCTCGGACCGCATTCTGGTGAGCCGTCTGGGCCGCGTGGTCGAGGAGTTCTCACCGCATGAGGCGACGGAGGAAAAGATCATGTACGCCGCCGTGCACTGACAGGGCGCGAACGCAGCGCCGGGCCGGAGTGCCTGGCGGGATCAAGAGCTCACGGGCCCGGGGGAAACCTCCGGGCCCTTTCCGGTTTCGGGGGGAGAGGCGCGGTCATCGGCGCTGGCAATCTGCCAAGTGCAAGATTGATAAAAATATGCTATCGTCCCCGAAAATGGGAGGAGAGGACTATGGCTGACTGGAGCATCCAGGGCGAGTACATGGAAACCTGCAACTGCGATTTCCTTTGCCCGTGTATCACTTCAAATCTGACCGCCGTGCCGACGGAGGGCGATTGCAAGGCGGCGATCGCGATGAAGATCACCAAGGGGGAAAAGGACGGCGTTTCCCTCGACGGTCTGTCCTTCATCGTCCTGCTGCACGCGCCCGGCGTGATGATGGACGGCGATATCAAGGTCGGGCTGATCGTCGATGAGGCGGCGAGCGATGCGCAAACGGCGGCGATCAGCGATATCGCCACCGGCGCCGCCGGCGGGCCGATGGAGGCGCTCGGGCCGCTGGTGGCCGAGGTCGCAGGGGTGGAAAAGCGTCCGATCACCTTCGTCTCAAACGGCGGCACGATATCGGTGACGGCCGGCGATCTGATCGATCAGGAGATCGAGGCGGTCGCCAGCGCCTTGCCCGGGGGCGAACCGATCAAGATCGATAATGTACCGCATCCGGTGACGACCACGCTCGCGCTGGCGCGGGCGACGAAGAGCAAGTTCAATGCCTTCGGAATCGCTTGGGATGATGCCACCGGCTCGAAGAACGGGCATTTCGCGCCCTTCGCCTGGTCCGCCTGACGGCGACTTGATCCGCGGCAGACCCGGGCCTGTCCCGGGTCTGAGACGACCGGAGGCATCGTGGCGCGTTCTGCTGAAACCGCATTGGAACAGATCCTGCAACGCGACCGGCTGGTCGTGATCGCCGGGCTCAGTGTGGTTGTCGTGCTTTCGGGGCTCTACACCGTGCTGGGCATCGGCATGTCGATGTCGGCGATAACGATGACCCGCATGGCCATCGAGATGCCGGGCATGATGATGGCCTCCGCCGACTGGACGCCGCGCTATGCCGGGCTGGTCTTCCTGATGTGGTGGATCATGATGATCGCCATGATGGTGCCGAGTGCCGCACCGACGATCCTGCTTTATGCCAAGCTCGTGCGGAAGAACGACCGGGCGGACAGGCCCTATGCCTCGGCCCTGGTGTTTCTCTCCGGCTATCTGATCGTCTGGGGCGGCTTCAGCCTGCTGGCGACCGCGCTGCAATGGGCGCTCGTCTCCGTCGGGCAGATGAGCGGGATGATGGAACTGACCCAGGCACCGGTCGCCGCGGCGGTGCTGCTGGCGGCGGGAATCTATCAGCTGTCGCCGCTTAAACAGGCCTGTTTGCGCCATTGTCAGCATCCCCTGGTGTTTCTGATGCAGAACTGGAAACGCGGCACCGGCGGGGCGCTGCGGATGGGGATGCAGAATGGCTGGTTCTGCCTGGGGTGCTGCTGGGGCCTGATGGCGTTGCTCTTCGTCGGCGGGGTGATGAACCTTCTCTGGATCGCAGCGCTGGCCGTCTTCGTGGGGCTGGAGAAACTCGCCGCCGGGCGGCCGTATCTGACGAAACTCTCCGCTGCGGGGCTGATCGTTGCCGGTCTGGCGCTGGCTCTGAGCGCGGTTTAGGGGCCTGTCGCGGTCGTATTGGCCCGGCCCCGGGCGGACGGGCTTGCGGCAAGGCCCATCCGGAGGATCAGGGGCACGCCGGCAAGGGCGGCCCCCCTCAGCGGGCGCCCATCGGCCGGGCAGGGCGGGTCAGAAGGCCGGGCCCTGCGCGCGACGCGCCGCATCGACGCCGATGCTGCCACCCCCGGCCACTGCGATGTAGAGAAAGACGAAGCAGTAGAGGATGGCCGCATCGCCGCCGTTCAGTGTCGGAAAGAGGCCCTGCGGCGCGTGAAACTTCCAGTAGGCAACGGCCATCATCCCGGAGAGCAGGAAGGCCACCGGCCGGGTGCAGAAACCGATCAGCAGCAGCAGGCCGCCGACGAATTCGAGAACACCGCCAAGGCCCAGCAGGGACAGGAGCGGGGGCTGATGATCCGTCGGAGGGAAGGCGAAGAGCTTCTGCGATCCATGCAGCAGGAAAATCAGCGCTGAGACGGCGCGCAGCAGGCTGAGCATCGCTGGACCCCGGCGGTTGGAAAGAGTCTCGGGCATGGTGGGGTCTCCTGTTCTCAGGTCGGGATGAGGCCGTTTGGAACGCCATCGTCCTTCGAAACGCGGACCGACTGGTCTGGCCAAGCCGGGACCGCTCTCTGGCAGGAAGGCCCCGCTGAACGGGGTGCCCGGTTTGGGAACATCTTCTATCCTACTGCATTTTCGTCCTTTTTACTATAGTAAGCTCAAATAGGTCCGGCGGGAGCTCGGTGGCGGGCAACCGGAACGGTCGCGGGAATGTGCCTGCGCCCGCTTCTGTCCGGACTTCTTGAAAACCGGCTTTTGCAGTAGGCTCGGGATCCGGGTCGGCCAGAACGACCCGATTTTGGACGTTTCCATATCGTTGAGAGGGCCAGTCATGCGCCGATTCAAAGTCTTTGCTGCACTTCCGCTTCTTTGCCTGCTTCCGGCATGCGAAAACAGCGGATCGAACTATCAGCCGGTCATCGATGGGCCGGTGGGGCCGAACTATTCCAACGATCTCGCCTATTGCCAGTCGCTGGCGGCGCAACAGGGCACCTTCTCCAGCAACACCGGCGCGACGGCTGCGACCGGTGCGGTGGTCGCCGGGGGCACCACCGCAGTGCTCAACAACAAGGGGACCAATGTGCGCGACGCGGCGCTGGTCGGCGCCGTGGCGGGCGTGGCCGCCGGTGCCCTGCAACAGCAGCAGAACAAGGAGTCCATCGTGCGCAACTGCATGCGCGGCCGGGGCTATCGCGTCGTCGGCTGACGACCGGAGCCGCGCGGGCTCTGTCCCCGTCACAGGCGATGGCAGAGCTTGCGGCGGAGCCGGGGCCGCCGGTTCGCTGCGGACCGGCAACAGGGTCCCTGCGGGATCGGTTGTCAGTTGATCCCCTCTTGGAACGGCGCCGGTGCATCTGTCGCCTGTCATCTGCGCGGGCGCTGATCGGTATCGGCGACACATCGAAGTCGCGCGGCAGCCCACACGGATCGCATCGGCAGGCTGGCTGAAAGCGCGCGGGACCGGCGGCAGGTCGGATATCCGGGGCGCGGCCCACATACGGGCAAGGCCGGGCGCTCCCCCTTTTCCTCACAGACGCTGAAACACAGGCTCTGCGATCGCGCGTCGGTCGCCGTCCGCCTGCGCGCGATCGGTCTGCCGGTTTGGGGGCGGACGCGCGCGAAAGCGATTCGCAACGGCGCTGAAAATCGGGGCCTGGCGATGGTGGAACCACGTGCGGCATTTCGCCATGGGCGTGTATTCACGGTGCCCGGGCGGGGTCTTCTATGCGGATGATTTCCGTTTATCATATTGAAATAAATACAACTTTGTTGTTTGTTCAATAATTTGTTTGATCTAACAAAAAATCTGCTTACGCTTTGGGATAGCGCGGATTGCCGGGGCGACCGGCCGACGCGCGGACCGCAGTGGAATGGAGACAGCAGTTGACTGAGACGATGATGGCCGCCGTGCTTGAGGAGTATGGCTCCCCCCTCGTGGTGAAGCGGGTTGCGAAGCCGAGCGCCGGCCCCGGCCAGCTGCTGATCCGGCTCGAGGCCTCGGGCGTGTGCCATTCCGACGTGCATATCTGGGAGGGCGGCTATACGCCTGCGACGCTGCCGGAGCCGTTCATCCTCGGTCACGAAGGGGTGGGTGTGGTCGAAGCGGTCGGCGCCGGCGTCACCGGCTGGCGCGTTGGCGACCGGGCCGGGGCGGCCTGGCTGCACGACACCTGCGGCACCTGTGCCCAGTGCCGCGCCGGCCTGCCGAACTTCTGCCAGGCGCAGCGCGCGCATGGTCTGGACGTTCCGGGGACCTTTGCCGAATACGTCGTGACCAATGCCAATTTCACCGCCCGGGTGCCGACGGGGGAGGCCACCGGTCTGGCGCCGCTGATGTGCGCCGGGCTGACCGCCTTCGGCGCGCTCGACAGGGCGGCGCTGGCGCCGGGCGAATGCTGTGCCGTCTTCGGCTGCGGCGGGCTGGGGCAATACGCCATCCAGTTCGCCAAGCGGCGCGGCGCCCGGGTGATCGCGGTGGACCGCGACCCGGCGAAACGGGCGCTGTCGCAGGAAAACGGCGCCGCGGTGGCGGTCGACGGCGGCGATACCGACGAGATCGAGAAGCTGCGCGCCAGCGCCGATGTCTGTGTCAATTTCGCCCCGACCACCGCCACCTGGCAGCCGATGCTGGACGTGGTGCGGCCGCTGGGCCGGGTGGTCGCGGCGGCGATGGTCTCCGAGCCGGTGCCGCTGAACCAGGAATGGCTGACCGGGGCGGGGATCACCATCACCGGCACCTCGGTCGGCACGATGGCGCAGATGGAGGCGCTGATGCAGGTGCAGGCCGCCGATCCGCTGACCTCCAGCGTGACGGAAATTCCTTTGTCCGAGGTGAGCCGCGCGCTGCGCGAACTTGCCGAAGGCCGGGCTCCGGCCCGCTATGCGATCCGGTTCTGAACCCCGGGGCCGGTCGCGCCAAACCCATAAAACAACAAGCCAACAGGAAAACAGATGATCAAGACCCCCAAACTGCTCGCCACCTCCTCCGCCATGGCCCTGGCCGGGCTGCTCGCCGCCAACAGCGCCGCGGCGGCAGAGCTCGGCGATGTGAAGGACCCGATCAAGCTGGCCGTGCTGGAATGGACCGGCGCCCAGGTCTCGACGCAACTGGCCGGGATGATCCTGGAAAAGGCGGGTTATGCCGTCGAATACGTGCCGGCGGGCAGCTTCCCGCAGTATTCCGGCCTCTCCGACGGCACCCTGAGCGCGACGGTGGAGATCTGGAGCAACAACGTCGGCGACATCTATCCCCGCGCCCTGGCCGCTGGCGATATCGAGAACATCGGCTCGCTCGGGCTGGAGACCCGCGAGGGCTGGGCCTATCCCAGGTTCATGGAAGAGGTCTGCCCGGGTCTGCCGGACTGGACCGCGCTGAAGGAGCCGGCCTGCGCCGCCGCGCTGGCGACCACCGACACGCTGCCCAATGGTCGGCTGCTGGATTATCCCGCCGACTGGGGGTCGCGCAGTGCCGAGATCATCGCCGACAACGATCTGCCGCTGACCGCGATCCCCGCCGGGTCCGAAGGCGCCATGATCGCCGAGCTGCGCGCGGCGCAGGCCACCCACAGCCCGCTTTTGCTGATGTTCTGGGGACCGCATCACGTGCTGGCCGAGATCGATCTGGGCTGGGTCGAGATGCCGCCGTGCGCCAGCGACGACCCCGACAAATGCGTCAAGCTGCCCGAGGTCGAGAAAGTGGTGTGGTCGGGCTTTGCCGACAAATGGCCGGCGGGCTACGAGATCCTGAAATCGTTCCAGGTGACCTCGTCCGATCAGGAGAAGCTGATGGCTGCCATCCTCGAAGAGGGCCAGCCGCTGGAAGAGGTCGCTGCCGGCTGGATCGACAGCCATCAGGATGTCTGGCAGCCCTGGGTGGACGCCGCGGTCGACTGAGTATTCCGACCCCGCCCGGCCATCGCCACCCCGAAGGGAGCCCACATGACCCGATCCTCCGCCGCGTCGCCCGCGTCGCGCCCCGTCAAGATTTCCTGCCGCAACCTGTGGAAGATCTACGGCACGCCGCCGGATCGCGCGATGCGGCCGGGGCAGGGGCCGGCGGCGGCGGAGTTCGCCCGGCAGCTGCGGGCGGCAGGCCGGGTCCCGGCGCTGGTCGATGCCAGTTTCGATGTGCATGAAGGTGAGATCTTCGTCATCATGGGCCTGTCGGGGTCGGGGAAATCGACCCTGATCCGCTGCCTGACCCGGCTGATCGACGCTGAATTCGGCGAAGTCAGGCTCGATGGCGAAGATCTGCTGGCGGCGACGCCGAAACAGCTGATCGACATCCGCCGCCACAAGATGGGGATGGTGTTTCAGAACTTCGGCCTGATGCCGCATCTGAGCGTTCTGGAAAACGTCGCCTATCCGCTGAAGCTGCAGGGAGAGGCGAAACCGGCGCGCGAGGCGCGGGCGCGGCAGATGATTTCCCTGGTCGGGCTGGACGGGCGCGAACAGGCGCTGCCCAGCCAGCTTTCGGGCGGCCAGCAACAGCGTGTCGGCATTGCCCGCAGCCTGGCGGTGGAACCGGACCTGTGGTTTCTGGACGAGCCTTTCTCGGCGCTCGACCCGATGATCCGGCGGCAGATGCAGGACGAATTCCTCGATCTGCAGCGCCGCCTGCACAAGACCATCGTCTTCATCACCCACGACATCGCCGAGGCCTGCCGGCTGGCCGACCGGATCGCCATTCTGCGCGATGGCCGCATCATCCAGATCGGCACGCCGGCGGATCTGCTGCTGCGCCCGGCCGACGATTACGTCGCCGAATTCACCGCCGATATCTCGCCGGCGAGTGTCATCCGCGTTGGCGATATCGCCCGGCCTGGGCAGGAGGTGGCGGGCGCCCGGACGGTGGCCGGCGACCTGCCGGTTGAGGCGCTGCTGACCGATATCGCCACTGGCACCACCGATTTCGCGGTGCAGCCGGCGGGGAAATACGGCGGCGGCGGGCTGACGGCGGCGCGGGTCCTGCGGATCCTCGGCCGGCACGGGCGTCAGGATGACGAGACGGCGGCAGGGTGAGATGACCGATCTGTTCCGCCGCCCTGGCCTGTTGATCTGGAGTGTCGCCTTCGCGGTCTGCCTGGCGCTGGTGCTGCTGGCGCCGCAGGTTCGCTGGATCGCCAGCTTTCCCCGCGCGTTGCAACTGCCGCTGGCCGATTGGCTCAACGCCGGTCTCAATCCGCTGTTCGAGACGGTTCAACCGATCGGGCGCGGTTTCGCCACCGTGATCGACGCGCCGCTGCGGCTGGTGCGCGATCTGCTCCTGTTCGTGCCCTGGCCGGCCTTCGCGGTGGCGATGTTTCTGGTGGCGCTGCGGACGGCGGGGCGGGGGCTGGCGATCTTCGGGCTGATCGCTCAGCTCTATATCGTGGCGGTCGGCTATTGGACCGAGACGATGAACACCTTCGCCATCGTGCTGCTGTCGCTGCCGCCGGCGGTTCTGATCGGCTTCGGCCTGGGCGTGGCGGGGCATCGCTGGCCACGGTTGCGCGCGGCGCTGATCGTGGTGCTGGATCTGATGCAGACCTTTCCGGCCTTCGCCTATCTGATCCCGCTGCTGATCCTCTTCGGTTTCGGCCCCTCGGCCGGGGTGATCGCCAGCGTGATCTTCTCGATCCCGCCGATGGCGCGCAACACGCTGGTCGGCCTGCGCGAGGTGCCCGCTGTCATCATCGAGGCGGGGGTGATGAACGGGGCCACACCGGGCCAGCTGTTCTGGACCGCCAAGCTGCCCGCCGCCGCCCGGCAACTGCTGGTCGGGGTCAACCAGACCACCATGGCCTCGCTGAGCATGGTGATCATCGTGGCGATCATCGGCGGTTTCAACGACATCGGCTGGGAGGTGCTCTCGGCCATGCGCGCGGCCGAACTGGGCCGCTGCCTGCTGGCCGGCGTGGTGATCGTGGCGCTGGCCATCGTGCTGGACCGGATCACCGGCGCGCTCGCCACCGGCACCCCGCGCGGGGTGGTGCTGATGCCCGATCGCGGCCTTCTGACCGTGGTCGCGGCGATCCTGCTGGCCGGTATCGGCCTGCGGCTGGCGCTGCCGGGGCTGGAGCTGCTGCCGCGCGGGCTGGGCTTTGCCGCCGCCAAGGCGCTGGACCGGTCGCTGCTGCAGTTCGTCGGCTGGAGCGATCCGGTCTTCTCGGGACTGCGCGACGCGCTGAATTACGGCATCATCCTGCCGCTGCGGATCGGTTTGGCGACGGCGGCGAGCCCGATGGTCTGGGGTTTTGCCCTGCAGCCCTGGATGGTCGCGGCCTATGCCATCCTTACCCTGGCGCTGGCGGTGGTCCTGGCGCCGCGCCGCCCGGCGGCAGCACTGCTGATCCTCTTCGCGGCGCTGATCCTCTATACCGGGCTGGCGCGGTTTCCCTGGCCTTGCGTGGTGCTGATCGCGCTGCTGGCGGCCTGGCGGATCCGGGGCGTGGGGCTGCTGGCGGTGGTGTCGACGGCGCTTGCGATGATCCTGCTGTCCGGGCTGTGGCAGCCCTTTGTCCAGTCGCTCTATCTGACTGCCATCGCGGTGCTGTTCTGCGTGCTGATCGGCGGCGCCATCGGCATCGCCGCGGCCGAGAACGACCGGCTGTCGCAGATCGTGCGCCCGATCAGCGACGCGCTGCAGACGCTGCCGCAGTTCGTCTTTCTGATCCCGGCGCTGATGCTGTTCCGGGTCGGCGAGTTCACTGCGCTGATCGCCATCATGCTCTATGCCATCGTGCCGCCGGTCCGTTATGTCGAACACGGTCTGCGCGGGGTGCCGCCGCATCTGGTCGAGGCGGCGGTGCAGATGGGGGTGAGCCGCTGGCAGCTGTTGCGGGATGTCAAACTGCCGCTGGCGGGACCGGCGATCCGGCTTGGCGTCAATCAGACCATCATGTACGCGATCTCCATGCTGGTGATCGCCGCCCTTGTCGGCACCCGCGATCTGGGGCAGCAGGTCTATATCGCGCTCGGCAACGCGAATGCCGGTCTCGGCTTCGTCGCCGGTCTGTCGATTGCCTTGCTTGCCATCGTCGCGGACCGCATGCTGAGGCGGAACTGAAGCTTGAGGACAACTATGCGGGAGAAGATCGGCACGGCATCCGCTACCCGGGGACGGCGGACGCGCATCGAGGATTTGCGGCGACAGGAACTGATCGACGCGGCGCATCGGGTGTTTCTGCGCCATGGTCTCAGCGGTCTGACCACCACCCGCATCTGCAAGGAGGCGGGGATGTCGCAGGGCATCCTGACCTATTACTTCTCCGGCAAGGACGAGGTGCTCTTTGCGATGGTACGCAAGAACAACCGGGTTCTGGTGGAGCAGGTGGTGGAGAACATGCGCACGGCGCGCACCCGCTGGGATCGGCTGAACGGGATCATCGCCGGCAACTTTCCCGCCGGCCATTTCGTGCAGGAGGTCGCCCTGGCCTGGCTGTCGATCTGCGCTGCCTCTGGACAGGAGCCGCGCTTTGCCCGGCTGCAGCAGCTGTTCTATGCCCGGCTGACCTCGAATGTGGTGTCGGCGGTGGTGCCGGTGCTCGACCGCGACACCGCCGTGCAGTTGAGCTATACCATCGGCGCCCAGATCGACGGGCTGTGGCTGCGCCGGGCGACGGATGCGGCGATGACGCGCGACAGGGCGGTGGAGCTGTGCCAGTGGACCGTCACAACCATCATCGGCGCCGAGACGCTCGCGGCGCTGAAGGCGGATTGCATCGGGACGCCCGGCGGCTGACGCCTGTCTTGCCGGCCGGGGCGATGAGGGGGCGAAGCCAGCGGGCTGGCCGCCGCCGCGGCGGGTCATCCTGCGGTGCTGTCCCCGGCGGCCGGCCTGCTCTGCGGCGAAAATCCACTGCCCCGCCGGCGGCCCGGGCGCGGCGGGCTTTCCGCCTTGTTTTCAAAATCTTCGCACTGTACCGTCGGCGCTGCTGACCCTACGATACCAATAACCAGTTCCATTTTCCGACTGGGGAAGCCGACGGTATCAACTGAAGACATCTCATCATGATCGCGCCCTCCACTGGTCACCGTGCATGCCCGAGCGGTCAGGTCAGCCTATGACCTGCCTGACAAGCCTGGAGTTCACCCTCGGGTCCGCCACCGCCGTCGCGCTCTGGGTGATCTGCGCGCTGATCCTGGCCTGGGTGGCACGCAACAATCGCTTCGCCGGCAAGCCCGCCTTTGTCCTGACCTTGAGCGCGATGCTCTGGTGGCTGTTCACCGTCGCCTTCGATCTCGCCTCGCAGGGGGAGGCCTGCAAGGTCGGCTGGTCGCTGGCGGCCTGGCCCGGCATCACCCTTCTGCCCATCGCCTGGTCGTTCTTCATCTTCGATTACACCATGAACACGGGCTCGGGTCCGAAACCGGTCCGGCGGCTTTTCTACATCGGCCTGCCCTGTGCCGTGGCGGCGATCGCGCTGACCAACAGCCAGACCCATCTGTTGTATGGCACCGACACCCGGCTGGTGGATCAGGGGGGCCATGCCTTCGTGATCTTCGATCACGGGCCGCTGTTCTTCGCGGTGGCAGCGGGCCTTTACATCTTCGTGACCAGCGCGCTGAGCGTTCTGGTCGTGGCCTTCTTCCGGGCGCGGAAGATCATCCGCCCGTTCCTGGGCGTCCTCTTCGTCATCACCGCGGCGCCGCTGGCCGCCAATCTGGGCTATGTTGGCTGGGGGTTCACCTTTTTCGATTTCGACCCGACCCCGTTCATGTTCGCCATCGCCCTCATCGCCCTGAGCTGGCTGCTGCTGAACAACACGATGATGGACACAGCGGCGCAGGGGCGGAACCTGCTGTTCTATGCCACCCGGGACCCGGTGATCATCCTGGACGGGGACGGCCGGTTCGCCGGCGCCAACCCGGCGGCGCGGGCGCTGTTTCGCACCACCCTGCCAAGACATGGCGAGGCACCGGAGAGGCTGGAGGCGATCGGGCCGATCCTGAAGGATTTCATCGCCACCGGCGCGCTGCCGCGGGATGAACCGATCCGCCTGGCCGAGCGTGTTTTTGACCTGCGGGCGCTGCCGATCGAAAGCCCGATCCAGAGCAGTCACCCGCTGCTGGGCTGGTCGGTGTCGCTGGTCGATATCACCGAAAGGGAACGCACTGCCGAGGCGCTGCGCGCGGCGCTGGCCCAGGCGGAGGAGGCCAACCGCGCCAAGTCGCATTTCCTGGCCAACGTCAGCCATGAAATCCGCACGCCGCTGAACGGCATTCTCGGCATGGCCTCGGTGCTGGGCGAAACGGCGCTCGATGCCGAGCAGAGCGATTATCTGAAGGTTATCGAGGAATCCGGTCAGGTGCTGCTCAGCACGATCGGCGATGTGCTGGATCTGTCGAAGATCGAAGCCGGCAAGATGGTGCTGGAAACCCGGCCCTTCGTGCTGCGCGATGCCATCGAGGGTGCCCGGGCGCTGTTCTCGGCCAGCGCCCGGGAAAAGGGGCTGGGGCTGCGCGTGAAGGTGGACGACGCTCTGCCCGAGGTCATCCTCGGCGACGATCACCGGTTTCGCCAGGTGCTGCACAATCTGGTCTCCAATGCCGTCAAATTCACCATGGCGGGCGAGGTCACGATCTCGGCGGAAGCGGCGGAGGCGGGGGCCACCCTGCTGGTTCGTGTCATCGACACCGGCCCGGGCGTTCCGGTCGAGGCGCGCCGCGCGATTTTCCTGCCGTTCCAGCAGGCGGATGCCGGCGATACCCGCAAATTCGGCGGCACCGGCCTGGGGCTGTCGATTTCGCGGCAGCTCTGCCACCTGATGGGCGGTAGCCTGCAGCTGGCCGCTGACACTGGCCGGGGCGCATGCTTCGAAATCCGGTTGCCGCTGGTGGCCGCCGATGCGCCCGAGGCCGACAGCGCCTCCGCGCCGTTCTCGGATGCGGCCTCCGATCTGCCCGGCATGGATGTGCTGGTGGTCGATGACAACAAGACCAACCGCCTGATCCTGGAGAAGTTTCTGGCCGGAACCCCCTGCCGGGTCCGGACCGCCTCCAGCGGGCCGGAGGCGATCGAGATGGTCGCGGACCTCCGGTTCGATGCGATCCTGATGGATATCCAGATGCCGGAAATGGGCGGGGTCGAGGCGACGCAGAAAATCCGCGCGCTGGAGGCGGCGACGGGACGCCAGCCCAGCTTCATCGTCGCGGTGACCGCCAATGCCATGCCGGAGCAGCTGGAGCAGTATCTGACCGCGGATATGAACGAGGTCCTGTCGAAGCCGGTCTCGAAAGCCAAGCTGCTGGCGCTGATGGAGCGCGTCCACCGGCAGGCCTGCTAGGGCCGGCAGCCGGGGCAGGGGCGCCTCGGTCCGCGCCGCTCCCGCCCCGGTCTGGAGGCGATCTGTCATCCTTGGCTTGATCCCCGGGGTGAAAATCGGCTCCATTGGCCGGGCCATGCCCGAGCAGAGGAGCCCGCCCCGTGACAGAAGACAAGGCCGCGCGTACCCGGCGCAAGCTTTCCGGCGGTTCCGTCCGCATCCGCGCGGTGACCGAGGCCGACCGCGACGACGTGCGCAGGCTCTGCTCGGCGGCGCATGCGGAATCCTACATGCGCAGCGTACCGATCCAGCTCGACCGGGTCGACAGGGTGCTGGACCACATCCTGTCCGACAAGACGGTGGATATCGGCATGGTCGCCGAAAGCCATCGCGACGGCCAGCCCCGGGTCGTCGGTCTGCTGCATGCGACGGCGGGGGAGCATATCTATCTGGACATGATCCAGGCCAGTTGCCTGCTGTTCTACGTGACGCCCGACCACCGGCGCTCCACCGCGGCCTTTCAGCTGATGCGCCACTTCATCCGCCGGTCTCTCAACAGCGGTGCCGGATCGCTGTCGGTGCATGTCTCCGCCGGGATCCGGGTGCGGCAGGCGGATCGCTTCCTGAAGAAGATGGGATTCGCCCATGGCGGCGGAAATTATCAGATGATGCTCGATCCCAAGGCCCGCGGCGGCTGAGGTCGCCAAGCCTGGCACTGCGCACGGATCCCCCACGCGCAAGAGGCCGGGCGCCGGGAGATGCGCCGACTTTTCTAAAAACTTGACAACTGTCTATTCGGCGTCAACGGTGAGCCCTGGATTTTCAGGGATCTCCGGTCAGCCTGGTTCAACCAGGGCAGTCGGAGTTCGCATGATTGATAGAGTTGATACAGTAATCGATTTCTTGCCCGGCGGATGGCTGCCGCGACGGGTTCAGGGGGACCTGACATGGCCATGACCATCACTGCCACGGATCTCAATCCGGCGAAACACGGGACCACCGGCACCTATTCGGTTCCCAACCTGTTGCTTACTAGCCTGTCCAGCCTGCCCCTGCGGGGCGATCAGGGCGCGATCGACCTGCTGTTTCCGGCCGCCTTCGACGATGATCCCGACACTGTCCTGACCGAAGAGGAAAATATCGATCTGGTGGGCCGGCTTGCGGAGTTCAGCTATCTTGATCGCGACGTTCTGCGCGAGGATGGCGCTTTCGCTCTGGAGCTGAGCCGCACGGCGCTCAGCACCAAGGGCGCCGCCAGCTTCGCCGACCTGTCGATCACCTTCGGGGGGCGGGACTTCCGCTTCGGCCGCGATCCGCTGGGCCCGGTGCTGCCGATCGACGGCACCATCGAGACCATCGAGCTGAGCCTGGTATCCAGCAGCGGCGGGCGGAGGCGGGGCGAGCCCGCGGATATCGAGATCTCGGTCACCGGTCTCGACCTGGATATCACCCCGGCGCTCTTCTCCGACGCGGATACCTTCGCGGCCCGGATGCTGCGCGGCGATCAGGTGCTGTCGTTCAGCCCCTATCTGATCTCCAGCTTTGCCGGCGACGGGCGTCATCTGGTTGGCGGCACCACCAGCCGCGGCGGTCATGATTTCATCGAGCTGACCGATGAGGGGCGCAACCCCGGGCTGGTCGGTGCGCCGCTGCAGTTTGCCGGCGATTTCCTGACGGTCGAGGCCGGCGCGGTGCTGAACGGCGGCGCCGATACCCTTGTCGGCAGCTTTCCGACGCTGACGCTGGGCGATACCCCGCCCCGGATCGGCGCGCCGGTCGGGGAGGTCAGCGGGGATGCGCTGGATGTTGCGGGTGAGGTGAACGGGGGCAATGACGTTCTGAACTTCACCGACAGCCTGACGGCGGCGTCTGCGGGGCTTTTCGGCGATGCGGCGCGGGTCTC
>NZ_JASNJD010000034.1 GCF_030164425.1 Pseudodonghicola flavimaris | reverse complement strand
GAACGCCGCCCCCGCACGTCATGACCGTCGCGGCGCGCAGAATCACCCTTTCGCAGCGCGCATCTGGCGTAGTTCCGCCGATGTCCTCCCGCCCCAGCCCCACGGTCGTTTCGGCGCCCCCTGTTAAGGCTTCGGAAATCAAAACGGGGCGCCGCAAGGCCCCCCGCAGAACCGCCCGTCGCGGCACGACCTTCCCCGCGGGGAAGATCCTCAGTCCTCCAGCCCGTCCAGCATCCGCTGCAGCGCCTGTTCCAGCCGACGCCGGTCCAGCGCCGAAAAGTCGCGATCGAGCCGGATCTCCAGCCTGCCGTTCGCGGCGGTGCATTTCGCCTGCCCCAACGTAGAGGGCACCTGGAACACCGTCTTGGCCTTGCCCGGGCGCGCCACCGGCGCGGTGGCCGTCGGCTTGACCGCTGCCGGCGGCTCCGCCCCGGCGGCACGGCGCAACAGTTCCAACTCCTCCTCGGCCGTGCGACTGGTCCAACCTTTCAGCGCCGCCTGCAGCTGCTCGGCAACCTCCGGCCTCTCCTCCAGCACCGCGACCAATTTCAGCCCCAAGGCCCGTGGCACGTTCTGGACGAATTTCAGATCCCGCCCCAGCCGATCCAACAGCTTGATGAAACTGCGGATGTAGCTACGCTTCTGATATCCGGCACTGGCGAAGAGCTCTGCCACCGCCTTGTCGGGATCGCTCTGCTCGGTCTCCGGATCGCGGGCATAGGCCAGCGCCAGCGCCGCCATCTCGCCGAAGGAGATGTCCTTGCGCACCAGATTCTCATCCACCATCCGACGATACAGCTGATCGATGCCTTCCCCGCGGGGAAGAATGCCGGCGGGAATGGTGCCCCAGCGGTCGGTATCGCCGGTCATTTGCAGCAACTGCCGATAGGCCGCCAGCCGGCGATACCCCTGGATCAGCTCATAACGGCCATCCTCGCGCATCTCCAATCGGATCGGGTTGGACAACCCGATGTCGCGGATCGAGGCGACCAGCTCCGCGAGGTCCTCGTCCGCTCCGGCGGCACGATCACGGGTCAGTTTCTCCGCGTCGATCCGCTCCAGCGGCACCAGATCGACGATCAGCCCAAGCTTCTTCATCCGCACATGTTCGGCGGCGAGCGCGTCATTCTCGGCGCGGATCTGCGCCTCGATCTGCGCCCGGTCGCGCAGGCTGGCGGCATTCTCGCTGATCGCTGCGGCCATCGGCGACCGGCGCGGTGCCGGGCCTGCGGCGGCCTCCGGCTTCCCCGCGGGGAAGGTTTCCCCTTCCTCGGGAAGGTCGATATCGAAGATGCGGCGCTTCTTGCTCATTGCTCCTCCTCCAGCTGGTCCCAGGCCTTCAGGAAGCAATCCTTGAACTCCTCATACCCCCGATCGAAGGAGGCGCGGGCGCGGCGCCAGGTCTCCCGTGTCATCGAGCGGTAATCGATCTCGTAGACCGAGGACAGGAACCGACCGGATTGCTCCACCGCCCGCGTCATCTCGATCGGGTTCTCTGCCAGGCGGTCGCCGAAGACCTTGCGGAAGGCTTCGAACATCGCGCGGTGCAGATCGTTGCCCGGCTCAAACCGTGTCATCAGAAACCGGATATCGAGGAAGGCTTTCGGCAGGCCGACCTTCCCCGCGGGGAAGCTGCCCTCGAACCCATCGGCCAGATCGCTCAGCGCCTCGGCCAGCTGGCCGATGAACGAGGTGGTGGAATCATATTCCCAGTAGCCGGGACCGGAGGGGATATAGAGCACATCCGCCGCGAAGACCGCGTTCATCGATTGATAGCCTATGGCGGGCGGACAGTCGAAGATCACCAGATCGTAGGCATCCGGCGACAGCGCCTCCAGATACCGGGCAACGGCGGCGAAGAACGACCAGTCCGGGTTCAGGTGCCGGTACTGGGCGGAGGCGAATTCGACAAAGGCGGCATTGGCGCAGCTGGGAATCATGTCGATGGTGGGCCAGGCGGTGGTACGGATGAAATCCGGCACCCGCAGCGCATCCAGCCCGAGATCGCGGATCGACGCCGGCAACCGCCGCTGGGGCAGGGCGGTGCCGCTTTCGGCGGCGCGGGGGGCGGCATTCATCCGGTCGGTTTCCCGGATCAGGTCACGGGCGATGATCCCCCAGACCGTCAGATCCTCCGACACGTCGTGCAGCCCCATGGAGTGAGTCAGCGTGGCCTGCGGATCGAAATCGATCAGCAGCACCCGATAGCCATCCAACGCCGCGGCATGGGCCATATGCAGCGCCACGGTGGATTTGCCGGCGCCGCCCTTGAAGTTGGAAATCGCCACCCGGATGGCGCGCTTGTCCTTCGGCCGCGGCGGCATCAGCGACCGGCGGTTCACCTTCATCTTGCGCCGCATCTCGTTGATCTCGGTCAGGGTGAACCAGCGCTGCCGACCCTCCTCCTCGACCTCGCCCCCCGGCAGCTCCGGCTCCGATGCCAGCCGGCCGCGAAAGGTGGACTGATTAATCTTGAGGATCAGCTCCGCCACTTCCCAGCTGGAAAACCGCCGCAGGGTCTTCTCCATCTCGGGAGAGAAGGTCTGCTTGCGGATGAAACTCTGCATCTTCAGGGACTGGGCCTGTATCCGCGCCAGATCCTCATGGGTGAAACCGCTCATATCCTGCTCCTGTCCTGTTGCCGGACGTAAATTCTTATGCGTTTTACAATTACGCCGGATTTGCCAAAATCGCAAAAGCTAAGTTAGCATTGTCGGGCAGGGGGCCCGCAGCCGCGGATTTCCCTGCGCGCCGGGGCGGTTACCGCGGACAAGCGATTCGGCTGACGCCTGAAATCAGTCCCGGAAAACCCGCGTCTTCCAGTGCCGCCGCGCCGGCATCATACCCTATGTTGAGGGGACAGAAAGCGACCAGACACCATTGGTTGAGGGGACACAATTGACGAACGAGGGGACACCATGAGTGTCCCCCAATACCAATAAACCTATTTCTTTTTGATTTTTGATCTGAGATTTTGGCGCTAGAGCCTGCCGATCCGGACTCCTTGCTTGACAGAATCGCGCAACCGGACGCTAATGCTCTCAATCCTGAGAAAAGCGTTCCAGTCGGATGGCTAAACCGGACAGAGCCCCTTCTCTCGGTTCATCCAAGACAGACTACGCATTCTTTCAGTGCGGAAAACAGGACGCCGCAAAGGCGCCACAAGGGCAGTACGATGTTGAGCAGCAAGAAAGCCGTCGGCCGGGGCAGCGCCACACGCAAATACGATCTTCTGACCATTCTGGGCACCTATGCGCTATCACAGGGCAAGACGCTGCAGCGCCAGACCCTACGGCTGATCTGCCTGATCACCGCGCGATACAATTGGCAGAACGATCACCTATCCGTCGGCCAGACCGAGATCGCCCGGCTGTGGTCGGTGAACCCCCGCACCGTCAAGCGCGAGATGGCCGCATTTCGCGATCGGGGGTGGCTGGTGGAAAAACGCCCCGCCGCGCGCGGCCGCGTCACCCTCTACGGTCTTGGCATCGCCCGTATCCTGGACGACACGCGGGAGGTCTGGGAGAAGGTCGGCCCCGATCTGGTGGAGCGGCTGACGCCGGAGCCGCAATCCGCAGAGCCGTCCAAAGTCATTCCCTTTCCCCAAGTCAGCCTGCCACCTGAGGACACGCTTTGGGGTCGCGTGGCGCAGCTTCTGAGCCTTGAGGATGCCGCGCTCTACCGCTCGTGGTTCGCCGCACTGGAACCGCTGGAGGGCGGGGCAGGGGAGCTTGTGCTGAAAGCGCCCTCCGCCTTTCACGCGACCTATGTGACCACCCATCTGATGCCGCGGATTGAGTCCGCCCTGCGCAGCGTCGCGCCGGGAAGCCGCTGCCGGATTTGCTGACGGCCGGCTGAATCAGGCTCTAAATCAGGTGTTCACCTGTTCCTCGGGCGCTTTCGACGGCAAGAGCAGCGGCCTGTGTATCTTCGCCCGTTACCCGGAGAGGTCAGGCGGGGGGAGAGCACTGAGTCGGGGTCTCTAAATTTGGTTACACACGAAACTATTTGATCTGAGTCAAATCGGCAAACGAAAATGATGCGTATATAGTTGCGAATGTAACCAATGGGAGGACGCCCGCCATGTCGACCGATGCACTGAAAATCGAACAGATCCACCACGTTGCCTATCGCTGCAAGGACGCGAAAGAGACCGTGGAATGGTACAAGAAGAACCTGAACATGGATTACACGCTGGCTTTCGCGGAAAACCACGTGCCCTCGACCCATGAACCCGATCCCTACATGCATATCTTTCTGGATGCGGGAAACGGCAACGTTCTGGCCTTCTTCGAACTGCCGACCAAGCCGGAGATGGGCCGGGACGAGAATACGCCGATCTGGGTGCAGCACCTGGCGCTGAAGGTCAAAGACCGCGACATGCTGCTGGCCTACAAGGACCATCTGGAAGCCAATGGCGTCGAGGTACTCGGGGTGACCGATCATTCCGTGTTCCATTCGATCTACTTCTTCGACCCGAACGGTCACCGGATCGAACTGGCCTATGACGATCCCGAAAGCGCCGCCATGGCGGAGAAGGCGGCTCAGGTGAAAGAGCTGATGCTGGAGGAATGGAGCCAGACCAAACGCGCGCCGGAGCATGCCCGCTGGCTGCACGAGAAGGAACTGACCGGGGCATAATCCCCCGCGTTAGAGCCGAAAAGGCCGCCGGAGAGGTTCTCCGGCGGCCTTTACTTTGTCGATCCGATGGACGCAGGCGACAGGGTCGCGAGGTCAGGCCGTGGCCTTTGCGACGCTCAGCGCTTCCTCCAGAACTGCCTGATCGCCGATGTGGTTGGCCAGCGTCAGGATCAGCCGTGCATTCAGGGCCATGCTGTCATCTTCCGTCAGGCCGTCATGCGTGGCGATCAGCTTGGCATAGAAGTCATCGGGGTGGGCTAGGTTCGGGGTGGTGATCAGTTTCGCCATGGTCTCACTCCTTTCCGCAGGCCTTGCGCAGGGCGGTGCGCACGGCGGTTTCGTCATAGCTATCCCAGCGAGCGGCAACATGCTGGTCGGGGCGGATCAGATAGACCGCCGATGCGCCATCGCCGAGATAGCGATCGGCCAAGGCGCCGCTCGGATCCTGGTCGCGCGACAGGGCCAGCCGGGTGACGGCGACGCCGTCCTCGGTCAGGCTGTCGGGAGCGTCGGCGTCGATGGTCAGCAGCAGGAACCGGTTGCCCAGCTGGTTGAGAAGAAACGCATCGCCCAGCGGCGCGTCGGGGCAGGATGCACCGGGCCGGGTCCGGGCGGGGCCGCCGGGCAGGGCGTCCGGCCCGTTCAGCGACATACCGTCATAGACACAGGGCACCGACAGCCGGCCGGAGTTCACGATCGGCCTGGCGAATTCATAGGACTCCGCGAGGCTGAGCACGGCGTTGCGGAAGATATGGCTGACCTTGGATTTCGGGGTGATGAAATCGGTCGAACGGGTCGAATTCAGGATGTTTTCGTCGGCGCCGTGAATCCGTTCCTCGTCATAGGTGTCGAGCAGGCTGTCGGGCGCCTCGCCACGGATCACCATACCCAGTTTCCAGCCTAGGTTGTCGACATCCTGCATGCCGGAGTTGGCCCCCCGCGCGCCGAAGGGCGAGACCTGATGCGCGGCGTCGCCGGCGAAGAACACCCGGCCGTGGCGGAATTTCTTCATCCGACGGCACTGGAACGTGTAGATCGAGGACCAGACGATATCGTATTCGACACCCTCGCCCAGCATCGCGTCCAGGCGGGCGCGGATGTTCTCTTCCTTCAGCTCTTCCTTGCGGTCGACGTCCCAGCCGATCTGGAAGTCGACCCGCCAGACATCGTCGGGCTGCTTGTGCAGCAGCGTCGAGGCGCCGGATTTGAAATGCGGTTCGAACCAGAACCAGCGCTCGGTCGGAAAGCTGGAGGTCTTCATCCGGATATCGGCGATCAGGAAGCTGTCCTGGAACACCTGGCCTTCGAAATCCAGACCCAGCATGCTGCGCAGCGGCGAGGAGGCGCCGTCGCAGGCCATCAGCCAGTCGGCCTCGAGCTGATAGGGGCCGTCCGGGGTCATGATGTCGAGCTTGACGTGATCCTCGGCGACCGTCATCCCGTCGACACGGTTCTTGCCGCGGATCTCGATCGGGGCGCCTTTCTTCTGCTCCTCGACGATCTGTTCGTAGATGAAGCGTTCGAAATAGGGCTGCTGCAGGTTGATGAAGGCGGGGAACTTGTGTCCGGCCTCCGGCAGCAGGTTGAACTCATAGACCTTGCGGTCGTCGTGGAACACCTTGCCGAGGTTCCAGACCACGCCCTTGTCCAGCATAGGCTCGCCGCAACCGTAGCGGTCCGCGATCTCCAGGCAGCGCTTGGCGAAACAGATGGCGCGGCTGCCCATGCCGATGCCTTCGTGATCGTCGAGCACCACCACGGGAATGCCCTGACGCCCGAGATCCAGCGCCGTCGCCAGCCCGATCGGGCCGCCACCGACCACGATCACCGGATGGCGCACCGGGGCCGCCGCATCCTGATCGGGGGAATGTGCATAGGGGTAGAGTTTGAAAGCCAGGCTGTACCGGTCTTGAAACACGTGCGTCTCCTCCCTTTGAGTACGCCAAAAGGGGCCGCGAGCGGCCGAGGGGAATGACCTCCGGACCCGGCCGAGTGGCCAGGGGTCCGGAGACGGTAGTATTTACGGGTCAGGGGCGCTGCGCCCCGGGGCTCAGCCCTGCAGCGCGGCCCACATGTCCTGGTCGCGCTCGGCGGTCCAGATGCGGGGGGTATCGATGCCGCGGGCCTCGTCATAGGCCCGGGCGACGTTGAAGGGCAGGCAATGTTCGTAGATCGCGTAATCGGCGAATTTCGGGTCGCATTCGGCCCGCACCGCATCCCAGGCCTCTTTCAGGGAGCCGCCGCGTGCCACGATCCGCGCCACCGGCTTGTAGGTGCTTTCGACGAAGTCGGCGGTATTGGCGAGCGCCTTGGCCACCATCTCTTCACCGACCAGCGCATCGCCACGGCCCGGGGCGATGGATTTCGGCTCAAACGCCGCGATATTGGACAGCGTCTCACCCCAGTCGGAGAAATGGCCGTCGCCGCAGTAGCAGGCGGAATGGTATTCGACGATATCGCCGGTGAACATCACCTCCTGATCGGGCACCCAGATCACCGCGTCGCCTGCGGTATGCGCCCGGCCGAGCTTCATGATATCGACCCGGCGCTTGCCGAGATAGACTGTCATGCTGTCGGAAAAGGTGGTGGTCGGGCGGGTCAGCCCGGGGATTTCCTCATGGCCCTGAAACAGGCGCGGGAACCGGCCGAATTCGCTGTCCCAGTCTTCCTGGCCGCGTTCTTCCACCATGGCGGCGGCGACATCGGACATGATGATCTCACGCGCGCCATAGGCCGAGGCGCCGAGCACGCGCACCGCGTGGTAATGGGTAAGCACGACGTGAGAGATCGGCTTGTCGGTCACCGAACGGACGCATTCGATCACCTTGCGGGCCAGACGCGGAGTCGCCTGCGCCTCGACGATCATCACCGACTCGTCGCCGATGATGACGCCGGTGTTCGGGTCGCCCTCGGCGGTAAACGCATACAGCCCTTCACCGACCTCGGTGAAGCTGATTTTCTTTTCGGCAAGATCGCCCTGCGATGCGAAAGCCTTGGCCATTCTTTCGGTTCCTTTCATTGTCGTCCCCGGACCCTGGCGGGTGTCCGAAACTTCAGATCTCGTCGGAAGAGTGCCGCACCGTTTCCGTCTGGTCGAACGAACCGCAAGCCGGAACAGGCGGTGCGATTCTTGCCATGAGCCCGCAGTGTCCGCGGCCCGGAACGGTGCTGACGAAGTCCTCCCTTTGCCGGTGATAACGCGCTCTGACTCGCCGTCACCGATTGGCCGCAGTGTGTCGTTGCAAATGCAACGATGTCAAGGTAAATGTTGCACCTGAGATGTTTTTACGATCACACTGCCGTCAAGCCACGAAAGAAAAAGGACTTTTGCCAATGAGCCAAACGCTGCCCGAGTTTGACCTCGATGGCTATGTTCCGTTCCGCTTCGCGGTGGTCGCGCATCAACTGTCCCGGGATCTGGCGATCCGGTACAAGGATCGCTTCGGCATTTCGATCACCGAATGGCGGGTTCTGGTGAACATCGGCTACTCCGGCGATGTGTCGATCCGCGATATCGAACGCCGGGTCAGTCTGGAGAAATCGAAGGTCAGCCGCGCCGCTTCGCGGCTGGAAGCGGCGGGCTATCTGAGCAAATGCGTCGATGAAAGCGACCGCCGTCTGATCAAGCTGGCGCTGACCGAAAAGGGCACGACGCTGCTGGCGGAAATCGTGCCGATCGCCCAGGCCTACCAGGCCGAGGTGGAGGCGTTGCTGGGCGACAAGTTCGAAATGTTGCAGGAGCTGCTGGGAACGCTGATGGACCGCGCCCGCTGATCCGGCACGGCGCTGGAACGGAGATCAGCCGGGCAGGGCGAACATCGCTGTCGCCGGAGAGCCCGCCGCGCCGTCAAGAAACGCCGCCCATATCCTGCGGCCGGCCTCGTCGAAGCGGATGGCGGCGCGGATGAACTCGTGCCGCGCGGTCTCATCCGCCAGTGGCGCGGGCAGCATCGGGTCGAACAGGATCCGCCGGATCGCGGCATCGCCCAGAAGATAGCTTTCCCGCGCGGCCCGTTGCAGCGGCAGACCGTTGGCCTGTGCCAGCCAGTCGCCCAAGCGCCGGCCGGCAGCATCATAGCTTTCCGGGTTAGTGTCTTCTTGCCAGAGCCGCAGGGCCCGGGCCTGCCGCCCGGCATCGAAACCGTTGGCACAGAAGACGGCGGCATCGGCCCCCAGTCCCAGATCCCGCAGTCGCCGCCGAACGGATTCGATGCCGCCGCGGAAATTGTCCGGTCGCAGGAACAGACCCGCCTCAAGCTCGCGCATCCCCAGCATGGAGAGCGCCCGTTCGCGGGCCCGCAACACCCTGCGATCGCTGCGGGGCAGGCCGCCGGTCGCCACCGCGATCCAGGCGCCGGACCAGCGGGTCAGCCGTGCCTCTGTCTGCCGCCAGCCGGCCACCTCCGCCCCCAGCCTGCGCCCCTGCGGCCCCAGCCGGTAGGCTCCGCGCTCTACGATCTCGGCCAGCCCGGCCTGGGTCAGCCGCGCCAGCGCCACGCGGATGCTGTTTTCCGAGATATCGAACAAGGCCCCGGCGCGCACCGCCTCGGCGGCGCTCAGCCGGCCGCTCTCGGCCGTGGTCAGCAGTTTCAGGATCAAGGCGCGGGCATTGGGCATCGTGATCGCTGCGTAACATATTACACTCTTTGTGCATAGATATCATAAGTGGTAATATTGAATCGGGAGACAGAGCGCCCTGCGCGGGCGAGAGGAGGAGAGATGTCGATCACCGAACAGTTCATGACCCATGAGGTCCAGAATCAGCCGGTTCCCCTGAAGGACTATAACGCCTGGGACACCGACACCGCGTTGAAGGAGGCGGTGGAGCGCGAGGGCGGCGGCTGGGCGGCCGATCACCTCAGCGAATACGGCGCCCGTTGCGGCGGCGATCTGATCGACAGCGGCTTTGCCGCCAATGAGAACAAGCCGAAGCTGAAATCTTTCGACCGCTATGGTCGTCGCATCGACGAGGTGGAATTCCACCCCGCCTATCACGATCTGATGCGCGCCTCGATGCACTATGGCATGAATGGCTTCGCCTGGCGCAACGCCAACCGTGCCGGCGCCCACGTCGCCCGCGCCGCGGTGATGTATCTGGGCGCCCAGGCCGATGCCGGCACCGGCTGCCCGATGTCGATGACCTATGCCGCCATTCCCGCCCTGCGCCATGCGCCCGATCTGGCGGAGAAATGGATCCCCAAGCTGATCTCTCCCGATTACGACCCGCGCAGCCTGCCGATGGAGGAGAAGACCGGCTGCACCATCGGCATGGGGATGACCGAGAAACAGGGTGGCTCGGACGTGCGCGCCAATACCACCCGCGCCATCCGGCAGGCGGACGGCAGCTATGCCATCGTCGGCCACAAGTGGTTCTTCTCGGCGCCGATGTGCGACGCGCATCTGGTGCTGGCGCAGGCGGAGGGCGGGCTGAGCTGTTTCCTGATCCCCCGCATCCTGCCCGACGGCAGCCGCAACGCGGTTGAGGTGCAGCGGCTGAAGGACAAGCTGGGCGACTGGTCCAATGCGTCTTCTGAGGTCGAATTCCAGGGTGCGCGGGGCGAGCTGGTGGGCGAGGAGGGGCGTGGCATCGTCACGATCCTGGAGATGGTGGCGCTGACCCGGCTCGATTGCATGATCGGGTCGTCAGGCCAGATGCGGCAGGCGCTGGTGCAGGCGCTGCATCACACCCGCCAGCGCAAGGCCTTCGGCAAGCTGCTGATCGATCAGCCGCTGATGCGCAACGTTCTGGCCGATCTGGCGCTGGAAAGCGAAGCCGCCATCGGCCTGACCTTGCGGGTGGCCCGTGCCATCGACGCCGCGCCGCGCGACGATCACGAGGCCGCCTTTGCCCGTATCGCCACCGCCATCGGCAAATACTGGATCTGCAAGCGGACGCCGCCGATGGTGAATGAAGCGCAGGAATGCCTGGGCGGTATCGGCTATGTCGAGGAGACCATGATGCCGCGGCTTTATCGCCAGGCGCCGCTGAACTCGATCTGGGAGGGCAGCGGCAACGTGCAGTGCCTCGATGTGCTGCGGGCGCTGCGGAAGGAACCGGAATCGCGCGATGCGCTGTTCGCCGAACTGCTGCGGATGAAAGGGAACGACAGCCATTATGACGCCGAGCTGGAGCGGCTGATGGCGGATTACGGCGATCCCGATCAGATCGAGTTCCGCAGCCGGGCGTTGGTGGAGCGGACTGCGCTGATGTTGCAGGCGGCGCTGTTCCTGCAGTCGGGTGATGCGGCCATCGCGGCGGAGTTCTGCCGTTCGCGCCTGGGGGGCCAGCACGGTCTGGCCTTTGGTACCCTTGGCCCCGATGCGCCGGTCGATCTGCTGATCGATCGGGCCATGGTCGCGGCCTGATCCGCGCGCCCCGCATAACGCAGGCGGCCCGGCACCCCATCGGGTCCGGGCCGTCGCATGGCGCGTCAGAAAGCCGTCCGCCCGAAGGGCGGAGCAGGCGTTACTTCGCGGCGGTGATGATGAATTCGACCTTATAGTCCGGCGTTGCCAGCTTGGCCTCGCCACAGGCCCGGGCCGGGGTGCTGCCGGTCGGGATCCAGGCGTCCCAGACGGCGTTCATTTCCGCGAAATCGGCCATATCGGCCAGCCAGATCACCGCCTGCAGGATGCGGCTCTTGTCGCTGCCGGCCTCGGCCAGCAGGGCATCGACCTGCTCCAGGCAGCCCTGCGCCTGTTCGGTGACGCTGGCGCCGGGGTTGGCGACTTGACCGGCCAGATAGATGGTCTCGCCATGAATGACGAGCTGGCTCATGCGGTCGTTGGAATGCTTGCGGATGATATCGGTCATGGATCGCTCTTTCGGTTTGAGACAAGGCTGCGCTCCCTTTAGCGGTGCCCGCGGCGCGATGCCAGAGCCGGGATGGGTGAGCTTGTGCCTCAGAGAGCCGGCTCTCGTGCCGCTTGGCTCCGAAGTCCTCTCGGGGGTGTCCGGGAGCTGAGACATTGCGGCACGGACGGGGGTGACCGTCCGGCAGGCCGCGCCAGTCGAACGCGATTGAGTGTCGGGCGCTGGAGGGCAGGGTGGACGCCCTCTTGATCGCCGCCTCCACGAGTTGGCGGCGACTGCCGGTCATGGGGGGCAGATGGGATCAAGGGCCGATCGGATCCCCGCGAACGGGTTCGTCTGAGGCTGGCGTGTCCGCCGCCCTTCCCCTAGCCGCGGGCGGAGCCGAGATGCTGGGTGAGGGCCTCGATGAACAGACGGACTTTGGGGGACACCAGACGCGCGCTCGGATAGACTGCCCAGATGTCCAGGTGTTCTGGCGTGGCATCTGCGAGCGGCAGCTCGACCAGCCGGCCGGCGGCAATGTCCGGTTTCACATACCAGTGCGACAACAGACCAATTCCAAAGCCGTCGATACAGGCCTGGTGGAGCGTTTCGATCGAACTTGAGGTCAGCCGCCCGGCAACACGCTGCTGCACCGAGCCTCCATCCTTGTGAAACGTCCAAGAGGTATTCCCCGATGCCAACAGACACTGATGGGCGGTCAGTTCCGCCAGCCTGCCGGGCGCGGGATGCCGGGACAGGTAACTGGGAGCGGCACATAGAATTCTGCGGCTGTCCGCGATCCGTCGCGCAATGAGGGTGTTGTCGCGCAGCGGTGCGATGCGGATCGCCAGGTCGATACCCGCGGCGACGATGTCGACAACTCTGTCGGAAAACTGCAGATCGACCTGCACCTCGGGATTATCGCGCATGAAACCCGCCAACATCGGGGTAATGACCCGCCGTCCAAAGGCACCCGAAGCGGTGATTCTCAGCAATCCGGAGGCCGCCGCATCGACCGGCCGGATCGCGGCGAGGGCATCGGCCTCATCTTCGAGAAGGCGTTTGGCAAAGGGCAGGAAAGATTCGCCTTCGGGAGTGAGCGATAGGGCCCGGGTTGTGCGATAGAGCAGCCGCACGTTCAGTTCCGTCTCAAGCGCGGCCAGCCGGCGGGAGGCCACCATCGGCGTGATCCCGAGGTGTCGTGCCGCGGCAGCGAGGCTGCCGAAGCGGATGGCGCTGACCAGAACGGCGAGATCGGCGGAATTCATTGTATCGTTTCCCGATATGCTAGCCTATAGTTCTTTCGTACTACAGAGGTAATCCGTCTTCGACTAGATCGGGGTCATCGAAATCAGGGCCCGGACGTGACCCTTTGACGGGAGATGACAATGCCTGCGCAGACAAGTGCCCCGCACGGGGGCAAGACAGACGAACCCGCGCCCTCCAGGTTGTCGGGGCGGCTCATCTTGGCCATGGCAGTCGCGGCCGGCGCGGCGGTTGCCAATATCTACTACAACCAGCCGATGCTGGAGGTGATGGAGCGGGAATTCGGCGCCGGGACTGTTGGCCTGGTGCCGGTGGTGACGCAGCTTGGCTATGCCGCCGGTCTGCTGCTGCTGGTACCGCTTGGCGATATCGTCGAGCGGCGTCGGCTGATCGTCGGCCAATTCATCGTTCTGGCGCTGGCGCTTGTCGTGACGGCGGTGGCACCCGGTGGCTGGATGCTGGTGGCGGCCTCGCTGCTGGTTGGGGCGGCCTCGACGGTAGCGCAACAGATCGTACCGCTGGCCGCGCACCTGGCGACGCCAGAGCGGCGCGGCGCCGTGGTGGGGACGGTGATGTCGGGGCTGCTGGCTGGGATCCTGCTGAGCCGGACATTGGCGGGCTTCGTGGCCAGCACCGCCGGTTGGCGCGAGATGTTCTGGCTGGGGGCGCCGATCGCGCTGGCGGGTTCGGGGCTGATGGCAATGATGTTGCCGCACAGCCCGGCACAGAGCGATCACCGCTATGGCGCGTTGTTGCGCTCGCTCGGCGGGCTCTGGCGCGACTTGCCGGCGCTGCGGCTGGCGGCGATCACCCAGGCGTTGCTGTTTGGCGCCTTTGCAGCCTTCTGGACCATTCTGGCCTTCCGGTTGCAGCAACCGCCCTTCGGCCTTGGGGCCGCGGTGGCGGGGCTGTTCGGGATTATCGGGGCGGTCGGCGTCTTCGCAGCGCCCATGGCCGGCCGGCTGGCCGATGCCAAGGGGCCGCGCCTGGTGATCCTGGCCGGCACCGGTCTGACGCTGCTGTCCTGGCTGATCTTCGGCTTCTGGATATCGCTTATCGGGATGGTGGTCGGGGTCATCCTGCTGGATTTCGCGGTGCAAAGCGCGCTGGTCTCCAACCAGCATGTGATCTTCGCGCTGCGGCCAGAGGCGCGGGCCCGGATCACCACGATCTTCATGGGCTCGATGTTCCTCGGCGGTGCCTTCGGGTCGGCGGCGGCGAATGCGGCCTGGTCGATTGGCGGCTGGGGCGCTGTCTCGGGTCTCGGGGTCATTCTGGCGGCGCTTGCCGCAGGTCTTCAGCTGCGCAGTTTGAAGAGGCGCGCCTGAGGCATCTGCTGACTGCGGCCTGAGAAGCACCCCGCGGTCCCATCTGAGAGCGGGGCCGCTTCACCCAGGAGGGAGACTGAGAATGAGTGACGTGGCCATCACCCGCAGCGATACCGACAGCAAGGCGCGCTATGCCGCCCGGGTCGAGGGCATCGCCGAGGAAGGCGAACTGACCATTTCCAAGGTCACGCCGACACTGATCATCGCCGATCACACCTATGTGCCCGACAGCATGCGGGGGCTTGGCGTGGCGCGGCAATTGGCGGATCGTCTGATCGCGGACGCCCGCGCGGCGGGGCAGCGCATCGTGCCGCTTTGCCCCTATGTCCGCGCGCGGGCGATGAAGCATCGCGACGACTGGGCCGACGTCATCCAGTGGTGACGGACCGATCCGGCGACCACCCAACCGACCAAAGAGGAGACCGACATGAGCTGGAACCCGACGCTTGACCCCGATTGCCCCGAGGCCGGCGGGCTCGACAGTATTGAGACACTGATCATCCCGCGCGCCCGCGATCTTGGCGGCTTCGAGGTGCGCCGTGCGCTGCCGTCGTCGCGGCGCCAGATGGTCGGCCCCTTCATCTTCTTCGACCAGATGGGGCCGGCCGAATTCATCACCGATGGCGGCATCGACGTGCGGCCGCACCCGCATATCGGGCTGGGTACGGTGACTTACCTCTATCAGGGCGAATTCGAGCATCGTGACAGCATCGGCACCCATCAGATGATCTATCCCGGTGAGGTGAACTGGATGCTGGCGGGGCAGGGGGTGACCCATTCTGAACGCACCAGCGCCGAGACCCGCAAGGGGCGCAGTAGCCTGTTCGGCATTCAGACCTGGGTGGCGCTGCCGGAGGATCGCGAGGATATGGCCCCCGATTTCGAACACCACGGCAAGGAGGCGCTGCCGCTTCTGGACTATGCCGGCGCCGAGGCGCGGCTGATCTTGGGCACCGGCTGGGGCGCGAAATCGCCGGTCACCATGCAAAGCGAAATCTTCTATGCCGATGTGACCCTTGCCCCCGGCGCCGCCTTCCCGCTGCCCGACGATCATGAGGACCGGGGGCTCTATATCACCTCGGGCGCCATCGAGATCGCCGGCGAGCGGTTCGAGGCTGGCCGCATGATGGTGTTCCGCCCCGGCGACCGGATCACCGTCAAAGCGGGCCCCGAGGGGGCGCGGCTGATGGCGCTGGGGGGCGAGACGCTGAATGGCCCGCGCTATGTTTGGTGGAATTTCGTCTCCTCCTCGCCCGAGAAGATCGAGGCGGCCAAGGCGGCCTGGAAGGCCGAGGACTTCTCGGGCGGGCCGTTCCATCTGCCTGTGGGAGATACCGAGGAATTCATTCCGATCACCCCCGACATGGATCGCATGAAGATCAAGCTCTGATCCCGGCCCGCCCGGCAATAGCAGGGCGGGATTTGCTCCCTCTCCCCCGGGGGGCCGCGAACGTGCCATAGAACTTTCGGATGCCGCGCCAGGTGATGGAAAAGGGGCTTCGTCATGATGTCATCCGTCTGGGCCCCGGCATGGGATTGCCCATGCCGGGCCGGGGAAGTTCTCGGTGTCCCTGAAATAGACCCGGTTTTTCGGCGGTTGTCCCCGAAAACCTCGGTCGAATCGCCCAGAACGGTGGAATAGTGGATCGTCCCGATCCCAGTCCCGGCCGGTCACGCCACGCGGAACCGTTGGGCGGCGGCCCTTGCGCAACTGATTACGGCGCAGGCCCCCTGTTAGGCCTCGTCCCACGGGAAGTTCTTGACGGAGGAACGAGAGCGACACCAAGAGTGGGGGGACGATGAACCTGCCTTGCCCGCGCGGTTGACCGTGACGGGCAAACCCAAATCTGCTCCGAAGATCGACGGTGACCACTGGCATCGCCTACGGCTTTGCTCTCGCCTACATATAATCCATGTTATGTTAGATATATACATGCAGGCTCTGATCCGGACCGATGCCAAGGCCGCTGCGCGGTCTGCCTCCGGCGGGGATATTTGCAGCCAGAAAAAGCGCCCTGGGCGACCTCTGACCATCGGGCGCGGGCCTGTCGGGGCGCTGTACTCAACACTATTTTATTTTGTTGAATACACGCTATGCTCAACAAAATCATAAACTGTTGAGGACAGCCGTGCTCCGCCATTCCGCCATCGCCCATGCCGCCTATCACGATCTGCTGCGCCTGCTGAAGGATGAGGCCGCCAGCGGGCTGCGCGGTACCCCGACGGCGCAAAGCCGGAACGGGCGGGTCTATTGGTACGACAGCTATCGTGTCGGCACTGCGGTGAAGAAGACCTATATCGGCGAGGACAGCCCCGAGCTGCGTCAACGGCTGGAGCGGGCGCGGGCGCTGAAGGCAGAGGCGAAAGAGCGGCGCGCCGCGCGCAACCGGCTGGTGCGGCTGCTCAGGGCCGAGGGCTTTCTCAGCACCGATCAGGGCAGCGGCAGCCTGCTGAATGCGATGGCCCAGGCCGGAACCTTTCGGCTGGGGGGCACAGTGGTCGGCACCCAGGCTTTCAGGCTCTATGAAGGAGAACTGGGGGTTCGGCTCGGCTTCGACGACAGCGCCCAGACCGACGATCTGGATATCGCCAGTTTCGAACGCCTCTCTCTGGCGCTGGACGACCGGGCCGATCCGCCGCTGGGTGCGGTTCTGGCCGATTTTCGGTTCGATCCGGTGCCGGCGCTGGACAACCTGCAGGCCTGGCGCTGGTCGCAATCGAAAAGCGGCACGCTGGTGGAGTTCCTGACCCCGGCCTTCGGGCAGGAAGGGCTGCGGCCGCTGGCCGCGCTGGAGGTGCGGGCGCAGGCACTGCACTACCTCAATTACCTGATCGCCGAGCCGATCACCGCCGCCGTCCTTTACCGCTCCGGGGTTCTGGTGCAGATCCCCCGGCCCGAACGGTTCGCGATTCACAAGCTGATCGTATCGACCCGGCGCCATGGGGCCGATGCGCTCAAGGCGGAAAAGGATCGCCGCCAGGCGCGATTCCTGATCGGAGTTCTGGCCGAAGACCGCCCCGACGATCTGTGGGAGGCCTATGAGGACGCCCGCGGCCGTGGGCCCCGCTGGGGCGCGCGACTGGATCAGGCGCTGGAACGGATGCCGGAACTACGCGCGCAGCTCGAAGCGCTGGAGGGGTGAGCCGAGGCGGGCACGTCCTCCCCTGCCCCGGCCCGCCGGCGCGGTTAGCTGTTGGGACGGACCCGTGCGGCGCTCTTGTCGGCGAAGGCAGCCAGCCGGGCGCGGGCGTCGGGCTGGGTGTTGACGATGCCGGCGACCACCGATTCCGCATAGGCCGCGTCCAGCGCTGACATGTTCTGCACATGGCTGATTGCCGAACAGATGGCGAAATTGGTCAGTGGCAGGTTTTCCGCCGCGCGCCGCGCCAGTTCCAGCGCCTTGTCCATGCTGGAACCTTCGACGATGTATTGCGCCAGCCCCAGATCGACGGCCTCCTGCCCCTGATAGACGCGGCCCATCAGGATCATGTCGATCATCCGCGCCTTGCCGATCAGATCGGCCACCCGGATGGTGGCGCCGCCACCGGTGAACAGGCCGCGCTGGCCTTCTGGCAGGGCGAAATAGGTGGTCTGATCCATCACCCGTACATGGGCGGAGCTGGCCAGTTCCAGCCCGCCGCCGACCACCGCGCCCTGCAGTGCCGCGATCACCGGCACGCCGCCGTATTCCATCTTGTTGAAGGCCTCGTGCCAGCGCAGGCAGACATGCATGAAATCGGCCGGACTGCGGTCGGCGTCATGATGTTCGATCAGGTCGAGCCCGGCGCAGAAGTGATCGCCGGCGCCGGCCAGCACCACCGCCTTGACGCCGGCGCGCGGCGCGGTGGAGAAGAAGGTGACCAGCTCCTCCACCGTGGCGAGGTCGAGCGCGTTGCGCTTGTCCGGCCGGTTCAGGGTGACGATCCAGACCCCGTCTTCGTGCGGATCGAGGGCGAGGCGGGTGAAATCCTTGGGGTCGATGGTGACGGTCATGGGGCAATCCTCTCTGTCATTGGGCGCTCAGAACGCGGCGTCGAGCAGGCTTTGCGCCCCCTCGGTGATGCGCAGGCGCTGGGTGTCGGTTTCGGGCAGGATGTGATCGGCATAGAAACGCGCGGTGGCGATCTTGGCGGTCATGAAGGCGGGATCGCTGTCCATCGCCGCCTCTGCCGCGAGCAGCGAACGAGCCAACTGCCAGCCGGCCACCAGGTTCCCCACCAGCATCAGATAGGGCACGCTGCCGGCGAAGGCGGCATTCGGATCGCTTTCGGCGCAGAGATACTCGACCGCGGTCTCGAAATCGCCGCGCGCCCGGGTCAGCCGGGCGGCAACGGCCTGGGCGGCGGCGCTGCCGGCGGCAAGCTCCGCTTCCGTCTCGGCAATCATCGCGGCCAGCCGCCGGGCGGTAGCCCCCCGGTCGCGCAGGGTCTTGCGGCCGAGCAGGTCGTTGGCCTGGATCGCGGTGGTGCCCTCGTAAATCGGCAGGATGCGGGCGTCGCGATAATGCTGGGCGGCGCCGGTTTCCTCGATGAACCCCATACCACCATGCACCTGGACGCCGAGAGAGGCGACCTCGACCCCCATCTCGGTGGAATAGCCCTTGACCAGCGGCACCAGGAATTCGGCGATCTCGGCGGCGCCCTCGACCTGCCCGTGATGGGTCAGATCGTGCCAGCCGGCGGCGCAGGCGGCCATGGCGCGGCAGCCTTCGGTCAGCGCCTTCATTCGCATCAGCAGCCGGCGTACATCGGGGTGGTGGATGATCGTCACCGCCTCGCGCGACGATCCGTCGACCGGGCGGCTTTGCACCCGCTCCTTGGCATAGGCGATGGCGCGCTGGGTGGCGCGTTCGGCTATGGCGACGCCTTGCAGCCCCACGGCATAGCGCGCGGCATTCATCATCACGAACATGTAATCGAGGCCGCAGTTCTCTTCGCCGACCAGAAAGCCGGTGGCGCCCTCATATTCCAGAACGGCGGTTGGGCTGGCCTTGATCCCCAGCTTGTGCTCGACGCTGACACAGCGCACGGCGTTGCGGGCCCCCAGGCTGCCGTCGGCTTCGACCATGAGCTTCGGCACCACGAACAGGCTGATGCCTTTTACCCCGGCCGGCGCATCGGGCAGGCGGGCCAGCACCAGATGGACTGTGTTCTCCGCCATGTCGTGTTCGCCGTAAGTGATAAAGATCTTGGTGCCGGTGATGCGATAGCTGCCGTCGTCCGCCCGCTCCGCCCGGGTGCGCAACAGTGCCAGATCGCTGCCCGCCTGCGGTTCGGTCAGATTCATCGTGCCGGTCCAGCGCCCCGAAGTCAGATGCGGCAGATAGGTCTGTTTCTGTGCCTCCGACCCGGCGGTCAGCAACGCCTCGATCGCGCCATCGGTCAACAGCGGGCAGAGCGCGAAGCTCATGTTCGCAGCGTTCAAAATTTCGGTCGCCGCCGCCCCCACCACGCGGGGCAGGCCCTGACCGCCCCAGGCCTCCGGATGCGGCAGGCTTTGCCAGCCCATCTCGACGAACTGGCCATAGGCTTCGGCGAAGCCCTCCGGCAACACCACTTTGCCGTCGCGCAAATGCGACGCCGCCTCATCGCCGGGCTGGTTCAGCGGTGCGATCACCTCGGCGCAGAATTTGCCGAATTCCTCCAACACGGCTGAGGCATCCTCCAGCCCGATGCCGTCATAGCCGGGCAAGGCGGTCACCTGCGACCAATGCGACAGATGCGCGATATCGAACAGAAGATCCCGAACCGGTGCAGTGAACGTCATGCGCCTTTGCTCCTCCAAACCTGCGTTTCACTGCCATGTAAAAGCCGGAAACCGGTGGCGCTATCTCTCTCGTGGACGCAAAATTTGCAAAAACTGACAAAACGCATCAGGCTGGCGGGGTGATGACGCTCCTGCCCTCCCCTACCCCGCCGACGGCGGTGCTGCCCACTGTCTCCTTCGCCTTTGTCGAGGATTGGCTGGCGGCACTCCGGGCCTATTGCCCCCCGGCGCAGCTGGCCGGGTTTCTCGACCAGAGTGGGCTGGCAGCGACGGCGCGCCAGCCCCGCGCCCGGGTCACCCATGACCAGATCGTGAGGCTCTATCAGCTGGTCGCCGTCGGCACCGGGGATGAAATGATGGGGCTCTGGAGCCGGCCAATCCGCTCCGGCGCGCTGAAGCACCTCTGCGTCTCGGTGCGCGGCGCCTCCTCGCTCTCCGGCGCGCTCTATCGCTTCACCACTTTCTGGAATCTGCTCCTGGACGATTACCGGCTGGTGCTGGAGGAAGAGCACGATCTGCTGCGCATCAGCCTGCAGCCCCGGGGTGCCGCCCTGCCCCAGCGGTTCGGCCATATGCTGCTGCTGAAGCTCACCCATGGCATCGCCTCCTGGCTGGCCGGGCGCGAATTGCCGGTGCGCGAGGTCGGCTTCGTCTTCCCTGCCCCGCCCTTCGCAGAGGATTACCCGATCCTGTTTCCCGCCCGCATCGGGTTTGGCCAGCCCTGTTCCAGCATCGCCTTCGACCGATCGCTCGGCAGCCTGCCGGTGGCGCGCAGCGATGCCGAGATGCAGGACTTCCTGATCCGCGCCCCGCGCGACTGGATTTTCACCCGTTACCACGAACACACCCTGCCACTGCGGGTACGCGAGATGCTGCAGGCCGCCGACCGCATGGCCTTCCGCCTGGATGACGCGGCGGGCGCGCTGCATCTGACGCCACGCACCTTGATGCGGCGGCTGGAGGCTGAGGGCACCTCGTTCCAGGACATCAAGGACGGCCTCAGGCGCGATATCGCGATCCGCGATCTGACCCGGGGCGACAAGAGCCTCGAGGCGATTTCCCAGGATATCGGCTTTGCCTCCGTCGCCAATTTCCACCGTGCCTTCCGGCGCTGGACCGGGCTGACACCGGGCGCCTATCGCCGTGACCGCAAAGCCGGCCGCCGCGCCCCCCGGGAACTGACGCAGGAATAGGCAGAACACCCCGCGCGCCAGAGCTTTGCCGCAGCGGCAAAGCCGCCCCAGCCGATCCCCGATTGTCATGGCCTGCGGCTGTCGCTAGGCCGGCGCCAGAAACGAAAGATTCAACGGACTATTCTCGGAGACGAAGACATGCGCGCGGGTTTCATCGGACTGGGCACAATGGGGCGATTCATGGCGGCGAACCTGTGCCGCGACGGGCACCAGGTGCGCGTCTACAACCGTTCCGAAGGGCCGCGGGCAGAGCTGCGCGACCTTGGCGCCACCGTCTGCGAAACCCCCACCGGGGTGATCGAAGATTGCGACGTCGTCTTCACCATGCTGCCCGACGGCGCGGTCGTCTCCTCGATCCTGGCCGGCGAGAACGGGCTGTTCGCCGCCTCCGCCGGCACCGGACGGGTGTTTGTCGACAGCTCCACCATCGCGCCGGGCACCGCGCGCGAGCTGGGCGCGGAAGCTGCCCGCTATGGCGTCAGCTTCATGGATGCCCCCGTTTCCGGAGGTCCGGCCGGGGCGGAAACCGGCAACCTGGTCTTCATGGTCGGCGGCAGCGACGCGGATCTGGAGCGTGTGCGTCCGGTGTTCGACACCATGGGCCGCAAGGTGTTCCACACTGGTCCGGTGGGCAACGGCCAGTCGGCCAAGGTCTGCAACAATATGCTGGCGGCGACCATCATGGCGGCGACCTCGGAAACCCTGTCCCTGGGCGAGCGGCTCGGCCTGGACCCCGACCTGCTCAGCGAGATTCTCGCCAACAGCTCCGGCGGCTCCACTCTGCTCCAGACCTGGAACCCCTTCCCCGCCATCGTGCCGAATGCCCCCTCCAGCCGCGATTACGAGGGCGGCTTCCAGATGAAGCTGATGGTCAAGGACATCCGCCTGGCACTGGACGAGGCGCGGCTGAGCGAGGCACCGGTGCCGATGGGCTCCGCCGCCCATGCGCTCTATGTTTTCAAGGCCAATACCGATGCGGCGGCCGCGATCAAGGATTACTCCAAGGTGATCGAGATCTTCCGTGCCAAGAAGGCCGACGCCGCCGCCTGAGGCGACCCGCCGGTCCGATCCGAAAAAAGCAGGCGGCGCGAAATCCTCGCGCCGCCTGCTTTGTCTTTGGCCGGTTTTCATGAATCCCCACCCGGCCCCGGGACCTCCGGGGCGCGCTAGCGCTGCACCGCGCGGACGGCCCCGACAAGAATGCAGGCGCCCAGGATACCGGCGATCAGATAGCCGATCCAGCCGCCGAAGCTGATCCCGAGGATGCCGAACAGAAAGCTCGCCACCGCGGCGCCGATGATGCCGAGGATCACGTTCATGATCACCCCGGTGTTTGCCTTCATGACCGCCGAGGCGATCCAGCCTGCGATCCCGCCGATAATGATCGCGGCAATCCAGCCAATTCCTGCGCCTTCCATCTGTTTTCCTCCTTCAGCGTCGGTGATCGGAAGTCATTCTCTCCATAGGGTGGCGGTTTTGCAGCAAATTGCAAAGCCTGTTGGCGACATTTCGCCAGATGCTTCCCCTGCCCTACCCCACCGCCTGGGCGGCGATGCCGGGTTCCTCCGCCGGCTCCATCGCGCCCCAGCGCTCCTGAATCGCGGCGCTGGCGCGGATCACCGGGGTCGGCTCCGCCTCTGTCGGGGTGGTGAAGAGCGGCGGCGCCAGCGGCCGCGACGCCAGCGCGATGATCGGAACCGCCATCACCATCGGCACGAAGACCGGCGCCAGCCAACCCAGCATCCCCGGCAGGAAGAAGAACAACGCCACCAGCCCGGTCGCGCCGAAAAGCGCGATCCAACCACCAGCGGCCCAGGCCTCGGTCCAGCTCAGCCGCCCCTCGCCGCGCTGGTTAGCCGGCCAGCCGCCATCGCGCCCGGCCAGAACCTGCAGCACCGCCCGGCTCTGATACATCAGCATCAGAGGCGCCATCAGCGCCGACAGCAGCAACTCTGTCAGAAACGACCTGAGCGCCTGCCCGGCGCCCCCGAAGCGCAACGCGCGGCCGTTGCGGGCGGCCTGCAGCCAGATCAGCAGCTTGGGCAGGACCAGAAGCCCGACGATGCCGATCGCCAGGCCGACGACCTCCTTGGTGCGATCGTCCGGAAAGACCGGAAACAGCTGATAGGGCATCGGGAAGTAATTCGGTCGGTGCGGTGTCAGCACAGCCAGCACCGAGACGATCAGGAAGGCGCCCCAGAACGGCGCCGAGAGATAGGACAGGATGCCCTGCAAAAAGACGAAACGGCTCCATCCCCGCAGCCCTGGCGCAGTGACCAGTCGACTGTGTTGCAGGTTGCCCTGACACCAGCGGCGATCCCGGCGCGCGAAGGCGACCAGGTTTTCCGGCCCTTCTTCGTAAGAGCCGCGCAGATCGTCATCCACCCGCACAAGCCAGCCAGCCCGCGCCAGCAGCGCGGCTTCGACATAATCGTGACTGAGCACGCTGCCGCCGAAGGGCGGCGGCCCGCTCAGTTCCGGCATGCCGCAGCTCTCGGCAAAGGCACGCATCCGCACGATGGCATTGTGACCCCAGAACGGTCCTGTCGGCCCCTGCATCCGCGCCAGCCCGCGGGCGAAGACCGGGGCATAGAAAGCGGCGGAGAATTGCATCGCGCGGCCGAAGAAGGACCGGGCGCCAATGATCTGCGGCAGGGTCTGCAACAGGCCGAGATCGGGCTCTGCCTCCATTCGGCGGATCATCTCGCCGATGGTTTCGGCCTCCATCAGACTGTCGGCGTCGAGAATGACGGCAAAATCGTAGGCACCGCCGGAGCTGCGGATGAACTCTTCGATATTTCCGGCCTTGCGGCCTTCGTTGCTGCGCCGGCGCCGGTAGAATATCCGCCCCTGCCCGTCCCGGTCGCGCAGCAGCCGGGTGAACCAGAACCGTTCACGCGCTGCGACCGTCTCGTCCCGGCTGTCCGACAGCACCGCGAAATCGACCCAGGGGGTCAGCCCGGCGGCGGCGATCGACTGATCCATCGCCGCGATCCGGGCGAAGGTCGCAACCGGATCCTCGTTGCAGATCGGCACCAGCACCACGCTTCGGGTCGACGGGCGCCAGTCGGGATCTGGGCGCCGCGCGGGGGGGCGGCTGATCAGGCCGATCAGCGCCTGCGCCGCGCCCCAGGCAAGCCAGGCGGTGGTGATCAGGATCAGCGCCGCCCGCAGCATGTCGACCAGATCGATGCCATCGGTGTCGGAGGCCAGCAGGATCAGCCAGCAGGCCCCCAGCCCCATCGCCGCCGCAAAGCTGAGCGCGAAGAGCCGCACCGCCAGGGTTGCCCCATCCGCGGCATGTCGCCCGGGCATCAGGGTTGTCCCTGCATCCGGCCGCCAAACCCGGGCAGGCGCAGCCACAGCGGCCGGTGGCCGGCTTCGATCTGCTGTTTCGGCATCGCCATCGGTGCCGCCGGCGGCGCGAAGTCGGCTTCATCCACGGCCTCGGCGCGGCCAGCGGCGAATGGCGCCGCGGCGGACCGCTGGTCCACAGGGGTCCCGGCCCCGCTCTCGAGCCCGGGTTGTCTTCGGGTCAGTTCGATTTTCATGGCTTGATCCATTGATAGAGCCAATTCTCGGTCAGGGTGCGCCCGTAGCCCTCGATGATCGCCGACATCTCGACGATGGTGGCGCGGGGCGCGGTGATATCGAAGACCAGCCGCCAACCGTCGCGGCCCGGTATCTTCGACAGGGAATGCTGCACGATCTTGCCCTTGGACGCCGTTATCACCGGCGTCAGTTCTGCCTCCGGCGGCAGAGATCCCAGAACGCCGCCGGCGAAATCGATCACGAATTTCCGGCTGTCGTCCTGCGCCTTCATCCCGGACACGCCACCATGGCCGGTCCGGGTTCTTTCGACCCAGGCCAATGTCGCCTCCCGGTCGGGCGGCAACATGCCCCAGGTCAGCCTGTAGCTGTAGCTCAGCGCATCGCCCGCCCGCGCCGGGGCCTTAGGCACCCAGAAGGCGACGATATTGTCGTTGGTCTCCAGTTCGCTGGGAATTTCGACCAGCCGCACCATGCCCTCGCCCCAGTCGCCCAGGGGTTCGACCCGCAACGACGGGCGACGCTGATACTGCGCGCCGGCATCCAGATAATTGTCCCAGTCCCGGTCCCGTTGATAGAGCCCGAAGGACTGGGGACTGTTGCTGACGAAATAGGAGCTGGCCAGATCCGGCGGGTTCCGCAGCGGCCGCCAGTGCGGCGCGCCGGCGGCATCGACCAGCCCCAGCCCTTCGCTGTCATGCACCTGCGGCCGGTAATCCTCAAAATCGCCCGGGTCGCTGGCGCCATGCAGATACATCGAGGTCAGCGGCGCCACACCCAGCTGTTCGATATCGTCGCGCAGGAACAGCCGCGCCGTAACCTCCATCTCGGTCTCCGCGCCCGGCGTGATCACAAAACGATAGGCGCCGGTCAGCGACGGGCTTTCCAGTGCGGCATAGAGCGTGACCTCTGTCGCCCCGGCGGCCGGCCGTTCCAGGTAGAACTCGGTGAAACGCGGGAATTCCTCGGATCCGGAAATCCCGGTGTTGACGGCAAGCCCCCGCGCGCTCAGCCCATAGACAGTGTCGCGCCCCAGCGCCCGGAAATAGCTGGCCCCGAGAAAGGCCACCAGTTCATCGAACACATCGGCACGGTTGAGCGGGGTGGACAGCCGGAACCCGGCGACACCGGGCAGATGCTCTCCTTCCGGCACCCGCGCGGCAAGATCGCCGTGATAAAGGAAATCCTTCACATCGAAGCGCATCGGCTGCGGCTGGCCGCCGACCAGTTCGAACATCTGTACCGGCGTCTTGAACAACCAGCCCAAGTGGAAGGCCGCGACGCGGAACAGCCCTGCGCTCTCGCCCTGCCAGCGGGCACGTTCCGGATCGAACTGGATCTTCTGATAGTCGTCATAGCCCAGCCCGGAGAGAAAGGCATCGCTCAGCTCCGCCGGAGCATCGGCTGTCTCCGCCCGGGCCTGCATCCGCGCGCTCAGCGTATCGAAACTGAAGGGCACGGGCGCTTCTGCCGGGGCCTGGGCATCAGGCTCAGTGGCAGGCTCAGCGGCCGCGGATGTGTCCTGCGCCAGGCCACGGCCCGGCCCGGCACCGATCATCAGGGCGGTCGCCGAAAGCCCCCCCAACAGGCGACGCCTGTCAACGGAGATGGTCGACGCGGACCAGGGCGAACCAGCAAGAGGCAGCGGCATAATCGAAACGGTTTCCCTCACAAGACGAGTGATGTGAGCTTATATAATTCCCTTTTCCGAAGCGCACGGGTTTTGCGCTGCAGCAAGGTGAATTTATCCCTTTAAATCGGGGGGTTCTCCGGTTTTTTAAAGACCCCGTTGGCAAGAATCTGCCACTGCGGTGCAGCAAGGACGCGGGACCGGGATCACCCTGTGTTTCAAGGCTGAAACAGAACGCCGCCCCCGCACGTCATGACCGTCGCGGCGCGCAGAATCACCCTTTCGCAGCGCGCATCTGGCGTAGTTCCGCCGATGTCCTCCCGCCCCAGCCCCACGGTCGTTTCGGCGCCCCC
>NZ_JASNJD010000033.1 GCF_030164425.1 Pseudodonghicola flavimaris | reverse complement strand
GGTAGCCCCTCTCCGTGATCTGCGCGACGGCGTCTCTCTTGAAATCGTCGCTGAACTTGGTGCTGCTCATCATGGCCTCCTTGCCTCAAAATTAGCAATGAAGGCGTCCACGATACACGGGACTATTCACGACGACATTGGAGCGATACGGATAAGATCCGGATCGTGGAGGAGAGTTTTCTGGGGCATCGACAGGTGGCGGCAACGGCACGGCGGCATGGTGTATCGCGCTCGTTGCTGACGATATGGCGGCGGCAGTATCGCGACGGTGAGCTTGGCGACGAGACGCCGCCTTCATTCATCCCGCTGGCGGTTTCGCCCATGGCGCCTGCGGTAGTGCCTGCGACCGCCCAGGAGGAGCCGCGCGACACCCCGGACGTTCAGCTCGAGATCGTGCTGAGGAACGGGCGGCGACTTCTCGCCCCCTCGTCGGTGGAGCCGGAGGTTTTGGCGCGGCTGCTGCCCGCCCTGGAGGGCCGATGATCGCCTTCCCGGCGGGGGTGCGGGTGTGGATCGCGGGCGGGGTCACCGATATGCGGCGCGGTATGAACACCCTGGCGCTGACGGTGCAGCAGGGTCTCGGGCGCGATCCGCATGCCGGCGAGATCTTCTGCTTCCGCGGGCGCAAGGGAGATCTGGTCAAACTGCTGTGGCACGACAGGGTCGGCATGTCGCTCTATACCAAGCCGCTGGAGGCGGGGAAGTTCATCTGGCCGACGAGCGGAAGCGGCGAGGCCGTGCAGATCTCCGCAGCCCAGCTCGGGTATCTCTTGGAGGGGATCGACTGGCGCAATCCGCGCTGGACCCAACGCCCTGCAAAGGCGGGATAAATCAGCCTCACCGGGCTTATTTGCATGGGCTTTCCGATGGCTGCATGGTAGGTCTCGGCCATGTCAGATGCCGCTTCCGAGATCGCCAGATTGCGCGCCGCACTCGCGGCCTCGGAGGCCCGTGCGGAGGCCGCCGAGAGCGAGCTGGCGTAGACCCGGGCGATGGTCTCGACCTCCGAGGCGATGATCAAGCATCTCCGGCTCGAGATCGCCAAGCTCCGGCGCGAGCAATACGGGCACAGTTCGGAGCGGCGCGCCCGCCTGATCGACCAGATGGAATTGCAACTCGAGGAACTCGAGGCCGCAGCCACCGAAGACGAGATTGCCGCCGAGAAGCTGGCGAAGACCTCGACCGTCGCGGGGCTCAAACGCCGCCATCCGGCGCGCAAGCCGTTTCCGGAGCATCTGCCGCGCGAGCGCGTGGTGATCGCGGCGCCCACGGCCTGTTCCTGCTGCGGCTCGGATCGCATCGTGAAGATGGGCGAGGATGTCACCGAGACGCTTGAGGTCATTCCCCGGCAGTGGAAGATGGTCCAAACCGTCCGTGAGAAGTTCACCTGCGGGGATTGCGAGAAGATCAGCCAGGCGCCAGCGCCGTTCCACCCCACGCCCTGGGGCTGGGCCGGTCCGAACCTACTGGCGATGATCTTGTTCGAGAAGTTCGGCCAGCACCAACCGTTGAACCGTCAGGCCGAGCGCTATGCGAAGGAAGGCGTCGAGATCAGCCTCTCGACGCTGGCCGATCAGGTCGGGGCCTGTGCCGTCGCGCTCGCACCGATCCATGCGCTGATCAGGACCCATGTACTTGAGGCCGAACGGCTGCACGGCGACGACACGACGGTGCCGCTGCTGGCGAAGGGCGGCTCCCATACCGCGCGGCTCTGGACCTATGTCCGCGGCGACCGCCCCTTCGGCGGCGGTAGCCCACCTGCCGCGCTGTTCCACTTCTCCCGCGACCGCGGCATGGCCAATCCCAACCGGCATCTCGCCGGATGGCAGGGCATTCTGCAAGCCGATGCCTATGGCGGCTACAACGACCTCTACCGCGCCGACCGCGATCCCGGGCCGGTCGGGTGTGCTCTTTGCTGGAGCCATGCCCGGCGCAAGTTCTTCGAGCTCGCCGACATCAAGGGGAACGCCTGGAAGGGCAAACCCGCCCATGACATCTCCCCTGTCGCGCTGGAGGCCGTCGCCCGGATCGACGCGATCTTCGACATCGAGCGCGGCATCAATGGCCAGATGGACCTTGCGGTACTGGCGGCGGCGGTGCGTGCCGTGCTTCCTGGCCAGCCACTCACCGTCGCCGAGAAACTTGATCCCAGTGCTGTCCACCAAGAGGTTCAGGGGGCCCTGGGCCCGGCGGAACGAGAGCTGGACGGTGATCGTCTTCTGGCGCCGGCTGAGCGTGGAAAAGTCGGGTACCGGCCAGTCCAGCCCTGCCATCTTGAGGATGCTGGAAACCATGCCCGTCGTTTGCCGGAGCGGCAGGCCGAAGAGCACCTTCACCATCAGGCAGAACTGGATGGCCGCGTCGGAGAACACGGGCGGACGCCCCGGCTTGCCGCATTTCGGAGCGAGTCAGGCCATGTCCCGGTCCAGCCAAACGAGCAGCGACCCGCGCCGCTTCAGCGCGTCGCTATACGATTTCCAGTTCGTCGTACGGTAGCGGGCAGGTTTGGGCTTCGTCATCGCAGGCTCTTAACCCACCGGATTCACGCTGTGAATCCCGGAAGCCGATGAGTTCTGCAACAAGCCGACAAAAAAGCCCTCCACTTCATTATTTTTCAAAAACAAAATCGTGCGAGAATACCCCCTCGCACCTCAGGGGAATCGTTACAGAAGTGAATCATCAAAAGTCATTATTTTCCAACTTATGCTTGTGCAAGCTCCGTGGGCTGTCAAGCGACCCGCCCGGCGCCGCCGGCCCCGGCGACCGGGTTCAGCGGTCGCCTGCCGGCGACTGAGGAAGAAATCAGCAAACCGGGGTTGGAAACCCTGCCCGGTGTGGCAAATATCCCCCCCGAGAGACATGACGCGCAGGCCCCGACAGAACAGATGACATCACAGCCCCCTCCCCCCTCTGTGCAGGCGCTGCGCAGCGCGCATCTGGCCGGAGAGATCGACGCGCCGCGCACCGTCTTCGCCGCCGGTCTGCAGCTGCATGCCGATCCCGCCCTGCAGCTGTCCGGGCAGTGGCGCTCGCCCTCGGGGCGGCTGCTGGAGCTCGATCTGCGGATGTCCGGACAGGGCGAGTGGATCGGGCTGCATCTGACGCTGGACGCCCCCGATCTGGCCGCGGTCGGCTGGATCGGCTTCGCCTGCCGCAGTGCCGCGCCGGAGGAGCTGCTGATCCGCCCCTGCCTGCGCTCCGGCACCGAAAGCGGGTTCACCGACACTTTCTTCGACAAGCATCTCCTCTCCACCCCGGAGCCGCACAATCACATGGACGCGCTGCATCCCGCGACGCGGCGGGAGCTGCCGGAAACCGCCCCCTGGCGCGAATTGATCCTGTTTCTGCCGCGCCGGGACTGCCGCTGGCATCTGCAGGACCTGCGGCCGATCTCGATATGACCCTGACTCTCGCCATCCCCTGTCACAACGATGCGGCGCCGCTGGGGCGGCTGCTGCAACGGATCGCCACGCTCGATCTCGCCGATCAGGTGATCGTGGTCGACGACGGATCGGTGCCACCGCTCGAGGCCGCCCCGCTGGCGGCCGCCAGCGGCCTGCCGCCCGAACGGCTGACCCTTCTGCGCAACGACAGCGCCCGCGGCCCTGGCGCCGCGCGCAATCAGGCGCTGGCCCGGACCAGCGGCACGCATCTGCTGTTTCTCGACGCCGACGACCTGCCGACCCGGGAGCTGCCGGAACTGCTGCGCGATCTGGCGGGGGAAGACTTCGATTTCTGCCAGTTCCAGTATCACGACACCCGCATGGATCAGGAGCATGTCTGGGGCCAGACCCCGCACGACCAGCGGTTCTGGCACGCCGCCGGGGTCGATCTGGGGGCGCTGAGCGAGGTGGGGCCAGACGCCGCGGCAGAGCTGTCGCGCACCGCCAATTACCCCTGGAACAAGCTCTATCGCACCGAATTCCTGCGCGCCCATGCCATCGGCTGTTCGGAGATCCTGGTGCATGAGGATATCGAGCTGCACTGGCGCAGCTATGTCCACGCCGGCCGCATCCTCGCCAGCGATCGGATCGGGGTGATCCATTTCGTCTCGCCCGAGGGCCTGCGGCTGACCAATCGCACCGGGCCGGAACGGCTGGCGCTGTTCGAGCCGCTCGGCCGGCTGGCAACCGAGGTCCGGACCGGCGCCGACGGGCTTTACGCCCTGCCCTTCTTCGGCTTCGCCCTCGGTCTGTTCGACTGGATCGCCGGCAATCTCGACCCGGCCTGGCACCGCGATCTTGCCGCCGGGGTGCGAACCTTCGTCGACCAGCATGTGCCGGAGGAGATGCTGGCGCGGCTCCGCACCGCCGAACCGGAGCGGACCGCCCGCGTCCTGGCCCGCGCCGGGCTCAGCTGATCAGGCCCTGTTTCAGGGAAACAGAGCCTGTTTTCCGCGTCGCTTACAGCGGCGCGACAAAGAAGGCCGGGGCCTTTTCACCGGTCTCGAGGCACTGGACGAAGCCGCGCGCGGTATCGAGCGCCTCGCGGATGGTCACATCCATGTCGAGATAGCGATAGGTGCCCAAGCGCCCGACGAAGGTCACCCCCGAGGTCGCCTCGGCCAGCTTCACGTAATCGCTGAGCAGCGCCTTCTCCTCGACCTGACGGATCGGGTAATAGGGGATGTCCTCGGGCTCCGCCGCGCGGGAGAATTCGCGATAAAGCACCGAGCCCTCGTGGTTTTCCCAGGGGGTGAAATGCTTATGTTCGGTGATGCGGGTATAGGGCACGTCGACCTCGCCGTAATTCATCACCGCGCAGCCCTGGTAATCGCCCTCATAGGTGAAGCGTTCGAAATCCAGCGTGCGATAGCCGAGCCGGCCGAGCTCGTAATCGAACCAGCCGTCCAGCGGGCCGGAATAGAAGACGTGATCGTAATCGCCGGCCTCGCTGCGGTCGAAAACGGTCTCCAGCTTGACGGTGATGTTCGGGTGATCGAGGATCTTGCCGATCATCGCGGTATAGCCGCTCTCCGGCATGCCCTGGAATTTGTGGAAGAAGTAATTGTCGTCGTAGTTGAAACGCACGGGGAGACGTTTCAGGATCGAGGCCGGCAGTTCGCTGGGGTGGCAGCCCCATTGCTTCATCGTGTAGCCCTTGAAGAAGGCCTCGTAGAGATCCTTGCCGACGAACCGCATCGCCTGCTCCTCGAAGGTCTGCGGATCGGCGATCGAGGTATCGGCCTGTTCTTCGGTGATGAAGCTGCGAGCCTCGTCGGGGCGCAGGGTCTTGCGGAAGAACTGGTTGATGGTGTGCAGGTTGACCGGCAGCGAGAACACGCCGAGCTCACCCTGCGGGTCGCGCGAGGTGGTCTTCACCCGGTTCTTGTAGGGCAGGAAGGTCTCGAACCCGTTGACGTAGTCCCAGACCTCGGCATCGTCGGTGTGAAAGATATGCGGGCCGTAGATATGCACCATCACCCCGGTGTCGGCGTCCCGCTCGGTATAGCAGTTGCCGCCGATATGCGGCCGGCTGTCGACCACCGTGATCTCGTGACCGGCCTCGGCCAGATGCCGGCCGATCACCGCGCCGGACAATCCGGCCCCCACCATCAGAAATTTCATTGTAATCCGTTCCCTTGTCGCGCCGGCCTGTCCGGCACCTATTCCGCCGCGGCCGCCTTGGGCGGCAGCAGTTCCGCGATCAGCTCGTCCAGCAGCGCCCAGACCCGGGTGGCGTTCTCGCGCAGCACCTCGGTATCCTTCTGATCCTCGATCCGGTCCAGCCGCTGCCCGATGCGGCGCTGGTATTCCAGCCGCCAGCCACGCGGCTGGGCATTGACCAGACGCGCGATATCGCCGGCGATCCGTTCCAGCCGCCACAGCTGCGTTTCCGGGTAATAGTCCAGCGGCTCCAGGCTCTGTCCCTGCAGCAGGCCCTTCTCGATCGCCGCATTCAGCTCGCCCACCATCAGCGGCCGGCCGAAGAACGACTGATCCAGCTGTTCGGCATCCTCGACGAAAAGGGTTTTCAGCGCTTCCGCATGGGCCCGGCTCAACGCCATCTTGGTGCGGTAGCGGCCCGGCGTCGCCGCCAGGGCGCGGCCGATGGCCCCGCCCAGCGACAGGCGCATGAACTCCGGCACCCCGTCGGCCACCAGCCGGCGCTGGACCCGGCGCATCGCCGCGACCTCTTCCAGCGACAGCGATTCATTGGTGCTGGAGATCGGATCGAGGCGAAAGGGCGCCCCCTGCAGCACGGTTTCGAAGAAATCCGCCACCACATCGCCGTCGCGCATCTCCGAGCGCAGGAAGGGCCGCAGGGTGAAACGGTCGCCGAATTTGTTCTGCCAGCGCAGGAACCGCTGCGCATATTTCAGCATCCGGCGTTTCTTCTGCCCTTCGATGCTCTCGTCCAGGGTGCAGAGCTCGGTCCCGGTCTTGACCCGCTGGGCGTAGCCCGACAGCGCCCGGCCGGCATGCGGCCGCACATAGGCGACGATCCGGGCGGTCTCGGTATATTGCGGCATGAACTCCTCGAGCGCCTTGATCAGCGCCTTGGGCGGCACCGCGCTGAAGAATTCCGCCGAGATCAGCCCCAGGTCGGCCTCATGGCTGCGCGCCCAGTCCGCCTTTTGCGAAAACAGAAGCTTGCGGCGTTTCTTGCCCTGCTCCTTCTCGGCCCGGCGCTTGGGATCGATGGCATAGGCCATGGCACTGGCGTTCAGCTCTTCCTGACAGACGTAGCTGACCGTCTCGCAGTGGCAGGCCCGCTGCTGCATCGCCTGCTGAATCGAAGAGGAGCCGTTCTTGGGATCACCGATGTGAAAAACCAGATTGCCGATCATGAAAACCTCTGCAGTCGCGTTGTTCCGGTCTTAGAACATGGGGCCCTGCATCGCTAGCCTTCTTTGACCGCCGCCCGGTCCGCGGACATCAAAGGGCACGGGCTTTGGACAAAGCCGACCGAAAACCGCCGAAACCGTGTTTTTGTTTTGAACTCCCGGGTCGATTAAGGGTAATGGACCAGGTGACCAGAGGCGGCTACGCTTTGAAAACGAACCACAACGGGCATCCAAGTTGAAACGTAGACTCATTCTTCACATCGGGGCGCATCGCACCGCGACCTCGGCCCTGCAAGCTTTTCTCTTCGATAATTTCAATCAGCTGAAACCCAAGGGCTTTTTCTATCCCTTCAAGGTCCGCCGCCACCTGCGGCTGATGAACATGCTGTTCAACGGCGTCCGCAAGGTCGACGACGTGGCGCAGATGATCGAGGAACGCGCCGGCAAGCAGCCGCATGAGATCCACACGATCATCCTCAGCGACGAGGATATCTGCATGCGCCGCGACCTGAGCCTGCTGGGCCAGTTCCGCAACACCTTCGACGTCAAGGTCGTCTTCACCCTGCGCCGTCAGGACATCTGGCTGGAAAGCTGGTTCTTCCAGAACATCAAATGGCAGTGGAACCGGAAGCTGAGCCATTGCAGCTTCGATGAGTTCATGGGCCTGCGCGAAGATTTCCACTGGATCCACTACGACCGCTACGTGCGCCATCTCGAAGAGATCTTCGGCCAGGAGAACATCATCCTCAATGTCCACGAGAAGGGACAGATGCCCAAGGGGCCGATCGATGCCTTCTGCGACAGCATCGGGATGACCGACCGCAGCGGGTTCTCCGAGCCCGTGCATATCAACGAAAGCTTCTCGCCGAAGATCTCGGAATTCATGCGTTGCCTGCCGCTCGGCGAGGCCCAGCCCTCCTACCGGAACGTGCTGACCTCGGCCTGTGCCCAGATCGACAAGACCCTGACCGGCGGCTCGAAGCAGTCCGAACGGGTGATGCCCTATGACCAGCGCCAGGCGGTGATGGCCGAATATGCCGAAGGCAACGCCGCGATCGCGCAGCGCTATTTCGACCGGGACACGCTGTTCTTCGATCCGCTGCCCGATGCCGATGCACCTCTGGCGCAGATGGCGCTGCCGGACGACAGCTACCAGTTGATGTCGGACTATGTCTGGCCGCTGCTGCAGCAGATCATCGAAGAGCATCAGAAGGACAAGGCGCCGGAAGAGGAATGATCCGGCCGGCCCGGCCCTGAGACCCTGCCGCGCGGCCAGCCGGTCCCCAGGATCATCGTCCGAAGGCCAGCCAAGATCGCCGGCGGAAGACCGGAAAGACCATGAAAAGGCCCCGGGCGTTCACCGACGCCCGGGGCCTTTCCACATCCCCTACCCGGGACCCCGGCCTCAGCCGGCCGCCTTGGCCGGGGCGGTCTCCGGCGTCATCTCCAGCTTGGCGCGCCAGTAGGTCTCGGTGGTCAGATCGTCATAGCCCTTGCGATACATCTGCAAGAGCTCCGGATAGCGGCGCAGGAACTGCAGTGCCAGGCCGGTGAAACGGGCCGCCTCGCGCAGGAACTTCCGCTTCGAATGGGTCACCGTGTACCACTTGCGCTTGTCCGCGCTGAGATAGGTGATCCGCGCCGCGCCCCAGGCCCAGAAGATGCTGCCGCGATCTCCCGCCTCCAGCACCGGGTGATTGCCGAAGCGGCGGAAGAAGGGCAGCAGATGGCCGTTCAGCGTGATCTTCATGAAGAAACGGATCCAGCGGTTGCGCGGATTCATCCGCCACTTGCTGGTCGGCAGGTCGCGCGGTGCCGGGGTCCAGGCCTCTTCCTGGGTCAGCGCCTTGATGTCGGCCCGGCGCTGCGCCATGTCGGCGTTGTTGTCGAAGAACTCCGGCCCCTTCAGCACGTCCTCCAGCGCCAGGTTGATCGCCTGAATCGTCTCGTAATGCATCCGCGGCAGGTTGCGCAGGAAGAACCAGGCGGCGATCTTCAGCGTCCGCATCGCGCCGATCTCCATCGACGGCAGGCTGAGGTGATGCGCCATGTGGCTGCGCAGGTCCAGATACCAGGTCAGCGGGCTTTCCTTGTCGGTGAAACTGTCCTGGAAGGACACCACGCCGTTCAGGGTGACGATGTCGAAATCATGCACCAGGGAGAAGCTGACATCATCGCCGCGCACGAAGAAGGGGAAGGGCTGGTGCACCACCTTGTCGACCGGAAAGGCGAAATACCACCAGCCGCCGTAGAAGCGGTCCGGCGCCGGCCCGGTGGTGGCATATTCCATGCCGAAGCTCTGCCCCGGGTCGCGCAGGTCGGTGCCCATGTAGAGCGGCAGGCAGCGGGTGTTGAAGACCGCGCCGTTTTCCCAGATCGCCCAGCGGTGCGAGGCGTTGATCATGGCGCCGGCCACCGCCGTGGCGGGATCGATGGCATAGGCCAGGAACCGCCAGGTCCGGTCCAGGCTGTCCATATGGACCGAGGCGTCGTCATCCATGAACAGGCAATGGCTGGCGCCGCTGTCGCGCGCCGCCAGAAGCCCGCGGGAAAACCCGCCGGCGCCGCCCAGGTTGGCGTTGGGCACCACGGTGATATGATCGCTTTCGGCGATCCGCACGCTCTGGCCGTTGTCGACCACGGTCAGCCGGATGTGATCCTTCAGCGGCGATCCGGCGATATAGGTCTCGAACCGCCGCGCGGTGCGCTGCACCGCCGCTTCGCGCTTGAAGGTGGTGATCGACAGCATCAGCTCGGGCGTGCGCCGCGGCGCGTCGGCGGTGACCCAGTCGGCCGCCGTCAGCTTGCCCCGGCTCAGCGCCCGCAGCTCGAAGAACAGCACCCCTTCGGTCAGCTCCAGATCGAAGAGCGCCGCCAGATCCAGTTCGGTCGGCGCCTTGGCGCTCAGCGACACCACCTGGTTGACCAGCCGTTCCCAGGACCGCTCCGGCAGCGCCAGGAACACCGAGACCTCGAACTGCCCGGTGCCTTCCAGCGACAGCCGCAGATCGCTCAGGGCGCAGTTGTGCTGCCATTTGCCGATGTTGAACAGATTGAACCAGGTGTTGAATTCGGCCCGGCCGTCGACCGCGAAATGCACCATGCCGTCCTCGGCCGACAGACCCGCCGGACCATGCAGCCGGACATAGAGATCGCGTTCGGTGCAGATCCCCTGTTCCGGCCAGATCAGGCTCTGCAGCTTGGTCACGGCCGGGGCGGGCGACTGATCGGGCATGGGGCGTTCCTCTCTCGTCACGCGGCTGTCGCGCGCTGTATCTCTCAAATCCGAGATCGTCTTAATGGAGCACGGGAGCCGGGTTCAACAGAAGATCATCCGCCCCCCGTCAGCACCGGCCCGCGCGATGAAAATGCAACGGCACAAGGGCCTCAGCCGCCCAGGATCGCCTCATGGGTGGCGATCGCCTCCTCGAGATCCTCGAAATACTGCACCTGGCCGTTTTCCAGCACCAGCCCGGCGTCGCAAAATTCCCGCACCTGGCTCATCGAGTGGTTGACCATGATGGCGCTGGAGGTCTGCATCCGCTCGGCGAAGACCGCCTTGCTCTTGCGCTTGAAGGAGGCATCCCCCGTGGCGGTGACCTCATCGACCAGATAGGTGTCGAAGTGGATGCCCATCGAGGCGCCGAAGGTCAGCCGCGATTTCATCCCCGAGGAATAGCTGCGCACCGGCATGTGGAAGGATTTGCCCAGTTCGGCGAAATCCGCGACGAAAGCCAGCAGCGCGTCGGTATCCACCCCGTAGATGCGGGCGATGAAGCGCACGTTCTCCGCCCCGGTCAGGTCGCGGTGGAACGAGCCGCCGAACCCCACCGGCCAGGAGATCGAGCCATCGGTGACGATGCGGCCGGAATCGGGCCGCATGGTGCCGGCGATCATCTGCAGCAGGGTCGATTTCCCCGCCCCGTTGCGGCCCAGCAGCGCCAGCGACTTGCCGGTCGGCAGCGTCAGGTTGAGGTGATCGATCACCACCTTGCGCTCGCCCTTCAGGCGAAAGCTCTTGGTCAGATTCTCGAAGCGGATCATCGCCCTACCCCGCCCCGCCGATCAGCTGCGATCGCGGATCGAATAATAGATCAGCGCGCCGATCGACCACAGCAGCAGCAGGAACAGACCGGCCAGCGCCGCCACCAGCGGCCGGATCGGATATTCGGAATCCTGCGCCAGCGTCGGTTTGACATAGGTCGCCAGATAGCGGCTCTGGCGGGCGGCATCGTCGCGGGCGACCTGGCGGGCGGTCAGCGCCGCGCGATAGGTCTGTTCGGCGTAATCCAGATCGACCGTCAGGCTTTCGAATTCGGCGATCAGCGAGGGGTAATCCTCGCCCACGGCGCCGGTGTCGGTATTGTCGCTGGCGAAGGTCTGCCGTTCGATGCGGATGCGTTCGCGGATCACCTCGATCAGCTGTTCCGCCTTGGTCAGCCGCGGATCGCTGGGGCTGGCGGTCTCGCGCAGCAGATCATATTCGATCAGCGCCGAGGCCAGCTGCTGCTGCAGGTTGTTCATCACCCCCATGCGGCCCTGGATATCGGCCGCCGGGTCGACGATCTTGGTGCGGGTGCGGAACTGGGTCAGCGCCTCGCGCGCCGCCTTCAACCGGTCGATCGCCTCATCCAGATCGGCCTGAGCATAGCGGATCGCATCGGCGCGGGCCTGGTCGTTCAGCCGGTTGATGCGGTCCTGGCTCTCGCGCAGGATCACCTGGCTGACAGCCCGGGCGGTCTCGGGGTCGAAGGCGCGGGCCTGCACCTCGATCAGCCCGGTACCGGAATCGTAGGAGATGCTGACGATCCGCTGCCAGTACCAGTCCAGATCCTCGCGCGAGGCATCGGGCCAGAGCGCGAAGACCCAGTCCCCGGGCCAGGGCTGGGAATAATGCGCTCGCAGGTCGACATCGGCATCGACCGCCTCGACCATCTCCTGGCTCTGGATGAATTCGTAGAGGATATCGCTGTCCGAGGCGACGGTGCCGCCGGCGAATTGCGCCAGCCCGCCCAGAAGCTCGGTGGCGCCGCCGCTTTCCTGGCTGCGCACGGTGAAACCGGTGGTCGAGAGATACTGATCCTGCGCCGCGACCCAGAGATAGAGGATCACCGCGATCAGCGGCATCAGCACCACGACGCCGAAACTGGCCAGCAGCCCCCAGTGCCGCCGCTTCATCTGCGCCGGCCGGGCGATCGGCATCACCCGGACCGGCGCCGGTCCGCCCCCCGCCGCCCGCTTGCCCGCCAGGTTGCGGCGCCCGCCCCGGCGCGCACCGGCCCGGGGTCCGGCGGGGCCGGCCTCGTCCCGCTCGGCGCGTTCAGCCGGCGTCGCCGCAGTTTCGGATGTCGAAGGCTGTGCGCCGGCCTGATCGGCATCGGCAGAGGAAATCTTGTCAGTCATAAGCGGCCCACCCGGCGCGAAGCCGTTTGAAATCATGTCTGATTCCTTACATAACTGCGGATATAAACGCCAGCATCGGAACGATTTTCATGGCTTCCCAGCCAGCCCCTGCCCCCCAGTCCCCAGCCGCTACGCAATATGGCCCCCACCGCTTCGCAACGCTGCGCACGACGCTGGCGCTGATCCTGCGCGAGATGTCGACCAGCTACGGGCGCACGCCGGGCGGCTACGCCTGGGCGATCCTGGAGCCCCTGGGCGCCATCATGGTGCTGTCCCTGGGGTTTTCGCTGGTGGTGCGCACGCCGCCGCTCGGCACCAGCTTCATCCTGTTCTACGCCTCCGGCTACATGCCCTTCGACCTCTATCAGGTGCTGGCCCGCAAGGTGTCCAAGGCGATCAACTTTTCGAAACCGCTGCTGCATTATCCGGCCGTCACCTGGGTGGATGCGGTGCTGGCCCGGTTCATCCTGAACGCGCTGACCGGCATCACGGTGACGGCGCTGCTGCTCACCGGCATTCTCGCCGTGCTCGATCACCGCAGCGCGGTGGATCTGACCCCGGTGATCGAGGCGATGGCGCTGGCGATGCTGCTGGGGCTGGCGGTCGGGGTGATGAACTGCGTGTTGACCGGGCTGTTCCCGGTCTGGGACATCGCCTGGTCGATCATCACCCGGCCGCTGTTCATCGCCTCGGGTGTCTTCTTTCTCTACGACAACATGCCGCCGCTGGCGCAGCAGATCCTATGGTACAACCCGCTGCTGCATATCACCGGGCTGATGCGCGAAGGCTTCTACGCCACCTACAACGCCTCTTACGTCAATCATGTCTATGTGATGGGGGTGTCGCTGGCGATCCTGACCCTGGGGCTGATCCTGATGGGCCGGTTTCACCGCACCATCCTGAACAGCTGACCCCTGCCGCCGCGCCGCTAGCCGGCGGCGGCCAGAACCTCGGCGTGGCGGCGGTCGACCCGGCCGCTCAGCCCGTCGCGGACCGCCCAGCCCAGAAGCCGCAGGAACACCCCGCGCTCTCCCGGGTGGTGGCGCAGCTTCAGCAGCCATTTCGGCAGGATCAGCAGCATCACCGGCCAGAACATCCAGCCCGCCGCCATGCGATAGAGAAACAGCAGGTTGCGGTGGTAATAATAGACCTTCCACAGCGGCCGGAACTGCCCCGGCCGGCCCTGGAAGGTGGAACAATCGTGTTCGAAGCGCACCTCGGGGGAGAAATGGATCCGCCCGCCCGCCTTGCTGAGCCCCAGGGTATAAAGCCCGTCCTCGCCATAGACGAAGAGCCGCCCGTCGGGATAGCCCACCAGTTCCACCGCCCGCCGCGACACGAAGAGCCCGACGAAGGAGGAAACATCCACCGGCCGGCCCTGGCCGCGATAATCCGCCGGCGCGATGTGAAAACCGCCCCGACCGCCGACCACCGTGCGCAGGAACTCCCGCCGGTGCCAGAACGGGTTGCGCGACGGCCGGTTCATCTCGCAGATGGCGCCGCCGGGGAAATAGACCGCCGCCGCCACCGCCTCGCAGTCCCGCTTGTCCAGCGCCGCGAAGGCGGCCAGCGCGCCGGGATCGGGGCGGGCATCGTCGTCCATCACCACCATCCAGTCGGGATCGAACCGCGTCACCGCCTCGCGCATGCCCCATTCGAAGCCGCCGGCCCCGCCGAGGTTCTCGGCGCTTTCCAGCACCACCAGCCGCGGATCGTCCTGCCCGGCCAGCCAGGCGCCGGTCCCGTCGGTGGAGACATTGTCGACCACCACCACCGCCTGCAGCACCTCTGCATCGGCCTCCAGCAACCGCGCCAGCGTGTCCCGCAGCTTCTCCAGCCGGTTGTGGGTCACCACCACCGCCACCAGAGAGAAGGGCGCGCCGGGCGCTGCCGGGCTGTGATCTGCCGTCACGACTGTTGTTCCTTGCCTGGCTGCGGGCTGTTGGCGGGTGTCGGGGTCGCAAAACTCATAAAAGCGCGGCCATGTCAAATCGAACCGGGTTAACGACCGGCAAACAGCCCCCGGGGTCCAGCGGCGGCGCCGGCCTGTCGATGCCGTTTGACAGCGTCGCGCCACTGCGCCACCAAGGCGCCATGCGCAGTGCCCTCGTTACCGGCTCGGCCGGCTTCATCGGCTATCACCTCAGCGCCCGGCTGCTTTCCGAAGGCTGGCGGGTGACCGGGCTCGATTGCCTCTCCGATTACTACGATGTCGAGCTCAAGAAGCGCCGCCATGCGCTTCTGGCCCCCGACCCGAATTTCACCCCCGTCATCGGGCGGTTGGAGGATCCGGGGCGGCTGCAGGCTCTGTTTCAGGACAATCGCTTCGATCTGGTGATCCACCTGGCCGCCCAGGCCGGGGTGCGCCACTCGATCGATGCGCCGCGCGATTATGTCGAGGCCAACCTGATCGGCACCTTCGAACTGCTGGAGGCCGCCCGCGCCCATCCGCCCATGCATCTGCTGCTGGCCTCGACCTCCTCGGTCTATGGCGCCAACACCGAAATGCCCTATGGCGAGCGCGACAAGGCCGATACCCAGATGTCGTTCTACGCCGCCACCAAGAAGGCGACCGAGGCGATGGCGCATTCCTATGCCCATCTCTATCGGTTGCCGACGACGATGTTCCGCTTCTTCACCGTCTACGGGCCCTGGGGTCGGCCCGACATGGCGCATTTCAAATTCACCCGCGCCATCCTCGAAGGCCGGCCGATCGACGTCTACAACCACGGCCAGATGCAGCGCGACTTCACCTATATCGACGATCTGGTCGACGGCATCCTCGGGCTGACCGAGGCGGTGCCGGGCGATGCCCCGGTGTCGGAGGCCGACAGCCTCAGCCCGGTCGCCCCCTTCCGTGTGGTCAATATCGGCGGCAGCCGGCCGACCAAACTGCTGGATTATATCGCTGCCATCGAGGCCGCCTGTGGCCGCGACGCCGAAAAGGTGATGCATCCGATGCAGCCCGGCGACGTGCCGGCGACCTGGGCCGACACCCGGCTGCTGACCGATCTGACCGGCTATGCACCGAAGGTGCCGGTGGGCGAGGGGATCCAGCGCTTCGTCGACTGGTACAGGGACTATTACGGGATCTGATCCCACTGTGGCCCCTGACGCATGTTTCGCGTGCGAAACATGAACGGCACCCTCAAGCCCCCCCAAGACAAGGACTGAGCAAGGCCCCGGACATCGAAACGCCGCCCCCGATCCCGTCGGGGGCGGCGGTCGGTTTCCCGGAACAGAGCCTGATATCAGACTCTGTTGTTTCGCGTGCGAAACCTCTCAGCGCTGCCGCAGCCAGTCCCGCAGCGCCTCCATCAGCGCCGCATCCACGGCCGGGCCGGTCAGCTCGATCCGGTTCCGATCGGCGGTGAAGCTCAGCCGCACCCCTGGCCCGGCCGGCTGGCTGATCCGTCCCCCGGCCATCGGCTGCTCCCCCGAGCGCGGCCGCGCGGGAGAGGCAGAGGTCGGCGGGGCAGGGGCAGGGGCAGGGGCAGGATCGGCCTCGACCGCCGGCGGGTCGACGGCAACTGGCGCCGGCTTCGCCACCGCCTCGGACAGGATGGCGATCTCCTCCGCCGGGCTCTCCGGCGCCGCCGCGATCAGCGCCTGTTCCAGCCGCCCGGCCAGCCCCTCCTCGGCCTCCAGCGCCTTGACCAACGCCAGGCCGAGCTTTTCGGAAATCGCCGTGGGATGGCGCAGCACCGGGTCGAGCTTCTCCACCAGCCCCATGAAGCTGCCGATCTTCGAGCGTTTCGACCGGGTCACCGAACCATAGAGCGCCCGCAGCGCGGCCCGGGCATCGGGATAGACACCTTCCTCCACCGCGCGGGCGGCGATGCGGGCGCGTTCGTAAAAGCTCAGGTTCACCCGGATCTCGTTTTCCTCGACCATCGCCACATAGGCGTCCGAGGCGCTCTCCGGCGCGATCACCAGCGCCCGTACGAAGCCGAAACGAGAGTCTGAGGTCCTGTCATAGAGCCTGTTCAGTGCCGTCAGCCGACGCCAGCCGGAAATCAGACCATAGGCCTTGTCGCCCTGCGGCGCCGGCAGGCGGACAACCTCGATCGGGGTCTGCTGGCCACGCGCCTCGAGGCTGGCCATCAGCGCCTCCATCTCGTCCTCGTCCTGGGCCATGCGGTCGCGCACCAGATGGCCGGCCTCGATCGCGCCGAGCGGCAGCCGCTCCAGCATCAGCCCCTGGGCCCGGGCGGTGGCCATTTCCGTCGCCAGCTCCTCCAGCGCGGCGCGGGCGGCGGCATCGCCGCTGACCTGGGCGATCGGTGGCGCCATCGCTGTCGGTGCCGGTCCGGGGGCGGCCAGCGCCGCTGGACCCGGGGTCGACGGCCGTGGCGGCTCGGCCTCAAGATATCCCGGCTGCGCCGGCGTCAGTCGTCTGCGTTTGGCCATCTCTGCTCTCCTTGCCGGCCCCCTTGCTGCGGGCTCTGTCTCATGCCGGGGTCAAGCCCGGCTCGGCGCTGTGGGCGGCCTCCAGCTCCTCGCGCCGCCAGACCCCCAGCAGGAGGCGCTTGAAGGCGGCATAGGTCTCGTCGAAGGTCTCTCGTCCACGGGCATAGGTCTCGCGGTTGAAATCGCGGTAATCGGCCTCGTAGATGCCGGAGACCTGTTCCCCCGCCTGGCCGATCAGCGCGGTGAAATCCTGCCGGTGAGGCGACAGGGTGCGGCCCAGATAGGCCTGGATCAGCGCCGAGAGCTCACCCTGCTGGGCGCCGTCGAACCGGGTGATCACCGCGCGCACCGCATCCCATTCGAAGGCAAGCCCAGGCCGCCCCAGCGCACGGGCGGCCATATTCTCCCCCTCCTCGATGGAGGCGAAGGTGGAATGCAGCATGTCGAAGAAACGGCCGGTGGAATCGAATTCCAGAAAGGAGGCGCCGAAGGGCACCAGCAGGATATCGGCGGCCGCCAGCCCGTTGATCGTCAGATACCCCAGCGCCGGCGGCGTATCGATGAAGATCAGATCGTATTGCTCCAGCACCCCGTCGGCCTCCAGCCGGTCGGTCAGCGCGTCCCACAGCTTCCAGCCCCGCGCCTGCATCCGCCAGACCGGGATCTGGAACTCTGCCCAATAGAGGTTCAGCTGCGCCCCGATCAGATCGATATTGGGCCAGTGGGTGGATTGGATGACATCGGCCGCAGTCATCTCCAGCGCCGCCGACAGCGTGTCGTCCAGCGGCTGCGGCGCCTCGCCCCGGTCCAGCCGGCGCTGGTTGTCGGCGCGCAGATGTTCGCCGTAATGCCGCGCCAGCAGCGGGAAGGCAGTTTGCCATTCGTCCTCGACCCGTCCGCCGAAGATCGAGGTCATCGACCCCTGGCTGTCGAGATCGATCACCAGCACCCGGTAGCCGTCGAGCGCCGCCGACATCGCCAGATGCGCCGCGGTGGAGGTCTTGCCGACGCCGCCCTTGAAGTTGGCCACCGCCACCAGTTTCGCCGGCAGGCCAGCGGGGCGGTAGGGCAGGTAGTTCTTCGCCTTCGACCCCTGCGCCGCGAAGAAGGCCCTGAGCCGCAGCACCTCGTCCAGGGTGAACCACTTGGCGCCGCCCTCGGTCTCGCTGGTGCCCTGCGGCAGCTCCGGGTTCTGTTTCAGCACCCGGCGGAAATGCGCGCTTGCCACCGGGATCAGATAGCGGGTGATCTCCCAGGTGGAGAACAGGCGGAGGCTCTTGCGCCCCTCCTCATCCATGCCGCGGCTGGCCAGATCGGCCCGGCCGCGGGCACAGGCGGCGGCGATCGCGGCGAAGCCCTGGGTGCCGGTGGGGGCGTCCAGCTCCTCCAGCGCGGCATCGGGATCGATGTTGAAATAGGGGGGCAGGGGGCTGCTGTCCTTGACCATGAAACCGCTCGATGTGCTGTGTTTTTGGCATGATACCACAAAAGGCATTACATGGAAGGAAAAGCCATACACATCCTGATTTTCTCAGCAATTTCAGGCGTTCGCTGCAGGCGATCCGGGCGCAGATCCGGGCCTTGGAATTTTTTTATCCAGTTAGATCTGTGTTATATATAAGTTACGGGACCCGAACGGTGGATGTAACCCATTGGTTGCGAATATATTTTCGATCCTTCTTCGAAACCGGGTGACTCTGAACCCACGTTCGTGCGACTCCGAACCCCCGATGGGGCGATTCCGAACCCCCGTTGCGGCAGCTTGTGGATAACTCTAGGCTGCCCGTCACCGAAACCACGATAACGAGTCGGACACCGACCATGAGCAGTGTGACAGTGAGCGGGCCGGGCGGCCTTCTGCCCGACCGGCACCGGCAGGGGGATTTTTTCCTCTGCGACATCTTCGATGCGATCCCCAAGGACGATATCGCCAGCATGGAACATCCGCTGTTCTCGCTGGGCACCCGGCCGGACCGGCGCATCCTCTCCTATGCCCATAACGGGGTGGAGATCACCGTGACCCCCAGCGTCAGGGGGCTGGCGACGATCCACGACAAGGACATCCTGATCTTCTGCATCAGCCAGCTGATGGCGGCGCTCAACGCCGGTCGCCAGGTCAGCCGCCGGCTGTACCTGAAGGCGCATGATCTGCTGGTGGCCACCAACCGGGAGACCAGCGGCGATGCCTACCGCCGTCTGCGCGAGGCCTTCGAACGGCTCGCCGGCACCCGCATCACCACCAATATCGTCACCGGCGATCAGGAGGTGACCACCGGTTTCGGCCTGATCGAAAGCTGGGAGATCGTCCGCAAGACCCGCGGCGGTCGCATGGTCTCGGTCGCGGTGACGCTCAGCGACTGGCTGTACCGCGCGGTGCTGTCGAAATCGGTGCTGACCCTCAGCCGCGATTATTTCCGGCTGCGCAAACCGTTGGAACGGCGCGTCTACGAGCTCGCCCGCAAGCATTGCGGCCGCCAGCCGGAATGGGTGATCTCGGTCGAGACGCTGCTGAAGAAATCCGGCTCCGCCAGCCCGCGGCGGGTGTTTCGCAAGATGTTGCGCGACATGATCGCCGCGGGCCATCTGCCCGATTACAGCATGGAGGAGCTGGACGGCGATCTGATCCGCTTCGCCCCGCGCGATCAGATGGTCGAGGCGCCGGCCCGGCCGCCCCGGCTGAGCGCGCGGGCGCTGGAACAGGCCCGCGACATGATGCCGGGCTGGGACGTCTACGCGCTGGAGGCCGACTGGCGGGCCGTCTGGGCGCGCTCCGGAGCGCCGAAACTGCGCAGCCCGGATGCCGCTTTCCTGGGCTGGGTGAAGAAACGCGCCGCGGATCTGTGACGGCGGGCGCGTCCCGCCGGTCTATCGGCTATCATGCCAGCGTCGCGCTTTGACCATAATCTGGTCGCCTTCCTCCGCTATCGCTCGCCGCGAGGCCGCGGTCCGGAGACGGCACCGGCGGGCAACAGGTAACGAGGGACGGCCATGCAGATCGACACCACCCCGATCCCGGGGCTTCTGGTTCTCACGCCGCGACGCTTCGGCGATGCGCGCGGCTTCTTTTCCGAAAGCTGGAACCGGCAGACGCTGGCTGGGCAGGGGATCGACCTGGATTTCGTGCAGGACAATCATTCGTTGTCTGCCCGGGCGGGCACCATCCGCGGGCTGCATTATCAGGCGCCTCCCCATGCCCAGGACAAGCTGGTGCGCTGCGGCCGGGGCGCGCTTTTCGACGTGGCGGTCGACATCCGCCGTGGCAGCCCGACCTATGGCCAATGGTTCGGGCAGGAGCTGAGCGCGGAGAACGGCAGGCAGATGCTGATCCCCAGGGGCTTTCTGCACGGCTTCGTCACCCGCGAGCCGGATACCGAGATCTGCTATAAATGCACCGATTACTATGCGCCCGACTGCGACGGCGCGGTGCGCTGGGACAGCTGCGGCATCGACTGGGACCTGACCTCCGATCCGGTGCTCTCCGACAAGGACGCCGCCGCCATCCCCCTTGCCGGGTTCGACAGCCCGTTCAGCTGGGAGGGCGCGGCATGAGGCTGCTGGTCACCGGCGGGGCCGGGTTCATCGGATCCGCCGTGGTGCGATTGGCGGTGGCGCGTGGGCATGAGGTGATCAACCTCGACGCGCTGACCTATGCCGCCTGTCTCGACAATGTGGCGAGCGTCGCGACGAGCCCGCTCTACACCTTCGTGCAGGCCGATATCCGCGACCGCGCCGCGCTGGATCGGGTCTTTGAGGCACATGCCCCCGAGGCGGTGATGCATCTGGCCGCCGAATCCCATGTCGACCGCTCGATCGACGGGCCCGGCGATTTCATCGAGACCAATATCACCGGCACCTACAACATGCTGGAGGCGGCGCGGAAATACTGGCTGGAACAGGGCCGGCCGGAGCACTTCCGCTTCCACCATATCTCCACCGACGAGGTCTTCGGCTCGCTGCCCGCCGATCCGGCGGTCAAGTTCACCGAAGACACGGCTTACGATCCGCGCTCGCCCTATTCGGCCTCGAAGGCGAGCTCGGATCATCTGGTCCGCGCCTGGCACGAGACCTACGGGCTGCCGGTGGTGCTGACCAATTGCTCCAACAACTACGGCCCCTATCACTTCCCCGAAAAGCTGATCCCGGTGATCATCCTCAACGCGCTGGCCGGCCAACCGCTGCCGATCTACGGCGACGGCTCGAACATCCGCGACTGGCTCTATGTCGAGGATCACGCCGATGCGCTGCTGCTGGTGGTGGAGAAGGGCGAGCTGGGCCGCTCCTATAACATCGGCGGCGAGAACGAGCGGAGCAATCTGGAACTGGTGCAGACGCTCTGCACCATTCTCGACCGCAAGCGGCCGAAAGCGGCAGGCTCCTACGCCGATCAGATCACCTTCGTCACCGACCGGCCCGGCCATGACGCGCGCTATGCCATCGATCCCGGCCGCATCCGCGCCGAGCTGGGCTGGCGGCCCTCTGTCACGGTGGAAGAGGGGCTGGAACGGACGGTGGACTGGTATCTGGCCAACGAGCCCTGGTGGCGGGCGCTGCAGGATCGCCACGGCGTCGGCCAGCGGCTGGGGGTCGGGACGTGAGGTGGCTGGCCGATGCGCCACGGATCGCCGACCGCTCTGGCGGGCGGGACAATAACTTCGACCTGATCCGCATGCTGGCGGCCACCGGGGTGATGGTGTCGCATGCCTATCCGCTGGCGCTGGGGGCGGGGACGCCGGAACCCCTCGAGACCTTTCTGAAGGGCGACAACCTGGGCCGCGCCTGCGTCTTCGCCTTCTTCTCGATCTCGGGCTTCTACATCGCCCGCAGCTTTCTGGGCAAACGCGATGTGAGCGCCTTTCTGCGGGCGCGGATCCTGCGGCTCTATCCCGCGCTTTTCGGCATGTTGCTGGTGACTGGCCTGGTCGCCGCGCTGGCGCTGTCGCAGGCGCCGGGGATCTGGGCGGCGCTGCCCGGCTATGTGCTGCGCGGGCTGACCTTTTCCGGCAGCGGCCTGCCGGGAATGTTCCCGGACAACCCGTTGCCGGGGACGGTGAACGGCTCGCTCTGGACCCTGCCGTATGAGGTGCTGTTCTATCTCACGGTGCTGGTGGTCGGGGTGCTGGGGCTGTTCGACCGCAAACCGCTGGTGGTGCTGGTCGCGCTGCTGTTCCTGGCCAGCTATTACGCCGGGCCGATGCTGACCGGGCGCTATTACGTGCTGTCGGCGCTCTATCTGGGGCTGCCCTTCCTGGTGGGGGTCTGTTTCTACCTCTGGCAGGACCGTATCCCGCTCAGCCCGGTGATCGCCGGCGGGCTGGTGCTGCTGGTGCTGCTGCTGCGGCCGACGCCGCTGTTCCTGCCGGTCTTCATCCTGGCGCTGGCCTATGGGCTGTTCTGGCTGGGCTTCGCCCGCACCCCGAGGCTGCAAGTCTATAACCGGCTGGGGGACTATTCCTATGGCACCTATATCTATGCCTTTCCGGTACAGCAGACGGTGGCCGAGGCCGGCGTCGGGATGGGCGGGATGACGCCGCTGGGGCATCTGGCCATCGCCGTGCCGGTGACCTTCGCGCTGGCGGCGCTGTCCTGGCATCTGATCGAAGCTCCGGCGCTGCGGCTGCGGCGGCCGGCATTCTGGAGGACGGGAGCATGAAGGACGTGCTCGTTTTCGGGCAGACGGGTCAGGTGGCCCGCGAACTGGCGCGCCATGCGGGGGTGACCTGTCTGTCGCGGGCGGAGGCGGATCTGACCGCGCCGGAGGCCTGCGATGCGGCGATCCGCGCCCATGGTCCCCGCGCGGTGATCAATGCCGCAGCCTATACCGCGGTCGACCGGGCGGAGAGCGAACCGGCGCTGGCGCATCTGATCAATGCCGCCACCCCGGGCACCATGGCACGCACCTGCGCCGATATGGGCATTCCGTTCGTTCAGATCTCCACCGATTACGTCTTCGACGGATCGGGGGAGGCGCCCTGGCGGCCGGAGGATCCGACCGCCCCGCTCAACACCTATGGCCGCAGCAAGCTGGCCGGCGAACGGGCGGTGATCGCGGCCGGGGGGGCCCATGCGGTGTTGCGCACCTCCTGGGTGGTCTCGGCCCATGGCAGCAATTTCGTCAAGACCATGCTGCGGCTGGGCAAGACACGCGACAGCCTGAACGTGGTGGCCGATCAGATCGGCGCCCCGACCCCGGCCCGCGACATCGCCGCCGCCTGCCTGACGATCGCCGAGGCGCTGATCGCGCGGCCGGAGGCCGCGGGCGTTTATCACCTCGCGGGGGCGCCGGACACCAGTTGGGCCGGTTTCGCGCGCGAAACATTCGATCAGGCCGGCATCGCCTGCCGGGTGGAGGAGATCCCGACCTCCGCCTATCCGACCCCGGCGGCGCGGCCGGGCAATTCGCGGCTGGATTGCGCCACGTTAGAGACTGTTTTCGGCCTCGCCCGCCCCGATTGGCGGCAGGGGCTCCACGCCATTTTGCATGACCTTGGAGAGATTTGAGATGAGCGGACGCAAGGGGATCATCCTCGCCGGCGGCTCCGGCACGCGGCTTTACCCGATCACCATGGGGCTGTCGAAACAGCTTCTGCCGATCTACGACAAGCCGATGATCTATTACCCGATCTCGGTGCTGATGCTGGCCGGCATCCGCGAGATCTGCATGATCACCACCCCGCAGGATCAGGAGCAGTTCATCCGCACCCTGGGCGACGGCAGCCAATGGGGCATCTCGCTGAGCTATGTGGTCCAGCCCAGTCCCGACGGGCTGGCCCAGGCCTATCTGCTGGCCGAGGATTTCCTGGCCGGCAGCCCCTCGGCCATGGTGCTGGGCGACAATATCTTCTTCGGCCACGGTCTGCCCAAGCTGATGGCGCGGGCCGATGCGCAGGAGACCGGGGGCACCGTCTTCGGCTATCACGTCGCCGATCCCGAACGCTATGGCGTGGTCGCCTTCGATCAGGGCGGCGCGGTGCGCGAGATCATCGAGAAACCGGCGGTGCCGCCGTCGAATTACGCGGTCACCGGGCTCTATTTCCTCGACGGTTCGGCGCCGGAGCGGGCCCGGCAGGTGACCCCCTCGGCGCGGGGCGAGCTGGAGATCACCTCGCTGCTGGGGATGTATCTGGCCGACGGGCTCCTGCAGGTGGAAACCATGGGCCGCGGCTATGCCTGGCTCGACACCGGCACCCATGCCTCGCTGCTCGAGGCCGGCAATTTCGTCCGCACGCTGGAGGATCGCCAGGGGCTGCAGGCCGGCTGCCCCGAGGAGATCGCCTATAGCCAGGGCTGGATCAGCGCCGAGGAACTGGCGGCGCGGGCGGCGCTCTTCGCCAAGAACGCCTATGGCGCCTATCTGGCCGGGCTGCTGGATCAGGGCTGACGGCGCGCCCGGCCCGGAGGGGCAGGGCGCGTGATGACGGCCGATTAAGTCGGGCCGATCCTAGAAGGCGTTGCTGGCGCGGCTGAAGACACCGAAGAAGTTGCCGACGATATTGGCGATGGTCAGCGTGTCGTTGATCGGCGATTCGGTGGCGACCACCAGATCGCCCGGCTCGATCTGGAACTTGCGGGCCGAGAACAGCCCGTCGGCCGAGGTCAGGTTGAGGGTGAAGACCACCCGTTCCTGACGCGGCCCGCGCACCCCGGGCAGCACCGCCGAGGCGGGATATTCGCGCAGGATCAGCAGCCCCTGCGGGTCGGCCTTGCCGTCGTTCACCCCGCCCATGATCGAGACCGCATCCATGGCCGAGATCTCATCCTTGGTGAAACGGTGCAGATCCTCCGATCCGGCGGCGCCGAAGGACAGGAAATAGCGGCTGTCCTCCTCGACGAAGACCCGGTCGCCGCCGCGCAGGCGGGTGTCGAGCCGGGGGCTCTTCAGCAGGGTCTCGACCGAGGTGCCGTAGATGGCGCTGCCGCGCATCAGCCGGATCTGCGGGTTGCGCAGGCTGTCCTTCACCCCGCCGCCGGCGGCCAGCAGGCTCAGCACGGTGTAATTGCGGTCGGGCATCGGATAGCTGCCGGGGGCGCTGACGCCGCCGACCAGATCGACCGAATTGGCGCGGCCCTCGGACATGTTCAGCTGCACCTGCGCCGAGGGCACGATCACCTCCAGCGATTGCTGCAGGTCGCTGCGGGCCATCTCGGGCGTCTGCCCGGCGACGGTGATTTCCCCGACATAGGGCATGAAGATGGTGCCGGAGGAGGAGACCTTGACCTGTTCCAGCCGGGTTTCCTTCTGTTCGGCGGTGGTCAGCAGCGAATTGTCGCTGCTGTCCCAGATCCGGATGTCCAGCCGGTCGCCGGGCTGGATGATCTGGGTCTTGGGCCCCTGGCTGGCGCCGATCCAGGACTGCCGCGGCTCGCTGGTCGGCACCGGCCATTGCGACACCGTCGGCAGGAAGGCGCGGGACACTTCATAGACGGCGAACTCCGGGGTTTCGTCGGAGGATTGCTTCAGCACCTCTTCGCGCACCGGGGCGCCGCCGGGCAGACGGCCCTTGGCGCAGGCGCTGGTCAGGCCGGCGAGGCCCAGGATCAGGAGGAGAATGAAAGCGTGACGCATCTGCCTGGGGCCTATTCCTTGAGAGAATCCGGTGGGTAAAACCATTGCAATTTCAGGCTCGCAAGATACTGCCCCCCGGAGGGTGGTCAACCTTTTGGAGGGGCGTGATGGCGTTTCCGCGAATTCTTGTGTTGGGGGCGACCGGGCGGATCGGCCGGATCCTGCAGGGCTGCTGGCCGGCGGAGCGGGCGATCTGGCAGGCGCGGCCGGCGCCGGGGCGGACAGCGGGCGTCGGCTGGCGGCTGGCCGACCCGCTGGCCGATCCGGCCTGGGCGGCGGATCTGGCGGGCGAGGTCGGCGCGGTGCTGGGGCTGGCCGGGGTGACGCCGACGACGCCGCGGCCGGAGGCGCGGATGGCCGAGAACATCGACCTCGGCCTGGCGGCGGTGCGGCTGGCGGCCGGGCTGGGCGTGCCGGCGCTTCTGGCCTCTTCCGCAGCGGTTTACGGGGCAGGGCCGGGGCCTCTGGCCGAAACCACCCCGCCGGCGCCGGTCAGCGCATACGGCCGCGCCAAGGCCGAGATGGAGACCCGGGCCGCGGCGTTGGCGGCGGCGCTCGGGGTGCCGGTCACCGCCCTCCGGATCGGCAATATCGCCGGTGCCGACGCGATCCTCGGCGGCTGGCGGCCGGGCTTCGCGCTCGACCGTTTCGCCGACGGGCGCACCCCTAGGCGCAGCTATATCGGCTCGCAGAGCCTGGCGGCGGTGCTGGCGCAGCTGGCGGGGCGCGCCGATCTGCCGGGAGTGCTGAATATTGCGGCACCGGGCACGGTGGAGATGGGGGCGCTGCTGGATATGGCGGGGCTGGCCTGGACGCCGCGGCCGGCGCCGGCCTCGGCGATCGCCGAGGTGGCGCTGGATGTGACCCGGCTCTGCGCCCTGGTGCCGCTGCCGCCCGCCGATGCCGAAAGCCTGGTTGCCGAATGGCGCGGCCTGCCGCAATCTGCCGGCAAATGAGAGGCAGGCCATGACCTGGAGCAAACGCATCTTCGATCTGTTCTTCGCCACCCTGCTGGTGGTGATCCTGGGCCCCATTCTGCTGGGGCTGTTGCTGTGGCTGCTGTGGAAGGAAGGCCGGCCGGTCTTCTACGTGGCCGAGCGGATGAAGGGGGTGGACCGGCCCTTCATGCTGTGGAAGCTCAGGACGATGACGGTGGTCGAGACCGATGCCGGCGTCTCCGGCGGCGACAAGGAGGCGCGGATCACCCCGACCGGCGCCTGGCTGCGCTCGAAGCGGCTGGATGAATTCCCGCAGCTCTGGAACATCCTGAAAGGCGATCTCAGCTTCGTCGGCCCGCGCCCGCCGCTGCGGGAGTATGTCGAACGCTACCCGGAGATTTACCGCGAGGTGCTGAAATCGCGCCCCGGCGTCACCGGGCTCGCCTCGATCGCCTATCACCGGCACGAGGCGGCGCTCCTGGCCCGCTGTGCCACGCCGGCAGAGACCGATGCCACATATTCGCGCATCTGCGTGCCGGCCAAGGCGCGGCTCGACCTGATTTATCAGCGCCATCAGAACATGTGCTACGACTTCGATCTGGTGTTTCAGACCATCGGCAACCTGTTCCGGCGCGGCCGTTAGGGCAGAAGTGGGCGATTTCGGGCGGGTTTGAGCCGATCTGGCGACCGGAGCCACTGCAGCAATTGCGCTTTTTTCCGAATGAAGGTTAGAAATTGGCCCATGGCGGCGGGTTTTCCGGCGCGGGGAGACAGATTGGTTGAGGATTTGATGCGCAAGAAAGTGACGAAGGCGATATTTCCGGTTGCGGGGATGGGGACGCGGTTTTTGCCGGCGACGAAGTCCGTGCCGAAGGAGATCATGACGCTGGTCGACCGTC
>NZ_JASNJD010000032.1 GCF_030164425.1 Pseudodonghicola flavimaris | reverse complement strand
CTTCGACGCCGACGGCAGCGGCGCCGGCGCCGCCCGCCAGCTCGCCCAACTCGAACCCGGCCTCGCCCTCAGCGCCGACGACTTCCTCGTCGTCCTCTGATCAAAACCCCGAGGATGGGCGCTCGGCCGCCCTCAGAGCGCCAGCGCCGCCGGCTGCCTGAGCTGGCGTTCGATCTCGATCAGCCGCTGCTTGCGGCAGAGACCGCCGCCACCGGGCCCGAGGAGACCGCCGATAGCGCGCCGCCGGAAGTGACGCAGACGGCAGAGATCGCGCCCGTGCTCCGCGCCGAGGATGCCGCGATCCTCACCCGGCTGGACTCGCTGCTGACCCGGGAGACGCCCCATCTCGACCCTAATCTGACGCTGATGCGTCTGGCCCGCCGGCTACGGCTGCCGGAAAAGCGGCTGTCGGCCGCCGTGAACGCCGCCACCGGCGAGAATGTCTCGCACTATGTCAACGCCTGGCGCATCCATGCCGCCTGCGCTGGCCTCGGCCGTGGCCTCAGCGTGACCGAGGCGATGCTGGAGAGCGGCTTCAACACGAAATCGAACTTCAACCGGGAGTTTTGCCGGGCGATGGGGACGATCCCCAGCGCCTGGCTGTCCGGCCGGACGGCGGGCGCATCCCTCGCCGTGCCCTGAGCCACCACAGTGCCCCTTGCCGGCGGATCATGTCGGCGCGCGCGCCTGCATCAACGGGGCCAGCGCCACGCCACCCGGGTCTTCGCCCAGCCGCAGAGCGGCCCCGACGGCGTCACGGTTCGCGGCAGAACGGGTCTGTTCCAGCTTGGACACCCCCGTCACCGTCTCGATATGCAGGCGGAAGCCGACGATCCGCGGCATCATCCGGTCGACGTCCGCCTGCGGGATCCGCGACAGCTGCCAGTCGCCGCCGATCCGCGCCTCGGACTGGGCGATGATGTTCTCCATGAGCGCCAGCATCTGCGGCCCCTCCGCCACCGGCGCGATCCGGCCGCGCACCTGCACCGCACGATACACCCAGGTCGGCACGTCCTCCGCCTCGACATACCAGCGCGGCGAGACATAGGCCGAGGGTCCGGTGAACACCGCCAGCGCCGGGCCACCGCGCAGCAGATCGGGGGTTTGCGGGTTGATCCGGGCGATATGGCCGATCAGCGTCGGGCACTCCGGCGTGCCATCCTCGAAATAGAGCGGCGTGTGGCTGGCCTCGGTCACCCCGTCCTGTCCGGGGGTGACGATCAGAGCAAAGGGCTGCGCCCGGATCATGGCGCGGGCCGCCGCCGTCTCCATGCGATAGGGGGCGGGCACATAGGGGCGCTGGGTCTCGCGGCTCATCTGACGGGAGGTCCTGCCTGCTCACCACGGATGGCGACACGATGCCCGGCGCCGAGATCGATCAGCCGGTAGGGCTCCTCCGGTCGCATCGCGTCGTAGTAGGCGAGATCGTCGCCGGCGATCCCGGGCAGGATGTGTTCGGCCAGATGCACCCCCTTTTCACCACGTTCGAGCCGCGGCGAGGCGCTGAGCAGCCGGCGGGTATAGGGGTGACGCGGAGAAGCGAAGAGCGCCGGCGTCGCGGCCTCCTCCATCAGCCGGCCCTTGTGCAGCACATAGAGCCGGGCGCAGAGCTGCTCCACGATATGCAGATCGTGGCTGATGAACAGGCAGGCAAAGCCATAGTCCGCCTGCAGCCGCTTCAGCAGCGCCAGGATCTGGGCCTGGATCGTCACGTCCAGCGCCGAGACCGGCTCGTCGGCGATGATCAGGTCGGGCCGCGCGATCAGCGCCCGGGCGATGGCCACCCGCTGGCGCTGGCCGCCCGACAGCGCATGGGGAAACCGTGCCGCCATGTCGCGCGACAGGCCGACCGCCTCCAGCATCCGTTCCGCCGCCTGCTGCCGCTCGGTGTCCGACAGGCTCCTGTCATGGCGCAGCCCCTCACGGACGATCCGGCCAATCCGCATCCTGGGATTGAGCGAGGAGACCGGATCCTGGAACACCACCCGGATGCGCTGGCGCAGATGGCGTTCCTCGCCGGCGCCGATCTGGTCCAGCGGCTGGCCGTCGAACACCACCCGCCCGGCGGCCTTCGGGGTCAGCTTGCAGATGGCACGGCCGATCGTGCTCTTGCCGCTGCCGGATTCCCCTACCAGCCCGACGAATTCCCCTGGCGCGATGGTCAGCGACACATCCCGCACCGCGTGATGGACCGTCTCGCCGAAAAGGCCCAGGACCTTCTTCTCGCGAAAATCGACGCTGAGGTTCTCGACGCGGAGGAGCGGCGCACCGGCGCGCCCGGCCACCGGATCGGGGGCGCCGAGCTCCGCCGCCGCCAGCAGTCGGCGGGTATAGGCGTGCTGCGGATCGGCCAGCACCGCGCGGGTGGTGCCGGTTTCCACCAGATCGCCCTTTTCCATCACCGCCACCCGTTCGGCATAGCGGGCGACGACGGCCAGATCGTGCGAGATCAGGATGACCGAAGTGCCATTGGCGCGGGCCACCTCCTCCATGATGTCGAGCACCTCGCGCTGCACCACCGCATCCAGCGCCGTGGTCGGCTCGTCCGCGATCAGCAGCGCCGGTTTCAGCATCATCACCGAAGCGATCATGATCCGCTGGCGCATACCGCCGGAGAATTCATGCGGGTAGCGGTCCAGCAACGCCTCCGGCCGGTCCAGACGCACCTGCCGCAGCATATCGAGCGCGCGGGCGCGGATCTGTGCCTCGGTCAGGTCGGTGTGCAGCCGCATCGCCTCGAACATCTGGGGGCCGATCTTCATCGTCGGGTTCAGCGACGACAGGGGTTCCTGAAAGATCAGCCCGATCGAGCGGCCGCGCAGCAGCCGCAGCTCCTCTGGCGAGCTTGGCGCGGTGATCTCGTGGCCGTCAAATCGGATCCGGCCGCGGCTGACCCGTCCGGGCTCCGGCAACAGGCCCAGGATCGCACGGCCGATCATGCTCTTGCCGCTGCCGGATTCCCCGACCAGCGCCAGGATCTCGCCCCGCCGCAGCGCCAGATCGACGCCCCGCACAACGGAGGTAGGGCCGAAGGAGATTTCCAGTTCCTCGATCCGCAGGATCGGATCGCCCCCGGCTCTGGTGTCGGTCTTGGGGGTGTCGTGCATCTCTGCCCTCTCCATGTCAGATCGTCTCCTTCGACGGGCCGGAGGCCGATTTCGGGTCGAGCTCGTCGCGCAGCGCATCGCCCAGCAGATTGACCCCCAGCAGCGCCACCGAGATACAGATCCCCGGCAGCAGCCCCAGCAGCGGGTAGCGCATCAGATGCGCCTTGGCCTCGGACAGGATATTGCCCCAGCTCGGCTCCGGCGGCGGCACGCCCAGCCCCAGAAAGCTCAGCGCGCTTTCCGCCAGCAGCACCCAGCCGAACATCATCGTGCTGAGCACGATCAGCGGCGCCAGGCAGTTCGGCAGGATATGCACGATCAGCGTATAGAGCCGGGAATTGCCCATCACGGCGGAGGCCTCGACGAATTCGCTCTGACTGATCGAGAGGACCGAGCCGCGCACCACCCGGGTCACCGCCGGCAGATAGGCGAAGGACAGCGCCAGGATGACGCCATAGCGGTTGGCGCCGATCACCGCCATCAGCCCCAGCGCGATCAGCAGGCCGGGAAAGGCCATCAGCGCATCCAGTACCATGATCAGCAGCCGGTCGAACCAGCCACGGAAATACCCGGCGGCGGCGCCCAGGATGGTGCCCAGAAGCACCGGGATCACCAGCGTGGCAAAGCCGATGGAGACCGACACCCAGGCGCCCCGCATCAGCCGGGACAGCACGTCGCGCCCGAACATGTCGGTGCCGAAGGGATGCGCCGTGCCCGGCGCGGCGAACCGGTGCAGCAGATCGGATTTCAACGGATCGTAGGGGGTCCAGACCGCACCGAGCACGGCCATCAGCAGCACCGCCCCCAGCATCAGCGCCCCGATCAGCCCGTTGGGCTTGCGCAGCAGACGAAGAATGAAATTCACGACAGGCGCACCTTTGGATCGAAGAAGGAATAGGCGATGTCGATCAGCAGGTTGGTGACCACATAGATCGCCGCGATGAACAGCAGCGCCCCCTGCAGGACCGGATAATCGCGACCATAGATCGAATCGACCAGAAGCTTGCCCAGGCCCGGCAGGGTGAAGACGGTCTCGGTCACCGCCGCCCCGGCCAGCAGCCCCGCCAGCGCGATGCCCACCATGGTCAGCGTCGGCGCGAAGGCATTGGGAAAGACATGCCGCCACAGCACCTGCCGCTCCGGCAGTCCCTTGGCGCGGGCATGGGTGATGTAATCGCGGTTCATCACCTCAAGGCTGCCGGCACGCATCATCCGGGTCATCACGGCGATTTCGGACAACGCCAGCGATGTAACCGGCAGGATCAGATAGGTCAGCCCCAGGCCGAAGTCCTGCGACATCGAGACGAAGCCCACGGTGGGCAGCCAGCCGAGGATGGCGCCGAACAGAACCAGCAGCATCAGCCCGACCCAGAAGCTGGGCATCGACAGCTTCAGGATCGTCAGCACCACGATGGCGTAATCCACCTTGGTGTTGTGACGATGCGCGGCGATCAGCCCGGCGGGGATCGCCACGATCAGGGCGGTTCCCATCGCCAGCAGCACCACCGTGGCGGTGACGCCGAACCGGTCGAGGATCAACGCCCCCACCGGCTGGCCGGTGCGGATCGAGATCCCGAGGTTCCCCGAGAAGATCTCGCGCAGCCAGGCCAGGAACTGCACCGGCAAGGGCTGATCCAGCCCCAGCTGCCGGCGCATCATCTCAAGCGTCGATTCATCGTCGATATTGCCGCCCAGCATCATCAGCGCCGCGTCGCCCGGCAAGGCCCGGACGAGGCAGAAGATGATGACGGCCACGAGGATGAGGGTGGGAACCGACATCACGATGCGTCGCAGAACGAAAAGAAACATGGCCGTCTCCTGTCTTCCGGCGGTCAGCCGGCGACCCGCAGCATCCAGCCGCGCAGCATGCCGGCGCCCCAGTTCTCGAAGCCCTCGACCCGGTCGGAGAGGCCGGTGAACAGCATCCGGTGACCCAGACCGATGGCGGGCACCTCGGTGTTGAAGCGGCGCGACAGCTCGTCGATGATCCGCTGCAGGCGCGCCGGATCGCCGGTTTGCAGCGATTCATTTACCAGCGCGATGGCCTCCGGATCCTGCCAGGCCTTGCGGGTGGCGGCGCCGGTGAACATCTCGAAGCTCAGCCCCGCCTGCAGACGCGGCGAGAAGCTGAAGGACTGCATCGTATAGCCTTCGGCCTTGCGGTAGGCCTCCAGCTGGGTGCCCCATTCGACCACCTCCAGCTTGGCGTTGAAGCCCGCGTCCATCAGCATCGCCTGCGCCATCAGCGCCCGTTCGTAATAGGCGCCGTTGCGGCGGGTGGCGAGGATCGTGATCTCTTCCCCATCGTAGCCGGCCTGCTGCATCAGCGACCGCGCCAGTTCCACGTCATAGGCCGGGTATTGCGCCTCAACCTGGGTGAAGTTCGCCGACATCGGCGGCACCGGCGAGGGGGAAGCCTTGCCGAACCCTTCGGTGATCGCCGCCATGATCTGTTCGGGATCGATGGCATGGGCCATCGCCTGCCGGATGCGCACATCCTTCAGCAGCGGGTCGTTGGGGTTCAGCAGATAGGTGTCCCAGACCGCGGACTGGGTGGCGTCGACCGTGAACCCGGGCTGGCCCTGCAACTCTGCCGCCGCCATCGCGTCGATCTGCACCAGATCGAGATCGCCGGCCTGCAGCGCCGTCTTGGCCACCGCGCCCTCGCCCACGATGTCGAAATGCAGCGTGTCGACCTCGGCGTGTTTGCCGCCGCCATAGCCGTTCAGCGGCTCGTCGCGGCTGACGTAGTCGGGGAAGCGCTTCAGCTCGACATAGCGGCCCGGCAGGTGATCGCCCAGCATATAGGGGCCGGTGCCGATCGGTGCGTTCCAGCTGCCGTCGGGGTTGACCGAGTCCGGATGCAGGATGCCCATGGCGCCGCAATCGAACCGCGCGATGGTGGCCAGGAACACCGCATAGGGCCGCTCCAGCCGGATCACGAAGGTGTTCTCGTCCGGGGTCTCTGCGGCGACCACATTGATGTTGTTCTTGCCGTTGAAGTAATTCTTGCAGTGGCTTTCGGACTCCGGCCCCGCCAGCCGGTTCCAGGACCACAGCACCTCTTTCGAGGTCATCACCGCGCCGTTGTGGAACTTGACGCCCTTGCGCAGATGGAAGGTGTAGGTCAGCCCGTCGTCCGAGACCTCATAGCTTTCGGCCAGCATCGGAATGATCTCGAAATTGGCGCCATAGGTGACCAGGCCCTCGATGATATGGCCGTGGATGATGTCGGTGTTGCCGTCGCGGGTCACGCCCGGGTTGGTGCCGCGGATATCGGCGTTCAGCGCCATCCGCACCATGCTGTCGGCCAGCGCCGGCACCACCGTGCCGCAGGCCAGCGTCGCCGCCAGCATCACCGTGCCGAGCAGTCCGTTTCTGATTTTCATGTCGGTCTTCCCTGTTGTTGGTCTTTGTTGGGCCCGCCCCTTGCAGGCGGCGGCGCCGGCTCAGCTCAGGCTGAACCGGGTGGTGGTGTCGCTGGCATAGGGCAGCTGTCGGATCCGCATCTCGCCGGCGCCGGCGTCCATCAGCACCATGGCGACGGTGGCGGAGAGATAGGCGTTGGTTTCGCCCTCGTTGCCCCTGGGCGTGCGGATGATGCCGCGTGGCGATCCGAAACGGTCGTCCAGCGCCAGCGCCAGGCTGTCCAGCGTATGGGCCTGGCCCCCGGTTTCGATCAGCCGCCGTAGCCGACGGTCACGAAACAGCGTGTCGGCGCCCCTGGCGATGCCCGCGTCCATCTCCCGCGTCCGCGCGGCTGGGCTGGTGAAATGGTTGGCATGGGTCAGGCAACCGCCCTCCGGCGCCTGCCAGTAGATCTGCGCCGGCGTGGTTTCGAAATTCAGGCAATCGCCGCTGGTGGCGCAGCTGATCGTCATGTTGTTCGAGACCGTGCGCGGCAGCCGGTAAAGCTCGGTCAGCGCCTGGGAATAGCCGCCCGCCTCCAGCACCCGGCGGCGGATCACCGACAAGGGCACGCCGAAGGGCGCCTTGCCGTCCTGGCCGCAGACCAGATTGTTGCCGGTGATCGCCACACCTTCGGAGTTGAAACCGGCCCGCGCCAGACCGCCGGCCTCGACATAGGTGAGGATATCGGGTCCCTGTTCAGAGCGGATCTGCAGGACCACGGTGCTTTCGGCGCAATCGGGCAGCCAGTCCCAGTTCTGCGCATGCAGCAGCTGCCCGGCTTCGGTCCATTCCGGCAGGACCACGGCGGCGGTACAACCATCATCGGCGGTGGACAGATCGCGCGGCCGCTGCGCATGCAGGTTGATGATCTCGCTGCGGCCGTTGACGACCAGCACCTCCTCCAGCAGCACATTGGCCCCCTCGGCGATCCCGGCCAGCTCTTCCACCGCCTCGGGCACCAGGCGCACAAGGCTGTCGCGCAGCTCGGCGGCATAGGCCAGCACGCTATCCCAGCTCATGCCCTGATCCTGGAACAGCGCCCGATAGACGCCGAGCCCGTGGCGCAGTTGGGTATCAGCCTGCCGGCCATAGGACTGGCCGCGTGCCCGCGCCGGCCCCTCCAACTCGATCAGCTTCGGCACGATGCCCATCAGCGCACCCCCGGCGCCGGCAGCCGATCAGTCAGCACATCGGTGAAGAAGCGTTCGACATAGGGAAAGACGCCGCGCATGTCATGCGGCACCCCGGGGGCGATATCGTGCCAGACCTCGACCCCGCGCGCCTCCATCGTCTGCCGCAGGCTGTGCAGCCGGTCATTGCGGTTCTTGCCGGCACTGTTGGCGCCGGGGATGTATTTCGGCGAATCCTCGGGGAAGGTGATCTCCCAGGATTCGGTATCCAGCGCCCCGACGGACATATGCACCTTGATCTGCTTCAGCGCCGCGAAATCGATGCCGCGCCCGAAGACCTGTTCGAAATTGCGGATGCCGGGCCACCAGTCCATGGTCTCGTCCAGCAGAGTGACGGAGCCCGGCGCGCCGATCGAGACAGCCTTGAGCCGGTCGGGATGCAGATAGAGGAACCGGTGGGTGAAATGGCCACCGCCGGAAAAGCCGAACAGCATGAACTTGCCGAAGCTGCGGCTGATCAGATCGCCCGCCTCCTTGACCATGGCGAGCAGCACCTCGTCATAGCGGATGTCGCCCTCGACCATGTATTTGTAGCCGCCCGATTCCATGTCGCCGCGCACGCCGACCGGAAACAGCGGCGCCAGGATCACGCAGTTGTTGAAGCGCCCGAATCCAGCGAAGGCGTCGCGATAGAGCGACTGCAGCCGCATGGTGCCATGCACCGCCACCAGCAGATCGAGTTCGCGCTCCGGCGCGTCCCAGGCGCTTTCCGGGATGTAGAGCGTGTAGGAGAACCGCGGATCGGCCTTGCAGGCGATGATCGTGGTCTCCCCGGTCAGATAAAGCGACCGGAAGCGGTCTTTGGGGCTGTCCCCTACTCTTGGCAGCATGTGTCACGGGTCTCCTGCAATCGGTCGTCGGAGGCGAGACTAGGCAGGATTGCACATGGCGTCAAAATCTTTTTCTAAATTGGCGCCAATTTTGTGGATGATATTGATCCCCGCCCTTCGGCTGTCTATTCTCCGGTTGAAACCCACAGGCAGAGATCCCGCAGAGACGCCATGAGCACAGCCCCGAAAGACAGCCCAGCCGCCAGACAATCGCCGGACGAGATCTCTCAACAGATCGTCACCGACATCAACAAGGGCGTTCTGGGTCCGGGCGAATGGCTCAAGCAGATCGACCTTGAGAAGCGCTACGGCTGCACCCGGATCAAGGTGCGGGATGCGCTGACCAACCTGCATTCCAAGCGGCTGGTCGAACATATTCCCAATCGCGGCTACCGCGTCCCCCACCCCGACCCGACGCGCATCCGCCAGGTGGGAGAAGTGCGCGCCCTGCTCGAATCCCACGCCGCCGCAGATGTGATCGACCAGGCCACCGAGGCCGATATCGCCGAGTTGCGGGCGCTGGCCGAGGCGTTCAAGGAGGCCGCGTATCACGGCTCCTCCTTCGCGCAGATCGAGGCGAATTACGCTTTTCACGCCAAGCTCTACAGCTTTTGCAGGAACGACGTGCTGCGCGAGATGATGCTGGATCTGCGCCAGCGCGGCCCGGCGGCGCCGGTGGGCCAGTGGCAGACGATGGATCAGCTGCTGAAGGCGACCCAGGGCCACTTCGATCTGGTCGACGCGATCGAGAAACGCGATCTGCCGCTGCTCAAGGCCCGGATCACCAGCCACATCAGCGGCATGCCCGTGCCCTTGGAAGACGAGACCCCCTCATGACGATTCACCCCGACCTCGCCCGCCTGCTGGACCGCAATCGCGCCGCCGGCGGCCCGGCGCTGCAGGACATGGCGCTGACCGACGCCCGCGCCGCGATGCGCGACATGTTCCATGCCAACGGCTATCCGGTCCGGCACGAGGCCGATGTGCGCCAGCTCGGCCCTGCCGAGACCGGCGCGCCCTTTTCGGCCACCCTCTACCGGCCGCAGCAGGCCAGCGGCACACTGCCGGCGCTGGTCTATTTCCACGGCGGCGGCTTCGTGCTGGGCGATGCCGACACCTATGACATCCATTCGCGCGCGCTGGCGCATCTTCTGGGCGTCACCATCGTCTTCATCGGCTATCGCCTGGCCCCCGAGCACCCCTTTCCCGCCGCCGTCGAGGATGCCGGCGCCGCGATGGACTGGCTCGCCGGTGCCGCCGCAGCGCTGGAGATCGACCCCACCCGCGTCGCGGTGATGGGCGAGAGCGCCGGCGGCAATCTGGCGGTGAATGCCGCCCTTCACGCCGCACGGGGCGGCCGGCTCGGGCTCTGCGGCGCGACGCTGATCTATCCGGTCACCGACGCCCGTCCCTTCGTCGAGGGCGCCAGCACCGCCCGCTACCCCTCGGTGACCCGCTATGCCACCGGCACCAACCTCGACGATGCCGAGATGCGCTGGTTTCTGACCAACTACCTGCCCGACCGCGCCGATGCGGAGCGACCCGAAAACGTGCTGGAACGGCACCCCGATCTGGCGCTGATGCCCCGCACCCGCATCTTCACCGCCGAATGCGACCCGCTACGCGACATCGGGCTGAGCTTTGCCACCACGCTGATCGAGGCCGGCGTCGAGGTCCGGGCCGATTGCCTGTCCGGCATGCTCCACAGCTTCATGTGCCACGGCGGCATCTCCGGCCAGGCGCTGCGGCATTTCTTCCGCATCGTCGAGGCAATCGCCGAGGATTTCCCCCCGCGCGGCTGAGCCGTCTTGCCCGGGGCGACCTCGGCCCCGGCAGCTGTCCGGGTCCCCCGCCCCCGATCGCCTGTCGCCGGGATCGGGAACGGGGCCGGCGGGGTCTCAGGTGCCGGTGTAGACAGGCGCCCGTCTGTCGATCCAGGCCGACAGCCCCTCACCGATATCGCGGGTTGCAGCCATGCGACCGAACTGCTCGCTTTCGATCTCCAGCCCCTCGGTGATGGAGGCGTTCAGCCCCCGCGTGACCGCGGCGATGATCCGGGCTGCGGCCAGCGGGGAATGACGCAGGATCCGCTCCGCCAGCTCAACCGCCGCCGGCATCAGATCGCCGTGCGGAACCACCCGGTTGACCAGGCCCAATTCATAGGCGCGATCCGGCCCGAACGGGTCCCCGGTCAGCAGAAGCTCCAGCGCGCGCTTGCGCCCGGCGAGACGCGGCAGGCGCTGGGTGCCCCCGAAGGTCGGCGGGATGCCGATGTTGATCTCCGGCTTGGCGAAACTGGCCCGGTCGGAGGCCACAGCCAGATGAACCGCCTCGATGATTTCGCACCCGCCGCCAAAGGCGATGCCATTCACGGCGGCGATGATCGGCTTGCCGAAGGCCTCCAGGCGCCGTGTCATGCGTTGCCCCCGGCGCACGAACTCCCTCAGCGCGATCTCCGGCCCGCGTCTCACGCTTTCGGTGAACTCGTGAATGTCGCCGCCGGCAGAGAAGGCGCGATCACCGGCGCCGGTCAGGATCACGGCGCGCAGGCTGTCGTCGCTCTCGATCTCCTCCAGCCGCGCGATCAGCCGGTCGTTCATCTGATAGCTCAGGGCGTTGAGCTTGCCGGGCCGGTTCAGCGTCAGAACCGCGATCGGGCCGCGACGTTCCATCAATACCGTTTCAGTCATGGTGCTTCTCCATCGATTGCATTGACCGAACCCTGCAAACCGGGGATACCCAAGTAAACTCACTGGGTAGTATACATGGCACGATCGTCAGCGGACACGACGCGGGACAGGATCCTGACAGCCGCCAACAAGCTGTTTTACGGAGAGGGCATTCGCGCCGTAAGTGTCGATGCCATCGCGGAAAAAGCCGGACTGACCAAGCGGACGCTCTATTATCACTTCCGAAGCAAGGATGAGCTGATCGAGGCTTATCTGATCTCGCGCGACCAGCCGAATCTGGCCGCCTTCGAGGCGTGGTTCGACGCCGCCGGCGGCACGGTCGCCGACAAGACGGCGGAGATCTTCACCCGGGTTGCGGAGAATGCCCGGCATCCCAAATGGAAGGGCTGCGGCTTTCTGCGCACCGTCGCGGAACTGGCGAATATGCCGGGGCACCCCGCGGTGGCGGTGGGGGCCGCCCACAAGAAGAAATTCGAGGCCTGGCTGGCGGGGCGGCTCGGCGCGGGCGGGATCGGCGACAGCGCGGCGCTGGCCCGGAGCGTCGCCGTTCTGATGGACGGAGCCTTTGCCGCGATGCTGACCCATCGTGATCCCAGCTATGCCGAAGCTGCGGGGGGCGCCGCACGGGAGCTGGTTCAGACCCGGTTGCCACAGACGGACCAAGGCACCTCCCGAAGCTGACGACCGCGCCCGGCCCGGAGCGATGGCCGGTGACTGCAGACAAGACATCGTGGTTGTGGCATAGCGGGATCATCCCCTGTGACCAGGCCGGCCGCGAGGTCAGCCCCCAGCCCCCAGCGAAGCCCCCCGGAATGAACGCCCTCTCCCCAGCCTCCCAGCCCAGCTACCGATGGGTCATCGTCACCGCCGCCGCCGTGATGCTCGCCATCGCCATGGGAACTCTGGTCAACGGCCTCTCCGCCTTTCTGGTACCGCTCGAAGCGCATTTCGGATGGGCGCGGGCCGAGGTGGCCGCGATCAACTCCGCCGGGCTGATCGGGATCGCGCTCGGCGGGATTGTTCTCGGGCTCGTCGCGGATCGGGTTCCGGCCCGGCTGGTCTGCCTGCTCGGCGCCGGCTGCCTGTCGCTGTCGCTTCTGCTGGCGGCTCAGGCACAGCATCTGTGGCAGTTCTACGCGCTGTTCTTCGCCGCCGGCGCGCTCGGCGGAGGGGCGCTTTATGCACCGGTGATCGCGCTGGTCGGTAGCTGGTTCCGGCATGGCGCCGGGCTTGCGATCGGGCTCGCCTCTGCCGGACAGGCGCTTGGCCAGGGCCTTGTCCCCTATGCCGCGGGCTACCTGATCCAGATGACCGACTGGCAGACCGCCTTGACGCTGCTCGCGGTTTTTTCCGCGATCAGCCTGATCCCGCTGTCCTTCCTCATGATCGCGCCGCCGAAACAGGACGGCCCGGCTGGCACCATCCGGGAAGAGGAGACAGCACCACAGCTCTCGCCGCGGATCGTCCTGCCTGCGCTCTCCCTCGCGGTTCTGGGATGCTGTGCCGGCATGGCGGTGCCGCTGATGCATCTGGTTCCCCTCATCCAGGGCGTCTGCAGCGTCGGCGCCGAAGCCGGCGGCCCGCTGCTCCTGATGCTCATCGCTGCGATCGGAGGGCGCATCTTCTTTGGCAAGCTCGCAGACATGATCGGCCCGATGCGGTCCTGGCTGGTCGCGACCGGGTGGCAGACACTGCTGATGCTGGGGTTCCTGCTGCTGGGGTCGATCCAGTCCTTCTGGCTTTTCACGCCGATCTACGGTTTCGGATATGGTGGCGTGATGACCGGCGTTCTGGTCACCGTCCGGGCGCTCGCCCCAGCCTCGCACCGGGCCTCCGCCACCGGCTTCGTACTGGCCTTCGGCTGGCTGGGCCATGCTCTCGGCGGGTTTCAGGGGGGCTATTTCTTCGATATCACCGGCGCCTATTTCTGGACCTTCGCCAACGCGACGCTCTTCGGTCTGGTAAATCTCGCGATCATCGGCGGCCTCTTCCTCGCCACCCGTCCCCGAACCCGCGCAGCGACCTGAGACGCCCGCCGCACCGCTGAGGCCGGCAACAATCCGCAGGGCTGCGGCAAAAGGACTGTCCCCCGGATACCGCTGTCCCAAGTTCGCCGAAGACCGTTTTGTTGCAAAAGACAATTTCCCAAGATCTTGCCGGCGCCGTCATGACCGAAACGCTGCGAGGCGCCACCAGGTCTGGCAAAAATACGTATTGAGACAAGGACGAATACGAGACCAGTTTTGTGTTGAATGGAACCAGCACGACCGCAAGAACGCTTGTCGATGGCGAAGAGGGCTATGTCGGGCCGAGCGAGGCACTCGCCACCACGGGAACCGCGATCAGCGGCACCGGCAACGCCAACTTCACGATCGAAGGATCGGTCTATTCCGGCACCGAAGATGCGATCGGGATCGACGGCACCCGCGGCCTTGGCACGATCGGCGTCGACGGCAATGATACGCTCTATGGCCGCTTCGGCGATGACCGACTGGATGGCGGCGACGAGGCCGACACCATGAACGGCGGGGCCGGCGACGACACGCTGCGGGGCAATGTCGTCAATGATGCCATGAACGGCGGCGGCGGCAGCGATACCCTCATCTTCGCCGCCGGCTTCGGGCACGACACCGTCAACGGCTTCCATGCCGGGGCGACCGGCGATGCCGATGTGATCGCGATCTCCAGCGGGCTGATCGCCGATTACGCCGATCTGCTGAACCACACTGCGGATGTCGGCGCCAACACCGTGATCACGATGGATGCCTCCAACACCATCACGCTGCTCGGCGTTCACAAGGCCGATCTCGACGTCTCGGACGTCTCGTTCTTCTGATCAGAGCCCCCGTTCCGTTGGCTGTAGCCTGCCTGAGCGCAGCCGCCGGGATGGGACCGCTTTGGGGCGTGAAGAGGCCGGCAGAAAGCTCGCTCAACCAATCGGCGGAACTCCCTCAGCGTCCGCTCACCGTTCCGAACGGCAATCGCTTCCACCTGCAGGATGTGGGAGGGCAGGATGGTGGGTGATGAGAGACTCGAACTCCCGACATCTTCGGTGTAAACGAAGCGACTTGCGCCCAAGGTATTGATATTTGGCCCAAGGCGCTCTTTTTAAACAGAGTGTTTTGCCGGTTTCTCCAATGTTCAACGGTTCACACCAGTTCAGTGAACTAAGGAACACTTCGTATATCGACAGGCCGGGCAGGCCTCGGATCGGAAGCCGGCCAGCCTTCCTTTCGCAAGCCGCCACCACAACCACCTCCACAGCGGCAGCCCTGCCTTCACGTCGGAGCACAGTCGCGAAAGAAATCTACCAAACCATTGTTTAGGAACATTTTTTCAATCGTTGACAGTGAGGGATATTTTCGAAAAAGTCGCACAATATTTGTGCAATATTTTACGGAGTTTTGTGATGCAGCCCACATTTGGTGAAGAATTTACTCTGAATCCCCTATTCTATCTTGGCACCATGAAGCTGGGGCTAAACCCCAGCGTAACGGCGCTGAAAAGCGGAAGGCTCGCCGTTGTCTGGCAGGACTATAGCGGCGCCGACGGGGACGTATTCGGCGATTCCCATGTCTATGTTCGCCTGTTCAAGACCGATGGAACCCCCATCACCGATGCGATCAAAGTGAATTCCAAGGATGCTGGCGCGCAGGGAGAGCCGGAGGTGACTGCGTTGGCCGACGGCGGCTTTCTGGTCAGCTGGACTAACGTCAACTCCCTGCTTCCTGACACCGATAACGACATCTATTTCCGCGCCTTTGATGCCAACGGAACACCCAGATCGAAACAGATTCTGGCCAGCTCTGACCACGAAGTCCCGGCCGTCAACGACGGTGCAGATTACAACGACAACGATACCGGCGACGTCCTCGGACTGCAGGACGGCAATGCGATCGTTCTCTATACACATCGGGGCGAGGCCGCGACCTATGCGCATGTGGTGACCAAGGGTGGCACCGTCCTGGGCGAGGAGGTCAAGGTCTTCGACACGACCGACAGCGCCGTTACCATGACCCAGCTCGCCAACGGCGATGTGGTAATAAGCTATCCCAGCTATTCCTATAACGGTGCGGTCGTCCGCATCTCGGGCCCCGATTTGGTCTCCCCGCCCAAGGGCCTCAAAGGCGCAACGGATCCTGTCATCCTGGAGTATTTCAACGACGGCGATCACGATCAGACGCCGGGCGATTCCAGCATGACCGGCCTTACCGGCGATTATCTCTCCGCACTGCCGGGTGGCGGTTTCATCATGGGCTACAAGTTCGATCCCGACATTCGCTCTGATAGCCAGATCGACAGCTTCCGGATCGACTGGTTCGACAATTCCGGCACCTATCAGCGCAGCGCCGACGTGCCATTTCCCGGCAGCGAGGAAAGCCTGCCCTATGATGTCGGCCGCGTCATCGCGCTGAGCGGCGACCGCATCTTGGTGATCTGGCAGATCGCAATCGACTATGGCGACTACGACATCAAGGCCCAGATCCTCGACGCCAGCGGCAAGCCGCTGGGCGATGCGATCGAAATCAACACCACGCTTTCGGGCACCCAGCTGATCGCCGAGGAAACGGTTCTGCCCGATGGCAACGTCGCTATCGTATTTTCCGACCAGTCCGGGATTGCGCTGGACGGCACCATCGACGGGCTGCATGGGCGCGTCTTGATCATTCCTGACGACGACAGCCCCACCGGCCCCAGCAAGGGGGACGATAAGCTGGTCGGGACTGCCAGGGCGGATACCATAGACGGCCTCGGGGGCGACGACGTGATCCTTGGCAAGGGCGGTGCCGACGTACTGAACGGCAGCGGCGGACATGACACTTTGAAAGGACAGAGCGGTAATGACAGGCTGCTGGGCGGCGCGGGAAATGACCGCCTGATTGGCGGCCCCGGCAAGGATACCCTGCTGGGCGGCGGCGGCAAGGATACGCTCGACGGCGGCGCGGGCGCCGACAAGCTGACCGGCGGCAAGGGTGCTGACACCTTCGTCTTTGCCACTGCAAAGCAAGCCAGAGGCGATACCGTCAAAGACTTCAGCTCCCGACAGGGAGATGTTCTGGACATGAGCCGAATGGATGCTGACACCAGCATCAGAGGGGATCAGGACTTTGTTCTGATCGGTTCGGATGCGTTTTCCGGAAGGGCTGGGGAGCTCCGGACCTGGAGCAACAAGGGAGAGACGTTCGTCGCCGGCGATGTGAACGGCGACGGAAAAGCCGATTTGAAGATCACGCTGGACGGGAGATATGATCTCGTTGACGCCGATTTTCTCCTCTAGTCGATGTCTGATCAGGAGGCAGCGCGCGGTGCTTCGCGCTGCCTCTCAGGCTTGGCCTCATTTCAGGCCACCCTTCCCCGCTACAATACCGCAGCGTCTCCGAAATCGACCGCGGAGTGACCAATGTCCGCAACGCCGCCTCGCCCCACTGGCGGCGCTGGCTCGGGCCTGCACACCGGAGCCTAGCCCTCTTCCTATCGATGTCCTGTGCCTCACGCTCCTCAAGCAACCGAAAGCCCGCTCTCTGGCGACAGAACGGCGGCGAGCACAGCGCAGGTCGATCAGCTACTTTGGGGGGCGCGCGCGTCTCGGCCCCGCCGACGGAATGACAACGGCCCGGCGGCCTTGATCCCCTTGACCCAACCACAGATTGCCCGCCGAGCGCGGAGATGATTGCTTCCGGAGGCGGATGCTGCACCTTCGCGGCCCGATCTGTCCGGTTCCCTGTCTTTCCCGGGGGCTCGGACGCCGTACTGGCCGGAAAATGCTTGATTGGCCGACACGGTCAGCTAATTTTTACCACAAAGCGGCACGCCATATGAGGAATGTCGGTTGATTACTTGATTAACAAAGGAATGAATTAATGGCACGCATTTCCGGGACGCGTTTTGATGACCGAATGATCGCACGATCGACGGGCGACACTTACCTTGGCGAAAAAGGTGACGACACTTTCGTGTTTTCCGAAGACACGATCAGGAACAAGTTTGTCGGGGGCCTTGGAGCTGACCGTGTCGAAGGAGAAATCCGCGTGGACGAAGCGGACGATCTATCCGAGGCATTGGTGGGCATGACCTTCAACGGTGACCGCGGCGTTGACACGCTCCATTTGACCGCCATCGTCGAACAGGCGGAGCTCACCCTGTCTCTGTCAGATTTCGGGGCGAGCCTGAAAAGCGTTGAGAATCTGGAGTTGAAACTCATCACGTCCCTTTCACCCGGAGACTTCGGAGACGTCACCATACGAGGCGGGGCACGCGCCGAGAAGCTCGAATTTATCCCGGACAATTACAATGAGGAAAGAGTCGCGATAAACATGGGGAAAGGCGCCGACACCGTTTATCTCGGCAGCGCTACAACTGTGGTGAACTCGGCCGTGGTCAATGGTGGTGGCGGAGCAGATACGATCATCAATATCTCCGGTGACGATGGCACTCAGTTGCTCGGTGGCACCGGAAATGATCTGATCGTGACCAGGGGTGTAAGCATGGAGCGGGTCAAGGGCGGCGGCGGCGCAGACCATATCCAACTCGAAGGATCGTATCGGAATTTCGACTATGACATCGTCAGCGGCAACGGAGGCAAGGATATTTTCGAGATTGCACGAGTCTCGGACGACCCGATGGCGATCATCACGGATTTCAAAAGGACGAAGGACAAGATCCTCATCTCGGACGATTCACTCAGCGCCGAAGACCTTATCGTCGTAGCCAAGGGAGATAGTGTTGGGTCGGAATATGGAAAGCTCTATCTGGATCTCAACGACAGCACGCTCGTCTATCGCGGCGATGTCATCGTCGACCTAGATGGCGCCGCCGTCCGAAGCAGCGATATCCTATTCGACATTGCATAGATCGCACGCAAACGGTGGCGGCCAAGTTGCTCTTATGACGCCGCCACCGCATGTCCGGGAGTATCAGCCATGCTCCATCCCAGCTAAAGTCATTCACCCAGACGATCAACCGCCCTATGATGCGCTCGCTGGCGCGGGACATCGACCCCTGTAGTTGGGCTACAGACCGCTTCGGACGTTAGGTGGGGGACGCGCCAGCACCAGGATGAGAAACCGCCCTCCACAAATAGTGAGCCCGCCCTGCGGCAACAGGACGGGCCAAGCGAGCAGAACCCAAGTCGGTCAGATCCTTTGCTATGATACGCGGCTGAGCCCCGCCGCCGGGATGACTACAGCCCGATCGCCTTGGTCGCCGTGACCCAGCCATAGATCAGCCAGCAGGCCACCAAGCGCGGAGATGATCGCCTCGACATGACCAGCTACGCCGGCGGCATCATCCGCGGACAGGCTGAGGCCGAATAGCGCCAGCAGCTGCGGCCGGCTGGCGATCCGTCTACCTTTCCAAGTAGCCGAGAAACCTGCCGCACCTACAAAGCTGCACCATCTCTGTGCGCAGTCAACGAATGTGCCAAGGGCACGGGATCATTGACGAAATGAAAGACGTTTTCACTTTTCAATCTTCAAGAGGGGTGTAGGTTCCGCGCCAGCGGGCAACCAGTGAAGCCAGGACATACGCTGCCACACTGAGTCCGTTGAATTAATGGAGAAATATCACCAATGAAGACCTATGCAATTGCCAGCGCCTTTCTTGTCTTGGCGCATGTCGTGCCCACACCGACGCTTGCGGCCGACCGCATTGTCACCATCGTAAACGAAACCGGCTATACGATGGTCGAATTCTATGGCTCCAACAATGGGACCACTTCATGGGAGGAAGATATTCTCGGCGACGATACTCTGCCGCACGGCGAATCTGTCGATGTCAATTTCGACGACGGAACCGGCCATTGCATCTTCGACTTTCTCGCAGTCTTCGAAGATGGAGATCAGGTGAAACAGGAGGATGTTGACGTCTGCAAGGTCGGCACCTTCACCTTCAACTGACACATTGAATAGCAGGCGGTCAGGGAGCTATATGTTCCCCCGCCTTTTCGCGGCTGGCTAGCTTCATGCAAAGTGGCCTTATCTGCCCACACTGCGGCAACTCTTCCCTGATCAGACCAACAATCAGTTACCAATCTCCCGGACGCAGCGCCCGCACGAGTTTGCCGGCTAGCGACGAACCGACGGTTGCCAGTCGCCGCCACTTGTCAGCCTATCTGATGCCCCACTTGGCGAAGACACCGACCGAGCCGATCAGCCCGGTCCCAAGCGCGGTCAGCGCCCCCTCGACATTGACGGTCAGAATATGGGTCGCGGCGTCATAGCTGACCCAGCCCAGCGCGGCGCCGGGGATCAGACCCAGCAGGGTCGAGGCGACGTAGAGCGCGAGGCGGATATAGACGGATTGCATGGTCAGGCTCCTTTCAGGATGCTCAGGATTTTGCGCAGCAGCGCGGTGAAGAAGGACGGGGTTGCGGCGGCCGGAGGCCCCGCCGTGGTCGGATCGGTCTCCTCGACCGGCTCCGGCTCAATCTCCGGCGCCACGCCCCACCCGGCGGCTCTTAGTGCGCGCTCGAAGGCCTCGGCATAGCCGGAAACCTTCAGTCCGTTGAGCCTTGCGTCGCCATTGACGATTGCCCGGGCCGCAGCGTGGTCATACCCACCGCCTGGCAGGTCGAAGTCGGTCAACTTGCGGCCAGTGAAGAGGCCGGTGGCGCATCCCTCGGCCGCGATGCGGGCGGAGATCGCGGGTTCCAGTGCCGCCTCTGGATGGCTGACCAGATCGATGCCGACAAGCGCCGAGGCCCGGCGGTAGTTGTCAGCATGGGTGAGCTGGATCACACCGCGCCCGAACCAGCCTTCACGCCAGTACGGCGCCCTGACCCAGGGCAACTTGCCCTTGCGCCATGCGGCTTCCAGCCGGCCGATGACGGTCGCGTCGCTCGGCCGAAGATCCTTGCTGGAGCGGTAGACGGTCTCCTTGACAGGGAACATGCCTCCCCCGGTCTCGTGGTAGCTCTCGCCCAGCACATGGGCGGCGTGGTGCAAGCTGAGGCCGGCGCAGGCGTCCAGCAGCGCTTCCAGCCCATCGACCTGCCGCTGCGACAGCGCCGTCCCGAAGATGCCGCTATCTCGCTTGCGCAGGGCCGCGTAGAACGCTGATCGGTCCATATCGTCCTCCAAAGAAAAAGCCCCGCGCTGTGGCGGGGCGATCAGGTCTTCGTCGAACGGCTCCATCGCCGCTCGATCAGGTCGAATAGGCCGCGGGGCCCGAGGTAGCTGACGACCGCGACAACGCCGGTGGTCACCGTCTGAGGCAGGCCGGCCCAGGAGGCCCCCGCCTCAGCCACCACGGCCATGGCAACGGCCGTCGGCGCCTCCCAGGCCAGGTGCCAACCGATCCACGGCCGGCGCCCTGCCCTCGCCTCCTGACCGTGCCAGATGAGCCGGCCGAGACCGGCAGCGATGAGGGTGGTCACACCACCACCGAAGATTGCCTGCATCCAGGCGATGAGCCCTGTGGGCTGTGTCGGGTCGTGCATCCTGGCTCCTTGCGCGCACAAAAAATCCCGCGCGAGGCGGGGCATGGTCGGTCGGATGGTGTGGCAGCTATTTCACCAGCCACTCTTCGACGGTCGCGCTGATGTCGCGCATCTTCATCCAGCCCGGTGCCACCGGCTGGCCCTTGAGGATCCGCAGCTTGCCCATCAGCCCCACCGCGTCCCATTCCGGCCGGTCGGCGCGCGGCACATAGGCCAGCGCCGGGTCATAGGACGGATTCAGCACCTTGCGCTTAATGGTGGTCGTGACGGCCTCCGGCGGCGGGGTCACGCCGGGCGGCAGCTCACCGACGACATAGGCGTGATGGATTTCCACCATGTTCGGCAGTTCCGGGGTCCCCTGATCCTCGATCTCGGTCCACTCGATCGCGTCGTGATCTTCGAGGACGTGAGACCCGAAATCATCGGTCAGGTACTTGTCCTTCCAGCGGTCGATATCGGAGTCCCCGACGACAGAGGGGCGGCCAGAGATCACTCCGATGGGCGTCTCACCGGCCAGTGCCGGCCGGATTTTCTCGTTCACCAGCACCACCGAGACGCCGCGCCGGTCAGCGGCGCCGGGGTTGCCGTCCTCCCATTCGAAATATTCCGCATAGTCGGCCCCGCCGCCGTTGAACGACCCGTCCGCCGTCACCTCGCCGTCACCGCGCACCTTGAATTCGAGGTCGCCGCCTCCGCTGTAGGCGGTCAAGAACGAAAAGGTCGATGCCGCCGAAGTGCTGACCGAGATATTGGCCGCCAGGGACGTAAACGAGGTCGAGGTGCAGTTGATGGCAAGCGCCGATGTTGCGGCGGCAGCCTGAGATACCCCGAGTTTCGCAGTCGGCGAAGCGGTCCCCACCCCAACCCTGCTCGCCGCATCAAGCACGAAAGTGTTGGCCTCAGCGCCGGTCTCGAAGATCACCGGAACGGCAGGTCCGCCGAAGTCATAGAAAGAGAGGGACCCGGCCTGTGTACCGATGATGCTCCAGACATCGGTGGACTGCGGGCTGAATTTCAGCGCAACGTTATACCCGGAATCGCTACGCAGGATCATTGCGGTGCCGGTCGTTGGCTGTTCGACAATGACCTGTGTGAACTTGGACGCGGCCGGCGTCGTAAGACCGATCGAGGTGCCGTTCAGTGCGCTGCCGATGATCGTACTGTTGGTGTTGAGGTATGAAACCAGCGTGTTGAACTCGGTGACCAAGGTCACCAGAGACGCCAGCCAAGAGTCCATACTGGAGACGTAATTTGCCGGCGCCGAGGCGCGCGCCGGCGGGTTCGTGAGGGCGGTGAGGCTCGGGATTGCCATCAGGTGACTCCTTCGACGTTGATGTTGACCGGGACGATCCCGCGATGCTTGAGACCAGGGGAGAATTTGGTAAGGAACCCAGCGATGGTGAGCCCGTAATGCTCCATCTCGTCGGCCGGGAAGAATGCGCAGACCTTGGCGCGGTTCTCTTCGAGGATGCGCATGATGCGCTCAGTGTCCTGAGGGTTGATGCCCACCTCGAACGACGCGCCGCGAGAGAAAGGCCGCTCGACCACGGTGAACTCCCCGTAATCGTTCGCCTCTTTGACAGAGTAATCCTTGAACTGCGGGCCGGACCCTTCGAGGGTTTCCCCGATGAACCTGCCATAGCCGAAGAAGGCCTCGCCGATCTTCGCGGTGTCGCTGGGGGCGCTGATCGTCAAGGTTGCCTGCGCCCCGGCGAAACCAGGCACCGAGGGGAAGATCGCCACCGTCTTGTATTCCGGCTCGGTGAAGAAATAGTCCCAGAGGTCCTGAACGTCATCCGTTCTCACCATGTCGATGGTCTGCGAGAAAATCTCTGCGGCATCCTCCTTGATGGAGAGCGTCACCTCCTGCGCCGAGACATTGAAGCAGACGACGGAAGTGAACAGCTGCCCAATGTCCAACACCAATTCGATGGAGTTGGCGTTGGTGGTCTGCGCGGATAGGAAGCCGTCGACCATGCGCATACTGTTCGCGTAGCCGGTGGCGACCCACCATGTGCCGTCGTCGGTCGCTGGGGTATTGCCAAGATTGCCGGCGCCCTGACTCTCGTATTCGATCATCGTCGCAGGGTCGGTGACCAGATCGCCGAGGTTGTAGGTCGTGCTCAGATCGAAGTCGGCGGCGTCAGTGACATTGGTGCTGGTAATCATCTCTCCCGTGATCGGAATGCGCGGGACAATGTGCATCAGGTGGTCCTCGTCAGAATGCCGGTGGTGGTGTCTACGATCTGGTCGACGCGCTCGCTGTGGTCGGCGATCGTCTCCAGGTGGCGCGCCTTCACGCGGTTGGCTGCCGCCTCCTCATCGCGCATGCCGGCGACCTCCTCCCGAAGCGCCTTTATCTCGGCGAGCAGGGCCTTGTTCTGGCTGTCTGTGGAAACCGTCTCACGCGGGTGCAGCAGCCCCAGGCGCCCGCCCTTCCCATCCATGCCCCCAGAGCGCGCCCAATCGCCGGTGTAGCCGCCGCCATCGAACGAGGCGATCTGCCTGTCGATGGTGGCCACTGACCTGTCGGCCGCCCAGAGGCGATCCTCCAGGCCGCCTTTCGCCCACCAGATCGCGCGCCATTGCTTGAGGTCGTCGGCATTGGCGCCCATCACCGAGTCCGGCAAGCCGGCGGTCCATTTCAGGCGTCCGCCGGAGACGATCGGAGAGGTGGCGACCCCGGCCCGGTTCAGATAGCCGCCGGTAGCCGCGTCGAAACTGACCACCTGCGCCACCACGCTCTTGAGCTCATCGAGCGCATCGCGGCGGGCGGATCGAAGGCGTTTGATGCCGGTCTGGTCCATCGCATAGTCGCTGAACAGGTCGGTGTCGCTGAACCGGGCCAGCGCGTTCGCCGCCCCCCGGCTGGTCATGCCGCTGATGTCGATGCCTGCGATCTTCGCCATGCGCGACAGGATCTTGTCACCGACCAGCGTATTGCCCTTGGCGTCCTTGGAGAGCTTCGAGACGTAATTGTCGAGCGCGGTCACCCGCTCCTGCTTGTCCTGCATCGCGACCTGTTTCGCGACCTCGGCGCGCAGCAGATCGAGCTGCTCTCCCAGCGTCTCCATCGGCCTCTTGATGTCGAGCAGCGCCGAGGAGGTGCCCTCGTAGAGCCTCTTGAAGGCCTCGGACGGCGAATAGGTAAAGCCGCCGGCCAGCGTGATCTTGCCGGTCGTTGCGCCGTTGATCGCTGTCAGCAGGGACTTCTGCGCGTGCGTCAGGCGGTCGAGCTCGATGATGCCGTTCAGCGTCTTCGTGATCGCGTTGGTCTCGGCGTTCAGCAGGAGCTTGCCGTTGCGGTCCAGCCCCTTGAGGTTCTGGGCCCCGAACAGCGTGCTCTTGAGGCTGAGCCCCTCGGCGTCCAGCAGCCGGCGGAACCGCTTGCTGTAGAGCGTGTCCCCCCGCAGGCTGTTCGGGTCGAACCCCGCTTTCAGCACCCCGCTGGTGGTGAGCTGGTTGGCGTCCAGCAGCCGCCGCAGACGCTTGGCCCGGATGCCGTCGCCGGTGAAGGCGTCGATATTGAAGCCGCCGATTAGCTGGCTGACGAAACTCAGGCCCTTCGCGTCCAGCAGGCGCTGCCGGCGCGTTGCATTGCCTTTCGTCAGGGAGCCTAGGTTGAAGCCGGCGACCAGAGTCGATCCGAAGACCTTGTTCGTCGCATCCAGCAGGTTCGCCCGGCGGCGGTAGGCGGTCCCGGTCAGCCGGTGGAGATTGCTGAGGTTGAACTCTGCCGCGACCTCGCTCTTGAAGCCGAGCGCCCGGGCATCCAGCAGCTTGCGGCGGCGCGGGTTGCTGACGTTGCGCAGGTCGAAATTCGCCCAGACGGTGGTGATGAACGACTGGTCCCGCGCGGCGAGGAGGCGCTCACGCCACGTCCTGTTGCCGCGATCCGTCGCCGAGAGGTCGAAGCCCAGCGTCAGCGTCGTCTTGACGTATGCGTCGGCGGCGCGCAGCAAGCGTTTCTCGTCCTTCGACAGCGCGCCGAGGGCGATCTTGCCGATCAGCGATTTCTGATAGGCGGCGTCCCCGAGCCCGAGCTGGGTGAGGAACACCGCGCCGGTCGGCGAAATGCCGGCGGTGCGCACGGCAGCCAGGATCGTCCGGTTGATCTCGCCGGCCCGGTTCAGCAGCAGGCCGCGGGCCTCCTTGCTCACCGTATCGCGGAAGGCCATCGCCACGGTGACGGCCCGGACCGCCTGAGTGTTGGCGTTCAGCAGCAGGCTGCGCACCGGGTTGGTCATGTTCGAGGCGAGGATCGCAGTGATGTTGGCGATATAGGTCCCCTGCTGTTTCAGCAGGATGCGGCGGGCGCCGTCGCCCATCTTTTGGCTGATGGCGGCGTTGATGATCGCCGCATAGCTGGCCTGCTGATCGATCACCACCTGCCGCACCTTCTTGTTGATGTTCGGCGCGAAGGCGGCGGAGATGGCGACGGCATAGGCGCCGAGGTTGCCCAGAGCCAGCTTCTTCGCCAGCGGGTCGATCTTCGAGCTCAGCACCGCGTTGATGGTCCGGGAAATCTCCCGGTTGCCGGAAAGCGCTATCAGCTTCTGTTCGCGGGACAGCTCCTTGGTCACGAAGAATTTCAGGTTTCGGCGTAGCTCGCCGCCGGTGGCGAGCGCCAGCGCGGCGGTCTCCTCGTCCACCTTCGATCCGGTGATAAATTTGATCGTCTTGATGTGCTCGGAGACCGAGTTGACCGCGAGCCAGCGCATGTCTGGGGTCAGGTCGTTGCGGCGGATGATGAAATCGAGCGTCGTCTTGATGTCGCCTCCGGCCGCGTCGATGATGTCCTTCATCCAGTTCGGCAGATTAGACTTGTCGGCGAGAGACAGGGTGATGTCGAGGTCGGCCAGCAGCTTGTCGTAGCTGAAATCCTGAGCATCGGTGATCGCGTCCGCCAGATCGGCCAGAACTGTCTCGAAGTCGGCTTTGTCGAGCCCTTTCACCCAGTCCTGAATCGAGCCGTCCAGCTTCTCGAAGTCCTCCTTGTCGAGGCCAGTCAGCTGCAAATAGTCGCTCAACGCGGTCAGCACCTCGATCTGCTCTTCGTAGAGGGTCGCCAGCACGTCCTGATTGGCGCCTTCCAGCTCCGCGATGCCGCCGAGGAAATTCACCTGCCCCTGCACCTGGGCGGCGATGCGCCGGTAATCGAGGCCGCTGGAGGCGGTCGCACGGGCGCTATCGAGGTAGGCCCTCGCCAGCGCCGGAATCTGGCGCGCAGCATCCACGTCGCCGCCACGTGCCGCCTCGAAGGCTGCCTGATAGCGCGACTGGTTCGCGGCAAGTTGCTGCGACGGACTGGCGGCGGTCAGCTCGGTATCGAGAAGGTCGGTCAGGAACTGCCGCAGGGTCGTCGCGGTACGATACCACAGGGCCGCCGCCTGCTCGGTGGTCTGCTTGTTGGCCTTGGCCGTGTCGATCAGGTCGGCCACACTGGCGTCGACCCCGGACAGGACGCCGCTGATGGACATGGTGAACTGCGCCACCGCCGGCAGGATTTCGTCCATGGCGCCGGACAGGCTGATGAGGGCGGCATAGAGCTCGCGGCCACGATCATTCGTCGTGTCGATCCCCTCGACCAGCTGGCGATATTGATCGCGGCTCTCGGGCATGACCACGCCCAGCTGGGCGAAGGTGTCGCGCAGCATGCGGATCGTCGTGTCGGTGCGCTCTGCCTCGCTGTAGAAGGCGCGCCAATAGGTGTTCACCGCCGCCGTCATATTGTCGATGCCGCCGAACAGGTCGACCAGCTCGGACGCCGCATCGGCGCTGGCAAGGCTGATGTCCCAGACCCGGTGCCCCAACAGATCGGCCGCGTCGTTGACCGCCGTGATGCTGGTGCCGAGGCGGGTTAGCGCCTCCAGCGCGCTCTCGCCGGCCCGGGTGAACTCGGTGGTGCCCAGCACCATCTGCGCCATCTCGTCGCCGGCGTCTTCGAGCGCGGCCATGAGGTCCTCCAGAACCGCTTCCGGGTCCTGGTTGGTGTTCACCTGCACATAGGACGATACAAAGCCCTCCAACTTCTTGGTGGAGAGGCCCACGGCGTCCGACATGTCCTCGATTCCCCGGACCACGCTCTGGGTGGCGTCATCCAGCACCATCTGCAGCTCGCCGCTGATGTCGTAGTAATCGGTCTTGTCGCCGCGCAGGAAGCCGCCCTTGTAGAAGTCGTAGCCCTTGCCCTCGAAGCCGCCGCTGGTGAAGTTGCCTCGGATCCCGGAGAACTCATAGGTCCGGCTGAGCCCTTTCATCAGGATCGCCCCGACCGCCATCAGCGGCCCGGCCATGCCGACGAGGCCGCCGAGCGCGCTGGCCGAGAACCCCTCAGCGAAGATCGCGCCGGCCTGAGCCCCGAGGCCGGTGAAATAGGTCCCTACGCCGCCGCCAGCACCGAACAGGTTCGCCATGCCGATTCCGAACCCGCCGCCGATGCCGCTGACGAAGCCGCCGCCTCCGCCGAGAATGCTTCCAAGAAGACCCGTTCCTCCTCCAGCGGAACTGCCAGCAGCCGAGACCGCGCCCCCAACGGAGCCCATCGGGTTCAGGTCCATGTTCAGGATGATCTGGTTTCTCGCCGCCGTCGCGATCATTTCAGCGATCATCGACTTGAAGCTTCCGAGAACGCGGTCGACGAAATCGTTGAAGTTCCTCAGCCCACCGGCAACAAACTCTCCCCAGGCATCCGCAACGTCTCCGATAATTGGAATGCCGTCAGCGAGTTCAGCGTTGATACGCTCCAGCTCCATGGCATAGGCACCATCGGTTAGCCCGAGCTTCTTCAGAGCCTCCAGTTTCGCGAGTTCCGCGCGGTATTTCTCCAGCGGCGTGCGCCCGGTGGCCGCGGCCTTATTCAGCTTGTCGACCTCCTTGCGCAGGGCATCGGCAGCCTTGCCCGCGCGGCCCGCAGCAGGGCTGAGACCGCCGCCGCTCGCCCCGGTTCCGAGACGGCTTGTCGTCTCACCCACGGTAACGTTGAGCTTGGACAGAGCGTCGCGGGCCTTGTCAAAGCCTCCGGTCGCGAGGTCTTTTGCTGTTTCCCGAAGCCCGTTGGCAGCTTCCTCAGCGTCATTCGCTGCGCGCATGAAGTTCGTCACTTCTGCATCAGCGGCTCCGGCCTTTTGCATCAGCGATCCTGACAACTCCCCAGCACCTGGAATGGATGCAGCCCACCCGGAAATCAGGGTCAGGAAATCACGCCATTTTGCCGTGAGACTTTCCATCAGCTGGAAAAAACCCGACTTCACATCCTCCCAAACAGCGCCGAGAGCCGGAACAATGGCTTTCGCACTTCCAGAAATCCCTTCCCACACGCCGGCGACCACATCCCCGAGCAGGCTCATCGCGCTACCGAAACCGCCGGTGACGCGGATCAGGTCAGCGAAGCCTGTCACGGCGTCGTAAATCCACCCCACCGGGCTGTTCTCGATCACCGTTTTCAGGATGTCTGAAAGGCCGGTGAACTCGTCGACAGCCTTTGCGCCAGCCTTTGCCATGTCCCAGAGCCACGATGTCGCCGAGGAGACGATGGTGATCAGTCCGGTCAGGAAGTTCGCGGTGCCGCTAATGATCGCAGCCAGCCCATCGAGGACCAGCCGCAGCGCGCTGCCCTTGGTCATCAGCGCGGTGAGAACATCCGCCACAGCAGCCACCGCCGGAGCCATCGCGGACCCAAGCTCTCGCGCCACCCCACGGGTCACCGTCGTCAACGCGTTCAGGCTCTGCTTCATCCCAGCCAAACCGCGCACAGCATCGTCGCTCAGGATACCGCCCAGCTCGACCGCGCGATCCCCGAGACGCTGCATTTCGGCCCCCCCGTTCGCCAGCAACGGAATAAGGGCTGTGGCGTCATTTGCCATTGCTTCGAGATAGAAGGTCAAATCCTGCTGGCTGGCGCCGGCCTTTTTCAGACTGTCGACATAGAGCTGCAGGGCCTGCGGCCCCGAAAGCTCGCGGAACATCTTCGCCGTCACCCCAACCTTAGGCGCGATGTTGTCGAAGAAATCGGCCATTTCACCGCCGCCGGTCGCCACATAGTCGCCGATGCGGTCGTTCACGTCCTTGAGGATGTCAGCGAGCTGTTCCTGTTCGATCCCAACCGACTTTGCGCCAGCCGCCCACCGCTGAAACTCACTCGGCAGCGCGTTGGAAATCCGTGCCATTCGGTCGATCTCGGTGCCGGTGTTGATCGCGCTTACCCCCAGGAACGACAGCGCCCCCGCGGCCGCGACAACGGCGGTCGCCACCCCCTTGAGCTTGTTGATCCTGGCGATCACCAGCTCTATCCCGTCCGTCGCCCTGCGGGCGCCACCGTGCATCTTGCCCAGTGCGTTGGTGACACGACGCACGCCTTTCGCCCCAGTCGCCATGTCGGTTGCAAGGCGCTTCGACTTGCCGGACAGCGCCTCAGCACGCTTCTCGGCGCGGCCGGCAGCCTTCTCCACCTTGTCGATGTCGTTCGCCGCCTTGGCCGCGGTGCGCGTCGTGAATTCGATCCCGAGCTGGGCGAAGGTCATGCTCATCGAGAGTTCCTTGCGGGCAAAAGAAAAGCCCCGTAGCGTGCGGCGCTACGGGGCTTTGGAGGGAAAGATGCGTTATCGGTTTGCGGTGTTTTTTGCCCTCGCAGTATTTGCTGCCGTCGTTGGCATTGAAGTCAGCTTGAAGGCCCGCGGGGAGCTTAGCAAAGAAGCCACTGAGATGGTTATGCAGATGGCTGTCGGATCAACCTGCCCAGACAAACCGGAAGCTCTCCGGATAGCGACTTCCAGAGCCTATTCTTTTTCTCTGCGGCGTCCTTGGGAACTTCCGCCGTGGCGGGTATTCCAAGCATCAAAACTCATGGCAAACAGCGAAGGCGTTCAAGACAATATGTTCGCCGAAGGTTTTTGCAACGCGATTATCAACAGCGATAGGTAGTTGAGAGCGGCCCTTGGGCCGCCCTGCGGTTCATGCCACAAGCGCCTTGAGCGCTTCGTGAGCCAGCTCCAGCGCTTCGCGGTGACCGGTCTGGAAATCCATATCTGTGCTGTCGGCCAGCATCCACTCGAGCTGCGCGAGCGCACCGTCGGCCGTGGTTGCCTTAGTCGTTGCCAGCTTTTCTTCCAGCCCGTCAGCCCGAGACCACAAAGCCTCGCCATACGCCGATTGCTCGCCGTCTTCGTCATGGCCATTGCCGTTCCATTCGGCCCGCAAGGTCTGCCAATCCTCGAACCAACTGCGGAGCGGGTCGGTCGGTACAGCAGCGGTAGCACCGGATGCCATGAGGGCTCCGAAGCTGAACGCCGGAGCGGCGGAGAGGAAGTTGCGGCGGTCCATCAGTCCACCTCCTTCGCGACACCCGGGATCAGCTTGGCGAGGCGGGACAAGCCTTTCGTAAGCGCCCGATTGATGCCGCCTGCCTGATGGAGGCGGACCGAGATAAGACACGTGCATAACGACGTCTTTAGCGACGTGTCTTATCGGGAGGCGCTATGTTGGGTGAGGTTCTGGGT
>NZ_JASNJD010000031.1 GCF_030164425.1 Pseudodonghicola flavimaris | reverse complement strand
GAAGGCGGGGTTCCTGCAGGCGACGGTGGCCTTCGCCCTGGCCCGCGACGACCTGCGCGAGGAGCTGGCCCAGTTCCTCTCGGAAGTCGTCCAGATCGACCGCGCCGCCCAGTGACGGCGCAGTAGGGCGATCACGACCCGGCAGCGCCGGCCGGACGGACGGGCAGGGGCCCGCCGGTTTCCCGGTCGGCGTCACGTCGGTTTTGACATCGAAGGTTATCCAAGACTAATTTAAACAGTTAATAAATTCATTAGGGGGTCCGGCCCATTGCATGTGGGACGGTCGGGCGCCGGATGCTGCGAATGCGATATTTTCAGAGGCCGGTCGACGGCAGCGGCCCCGACGGGGCGGGAGAGGCGCTATGCTGAAGCTGCTGAATGCCCTGTCGCGCAATCAGCGCGGCTATGTCTTTCTGGCGATCGACCTGGCGCTGCTGCCGCTGGCGCTGCTCTTCACCTATATGGTGCAGGCGCTGCCGACCTCCGCCATCGACACGCTGCGCCGCACCCTGGCGATCCTGCCCTATCTGCTGCTGGCGGCGGCGGGGCTGTCGAAGCTGCTGGGGCTGCCCAATATCCAGCTCAAGGCCTATGAACGCCATGCCATCGGGCTGACCGCGCTCTATGCCCTGGGGCTGACCCTGGCGCTGGCGCTGCTGACCTGGATCGCCGGGCCGTCCTTGCCGCCGGGCACCCATGTGATCTTCGGCATCGTCTATTTCCTGGCGGTGGTGGCGACCCGCATGGTGCTGCTGCAGGTGGTCACCGCGATCTACCGGCGGGCACAGCCGCGCCGCCGGGTGCTGATCTATGGCGCCGGCACCACCGGCACCCAGCTGGCCCAGGCGCTGAGCGCGCATGACAGCATCGATCCGGTCGCCTTCGTCGACGACAACACCTCGTTGCAGGGGATGCTGCTGGCCGGGCTGCCGGTGCATCCGCCGGCGCGAATCGCCCGGCTGGTGCGCGACCGCCGGATCGACCGCGTGGTGCTGGCGATGCCCTCGCTCAGCCAGCCGAAACAGGCGCAGATCGCCCGCCGGCTGCAGAAGATGGGGCTGGAGGTGCAGGTGCTGCCCTCCTTCGCCCAGCTGATCGGCGAAGAGGCGCTGATCGACAAGCTGACGCCGCTGGCGCCGCAGAGCTTTCTGGGCCGCAAGGCGGCGGATACCGATCTGGGGCAGGCCAGCGAGAATTACGAGAACCGCGTGGTGCTGGTCTCCGGCGCCGGCGGCTCGATCGGCTCGGAGCTTTGCCGTCAGCTGCTGAACTGCCGGCCGACCCGGCTGGTGCTCTACGAGCTGTCGGAACTCGCGCTCTACACCGTGCATCAGGAGCTGGAGCAGCTGACCGAGGGCACCGGGGTGGAGCTGGTGCCGGTCTTGGGCTCGGTCACCGATCCGCGCCAGGTCCGCAAGGTGCTGGCCGATCACGGGGTACAGGTGGTGCTGCATGCGGCCGCCTATAAACATGTGCCGCTGGTCGAGGCCAACCCGCTGCCGGGGCTGGCCAACAACGTCTTCGGCACCCGCACCCTGGCGCGCGAGGCCGCCGCCGTGGGGGTGGAACGCTTCATCCTGATCTCCTCGGACAAGGCGGTGCGGCCGACCAATGTGATGGGCGCCTCCAAGCGGCTGGCCGAACTGGTGATCCAGGATCTCTCGACCCGCGCCAGCGGCACGATCTTCACCATGGTGCGGTTCGGCAACGTGCTGGGGTCGAGCGGATCGGTGGTGCCGCTGTTTCAGGAGCAGGTCAGCCGCGGCGGTCCGGTGACGGTGACCGACCCGCGGGTGAAACGCTATTTCATGACCATCCGCGAGGCGGTGCAGCTGGTGCTGAAGGCCGGCGCCATCGCCGAGGGCGGCGAGGTCTTCGTGCTGGACATGGGCAAGCTGGTGCCGATCCTGCAGCTGGCCCGCCAGGTGATCGAAAGCGCCGGCTACACGGTGCGCGATGCCGCCAACCCCGAGGGCGATATCGAGATCGAGATCGTCGGCCTGCGCCCCGGCGAGAAGCTGGAGGAGGAGCTGACGCTCTGCCCCGATCTGATCGGCACCCGGTATCAGAAGATCTTCTGCGCCCGCGAACAGCGGCTGTCCGAAATCGAGGTCGCCGGTATCCTGCGCGGCCTGCGTCAGGCTCTGGCCGCCGGCGACGAGGCCGCGGCCCGGGCGGTGATCCAGCACGGGGTCGAAGGCTATGCCCCCGGCGAGGCGGGGCTGAAGTCCCTGTAACCGGCCTGCTCAGCAACCCTCCCCGGAGACCCGCACGATGATCCCTCCCCTTCGCCACCGGGTCCCCCCCGAAGAACCCTCCGCCGTTTCCGATCCTGCCCCCGATCCCGCCCGGCGCCGGCTGCTGACCGGTCTGGCCGCCGCGCCGCTGGCGGCGGCGGGGATCGAGGCTGCGGTCTTCGCCACCCGGGCCGAGGCGGCGGCGGCGACACCGGCGGCCGGTGAGACGCATCTGTTCATCCGCGGCCTGTGCTATGTCGCCGATCCCGCCGGTCAGGCGCTGCAAACCGCCGACGGGCGGCGCTGGTCGCCCTTCGGGTTGATCACGCCGCAGCATTTCGGCGATCTGTCGCAGGACGATACCGCGCTGCTGCAGGCGGCGCTGGATTACGCCGCGGATCTGGCGATGCGCAGCGGCTGGGACGATGGCGTGCCCGGCGTCTTCGGCATGCAGGTGGTGGTCTCCGGGCTCAATGCGCTCTACCGGGTGTCGAAACCGCTGCGGCTCAGGGCCGGCAACCGCGGCGCGGTGGTGCGCGATTTCTCGATCCTGGCAGTGGGCGAGGGCTGGGCGCAGGACGGCGGTCGCGGCCGGGTCGGCGATCAGGAGTATCGCCCGGCGGCCTCGGACTTCCTGTTCGACTGCGGCGCGCGGGCGACCTATGTGCAGTTCGAGAACCTCAAGCTGAACTGTGCCGACCGCTGCGGCGGCATCCATGGCCGGGCCCACACCCGGGTGGTCAACTGCGTGATCCGCAAATGCGCCGGTATCGGCGTGCTGGCCAGCGCCGGCGATGTCTGGGTCGATCGCTGCCAGATCTGCCAGTACGACATGAACGACGTGGAATATTACGATCCGCCGCGGTTCAGCGGCATCGGCGTGCTGTGCGAGGACAGCGATCTGCGGGTCACCCATTCGGTGCTGAGCTGGCTGGCCGAATGCGCCCGCGTCGAGGGCACCAACTGCACCTTCGCGCATTGCCATATCTTCAACGGCTGCCGCCGCTACCTCGGCCGCTACACCAAGGCCATGGGCGAGACCGAGACCCGTGGCGAGCCGCTGAACGCGGCGCTCAGCGCCTATTTCGGCCGTCCCATCGACGATGCCACCGATCTGCCGCCGCGACCTTATCACGCCGGGATCGTCGTCACCGGGCCGCTGGCACAGGACAACAGTTTCGACAGTCTCTATTTCGACAACTGCCACATGGAGATCTATGCCCACGGGGTGCATTTCAACGAGCCCAAGCTGGGCTCGAAGCCGAATTCCTCGCTGTGGTCCTCGCCGGTGGATTACTGGTTCGCGGTCTATCCCACCCGGGACGGCGATGTGCCGCGCTTCGTGCTGGACGAGGTGATGCTGTTCGTCGAATCGCGGCCCAAGCGGCTGGTGGACTTCCGCCGTCATCCGCTGACCGGCGCCGGCTGGGCGGAGAGCTTCGACACGTTCAACCATGGCAGCCACAACCTGAGCGACCGCGGCTGGGGCGACCGGTTCCGCATAGATGTGCCGCTGGTGCATGCGGTGAACCGCGAGCTGGACAGCGACCGGCCGGCGGTGACCTATGCCGCGCCCGGGCTGGGGGCGGCGATCGGCTTCACCGATGCCGGCAGCCGGCGCGGCGACAGTTTCGGCGGCCAGGCGCTGGCGCCCTGGGTCGCGGGACAGATGTTCCGCCGCGGCGACCGGGTGCGGCTGGCCGGGCGGGTCTATGAGAACCTCACCCCGGGCAAGAAGAAGAAGGAGCGCCGGGCCGGGACCCGGCCGCCGGAGCATCTGTCAGGCATCGTGTCGGACGGGCGGCTCGACTGGGTGTTCCTGGGGCTCTGCGATCCCGAGCCGGTGCGCTTCGGCGGCGCCGGCGATCAGGCCCGGATCGCCGCCCCCAACGGCCAGCTGGTGATCGGCGCGCTGGATGCGCCGGTGTTCCGCGGTGCCGATCCGCATGCGCTGGCGCTGCGCACCGGCGACAGCGGGGTCCGCGCGGCGCCGGCGGCGACGGCCGACGATCTGACCATCGAGACCGCTGGCGACGGCGGCCTGTCGATCGCCATGCCGGCGGGGGCCCGGGCCAGCCTGACGGTGGCGACGCCGGCCGATCCGCAGCGCTTCGGGCTGGAGTTCGACGATGCGGCGGGCGAGATCCGGCTGCTGATCGGCGGCCGGGTGGTGCAGCGCTTTGCCGGCTGAGGCCGCGCGCCCGGGTCCGCCCGTCTGCTGGGCAGCCCTGCGGCGGATCTGTCACGCGTGGGCGGCCCGCCGCGGGCGCGGGGGGACAGGGCGTTGATCCGCTTCGGCGCTTTGTGCTGTAACGGTCGCGATCCCGAGAGACAGGCCTTTTCATGACCTTGCCGATTCCCCTTTTCCCGCGCCGGGCCCGGTTCCGGCAGGTTCCCGGGCTGGCCGTGGCGGCGCTGCTGTCGCTGCCGATCCTGACGTCGCCGGGCCGGGCCCAGGAGATCGGCGACACCACGCGCTATCTGCCGCCCGAGATCGGCTCGGAGACGCCGAGCTTCAAACCGCTGCCGCCGCCCAGCCTGAACTTCTACGGCGTGCCGGGGGTGATCGACATGCCCTCCGGGCAGACCGCGCCGGACGGGCAGTTCACCACCGCGCTGGCGCATTTCGGCGGCCAGACCCGGGTGACGCTAAGCTTTCAGGCCACCCCCTGGATGGGCATCAGCTTCCGCTATCATGGCATCCAGAACTGGAACATGTACGGGTTCGAAACCTATTACGACCGCAACTTCGACGTGCGGTTCCGGCTGATGCAGGAGGCCCGGTTCCGCCCCGAGGTCACCCTCGGGCTGCAGGATTTCAGCGGCACCGGCCTGTTCGGCGCGGAATATATCGCCGCCAGCAAGACGCTGCGCACCCCCGCCGTCTGGGGCAGCGCCCGCGACGGTGGCCAGCTGGTGGTGACCGGCGGCATCGGCTGGGGCCGGCTCGGGTCTTACAACAACATCGGCTCCTTCGGCCATCGCCCGGCCTATGACGGGTCCACCAATTTCGGCGGTGAGCCCTCCTACGACCAGTGGTTCCGCGGCCCCTATGCGCTGTTCGGGGGGGTGGAATGGCGGCCGAACGACCGGCTCGGGATCAAGCTGGAGTATTCCTCGGACGATTACGTGACCGAGACCCAGAAAACGGCCGTCTTCGAGAAGAAGTCCCCCTTCAACTTCGGCGTCGAATATCAGTGGACCGAGAGCAGCCGGCTCGGGCTCTATTATATGTACGGCTCGGAAATCGGGGCCAGCCTGCAGATCCAGTTCAACCCGCGCCAGCCGCTGACGCCGATGCAGCAATCGGCGCCGTTGCCGATCAAGCCGCGCCGCGACTGGGCCGGCCCACCCGAGGCCTGGACCACCGACTGGGTGGACAGCGCCGAGGTCAGGCTGAGCCTGCGCGACCGGGTGGCGGCGGAGCTGACGAAGAGCGGCCTGGTGCTGGAATCGCTGGAGCTGAGCGGCACCGAGGCCGAGCTGCGCTATCGCAACCCGCGCTATACGCCCGCCGCCGCCGCCGTCGGCCGCGCCGCCCGGGCGCTGGCCGCCAGCCTGCCGCCCTCGGTCGAGACCTTCCGCCTGGTGCCGGTGGCCAACGGCATGGCGCTGTCGGCGGTGATCCTGCGCCGCTCGGATCTCGAGGCACTGGAATATGACGGCGACGCGGCGCAGGCGCTGCGGGCGGTCACCGCCTATGCCGACGCACCGCACGGGCCGGGGGCCGGGGCGATGCCGGGGCCCGATCTCTATCCCGATTTCAGCTGGTCGCTGGCGCAGTATTTCGCTCCGTCCTATTTCGACCCCTCGCTGCCGTTCCGGCTCGATCTCGGGGTCGATCTGCGGCTGAGCTACCGGCCGGCGCCGGGCTGGCGCATCGCCGGCAAGATCCGGCAGCGGGTCTGGGGCAACGTCAAGGATGGCCGGGCGTCGAATTCTGTGCTGCCGCATGTGCGCACCGATCAGGACAAATACGCCCAGCACGGCACCACCATCGAAGAGCTCTATGCCGCGCGCTACTGGCGGCCGGGGGCCAATCTTTATGCCCGGATCAGCGGCGGCTATTTCGAATCGATGTTCGGCGGCCTGTCGGGGGAGCTGCTGTGGAAACCGGTGGGCAGCCGGCTGGCGCTGGGGATCGAGGCGAATTACGCCATCCAGCGCGATTACGATCAGCTGTTCAGCTTCCGCGATTACAAGGTCTTCACCGGCCATGCCTCGGCCTATTACGAGCTCGGCGGTGGTTATAAGACGCAGCTCGACGTCGGCCGCTATCTGGCCGGCGATTTCGGCGCCACCTTCAGTTTCGACCGCATCTTCGCCAATGGCTGGAGCGTCGGCGGCTTCTTCACCCTGACCGATGTGTCCTCGGCCGATTTCGGCGAGGGCTCCTTCGACAAGGGGATCCGTTTCCGCATCCCGCTGAACTGGATGCTGGGCACGCCCAGCCGGTCCGGCATGGGCATGCTGATCCGGCCGGTGCAGCGGGACGGCGGCCAGCGGCTGGATGTGCCGGGGCGGCTTTATGACCAGGTGCGCGAGGCGCATCGCAGCGGGCTGGACGCCGGATGGGAGAGGGTCTGGGAATGAGAACGCTCTTCGATATCCGGGCCGGAGCGGGCCTGCTGCTGGCCGGGATGCTGGCCATGTCGGGCTGCAGCCGCGGCACCGAGGAGGCGCCGACCCAGCTGGAGCTGGCCCGGGCGACCCAGGGGGTTGTCAGCGGCCTGCTGCAGCGCCGCAAGGCAGCACCGCCGCCGGCGTTCAGCCGCGCCCAGCTGGAAACCGTCGGCCTGCCGATCACAGGTTTCGTTGCCGAGAACCGCGATCTCTCCGCCTATTTCTTCCGCACCGAAGCGCGCCACGACGCGACGCCCGGGCTGATCGAGGTCTGGCTGTCGGGGGATCAGAAATCCAGCGTCACCACCCGCGCCGGGCTGGTGATCGCGACCCGGGGGCTGGGCGACGACCTGCTGTCCAGCACCGTGCCGATGGCTGGCTCCGGCCCGGCGCCGGGCCCGCTGGCGCAGCAGATCCGCTATGGCGACAACCGCGAGCGGGGACTGCGGCTGCGCTGCGACCTGGCCGATCTGGGCCCCGAGCGGATCGAAATCCTGGGCCGGTCCCAGGCGACGCGGCACCTGCAGCAAAGCTGCGAGGGGGCGGGTGGCCGGATCGTGAACGATTTCTGGGCCGATCCCCGCGATGGCTTCCTGTGGCAGTCCCGGCAATGGGCCGGCCCCGGGGTCGGCTATCTGCAACTGCGGCGGGTGATTAAATAGACACATATTTGCTGCGGCTGCGAAAAAACGCAGGAAGGCCCCGCAGGCCCCTTTCACGCGCGTTGAAATGAAGGGGAATCTGCGCTAAGGCTGGGGCAAGTGTATCCGAGAGGAGTTTGGAATTATGAAAAAGATGATTGCTGCGATGGTCGTCGCAACCCTGGGCATGTCCGGCGCCGCTCTGGCCCAACAAACCCCGCCGCCGGCGCCCGGTGGTGGCGGCATCCTGGCCGGCACCGGCCTGACCGTTGGTGCTGCAGCCGGCATCGTGGCCGGTCTGATTGTCGTCGGTGTCATCGTGTCGGATGACGACGACAGCAGCACCACCACCACCAAGTAAGGCGGTGATCCACGCCGGGGCAATCGCCTGAGGCGTGCGGCTGAAAGATTGAAAAGGCAGACAGCTTTGCGGCTGTCTGCCTTTTTTCGTTTGATCCCCCGGTGAGGCGGTCCGCCCATGCGACCGGCATGTAATGATAGTTATGTTAATTTTTGCATGCAGGCTCTGATCAGGACCGATGCCGAGGCCGCTGCGCGGCCTGTCTCCGGCGGGGATATTTGCAGCCAGAAAAAGCGGCGCGGACAAGAGACGCCCCGGGGCGGTCAGCCCAGCAGGTGCAGGGAGACCGTCAGCGCCGCGCCGCTGCGATTCTCGACATAGAGCTGGCCGTCGGCGGCGGCCGAGAGGATGAGGCGACCAGCGGGGCCGCTGCTGCCGGTCAGCGCGCCGGTGGTCGTTTCCGTCAGTGCCCCGGCATAGAGCGGCTGGATTGCCGGCGGGCTGGCGCAGGCGAAATGCACCAGGGCGCCCAGATCGGTGCCGGCGGGGCCACCGTCGGGCCGGGCCGAGAGCAGCGCGAAACCGGTGGGCGGGCCGGGATCGATCTGGGCGGCGGCTCCGTCGGCCAGCCCGATGCCGGCGCCGCCGATACCGGCGCCGCCCACCGTCAGCGCCGGGACCCGCAGTCTGCCGCTGGCGGCGGCGACCGAGAGCGCCTCGATCCAGCTGCTGCCGTCGGGGCTGACCTTCAGCGACCAGTCGGTGCCCCCCGCCAGCCCCAGTTCGGCGTGGCCGGTCCAGCCCGACTGAAACAGCAGGCTGGCGGTATCGCCGGCCGCGGCCTTGTTGATCTTGAGCTGGTGGCCGGCGCCGGCATGGCTGAGCAGCGTCGCCGCGGCCTTCACCGCCAGCCGGTTCACCGGGTCATGATCGGTGCCGATGCCGATGCCGTCCAGCTGGTCGGGGGCGGCGCGAGGCAGCACCCAGGCGGTTCCGTCCCAGATCCGCAGCTCAGCCGTCTGCCGGCTCCAGCCGCGCCAGCCGGGAACCGGCGCGATGAACATCCAGCCGGTGTCGGTCCGGGCCGCCAGCATCTGTCCCTGCCCGGCCCAGTCGCCCACCGGCGCCGGCCCCAGCGCATAGACCACGCCCTCCTCCGGCAGCTCGGGCGGGGTCTCGGCGCCGAAGGCGGCGACGCTCAGCTGCACCAGAACGTCCAGCCGCCGCAGCGCGCCGTTATGGGTGACAAAGGGCTGGGCCTGGTTCGGCACCAGGAACGGCAGAGCGAGGATCGGGGTGCTGTCCGACATGCCGGGGCTCCTTTCGCGACGAGGGGGAGACGGAACGGGGCCGAGTGATGGCGGAGCGGGGTTAACGCCGGCCTGCGGCGGCGGCCGGCGCGGTAACCGAGCGGCCGGAACAGGCGCTGTTGCCGGGCATTCGAGACAAGCTTGAAACAGGGTTGAAGCATCTTCCCCGGTTTCGCCCTTTTTCCGCGCGCCCGCCGCCGCGCTTGCGCCCTAGGCCGGGGATGCGGGGGGAGCTTTCCCCGGGGCGGAGGCGGCGGTGCTGACACTGACGGGGCGGATCACGGCAAAGGATGAGCTGCTCGACACCGATCTGCGCCATCTGGGCAGCCTGGTGACCGGGAGCGGCAGCTATCTTTATGCCGCCACCGGCCAGAACGGCGGCATCAGCGTCTACCGGCTGGACGCCGGCGGCGGTCTCGCCCGGCTGACCGACAGCAGCTATTTCGATGTCTCCGGCCTGGGGCTGGGCCGGTTCGATATCGTCGAGCGCGGCGGCGCCGCCGAACTGGTGCTGCACGGGACCGGCGACGGCAGCCTGATCGGTTATGCCATCGAGGCCGACGGCAGCCTGGCCGAGGCCGCCAGCACCGATCTGCCGGGCCATGGCGGCGAAACCCCGGCCTCGGTCGCGGCCTTCGGCCTCGGGGCCGGACGCAGCGCGCTCTATATGGTCGATGCCGAGACCGGCGGCATCGATGCCTGGATTTCCGACAGCAGCGGATCGATCGTGCGCGCCGCCAGCCTGGGTGGCACATCCTCGCATTACGTGCTGGACAGCCAGGCGCTGCTGCAGGTGGTCCCCGAGGGGCCGGGCGGCGGTGCCTTCCTGCTGGCCGCCGACGGCCACAGCCAGGGGGTCAGCTGTTACACCATCGATGCGGCCACCGGCGCGCTCAGCCGCAGCGCCACCCTGGGGGCGGCGGACGGGCTGGGGGTGGCCGGGCCCAGCGGGCTGCAGGCGGTCACCGCCGGGGGGGCCACCTGGGTGGTGCTGGCCGCCGCCGGATCCAGTTCGATCACGGTGATGCAGCTCGGCGCCGACGGCAGCCTGACCGCGACGGATCATGTCATCGACACCCGCGCCACCCGTTTCGACGCGGTCACCGCGCTGGAGGTGGTGGTGGCGGAGGAGCGGGTCTTCGTGCTGGCGGGCGGCGCCGATGACGGGCTCAGTCTGTTCACCCTGCTGTCGGACGGACGGCTGGTGCATCTGCAGAGCCTGACACAGGAGACCGGGATGGGGCTGGAGAACATCACCAGCATCGAGGCGGTCCCGCTGGGCGACGCCATCCAGATCTTCGTCACCTCCGGCAGCGGCAGCGGGGTGACGCAATTCGCCCTCGATCTCGGTCGGCTGGGCAGCGTGCTCGATGCCCGCGCCAGCGAGGGCGAGGCCAGCGGCGGCACCGAGACCGCCCGCGACGGGCGGGTGCTGATCACCGGCAGCGACGGCGACGATGTGCTGGTCAGCGGCAGCGCCGGGGCGGAGATCACCGGCGGCGACGGCGGTGATACCTTCGTGCTGGCGCCGACCGAGGGGACGCTGCGCATCCTCGATTTCGAACGCGGCAGCGACCGGCTGGACCTGAGCGCCTTTCCGATGCTGCGCAGCCCCGACCAGCTGCGGTTCGAGCCGATCGCGACCGGGATTTGGGTGCGCTACGGCAGCACCGAGCTCAAGGTGCTGAGCGCCGATGGCAAGCCGCTGCTGGCCGCCGATCTCTGGCCCGACGGCTTCGACACGCCGGACCGGATCCCGTTGCCGGAGGCGGAGGAGGACGCGGCCGGCACCGAGCAGCACGGCAGCGCGGCTGCCGACCGGCTCTCCGGCGGGGCGGGCGACGACCTGCTCGAAGGGCTCGGCGGGGCGGATCGTCTGCGCGGCGGCGGTGGCGCCGACCGGCTGCTGGGCGGTGCCGGCAACGACCGGATGCGGGGCGGCGCCGGGATCGATCTGCTGCGGGGCGGCGCCGGGCGCGACCGGCTCTGGGGTCAGCGGGGCGACGATCACCTGCTGGGGGGGGACGGCAACGATCTGCTCAAGGGCGGTGGCGGCACCGACCGGATGGAGGGAGAGACCGGGAGCGACCGGCTGCTGGGCCAGGCCGGCCGGGACCGGCTGTCGGGCGGCGCCGGCGACGATGATCTCTCCGGCGGCGCCGGGCGGGATGTGTTGCTGGGCGGCGCCGGCGACGACAGGCTGACCGGCGGCGCCCGGCGCGACCGTTTCGTTTTCGAGGCGGATCACGGCGACGACAGCATCACCGATTTCGACCCGGATCAGGATCAGATCCGGCTGGACATCCCGGGGCTCAGCTATGCGGCGCTGAAGATCGTCGCGGCGGGGGAGGACACGCTGATCGACACCGGCGAGGGCACCATCGTGCTGGAGGGAATCGACCCCGGGGATCTGGAGGCCGATCACTTCCTGTTCAGCTGAGCCCCCTGCCCCGCCCGCCCGCGCGGGCGGAAGCACGACGACAAAAGGGGCGCTCAGGACGGGGTCAGATGCCGGTATCCCAGCGCCACATGCTCCTTCAGCTCGGCGATGAACTCGATCAGGTTGGGCGGTTTCTGATCGCCGTAGTGATCGGCGGTGACGATATTGGGGGCCGGCAGATCCTCCAGCAGCCGCAGCCGCTTGGTATTGGCCTCCGTCGGCAGCGGGTTGGCCGGCCAGGCGTTCAGGATGGTGCCGCCGAAGCCCGAGGAGACCGCCCGGATCACCGTTTCGTAATGGCTGCTGCGAAAGCCGATCGTCGGTTTCTGCGATGTATAGTCGAACAGCGTCATCAGATAGGTGGTGGTCAGCGGCAGGGTCAGCAGCGAGATCGGCTCGCGGCAGAGCTGTTCCAGCGAGATCTCGTCATGGCGGGCCAGCGGGCTGTCGACATGCACCATCGCATGCGGCGGCGCCCGGCCGATATATTCGATCGTGCAGTCGAAATCGGGGCCCAGATCGTAGATCACCGCCACGTCGATCTCGCCCCGGTCGAGCGCCCGCTTGAGCGAGACCTGATCGGTCTCCAGCAGGGTGATTTCGAAATACCCGATCCGCTCGCGCAGCTTGCGCAGAACGTCGATCATCATGATCGGGCCGAAGGGTTCGAAACAGCCGATCCGCAGCGGCCCGTGCGGGGTGCCGGAGATCAGCAGGCTGTGGCGGAATTCGCGTTCGGCCGACAGCAGCCGCCGCGCCGCCGCCAGATAGCGTTCCCCCATCGCCGTCAGCACCACCCCCCGCCCCTTCCGCCGGTCGAAGATGCGGGCGCCTAAATCTTGTTCAGCGTTATCGATGGCCGCCAGAATGGAGGACTGTGAAATATGCATGTCGCGTGACGCTTTTGCGATGCTGCCGGTCTCGTAAACCGCCAGTACATATTGGATTTGTCGTAAGGAGGCGCTCACCAACCTCTCCATAGAATGTTCAGGTTTTCTGTATATTTTGCATTTTACAAAGTTTCAGGCCCGGCGCAGCTTTTTTTTACAGATAAGACAAAACCGGAAATCATTGTGCTGGATGTGAAGAAAACCCCGATTTCGGGCGCGGATGACTGTTGCCTGCTGACAAGCGCCGAGCTGACGAAAGCCTATGCCGCGGGCAGCCTGTCGCCGGTCGAGGTGACCGCGAAGGCGCTGGAGCGGGCCGAGGCGGCGCAGGAAAGCTGCAACGCCTTCACCCTGATCGACCATGACGGCGCGCTGGAGATGGCCCGCGCCGCCGAGGCGCGCTGGCAGGCGGGCACGCCGCTGTCGCCAGTCGACGGAGTGCCGGCGACGATCAAGGATATCGTCTCGATCAAGGGCTGGTCGGTGCGCTACGGCTCGACCCTGACCGATCCCACCCCCTGTGCCGCGGATGCCCCCAGCGTGGCGCGGATGCGCGCTGCGGGCCTGGTGTTCCTCGGCATGACGACGACGCCGGAATTCGGCTGGAAGGCGATCACCGACTGTCTCTATTCCGGCATCACCCGCAACCCCTGGAACACCGATGTCACCCCGGGCGGCTCCTCGGGCGGGGCCGCGGTCGCGGCGGCCATGGGCGCCGGCGTCTTTCATCTCGGCTCGGACGGGGGTGGCTCGATCCGCATTCCCTCCGCCTTCACCGGCATCTCCGGCATCAAGCCGACCTTCGGCCGGGTGCCGGCCTATCCGGCCAGCCCCTTCGGCACCGTCGCCCATATCGGCCCGATGTGCCGCCGCCCCGAGGACGCCGAGGCGATGCTGGCGGTGATGTCCGGGCGCGATCTGGCCGACTGGTTCCAGGGCGCGGCGGAGTTCCCCGCGCTCTCCGCGCAGGAGGTCACCCCCAAGGGCAAGAAGATCGGCGTCTGGCGCACCCCGCCCTCGGGGTACGTCGACCCGGAGGTCGCGGCGCAATTCGACAAATCGCTGGCGGATCTGGCCGAGGCCGGCGCCGAGCTGATCGAATTCGAGCTGCCGATGGCCGATCAGATCCTCGACATCTTCAACTGGCACTGGATTTCCGGTGCCCGCCGCCGGCTCGACATGCTGGGCGAGTTCGACGCCGGCCAGATCGATCCCGGGCTTTACCAGATGGCCGAACAGGCGCGTGACTGGCGGGTGTCCGATTACATCGCCAATGTGAACCTGCGCGCCGCCTATGGCTCGGAAATGGACCGGGCGCTGGCCGAGGATTTCGACTATCTCGTCGCGCCGGGGGCGGCCATCCTGCCCTTCACCGCCGGCGAGGAGCTGCCTGAGGACAGCGGCCTCTCGCGCTGGATCGAATGGGCCGGCTTCTCCTATCCGATCAACCTCAGCCAACAGCCGGCGATGTCGGTGCCCGCCGGGCTGAGCACGGGCGGCCTGCCGCATTCGCTGCAGATCATCGCCGGACGCGGCGCGGATTCGCAGGTGCTGGCCCTGGCCAAATGGTGGGCCGCCCGTCACCCCGACTATTTCCTCTGACTTCACGACCCCATCCGCATCACCGCGCGGATGGGCCTTCCCCGGGGCGGGACGCGCTCCCTACGGGTCCCGCCCCACCGAACGACCAAGACCATAACAAAGCAAAACAGCGGCCGGAAACGCCTGGCCGACACCACCAACAAGGAGATGACATTGCTGAACCGACGTTCCATGCTCATGGGCACGGCTGCCCTCGGCTCGGGGGCCTCGCTGCTGTCGAGCGTCAATGCCGCCCATGCGGCCGACACCTCCCCGATCGCCGTGGGCGCCGTGCTGCCGATGACCGGCGCCGCCGCCGCTGACGGGGTCGAATTCCAGAACGGCCTGACGATGGCCATCGAAGAAATCAACGCCATGGGCGGCGTGCTCGGCCGCCCGCTGGAGCTGCATGTCGAGGACAGCTCGGCGATGAACGCCGAGATCGTCAGCCAGGCGATGCAGCGGCTGATCGACAAATACGAAACCCCGGTGATCGTGAACGGCTACAACTTCGGCACCGGCATGATCGAGATGGATGTCGCCGCCGACAACGACATCATCTTCATCCACTACAACACGCTGATCTCGCATAACACCAAGTTCAAGAGCGACCCGGCGCGCTACTACGGCTCGTTCCAGGGCGATCCGCCCGAATATTACTATGGCCCGGGTCTGCTGACCTATCTCAACGGCCTGATCGACAGCGGCCAGTGGGCGCCGGAGAACAAGACCATCGCGCTGGTCACCTCCTCGGCGGAATATTCCATCGTCATCGCCAACGCGGTGCGCGACCAGGCCAAGGATTACGGCTGGGACGTGACGCTCTATGAAACCGTGGGCTTCCCCAACAACCAGTGGGGCCCGACGCTGGCCAAGCTGCGCCAGGAGCCGCCGGCGGTGATCGCGGTCACCCATTTCCTGCCGCAGGATCTGGCCGCCTTCATGACCCAGTTCATCCCGCAGCCGACCAATTCGCTGATCTACATGCAGTACGGGCCGTCGCTGCCCGCCTTCAAGGACATCGGCGGCGACGCGGTCGAGGGCGTGCTCTATTCCACCGTGGTGGGCTGTCTGCCGGATGATTATTCCGAGGCCTTCCGCGCCACCTATCGCGACAAATTCGGCCCTAACGCGGCCTATCTGACCGGATCGCAGACCTATGACGGGCTGTGGAAATGGGCGCTGTCGGCGGCCATCGCCGGCGGCCCCGGCGCGCCCTACGAGAAGGAGCAGATGCAGAAGGTCGCCGCGACCATGAACATGCTGGTCTATCGCGGCGTCAACGGCATCTGCAATTTCGACCCCGACGGGCAATCGGCGACGTGCTACCCGGCGCAGACCTCGGATGCCTCGCTGGGGATGCCGCATCAGTTCCTGCAACATCAGGATCTGACCACCGACCCGGTGCTGATCTCGCCGCCGGCCTATGCCAAGGGCAGCTTCAAACTGCCGCCCTGGATGTCGTGATGACGGAAGCTTCGGCTCCGATCCTCAGCTGCGAGGATGTCTCGCGTCACTACGGCTCGCTCCGGGCCGTGGACGATGTGTCGATGTCCGTGATGCCCGGCGAAGTGCTGGGCATCGGCGGCCCCAACGGTGCCGGCAAGACCACGTTCTTCGACGTGGTCACCGGCATCACCGCCCCCAGCGGCGGGCGGATCATCTTCGACGGCCATGACGTGACCGGGATGGGGGCGGACCAGATCTGCCATCTCGGCATCGCCCGCACCTTCCAGCTCAATGCCGCCTTCGACCACATGAGCGTCGAGGAGAATATCCAGGTCGCCGCCCAGTTCGGCCGCCACGGGCGGCGGTTTCCGGGCTTCCGGCTCGGCCGCGCCACCCGCCAGGCCACCGAGGAGGCGCTCGAGTTCGTCGGCCTCGGCGACAAGCGGCGGATGCTGGCGCGCGATCTGCCGGTGCTCGACCGCAAGCTTCTGATGATTGCCGGCGCCATGGCGACCCGGCCCCGCATGGTGTTTCTCGACGAGCCGGTCGGCGGGCTCAACAGCGACGAGATCGACCATATCCAGGACCTGGTGCGCCAGATGTGCGGCCGCGGCATCACCATCGTGCTGATCGAACATGTGATGCGCTTCCTGCTGACGCTGTCGAGCCGGGTGCTGATCATGCATCACGGCCAGCTGATCTTCGAAGGCCCGCCCGAGGCGGTGGCCGAGAACGAGACCGTGGTCGAGACCTACCTGGGCAAGGGCGTGGCCGACCGGCTGAAAACCCACTTCGGAGAGGCTGCCCATGGCTGAGCACAAGACCCCCGCGCTGGCCGTCGACGGGCTGAGCGCCGGCTATGACGGCCCCGATGTGCTGCACGGCATCTCGCTGACGGTGCCCAAGGGGCAGATCGTCACCGTGGTGGGCCCCAACGGCCATGGAAAATCGACCCTGCTCCGGACGATTTCGGGCCTGACCCGGCTGCGTCAGGGCCGCATCCTGGCCGAGGGCCGCGAGATCCAGAAGCTGCGGCCGCATCAGGTCGCCGCCGCCGGCATCGCCCATGTGCCGCAGGGCGACCTGCTGTTCCCGGAGATGACCGTCTACGAGAACCTGCTGATGGGCGCCTATACCACCCCGGTCGCCGAGACGGTGGAGAAGCGGCTCGACTTCGTCTATGGCCTGCTGCCGCGGCTGAAGGAACGGCACGGGCAGATCGCCTCGTCGCTGTCGGGCGGCGAGCGGCGGATGGTCGGCATCGGCCGCGGCCTGATGGCCGGCGGCGACGTGATGATGATCGACGAACCCTCGCTGGGGCTGGCGCCGCTGGTGATCGAACAGATCTACGAGGTGATCGGCCAGCTGCGCGCCGAGGGGCGCACCATCCTGCTGGTCGAGGAAAACCCGGCCCGCGTCGCCCACCTGAGCGATGTGATGCATCTGCTCGACGACGGCCGCATCGTCTGGTCCGGCGCGCCGCAAGACCTCCTCGAACGCGAGGAACTGCTGTCAACCTATCTGGGAGGCTGAGGACATGGATGTCACCATTGCCATTCTGGTCACGGGCCTGACCAACGGGGCGCTCTATGCGCTGGCGACGCTTGGGCTGTCGCTGGTCTGGGGCTCGATGGGCATGCTCAACATGGCGCATGGCTCGATGCTGGCGCTGGGGGGCTATATGGTCTTCACCGTGGCGGTGAGCCTGGGCCTGCCGGTCTGGGCCGGCTTCATCGGTGCCGCCGCCGCCGGGGCGGTGTTCGGCGGGCTGCTTTATCTCGGCGTGGTGCGGCCGCTGCTGAAGGCCGGCGGGCCGGGGTTCGAGACCTCGGTGATGATCGCCACCGTCGGCATCGCCATCGGGCTGGAGAACGCGCTGCTGCTGGTCTATGGCGGCCGGCCGCTGCCACAGCCCTTCGCGGTGCCGGGATCGGTGCAGCTGGGCGCCGGGGTGATGCCCTGGCTGAATGCGGTGATCGTCATCGTCGCCTTCGTGGTGATGGCGGTGATGGGCTATCTGATCGCCAAGACCAAGATGGGCCGGGCGATCCGCGCCACCGCGCAGAACCGCGATGCGGCGCTGCTCATGGGAGTGCCGGTGGAGCGGACCTATCTGCAGGTGCTGGGGCTGGCCGGCGCGCTGGCCGGGATCTGCGGCGTGCTGCTCAGCTCGATCACCCAGCTCAGCCCGACGCTCGGGGCCGACCCGATGCTGAAGGCCTTCATCATGTGCGTGGTCGCGGGGCTGGGCAATCTGCCCGGCGCGGTGATCGCCGCCTTCGGCCTGGCGCTGATCGAGGCGGCGGTGCAATTCGCCCTGGGCGCGCGCTGGGGCTTTCCGGTGCTGCTGATGCTGGTGATCGCCATTCTGATCTGGCGTCCGAACGGGCTGTTCGGGCGCGCGCAAATCCGCCGGATGTGAGGACCCCATCATGAGCGATACATCCTCCAGGCTGCCCGTTTCCGCCGGCCGTTCCGCCCTGCGCGGCGATCTGGCCATCGGCGTGGTGTTCCTGGTCTGCGCCATTGCCGCGCCCTTCGTGATCGAGAGCAAATATCTGATCGGCCAGCTGATCGTCGGCCTGTTCTGGGCCGGGATCGCGGTACAGTGGAACCTGCTGTTCGGCTATGCCGGCATCTTCAGCCTGGCGCAGATGGCGGTCTTCGCCGTCGGCGGCTATGGCACCGCGATGCTGGCCACCTATCTGGGCTTCAACATCTGGCTCGCCATCTTCTGCGGCGCGGTGCTGGCGACGCTGTTCTCGATGCTGGTCGGGCTGGCCTGCCTCAGGCTGCAGGGCGTCTATGTGGCGCTGCTGACCTTCGCCATCTCCTCGGTGGTCTATCTGCTGATCGTCACCGATACCGCCTGTTTCCAGATGATCGGCACCACCTGCCGGCAGTTCACCGGCGGCGCCAGCGGCTTTTCCCGCTTCGGCGATTTCGGCATGCGCCAGCTGCTGCGCGGCGACTGGGTGCGCGGCAATTACGGCATCGTGCTGGCCGGCTTCCTGCTGACGCTGATCTCCTCCTGGGTGATCATCCACAGCCCGATGGGGCTGGCCTTCAAGGCGCTGCGCGACAACCAGAGCTATGCCATCGCCCGCGGCATCAACCGGTTCCACACCCAGCTGCTGGTCTTCGGCATCTCGGCCTTCTTCACCGGGCTGACCGGCGGGCTCTATGCGGCGCATTTCCAGGCCATCGGCCCCAGCGTGTTTTCGATGTCGACGCTGCTCTTCATCATGGCGATCGCCGTGGTGGGCGGCACCGGCACCTTCTGGGGGCCGGTCTTGGGCACCATCGTGCTGATGGTGGCGGATGAGCTGATGCGCGACGCAGGCCAGTTTCGCACCCTGGGCCTCGGCCTGCTGATCGCCGTCTTCGTGGTGCTCCTGCCGCGCGGCATCGTCGGCCGGCTCAGCGATTTTCTCACAACGATCCGGGCGCGCCGGGCCGCGCCACAACAGGGAGACTGACCCCTTATGACCGCTTCTTACGACACCATCATCGTCGGCGCCGGCTCTGCCGGCTGCGTCCTGGCCAACCGGCTGTCCGCCGATCCGGCCCGCAAGGTGCTGCTGCTGGAGGCCGGCGGCGATCAGCCGATCAACGCCAAGGTGCCCTCCGACTGGGTGACGCTGTTCAACACCTCGGCCGACTGGGGCTATCACACCGTGGCGCAGGAGGGCTGCGCCGGCCGCCGCATCTTCTGGCCGCGCGGCAAGATGGTCGGCGGATCGGGGGCGATGAACGCGATGATCTATATCCGCGGCCTGCCCTATGACTTCAACAACTGGGTCGATCTGGGCTGCGAGGGCTGGGGCTGGGACAGCGTCCTGCCCGACATGATGGCCTTCGAGAACAACGCCAATCACCGCAATTCCCCCCTGCACGGCACCACCGGGCCGCTGCATGTGGAGACCATCGATTATTCCCACCCCTATGAACACGCCTGGGTCGAGGCCGGTGTGGCCGCCGGTTATCCCGCCAACGCCGATTTCAACGGCGAAAGCCAGGAAGGCTTCGGCTTCTTCCAGCTGATGATCAAGGAGGGCGCGCGGTCGGGCACCAGCCGGGCCTATCTCGATCCGGTGCTGACCCGGCCCAACCTGACGCTGCAGACCGGCGTGCTGATCACCAAGGTCATCGTCGAGGACGGCTGTGCCAAGGGCGTCGAATACCTGGAGAACGGCCATCTGAAACAGGTCTTTGCCGACAGCGAGGTGGTGATGGCCGCCGGCGCCATCGGCACGGCGCAGATCCTGCTGCTCTCCGGTCTCGGGCCGGCGGATGAGCTGAAGGCTGCCGGGGTCGAGCCGCTGCTCGACGTGCCGGAACTGGGCAAGAATCTGCAGGACCATATCAACGTCGCCTACAGCTATTACACCAAGGAGCCAGCCGGCATCGGCACCTGGGACGCCGATTTCCTGGCCGAGAGCTTCGCCGAATGGGAAACCTCGAAGACCGGGCCGCGGACCTCGCCCTTCGTCGCCGCCGGCGCCCATGTGCGCTCCGGCCCCGATGTGGCCGAACCCGACCTGCAGCTTTACGGCGCGGTCACCCCGCACCGCGATTACGCCCGCTTCCTGGGGCTGAAATCGGGCATGACCATGCACACCACGCTGCAACGGCCCAAGGGCCGGGGCGAGATCACCCTGCGCTCGGCCGATCCGATCCAATATCCCGATATAGACCCTAAATATTTCTCCTCCGATCCCTCGGGATCGGATCTGGGGGTGCTGGTCGAGGGCATCAAGATCCAGCGTCGGGTGGCGCAAAGCGGGCCCCTGAAGGATCTGCTGGATGGCGAGATGCAGCCCTCCTCCGACTGTCAGACCGACGCGGAGATCGGCGAGTATATCCGCCGCCACTGCATGACGCTCTATCACCCTTCCTCGACCTGCCGCATGGGCACGGACGCCGGCGCGGTGGTCGACAGTGCCACCTTGAAATTCAACGGCATCGAGGGGCTTTATGTCGCCGACGCCTCGGCCATCCCGGAAATGGTCTCGGGCAACCTGAACACCACCGTGGTGACCATCGCCGAACGTGGCGCGCGGTCGATCCTGACCGGCTCGGCGCTGCGCCCGGCCGGGTAACCGGCCCGGCAGAGGCCCAACGATCCGGGCGGGTGCTCCCCGCCCGGTGTTTTCCGGGGCCGCCACCCCGGCAGGAACACGCGAGTAACCGTAACGGGGCCGCCGCTCCGTTCAGAAAGGGTATGAAGATGGCAAAAGACTGGCTCGGCAACGACCTGACCACCACCGACAGCGCCACCCTGCAGGGGATCAACGATTTCAGCGAGGGGCTGCTGGCCTATGAGACCAAGGCCGGCAACGTGATCGCCGCCGCCGATGCCGATCCCGGCTCGGTGCTGGCCAATACCTATGCGGGGCTGGCCTTCCTGTTCCTGGAAAGCCCCGGGGCCGGCGCCATGGCCCGCCCCTATCTGGAGCGCGCCGAGGCCGCCGCCGCTGCCGGCGCCAACCGGCGCGAACGGATGAACCTGGCTGCGGCGCAGGCCTGGTACGCCGGCGATATGCCCGCCGCGATCCGCATCGGCAACGAGATCGCCGATGAATTCGCCCATGACCTGCCGATGGTGAAGCTGACCCAGTATCACGAATTCAACCTGGGCAATTCGCCGGGCATGCTGCGGGTCGCCGAGAAGGTCGAGGAGGCCAACAGCGATCTGTGCCACATGCACGGGCTGATGGCCTTCGCCTATGAGCAATGCCACCTGCTGGGCGATGCCGAGACCTCGGCGCGGCGCGCCATCGAGCTCAAGCGCAAGGAACCCTGGGCGCATCACGCGCTGGCCCATGTGCTGATCACCCAGGGCCGCATCGACGAGGGGCTGACCTTTCTCGAGGACGTCTCCGGCACCTGGACCGATCTGAACAGCTTCATGCTGACCCACAACTGGTGGCATCTGGCGCTGAACTATATCTCCAAGGGCCGCTACGAGGATGCGCTCAGGGCCTATGACGCGCATATCTGGGGCGCCGACAAGAGCTATTCCCAGGACCAGATCAACGCGGTGTCGCTGCTGCTGCGGCTGGAGCTGGTGGGCGTCGATGTCGGCGACCGCTGGATCGACGTGGCCGAACATATGAAGGGGCGCACCGAGGATTTCGTGCAGCCCTTCCTGACCATGCAATATGTCTACGGGCTGGCCCGCGCCGGCGCGCCGGAGACCGAGGCGATGATGGAGAACCTGAAGGCCTTCGTCGCCAGCGCCCCGGCCTATGTGCAGGACGCCTGGATCAATGTCGCCGAACCCGCCTGCGAGGCGCTGGTGGCCCATGCGCGCGGCGATCACGAGACGGTGGTGAAGAAGATGGGTGCGGCCATTTCGCGCATCGTCGAGATCGGCGGCAGCCATGCGCAGCGCGATCTCTTCGAACAGGTGCTGCTGGACAGCGTGATCCGCACCGGCCGCTATACCACCGCCCAGCAGATGCTGGAGATGCGCCGCGGCTACGAGCCCTGCTCGGTGCCCAACAACGACAAGCTGGCCGATGTCTATCAGAGCCTCGGGCTGCCGCGCGAATCCGCCCGCGCCCAGGCCCGGGTCAAGCGGGTGCTGAGCGAGGCGCAGTAATCCCGGCCGGCACCGGAACGTCACCGGAACGTCACCGGCCCGCAGGGTCCGCGCCCCCCGGCGCGGGCCCTTTCGTGTCCCCGGCGCGGGCGATTTCCTGTCATCAAAGTGATACCTTGCCCGGGTAGGCGGGGCGCAACCTTCCGGCCCTCGCCACGCTCACGCCCGCCAGGCCCCCGGATATCCCCAGCCCACCATGTCAGAGGGACCACGAGATGACCCACCAAGATCCGACCCGGCTTTCCGCCGACGATTGGGACGAGCTGAACTTCCCCCGCCCCGAAGAGCAGGACTTCGACCGCGTGGTCGAGCGCGCCCTGTCGCGGCGCGGCTTCCTGGGCCGGGTCCTGGCCTTCGGCTCCGGCGCCGCCGCCATGGGCAGCGGCCTGACCGGCGGTCTGCTGGGCTCGACCTCGGCCGCGGCGCAGCAGGCCTCGCGCTTCGCCTTCACCCCGATCCCGATCGCCACCGACGGCACCGTGCATGTGCCCGAGGGTTATGACTGGCAGGTGCTGGTGCGCTGGGGCGACCCGCTGTTCTCCGACGCCGCCGGCGATTTCGACACCACCCCGGGCGGCAGCACCGCCATGTCCGACCGCATCTTCGGCGAAAACACCGACGGCATGGAATTCTTCACCGTGGGGTCGCGCCAGGTGATCGCGGTCAACCACGAATACACCAACCGCAAGGTCAACCTGCCCGCCGAGCAGGAGGGGGTGCCGGCCTCGGCCGCGGATGTGCTGAAGCTGCAGAACCTGCAGGGCGTCACCGTGATGGAAGTGCGCGAGGGCGACCAGGGCTGGGAAGTGGTGGTCGACAGCCCGCTGAACCGCCGCATCACCCATAACACGCCGATGGAGATCCGCGGCCCCGCCGCCGGCCACGACCTGCTGAAGACCGCCGCCGACCCGACCGGCACCCGGTCGCTCGGCACCATGAACAACTGCGGCGCCGGCAAGACCCCCTGGGGCACCTATCTGACCTGCGAAGAGAACTTCAACGGCTACTTCGGCTCGACCGAGGAGATCCAGGACCAGAAGCCCAACGCGCTGGTCGAGGGCTATGCCCGCTATGGCATCGGCCCGAAGGGCTGGGGCTATGACTACCACAAGTGGGACGCCCGCTTCGACACCGACAAGAACCCCAACGAGCCGCATCGCGTCGGCTATGTGGTCGAGATCGACCCCGCGGCCCCCGACAGCACCCCGGTGAAACATACCGCGCTCGGCCGCATCAAGCATGAGAACGCCGAGGTGGCGCTCGCCCCCGATGGCCGCGTGGTGGTCTATATGGGCGACGACGAGCGCGGCGAATATCTCTACAAATGGGTGTCGCGCGACATCTACGTGCCCGGCGGCGATACCTCGACCCTGCTGGAAGAGGGCACGCTCTATGCGGCGAAGTTCAACGACGATCTGTCGGGGCAATGGCTGGCGCTGACGCCGGAGACCACCGGCATGGACGCCGCCCATATCGCCATCTTCACCCGCATGGCGGCCTCTGCCGTCGGCGCCACCACCATGGACCGGCCCGAATGGGTCGCCACCAGCCCGGTCGCGGCCGAGGCCTATTGCTGCCTGACCAACAACAAGAACCGTGGCCTGAAGCCGAACGCCGGCGGCGATGACACCGCCCCGAACGGCCCCAACCCGCGCGAGGCCAACCGCTACGGCCAGATCGTGCGCTGGCGCCCCGCCGGCGACGATCACGCCGCCGAAGCCTTCACCTGGGATCTCTATGTGATGGCCGGCAACCCCGGGGTGCATGCCGGCACCCCCTATGCCGGCTCGGCCAATATCAATCCGGGCAACCTGTTCAACTCGCCCGACGGCATGGCGATCGACAGCAGCGGCCTGGTCTGGATCCAGACCGACGGCAACGATGGCAACGACGGCGATTTCGCCGGCATGGGCAACAACCAGATGCTGGCGGGCGATCCGGTCTCGGGCGAGATTCACCGCTTCCTGACCGGGCCCAACGGTTCGGAGATCACCGGGCTGTGCTGGTCGGCGGATCTGCGCACCATGTTCGTCGGCATCCAGCACCCCGACGCGCCCTTCCCCGATGGCGAGGGCAAGCTGCCCCGCTCCTCCATCGTGGCGATCAAGCGGGCCGACAATGCGATGATCGGCTGACCGGCCGGGATCCAGGACAGAACGTCGATCGGGGGCGTGCCGCGGGCTGCGGCGCGCCCCTTTTGCCGTCCCGCCGCCATCCCCCGCATGTGGCTCCCGCCCCGTACCCGCGCCCTCTGCCCCCCCTCTGTCCACCCCGGGCCGGCGCGTCCGGTCGCCGCGGTTGACACGCCCGGAGCGATCGCCCATGGCTGGGAAAAACCCCAGGCGAGGGCAGGCAGATGAAGATTGCGATGATCGGGACGGGCTATGTCGGGCTGGTCTCGGGGGTGTGTTTTTCCGATTTCGGGCATGATGTCGTCTGTGTCGACAAGAACCCCGACAAGATCGCGATGCTCGAGGCCGGTGAGGTGCCGATCTTCGAACCCGGGCTCGAGGCGCTGATCGAAAAGAACGTGGCCGCGGGGCGGCTGTCCTTCACCACCGATCTGGCCGCGGCGGTCGATGGCGCCGAGGCGGTGTTCATCGCGGTGGGCACCCCCACCCGGCGCGGCGACGGCCATGCCGATCTGACCTATGTGATGGCCGCAGCCGAGGAAATCGCCCAGGCGCTGACCGGCTATGCCGTGGTGGTGACCAAATCCACCGTGCCGGTGGGCACCAACCGGCAGGTCAAACAGGTGATCTCCAGGGCCAATCCGAAGGCGGAATTCGATGTGGCCTCGAACCCCGAATTCCTGCGCGAAGGCGCCGCGATCGACGATTTCATGCGCCCCGACCGGGTGGTTGTCGGCGTCCAGAACGACCGCGCCGCCCAGGTCATGGCCGAGATCTACCGGCCGCTGTTCCTGCGCGATTTCCCGATCGTGACCACCGATCTGGAAAGCGCGGAGATGATCAAATACGCCGCCAACGCCTTTCTCGCGACCAAGATCACCTTCATCAACGAGATCGCCGCGCTCTGCGAGCGTGTCGGCGCCGATATCAAGCAGGTGTCGAAGGGCATGGGGCTGGATGGCCGCATCGGCAACAAGTTCCTGCACGCCGGCCCCGGCTATGGCGGGTCCTGCTTTCCCAAGGACACCAAGGCGCTGGCCCGGATCGGCCAGGATTACAGCATGCCGATGCAGATCACCGAGACGGTGATCAAGGTCAACGAGGAGACCCGCCGCCGCATGGTCGAGAAGATCATGGACATGATGGACGGCCATCTGGCCGGCAAGACCGTCGCGGTCCTCGGCGTCACCTTCAAGCCCAATACCGACGACATGCGCGAGGCGCCAAGCCTGACCATCGTGCCCGCCCTGATCGGTGCCGGCGCCCGGGTGCGGGTGGTCGACCCGCAGGGCCGCCGCGAGGGCGAGGCGCTGCTGCCCGGGGTGCAATGGGTCGATGACGCCTATAAGGCGGCGCAGAAGGCCGATGCGCTGGTGATCCTGACCGAGTGGAACGAATTCCGCGCGCTCGACCTGAAGCGGCTGGCCCGCAAGATGACGACGCCGGCGCTGGCCGACCTGCGCAACATCTACTCTGCCCGCGACGCCAAACGCGCGGGTTTCGTGCATTATGTCTCGATCGGACGCAGCGATTACACCGCTGCGGACTGACCCCCGGCGCCGGCGGGTTCCGGCTTGACGCCGAAAGCCGCGATCGGGCCTACTTGCCCCCGGGTCCGGCACCGCCCGGCGGGCCCGGCCCTGGTTGACCCCCGTGATCGGATAGCCCGCTGAATGCCCCCTGCCCCCGCTGACATGGCCCCCGCAATACATGCTGAAACGCCCGAGCCCGACGCGCCGCGCCGGCCGGTGATCCAGCTGGTGCTGGCCGGTACCCCCGGGGTCAGCCGCCAGTGCCCCGATCACCTGCGGTTTCTCGAGGCCCGCGGCCATCCGGTCTATGAGGTCGCCCTGCCCTGGGTGCATCCGCTCAAGCGTCTGCCGCAGTTTCTGAAACAGGCCCGCCGCCTCAGCCGGGCCGAGCTGATCCTGACCGACGAATATTTCAACGCCGCGCTGGTCTCGGCGCTGCTGCGGCTGACCCGGTCGCGGGCGCGCCATGCGGTGCTGGGGCTGAACGTCTCCGGCAACCGCCGGCTGCGCAGCGGCTTCGCGCCGCTCGACCGGCTGCTCAACCGACTGTTCTTCGGCCGGGTCGACATGGCGGTGGTCGCCTCGAAGCCCGAGGCCGATCTCTTCGCCGCCGAACACGGCATTCCGCGCGACCGCTTCGCCTTCGTGCGCTGGTCCTACGACCTGCCAGAGCTCGACGGTCATTTCGCGCCGCCGGCACGCCCCTATTTCTGCCTGATCGGCCGCAACAACCGCGATCACGAGACCTTCTGCGCCGCGCTCGAAGGGCTCGAGGCCGAGGGCGTCATCATCGCCCATACGCCGCCGGAGCTTGAGCTGCCGCCGAATGTCCGCGCCTATGTCGAGCTGCCACTCGGCGATTGCATCGCCTGCATCCGCCAGGCGGTGGCCAATGTGATCCTGGTGCGCGACGCCGATCGTGGCGCCGGCCATATCACCATCGTCACCGCGATGCATTGCGCCCGGCCGCAGATCATCTCGGACGTGGAAACCGCGCTCGATTACTTCACCACGGGCGAACATGCGCTGACCGTGCCGCTGGCCGATCCGGCGGCGGTGCGCGCCGCGATGCAGAGCCTGATGGACGACCCCGATCGCGCCGACCGCATGGGCCGCGCCGCCCGGGACTATGCCGCCCGCGAACTGACCCATGCCCGCCGCAGCGCGGTGCTGGAACAGCGGCTGCGGCACTGGCTGGACACCGAAGAGGTGCTCTGGGCGCCGGAAGACGAACCCCGCGCGGGCTGACTGCCGCCCTATCCGGCCCCGCCCTGCCCTGCCCCGTTTTGCGGCAGCCGCGGGCCGGCCGCGATCAAACTGACCGGTTGCGCATTCCGGCACAGCCGCCTGTGCGCCCGAACCGTTGACAATCCCGCGCAACGAAAGATAACCAACCATTCGGTTATAAATTTTCTAGATCGGATCCGCGACCCCATGGGACGGCGCAAACGCATTGAACGCGACGATATCCTGGCCGCCGTCGAGGCGGTGATTCAGGAGGCCGGCCCGGCTGCGCTGACCGTCGAGGCGGTGGCCCGCAAGGCCGGCATCAGCAAGGCCAGCGTGCTTTACGATTTCAAGACCAAGAAACAGCTGCTGGCCGCCTATGTGTCGCAGCAGATCGAGATGAAGACCGAGCGGCGGGCCGAACAGGCCGCCCAGGGCGCCAGCTGCGGCCATTCCTGGCTCTGCGCGCTGCTGGAGGAAGCCCGGATCCCGCCCTCGGAAGAAGAGATCTACGGCGCGGTGCAGCTGACCGCCAGCATGGGGTCGGACGACAGCTGCCGCGCCCAGATGCGGCAGTTCTTCGACGCCGAGATCGACCGCATCCGCGACGAGACCGACACCCCGCGACAGGCGCTGCTGGCCTGGCTGGCACTGCAGGGGGTCATGTCGCTGGAATACCTGGGATTTCACCGCTTCGACGCGCCGCTGCGGGAACAGATCCTCGACGATATCCGCCGGCTGGTCTCTCCCGATCCGGCCCCCGCCCTCACTCCGGCCTCCGGTCCGGAGCATCCGCCCGGGTCCTGACCCGGCCGCCCTGCCCCGCCGGTCCCCCCGCCGGCCCCGTTCCTTCGAAAAAGAGTATCCCCGATGACGCTTATCCCCCGTTTCCTCGCCGCTCTCGCGCTTGCCGCAGGGCTTGCCACCGCCGCCGCCGCCCAGCCCGCCATGCCGCCCACCGCCGTTTCGGTGCTGACCCTGAAGGGCGAGCCGCTGCCGATCGTCAACGAGCTGCCCGGGCGGGTCTCGGCCACCCGGATTTCCGAGGTGCGGCCGCGGGTCTCCGGCATCCTGATCGAACGCGTCTTCGAACAGGGCAGCCTGGTACAGAAGGGCGATGTGCTCTACCGCATCGACCCGGCGCCGTTCCAGGTTCAGGTGAAGGCGGCCGAGGCCAGCCTGGCCCGCGCCCAGGCGACGCTGGCCAATGCCGAAGTCGAGCTGGAACGCCAGCGCCAGCTCAAGGCGCGCAACGTCTCCTCCGGGGTGGAGCTGGAATCGGCCCAGACCACGGTGCTGCAGGCCAAGGCCGATGTGGCGCTGGCCGAGGCCTCGCTCGACGAGGCGCGGCTGAACCTCGATTACACCGAGGTGCGGGCGCCGATCACCGGCACCATCGGCCGCGCCCTGGTCACCGAAGGCGCGCTGGTCAGCGCCACCGGCACGCAATATCTGGCGCTGATCCAGCAGCTCGACCCGGTCTATGCCGACTTCACCCAATCGGCCTCGCAGCTCTTCGCGCTGCGCCGGGCGCTGGCCGCCGGCGACCTGGTCGCCACCGCGCCGGGGCAGGCCTCGGTCATGCTCTATTTCGACGACGGCACCGCCTACGCGCATAAGGGGCAGCTGCTGTTCTCCGAGGCGGCGGTCGACGAGACCACCGGCCAGATCACCCTGCGCGCCGAATTCCCCAACCCCGAGGGCGACCTGCTGCCCGGGCTCTATGTCCGGGTGCGCATCGAACAGGCGGTGCGGGAAAAGGCCATCGCCATCCCGCAGAAGGCGGTGCTGCGCGACGGCCGCGGCAACGCCCAGGTCTATGTGCTGAAAGAGGGCAATACCGTCGATCTGCGCCTGGTGCAGCTCGGCGTGACGCTGGGCGATCGCTGGATGGTCGACAGCGGCCTGGAGGACGGCGAGACCATCGTCGTCGAGGGCGCGCAGAAACTTTACCCCGGGGCCACGGTTCAGCCCGAACCGGTCGCGGCCGGCAACTGAGGCAGGTCTGAGACATGGCACAATTCTTCATCGGGCGGCCCATCCTGGCATGGGTGATCGCCATCTTCATCTCGCTGGCCGGCGTGCTCGCCCTGCCCAGCCTGCCGATCAGCCAGTACCCCCAGGTGGCGCCGCCGCAGATCACCGTTTCGGCCACCTATGTCGGCGCCCCGCCGGAAAAGATGTACGAGGGCGTCGCTCAGCCGATCGAGGAGGAGCTGAACGGCGTCGACGGGCTGCGCTATTATGAATCCACCTCCGATGCCTCGGGGCGGATCTCGATCAACGTGACCTTCCAGCCCGGCACCGATGTGGGCCAGGCCACCGTCGACGTGCAGAACGCCGTGCGCCGGGTGGAATCGAAACTGCCCGCCTCGGTGGTGCAGCGCGGCATCAACGTCGAACAGGCCGGCTCGGGCTTCCTCATGGTGGTCTCGCTGATCTCCACCGACGGCACCCGCGAGGCGGTCGATCTGGGCGATTACCTGACCCGCAACGTGGTGGGCGAGCTGTCGCGGATCGAAGGCGTCGGCAGCGTCCAGCTGTTCGCCGCCGCCCGCGCCATGCGGGTCTGGATCGACCCGCAGAAGATGCTGGGGCTGAGCCTGACCAGCTCGGATGTGACCAATGCGATCAACGCGCAGAACGCCCAGGTGGCGGCCGGCCAGATCGGCGCCGACCCGAACCCGATCAACCAGCAGCTCACCGCCACGGTGATGGTCAAGGGCCAGCTGTCGAGCATCGAGGAATTCGGCAATATCGTCCTGCGCGCCAATGCCGACGGCTCCACCGTGCGGCTGAAGGATATCGCCCGGATCGAGATCGGCAACGAGAGCTACATGTTCAGCTCGCGGCTGAACGGCCAGCCCTCGGCGGCGATGGGCGTGCAGCTGTCGTCCACCGGCAACGCGCTGGCGGTCTCCGAGGCGGTGCGCGACAAGATGGCCGAGCTGGAGAAATTCTTCCCCGGCGGCATCGCCTATGAAATCCCCTATGACACCGCCCCCTTCGTCCAGAAATCGATCGAGAAGGTGCTGCACACCCTGGTCGAGGCCATGGTGCTGGTGTTCCTGGTGATGTTCCTGTTCCTGCAGAACATCCGCTATACGCTGATCCCCACCATCGTGGTGCCGGTGGCGCTTCTGGGCACATTGGCGGTGATGCTGGCGACCGGGTTCTCGGTCAACGTGCTGACCATGTTCGCCATGGTGCTGGCGATCGGCATCCTGGTCGACGACGCCATCGTGGTGGTCGAGAACGTCGAGCGGATCATGGTGACCGAGGGCCTGCCCCCGCGCGAGGCCAGCCGCAAGGCGATGTCGCAGATCACCGGCGCGATCATCGGGATTTCGCTGGTGCTCTCGGCGGTCTTCGTGCCGATGGCCTTCTTCCCCGGCGCCTCCGGCATCATCTACCGGCAGTTCTCGCTGACCATGGTGGTGTCGATCCTGTTCTCCGCCTTCCTGGCGCTCAGCCTGACGCCGGCGCTCTGCGCCACCTTCCTCAAGCCGGTGCCCAAGGGCCATCACATGCAGCGGCGCGGCCCCTTCGGCTGGTTCAACCGCGGCTTCGAAGCCACCACCTCCGGCTATACCGGCGCGGTGCAGCGGATCTCGAAACGCACCGGCATCGTCATGGCGTTCTATCTGATCGTGGTCGCCGCCATGGCCTTCGGCTTCGTCAGGCTGCCCACCTCCTTCCTGCCGAACGAGGATCAGGGCTTCATCATCACCGACCTGCAGACCCCGCCCTCGGCCTCGGCCAACCGGACCACGGCGGCGATCGAACAGGCCGAAGCGATCCTGAACAGCAACCCGGCGGTAGAGAATATCGTCGCGGTGCGCGGTTTCAGCTTCTCCGGCACCGGTCCCAACGCGGCGCTGATGTTCGTCACCTTCAAGGACTGGGACGAGCGGGAGCAGAGCGCGCAGGAGATCGCCATGGGCGCCAACATGCAGCTCTTCGGGCTGAAGGACGTGCGCGCCTTCGCGCTGTCGCCACCGCCGATCCAGGGCCTGGGCACCACCGGCGGCTTCAGCTTCCGGCTGCAGGACCGCGGCGGTCTCGGCCAGCAGGCGCTGCAGGCGGCGACCCAGCAACTGATCGCCGAGGCGCAGCAAAGCGGCATCGTCACCGGGCTGCGGGTGTCGGGCATGCCGCCCGCCGCCCAGGTGATCCTGACCATCGACCGGGAAAAGGCGAATACCTTCGGGGTCACCTTCTCCGACATCAACGCCACCATCTCGACCAACCTGGCCTCCAACTACGTCAACGACTTCCCCAATGCCGGACGTCTGCAGCAGGTGGTGGTGCAGGCCGACGAGAGCGCCCGGATGTCGGCCGAGGAGCTGCTGCAGCTCTCGGTGCGCAACTCCGACGGCGGCATGGTGCCCTTCTCCTCCTTCGCCACCGTGCATTGGGAGGTCGGCCCGTCGCAGGTGGTGGGCTATAACGGCTATGCCGCCTCGCGGATCTCGGGCAGTGCCGCGCCGGGCTATTCCTCCGGCGAGGCGATGGTCGAGATGGAGCGGCTCGCCTCGGCGCTGCCGCAGGGCTTCGGCTATGAATGGACCGGCCAGTCGCTGGAGGAACGCGATGCCGGGGCGCAGGAGAACATGCTCTACGCGCTCAGCATCCTCTTCGTCTTCCTGCTGCTGGCGGGGCTCTATGAAAGCTGGTCGATCCCGCTGTCGGTGATGCTGGCGGTGCCGCTCGGCGTCGCCGGCAGCGTCGCCGCGGTCTGGATCGCCGGCATGCCCAACGACATCTACTTCAAGGTGGGGCTGATCACCATCATCGGGCTCTCGGCCAAGAACGCCATCCTGATCGTGGAATTCGCCAAGGACCTGCGGGCCGAGGGCAAGGGCCTGCTCGAGGCGGCGGTGGAGGCGGCCAGGCTGCGCTTCCGCCCGATCCTGATGACCTCGCTCGCCTTCACCCTGGGCGTGGTGCCGCTGGCGATCGCCAGCGGGGCGAGCTCGGCCAGCCAGAACGCGGTCGGCACCGGGGTGATCGGCGGCATGATCGCGGCGACGGTCTTCTCGATCTTCTTCGTGCCGCCGGCCTTCGTCTTCGTGCTGCGGCTCTTCGGCCGGCGCCGCCGCCAGACGGCGGAGTAACGTCGCCCCACCGGAGCCAGAGCCGCCCAGGACCGTCATGGTCCCGGGCGGATCGTTTCAGCGCAACGCCTGTTTCTGTTCGCGCAGGTCGATGCAGCGCGGCGCCGCCAGCGGATCGGCCGCCAGCTGCCGCAGCGCCGGTTTGCGCACCTTCTGGGTCGAGGTGGTCGGCAGGCTGTCCTGAAAGACGATATAGCCCGGCACCTTGAAATAGGTCAGCCGCGCCGCGCAGGTCTCAAGGATCGCCTGCGCCAGCGCCGCGTCCTCCCCGGCCTCCGCGGTCGGCACCACCACCGCCAGCACCTCCTCGTCGCGCAGCGGATCGGGGGTCGGCAGCACCGCCACGGCCGAGACGCCGGGCACCGTCTGGATCGCCAGCTCCACCTCGGCGGCGGCGATATTCTCGCCCGAGCGGCGGATGATGTTCTTGCGCCGCTCGACGAAGAACAGCGATCCGTCCGCGCCCTGGCGCATCACGTCGCCGGTGTGCAGCCAGCCGCCGGCCCAGGCCGCCTCGGTCGCCTCCGGATCCTTGAGATAACCCGAGAAGAACCCCTCGCGCGGGTTGTCGCCGGCGGCCCGCAGCAACAGCTCCCCCGGCGTGCCGCGCGGCACCTCCTGCCCCTCCTCGTCGACCAGCCGGATCTGCAGCGCCGGGCCGGGGCGGTCGGGCCGGCCGATGCAACGGCTGCCGACATGGCGCGGCTCCTCCGGGGTGCAGAAGGTACCGGCGCCGCCGGTCTCGGTCATCGCCCAGCCCTCCAGCAGCGGCACCCCGAAACGGGCCTCGAAACGGGCGTGGTGATCGGGATGCACGCCGCCGCCCAGCCCGTAGCGCATCTTGTGACCGCGGTCCTCCGGCGCCTCCGGCAGTTCCAGCAGGATCGCCGGCATCACCCCCAGATAATGGAAACAGGTGGCCTCGCAGTCGATTGCATCCCGCCACCAGCTGCGCGGATGGAACCGGTCGATGATGATCTGGGCGCCGCCGCAGGACAGCATGCCGAGAAAGGAATGGCCAGTGGAATTGACATGGAAGGTCGGCAGCGGCGTCATCAGCCGCTCCTGTCCCTGGCGCAGCGAGATGGCCCCGCCCTGGGCGCTGTACCAGGTGGCCCAGTTCAGGAAATAGCGGTTCGACAGCAGGCAGCCCTTGGGCTTGCCGGTGGAGCCCGAAGTATAGATCAGCGCGCAGTCGCCCTCCAGATCGGCGCCCCCGGCGGGGGCCGCCTGGCGGATCTGCGGCAGCGGGTCGCCCGGCGCCAGCGCCGGCAGCCCCAGGCCGGCGGCCACCGGATCGGCGGTGCCGGCGTATTTTGGCAGCCGGATCAGCAGCCGCGCCTCGCTGTGCGACAGCAGATAGCCGATCTCCTCGGCGCTGGCCTGCGGGTTGACCGGCACCATCACCCCGCCCAGCCGGTTCAGCGCCAGCCAGGTCAGGAAATGCGCCGGCCGGTTCTCCAGCAGCAGCGCCACCCGGTCGCCGCGGCCGATCCCGGCGGCGGCGAACCGCGCCGACAGCGCGTCGATCTCGGCCAGGGCGGCGCCATAGGACCAGCGGTTCTGCCCCTCGTCCCAGAGCGCGCGCACCGCCTCGGGCAACACGAAGAGATCGTGATCGGCGAAGCGCCCCGCCTGGCGCGCCAGCAGCGCATAGACGCTGCCGTCCCGCAGAAAGGGGCTGTCGGAAGACCCCGAGAAGGTCCGGGGGTCGGTCCGGGGATCGATCTGAGGCGTCGTCTGGGGCATCGCTTGGGGCATGGTCTGGGGATCATCCTGTCCGGGCCGCCACCGGCCCCCGCGGGCCGGGGCGGCAAATCATTTTACAGCTAAACTTACAGATCCCGGCGCCGCCTCAAAGCATGATTTTACATATTTACCCGAAACCGCCGCGGATCCGCCTCGACCGCGGCGGCAAAGCTGACAAAATCGCCCGCTTCCGGTTCAGCTTCTGGCGTAGATGTCCTCGTAGCGGATGATGTCGTCCTCGCCGAGGTAGGAACCGGTCTGCACCTCGATCAGCACCATCGGCACCTTGCCGGGGTTTTCCATCCGGTGGACGGCGCCCAGCGGGATGTAGACGGACTGGTTCTCGGTCACCAGCTTCACCTCCTCGTCGATGG
>NZ_JASNJD010000030.1 GCF_030164425.1 Pseudodonghicola flavimaris | reverse complement strand
ATCGCGAGGCCGGAATGGTCATAGAGAAACACCGGCAGAAGGATCGCCTTGCGCTCGGCGCGCTCGCGCAACTGGTCCATTGAGAGATCACACTGATCCGAGACACCCGCGAGATCGCGCAGAAACGACTCGGGGCTTGCGAAATGGTGGCTTTCGCCCAGCCGGTATCTCCGATGCCAGCAGATCAGCGTGCCGAGGTTCGACCACTCCCGTGGGCTTTCGGGATCGGGGTCATGGAAAATCTTGATGGTGTGGCCGTGATAGGCCTCCTCATAGACAGGGTCGTGCATGTCGATGTCCTTTCTTGGAACGAAATCGACTCGCCAGGCCGATTGGGCGCAGGCGAGTCGATCTGGTTGTGATGAGTTGGTTGGTGAGGTTGCCGCCCGTCGGATCAGGCGGCGGCGCGGTTCTGGCGGTGCTGAACGTGTTCGACCGAGACCTTCAGCAGCCATTCCTCGAAGCCGAGAATGGTCTGGTGATTTGCCACCGCGTGGCTCCAGACCGCGCGCGGATCGCTGCCGATCTGCGTCGGGTCGTTGTCGATCCGGCCGTTGGCCATCCACGGTTCCGGTTGGATGCGTCCAAGCCAGTCGGCCAGCGACGGGATGCGCCCTTGGCAGTCTTCGCGCACATGTTGTTCGCCGATCCAGCGGATCGGCACGACCCGGCCCGCGCTGTTGGTCAGGCTTCGCCCAAACAAACGCTCAGCTTCGAAGATCCCGAGCGTGTGGTGCCGATGTGCTCGGTGGGTGAAAAGTGCGAGGTGTTCCTTAGATGAGTCGAACCAATCGTGCACATATTGGTAATCATCTGGAACACCTCCGAACTTTCGGGCCGAGCTTTCGGCGTGGTGGAGGGGATGTGCCATATCAAAGCCCCTCATGTTCGGTGGTATTGGTCGCGATGTAGCGGTTCGAATGACTGACATCGATGTTGTCAGTCGCGAGCACCCAGGTCAGTTCGCCATAGCCACCTTCGTTGTTCTCGAACCCGGGGCTGAGCGCATAGGCGAAGTCCCAGCCGAAATCTTCGACCCGGCGGCGCAACTCTTCTGAGAGAGAGATCGTGTCTGGCGTCACGACGACATCTTCGATATTGCCGGAATCGCCGTAGCCTTCGTATTGCACCTCGATCTTCGTCACGCCGACGGCACGCAGTTCGGAGAGAAGGGCCACGCGGGTCACAACCCTCTGTTCGGCGGCGCGTTGCTGGGCTTCCAGCATCTGCGCGTAAAAATCATTCACTTGTGTCATGTCTTCGATCCTTTGGAATTGAGGGAAGGGGAGGGCGACCTTTGCATCAGATCGCCCAGGAGGTTTCCTGCGGGGGGCTTCAAGCCGCGGCGTCGCCGCGTTCGTCACCCGTCCGGTCAACCAGGTTGAAATACAGATTCTCAGTCGCGCGCTTGAACCCCGGCGGTTTGCGCGGGGCGAGGCAGCGCACTGAGGCACTGCAGCTCTCGCCATGCTCCATCGCGAACTGCGTCACTTGGTCGATCAGGTCGTCCATGCCCGCGGCCTGGATGCGCTTTTCCGGGTAATTCGCCATCATCTGGAACTGTGTGACGACGAAGGCGCCGTCGCGGTGCGCGGGATAGAGGGTGATCTGATAGTCGAGTGTCTTGGCCATCTCTGGTCTCCTGCGGCGGGCGGAACGCGACCATCGCGCCCCATGGAAACCCGCCAGCGCGAAAGGACCGCCCTTTGTGCAAGGGCGATCCGAGGTGATGTTGAAGAAGAGGGGCGTCAGTATTCTGACGGCAGAAGCAGGGTCAGGACGCGGCGGGTTTGCGCGGGATCGGATGGCTCGGGAGAGCCATATTGATAGTCGACGTCGTACAAATCGAGCTTGAACCAGGTCGTGGTCCCGTCGAAGTCGATGACCCCCATCTCGTGCCAACCATGGGGGTCACTGTCAGCGTTGAACGCGTCAAACGAAGCGACGCGGCGGGTGAGAGCGAGCTGGGCGTCCGGCCCTAGTGCTGCAACACCACGGGTCATGACAAACTGGCCCTGCGGCGCATCGGCGACGGGGGTGGTCCTGAGAATGGAGCGACGAAAGGCATCATTTTGCCCGGCGATCAATTCGGTTTCCTTGACGGGATCGATATCGAGTGTGGTGGTCATGAGAATTCTCCGGGACGGGCCAGCCGATCAGACACCGGCTGCGTGAAACCCGTCAGCGGGAAAGGGCCGCCCTCTGCGCGAGGACGGCCCAAGGCTTAGGTCATGATCGGATCGGTTTTCGCCGCGTCAGGCCGCATCCTCGCTCAGGAAGGCGGGCAAGGACGACGGTTCATTGCTCTCAGCGTCGCTCAGAGAATCTTCGGCGGACAGATCTCCCTCCTCGGTCTCCGGCGCAGCGCCTGCCGTGTCGGCACCAGCCTCCGTCGCACCGGCAAACACCATCCCGTCGGGCAGCCACCGCGTCGTCTTTGCAACCGTCGCGGCGTCGAAACCTTCCGTCTCGCTCGCCGCTTCTGCGAACGCCCGCTCCATCGCGGCCGCGATATCGCCCTTGCGTTCGCGATTGCGATCCTCGGCGTAGTCGTCACCGATCAGCTTGCGCGCCGTGGCCACCGCATGCCCCTTGTTGACCCGACCCCAGTAGTTTTGGGCAGTCGGGCGCCAGCAGGCAGCCACATCAACATCGAGCCGCGCGCCGATCTCCTCGATGATCGGGGAAGGACGATTGTCGGAGGAAAGCTGGGGTTTGACCGCGAGACCCGTCGCCCAGGCGAAAAGCGCCTGCTTGTCCGCAATGGGCAACGCCGACATCGTCCGGAAGTCCTCGGGTTTCTGAAGCTTCATCCAGTCCGTGGCGAGGTCTTGTTCCAGCGCCTCGAGCATTTTTTGGGCGACGGTGTCCGCGTGCAGCACTTCGCGGTCTTGCGCCTGGAAGGGCCGGATCGAGATGTCGAGTGCCTCGTTGCCGTAGGACCGCCCCAAAGCCTGTTCGCAGAGCGCGTAGAGCATCGCATCGAAGGCCACCTCGAAATCAGCCGCCAGATGCGCCCTGAGGATGTGCTGGCGCGTGGCACGCAGATCATCCGCCAGGCTCGCCGAAATGCCGTCCGCCTTGCGCAACGTGGCCGCGGGGTCAGAGGTCGGCACTGGCGTGGAGGACGTCGGCGGCGTCACATGTGGGCGGGCGGGGGAGGAGGCATCACCCGCATCAGCACTATCTTCGTCCGGCATGGCCGCAGCAGGGATATCTTCTGGCCGCACCAGGCCTTTCTCGACACGTAGCGCACCGTCATGACCGATGGTCAGAACCACGCCCGCAATGGCGCGATCTGCGTCCGCGAAAGGTTGCCGCTCGCGCTGCAGGGCTTCGATCTCGCGCAAACGCGGCTCGATGGCGTAGTATTCTTCGGTCTCGGCGTCGGTCCAATCCTCGCCGTCATTCTGCGCCGCCAATTCCTCTTCGCGGGCGATGAGATGCTCTTCCTCGGCGAGCAGATCGGGATCGGGTTCGATATCCTGCGGATAGACACGCCCGAAACTGCGAAACGCCCCGTAATCCACAGAGAGATGCACCTCGACCCATTTCCATGTCCCTTCAAAGGGTTTGGCCGCGGCCTGCAGCTTCTCGATGGCGAGACGCTCGAGGAGCTCAGGGTTTTCCATATGGGCGCTGGCGCGATCGTCGAAGAGGTCGCGCAGCAGAACGCCTCCCGCCGCCTCATAGGCTTCGATGCCGACGAAACGCCCCAAGGCCGAGTTCGCAGAATGCGCGGTCTCGGTCAGTTGGCGTTTGATGCTTTGCGGGTGGATGTGATAGCCGCCCTTCACCGCGTTCCAGACCGCCAGTTGCCGATCGTGGTCGTCGGTCAGCGTAAACGCCATCACGCATTCGAGGGTCAGATCCCCCGCGCGAAATCGCTCGATGATTTCGGGCGCGACACGGGCGAGTTTCAGCCGACGGCGTACCAGGTCGACGGAGACACCGAATTTCAGCGCAATTTCGTCCTCGCTGCGCCCTTCGCCAATCATCTTGTCGAAAGCTTCGAACTGGTCCGCCGGATGCATGGCTGCGCGCTGAAGGTTTTCTGTGGCGGAGGTGAGGATGGCGTTGCGTTCGTCCTCGACGAGGCAGGGCACCGGGTGGTCTGCGGGGATCACACCGTCCTCGGCCAGCTGTTTCAGCGATTTGAGGCGACGGCCACCGGCGTCAACAGCAAAACGTGTCTCTGACAGCGCATGAACCACTAGGTTCTGTTTGATGCCTGTCTCGCGGATGCTGGCGAGGAGTTCGGCGTCGTCGCTAGCGCTCGCGGCGACTTTGCGGACGTTGAGTTGGCTCGGCTCCAGCTGGTCGAGCGGGATCATCCGGATGTCGGCGGCGCCGTCAGGCGCAGCCGATCCGGCGGTTTCGGTTTTCTTTGAGGTGGCGGGTTTCGAACGCGTCGTGGTTTTGGTCTTGGCCATGGTCAGGATCCTTGTCGCGCCGGACCCGGAAGAGGCTCTCTCTTTCCTTTCAAGCCCGGCACACGGGCTTCCCTTTCTCTGGCTCTTTGCAATTGCGAAACACGTCAGCAATCGACCGTATGTAAACGAATGCAAGCAGACGCTCTCAGGTCACGCTCGTCCAAAAACCCTTGGTTTCCTTATGTCGCGTAGCCCTTAATTGTGAGATGGGAAATTCAAGGAAATCAACGGCAGTGCTTTGCCCTTAAATATGAGATTTTGCCCTTAATTCCGATATTTTTGCCCTTAAACCTGAGACAGGGGTCAAAGACTTGTGCTGCAAATGTCGATGGAAAATGATGGCGAAGACTCGGTTGCCTTCGGTGCTGAGGAGGAGCGTAGGGCTGCGGTGCCACGTCTGCTTGCCGCAGTTGGTCACATTGCACAAAGGCGGGCGAGAAGCAAAGGCCCCATGACAGCCGAATCTCGCAATTAAGGGCAAAACTCGATGCCGAAAGCGTCTCGTCTCAGATTTAAGGGCAACGCGACAACTGTCCGGTTTTCTGGGACCACTTCACATGTCTAAATCTGATAGCGCGCCGATCGCCGGACGTCATGCAGACCGACCAATCATCGCGGCGAGCGCGATGTCAGGCGAAGAGCGCAAGAAGCGGTGCTACGGCCTTCTGCCAGCTGTCACGCGCTTCAAGCCGGCCGATCCAGCCCGCGATTCTGGGGAATTCGTCCAGCGAAATCCCCGCTTGGTCGCGATACATGAATGTGGTCGCCAGATAGAAGTCGGCAAGGCTGAGTGTGCCTGCGATCCAATCCCTATTGTCGAGTCCGGTTTCCAGAACGGCAAGAAACTGATCTGTGGCTTTCCGTTCCGCTTCGACTACAGTCGGATCAGGATCGCCCATGCCGAATTTCTCTTTGAGGAACAGCTCAAAGGACAACTTCTGCATCGCAGGGCCAAGGTGGATGGCTTGCCACCAGGCCCATTGATCGACGAGGGTCCGCGCCTTGAGGCCATCAGGATAGGGCCCCGCCTCGGGCCGGATCCCGGCCAGATAGGCACAGATCGCCCGGGATTCCCAAAGCACGAAATTCCCGTCCTCCAAAACAGGCACCTTTGCATTGGGATTGCGGGCAAGAAATTCCGCCGCGCGGTTGTCCCCGGCACGGATGTCGACCTCGACGATTTCGAGTTCCACGCCCAGTTCGTGCGCCACCGCCCGCACACGCAGCGCATTCGGTGAGAAGTTCGCGTTGTAAAGCCTCATGACATTCACCAGCATTATTGTTCCTGCGGCGCCTGAAGAAGCGCCGCGCGGTTAGCAGCCAGGAAATCGGCCACCGACTGTCCGGGCTTGCCGGTGAGCGATTCGAGATCGCCGCTGGCCACATCGAGATAGCCCTGCGCGATTGCTTCGTCGAAGGAGGCAAAGACCCTCGCCATGAACTCCGGCAGTCCATTTGCGATCATCGCCTGCACCAGATCCTCGGCGGGCAGGGCGACATAGGGGATTTCCTTACCCGCAATTTCGGACAAGATCGCCGCGACCTCGGCCTGGCTGACCGTCTCCGGCCCGGTGATATCGAGGGTCTCCCTTCCCGTAGCTTTCATTAGCGCCGCGGCTGCCGCACGGGCGCAATCCGCCCGCGTCACATACCCGGTCTTGCCATCTGCCGCAGCGGCGAAATGCGTGCCCATGGCGACGCTCTGCTGGCCGCCCATCAACAGAAAGTCGGTGTACATATTGTTGCGCAGGATCGTATGATCCGCCCCACTTTCCGCGATCAGCTTCTCGGTCCCTTCGTGGTCTTGAGCGAATCCGATCGGACTTTGCGCGACTGGGCCTGCGAAGGAGGTATAGACGATGTGGTCGATACCTACCGTCTTGGCCGCAGCAATCGCGTTGGAATGAGCTGCGAGCCGCTTGCCCGGCTCCAGATCGTCGGTCGAGATGACGAGAAGACGCCTGCCGCCCGCGAAGGCTGCTTCAAGAGAAGCCGGGTCGTTGAAATCGCCCTCGCGCGCCTCGACTCTTTTTCCCGCCAGATGGGCAAGCTTGTCGGGGGTGCGCGAAATCGCGATGACCGGACCGGCTCCTTCCTGAACCAGCAGATCGACCACCTGCCGGCCAAGTTGGCCGGACGCGCCGGTCACAATGAAGGGGCCGTTCTGGATGTTGGACATGGTATCTCTCCTGTCTTGGTACTTCTGCAAGCGCGCTTGCGATCAATCGTGGATTTGGATGGGGGCGGGATTTGCCAGCTTGCCGCGCGCGAAACCCCAGCTAGTGGTCAGGATTTTGATCATCACATCGATCTCTGCCTCATCGCGCGGCGCAAAGGCCATGACCGCATTGGCCGGGATATATCCGGTCGACGCCATCGGGTGCGGTTCGCCCCAGCCTTTTGCGATGAGTTCCTCGACCGCCGCCAGCGGCAGCATCATGTGCGACGAACCGTCATAGGCGGGATGCACATGGGCAAATTCCCGCCCGATCATGAAGGCTTCGCGCGGGCCGCAGGCATGTTCCCGCGGCAGGACCAATGCCTCGGCACCGGGGACCGAAATACCCGATCGGCAACGCTCGACGAAGGGCAGGGCGAAGGCCTTCTTCTTGAACAATGCGTGAATCTCGGCCGAAGAGTTCTGCGACACTTGCTCATGCGGGGCGCACTCGGTGGTTTCGGGGCGCGGACCCTGCCGCAAGGGAAGTTCGAAGCACATATCTGGTCCTATCCAAATCTGAACGCGCTTTCGACCGCGCCCAATACGTGATCCTCGAGGGTCTTTTCCCCCCGATCCGCAAGCGCGGCGCCGGCCACGACGTGCAATGGAATTAGATGTTCCTCGCGCGGATTGGCGTCGCGTGCGCCGGGTGCCCGATCCCAAGCAGCCAGCATGGCGCGGCGCGCCCCGGGGTCTTCATGGGTCACCGCACCCGTGAGCCATCGGTCAAAGTCGCCGCCGTTCACCGGGCCATCCGGTCCGCCCCTCATCGCCCGCATCATCTTGCCCATGTTGTGATAGGTGTTGCCGGACCCGATGATCAACACACCTTCATCGCGCAAGGGCGCCAACGAGCGACCGGCAGCAAGATGTGCCTCAGCGTCGAGATCGTCGCGCAGGCTCAATTGGACGGTGGGGATGTCGGCCTCAGGAAAAGCCACCTTTAGCGGAACGAACACCCCATGATCGAAGCCACGCGTAGCGTCGGCCCGGGTTTCAAACCCCGCGCCGTTCAATAGCTCGCTTGCACGGGCCGCCAGCGTAGGATTGCCTGGCGCGGGCCAGGTCAGCTGATAAGTATGGGGGGGAAACCCCTGATAGTCGAACAGCAGCGGCGGCGCGGGGTTGGTCTGCACGGTAAACACCCGTTCCTCCCAATGGCCTGAGATCACGAGAAGCGCCTTGGGCTTTGCCGGCAGGCTCGCAGGCAAAGCCTCAAGGAATCTGCGGTGCCTGTCCCAGGTGTCAGGCGGGTTCCAGTCCATGAAGAAGCAAGGGCCGCCTCCATGGGGAACAAACACTGTCGGCTGCCTTTCGGTCATTCTGTCTTCCTTTTGAACCCCAAGTCCGAGGGTGGATGGCCAGCGCCGTGGCAACTCCGCATCGGATTAATTCGTCTCTGTCGGAAACGTCGGCGCATATGCCGACTTTACCGCACGCACGCGATTGGCTGTCATCCACGAGGCGATCAGAAGCACCCAGGTCGCAAGAGCCGGTGGCCAGCCTGGATCGCCCGCGCCCACATGCGCCCCGAACGCCAGCACCAGATGCCAGAACATCGCCGCATAGGCCCAGTCCGCCAGCATCGCCGAAGGGCGCCAAAGAACCACCACCGCGCCGACGATCTTCAATATCGCGAGCGGCCAGATGATGTATGTGGGATAGCCCAACACCTCGCGATACATGCCCGCGACCAAGTCGTGGGATGAGATGTAGAAAGTCGCCGCACCCATATAGACCAGCGCCACAAGGCCGGTCGCGATCCAGTAGACATACTTTGCCACGTTGTCACTCTTCACCATACTCCCTGTTTGCAAGGGCTTGTTCAGCCGTAGTTTCCGCTTTAAGTATCTTTAGGTGTCTCGCTTCGTTCTTGAAAGTAGGCACTTAAAAGTAACTAGCTTACTTGGACCGCGAGGATTATCCACGATGAAGAGAGTCCAGCCCCCCTCATGCCCGATGGAGGCGCTTTTGCGTGTCATCACAGGCCCTTGGACGATCTATATACTCTGGGTTCTGTCCGAGCAGGGACCGCAGCGATTCGGCGCGCTCAAGCGTTTGGTGCCCGGAATTTCCACTCGCGTCCTGACCGAGAGGCTAAGAATGCTGGAACATGCTGGCGTTGTATGGCGCGAGCAGGCCATGACCATACCACCCGCTGTCACATACGGGCTGACTGAGCGAGGCGCGGAACTGCGCGGCGTGCTGGACACGCTTGGCTCGATCGCACGCCGCTGGGAGGCCGAGGGTGCCTTTGTCGGGACCGCAAGCGCGGCGGAATGACGTTGCCCCTCCTGTTCGCGGGATAATCCCGCGCCCGAGAACAACTCAGGCGGGCTCAGACCCGAAGTTCATGACGAATTGAAAACGGCGCTAGACAAAGCCGCGCCAGGCGGCGCTTGGTCGGGTAAATCCGCACAGCTCTATGACTTGCAGCAAAATCAACTATTATTCACTATACCAACTAGACGGTACAGTAAAGTTTGCAACCGCATAATCCCGCGTGGGATAGGGAGAACGAGATGCGCGAGAGAAAAATGGCCGACGTTTTGGTCGGTGCGCGCGAGGTCTTCTTCCGATGCGGCTATGAAGGCGCCAGCGTCGATGCCATCGCCGCCGAAGGAAAAGTGTCAAAAGCGACCATGTATTCGTATTACCCAAGCAAGGAGCAGCTGTTCCTCGGCGTGGTGGAATCCGAATGCGGTCGGCTTGCGGAAGAGATCCTCCGGTCTTTGACGACAGCATCGGAGCCGCGCGCCCAATTAGAAGAACTCGCTCTGCGCATTGTCGACCTCACCTTGGACGACACCTACATCCGTCTCCTGCGAACGTGCATTGGCGCTTCCGAGGCGCTGCCCGAAGTGGGTGAGGTGTATTTTCGCGCAGGCCCGAAACCTGCGCGCGAACTCGTCGGTCGGATTCTGGAGCGCCTTACACGCGAAGGCGCGCTTGATGTCGATGACACCCGGCGCGCGTCCGATTACTTCATACACCTGTGCGTTTCGGGGTTACTTATGCCGCGCCTTCTCGCAGTGAAACGAGCAGTCAACCGCGAGAAACATGCAGGCGAAGCGGTCGCTGCATTTCTACGACTTTACAGTAGCGGCCACAGAGACAAATTTTCAGATTGAGCTCGCTTGCCAAATACGGGGCAGCGCATTAGCTCGCCCAATGACTTCACCGACCGGACGGTACAGGATGACTGCACAACTAAAAAAGCAACCGAAAAACGCATCGCCGAATATTCTCGGCGCCGCGCGGGCAATTGCACTGCGAGAAGGCGCGGGAAAGATCACGATCGACGCCGTCGCTCGGGAATCCGGCCTCAGCAAGGGTGGGGTGTTGTACAATTTCCCCACCAAGAAGGCACTTCTGGCCGGGCTGCTCGACGAAATGCTGGCCGAGCACCGCGAACGTCTGGCGTCCGTCCCGGAAGGGCAGAGTTCCCGCACCCTACGAGGGCATCTGGAAACAGTCCTGCAAGCCGGAAGCACCGATGATGACCTTTCGATGGCTATTCTCGCGGTTTCGGCGTCGGATCCGAATCTTCTGGACCCGCTGAGACGAGAGCTGTCCCGTGATGTCGAGCGCATCCGTTCGGACGCGCAGGACGACACTGCGGCGATGGTTCTCTTGTTGGCGATCCAGGGTCTTCGTTTCCAGCGGCTCCTTCGCCTCGCAGATGGTGATGCCGATCAGCAAGACGCCGTCATAGACCGATTGAAGGACATGATCGATGAGCTCGAATAGAACCGGATACTTCCGAGGAGGCGCCGCTGGATTGATCGTCTTACTGCTCGCCATTGTCCTTCTCGTGCAATTCAGCCCGGACATCGCATCCAAGGTCTTCGCGCAGACTACGGATGAGGTTTCCGGTGCCGATGCGCAAGGAAGCGCCGAGCAAGATTTGGTCCAGCCGGTCACGGTCGAAGTTTCGCGCGCTGAGCTTCGCGACAGCGATAGGGCGCGCAGCCTGGCAGGTCGCGTGGAGCCCGCCCGGACCGTGGATATTGCCTTTCAGGTTTCGGGTCAGCTTTCCGACCTCGCGGTAGATGCTGGGACTCGGGTTGAGAAAGGCGATTTGATCGCTGCGCTCGACCCGGTCGATTTCGAATTGGCCTTGGACCGGGCACAGGCCTCTTTCGACCTCGCAAAATCCGAATACGATCGTGCGTTGAGTCTGACCGAGAGGGGGGTGGCGACGGACGCCCGTCTCGAAACGAACCGCGCGCAGCAGGTCCAAGCAGAAGTCGCCCTCCGTGAAGCGGAGCGACGCCTGGCTCAAGCCACGATCACCGCGCCCTTCGACGCCATTGTCGCGCGCATCTTTCTGGAGGAGTTTTCGAACGTCACCCCTGCGGCTCCGATTGCCAGGTTGCAGGACATCAGTGAAATGCGGGTCCGGATTTCCCTGCCCGAGGAACTCGCCGCGATGGCACGGGCCCAGCCCGATGCATTCAGGGTAACCGCCTTTTCCCCGCCGTGCCGGGATATGAGGCAACTCTTTATCCGCGGACATTCGTGACCGATGCGGACACCACGGCCCAAACCTATGACGTCGAGTTCGTGATAGAGGGCGCTATCGACCCACGATTACTGTCCGGAATGACGGCGAATGTGCGCGTAACCGCCGCCGCGGAGGGTGCGCAATCGCGGTCGGTAGTGGTTCCCGTCTCGGCGATCGACACGACGAGCCGGAACGAGCCGTCCGTCTGGCTCTACGACAAAGACTCCGGCCGGGTGTACCGAAAGACAATCCGGCTGGGGCTACCCAACGACGACGAAATCGTCGTGCTTGAGGGACTCGCCGGGGATGAACTGGTGGTGTCAGGCGGCTGGTGGCGCCTGAAGGAAAACGAACCGGTCGCGGTTCGCGGCCTCTGAACACCCCTGGACCGGACAAGTCGAAACCATGACAATGAGTATTTCACGCGCAAGCATCCGACGTCCGGTCGCCGTTTGGCTGGCAATTGTCTTTTGCCTTATCGGCGGCTTGTGGGGACTGAACACGGTCGGACGCCTCGAAGACCCGAGTTTCACGCTCAAGACGGCGCTCGTTTTCGTGCCCTATCCGGGCGCGACCGCGATGGAAGTGGAAGAGGAAGTCGCCGATGTCGTGGAGAGCGCACTCCAACAGATGAAGCAGCTCGACCGGGTGGAATCGAAATCCATGCCGGGCATGGCCCAGATCACGGTCGAGATCGAGATGACCTATGGGCCCGACGAGATCCCGCAGGTCTGGGACGAAATGCGCCGCCGCATCCGCGACATTGAAGGAGATCTCCCCTCCGGTACGCAGCCTCCGATCATCAATGACGATTTCAGCGACGTCTACGGCATGTTCTATGCTGTAACGGTCGATGGGTTGAGCGCCACGGAACAGCGAGACCTCGCGACTAAACTGCGGCGCGGCCTTGTCGCCGTCGACGGGGTGGCCAAGGTCGAGGTTCAGGGGCTGGCGGAAGAGGAGATCATCATCTCGGTCCCTTCGGCGCGCCTGACCGAACTGGGGCTGCCACCGGACCAGATCCTCGGTATCATCGCCGACGAAAACCAGGTTTTCTCCAACGGCGAGATCAGCGAAGGGCTGTCTCGACTGGGAGTGTCCGTTCCGCCAGGTTATGTCAGCGTCGAGGGCATTGAGGCGCTGCGGCTCGGCGCTCCCGGAGAAGTTGGGCAGATTGCGCTCTACGACATCGCCCGCGTGGTTCGAGAGGAGACGGAGCGACCGAGCCAGATCGTGCGCCACAATGGCACGCGGGCTTTCACCCTCGGGGTCTCGGCGCTCGTCGACCGCAACGTGGTCGAGGTCGGCCGATCGGTCGAGGCGCGGCTGGACCAGCTGAAGGCCGAACTGCCGGACGGCGTCGAGATCGTACCTATTTATGAACAGCATAAGGTCGTCGACGAAGCGGTCTCGAGCTTTCTCGTCGGCCTCGGTCAATCCGTGGCCATCGTCATCGGGGCGCTGATGCTGACGATGGGTTGGCGCGCGGGTCTGGTCGTGGGTGCCACGCTGGGCCTCACGGTGTTTTCCACGCTGTTCTTCATGTCCGTCTTCGGCATCGAGATGGAACGGATCAGTCTCGGGGCACTGATCATCGCTATGGGTATGCTGGTCGACAACGCCATCGTGATCGCCGAAGGCATGCTGATTGGCATGGCGCGGGGCAAGTCCGCCGAAGACGCCGCCGCCGATACCGAGACCGCGACAGCGTTGCCCCTGCTTGGGGCCACCGTGATCGGGATCATGGCGTTTTCGGGTATTGGGCTATCGCCAGATGCTACCGGAGAATTTCTGTTCTCGCTTTTCGCGGTTATCGCGATTTCGTTGCTGATGAGCTGGATCCTCGCGGTAACCGTCACGCCCTATTTGGGCAAGCTCCTTCTGAAGGCACCGAAAGACACATCCAAGGACCCCTATGGTGGCTTCATCTATTCGGCCTATCGCGGTTTCCTCTGGATGGCGCTGCGCGCCCGTGTGCTCGTCGTCCTGACGATCGTCGGAATCACGGTCTGGTCGGTCATGGCCTTCGGCCAGGTCAAACAGGCGTTCTTTCCGGCGTCGAACACCCCGATATTCTACGTCGAGCTCCAGATGCCGCAAGGCACGGACATTCGAGTCTCGAATAAAGAAATGGCCCGGCTTGAGGAGATCATCTTAGGCGAGGGGATCGTGACGGACGTGACGACGCTTGTGGGGCGAGGGGCCAGCCGCTTCATGCTGACCTACAACCCTGAGCAGGCCGATGCGAGCTACGGTCAGCTGATCGTGCGTGCGACCGATGCCACACTCATCCCCGATGTTGCGGCGCGTCTCAATCGCGAACTGCCGGCGCAATTCCCCAATGCTCTTGTCCGCGTCGAGGAAATCGTCTTTGGTCCGCCTGCCGGGGCCGATGTCGCCGTTCGTTTTGCCGGACCAGATCCGGTGGTCCTCCGGCAGCTATCGGATAATGCGCTTGCAATCTTCGACGAGGCCGGCACAATCACAAACCCGCGCACAGACTGGCGGCAGCGTGAGATCCTTATCGAACCCATCGTCGACGAGTCCCGGATGCGGCTGGCCGGTGCGACCCGCGGTTCGATCACCGACACCGTGCAATACGGCACCTCGGGCCTGCGGGTCGGCACCCTGCGCGAAGGCGATGCCGAAATCCCGATGTATCTGCGGCTTCCCGAGGTCGAGCGCGACGGGCTGGACCGTTTGCGCGATCTCTCCGTCTGGTCGCCAGGTGCAAATGGCTATGTGCCCATGGCCAACCTCGTCTCCAGTTTCGAGCCCCGCCTCGTCGAGGCGCTTATCCACCGCCGCGACCGTGAGCGCACGATAACGGTCCTCGGCGGTGCAGGCGGCGACCTGACAGCAGATGAGGCATTTCGCAGTGTTCGCACTGATATCGAAGCCATTCGGCTTCCCGAAGGCTACACGATGGAATGGGGAGGCGAATTCGAAAGCGCGGGAGAGGCGCAGGCAAGCCTCGGCAAACAGCTTCCCTTGGGTTTTCTGGTAATGCTGACAATTTCGATCCTGATGTTCAACAAAGTGCGCCAGCCACTGATCCTATGGCTCGTGGTTCCGATGTCGGTCACGGGGATGGTTCTCGGTCTGCTGTTCACTGGGCTACCGTTTACGTTCACGGCGCTTCTCGGCTTCTTGTCCCTTTCCGGGATGCTGATGAAGAATGCCATTGTGCTGGTGGAAGAAATCGATCAGCAACGCGCCGAAGGTGTCGAGGACTATCAGGCGGTGATCGATGGCTCGGTCAGCCGTTTGAGGCCCGTCGTGCTGGCTGCGGGCACAACGATTTTCGGTATGATTCCGCTCTTACCAGACGCCTTCTTCGCATCGATGGCCGTGACGATCATGGGTGGCCTCGCGTTCGCCTCGATCCTGACCCTGGTCGCGGTTCCTGTATTTTATGTACTGTTCTTCCGGATGAAGCCGCCCAAAAAAGAAAACGCTCCTTCAGGTTCCCCAGCGACAGCCTGAACGCAGATGCAGTTATAAGCGCTTCTCTGCGCGCCCTCGACCCGTCTTAAGGACGGTGTAGGCATATTCCGCCGCCTCAAGCGCGCCTTCGAGAAAACCGCCGAATGTCGGAGCCACTTCGGAGCCGCCAAAGACGAGCGCTTCGTCCCGCAGGCCTGAAAGAACGCACGGCAAGCCATAGTTCGGGTGGGCAAAAAAGACAGCGGAACTGCGGCTGGCAGCACGCCAGACGCACTCCCGCTCCATGGTCTAGGCCTTCAAGGCATGGACCGAGGCCCAACTGCTACGCATTCCCGGCAAGGGCGATCTCGTGAAGGCCTTCCGCTATGGTCTCAGCTGCTGGCCGTCATTCGAGCTCTTCCTTGGAGATGCCCGCGTCGGCATCGACGACAACACGGCCGAGCGCGTCATGCGCCCGATCTGCATCGGGCGAAAAAACTGACTTTTTGCAGGCTCCGACAGCGGTGGCGAAACGCTGTCCCGGGCGATGTCCCTTGTCGAGACAGCCAAGATGAACGGCCACGATCCGCAAGCCTGGCTGGCCGAAATCCTCGACCGCATCCACAATCACATGACCAACCCGCTCAACGAACTGCTTCCATGGAACTGGACGCCGATGAACTGATCCGCGGTAACAACCGGGCGGTTACGTTTTCGGGAAGGTGATTACCTTTGAATCTTGAGGTCCGACTTCGCCTTTGCTAGGAATCGAACAACAATTAGAAAAACAGCAAAGTCGAAAGTGCAGATGTCTGGACCCCTTGAGCAACTGAGGATTGTAGAACTTGGTCACGTAATTGCCGGACCACTTGCGGCAGCTTTACTCTCGGATTTTGGTGCAGATGTCATCAAGATCGAAGCCCCCAACCGGACGGATATGATGCGCGACCTTGGACCCAAGGCAGAGGATGGGGTGGGCGTCTGGTGGAAGACTTTGGGCCGCAACAAGAAAACACTAGGCCTGGACTGGAAGTCCGACGAGGGCCGGGACATCCTGCGCAGGTTGGTTGAAGATGCCGACGTGCTGATCGAAAATTTCCGTCCGGGTGTGCTAGAACGTGCTGGTGTTGGGCCAGACGTGCTGCACGATTGGAACCCGGACTTGGTTGTCTTGCGGGTTTCAGGTTACGGACAGGACGGTCCGATGCGCGACGTGCCAGCGTTTGGGCGTGCTGCAGAGGCCATGAGTGGATTAGCGCATCTGACCGGTTTTCCCGACGGGCCGCCGATGCACCCCGGCTTTCCGGCGGCCGACAGCACGACAGGGCTGATGGGCGCTTTGGGAATCATGATCGCGCTATTTGCTCGCGAAAAGGGCATTGCACGCGGTCAGGTCGTCGATCTTGCGGTGTTCGAGGCGTTGCTTCGGTTGATGGACTATCCTGTTCCCGCATTGACTGGCGCTAACCTCTCGCCGCGACGCAATGGGCTGCGCCAGCCGATGGACTTTGCTCCGGGGGGGATGTTCCGAACGTCCGATGGGGTGTGGCTGACCGTTTCGGCAGGGAGCGCGGAAACCGCGCAGCGCCTGTTGCGGGCGGTCGGAGGCGATGCCCTCGCCGATGACCCGCGGTTCGCGACATTGGGCGAGATGTCGCGGCACATGACGGTGGTCTTTGACGCGATCAATGATTTCGTCACGCAGCACACGGCTAAGGAAGTGGAAGCGGTATTCGCCCGCCATGATGCGGTTGCCTCGCGTGTGTTGAGCGTCGAAGAGATCATGACGAACGAGCAGATACGCCATCGTGGGGACATCGTGTCGGTCGACGGCAAACAGACCAAGGTCATCGGCCCGATCCCGCATCTAAGCGCCACACCTGGCGAAGTTCGCTGGCTGGGACGACCGCTTGGCGCGGACAGCCGAAGTATTCTGCGTGATCTTGGCTTTGACGATGATCGGATCATTGCCCTTTGTGAGGCAGGGCTCGTTAGTCTGGAAGAGAAGGGGACACCGTGACATTTCGAATGACGGACGATCAGAAGGAAATTCGCGACCAGATTCTGCGGATTTGTGCAAGGTTCGACGGCGACTACTGGCTGGACCGGGATCGTAACGGTGGTTTTCCCCATGATCTGCACAGGGCAATGGCCGATGGCGGCTGGCTGGGTATCGCCATGCCAGAAGCTGTCGGCGGCGCGGGTCTGGGGATCACCGAAGCGACCATCATGATGCAGGCAATTGCCGAGTCGGGGGCCGGCGCAAGCGGAGCCTCGGCCATCCACATGAACATTTTCGGGCTCAACCCGGTGGTGAAGTTTGGGACCGATGAGCAGCGCGCGCGTATGCTTGGCCCTCTAATAGCAGGCGATGAAAAGGCCTGTTTCGCCGTAACCGAACCGACGACCGGGTTGGATACCACAAAGCTGAAGACCATGGCGGTGCGGCAGGGGGACAGATATGTCGTGCACGGACAAAAAGTCTGGATTTCTACCGCGCAGGTGGCGGACAAGATGTTGCTTCTGGCCAGAACAACGCGGCTAGAGGATGTGAGCAGCCCGACCGAAGGGCTGAGCCTATTCTATACAGATCTCGACCGAAATTTCGTTGACGTGCGAGAGATCGAAAAGATGGGTCGAAAGGCTGTCGATTCGAACGAAGTCTTCATCGATGGATTGCCGATTCCGGCTGAGGACCTGATCGGGGAGGAGGGCAAAGGCTTTAGGCAAATTTTGCACGGGTTGAATCCCGAACGCATCCTGGTGGCCGGTGAATGCATCGGTATTGCGCGCAACGCACTGGCGCGAGCGGCGCATTATGCAAACGAACGTGTGATTTTTGACCGCCCGATCGGCCAAAATCAGGGTGTTCAGCATCCACTCGCCAAAGCCTGGGCGCGAGTGGAATCTGCCAATCTCATGGTGATGCACGCTGCAGCCCTCTACGATGCGGGAGAACCCTGCGGCGTCGAGGCGAACGCTGCCAAGCTTTTGGCCGCCGACGCCGCGGTCGAGGCGACCGAAGCCGCGCAAATTACATTTGGCGGATTCGGATACGCCAAGGAATATCACGTGGAGCGACTGGTACGGGAGGCTCTGCTGTTCCGCATCGTACCGGTGACACCGCAGATGCTTTTGTCGTTCATAGCAGAAAAAGCCCTTGGGCTTCCAAAGTCTTACTGATCGGAGATGACGGGCGGGGCTGGTGCGAAAAGTTGTCTTGACCAATTTTCTAACACCCGTTAGATTACTGGCAGCTGCCCCTAATGGGGAATGGGAGGAGGCGTCATGAATAAGACGCAGTTTGGGTCTTCGAGGGAGGACCTATTAAAACGTGCAACCGTTTACGCAAGCGGTTTATTCACCGGCAAAGTCGTTGTGGTGACCGGGGCCGGAGGCGGATTGGGGCTGGCAATTGCGACTCTGTTCGCAAGGCTCGGGGCCAATCTGGCGATCAATGGACGCAACGAAGAGAAACTGGCTTTGGCCAAGGAGTTCCTTGAAAGTTTCGGGGGCGAAGTTTTCGCTGTGCCTATGACCATCCGGGAGCCTGAGCAGGTCGAGGATTTTGTCGCCAAGACGAACCAGGAGTTCGGGGCGATTGACGTATTGGTGAACAATGCTGGGGGTCAGTTTCCGCAAGCAGCGTTGGAGTTTAGTCCAAAGGGCTGGAATGCGGTCATAGACACCAACCTGAACGGCACGTGGTGGATGATGCAATCCACGGCGCGCCACTGGGTTGCCAACAAGCAATCGGGCTCCATCGTCAACATCGTGGCCGATATCTGGCGCGGCATGCCCGGCATCGCGCATACCTGTGCGGCCCGGGCAGGGGTAGTTTACCTGTCCAAGTCGGTTGCGGTGGAGTGGGCCCCGCACGGTATCCGAGTGAACTGCGTGGCGCCGGGTTGCTGCGAAAGCAACGGTTTCGGGAACTACCCTCCGGAGGGTTCTGCGACCTTTCAGGACTCCAACCCGATGCGGCACGCCGGGGACGAATGGGATGTCGCTGAAGGGGTTGTCTATATGGCGGCGAATTCAGGGAAATTCGTAACCGGAGAAGTTCTGAACATCGACGGTGGGCAGCAATTGTGGGGGGATCCATGGCCAACGGGGCGGCCGGACTACTTCCGGATTACCTGATGTTGGCCGTGAACCTTAGGGGGACAATGATATCTAGATGACGACAAGGATTAAAACAGCAATCGGAGCCGATGATGGGGCGATACTGGAGTGCAGCGGGGTCGAACGACGGTTCGGCGGCATCGTCGCTGTCACCGGTGTTGACCTCGTTATTCGACAAGGGGAAATCTTTGGACTTGTCGGTCCGAATGGCAGCGGCAAGACAACGCTAACAAACGCAATTACCGGATTTTACCCGCCAAACGAGGGCAGGGTCCGGCTGGCAGGAAACGACATTACGGGTACGGCGCCTCACAAGGTTGCCAAGCTCGGCGTTGCCAGAACGTTCCAAAATCTTGCCCTGTTCAACGGGATGAGCGTTCTGGACAACATCCTGCTCGGGCGGCACATCCACATGAGCCCAGGCGTTTTGCGTACGGCGCTATATTGGTGGGCAGCACAGCGTGAAGAAATCGAGAACCGTAAAATCGTCGAGGAGGTGATCGAGTTTCTACAGCTCGAGAGCATTCGGCATGAGTTGGTCGATGGTCTTCCGATCGGGTTGAAAAAGCGGGTCGAGCTGGCGCGGGCATTGGTGGCCGAGCCACAGATGCTGATTCTCGATGAACCGATGGCCGGCATGAACCAGGAAGAGAAAGGGTATATGTCCCGTTTCATTCTGGATGCCCGTGCCGAACGCGGCGTCAGCGTTCTGCTGATCGAACACCATATGGATGTCATCACCGGCATTTGTGATCGGATGCTGGCACTGAATTACGGTGAAATGATCGCCAGTGGCATCCCCAAGGAGGTTGTGAAGGACCCGCGGGTCATCGAGGCATATATCGGAGGGTCGCATGACTGATTTGACGAAGAACCGGTCTTCAGGCGGCGAAACGATTGGTGCACTTCTGGCGAAGAACGCGTCGCTCCACGGAAAGGATATCGCCCGTCGCGAAAAAGAGCGTGGGATATGGAAAGAAACCACCTGGGCGGAATACGCCCAAGAGGTGGTGGCCTGTGCGGCTGGGCTTGAAAAAATCGGCGTGAAGCCTGGCAAAGCAGTGCTTGTTCTGGGCGATAACCGTGCGCGGCTCTATGGCGGCATGCTGGCTGTTTCGTTGCTTGGTGCCTACGCCATGCCCGCTTATCCGGGCGCAACTCTTGAGGAACTAAGGCACTTTCTTGGCGAAGTCGAGATCGTCGCGGCCATTGCGGAAGATCAGGAACAGGTTGACAAGATCCTGGAACTGAAGGACGCGGGCGCCGAGGGCATCGACCACATCATTTATGATGAAGCGCGCGGTCTTGGCTTCTACGAGGTTGAAGGGTTGTTGTCCTGGGATCACCTGATCGAAGTTGGTCAGCACGATCTGAACGAAACCCCGGGCCTGCGTGAGGAACTGCTTAGTCGTGCGAAGCCGGAAGATCCGGCCATTTTTCTGCACTCCTCCGGAACGACGGGCGCGCCGAAGGGCATCGTACTGAGTCAGAAGAACGTTCTTGCTGCTGCTCGGAATGGACATGCGGCGGGTGCCTTCGACGAAAATGAGGAGATCCTCGCGTACTTGCCGATGGCCTGGGTGGGAGACTACGCCATAACCGTTGCCGCGGCACTCCTTTGGCGTTTCACCGTGAATGTGCCTGAGCGCCAGGAAACGGTCGTGCGCGACATGCGCGAGATCGCTCCGACCTTCTATCTGGCGGCTCCGAGAAGCTGGGACCAGATGCTGACGACAATCCAGGTGGGTATCGAAAATTCGACCCCTTTAAAGAAACGGCTGTACCATTTTTTCATGGATCGGGCCATCGCGGCGGAAACGCGCAAGCTGAATGGCAAAAGCGGCGGTGTTCTTGAGCCTTTGGGCCGACTTTTGGGCGAGGCAATCATTTTCGGTCCGGTCAAGGACCAGTTCGGAATGAGCCGACTCAAGAACGCGTTCACCGGCGGTGAAGCAATCGGCGAAGACACCTTTGTTTTCTACCGAGCCTTGGGAATCAAATTGCGCCAACTCTACGGCCAAACCGAAAACAGCGCGATCAATGCAATTCAGTCTCCGGGTGAAGTGCGCCTTCATACGGTTGGCAAACCCGCGCCCGGCGTCGAGGTGACCATCGCCGAGGACGGGGAGATCTTGGTACGCTCGGACAGCGTATTCGAAGGGTACTTCAACAAACCCGAAGCGACCGCCGAAGCCCTTGAGGGCGGGTGGCTGCATACAGGTGATGCCGGGTATTTGGAGGAAGATGGACACCTGGTTGTTCTGGGGCGCGTCTCCGAGGTCATGCATACGGCCGGAGGCGAGCGGTTTGTGCCAAACTACATCGAGAACCGGTTGAAATTCAGCCCTTATATTAAGGATGCTGCCGTAATCGGCGCCGGGCTTGACGAATTGACGGCTATGGTCTGCGTGGATTTCGAAGCCGTTGGCCACTGGGCAGAGGTGAACGGCGTGCCCTATGTGTCTTATGCCGATCTTTCTCAGCGTGAAGAGGTCGCGACGTTGCTTCGCGAGGCCTTCCAACGGGTCAACAAGGCCGTCACCGAACCATTGCGCCTGCAACGCTTTGTAAGTCTGCCGAAAGAATTCGACCCGGACGATGGTGAAATCACGCGAACCCGAAAACTGCGGAGGAAGGTCGTTCAGGAACGCTATGCCGACGTGATCGCGGCGCTCTACGACGGTTCAAAAGAGGTCCATGTAAGCGCGCAGGTGACTTACGAGACCGGGGAAGTAGGGAAGGTCGAAAGAAGCCTTCCCATCAGGGAGGTATAAATGGACTGGGTCTTTCTATCAGAGCTTGCGATCAACGGAGCCTTGACGGGTCTGCTGTACTCGCTATTCGCCATCGGCCTTGTGCTGATTTACAAGGCATCTTCGGTGCCCAATCTGGCTCAGGGCGGGTTGACCATGGTAGGGGCCTATGTGGTCCTGGCGCTGGCACGCGACGTGGGTTTACCCTTGTGGCTGGCCATCCCTCTGGCTGCGGTTGTCATGTTCGGCCTTGGGTTCGGCATTGAGCGTGTTGCTCTGCGCCGTCTCGCAGGTCGGCCGGTTGTCATGATCTTGATGCTGACACTCGGCCTCGACATTTTCCTGCGGGGTACAACGCTTGCGATTTGGGGCGGGACGTCACGTTCGATGGAATTGGGCGTCAGCTATGATCCACTGTTTTTTGACGACATCTTCATCAGCCGCATCCATCTGGTTGGTGCCGGTGTTGCGCTCGCCTTGTTTGTCGCATTCATGCTGTTTTTCCGAACCCGGACCGGGATCAAGTTGCGGGCGATCGCGGATGATTACATGGCTTCGTGGTCGGTAGGTATCTCGGTTGAACGCGGAGTTGGCCTGTCCTGGGCGCTGGCATCCGTTGTTGCCGTCGCTGCGGGCGTTATCTGGGGCGAGATTCAGGGTGTCGATCAGGCGCTGTCGCTGTTGCTTCTCAAAGGTCTGACAGTTGCCGTTCTCGGTGGTCTCGACAGTATCCTTGGCGCCGTGATCGCAGGCATCATCCTGGGCGTCGTCGAAAACGTTGTTTCTGATTTCCTCGATCCGCTTGTCGGAGGCGGAAGCCGTGAGCTTATCGTCGCCGCCGTGCTCATTCTTACCGTCATGATCCGTCCGCACGGGCTGTTCGGTCGTCACGACATCGAAAGGGTGTAAGGGATGTTTTACAGACTTTCCGGCGTCCATCACGCCAACTACGTTTCGGACAGCCGTATCTTCAAGGTGCCTGCCGACAGAAATCTGACAGCATTCATCTTTCTGATCGGTCTTGCCGCGCCATTCATCATCCCGTCGCTTTATCTGAACAGCTACATGCTTCCCTGGCTGATCTGGACGGCCGCCGCGCTTGGATTGAATCTGGTGACAGGTTGGGCAGGCCAACTTCACTTGGGTTATGCTGCGGTCATGGCCGTCGGAGCGTATTCGTCGATCCATGCCGCGCGTTTCGGGGTGCCGTGGGAATTCGCCCTGATCATCGGCGGATTGACGTCATCCGTGATCGGCAGCCTGTTTGCTTTTGCCGCTTTGCGGGTCAAGGGACTGTATCTCGCCCTTACCACTCTTGCGATGCAATTCGTGATGGACTGGGTTCTGACCCACTCTCCGGCGATCTCGGGGGGTTCACACGCGTCGCTCCAGTCACCGACATTGGCTCTGCTCGGGCAAGAGATTACCACTGATACTGGCTTCTACTATGTCGCCTTCGGCTGGTGTGTGTTGGTGACGATCTTCATGCTTAATCTCAAGCGTACTGGACTCGGTCGCGCCTTGGTCGCTGTCCGGGAAAAAGACTTTGCGGCCGCGATCCTGGGTGTGAACAGTTTCTACTACAAAATCCTCGCGTTCGCGACTTCGTCGTTCATCGCAGGCGTCAGCGGTGCGTTGCTTGTTGCCACCTTTTTCTTTCTCGCCGCACCCGAGCAATTTTCGGTTGCCGTTTCGATCCAGGTTCTTGCGATGGTGATTGTTGGCGGCCTTGGCAGCATTATCGGTTCCTATTTCGGTGTTGCCCTGATCCTTCTTGTTCCGGGTATCGTGAACGGTCTCGTCGTCACGCTGAGTGACGGGCTTGGCATGCAGATCGATGTTGAAACACTCGCTCACATCCCGAACGCAGTCTATGGCGCACTGATCGTCATTATCCTTCTGATCGAACCACTCGGTTTGGGAAAACTCTACGGCAACATCAGAGACTATCTGATGGTCTGGCCCTTCGATCAGTTCAAGAAATAGGGGAATGCCGATGCAAGAAAAAGTTGAAGCCCAGAACATTCTATCCATGAACAGCGTCGAAGTACTGTACGACAATGTAATACTGGCGATCAAAGGTGTTTCGGTCCAAGTCCCAAAGGGCGAGATGATCGCACTCTTGGGATCGAACGGAGCGGGAAAAAGCACCACGTTGAAAGCGATCAGCGGTCTTTTGAAGGCTGAGCGCGGACGCATCAGCCGAGGTGAGATAACGTTCCAGGGAGTGGACATTACCGAAGCGCTCGCGCAAGAACGCGTCGAGATGGGCATCTGTCATGTCATCGAAGGGCGGCGGGTCTTCGAACATCTGACCCCCGACGAGAACCTGACCGCCGCCGCGCCGCGCGGAATGTCCCGATCAACGCTGAATGCGGAAAAGGACAAGATCTACGGATATTTTCCGCGGCTTGCCGAACGCAAAAGTTCGCAAGCAGGCTATTTGTCGGGTGGTGAGCAACAGATGCTTGCCATTGGGCGGGCCCTCGTGACCCAGCCGAAGCTGTTGATGCTTGATGAACCAAGTCTCGGGCTTGCTCCGTTCCTGGTCGAGGAGATCTTCGGCATCTTGCAAAAGATCAATAAGGATGAGGGCCTGTCCGTCCTGCTGGTGGAACAGAACGCCCTGGCGGCTCTGGAAATCGTTTCGCAAGGGTACCTTATCGAGAACGGCCGCGTTGTTATGCACGGCACCGCCGAGGCGCTCAAATCTAACTCCGACATTCAGGAGTTCTATCTAGGCGGCGGAGAGACCGACTTTCACAACGTCAAGCACTACAGCCGACGCAAACGTTGGTTGAGTTGAGGTACTAATCAGAAGTTGTTCAGGGAGGAACAAATGAAGAAATTTACCAAAGCGTTGGCTGTACTATCCATGTTCGGAGGAGCAGTGTTCAGCACCCAGGCGCTGGCCGAGCCATTCAAGATCGGCATCTGCTACGACCTCAGCAAAGCCTATACCTTTGCCACGCCGCAGGTTTCGCAGGCCGCGATGGACCTTGCCAAGCTCATCAACATGAAGGGCGGCATCGGTGGCGAACCGGTCGAAGTCATCGTGCGTGACCACGGGAACGAACCGCAGCGCGGAATCGAGTGCTACTCGAAACTCAGCCGCGAGGGCGTCTTTGTTTTCGATACCCTGTCCACTCCGGTGTCTCTGGCTATCCTGCCGCGGGCCATGGAAGACGGGCGTATCCTGATGCAGTCTCTTGTCGGGCGCGGCGATGCCGTTGATGGCACCGTCTTCGATTGGGTCTATCCGATCGGGCCGACCTATTGGGGACAGGCCGCCAACGATGTCGCCTACATCAAGCAATTGCATGACGGCGATCTGTCAGATGTGAAGGTCGGGTTTGTTTACTTCGATTATCCCTTCGGGCAGGAGCCGATCGAGATCCTGGAAACCCTGTCCGAGAAAGAGGGTTTCGAGCTTGAACTGTACCCCGTGCCACTGCCTGGCAGCGACCAGGCCGGCGTGTGGTCGAAGGTGCGCCGCGACAAGCCCGATCATGTGATCGTCTGGATGCTGGGCGGTGCCCATGTGGTTGCCTCGAAAGAGATGAAGCGCAATCGCATTCCGATGGACAAATACATCTCGGTCAACTGGCTGAACGAAGTCGATATCGCCAACATCGGTAAAGAGGCCGCCAAAGGTATCAAGCGCGGGACCAATGTCGTGGGCGGTCAGGATATTGCCCTGTATCAGGAAATCATGGCCGAGCTTTATGACAAGGGCGAGGGATCCGGCCCGATCGAGAAGACGCAGGACGTTTTCTACAACACCGGGCTGGCCATGTATTCGATCATGTTCGAAGCCGCGCGCAAGGCGGCGGAAGCCGAGGGGCTGCCGATCACTCCGACATCCTACAAGGCCGGACTGGAGTCGCTTGAGGGCTATGACGCGAACGGGCTGATGGCCCCCGTTACGGTGACGGCCGAAGATCATGGCGGCGGGGGCAAGACCCGTATCGAAATGTGGGACGGAGAGACTTGGGTGCCGCAAACCGACTGGATCTCTGCGTACACGGACGTTGTGTGGGGTGTGGTTAAAGAGAGTTCCGCGAAATACGAGCAGTGAAAGACTGGTAGCAGGAAGGGCGACGCTACGCGGGGCGGCAGCGGCGTTTACAAAGCGGTATCACCGCCCCAAACCAAACCAACGGGAGAGAGAAAACATGAAAGTCAAACAGCACATTAAGGCAGTGGTACTTGCTACTGCGCTGGCAGCAAGCGCGACTGTTGCCTCAGCGCAGGACAAGGAGCCGATCCGCTTCGGACTCTGCTTCGACCTCAGTAAATCCTACACGTTCATTTCGCCGCAGGTGGCCCAGGCCGCGCAGGACCTGGCGATGTACACCAACGAAAATGGCGGTATCGAAGGGCATCCGGTTGAAGTCATCATTCGCGATCACGGCAACGAACCGCAGCGCGGTGTGGAATGCTACGAGCAGCTCAAGCGCGAAGGCGTTTTCCTTTTCAATTTTCTGTCCACGCCGGTCACGAACGCGGTTCTGCCGCGTGCGATGAAGGACGGCAACGTGTTGATGCAGTCCTTTGTTGGCCGCGGTGACGCGGTGGACGGCGAAGTGTTCGAATGGGTTTTCCCGGTCGGTCCGACGTACTGGCAGCAGGCGGCAAATGACGTTGCCTTCATCAAGGGTCAGATGGGCGGTGACTTGAGCAAGGCGAAGATCGGGTTCATCTATCTGGATTATCCCTTTGGCCAGGAACCGATCGAGATCCTGAAAACGCTTTCCGAAAAGGAAGGGTTCGAACTGGAGCTGTATCCCGTGCCGCTTCCCGGGTCGGATCAGGCCGGCGCATGGAGCAAAATCCGCCGCGACAAGCCTGACTACGTGATCAGCTGGCTGCTGGCGGGCGGGCATGTGGTCGCCTCGAAGGAAATGCGCCGCAACCGTTTCCCGATCGACCGCTATCTGTCGGTGAACTGGCTGAACGAAGTTGATATCGCCAATATTGGCGCACAAGAGGCGAAAGGCATCCTGCGCGGGACCAACGTGGCCGGTGGCCAGGAAGTTCCGATCGTCAAGACGATGCTGGACACCTACTATGCCAATGGCAAGGGCAGCGGTCCCGAGAGCCTGGTGCGCGACGTGTACTACAACACGGGCATGGCGATCTACTCGGCCGGTTTCGAAGCCGCGCGGATCGCAATTACTGAAAACGGTTGGCCGATCACACCGGAAAGCATGAAGAATGCCTATGAATCGATCGAGGACTTCGATGGAAACGGCATCATGGCCCCGGTTACAGTGACCGACAAAGACCACGGTGGTGGCGGCAAGACTCGGGTCGAACAGTGGAATGGCGAAACCTGGGTTCCGCTGACCGACTGGAGCGCCGACTATCTCGACGTTGTTTGGGATGTCATCAAGCACAGCTCCGCGACGTTCACCGTCGAATAAGACAGAGCTTCCCCGCGGCAGACATGTCGCGGGGAAGCTTTCCGCAGTTAGATTGTCCCGAGAAAGCGAAGCAGGTATCATGAGCCCCATTGACGTGAAGATCGAAGACGGAATTGCGACCGTCTGTATCAACCGGCCCGAACGTAAAAACGCGCTTTCCGTGGCGGCGACGAACGGGCTGACCGATGCTTGGGAAAAGATCGAGGCGGATGACAGCGTTCGTGTGGCCATTCTGACTTCTGCCGATTGCGGCGTTTTCAGCGCCGGACTGGATCTGAAGGAAGCCACACAAATCGCACGCGACGAGGGTGTCGATATTCTGACCAAGATGCGCGACCCGTTTCACGAGACCATGCGCGCCTGCAAGAAACCGATCATCGCGGCGATGACAGGGTCGCTGATGGCGGGCGGCATGATGCTGACCTTGAATTGCGATCTGCGGGTCGGTCTCAAGGGGACCAAGGTCGGTATCACCGAAGTAAAGATCGGTCGTGGATCGCCTTGGGCATCGCCAGCATTGTCCATGCTGCCGCAGCCCATCCTTATGGAAATAGTTCTGACCGGCGACTTGATGCCGATCGAGCGCCTGCACGAATACGGGTTCACCAACTATATCGAAGACACTCCCGATGCTGTCCGCGCACGGGCCTTCGACCTTGCCAAACGCATTGCCAGCGCGGCCCCGCTGTCGGTTGTTGCCGCGAAAGGCAGTGTTCGCGCAACCATGGATCTGGGCTGTGCCGGTGGCCTGAAAGAGGGCAAGCGCCTGCACGAGGTGGTTTACGCCAGCAACGACGCGATTGAAGGCCCAAAGGCCTTTGCTGAAAAGCGAGCACCCGTCTGGACCGGGACCTGATGGAGACTTGAATGACTGAGCTTATTCGCCTGGACAGGGATGGCCCTGTCGGAATCCTGCGGTTTCTTCAGCCGACAAAACGCAACCCTTACAGCATCGGGTTCGTCGAAGAACTGGTGGCGCTTCTGCGCGAAGCCGAACGGGACGCTACGATCCGTGTCGTTGTCATGACCGGCGGCGATCATTTCAGCAGCGGCGGCGATCTTGTCGGGTTTCAGTCCGAGATCGCCAAAGGCGCGCGGGCGACGTCGGAAATGGTGGACCTGGTTCACGATGGCGGACGCGCGGCCTATCTGTTTCGCAAACCTCTGATTTCCGCGGTATGCGGCGTGGCTTTTGGCGCGGGCCTCAGCCTGGCCTTGTCGGCGGATATTGTCGTTGCCGCCGAAGATGCCCGGCTGTGCGAAGTATTTGCACGCGTCGGCGGTTGTCCCGACACGGGATCAAGCTGGCTGCTTCAGCAGCGCGCCGGTGCGGGCGTTGCCCGGATGCTTGTGCTCACGGGCCGTGAAATCGACGGGCGCACCGCCAGGGACCTGCGCGTTGTCGAAGAATGCGTGCCGGCCAACCAGGTCGAGGTACGGGCGCTGGAAATTGCCCGCGAGATTGCAACGCACCCGATGTTTGGCGTTCAGACCGCCAAGCGTGTGATGCGCGCCGCAGCCGAGTGCAGCTATCTCGAGGCGCTGGATATCGAGCGCGATGCCCAAAGCGTTTTGCTGTGCGCGCATGACTTTCCCGAGGCCATGAAAGCGTTTTCGGAAAAAAGAACTCCAGAATTCAAAGACCGTTAGCTCGGTTGAAACCTTATCGCAAAACTCAAGGAGACCACGCCAATGAAGGTACTCGTGCCTGTGAAGCGCGTGATCGACTACAACGTGAAGGTTCGTGTCAAAGCGGACGGAAGCGGTGTCGATCTGGCCAACGTTAAGATGTCGATGAACCCTTTCGACGAAATCGCCGTCGAAGAGGCGATTCGCCTGAAAGAGGCCGGCAAGGCCGAAGAAATCGTCGTGGTTTCCATTGGCGTCAAACAGGCGCAGGAAACCCTGCGCACTGCGCTGGCCATGGGTGCGGATCGTGCCATTCTGGTGGTTGCCGCCGATGATGTGCACACCGACATCGAGCCGCTGGCCGTCGCGAAAATCCTGGCCAAGGTGGTCGAGGAAGAGCAGCCCGGTCTGGTTCTGGCGGGCAAACAGGCCATTGACAACGACATGAACGCCACCGGCCAGATGCTGTCGGCGATCCTCGGTTGGAGCCAGGCGACCTTTGCCTCGGAAATGGGCATCGATGGCGACAGTGCCGTCGTGACCCGCGAAGTTGACGGCGGCCTGCAGACCATCAAGGTCAAGATGCCCGCGATCGTCACTGTGGACCTGCGCCTGAACGAGCCGCGCTATGCGTCGCTGCCCAACATCATGAAGGCCAAGAAAAAGCCGCTGGATGAGAAAACCGCCGATGATTACGGCGTTGATGTCACGCCGCGTCTGGAAATCGTCAAAACCTCCGAGCCCGCGGCACGCGCGGCCGGTATCATGGTCGGCTCGGTGGACGAGCTGGTCGCAAAACTCAAAGAAGCGGGGGCTGTGTAATGGCTGTTCTTCTTCTCGCAGAAGTCACCAATGGTGAACTGGCAATCGACGCAACCGCCAAGGCCGTGACCGCGGCCAAGGCCCTGGGCGATGTGACCGTTCTGTGCGCGGGCGCCTCTGCTGCTGCCGCAGGCGACGCCGCCGCCATGATCGACGGTGTGGCTAAGGTTCTGGTCGCCGAAGACGCATCGCTGGGTCACCGCCTGGCCGAACCGACCGCCGCGCTGATCGCATCGCTGGCCGGTGACTATGAACATATCGTCGCCCCGGCCACCACGGACGCCAAGAACGTCATGCCGCGCGTTGCCGCGCTGCTGGACGTGATGGTCCTGTCGGACGTGTCCGGCGTTGTCGATGGCAACACGTTCGAGCGCCCGATCTATGCCGGGAACGCGATTCAGACCGTCAAATCGTCGGATGTGAAAAAGGTCATCACCTTCCGCACCTCGACCTTTGATGCCGCTGGCGAAGGCGGGTCTGCCTCGGTCGAAAGCATCGGCGCCGGGGACGACCCCGGCTTGTCGGAATGGGTCGAAGACAAGGTCGCCGCATCGGATCGTCCCGAACTGACCTCGGCCGGTGTGGTCGTGTCCGGCGGGCGCGGCGTTGGCTCCGAAGAGAACTTTGCCCTGATCGAGAAACTGGCCGACAAGCTGGGCGCCGCCGTTGGCGCATCCCGCGCCGCCGTCGACTCGGGCTTTGCACCGAACGACTGGCAGGTGGGTCAGACCGGCAAGGTCGTGGCACCGGATCTGTACATCGCCGCCGGCATATCGGGCGCGATCCAGCACTTGGCCGGGATGAAGGACAGCAAGATCATCGTCGCGATCAACAAGGACGAAGAAGCCCCGATCTTCCAGGTCGCCGACTTCGGACTGGTCGCCGACCTGTTCCAGGCCGTCCCCGAACTGACCGAGAAGCTGTAAGGGCCACGGCCCAACCCGCCAAAACGCATCAAAGGCCCGCCGAACCCCCGGCGGGCCTTTTTTGGTACGAGCCGAATGGGCGGCGAGCGGATCGGACGGACCAGGATGCGCGCGGTCCTAAGCCTTGTGACGCCTCGTCAGAACGGCTCCGGTTCATTGTCAAGAAGCAAAACACTTGTTAGATTTTGGCTCAACACAAGCTTGAATCGATAGGAAAAATTCATGTCTCTGATTAAGAACTCCCCTAGCTGGGCAGTGGATGAACACAAGATGTTCGCCGATAGTACACGCAGGCTTTTCGATGCAGAGATGGCTCCGAAGATTGAAAAATGGACGGAACAGGGAATTGTTGACCGCGACTTCTGGAAAACAGTCGGTCAGCAGGGTGTCATGGGTGGCTCGATTGCCGAAGAATATGGTGGGTTCGGTGGCGGCATCGGGTTCGACGCGATTACCGTCTACGAGCAGGGGCGCACCGGTGATACGGGTTGGGGCTATGGGATCCAGTCCATCGTAATCCATTATCTCAACGCATATGGCAGTGAGGAACAGAAGAAAAAGTGGTTGCCGAAACTGGTCAGCGGCGACAGCGTTGCGGCGATTGCCATGACCGAGCCTGGAACGGGCTCTGACCTCCAGAACGTACAAACCTATGCGGAAAAGGATGGCAACCACTACAAGATCAACGGATCGAAGATCTTCATCACCAACGGGCACGCGGCGGATCTGGTTGTGATCGTGGCAAAGACCGACCGCAACGCCGGCGCCAAGGGCCTTTCGTTGATCGTTCTGGAAACCGAGGGTGCCGAGGGCTTTCGCCGGGGACGGAACCTGAAGAAACTGGGTATGAAAGGTTCGGATACGGCTGAGCTGTTCTTCGAAGATGTACGCGTGCCTACGGCGAACCTGCTTGGTCCGGAAGAGGGGCAGGGGTTCTACCAGCTGATGAAGCAGCTGCCTTGGGAGCGGCTGATGATCGGCATTACCGCGCTCGGTTTTATTGATTTTGCGATCGATGAAACGGTCAAATATGTTCAGGACCGCAAGGCATTTGGAAGCCGGATCATGGACTTCCAGAATACGCGCTTCAAACTGGCGGAATGCAAAACCAAGGCCGAATTGCTACGTTCCTTCGTCAATGATGGGCTCGCGCGTCTTGAAGCGGGCGAACTTGATACGGCCACGGCTTCGATGGCGAAATGGTGGGGCAGCCAGACGCAGAACGAGGTCATGCATGAATGCCTGCAACTGCACGGTGGTTACGGTTTCATGATGGAATACCCCATCGCGCGTCTTTATGCCGACAGCCGGGTCCAGATGATCTATGGCGGCACCAACGAGATCATGAAGGAATTGATCGCACGTTCGATGGACGTTTGATCCGTCCGGTGCCGGGTGGGGCTATTCCCTACCCGGCCCCAGAATTTCGTCGCTGTGTTCCCCAAGTCGCGGGGCCGGGCGATGATCATGTCGCGCCGGGGTCGCTGAGAAGCGTATCGGCGGGCGTGTCGTCCAGATCGCACCTTCGGTCGGGTGATCAATCCGTTGAAAGAACCCGGTCGCGGCAAGATGGGGATCGTTCGGCAAATCTGACAGGTTGCGCACCGGCATGGCTGGTATGTCTGCCTGCTCCATCAGGGCAAGCCAGTCATTCGTGGTCCGGGTCAGCGCAATCTGCGCCACCATATCGTATACCGCGCCGATGTTGCGGCTACGGGTGTCCATGTCCGTGACCCAGACATGGTCGATCATGTCATTGCGCCCAACCGCCTTGAAAAACCGTGCCCATTGTACGTTGGTGTAGGGCAGAATGGTGATGTAGCCATCAGCGGTCTGAACTGGACGCCGGTGCGGAACCAGCATGCGGGCATAGCCGAAATCCTGCGGAGTCTCTTCAAAGGTGGCCCCATCCATATGTTCGGCCAACAGGAAGGCGGCCAGCGTTTCAAACATCGGAACCTCGACATGCTGGGCCTCTCCAGTACGTTCGCGGTGGAACAGGGCACCCATCACGGCATAGGCGGCGGTGACCCCGCCAAGCTTGTCGGCGAGAATTGTCGGGGCATAAGCGGGCGGTACCCCAGGGTCGCGCAAGGTTGCCAAGCTGGCCAATCCCGACACCGACTGGACGGAATCGTCGAATGCAGGCTTGGCGGCATAGGGCCCGTCCTGCCCGAAACCGGTGGCGGATACCATGATCAGGTTCGGGTTTTCCTGGCGTAGAGTTTCGGGATCCAAAGACAATCTGGCCAGCGCCGCAGGCCGAATGCTCGAAATCATCACATCGGCATCGATGAGCAGTTTGCGCAACTGATCGCGACCGGTTTGCGTTTTTAGGTCCAGTACGACACTGCGCTTGTTACGGTTGGCCCCCAGAAAAGCGGCACCCATCAGCTTGTTGCGCGATGGCTGGACCTGGCGAAGAAGATCGCCCTCGGGGCCTTCCACCTTGATCACATCGGCCCCCAGATCGCCCAGCATCTGCGTCGCCAAAGGTCCGAAAACCACAGAAGTCAGATCGACGATCTTCACGCCTTGAAGAAGCCCCGGTTTGTTCTCAGCGGTCATTTGGTTGTCCACCCTTTTAGTTGCCCACCGTTTTTATGAACGACGGCCGAACTCGGCGCGAAGGGCTTTGCCTTGCGCATCGAAGGCCGGGCAGGGGCCCAGTGCCGTTTCGCCGAGGCTGCGCCGGATCGGGGGGGTCGGGACGTTGATTTCACCGGAAGGCGTGCGAATTACGGACCGGTCAAGCTGGGGGTGACCGGACAGGGTCGCCACGTCGTTCACCGCGCCCGAGGCAATGCCCGCAGCGTCAAGCCGCTTCAGCATCTCGGCGCGGTCATGCGAGGCGAACACGGCCTTGATGAGAACTTCGAGCGCGGGTTTGTTTTCAATTCGCGACGTGTTGTCATGGAACCGGGGGTCGGTTGCCAAAGCCGCATCGCCCAGTATGTGTTCACAGAACCGTTGCCATTCGCCGTTGTGTTGCACGGTAATGACGACAAGCTGACCGTCCTTGCATTCATAGGCCCCGTACGGGCAAATGACCGTGTGGTTCAGTCCGACACGAGGTGTCGGCTTGCCAAGGTAATCGTGATACAGCAGTGGAACCGACATCCAGTCGGCCATCACATCAAACATTGCCACGGAAACGCCGCTGCCCTTGCCGGTGCGATCACGCCCGACAAGTGCTTCGCAGATTCCAGCATGGGCTGTCATACCGGTGGCGATATCGCAGACCGACACGCCCACCCGTCCTGGTCCGTCGGGTGTACCGGTCACTGATGCCAGACCGCTCTCGCATTGCACCAGAAGGTCATAGGCCTTGGCGTTGCGCATCGGGCCGTCTTCGCCATATCCGGTGATGTCGCAGGTCACTAGACGCGGGAAGCTCTCTCGCAGACTCGCGGAATCGAGCCCCAGCTTGGCCAGCGCGCCCGGCAGCAGGTTCTGAATAAACACATCTGCGTTTTCCAGCATCCTGAGCAGGATTTCACGGTCTTCGTCGGCTTTAATGTCCAAGGCGACCGATTCTTTGCCTCGGTTCAGCCATGTGAAATAGGCGCTTTCACCGTTGGCGGCGGTATCGTAGGCGCGGGCGAAATCGCCTGCGCCCTTGCGTTCGATCTTGATCACGCGCGCGCCGGCGTCGGCCAGCCGCGAGGAGCAAAAAGGCGCGGCGACTGCCTGTTCCAACGCAACGACGAGTTTGCCGGAAAGGGGGGCTAAGTCTGAACCTGACATGAGTTTCTCTCAATTGATCCTGAAAGGTTGACTAAATCTAACAATTGTTAGAAAGATTATCAATACGCTTAAACAAAGACTGGGTCGCTTGAAGGAGAACGCCAATGCAGGATGCCAAAGGACCAGACCAGCTTTTCCAACGCGCGCTGGCAGAGGGAGAGATCCTGCTGCCCAAGTGCGACGACTGCGGGGCCTATCACTTTTTCCCGCGAGTCCTGTGTCCACATTGTCATGGCACCGCGATTTCGTGGAAGCAGGCCGGCGGCAAGGGACGGGTCCACACCACAACAGTCGTGCGCCGAAAGCCCGAACGGGGCGGCGACTACAACGTATGCGTCGTCGAGCTGGACGAGGGTGTCCGGATGATGAGCCGGGTCGAGGGCATTGCCCCGGGTGAGGTCGTCATCGACATGCCTGTAACCGCATTCGTGGGCGAGGCCGAGGGTGTTCCGGCCGTGCTTTTCAAACCGTCGGAGGGATAGGCCATGACCACTGAACTTCGGGGGAAATCCGCCATCGTGGGAACCGGTCATGCCGGTCTCGGAGAAGCCCATGGCCTGACGGCCTATGATGTCATGGCGCAATCTGCGCTTGCGGCGCTTGGCGATGCCGGGCTGAAACTGTCCGACGTCGACGGGCTGTTTTGCACCATGATGGAAGACAGCATGCCGGCGCTTATGGCGGCGGAGTATCTGGGCATCCAGCCCCGTTTCATTGATGGCACGATGTCGGGCGGTTCGTCCTTCGTAAACTACCTGACGTCCGCGACCATGGCGCTGGACGCCGGTCTGTGTGATGTCGCGCTGATTGTTTATGGCTCCAACCAGCGCACCGCGTCGGGCAGACTGGTGACCGCTTCACGTCCGCCGGCCTACGAGGCGCCGTATAATCCGCGCTATCCGATCTCGGCCTATGCGATGGCGGCGGCGCGGCACATGCATGAATATGGTACCACCCGCGAACAGCTGGCCGACGTGGCCGTTGCCGCGCGGGCCTGGGCGCAGCGCAACCCCGAAGCGTTCGAGCGCGGCCCGCTGACCCGCGAGGACGTGTTGGGTTCGCGCATGGTGGGCGATCCATTGACCGTGCGCGACTGTTGTCTTGTCACCGACGGTGGCGGCGCGATCGTAATGGTCCGCGCGGACCGCGCCCGGGATTTCCCGAAGGCACCTGCCTATGTGCTGGGCAGTGCTGCGGCAAGCTCGCACCGGCAGATTTCCCAGATGAAGGATTTCACCGTGACCGCGGCCCGCGACTCGGGCGCGCGCGCCTTTGCGGCGGCCGGAGTGACCCCTGCGGATATCCAGGCGGTCGAGCTCTATGATGCCTTCACCATCAACACGATTTTGTTTCTCGAAGATCTTGGGTTCTGCGCGAAGGGCGAGGGAGGGGCCTTTGTCGAGGGCGGACGCATCGCGCCTGGCGGCGTGTTGCCGGTGAACACGAATGGCGGCGGCCTGTCCTGCGTGCACCCCGGGATGTACGGCATCTTCACAGTGATCGAGGCTGCTCGTCAGATCCGTGGCGACGCGCCGGGCATTCAGTTGAAGGATATCGACCTGGCGCTGGCGCATGGCAACGGCGGTGTGCTGTCCAGCCAGGTCACGGCGATACTTGGATCGCAAAACACGCTCTGACGGCAACTAAGGGAGGAAAGTAAATGCCATTGGATTTCGAGGCATTGTCGAACTGGGACTTTGAGGAAATCGAACAGACGCTGACCGAACGGGATACCATCCTGTATGCACTCGGCCTTGGGTTCGGCGAGGATCCGACCGACAAAAAGGAGCTGGCCTATGTCTATGAGGACGGGCTCAAGGCAGTTCCCTCGATGGCGGTCATTTTGGGGTATCCCGGCTTCTGGCTGCGCGATCCCAAGACCGGCGTAAACTGGCAGAAAGTGCTGCACGGCGAACAGTGGCTCGACATCTACAAGCCGCTGCCGACAACTGGCCGGATTGTCGGCCGCAGCAAGATCGACTTCATCGCCGACAAGGGCGAGGGCAAGGGAGCCGTCATTTACCAAAGCCGTGATATTATCGACGCGGACAGCGGTGAAAAACTGGCGCGCGTGGCGATGTCGGCTTTCTGTCGCGGTGATGGGGGGTTCGGCGGTGAAAACCAAGCGGGTCCGGCACCCGCAGTGCTGCCTGATCGGGCGCCTGATCATGTATGTGATATCGATACCCTGCCGCGCCAAGCCCTTATTTATCGTCTCAGCGGTGATTTCAATCCGCTTCATGCTGACCCGGATGTTGCCCGTTCTGTCGGGTTCGACCGCCCGATCCTGCATGGTCTGGCGACCTATGGGCTGGCGGCCCGGGCGATTCTAAAGACGTTGCTTGACTATGATTCTGCCCGGCTTGTCGGTCTGGATGTTCGGTTCTCGGCGCCGGTCTATCCCGGCGAAACCGTGCGGTTCGAAATCTGGGAAGAGGACGGCGAGGCCCGGTTTCGAGCATCTATTCCGGCACGCGACGTGGTTGTTCTGAACAACGGCGCGGCGCGCTTCGCCTGAGGCAGTGAAGATGGCTCAACCGCTCAAGGATATCCTGGTGCTGGATTTCAGCACCCTTCTTCCCGGTCCGATGGCGACGCTCATGCTGTCTGAGGCCGGCGCCGAAGTGATCAAGTTCGAGCGTCCCGGAGTCGGCGAGGACGCGCGCCACACGGAGCCAAAGATCGACGGAGAGAGCATCGGATTTGCTGTGTTGAACCACGGCAAGCGATCGGTGGCCATCGACCTCAAGTCAAGGGGCGCAGTGGAACGTCTGCGCCCCTTAATCGAGAAGGCCGATGTTCTGGTAGAGCAGTTCCGTCCCGGCGTGATGGACCGGCTCGGGCTTGGTTATGATGCTCTGCGCGAGATCAATCCCGGTCTCATCTATTGTTCGATCACCGGCTATGGCCAGACCGGACCAAAGGCCAGCGCCGCCGGCCACGACCTCAACTATGTTGGTGATGCGGGTATCCTGTCGCTCAGTCGCGGACCCGATGACCAGCCAACGGCACCGTTCGGGCTGGTCGCCGATATCGGAGGCGGAACCTATCCTGCGGTGATGAATATCCTGCTGGCCCTGATTGCGCGGCAGGCGAGCGGGCAGGGGACGCATCTGGATATCGCAATGTCCGAGGGAGCGTTCGCCTTTGCCTATTGGGCCCATGCCGAAGGTGTGATTGCCGGGCAGAACATCAAGAACGGTGGCAGCCGCCTGACGGGTGGCCTGGCCCGGTATCGGCTTTATACGGCCGCGGACGGGCGTCAGATCGCCGTCGGCGCGTTGGAAGAAAAGTTCTGGCAGTCGTTCTGCGATGTCATTGGTTTGCCGGTGGCGCTTCGCGATGACTGGTCCGATCCAAATGCCTGTGCCGCGGAGGTTGCACGTCGTCTGAGGGAACATCCCTCGACCCATTGGGAGGCTTTGCTGGCAGCGGCAGATTGCTGCTGTTCGGTCGTGAAAACGCCCGCCGAGGCGGCACATGACCCGCATTTCAAAGCGCGTGACGTGTTCGGGCGGGCCGTAAAAATCTCCGGCCGGAACGCGCCTGCTTTGCCGCTGCCAATTGCGCCGGAGTTCCGTTCTTCGGGAAATTCGGTCGGAGTTGCAGCCACTCTGGGCGAAGACAATACGCGTTATGGCGTGGACCAACCAAAGACAGAGTAAATCCCGTTGACGGGCAGGTTTTGAATCGGTAATCTAACATATGTTAGAAAAAGGGAGGGGCCAATGGACAAGTCTGACGATGACCTGCCGACAGAAGCTGAGCGTTATGTCATGCCATCGCGCTTTGTGGAAAGCGATAGCTTGGAAGTGCAGGGTTTCGTGACATCGGCTTTGCGTGATCTTCCTGTGGACGCAACCAATCGCGACAAGGCAATCCGCCTGTTCGAAGCGGTGCGCGACGATATTCGCTATGATCCCTATTGTTTTGCGCTGGATGAGGACTCTTACCGTGCCAGCCGTATCGCTGGGGCGGAAGCGGCGTTTTGCGTTCCCAAGGCAATTCTTCTGGCGGCTTGTTTGCGTGCTGTGGGTATCCCCGCCGCTCTGGGGTTTGCGGATGTGCGCAACCACCTGAATACACCCAAGTTGCAGGAGTTGATGGGGACCGATCTCTTTATCTACCACGGCTATGTTCAGCTGTGGTTGGGGAATGAGGCCTACAAAGTGACACCTGCATTCAACATGGAACTGTGTGAAAGATTCGGGGTCAAACCCCTGGTCTTCGACGGCTATCACGACGCGCTCTTTCACGAGTTCGACGAACAGAATCACCGGCACATGGAATATGTGAACGACCGTGGTCTCTATTTCGACGCGCCGATGGGTGAGTTCCTGGTGGCGTTCAAGGAAACCTATCCGAAGCTGGAAGAATTCAACCGCATCCGGATATCCAAGGATGCGAGCGGATACGATGACGGTTTCGCAAAGGAGGGTGCCTCTTGAGGTATCTGGAAGACTTCTCGCCGGGCCAAGTCTATCGCTTTCGCAGCGCTCCGATGAGCGCGGATTCAATAAAGGCGTTTGCCAAGGAGTGGGATCCGCAGCGGCTGCACACCGATGAAGACTATGCAACCGCCATACATGGCAGCCTGATCGCCTCGGGCTTTCAGACGATGCTGGAAGTGTTCAGGCCGGTCATGTCTGAAATGATGGTCGATGTCGCCAATATCGGTGGCATGGGCTTTGACAATCTGCGCTGGCTGCGGCCGGTGCGCCCGAACGAAACCCTTGATGTCGAACTGACGGTCAACGCGGTCACGCCGTCAAAAAGCAAGCCCGACAGAGGTGTTTTGCACTATACGCTCAGCGCCAAAAACCCTGCGGGCGAGGTCGTTTTTTCGACCGACACCCCCGTGATGATTCAGCGAAAACAAAATGACACAGACTGATATCCTTTCCAGCGAACAAGAAGACCTTCGCCTGTTGCGCGAGAGCGCGCGCACGTTGTTTGAACGGGCGGGCGGAAGTGACAGAGCCCGAAAACTTCGTGATGCCGGGGGCGGTTTCGATGCTGAGATGGTCCGGGAACTCGCCGAGGCCGGTGTTTTCGGGGTGGCGGTGCCTGAAGATCAGGGCGGGCTTGGCATGGGCCTAGCCGCCGGGGGTGTCATCGCCGAGGAAGTCGGCCGTGTGATTGCACCGGAACCGGTCGTGTTGACAATCGGTCTGAGTCTTGGCCTTCTGCGCCGCCTTTGTCCGGCTCATCCGAAGATGGCACAGCTCATCGGCGGCGAAATTTCCTTGGCGGTTGCCTGGCAGGAACGCGGCCCCGACGGGGCGCTTGCCGATGCGACCTGCCGATACGCGGACGGAAAGCTGACCGGTGGCAAGGCCTGGGTCGTCGGTGCGATCGGATCTCTAGGGTTCCTGGTCGTGGCTGAAGGAGATGACGGCCCGGTTCTGGTTCTGGCCGAGGCAGACGCGGACGGGCTTGTCATTGACAAACGAGCGCAGGCCGACGGCAGCTCTCTGGGCGAGCTTTCTTTTTCGGGCACCCCGGCCGTGGAATTGGCCAGCGGCGGTGCGGTTCCCACTGCACTGGCCGAGGCTGTCGCTGATGCAACGGCGCTTGCTGCGGCCGAGCTTGTCGGCCTGAGCGAGCGTGCCTTCGAGATCACGCTCGACTACATCAAGACGCGGGAGCAGTTCGACAAGCCGATCGGGTCTTTTCAGGTCATCCAGCACCGTGCCGTCGACCTCAACGTGATATGCGAGGTCGCGCAGGCCGGAGTGCGGGAGGCGCTTGCGCAGATGGACAGCGAAACCGATCCGAAGGTTCGGGCCCCGATTGCCAGCCGTGCGAAGGCGCGGGCGGTTACGGCCGCCAAAAGAATTACCCGTGATGCGATCCAGTTGCACGGGGCGGTCGGGTACACGGATGAGTTCGATATCGGGCTCTACCTGAACCGGGCGCTGGTGCTGTCGGCCTGGTTGGGCGACGATGCCTATCACAGGCGGATTTGGTTCGAGGCACGCGAAGCAGAGGGGGCAGCACAATGACCGACTGGAATGCAATTAGCGATGTGGAATTCCGCAAAGAAGTGCGCCAGTTCTTCGAAGCGGAATATCCCGAGGAGCTGCGTCATCTGCCGCACCGCCCGAAGTTCGCCGAGATCGAACATTGGCACCGCAAGCTGCACGCCAAGGGCTGGGTTGCGCCAGCTTGGCCCGCTGAATTCGGCGGTATGGGCCTAAACGCTGCTAAGCTGCTGATCTTTTATGAAGAGCAGCAGCGCTGGGGCGTCAATCGCGGTCGCGACATGGGCGTGCAGATGGTCGGTCCCCTGATCATCAAATTCGGCACCCAGGAACAAAAAGACTACTGGCTGCCGCGTATCCTGAGTTGCGAAGACATCTGGTGCCAGGGATACTCGGAACCCGGCGCCGGGTCCGATCTGGCGAACCTGCGCACACGCGCAGAGATTGACGGCGACGACTTTGTCATCAACGGACAGAAGATCTGGACCACGATGGCGCATGACGCCACGCATATTTTCATGCTGGTGCGCACCGATCCCGATGCGCCCAAGAAACAACAGGGTATCAGTTTCCTGCTCGCTCCGATGAATCAGCCTGGAGTCGATGTACGCACCATCACGACCCTGTCGGGCGAGACCGAGTTTTGCGAGGTCTTCTTTGACAATGCACGGACGCCCCGCGAGAACCTCGTGGGCGAGCTGAACAAGGGTTGGACGATGGCCAAGGCGCTCTTGAGCTTCGAACGCATTTTCATCGGTTCGCCAAGTCTGGCCCAGAACGCTCTGGGACAGCTTGAAAGTTTTGCCCGTGGCCGTGGCGCGTTTGACGATCCGGTGTTCCGTGACCGCTTTGCCCAGGCGGCACTGGATGTGGAAGATCATGCCGCGCTTTATGCCCGTTTTGCAGATCAGCTCAAACGTGGCGAGACGCTCGGTGCGGATGTGTCCATGCTGAAGATTTGGGTGACTGAATGCTTCCAGCGCATCACCGAGCTGATGATCGAAGCAGCCGGTCCCGATGGCGGCTCCATCGGGCCGCTTCAGGTCGGCAACGTAAGTGTCGATGTTCTGGCGAGTTTCTACAAGGCCAGACCTACCACGATCTACGGTGGATCGAACGAAATCCAAAGAAACATCCTGTCCAAGGCCGTCCTGGGACTGCCTGGCTGAATCAATACCCCACGGAGGAAATAGAACCATGTCGGATCGTTATGCAAAATACGATAAACTGAAATTTGACTACCCGGCGGATCGCGTCCTGCGCATCACGTTCGACCGGCCCGAGACATTCAACTCGGTCGATGCCGAAACCCACACCCAGATGACGGACATGTGGATCGATATCGACCGTGACCCAGACATCAATTCGGTCATCGTGACCGGTGCGGGCAAGGCATTTTCCGCCGGGGGTGATTTCAGCCTGATCGAAAACATGATTGGCAATTCGCACGAGATCATGAAGACGTGGAAAGAAGCCAAGGATCTCGTCTATAACATCATCAACTGCAACAAGCCGATCATTTCCGCGATCAATGGCCCTGCGGCCGGCGCAGGCCTTGTGGTTGCCATCCTGGCCGACATCTCGATCGCCGGAAAGAAGGCCAAGATTGTCGATGGTCATCCCCGCCTTGGTGTTGCCGCCGGTGACGTCGCGGCGATTATCTGGCCGCTGCTGACCTCGATGGCCAAGGCGAAATACTATCTGATGACCTGCAAGCCGGTGTCGGGCGAAGAGGCCGAGCGTATCGGTCTGGTATCAATGTGCGTCGAGGATGACGAGCTGCAGCAGATCGCGCTGGATACAGCCGTCGAACTGGCCAACGGCTCGCAAAGCGCGATTCGCTGGACCAAGTATTCGCTGAACAACTGGCTGCGCCAGGCCGGGCCGATCTTTGATGCGTCGACCGCGCTGGAGATGCTTGGCTTCATGAGCGAGGACGTCAAGGAAGGTGTGTTGTCGCACCGCGAGAAGCGCGCGCCGAACTTCCGTAAGGACTGCCCGCTTTAACACCAGATTGGACGAGGAGGCATGGAAATGTCTGATGATATCTACAAAGATATAGCTCAAGCCTATGCCGCTGCGGCCGAAAAAGCTCCTGGCCTGAAATCGCGATTTACAGCTGCCGGATTCGATCCGGCAGCTGTCACATCGGTGGCGGACCTCTCGCGTCTTCCAGTGATGAAAAAAGAAGAGCTTCTGAAGATCCAGCGCGAGAACCCGCCCTTTGGCGGGTTCCTGGCCTCGGATCTGAAGGATGTCGGGCGGATCTACGTGTCCCCCGGCCCGATTTTCGAACCGGCCCTTTCGGACGGTGGCGGCCACGGCCTTGACCGGCTGTTCAAGGCGGCAGGCGTGGGGCCGGGGGATATCATCCTGAACACCTGGATGTATCATCTGGTGCCCGCGGGGCTTTTGTTCGACGAAGCGGCACAGGCCGCAGGCGCCACGGTGATCCCCGGAGGCGTCGGCAATACGGAGCTTCAGGCACAGATCATCGCCGAAACCGGCGTGACTTCGATCTGCGCTTCGACCGCGTTTTTCCTGACGCTGGCGGACAAGGTGATCGAAACCTATGGCCGCGACGCATGGAAGGTGAAGACAGCCTTCCTCGGCGGTGAGATGGGCGACTGGATGGCCAAGCGCCGCCGGATCGAGGCCGAATACGGCGTGTCCACCTGGGCCGCCTATGCCACCGCCGATCTGGGCCTTGTCGCCTATGAGGATGGCGGCGAAGGCTACCTGGTTCATCCCGACCGCGTGGTGCAGATCTGCGATCCGGTCAGCGGCGAACAGGTCGCTCATGGCGATCCTGGCGAGGTTGTCGTGACCGCGCGCGATTCCACCTGGCCGATGATCCGGTTCGGCACCGGCGACAGCGCCTTTGCCCTGGAAAGCAACGCGGATGGCACCGTCAGCCGGATTTCAGCATTGCAGGGACGGGTCGGGGCAGCGGTCAAAGTGCGCGAGATTTTCGTTTATCCGCGCGTGGTTGAAGAAGTTGTCATCGGCACGCCGGGCGCAAAGGCCGCGCAGGCCGTGGTAACGCGCGAGAACGATCGCGACATGATCCGCCTCTCGCTTGTGCTGGAAGACGGTGCCGACGCTTCCGCCGCAGAAGCAGCCGCCGCTGATACCTTCAAACTGCATGCACGAATTCGTGCTGACGAGGTGAACATTGTTTCGGAACTACCCGAAAATGCAGAACTGATCGTCAACCAAAAAGACCGCTGAGATCGGGTTCTGTGCGCTTTGCCTGAATCCGACCTTTTAGCCGACACTGGCACGCGGGTTTTCGTGGACCCAAGACTTTCAACTTGGCGAAGGTCTTGGGGATCCCGGCCCCGCGCGCCCGTGGGGTGTCGCGGAAAGCGGCACAGGTCAAACGTGGTCGAAATCGACTGTCAGTTTTTTGGTTTTCGGACGGGCCTGGCAGGTCAGGACAAAGTTCTCCTTCAACTACCGAGGCTCCAAAGCATAGTTCAGCGTCATCTCTGCCTCGCCTTCGATAACTTTGGCGCGGCAGGTGGAACACATTGCGCCCTTGCAGCAATAGGGTAGTTCGATACCTGCTGCGGCGGCGGAGACCACGCTTTCCTGATCAGGTGTCATCACAAAGCTGCGGGCGGTGCCATCAAGGATCGCCGTGACCTGAACTCCTTCTCCAGTGGCGGCTTCCGCCGTAAGCGGCGCAAGCGTGACGGTGGCGGTATTGTCAGCATCGGCGGGAGCGAACAGCTCGTCATGAAAACGGTTCTCTTCAACGCCGAGGTCGCGGAGCGCGGTCTTGAGTTCCTGAATCATCTCGGCGGGGCCGCAAAGAAAAGCATCTTCTATTTCTGCCGGAGCGAACAGGGCACCGGAGAACTTGCGCAGCTTTTCCGCATCAAGCCGGCCCGAGAATAGTGGGGAATCGGTGCCTTCGCGCGTCAGTGTATGAAAAAGAGAGAACCGTCCGGGATAGGTATCCTTGAGATCGTTCAATTCGTCGCGGAAGATGATGGAACTTAGCGTTCGACTGCCGTAAAAAAGGATGAAGTTGGCCCCGGCCTCGGTGGCAAGCACCGAGCGGATGATCGAAATGATTGGAGTAGTTCCACTGCCCGGGGCCAGGGCGAGATAGGTGCGTGGTCCGCCTTGTCGTATCTTTGATCCGAATGTGCCTTCGGGCGTCATGACATCAAGTTCGGTGCCCGGTGGCAGTTCGCTATGAACGAAAGAGGAAAACGCTCCGCCTTCCAGCAGCTTGACCAGAACGCGCAACTCGCCATCGTCTCGGCCGGAGCTGACCGAATAGCATCGCCGCACACCATCGATATCACCGGCACGGCGCAGCGTGACGTACTGGCCCGGGATGAATTGATAGTCGTCCGCCAGATCTTCGGGATTGGGCGAGCATTTCGCCGAACTGCTGGCGGGGCAGGATGTCGACGTCACATTGGCCGCCCGCCGCGTCGCCCGCTTGTCTGAGCTTTCCGCAAAGATAGCGGCGGAAGGGGGGCAGGCCGATGTGATAGAGATGGACGTGGCGGACCCGGAGTCGGTGGAAGCCGCGCTGAAGGGACGGGTCTTTGACACTGTCATCAACAATGCCGGAACGACGGCATCTCTTCCCGCATTGGAACACGGGCCGGCCGAAATCGACGCGATCATAGACACAAATCTCAAGGGCGCATTTCATGTCGCACCGTATCGGTAGTGCCCCGTGGGGTGGTGTAAGAGGCCGCGCGCGAAGCCCTTGGCGTAGCGCAGCGCGCGGCCGGGCTGGCGGCCATCGCGCTTCTTCGTAGTCTGAGGTTGTTCGAAGACCGACGA
>NZ_JASNJD010000002.1 GCF_030164425.1 Pseudodonghicola flavimaris | reverse complement strand
GAAGGCGGGGTTCCTGCAGGCGACGGTGGCCTTCGCCCTGGCCCGCGACGACCTGCGCGAGGAGCTGGCCCAGTTCCTCTCGGAAGTCGTCCAGATCGACCGCGCCGCCCAGTGACGGCGCCGACGTGGTAGGCTGACACACAGATCATCGAGGACATAAGGTGACCAATATTCTGGTGACGGGCGGCGCGGGCTATATCGGCTCGCACGCCTGCAAGGCATTGAAACATGCGGGTTATACGCCCGTGACCTACGACAACCTGGTGACCGGTTGGGAAGACGCGGTGAAATTCGGCCCGTTCGAACGGGGCGATCTGTCCGACCGCGCGCGGCTGGACGAGGTCTTCGCCAAATACCAGCCGGCAGCGGTGATGCATTTCGCGGCCCTCAGCCAGGTCGGCGAGGCGATGAGCGAGCCGGGCCGCTACTGGCGCAATAACGTCTGCGGATCGCTGACCCTGATCGAGGCCGCCTGCGCGGCGGGGTGCCTGAACTTCGTGTTCTCTTCGACCTGCGCCACCTACGGCGAACACGACAATGTCGTGCTGGACGAGGACACGCCGCAGGAGCCGCTGAACGCCTATGGCGCCAGCAAGCGCGCGGTTGAGGACATCCTGCGCGATTTCGGCGCTTCGCACGGGTTGAACGCGGTGATCTTCCGCTATTTCAACGTGGCCGGCGCCGATCCCGATGCGGAGGTGGGCGAACATCACCGCCCCGAGACGCATCTGATCCCGGTGATGCTGGAGGCGATCGACGGCAAGCGGCCGGCGCTGACCATCCACGGCACCGATTACGACACGCCGGACGGAACCTGCATCCGCGATTACGTCCATGTCTGCGATCTGGTCGACGCCCATGTTCTGGGGCTGAAATGGCTGCAGGAGGGCAAGGAAAGCCGCGTCTTCAACCTGGGCACCGGATCGGGATTCTCAGTGCGCGAAGTGATCGACGCCTCCCGCGCGGTGACCAATCGCGAGGTGCCCTATTCCGAAGGGCCGCGGCGTGCCGGCGACGCGACCAAGCTGGTTTCCGGTTCGGTCCGGGCAGAGAAGGAGTTGGGCTGGCAACCGGGCCGGTCTAAGATGGATCAGATGATCGCCGACGCCTGGAGATGGCACCAAACTGGCCACTACGAGAAATAGCATCCCGCTTGCCCCGGTTCCGGCGCGTCTGCTGGATATCACCCGTCTGATCCGTCGGTCGGGGCGGCGCCCCACCGGGGTGGACCGGGTGGAACTGGCCTATCTGCGGCACCTCTCGCATGAGAGCGTGCCGCTTTTCGCTTTGGTGCGCACGACTCTGGGCTGTGTGCTGCTGGGCCCCGACGGGGTGGCAGAGATCGCGGCGCGGATTGACGGGCGGCTGCCCTGGGGGCGGGCGGATCTGCTGTCGCGGCTGACCCGGCGCGACGGGGCGGTGCGGCGGGCGGAAAGCGACCTGCGCCGCTTCGCCCTGGCGCGCTGCCGGCCGAAACGGCTGGCCGCCATGCTGGCGCGGCATCTGCCCGAGGGGTTCGCCTATCTCAACGTCGGTCACAGCAACCTGACGGCGCTGACCTTGCGGGCGGTGCGTCAGGGCGGCGCCGGGCGGATCGCGGTGCTGATCCACGATGCGATCCCGCTGGAGTTTCCGCAGTATCAGCGCCCTGGCGTGGCAGAGGAATTCGCCGGCCGGCTGCAGCGGGTGCGGGCGCATGCCGATCTGGTGATCTACAACTCCGCCGACACCCGCGCCCGGGTCGAGGCACAGATGCAGGCCTGGGGGCTGCTGCCGCCGGCGCTGGTGGCGCATCTGGGGGTGGAGCCGGCGGTGCCGGGGGCGCTGCCAACGGGGATAGATGCGGAGCGGCCCTATTTCGTGGTGCTCGGCACCATCGAGCCGCGCAAGGGCCATGACCTGCTGCTGGATCTCTGGGAAGAGATGGGGCCGCAGGCGCCCGGGCTGATCATCTGCGGTGCACGCGGTTGGAACAACGCGGCGGTTTTCGCCCGGCTCGACGCGCTGCCTGCCGATGGCCCGGTGCGGGAGATGGCGGGGCTGGACGATGCCCAGATCGCCGCCCTGCTGCAGCGATCCTGCGGGTTGCTGTTTCCCAGCCGCGCCGAAGGCTATGGCCTGCCGCCGATGGAAGCCGCCGCGCTGGGGGTGCCGGTGGTCTCCTCCGATCTGCCGGCAATTCGCGAAGTGCTGGGCAACATTCCGGTTTACCTGAAAGAATCTGATCGGTATCAATGGCTAAGCGCCATCGAGAGCCTGAAAACAGGCCATAAGACGCAACAACTGACAGTGAGCGGAGCAGATTTCATCCCCCCGACATGGGAGGATCATTTCAACCTCGTTTTAAGGTTAACCTGATAGACGCGGTAAGTGATCTGTCTGCGGAATGTGTGAAAAGGGTTCGATTTGGGCGTATGGCAATCATACCGCCTGAGGCTGCAACGGCAGCGTTGGCGCATTCGGGCGTTTCGCAAGCGCCGCGAACTGTCGTCTGTGGTGAACCGGACCCAGAAGCTGCGCGGCGATGATATCCTGCTGTTTTCCACCCTGCGCAACGAACGGGTGCGGCTGCCCTATTTCCTGCAGTATTACCGTGGGCTCGGGGTCAATCACTTCCTGATCGTCGACAACGGCAGCTCCGACGGCTCGGCCGAGTATCTGAGGGAGCAGGCCGATGTCTCGCTCTGGTCTTCGACCCACAGCTACAAGCGGTCGCGCTTCGGGGTGGACTGGCTGAACTGGCTGCAGCGCCGCTACGCGCACGGGCATTGGTGCCTGGTGGTCGATCCCGACGAATTCCTGATCTACCCCTTCTGCGATACCCGGCCGCTCCGGGCGCTGACCGACTGGCTCGATGCCTCGTCGATCAAGTCGTTCTCGGCGATGCTTTTGGACATGTATCCCAAGGGGCGGATCGATGCGCAGCCCTATCGAGAGGGCGACGACCCGATCGAGATCGCGCGCTGGTTCGACAGCGGTAACTACACGCTGCGCAAGAACAAACGCTATGGCAACCTGTGGATCCAGGGCGGTCCGCGCAGCCGGGTGTTCTTCCGCGACGCCCCCGAAAAGGCGCCGGCGCTGAACAAGATTCCGCTGGTGAAATGGGACCGCAAATACACCTATGTCAGCTCGACCCACATGCTGCTGCCGCGCGGTCTGAACCAGGTCTACGATGAATGGGGCGGGGAAAAGGCCAGCGGCATCCTGCTGCATGCCAAGTTTCTCGATACCTTCTCGGCCAAGGCGGCGGAGGAGTTGGAGCGCAAGCAGCATTATGCGGCCTCGGTGGAATATCTCGCCTATGCCGAAAGCCTGAAGGACGATCCGGAGCTGTGGTGCAAGTGGTCGGAGAAATACATCAACTGGCGCCAGCTTGAGATCCTCGGGCTGATGTCCAAGGGGAACTGGGCATGAGCGGCAGCGTCGGCATCGTGATGCTGGTGCATACCGCCCTGCACCGGGCGGAGCAGGTGGCACGGCACTGGACGGCTTCGGGCTGTCCGGTGGTGGTCCATGTCGATCGCAACGTGTCGCGCCGGGTGCATCGCGATTTCGTCCAGTCGCTGGCTGACGATCCGCTGATCCGGTTCAGCCGGCGGCACCGCTGTGAATGGGGTGGCTGGGGGATCGTCGCTGCCAGCCAGTCGGCGGCGGAGCTGCTGCTGGCGGAATACCCCGAGGTGCGGCATGTCTACCTCGCCTCCGGCTCCTGCCTGCCGTTGCGCCCGGTGCAGGAGCTGGTGGATTATCTCGCGGCCCGGCCGCGCACCGATTTCATCGAAAGCGCCACCACCGCCGATGTGCCCTGGACCGTCGGCGGTCTGGACGAGGAACGCTTTACTCTGAGGTTTCCGTTCTCGTGGAAGCGGCAGCGATATCTGTTCGACCGCTATGTCGAGCTGCAGCGCCGGCTGGGGGTGAAACGGCATATCCCGGCGGGTCTGGTGCCGCATATGGGCAGCCAGTGGTGGTGCCTGACCCGCCAGACCCTGTCGGCCATCCTGCAGGACCCGGACCGCGGTACTTATGAGCGGTACTTCCGCCGTGTCTGGATCCCGGACGAGAGCTATTTCCAGACGCTGGCGCGGCGCTACTCCACCAGTATCGAAAGCCGGTCGCTGACGCTGTCGAAATTCGATTTCCAGGGCAAGCCACATATCTTCTACGACGATCACCTGCAGCTGCTGCGGCGGTCGGATTGCTTTGTCGCCCGCAAGATCTGGCCGCGGGCGGACCGGCTGTATCAGGCGTTTCTGACCGACAGCGATGCGGCGATGAAGCGGACCGAGCCGAACCCGGGCAAGATCGACCGGCTGTTCGCCAAGGCGGTGGAGCGGCGCACCCGCGGCCGTCCCGGGCTCTATATGCAAAGCCGCTTTCCCAATTCCGGCTGGGAAAATGGCCTGACCGCCACGCCCTATTCGGTGTTCCAGGGGTTTTCGGAGCTCTTCGACAATTTCGAGGGTTGGCTGACCAAGGCCACCGGCGCGCGGGTGCATGGCCACCTCTATGCCGAGACGCGGGTGGAATTCGCCGGCGACCAGCCGCTGATCAACGGGGCGCTGCCGGACAGCGCCGCGGCGCGCGATTACGATCCCAGGGGATTTCTGACCAATCTGATCTGGAACACCCGCGGCGAATGGCAGTGTTTCCAGTTCGGCCCGGCCGACAATCAGAAGATCAACTGGACCCTGGCACGCGATCCCAATGCGCAGATCTCGGTGATCACCGGGGCCTGGGCGGTGCCGCTGTTCCGGTCGAACCGTAATTTCGCCGAACTGCGCAAGGAGGCGGCCCGGCTGCAGCGGATCGAGAGCCGGCAGCTGGACATTCTGCGGTCGTCACATACCAAGGCGCGGATCCGGATCTGGAACATGGCGGAGTTCATCGAGGCGCCGATGGAACCGCTGCAGACCATTCTGGACGAAATCCGTCCGGCGCAGCAGCGGCATCTGGCCGAGGTGCCGAAGATGGTGGATCTCGACGGCTTCGGCCAGTTCCTGCAAAATCTCAAGAACCAGGGGATGCACCCCTATCTGATGGGGGATTTCCCGGTGGAACAGAGCCCGGCGGCAACGGCCAAGCCCGCGCGCAAACCCTATCTGGTGCGGTAACCGGATATGACGGCGGTTTTCGATTACTTCGTCATTTTCGCGGAAATGCGGACCGGGTCCAATTTCCTGGAAACCAACCTGAACGCGCTGGACGGCGTCGCCTGTCTGGGCGAGGCGTTCAACCCGCATTTCATCGGCTATCCCAACCGTGACGCGATCCTGGAGGTGACCCAGGCGCAGCGCGATGCCGATCCGGACAAGCTGTTGCGCGCGGTGCGCGAGATGCCGCAGACCCTGGCGGGGTTTCGCTATTTCCACGATCACGATCCGCGGGTGCTGGATCCGGTGCTGGACGATCCGCGCTGTGCCAAGATCATCCTGACCCGCAACCCGCTGGACAGCTACGTGTCATGGAAGATCGCCCAGGCGACCGGTCAGTGGAAGCTGACGGACGTGAAACGCCGCAAGGCGGCGCAGGCGCAATTCGACGCGGTGGAGTTCGCCGCCCATGTCGAGGCGCTGCAGCAATTTCAGATCACCCTGCTCAACCGGTTGCAGACCTCGGGGCAGACGGCCTTCTACATCGCCTACGAGGATTTGCAGAGCCTTGAGGTGATGAACGGGCTGGCGCGCTGGCTCGGGGTTCCGGCGCGGCTGGAGGCGCTGGACCAGTCGCTGAAGCCGCAGAACCCCGGGGCGATCGGCGACAAGGTGGCCAACCCGCGAGAGATGGAGCGAGCGCTCGCTGCGCTCGACCGTTTCGATCTGAGCCGGACGCCGAATTTCGAACCGCGCCGCGGCGCCGCGGTGCCCAGCTATGTCGCCGGGATCGGGCTGCCGCTGCTCTACCTTCCGGTGCGCGGTGGGCCGGAGGCGGAGGTGACCGGTTGGCTGGCGGCGGCCGAGGGTGTCGCGTCTGATGAGCTGCCGGTGAAGATGACGCAAAAGGCCCTGCGCCAGTGGAAACGCAAGCATCCGGGTCACCGCAGCTTTACCGTGCTGCGTCATCCGGTGGCGCGGGCGCATCATGTGTTCTGCACCCGGATCCTCAGCGATGGGCCGGGCAGCTATCGCCAGATCCGCGAGCTGCTGCGCAAGAAGTTCAAGCTGCCGATCCCGAAGTCGGGGCCGGACGACAGCTACAGCCGCGGCGATCATCGCGCCGCCTTTGTCGCCTTTCTGGAATTTCTGCGGATGAACCTGGCCGGGCAGACCCCGGTTCGGGTGGATGCGGCCTGGGGCACCCAGGCGCAGACGGTGGCGGGGTTCGGCGATTTCGCCCTGCCGGATCTGATCCTGCGCGAGGACGAACTGGCCGGCGCGCTGGCGGAACTGGCCCGCCATTTCGGCCATCCGGCGCCGGCTTTGCCGCAGCTGCCGGATCCGGGGCCGCATGCTCTGGCGGATATCTATGACGCAGAGCTGGAGTCGCTGGTCGCAGATGTCTACCAGCGCGATTACATGATGTTCGGATTCACCGCCTGGCGCGATGACGGTGCCTGAGCCGCGGGGCCGGTGGCGTCACGCCGCCAGCGAATGGGATTCGGTCAGCAGCGTATAGAGCGTGGAGGGATCCGGGTTCGCCCGCAGCTTGGCGCAGAGCGAGGCATCGCGCAGCGTCCGCGACACCAGCGCCAGCGCCTTGAGATGTTCGACGCCTGCCTCTTCCGGGGCGAAGAGGGAAAAGGCGATATCGACCGGCTGCCGGTCCACCGCGCCGAAATCGATCGGTTTTTCCAGCATCAGGAACAGCCCGATCACCCGGTCGATGCCGGGCATCCGCGCATGCGGCAGAGCGACGCCATGGCCCACACCGGTGGGGCCAAGGCTTTCGCGATCGAGCAGAGCTTCGACAGTGGCCTGCGGGTCGAGGCCATAGGCGCTTTGAGCAACATCCCCGATTTCCTGAAACAGTCGCTTCTTGCTGGAGACAGCAGAAAAGACCTTCACCGCCTCAGGGCTGAGGATGCTCGAAAGTGCCATCAGAGATTGCTCCGCTTCCGGGGCCGGCAGACGCGGCGCCATTTGCCTTCAGGTTGCGACTTGCGGGTCGATCCATCCGATATTGCCGTCCTCCCGGCGATAGACCACGTTCAACCCGTCCTTGCTCTCGTTCCGGAAGATCAGCACCGGCGCGCCGGCCAGCTCCATCTGCATCACCGCTTCACCGACAGAGAGCGAGGGAATCTTCGTCTCCATCTCTGCGATGATGATGGGCTGCAGGCTGTCGGGCTCTACATCATCGGTCTGTTCTTCCGCGGCGAGGATATACGAGGCCGCGCCGAAGAGTTCAACCGGTTCCGAGCGCACGCGATGGTGGTCTTTCAGCCGCCGTTTGAACCGGCGCATCTGCTTTTCCATCTTGGCGCAGCAGGCGTCGAAAGCGGCATAGATTTCGGTCGCGCTGGCCTTCGCGGTGGCGGTCAGCCCGGTCGAAAGATGGACCGTGGCTTCGCAGACATATTCATGCGCATCCCGCGAGAAGATCACATTCGCGTCGATGGGGTTATCGGAGTATTTCTTGATCGCTGCATTCAGTTCCTCCTGAACATGGGTTTGCAGCGCCATGCCGATGTCGATCTGTTTTCCGCTGATTTGGTAACGCATGTGCTCTCCTTTTCGTTATTCACCCGGCATTTTCCGGGCAGAACCCCGGCCTGCGTCAGTTGCGGGTGGTTGAGAATGGCAGCGCGGCAGAAACTGCACGACCGGGCCTTTTCGCAAAGGCCGGATCGGGAACCTCATGGGAAGCTGCGCGTGCCATGACACCATTTGAGGCGAGAACCCGGTCAGGTGTCAACGCGATCCTTACATCGCGAGACATAAAATCGCGGCGATCTGCCGGCGGGTCCGGTGGCGTTCGGGGGTGGCCATCGCGGCCGGTTCCGGGCCCGCGTCCGGTCAGGAAATCCGGAAGCTGTCGCCCAGATAGACCCGGCGGACGTTTTCGTTTTCGACCACTTCGCCGGGGGTACCGGACATCAGCACCTGACCGTCGTGCAGGATATACGCGCGGTCGACGATTTCCAGCGTCTCGCGCACGTTGTGATCGGTGATCAGAACGCCGATGCCGCGTTTCTTCAGGTCGGCCACCAGGTGGCGGATATCGCCGACGCTGATCGGGTCGACCCCCGCAAAGGGTTCGTCCAGCAGCAGATATTTCGGATCGGCGGCGAGACAGCGGGCAATCTCGACCCGCCGGCGTTCCCCGCCCGAGAGCGCCAGAGCGGGGGCGCGGCGCAGGTGTTCGATGGAGAAATCCGACAGAAGCTCCTCAAGCCGTTCGCGCCGCGCATGCGGGTCGCGGGCGGAGATATCGAGAACCGCGAGGATATTGTCCTCGACGCTGAGGCCGCGGAAGATCGACATCTCCTGAGGCAGATAGCCGATGCCCAGCCGGGCGCGGCGGTACATCGGCAGCGTGGTCACCGCCTGACCGTCCAGCGTGACGGCCCCGGTCTCGGGAAAGACCAGACCGGCAATTGTGTAGAATGTGGTGGTTTTACCCGATCCGTTCGGTCCGAGCAGGGCCACGACCTCGCCCCGGGCCAGTGTCATCGACACGTCCCGAATCACTACCCGCTTGCGATAGGATTTGCGGACACGCTCGACGCGCAGCCCGGAGGACCCTTCGGTCACGGTCAGGTCGGGCTGGGTCATTCGTCGTCGCTGTCCTGATTCAGGATCGTTTTCACCCGACCGGCCATGCGGGCGGTGCCGCTGTCGAGATCGACGGTCATTTTCTGCGAGCTGAGCACACTGGGCCCCTGGCTCAGCAGGACATTTCCGGTCATCACAATGGTGCCGCTGTCGATGCTGTAATCGGCGCGCTCCGCCTCGGCGGCATCGTCGCCGCTGACCAGCAGCACATCGCCGGTGGCCTCCAGCCGCTCGATCCGGCTCTGGGCGCGGTCATAGACGACAAAGACGCGGTTGGCGGTCATCCGCATGGCGCCCTGCACCACCAGAACGTCGCCGGTGAACTCTGCCGAGCCGTCGGCCTGATTGACGTCCAGATTGTCGGCGGTCACCTCGACCGGGGCAGAGCTGTCGGTCCGGCTCTTGCCGAAGGCGACGGGGACCTCCTGCGCGGCCAGCGCGCCGGCGCCAAACAGCAGCGTAACGGTCAGAAAAAGAAGGCGAAGATGGCGCACGTTACTCATCCCGGGACTGTTGCGGGTCGTATATCAGCTTTACGCCCTTGGTGAAAAGCATATGGACAGGGGCGTCCTTGTTTTTTGCGCCGATCTGCATCTGCCCGGCGGTGAAATCGCCAAACGGGCCGCTGGCCTGAACCGCGCCCGGGGTGCGGGCCGACAGGGTGCCGATACCGGCGTCGAGATGATCGGTCGTCACCGTGTAGCCGGTGGAGGTGGTGATCTTCACGTCGCCTTCGAACCGGGCCTGATCTCCGGCGATGTCCAGGCTGCCGGTCGCGGCTTCCAGCCGGATATCGCCGCCCTTGGACAGGGTCATATGGGCGCGCAGGTCCTGGGCATCGGCCATGCCGCCATCGCCGGCGGGATGGGCGACACTGGCGCTGACGGTGATCTCGTCGCCGCCATCGGTGATCCCGGAGAAGAACGGGCCGGTGATCTGCTGACCACGCATGCGCTCCTCCATGTCCTTCTGGGCGAAGGGCACGGTGGCGGTGGGGGTGGTGCCGCGCGACAGCAGAAACAGCGTCGACAGCAGCACCAGCGCCGCCAGTGGCAGGATGACCTTGAAGTAGGTGACCAGTCGTGAATGACGGTCCATTGCGGTTCCCTTTCCGGCTCGGTCCCGATCTCAGGCCAAACCCCAGTCCAAACCCCAGTCTAAACCTCAGCCCAGGCCGGCGCGCAGGCAGTCGTGGATATGCAGAAGTCCGGTGACCCGGCGCGAGCCTTCTGGATCGACGACGAACAGGCAGGTGATCTTGCGCCGGTTCATCACCGCCACCGCGGTTTCGGCCAGCGCGTCAGGGCCGATGGTGGTGGGATCGGCGGTCATCACCTCGGCCGCGGTATGCTGCATCAGCCCCTCCATGTGGCGGCGCAGGTCGCCATCGGTGATGATACCGATCAGCGCGCCCTCTGGATCGGTGACGCCGACCACGCCAAAGCTCTTGCGGCTGATTTCCAGAAGCACGTCGCTCATCGCGGTATCTGCGGCGACCAGCGGCAGCGCGTCGCCGCTGTGCATCAGGTCGCGCACCTTGGACAGCTGTGCGCCCAGCTTGCCGCCGGGGTGGAAGTCGCGGAAATTCTCCGGTCCGAAATGACGGTACTTCATCAGCGCGACAGCCAGCGCGTCGCCCATCGCCAGGGTCAGCGTGGTGGAGATCGTCGGCACCATGCCGAAACCGCAGGCCTCTCCCTGGTTCGGGATCAGCAGATGTTCGTCGGCCTGGGTCATCAGCGTGCTGTCCGGCCGGCTGGACAGGCCGATCAGCGGGATGTCGAAACGGCGGGTGTAGGCGACCAGATTGGCCAGCTCCGGTGCCTCGCCGGAATTGGAAATCGCCAGAACCACATCGCCCCGAGAGATCATGCCGAGATCGCCATGGCTGGCCTCGGCCGGGTGGACGAATTGCGCCGGCGTGCCGGTGGAGGCGAGCGTGGCGGCGATCTTGCGGCCGATGTGGCCGGATTTGCCGATGCCGCTGATGATGATCCGGCCCTTGGCGCTGAGGATCAGGGTCAGCGCGCGGACGAATTTGTCGTCCAGCGCCGCGGCCAGAACGTCCAATGCGCGGGCCTCGTCGGTGACGACCTGGCGCGCGGTGGCGAGGAAGGTTTCTGCGTCGGTCATGAGTGGGCGAAGATATCGGTTTCGGGCCAGCCTTCGAGATCGAGAAGCGAGCGGTGGGGGAGGAAGTCGAAACAGGCCTGGGCGATTTCGCTCCGCCCCTCGCGGGCGAGGCGCTTGTTCAGCTCCTGGCGCAGGCGGTGGAGATAGAGCACGTCCGAGGCGGCGTAATCCAGCTGCGCGGCGGTCAGGGTTTCGGCGCCCCAATCGCTCATCTGCTGCTGTTTGGAGATATCGACGCCGATCAGTTCTGAGGTCAGGTTCTTCAGCCCGTGGCGGTCGGTATAGGTGCGCACCAGCCGGCTGGCGATCTTGGTGCAATAGACCGGCGCGGCCAGCGCACCGAAGGCGTTGTACATGGCGGCGATGTCGAAGCGGCCGTAGTGAAACAGCTTCAGCACCTCTGGATCGGTCAGCATGCGGCAGATGTTCGGCGCTTCGGTCTGGCCCTTGGCCACCTGCACGATATGGGCGTTGCCGTCGCCGCCCGACATCTGGATCACGCAAAGCCGGTCGCGATGTGGATTCAGCCCCATGGTCTCGCAGTCGATGGCGACCACCGGCCCGAGATCGAGTCCGTCTGGCAGGTCGTTCTGATAGAGATGATTTGCCACGTCGGGGTCCTTAGATCGGAAAACGCCATAGGGTCCCGCCGGAAATAGGAGGTTTGCCGGCCAAACTCAACTGGCCGGGCGGTTGTGGGGGCGGGCATCGGGACCCCGGGGCTTGCGGCCGGGGCCGATCCGCGCCACGCTGCCGGCCCCGCAACCGGAGCGCATCCTGACCGTCCAGAGACATATCCCGCCCCCGCCGGAGCTGATCGGCGAGCTGCGTCAGCGCGGGCTGATCGTGCCGGGACCGGTGCGGATGCTGTCTGGCGGGCGATCGAACCTGGTCTGGCAGGTGCCGGGGCCGGTGGGGGCGCTGGTTCTCAAGCTCTATGATCCCGGCGCGGCGACGCCACTTTTCGCCAATGACGCCGGGCGTGAGGTTGCCGCGCTGCGGGCGCTGCAGCGGACCGGGCTGGCGCCGGAACTGGTGGCGGAGCGGGTCGACGGGCCTCTCTCTTGGGTGCTTTACCGCCACCTGCCCGGCGCCGGCTGGACCGCCGGTGCCGGGCAGGTGGCACGACTGCTGGGCCACTTGCATCGCCAGCCGCGGCCCGATCTGCCGGCCGGCCCCCGGGGCAGCGCCGCGCTGGTGCGCCAGACCCGGGCGCTGCTGGCGCTTTGCCCCGAGGATGGCGGGCTGGCGGGGCTGGAGCCGCCGGGGCGGGTGGCGGAGGTGGCACCCGCGCTGATCCACGGCGATCCGGTGCCGGGCAATATCGTCCTGGGGCCAGAGGGCGCTGCACTGATCGACTGGCAGTGCCCGGCGCTGGGCGATCCGGCCGCCGATCTGGCGATCTTCCTGTCGCCGGCGATGCAGCTGATCTATCGGGGTGCCCCGCTCAGCCCGGCGGAGGAGGCGGCCTGTCTCGCCGCCTATCCCGACCGGCGGGTCGTTGCCCGCCTGAACGCGCTCCTGCCCTGGTTTCACTGGCGGATGGCGGCCTATTGCCAGCTGCAGGCCGGGCGCGGCCAGACCCCCTATGGCGCGGGTCTGGCACTGGAACGCGCAGCGCTTCAGAGATCCTTGACGCGGAACGCCAGATAGGCCGGCGGCATCACGATGCGGCGGAAGCGACCGAAGGGAAAGCGGCCCATCGGCCGGCCCATGAACCCGGGATAGGGGCTGTCGGGGCGGTGGCCCTGGGCCAGCGCGGCCAGCAGGCTGCCGGCATAGCTTCCCATCGCGACGCCATTGCCGTGATAGGCGAGCCCGGCGAAGACCCCCGGCATTCCCGGCACTGGCCCGGTAAAGGGGATCTGGTTGCGCGAGACGCAGACCATGCCAGACCAGCTGTGGCGGCTTTCGACATGGGCCCAGGCGGGGAACATGGTTTCGAAATCGCGCCGCACCCGGGCGCGCGATCCGGTCTCCGACCCGGGGGTGGAGGTCAGTCCGCCGCGCATGCCGAACAGGAACCGCCGGTCCGGCATCAGCCGGAAGTAATGCAGCAGGTGGCGGGTGTCATAGGCCATCTGATCGCTGGTCCAGCCCTGCGCCGCCAGCTCCTCCTCCGTCAGTGGCCGGGTGACCAGTGCGGTGGATTGCGCCGGGATATAGCGGCCGGCCAGCCAGTCCGGCAGATCGTCGCTGGAATAGCCATTGGTGCAGATCAGCACGGTTTCGGCGCTGAGGCTGCCGTGTGGCAGGGCGATCACGTTGCGGCCGCCCTGTCGGGTGATCCGGCCCGCGGGGCTGTTCTGATAGATCCGGGCACCGGCGCCGGCCGCAGCCCTTGCCAGGCCGAGGACATATTTGCGCGGGTTCAGCCCGAAGCCATGGCGCACCGTCAGCCCGCCCTGGAAGGGACCGGTCAGGCCGCTGGCCTGCATCCCCTGATCGGCCAGATCCTGACGGCCGTGCAGGATGGCGTCGGGGTCGCCTTTGGCCTGCTGGCGCAGCCGCTCCATGGCGCGGGGCGAATGGGCCAGCTGGGTTTCGCCATGGGAATGGGTGTCGGCGTCGATGTCGAACCGCTTCAGGATATCTGCGACCAGATCGATGGCGGCGATTTCGGCGTGGTGGAACTCTGCCGCCTGATCGGCGCCGTAGGCTTTGGCGATCTTCTCGCTGCTGAGCTTGGCACCACCGACGCAGCAGAAGCCGCCGTTGCGCCCGGAGGCGCCCCAGCCGGGGTATTCGGCCTCGACCAGGGCGACATCTATGCCGGCCTCGGCCAGGTGCAGGGCGGCGGAAAGACCGGTGTAGCCGCCGCCGATGATGGCGACATCCGCCGTCAGATCGCCTCTGGCCTCGGGCCAGACCGGGGCCGCGATGGTCTCATCCCACCAGCACCCGTCCCGCGGCCCGGCGGAATAGGCATAACGTCCGAAGATATGTTTCATTATTGTGCGCGTGCAGCTTCCTGTTCGTCGCGCTGTTGACGAACCTTTTGAGTCTTGGTGACGAGCGAGGCGGTGATGACGCCGATCGCCACGATACCGATCATCACCGTCGACAGCGCGTTGATCTCGGGCGAGACGCCCAGACGCACGGCGGAGAAGATCTTGATCGGCAGGGTTGTGGCCGAGGGGCCGGAGGTGAAGGAGGCGATCACCAGATCGTCGAGCGACAGGGTGAAGGCCAGAAGCCAGCCGGAGATCACTGCCGGCGCGATGATCGGCAGGGTGACCAGCCGGAAGGCTTCGGCCGGGGTGCAGCCGAGATCGAGCGCGGCCTCCTCCAGCGACTTGTCGAAGGTGACGAGGCGAGAGGAGACCACCACCGAGACATAGCACATCGCGAAGGTGGTATGCGCCAGCACGATGGTAAAGACACCACGGTCCAGCCCGATGCCGATGAACAGCAGCAGCAGCGACAGGCCGGTGATCACCTCCGGCATCACCAGCGGCGCGTAGATCATGCCGGAGAACAGCGTGCGGCCCAGGAACCGGCCGCTGCGCACCATGACATAGGCGGCCATCGTGCCCAGCACGGTGGCGATGGTCGAGGACATGACCGCGACCTTAAGCGTTACCCAGGCGGCGCTGAGAAAGGCTTCGTCCTGCAGCAGTTCTCCGTACCACTTGGTGGAGAACCCGGCCCAGACCGTCACCAGCTTGCTTTCGTTGAAGCTGTAGATGATCAGGATCACCATCGGGATGTAGAGAAAGGCGAAGCCCAGCGTCAGCGACACGGTATTGAACCAGCTCAGGCGTCTCATTGTTCGGCCTCCGCCTGTTTTTGCTGGTTGCGCTGGAACAGCATGATGGGGACCACCAGGATCAGCAGCAGCACGATGGCCACGGCGCTGGCGACCGGCCAGTCTCGGTTGGAGAAGAATTCCTCCCACAACACCTTGCCGATCATCAGCGTGCCCGATCCGCCCAGCAGAGACGGGATCACGAATTCACCCAGCGCCGGGATGAAGACCAGGAAACAGCCCGCGACGATGCCGTTCTTCGACAGCGGCACGGTCACCAGCCAGAAGGCCGAGAGCCGCGAACAGCCCAGATCCTCGGCCGCCTCGATCAGGGATTCGTCCAGCCGGTCCAGCGCGGCATAGATCGGCAGGATCATGAAGGGCAGGTAGGTGTAGACGATGCCGATATAGACCGCGATCTTGGTGTTGAGGATGATCAGCGGTTCGCTGATCAGGCCGGTCCACAGCAGGAACTGGTTCAGGAAGCCTTCCTGGCTGAGAATGCCGATCCAAGAATAGACCCGGATCAGAAAGCTGGTCCAGAACGGCAGGATGATCAGCATCATCAGCGTGGCGCGCCATTCCTCGGGCGCGCGGGCCATGCCGTAGGCGATGGGATAGCCCACCATCAGGGTCAGCACCGTGGAAATCAGCGCGATCGTCAGGCTGGAGAGATAGGCCTTCCAATACAGATCGTCCTGCGTCAGCCAGACGAAGTTCTCCAGATCGAGATCGGCGAAGAAGCTTTTCAGACCGGCCCAGCCGCCGGCGAAATCCAGCGTCGGAGTATAGGGCGGGATCGCCAGCGCGGTGTCGCTGAGCGAGATTTTCAGGACGATGACGAAAGGCACCAGGAACAGTGCCAGAAGCCAGGCGTAGGGGATGGCGATCAGAAGGAACCGGCGCATGGGCTCACTCCGCCAGAAGGACGCCGCCGGTGACGGTCCAGGACAGCCAGACGCTGTCTTCCCAGGTGAAACTGCGGCGTGAGATGCGGCGGGTGTTGGCGGTCTGCGCCTTGATCACGGTGCCGGAGGGCAGCTCGACGTGATAGGTGGAGATATTGCCGAGATAGGCGATGTCCAGGACCTTGCCCTTGACCGCGTTGATCGCCGCCTCGGGGCGGTCGGCGGAGATGGTCACCTTCTCGGGGCGGATGGCAAGGTAACATCTGTCGCCGGTGGCGAAGGGATGGGCGGAGGTCGCCCTGATCGGCTCCTGCCCTTCGGCCCAGTCGATGCGATAGGTGTCCTGGCCGTCCGGGGTGGCGGTGCCCTCGATGATATTCACGTCGCCGATGAAGTCGGCGACATAGACGCTGTCGGGGGTCTCGTAGATACGATCGGGGGTGGCGACCTGCATCAGCCGGCCTTCGTCCATCACCGCCACGCGGGAGGCGACGGTCATCGCCTCTTCCTGGTCGTGGGTGACGATCACGAAGGTGGTGCCGGTCTTCTCCTGAATGTCCATCAGCTCGAACTGGGTGTCCTGGCGCAGCTTCTTGTCGAGCGCGCCCAGGGGTTCGTCCAGCAACAGAAGTTTCGGTGCCTTGGCCAAACTGCGTGCCAGCGCCACCCGTTGCCGCTGTCCGCCGGAAATCTGATGCGGCTTGCGCTTGGCGAATTTCTCCAGCCGCGTCAGCTTGAGCATTTCGGCCACGCGGTTTTCCAGGTCGATCTTGGGCATGCGGTCGCGGCGCAGACCAAAGGCGATATTGTCCCAGACGGACAGATGCGGGAACAGCGCGTAGGACTGGAACATCATGTTGACCGCGCGTTTGTTCGGCGGCACGCCGGAGATATCCTGTCCCGACAGCTCGATCCGGCCCTCGGTCGGGTTCTCGAACCCGCCCAGCATCCGCATCATCGTCGTCTTGCCGCAGCCCGAGGGGCCGAGAAGCGCGAAGAATTCACGCTCGTAGATATCCAGCGACAGGTTGTCGATCGCGGTGAAGGTTCCGAACCGCTTGGTGACGTTCTGGAACCGGATCAGCGGTTTCGCCTCTGGGTCTTCCCAGGGCGCAAAGGTCGTGGCGTGCAAGGTGGAGGTCCCCGTTTGGTTCCGGACTGGGAGAACGGCAAAACAAAAACGGCGGCCCCGGTCTCGGGGGGCCGCCGTCGCACCGGGGTCAGGTGCCCGATTTGATCTTGGTCCACAGCCGGGTCACGACCCGCTGCACCTTGGCGTCATAGGGGGTGGTGGTGAACAGGTTGTCCAGCGCCTCGGGCGAGGGGTAGATGGCCGGATCGCCGATCACGTCCTCTTCCAGATACTCTTGCGAGGCCAGGTTGCCGTTGGCGTAATAGACGTAGTTCGACGCCGCCGCCATGTTCTGCGCGTCCATGATGAAGTTCAGGAACTTGTGGGCCCCGTCGGGGTTCGGCGCATCGGCGGGGATCGCCATCATGTCGAACCACATCTGGGCGCCTTCCTTCGGCGCGTTATAGGCGACTTCGACACCGTTGTCGGCCTCGGCCGCGCGGTCGCGGGCCTGCAGCACGTCACCCGACCAGCCGACCGCGACGCAGATGTCGCCATTGGCCAGCGCGTTGATGTATTCGGAGGAGTGGAATTTCTGGATGTAGGGGCGGATCGCCATATAGACCGGCTCGGCCTTGGCGATGACATCGGGATCGTGGCTATCGGGATCCTCGCCGATGTATTTCAGCGCGGCCGGGATCATCTCGGTCGGGGCGTCGAGGAAATAGACCCCGCAGGAGGCCAGCTTTTCCATGTTCTCCGGCTTGAAGACCAGGTCCCAGCTGTCGATCGGGGCGTCTTCGCCCAGCACTTCCTGAACCTTGCCGACATTCACGCCGATACCGGTGGTGCCCCACATGTAGTTGATGGCGTAGTCATTGCCGGGGTCGTATTTGGCGGTGCGCGACGAGATCACGTCCCACATGTTCTTCAGGTTCGGCAGCTTGGACTTGTCCAGCTTCTGGAAGGCGCCCGCGGCGATCTGGCGCTGCAGGAAAGTGCCGGTGGGCACCACCACATCGTAGCCCGAGCCGCCGGCCAGCATCTTGGTTTCCAGCACTTCGTTGCTGTCGAAGACGTCATAGACCAGATCGATGCCGGTCTCTTCCTCGAATTTGGTCAGCAGGCTTTCGTCGATATAATCCGACCAGTTGTAGACGCGAACTTCCTCGGCCTGCGCGGCCGCGGTGCCCAGGGCGATAATCGCGGTCGCTGTGAGCGTTTTGAAGGTCATGTGTAGCTCCCCGATGAGGGCGGGTTGGGCCCGCACCTCTATTTGATCAAGTTTTTTGCCTTCTTGCTTGGCACAAGCTATGTTTCCATGCGTCCCGGCACAGCGCAAGCATGGACATCTGGAATGGAACGACTCTGTTGAATTTGATCAAAAAACCAGCAGCAAAAGCCCGCAAATCCCCGTCGGCCCCGCCTGTGCATGAGCAGGTGTACCAGAAACTACGGGCGCAGATTCTGTTCGGAGAGATGGCTCCGGGCCAGGCTGTGACGATCCAGGGGCTGACTGATTCGCTGGGGGCGGGCATGACTCCGGTGCGTGAGGCGATCCGGCGGCTGATCTCGGACGGGGCGTTGATGTTTCAGGGCAATCGCCGGGTTTCGGTGCCTGTTTTATCGGCAACAGATGTCGAACAGTTGACGTTCATCCGCAAGAAGATCGAGGCCGAGCTGGCCCGCCGCGCCGCCCAGCACGCCAGCCCGGCCCTGGTGGAAGAGCTGGAACGTATTGATGCAGAAGTGGATTCTGCGATTTCCATCGGCGATGTCTCTGGCTATCTGATGCAGAATTATCGCTTCCATTCGGTGCTTTATGACTATGCCGACGCGCCGATCCTTTCCGAGATGGCGGAACGTCTGTGGCTGCGCTTCGGCCCGTCGCTGCGGGTGGTCTGCGGCCGATTCGGCACCCAGAACCTGCCCGACCGCCATAAGGAGATGCTGACTGCGTTGCGCCGTCGGGATGCCGAGGGCGTGAGCCGCGCGATTGAGCAGGATGTCGATCAGGGTGTGCAGATGGTGACCGCGGTGCTGGCGGAACGACGCAGCGACAGCTGATTCGATTGACAGCGCGCAATTTGATCATATCTTCGGGGCAACCTTCGTTTTCAGGAGCCCCGCGATGCCCGCTATTACCAATCACATGCCGACTGCCGAGCTTCAGGCGCTGGATGCGGCCCACCACATGCACCCCTTCACCAACAATGACGAGTTGGCGGCAAAGGGCGCCCGGGTCATCACCCGGGCCAAGGGCGTTTACCTGACCGACAGCGAGGGTGTTGAGATCCTCGACGGCATGGCCGGGCTGTGGTGCGTCAACATCGGTTACGGTCGCGAGGAACTGGCGGACGTCGCCTCCCGTCAGATGCGCGAGCTGCCCTATTACAACACCTTCTTCCAGACCACCCATGTGCCGGCCATCGCGCTGGCCGCCAAGATCGCCGAGAAGGCGCCGGGCGATCTGAATCACGTGTTCTTTGCCTCTGGCGGATCCGAGGCGAACGATACCAACATCCGCATGGTGCGCGCCTACTGGCAGGCCAAGGGCAAGCCCGGCAAGTCGATCATCATCAGCCGCAAGAACGCTTACCACGGCACCTCTATGGGCTCCGCCTCGCTTGGCGGGATGAGCGCGATGCACGCCCAGGGCGGCATGCCGATTCCGGATATCCACCACATCAATCAGCCCTACTGGTGGGGCGAGGGCGGCGATACCGCGCCGGAGGATTTCGGCCTGGCCCGGGCGCAGGAACTGGAAGCGGCCATCCTGCAATACGGCGAAGACAAGGTCGCCGCCTTCATCGCCGAGCCGATCCAGGGCGCCGGTGGGGTGATCGTGCCGCCGGCGACCTACTGGCCGGAAATCCAGCGCATCTGCGACAAGTATGAAATCCTGCTGATCGCGGATGAGGTGATCTGCGGCTTCGGGCGGACCGGCAACTGGTTCGGCAGCGAGACCATGGGCATTCGTCCCGACATCATGACCATCGCCAAGGGGCTGAGCTCGGGTTACCAGCCGATCGGCGGGTCGATCGTCACCGACGAGGTGGCCGCGGTGCTCGACAGTATCGAGTTCAACCACGGCTATACCTACTCCGGTCACCCGGTGGCCGCGGCGGTGGCGCTGGAGAACATCCGGATCATGGAAGAGGAAGGTATCGTCGAGCATGTGCGCGATGTCATCGCCCCTTATCTGGCGGAGAAATGGACCGCGCTGGCCGATCATCCGCTGGTGGGCGACACCAGCATCGTCGGCATGATGGGCTCTCTGGCACTGACGCCGGACAAGGCGGCGCGGGCCAAGTTCGCGTCGGAGGCGGGAACGATCGGCTATATCTGCCGCGAGCGCTGCTTTGCCAACAATCTGGTGATGCGCCATGTGGGCGACCGGATGATCATCTCGCCGCCGCTGGTGATGACCCCGGGCGAGGCCGACATCCTGATCGAACGCGCCACCCGCGCGCTGGATGAAACCTATGCCCGGGTGAAGGACGAAGGCCTGCTGAAAGCCGCATCCTGATCGGTGCTGCGCAGCTGCGACATCGAACGGCGTCGGGGGTTCCCGGCGCCGTTTTTCGTTCGGGGCAAATTGCCGCTTGTGATTTCCGATTGTTTTTGTCAGATATGCGCCGACGCCAGATGCCGCGCATCCAGCCTGGGGACTTCAGCCTTTCGGGGCGGCCTGCGGGACGGATGCCGGTTGTGGCGTGTGATCCTGCCGCCACCCCGGAAACGAACCCGGCGCCTTCCCCTCGGTGGCGCTGCGGGCGGTGACGGGGCGGCGGCGGCGATCTGCGCCGTGGGTCCGCCCCGGCATCGGCGAAGCGTGCCGCCGGCGGAGCGGCGCGGAGGATCAGAAATCGACGCCGCGCTGCGCCTTGATGCCGGCCTGAAACGGGTGCTTCACCTCGGTCATCTCGGTGACCAGATCGGCGTAATCGCAGATCGCGGCCGGCGCATCGCGGCCGGTCAGGATCACCCCGGTGCGGGGCGCGCGCGCCTCCAGCCCTTCCAGAACTTCCTCGGCGCTGAGGTAGTCGTAGCGCAGGGCGATGTTGATCTCGTCCAGCACGATCAGATCGAAATCGCCGCTCTCCATCATCTCACGCGCGCGGGCGAAGGCGGCCTGAGCTGCGGCGATGTCGCGGTCGCGGTCCTGGGTGTCCCAGGTGAAGCCTTCGCCCATGGTGTACCAGGTCACCCCGCCGAGCCGTTCGAAGAACTGCCGTTCGCCGGTGATCCAGTTGCCCTTGATGAATTGCACCATGCCGACGGATTTCTTCCACCCCAGCGCCCGCACCACCACGCCGAAGGCGGAGGAGGACTTGCCCTTGCCCTTGCCGGTATGCACCAGCACCAGGCCGCGATCGGGATCGCCGGCCTCGGATACCTTGGCGCGGTGTTCCGCCTGCAGTTTCTGCATCTTCGCCTTGTGGCTGGCGGCGTCGGCTGTCTGGTCGCTCATCTCGGTCTCCTGATCTTTGTCCGGATCATAGGGCGGCGGCCGCCGGGGTAAAGGCGCCCGCTGTCCGGTCAGGCCTTGGGATCGCTGACCGCCCGGGCGCGGGACCGCTCCAGCCCCAGCTGATGTTCGCGCCAGATCACCAGGATGTTGCCGGCGATCACCAGCGCCGCTCCCGAAAGCATGATCAGCGTCGGGACCTCCTTGAACCAGACATAGCCGATCAGGATGGCGAAGAGCATCGAGGCATATTCATAGGGCGCCAGCATCGAGGCCGGACCGAAGCGATAGGAGGAGGTCACCAGGATCTGGGCGCCGCCACCGATCAGCCCGGCCAGGATCAGCAGCGCCAGTGTCTCGCCCCGGGGCACCACCCAGCCGAAAGGCATGGTCAGCAGCGCCAGCCCGGCGGCGGTGGCGGAGAAATAGAACACGATGGCCGAGGTCCGTTCGGTTTCGACCATCTTGCGGATATGGATTTGCACCAGCGCCCTGAGCGAGGTGGCACCAAGGATCAGAAAGGCGCCGAGCGTCGCCGCGCCCTGCCCGGAAGTGGTGCCGCCCAGCCGCGGCCAGAGCATAATCAGCACCCCGACCAGGCCGATGGCGACGGCGGAAAGCCGGATCATCCGAATCCGCTCGCCCAGCATAACGGCGGCCAGGATCAGCGTCAGGATCGGCGTGGCATAGCCGATGGCGGTGACCTCGGGCAGCGGCAGCAGGCCCAGCCCCGAGAAGGTCAGCCCCATCGCCGAGGTGCCGATCAGCCCGCGCCAGAAATGCACGATCGGCCGCTGCGCCACCAGCCCGCTGCGCAGCTCGCCGCGCGCGGCGATCCACACCAGGATCACCGGGATTGCAAAGAACGACCGGAAGAACACCGCTTCGCCCGGCGGTACATCGTCGGCGGTGGCCTTGATCAGCGCCGACATGATGGAAAACAGGCAAATCGCGCTGAGTTTCAGCGTGATGGCCAGGGCGGGTCGATGCGATGTTAACGAAGTTGCCATGCGCGCGACCCTGCTTCGGTTGCCGGAAAAGATCAACGGCTTGATTTCCGCCGCTCATAGGGCGCACAAACGCGCAGCGAGGAGAAGGAGCGCCCCATGTATGACGACAACTATCTGATCGCCCGGCTGCATGCCGCCGCCGTCGGCCAGGAAACCCGCAATTTCGCCACCTTCCCGGCCCGGGCCAGCATGACCTTCGGTGAGCTTTTCGCCGGTGCCGAACGCAATGCCGCGGCGCTGGTCGCGATGGGGGTGCAGCCCGGGGACCGCGTCGCGGTGCAGGTCGACAAGAGCATCGAGGCGATCCAGCTCTATCTCGGCACGGTGATGGCGGGGGCGATCTTCCTGCCGCTCAACACCGCCTATACCACGCCCGAGGTCGCCTATTTCCTGGGCGACGCCACCCCGCGTGTGGTGGTCTGTGATCCGGCGAAATACGAGGCGATCGAAGGCATCGCCGGCGACGCCCGGGTGGTCACGCTCGACGCCAAGGGGCTCGGCACGCTGACCGACGCGGTGGTCGGGCGCGGCGGGTTCACCCCGGTGCCGCGCGGCCCCGACGATCTGGCGGCGATCCTCTATACCTCCGGCACCACCGGGCGGTCGAAGGGTGCGATGCTGAGCCATGCCAACCTCGCCTCCAACTCCGAGATGCTGCGCGACTACTGGCAGTTCACCAAACAGGACGTGCTGATCCACGCGCTGCCGATCTTCCACACTCACGGGCTCTTCGTGGCGACCAACGTGGCGCTGCTGGCGGGCGCACAGGTGATCTTCCTCAAGGGCTTCGACGCCGACGAGATCCTCAAGGCGATGCCGCGCGCCACCGCGCTGATGGGGGTGCCGACCTTCTACACCCGGCTGCTCGCCGATCCGCGGCTGACGCGCGAGCGGGCGGCGAACATGCGGCTCTTCATCTCCGGTTCGGCGCCGCTGCTGGTCGACACCCATGAGCAATGGGAGGCCCGCACAGGCCATCGCATCCTGGAACGCTACGGCATGACCGAGACCAACATGAGCTGTTCCAACCCTTATGACGGCGAACGCCGCGCCGGCACCGTCGGCTTCCCGCTGCCGGGGGTCGAGGCGCGGGTGATGCACGACGGCAAAGAGGTGCAGGCGGGCGAGATCGGCGTGCTGGAGGTGCGCGGTGCCAATGTGTTCAAGGGCTACTGGCAGATGCCGGAGAAGACGGCGGAAGAGCTGCGCCCCGACGGCTGGTTCATCACCGGCGACATGGCGATGATCGACGCCGACGGCTATGTCACCATCGTCGGCCGCGAAAAGGACCTGATCATCACCGGTGGCTTCAATGTCTATCCGAAAGAGGTCGAAAGCCTGATCGACGATCTGCCCGGCGTGCTGGAAAGCGCTGTGATCGGGGTGCCGCATGCCGATTTCGGCGAGGCGGTCGTGGCCCTGGTGGTGCCGGAGGGCGAAGGCACGACGCCGGAGGCGATTACCGCCGCGCTCAACGGTCAGCTCGCCCGGTTCAAGCAGCCCAAGCGCATCGTGATGATCGATGCGCTGCCGCGCAACACCATGGGCAAGGTGCAGAAAAAGGCGCTGCGCGACACCTACGCCGAGCTTCTTGGCTGAGCGCGCGCCCGGTCCCGGCCGCGGGATCGGTGAGTATTTTTGCAGAGAAGAAGCAGGCTGGCGCGGCCGGAGGGGCGGGCCGGCCGCTCCGCGACCCTAGGCGGACGCTCAGGTGAGCCAGGCGAGCAGGATGTTCAGCGTCACGAAAGCGCCCGAGGTCGCCAGCAGGAGCGCGATGGCGGCGGCCCCTCCCAGCCCGCGTTCCTGCGCCAGAATCGGATAGATGCTGAACATCGGGATCGCCGCCGACAGGACCGCGGCGGCGTACATGTCGGGCGACAGGGCGGCCAGCCCCAGCGCCGGCAGCAGCGCCGCGGCCAGCGCCACCATCGCCGGGTGCAGCAGCAGCTTGACCGTGGCGATCTGGCCGGCCAGCAGCTTGTTGCCCTTCATGGGCAGCCCGACCAGAGAGCCGCCGATCACCACCAGCGACAGGGCGGCGGCGGAGGTGCCGAACATGCCGGTCAGCCGCAGGACCGGCGCCGGCAGCTCCCACCCCAGGGCGGAGACCGCCAGCCCGGCGATCATGCCGATCACCATCGGCCGGCGCAGCAGGGTGCGGAGCACCCGGGCCAGCAGGCGGAGCGGCGACAGCCCGGCCTGGCCGGAGGCCAGATCCATCAGCACCAGGCCGATCGGGATGACCACCACATTCTCGATCAGCACGTTCAGCGCCAGGATCACTCCGGCCAGATCGGGAAACAGCAGCAGCATCACCGGATACCCGATGAAGCCCGAGTTCGGACAGGCCGACCCCAGCACCGCCAGCGCCCGGCGCAGTTTGTCGGGAGCGGTGAGAGAAAACCAGCCGAAGCTGAGCGCCATCGTCGCCAGCCCGCCGGCCAGCATCACTAGCAGGTAATCGGTGCGCAGCACCGCCGAGAGCGGCCTGGTCGCAAGCGCGGTGAACAGCAGCGCCGGCAGCGCAAGGTTCAGCACATATTGTCCCATCATCCGCATGTCTTCGGGGCGGAACCAGCCGAGGCGCACCACAAGATATCCGATCAGGACAGCCGCGTAGATCGGAGCGGTGATGCTGATGATGTCGTTCATGGGGTCTTCCAGTCCGGGGGCAGATCGGTGCCGATTTCCTCGGCGAGGTCTTCGAGAAAGCGGATCATGCGCGCGGCGCGGCGCTGCGCAAGGGCGCGGCCGCCCCGGGTCAGCATATCGGCGGGAAGTCTCAGAAGTTTGACGCGAAAATGATCGAGAGTCTGGTGCCGGTCATCGAGATTGCGCGCTGTGGCGAAGGGATCGGCGGGATCGTAGAGCGGCCGGCCAAGGGCGCCGGAGACCGCGAAACAGCGCGCGATCCCGATCGCCCCCAGCGCATCGAGCCGGTCGGCGTCGCGCAGGATGCGCGCCTCCGGCGTCTCCGGGGGGAGGCCAGCGGAAAAGCTGTGCGCGGCGATGGCGTGCCGGGTGGCGGCGATGCGGTCCGGGGCGAAGCCCAGATCGTGCAGGATCGGCGCCGCTGCCCTGGCCGCGAGGGTCGAGGCACGGGCACGATCGGGGCTGTCCTTGGGCAGGTTGACCAGATCGTGCAGATAGCTTGCCGCCAGCAGAACCTGCCGGTCGGCATCCGCATCCGCGATGGTGCGGGCATTGGCCCAGACGCGGTCCAGATGCGCCAGATCATGGGCGCTGTCCTGAGCCATCCGGTGGGCCGCGATCTGTCGCAGCCGGGCGCGCAACCCGTCGAGATCAGCCAATACGGCCCCGGGTTTCGCCCACCGCGCCGCCGATCTGGCCGCGGTTCAGCAGGATATGATCGAGGATCACGCAGGCCATCATCGCTTCGGCCACCGGCACGGCGCGGATGCCGACGCAGGGGTCGTGCCGGCCCTTTGTGATGATCTCGGCCGCTTCGCCGGATTTGGTGATGGTCGCCCGTGTCTTCAGGATCGAGGAGGTCGGCTTCACCGCGAAGCGCACCACGATGTCCTGCCCGGTGGAAATCCCGCCGAGAATGCCGCCGGCGTGGTTCGACGAATAGACAGGCTTGCCATCGGGGCCGATGAAGATCTCATCGGCGTTTTCCTCGCCGGTCAGCAGCGCGGCGGCCATGCCCTCGCCGATCTCGACCCCCTTGACGGCGTTGATCGACATCATCGCCGCGGTCAGATCGGTATCGAGCTTGCCGTAGATCGGCGCCCCGAGGCCGGCGGGCACGCCCTTCGCAACCACCTCGATGATGGCGCCGACCGAATTGCCGGATTTGCGCAGCGCGTCCATATAGCCGGCCCAAGCCTCCGCCGCGTGGGCATCCGGGCACCAAAAGGGGTTCTGGCCGATCTGCCCGGCATCGAAGCGGCTGCGGTCGATGCCATGCGGGCCGATCTGGGTCATGAAACCCTGAATTTCGATCTCCGGCGCCAGCGCGGAGAGCGCCGCGCGCGCCAGCCCGCCGGCAGCGACCCGGGCGGCGGTTTCACGGGCCGAGGAGCGGCCGCCGCCGCGATAATCGCGGATGCCGTATTTCTGCCAATAGGTGATATCGGCATGACCGGGGCGGAATTTCTCCATGATCTCGGAGTAATCCTTGGACCGCTGATCGGTGTTCTCGATCATCAGCTGCACCGGTGTGCCGGTGGTCTGGCCTTCGAAGACGCCGGAGAGGATCTTCACCGCATCGGGTTCGCGCCGCTGGGTGGTGTATTTGCTGGTCCCCGGCTTGCGCAGATCCAGCCAATGCTGAAGCATGCTCTCGTCGATGGCGATGCCCGGCGGGCAGCCGTCGACCGCGGCGCCGAGCGCCGGCCCGTGGCTTTCGCCCCAGGTGGTGACACGGAAGAGATGGCCGAATGTGTTGATGGACATGGGGGCTCTCCTTTGCCGGGGTGATTAGCGGCGTGCGCCCCATGGCTCAAGCGGATTCGCCCGGTGGGCAGGTGGCGGACCCGGGGCGCTGCCCCGGATCCCGGAGTATTTCGGCAGAGAAGAAGCGCTGGCACGCGCCCGGTGTTTCGGGGTCAGAGAGTCGCCAGCAGGATCGCCACCATCGCGATCATCGCCACGATCTGGGTGAAGTAGAAGGTGAAACGCAGGAAGATCACCCGGTCGGTCTGTTCCAGGGCAATGTGGATGGTGCTCTGCACGATGCGGGCGGCGAGGACGATCACCGACAGGATGCCGAGCGCCGGCGCGGTGGCGCCGACCCGGTCGATCACGAAGACGATGGTGCCGAAGACGGGCAGGTTTTCGATGCAGTTCATATGCGCCCGCATTGCACGGGGATAGAGGCCGGAGCCGGCGTCGGGATCCGCGGTCCAGTGACTGATGCGGGTCTTGCCGGTGAGGATGCGGCTCCAGCGATAGACGCCGACGGTTGCGAAGAGGATCAGCAGGGTCCAGAGTGCAAAGCCCAGAAGCGCTGCGACAGGGAGTGTCATTTATGGTCCTTTCGGTAGGGGAGGCCGTTCGCGTGGCCGGTGTGGCACGGGGGATCCCGGCAGGCCAAGCGGCAACCTTTCCGGATCGGAAACCAGACGGGGACGCGGCATGACAGAGCGCCCGTCGCGCAGCATCTACGACGCCGCCCTGCCGGAGGATCTGCGCCAGGCGCTGAGGCAGGAGGTGCAGGAGCAGATCATTGGCTGCCTGAACCGGTTCTATTCGCTGGAAACCGCGATGTGGGGCAAACCGGTCGATGCGCTGATCGTGCGCACGGTGGTTCAGGGGCAACTGCAGAACAGGCTTTATGACCTGAGCGCGCTCTCTGCCGCGCTGGACCTGCCGATCGCGACGCTGCACCGCAAGGTCGGCGATCTGGAGGCCGCCGGCTATCTGCGCCGCGAGCGTCGGGGCAAGTCCGTTTGTCTGGTGCCGACGGAGGAGACCTGCCGCGCTCTGGATCAGTCGTTCGAGGAGATGATCGGCGCATTGCGCCGGCTCTATCGCGCCAATACGCTCTGACCCTGCAATCCGCTTGCCTCGCATCGCCCCCGCGCATAGGGTCGGCGCCACCTCGGGGTGCCCTGGCGCCGCATCGGGGGCGCGGGTCAGGCCCGGCGCCCGGCTGCTGCGGAAGACGGGCTGAGATGCGCGATGCGAACCCGTTGAACCTGAACCGGCTCATACCGGCGGAGGGAAGGTTTATGGACATGCCTCCACCCTTGCCCTGACGCCGCAAAGGAGGATGCCATGAAGTATCTTGCATTTGCAGCGGGACTGATCACCAGCGCAGCGGGCCAGATGGCCGCGGCGGAGACCCCCGTTCTCACCGTCTATACCTATGACAGTTTCGTCAGCGACTGGGGTCCGGGTCCGGCGATCGAAAAGGCCTTCGAGGCGGACTGCGGCTGCGATCTGAAATTCGTCGCCGCCGGCGATGGCGCCGCGCTGCTGGCGCGGCTGCGGCTGGAGGGCGCGCGGTCGGAGGCGGATGTGGTTCTGGGTCTCGATACCAACCTGACCGCCGCCGCCCGCGACACCGGGCTGTTCGCGCCGGTCGAGGTCGCGGCCGAGTACACCCTGCCGCTGGAGTGGTCCGACAGTACCTTCATCCCCTATGACTGGGGCTATTTCGCCTTCGTGCAGAACCGCGATCTGGTGGCGCCGCACAGCTTTCGCGAACTGGCCGACAGCGATCTGAAGATCGTGATCCAGGACCCGCGCTCCTCCACCCCCGGGCTGGGCCTGCTGATGTGGGTGAAGGCCGCCTATGGCGATGAGGCGCCGGCGATCTGGGCCGGGCTTTCCGACAATATCGTCACCGTCACCAAGGGCTGGTCGGAGGCCTATGGGCTGTTCCTGGACGGGGAGGCCGACATGGTGCTGTCCTACACCACCTCGCCGGCCTATCACCTGATTGCGGAAGAGGACGACAGCAAGACCACCGCGCTCTTTGACGAGGGCCACTACATGCAGGTCGAGGTCGCGGGCAAGCTGGCGGCCTCCGATCAGCCGGAGCTGGCGGATCGGTTCCTGCAGTTCATGGTGACCGATGCCTTCCAGTCGGTGATCCCGACCGCCAACTGGATGTATCCTGCCGTCACCCCCGCCGCAGGGCTGCCGAAGGGGTTCGAGACGCTGACCCAGCCGAAGACCGCGTTGCTGTTCCCGTCCGATGAGGCGGCGGCGCTGCGCGATCCGGCGCTGGCCGAATGGCTCGCCGCGCTCAGCCGCTGAGCCCGGCGCTGGGGGTCGTCGCGGCGCTGGGCGTCGCGGTGCTGATCCTCGGTGCGCTGGCGGCGGTGTTCTGGCGGGCGGAGGCTGGGCGTGGCCTCGGTCCCGCCGATTGGCAGGCGGTGCGCTTCACCGTGGTGCAGGCGGCGCTGTCGGCGGGGGTGAGCGTGGGCTTCGCCCTGCCGGTGGCGCGGGCGCTGGCGCGGCGGCGGTTTCCGGGCCGCGCGGCGCTGATCGCGTTGATGGGGGCGCCCTTCATCCTGCCGGTGATCGTTGCGGTGCTGGGGCTTCTGGCGGTCTTCGGCCGCTCGGGGTGGATCAGTCAGGGGTTGAGCCTGATCGGACTGCCGCCGCTGCGCATCTACGGGTTGCATGGGGTGGTGCTGGCGCATGTCTTCTTCAACCTGCCGCTGGCAACGCGGCTGATCCTGCAGGGCTGGCAGGAGATCCCGGCGGAACGGTTTCGTCTGGCCGCCCAGCTGGGCGCCGGGCCGGGGGCGATCTGGCGGCTGCTGGAATGGCCGATGCTGCGCCGCACCGCGCCGGGGGCGCTGGCGGTGATCTTCGCCATCTGTCTGACCTCCTTCGCCGTGGCGCTGACGCTGGGCGGCGGGCCGCGGGCGACGACGGTGGAACTGGCGATCTATCAGGCCTTCCGCTTCGATTTCGACCTGGCCCGCGCGGCGCTGTTGTCGGTGCTGCAGATCGTTCTGACCGGCGTGGCCGCGGCGCTGGCCCTACGCGCGGCGATGGGCGAGGGCTTCGGCGTCGGGCTCGACCGCGCGATCCGGCGCTGGGATGCGCAGGGCTGGGTGCTGAAGGGGCAGGATGGGCTGGCCATTGCCCTTGCCGCGCTGTTTTTGCTGCTGCCGCTGGCCGCCATCGCGACCGAGGGTGTCGCGGGCCTGATCGCCCTGCCGGCCAGCGTCTGGGGCGCGGCGCTGAATTCGCTGCTGATCGCGGCGGGCAGCACGGCGATCCTGCTGCTGATCGCGCTGCCGATGGCGGTGGCGGTGGCGCTGATGCGTCATCCCGGCTGGGTCGAGGGTGCGGGGTTGTTGGGCATGGCGGTGTCGCCGCTGGTGATCGGCACCGGCGCTTTCATCGTGATCTATCCAGTCGCCGATCCGGCGGCCCTGGCGCTGCCGGTGACGGCGCTGGTCAACGCGCTGATGGCCTTGCCTTTCGCATTGCGCATCCTGGTGCCGCGGGCGCGGGCGGTGATCGGCGATTTCGGGCGCCTGGCGCTGAGCCTGAACATGGGGCGAAGGGCGTTTGTCCGCCTTGTGCTCTGGCCCCGGATGCGGCCGCAGATCGGGTTTGCCGCCGGGCTTGCCGCGGCGCTGTCGATGGGCGATCTGGGGGTCATTGCGCTGTTTGCCGATCAGGAGGTCGCCACCTTGCCGCTGCAGATCTATCGCCTGATGGGCGCCTACCGGATGGAGGCGGCGGCGGGCGCGGCGCTGTTGCTGCTGACCCTGTCGGTGCTGTTGTTCTGGCTCTTCGACCGGGGAGGGCGCCGCCATGCTGAGGCTTGAGGGCGTGCAGATCCGGTCGGGCGATTTCACCCTGCGTGCCGACTGGTCGGTGGAGACCGGGGCACGGGTGGCGGTGATCGGCCCCTCGGGCGCCGGCAAGACCACGCTGCTCGAGGCGATTGCCGGGTTTCGCGATCTGGCGGCGGGGCGGATCCTCTGGGACGGGCGCGATATCGGCCGCGACGCTCCGGGGGCGCGACCCATCGCGATGTTGTTCCAGGACGGCAACCTGTTTCCGCATCTGAGTGTGGCGGAGAACGCGGGTCTCGGGGTCAGTCCCGACCTGCGGCTGACCCCGGCGGATCGGACACGGGTGCGGCAGGCGCTGGCGCGCGTCGGGCTGGAGGGGCTGGAGGATCGAAAGCCTGCCGCGCTGTCGGGCGGGCAGCAGAGCCGGGCGGCACTGGCGCGGGTATTGCTGCAGGGCCGGCCGCTTCTGTTGCTGGACGAGCCCTTCGCGGCGCTGGGTCCGGCGCTGAAGGCGGAAATGCTCGATCTGGTGGCGGAGCTGGCGGCGGAGAGTGGCGCGACGCTGATGATGATCAGCCACGATCCTGCCGATGCCCGGCGGATCGCCGGGCAGGCCATTCTGGTGGCCGATGGGGTGGCCGGGGCGCCGCAGCCGGTGGCGGCGCTGCTCGATACCCCGCCGCCGGCGCTCCGGGCCTATCTGGGCGAAGGGTAGGGGGCGCTGCCCGCATCGCCTGCGGCGATCCCCCCCGGGATATTTAAGGCCGGAAAAAGGGGGGTGAGCGGCGTCCCGGAAACGCTCCGGGGGAGCGTTTCAGCCGCGAACGGGCGGAGCCCCGGGAGGCGCTTGAGGCACTCCGGGGAGCCTCCTTTTCAATGCAGCGTCTGCCATTGCCAGATGCCACTCGGCGCGACCGCAATTCCCGCGAGGAGTGTCCGCGATGAACGGCCGGAGGGGGCTCCCCCCTCCGGCGCGGCATCACTCCGCGGCCAGCGGCAGAAGGGCGGCGCGGGTTCTGGTGATGGCGCGCGCGGCCTCGGCGGCCTCACGGCCCTTCTGAACGAAATGGGCGCGGAAGAACTCAGTGTGCTGCGGCGTTTCCTGATAGTGGTGCGGCGTCAGCGACACCGAGAGCACCGGCACCCCGGTGTCGAGCCCGGCGCGCATCAGCCCGTCGACCACCGCCTGGGCGACGAAATCGTGGCGATAGATGCCGCCGTCGACCACCAGCGCGGCGCAGGCCACGGCGGCGTAATTGCCGGTCGCTGCCAGATCGCGGGCCAGCAGCGGCATCTCAAAGGCGCCGGGGACATCGAAGACATCGACCTGATCGGCCGGGATCAGCTCAAGAAATCCGTCGAGCGCGCGGTCCACCACATCGGCGTGCCACTGGGCTTTGACGAAGGCGAAGCGGGTGGGTGTCATCATGATCTCTCCTATAGGTTCAGACACGTCACCCAAGGCGATCACGGGCGCCCGCACGGGCGGGGCCGGGCGGGACGCACGTTCTCTTTCATCCGGACTGTAACCGTCGGCCCCGGCCTCTCACCGGATCTGCTGACACCCCGATTGGGGCCGCTCGCGGGCTCACGGGTCGTGCCCGCATACCGCCGGTGGGGAATTTCACCCCGCCCTGAGAACGCCGCCAACTTGCCAAGCCGGGCGGCAGGTTTCAAGACTGTCCGGGAAGGAGACGCCACGATGCATCCAAATCCGGTCTTTCATACCGCCAGCGTGGCGGAAAACCTGGCCTTTGCACGGGCCCGCAGCTTCGGGGTCCTGGCGGTGTCCGTTGCTGGCGCCGCCCCGATGCTGAGCCACGTGCCTTTCCTGCTGTCGGAGGATGGCGAGACGGTGGAGCTGCATCTGGTCCGATCCAATCCGATCGCCCGGGCGCTGAGCGCGCCGCTGCCGGCCAGGCTCGCCGTCAACGGACCCGACAGCTATGTCTCCCCCGACTGGTACGGCATCGACGATCAGGTGCCGACCTGGAATTACGTTGCCGTGCATCTGACCGGTGTTCTGGAGCTGCGGCCGCAGGAGGAGCTGGCCGGCGTTCTGGACCGGCTGTCCGATCTGTTCGAAGATCGCCTGTTGCCCAAGATTCCCTGGCGCAGAGCCAAGATGGACCCGGAGGTTCTGGCACGGCTGATGCGGATGATCGTGCCGGTGCGGCTGAGGATCGAGACGGTGGAAGGCACCTGGAAGCTCGGCCAGAACAAGCCCGAGGCGGTGCGGCTGGCGGCTGCCGCCGGCATCGAGGAGGCCGGGATCGGGGCGGAGCTGGCAGCGCTCGCCGGGCTGATGCGGCAACAGTAGACAGCGGCCCGGCCTGCGCCTAGGGTCGAGGCGAAACGGGAGGAGGAGTTCGTTTTGATGAAGCTGATCATGTCCCCCGCCTCGCCCTTCGTGCGCAAGGTGCGGGTGCTGGCGGCGGAAATCGGGCTGACGGCGGAGATCGAGGAACTGCCGGTGGTGACCACCCCGGTGGACACCGATGCCATGCTGCGCGAGGCCAATCCGCTGGGCAAGATTCCGGCGCTGGTGCTGGAGGACGGCCGCACGATCTATGACAGCCGGGTGATCACCCGCTATCTCGACGTGCGCGCTCAGGCGGGGGTCTATCCCGAGGACCGGCTGTGGGATGTTCTGGTGCTTGAGGCCACCGCCGAGGGGGTGCTCGAGGCGGCGGTTCTGATGGTCTACGAGGGGCGCATCCGCCCGGAATCGCTGCATTATCCTCCGTGGATCGAGGCGCAGTGGGCGAAGGCGATCGGCGGTGTCCAGGCGATCGAGGCGCGGATGATGGAGCTGCTGTCGGGCCCCCTGAACATGGGGCAGATCGCGGTGGCCTGTGCGCTGGGGTATCTGGATTTCCGTCATCCCGGGCGCGACTGGCGCAGCGGCTGCCCGCAGTTGGCGGCTTGGTACGCCGACTTCGAATCACGCCCCTCGATGATTGCGACTCGCCCGGAAACATGAGTTTCGGCTATAAAATTAAGGCGGGCCGATTGCTCACATAAGTGTGACCATTCTGCGTCAAACCACCCTTCAGGTGCCTCTTGAAGGGGTCAAGGTGGCTGGACGTGAACGAATGTCATCGGTAGAAAACCACGCTGAGACACTGCGCGCGTGCGGTGTTGGCGCTTACCGCCCCGAAGGGGGCCTGGAACTGGAGAAAACCTCGTGTCCCACGCAGAAGACCACGAAGGCACCCGGAGGGATTTCCTCTATTACGCGACCGCAGGTGCGGGTGCCGTCACAGCCGGGGCCGTCATCTGGCCTCTGGTCAACCAGATGAACCCCTCGGCCGACGTTCAGGCGATGTCCTCGATCCGAGTCGATGTCAGCGGCGTCGAGACCGGCACCCAGATCACGGTCAAATTCCTCGGCAAGCCGGTGTTCATCCGCCGTCGCACCGAGAAGGAGATCGAAGAGGGCCGTGCCGTCGAGATGAGCGAGCTGGTCGATACCAACGCGCGCAACGTGAACAAGGGCGCCGACGTTCCGGCCACCGACGAGAACCGCACCATGGACGAGGCCGGTGAATGGCTGGTCATGATGGGGGTCTGCACCCACCTCGGCTGTGTGCCGCTGGGCAACAATTCGGGCGATTACGATGGCTGGTTCTGCCCCTGCCACGGGTCGCATTACGACACGGCCGGCCGTATCCGCAAAGGGCCGGCACCGGAGAACCTGCCGGTGCCCGTCGCGGAATTCGTCGACGAAACCACCATCAAGCTGGGGTAAGGGAGGCGCTTATGTCCGGAATTCCGCACGATCATTACGAGCCCAAGACCGGTGCAGAAAAGTGGCTGAACCGCCGCCTGCCGATCGTTGGGCTGATCTATGACACCATCATGATCCCGACGCCGAAGAACCTGAACTGGTGGTGGATCTGGGGCATCGTCCTGGCCTTCTGCCTGGCGCTGCAGATCGTCACCGGCATCGTTCTGGTGATGCATTACACCCCGCATGTGGATCTGGCCTTCGCCAGCGTCGAGCACATCATGCGCGACGTGAACGGCGGCCATATGCTGCGCTATCTGCATGCCAACGGCGCTTCGCTGTTCTTTGTCGCGGTCTACATCCATATCTTCCGCGGTCTGTTCTACGGCTCGTACAAGGCGCCGCGCGAAATCACCTGGATCGTCGGCATGCTGATCTATCTGGCGATGATGGGCACGGCCTTCATGGGCTATGTGCTGCCCTGGGGCCAGATGTCCTTCTGGGGCGCCACGGTGATCACCGGCCTGTTCGGCGCGATTCCCTTCATCGGCGATTCGTTGCAGACTTGGCTGCTGGGCGGGCCGGCGGTGTCGAATGCGACGCTGAACCGCTTCTTCTCGCTGCACTATCTGCTGCCCTTCGTGATCGCGGCGCTGGTCATCGTGCATATCTGGGCCTTCCATACCACCGGCAACAACAACCCCACCGGGGTCGAGGTGCGCCGCGGGTCGAAGGAAGAGGCCAAGAAAGACACGCTGCCGTTCTGGCCCTATTTCGTGATCAAGGACTTCGTGGGGCTCGCCATCGTTCTGGTGGTGTTCTGGGCGATCGTCGGCTTCATGCCGAACTACCTGGGTCACCCGGACAACTATATCGAGGCGAACCCGCTCTCGACCCCGGCGCATATCGTGCCTGAATGGTACTTCCTGCCGTTCTACGCCATCCTGCGCGCCTTCACCTCCGACGTCTGGGTGGTGCAGATCGCCTCCTTCGTCACCGGCGGGATCGTCGATGCGAAGTTCTTCGGGGTGATCGCGATGTTCGGTGCCATCCTGGCCATGGCGCTGGTGCCCTGGCTCGACACCTCCTCGGTGCGCTCGGGCAAGTACCGGCCGATGTTCAAATGGTGGTTCCTGCTGCTGGTGATCGACTTCTTCGCCCTGATGTGGCTGGGCGGCATGCCGGCCGAGGAACCCTATGCCTCGATCTCGCTGGTGGCGGCGGCCTACTGGTTCGCCTACTTCCTGGTGATCCTGCCGATCCTCGGTGTCATCGAGAAACCCGATGCCGTTCCCGCGACGATCGAAGAGGATTTCGATGCGCATTACGGCAAGAAAACCGCCTCGGCCGAGCTGAGCGGCGCCGAAGCGACCCCCGCCGAGTAAGAGAAGGGACCGGATAAGATGTTGAAGAAACTTGCTATCGGTGCCGCCCTCGCTCTGGCGCTGGGACCGTCGATGTCGCAGGCCGCCGGCGGCGGTGGCCATGTCGAGGATTTCTCCTTCTCCTTCGAAGGACCCTTCGGCACCTATGACCAGAACCAGCTGCAACGCGGTCTGCAGATCTACACCGAGGTCTGCGCCGCCTGCCACGGCATGAAATTCGTGCCGATCCGCACGCTGGCGGACGAAGGCGGCCCGGCGCTGCCCGAGGATCAGGTCCGCGCCTATGCCGCGCAGAACTTCCAGGTCTACGACCCCGAGCTGGACGAAGACCGGCCGGCCACGCCGACCGATCACTTCCCGGTTGGCAACGACCCCAAGGCACCCGACCTCAGCCTGATGGCCAAGGCGCGTGCCGGCTTCCACGGGCCGCTGGGCACCGGCATCAGCCAGCTGTTCAACGGCATCGGCGGGCCGGAGTACATCGCCTCCATCCTCACCGGCTATACCGGCGAGACGAAGGAAGAGGCCGGTACGCTGTTCTACGAAAACCACGCCTTCTCGACCGGCTGGATCGCGATGCCGCCGCCGCTGTCGGGCGAGGATGTGGAATTCGCCGACGGTCACTCGAACGAACTGCATCACGAGGCGCAGGATGTCGCGGCCTTCCTGATGTGGGCGGCGGAGCCGAAGATGATGGCGCGCAAGCAGGCGGGCCTGGTCGGGGTGATCTTCCTGGTGATCCTGGCGGCGCTGCTCTACCTCACCAACAAGCGCATCTGGGCGCCGATCAAGGGCAAGAAGCTGGAAGCCTGATCGCCGCTCCCGGTGACAAGGATATGGCCCCCGCCGGTTTCGGCGGGGGTTTTCTTTTGCTTGGATGAAAAGGGGCTCCGCCCCCGCCGCGGCTGGCGCCGCGTCTCCCCCGGAGTATTTGGGCAGAGAAGAAAGGTTGGGGGAAGACAGGATTGGCGTGCGCGGGACCTCCCGCCTTCTGACGCTGGATAGCCGGGAGGCGGCCCGATGAGGCGCTGGGACAGCGCCCCTGGACCCGTTCAGAGCGGGATCGCGGTCAGTTGGCTGTCGTCGTTGCGGCCGGTGAGGCGGGCGGGGACGATCTGACCCTCTGGCTGCGGCGCGGCGAAGGTCACTTCGGTGAACTGCTCGGTCCGGCCCATCAGGGCGTTTTCCATCAGCACCTGTGCCGACCGGCCGATCTGGGCGGTCAGGTGTTTGTCGACCTGCAGATCGCCGGCGGCGCGCAGCCGGGCGGCGCGGGACTTTATCACCGGGCCGCTGACCTGATTCGGAATGCGCGCGGCGGGGGTGCCGGGGCGTTTGGAATAGGGGAAGACATGCAGCCAGGTCAGGTCGCAGTCGGTCACCAGCTTCAGAGAGTTTTCGAAATGCGCCTCTGTCTCGGTCGGGAAGCCGGCGATGATATCGGCGCCGAAGGTCATCTCCGGGCGCAGGCGGCGGGCCTCCTCGCAGAAGCGAATCGCGTCTTCGCGCAGGTGGCGGCGTTTCATCCGCTTCAGGATCAGATCGTCGCCATGCTGAAGGCTCAGGTGCAGATGGGGCATCAGCCGCGGTTCGGTGGCGATGGCCTGCATCAGGTTGTCGTCGGCCTCGATCGAATCGATCGAGGAGATGCGCAGCCGCGGCAGATCTGGCACCAGGCGCAGGATGCGCATCACCAGATCGCCCAGGCGGGGCTCTCCTGGCAGATCGGCGCCCCAGCTGGTCAGATCGACGCCGGTCAGCACCACCTCGTTATAGCCGCGCTGCACCAGCCGCTTGATCTGGTCGACCACCACCCCGGCGGGGACCGAGCGGGAATTGCCGCGGCCGTAGGGGATGATGCAGAAGGTGCAGCGGTGATCGCAGCCGTTCTGCACCTGTACATAGGCGCGCGATCTGGTGCCGAAGCCGTCGATCAGGTGGCCGGCGGTTTCGGTCACCGACATGATGTCGTCGACCAGCACGCGTTCGGTCTCGCCGATGAAATCGGCGGCCATGCCGGCCCAGGTGGCGGGCTGCATCTTTTCGGTATTGCCGATGACCTGATCGACCTCGGCCATGGCGGCGAAGGTTTCCGGCTCGGTCTGGGCGGCGCAGCCGGTGACGATGATTCGCGCCTCGGGATTGTCGCGGCGCAGCTTCCTGATTTCCTGCCGCGCCTTGCGCACCGCCTCGGCGGTCACCGCGCAGGTATTGACCACCACGGCGTTTTCCAGCCCGGCGTCGCGGGCCAGTTCCTTCATCGCTTCGGTCTCATAGGTGTTGAGCCGGCAGCCAAGGGTGGTGAAGACCGGCGCGCTCATCCGAGGCTCTTCAGGAAGGCGGGGGTGAACTGCCCGGAGAAGACATGCATGGTGGGGCCGGTCATCCAGACGCCATCGTCGCGCCAGTCGACCCGCAGGGTACCGCCGTCGAGCTCGATGGTGACGGCGCGCCCGGTGAGATCGCGCCGGGCCGCAGCGACGGCGGTGGCGCAGGAGGAGGAGCCGGAGGCCAGAGTCACTCCCACGCCCCGCTCCCAGACCCGCATGCGCAGGTGGTCTGGGCCGATCAGGCTGGCGAATTGCACGTTGGTCCGCTCTGGATAGAGCGGATGGTGCTCGATCTCCGCCCCGCGGGCCTCCAGATCGACCGCCTCGGCATCCGCGACGAAGAAGGTGCAATGCGGGTTGCCCATGCCGGTGGCGGTGGGCTCCCCTTCGATCGGCAGGCGCAGCGTGTCCATCTCCCGCGCCAGGGGGATTTCGTCCCAGCGCAGTTGCGGCGGCCCCATGTTGACCGAGGTGAGCCCATCGCCGGCGTCGCGGGCATAGAGCGTGCCGCGTTCGGTGGTCAGGGTCAGCGCATCGCGGCGGGTTTCGGTCATCAGGTGGCGGGCGATGCAGCGGGTGGCATTGCCGCAAGCGGCGGAGGTGGAGCCATCGGCGTTGTAGAACACCAGATGCGCATCGGCCCCGTTCCGGCCGGGTTCGATCACCGCCAGCTGATCGAAGCCGACGCCGAAGTGGCGATGGGCGATTCCCTTCACCAGCGCCGGCGGCAGGCCGATCGCCTGCGCGCGCGCATCCAGAATGACGAAGTCATTGCCGAGCCCGTGCATTTTCATGAAGGGCAAAGAGGGGGTCGCATGGTCTGCCATGGCCGGCATATAGACCCGGCGCGAAACGGAATCCAGTCTCCGGCGCAGAAACCTCGCTTTTGGGCTTGACCGCCGGCGTCCCCGCCATTAGAGACCCGCCATCCGCTGCGCGGGACCTTGGAAACGCGCATCGGCACCGCAATTTAGGCGTTGAACCTCAGTTGGTTCTGTCCTAGGAAGCGGGACCGCAAGGGGCATTGCCCCGGCGACAGAGTGGGCCGTTAGCTCAGTTGGTAGAGCAACTGACTTTTAATCAGTGGGTCGCAGGTTCGAATCCTGCACGGCTCACCACTCATCACAGAAAATGATTTCTTTTCTTAAGGTTGTCAGCCTCATTGGCGGACCTTTGGGAAGGTTCACCAGATTTCGTTCGCGGTCCGGCCTCGCAATCAGCTTGCCGAAGGCAGGATCGGCCCCTCCTTCGTGCTGAGCTTCTGTGGTGCATTGCAGGGTTTGGGAGAGCGTTTTGTGGCCCGCCATTGCGCCGATCTCATGGGCGGTCGCCTCTGCCTTGGCCGGGCACCGCATTGCACGTCCAGCCTTGCGGTGGATCGTGTCTTGCCCGGACCTGTTGCAAAGAAAGTCCGATCACCCGGCAAGCTGTCCCGTACTGCGCAGGCCTGCGCTTGGGTTGCGGAACGTCCCGATGTCGTCGAACCCCGTTCCGGGGTGTTTCTTTGCAGGATCTGCTGGTCCCGCGCCCGATCCGCTCTTGTTTGAGCTGATTGAAGACGCTCTCGGGCAGGACCTTGTCAGCCATGGTTCGAGGACCGCGGGCGAGGGCGCTATTGTTCCAAGCCTTCCGGTGGCGCAAGACGCGTTTGCTCCTAAAATCCCGCCCCTCCCGCACGCCCGGGAGATCTCGCTTCGTCCGCCGGCCCTCGGCATCCTTCTCCGTCTCGCCCGACCGGCCTTGTCTATGACGGGTGGTGATCGACGTGGGGTGTGCGCTTCGTGTAGTCTCGATGCAGTCAATTCCAACTGAGCGGCCCGGTGCCGTTGTCCGACATGATCGCCTATCCTCCCCGTCGTTCGCGTGTGCATGAGGCCTTCGGGCCTGCTGCGGTAAGTTTTGCGCTCTGGACCGCGGCGCAAATCGGGGCGGATGTGTTTTGGGTGCGCGAAGGCTGGCGACCCGAGCGGCTCAATCCGCCGGGTTTCGGGGGCTTCGATCCGTCACGGCTGATTCTGGCGCAGACGAAGGACCAGACCGACACGCTCGCAGTGGCGGAGGAAGCTCTGCGCGATGGCGCGGTGCCCTTCGTTGTGCTGGAACTGACGGCCCCGATCAGCCTGACCGCCGGGCGGCGGCTGCAGCTGGCAGCCCGGGCCGGAACCACGACAGGGCTATGCCTGATCCCCGAAGGCATGGGATGTAATGCGGCCGAAACCCGATGGCATTGCGCGCCGGTCTTCGATGCGCAGGACTCGACTCGCCAATGCTGGAGTCTTAAAAAGAACAAATCAGGAACAAATGGAGCCTGGCATGTTCGATGGGACCCGGAGACGCATCGTGTCACTGTGGTTTCCCCGGTTCGCGAGTGACCGGGTTTTGCGGGCACGTCCGGTCGATGGCCCCTTTGTCCTGACGCTGCAGCAAAACAATGCCAACCGGATCTATTGCCTGAACGAGCCCGCCCGAGCGCGCGGGCTCTATCGCGGGATGCCATTTTCCGATGCGCGGGCTTTTTGTCCGAACCTGTCGAGCCGGCCGGCGGACCTGCATGCGGATCAGCGGTTTCTGGGTCTGCTGCGCCGTTGGGCGGTACGCTGGTGTCCCTGGGTTGGGTTTGAGGGGGCTGACGGGCTGGTTCTGGACATTACCGGGTCGGCGCATCTGTTCGGGGGCGAAGCGGCGATGATTACCGCGATGCGCGCACGCCTCGCCCGCGCGGGTCTGTCGGTGCGGATCGGCTGCGGCGATACGCGTGGGGCAGCCTGGGCACGCGCGCACCACGGCGAGGAGGCGGTGCTGGAAACCCTGCCCGTCGAGGCCCTGCGGCTTGATCCCGACACGGTCATGGCGCTGCAGCGCATGGGCCTGCGCAGCATCGGGCAGTTGGCCGAGAGCCCGCGAGCACCACTGGCGCGCCGGTTCGGGCCGGAACTGCTGTTGCGTCTCGATCAGGCGTTTGGCACCCGGCCGGAACAGATCACCCCTGAGGCCGAACCGCCCTGCTATGCCGTGCGGATGACCTTTCCTGATCCGATCGGACTGGTCGACGACGTCATGGCCGGAACAGAGCGGCTGCTCGAACGGCTGTGCGGCAAGCTGGCAGATCATCAGGCGGGGGCGCGGGTGCTGTGCCTGACCCTGCGCCTGGTGGATGGCGGGGTGCAGGATGTCGAGCTGCGTTTGGCGCGCGCCCTGCGCGATGCGGCCCGCATCCTGCCGCTGTTCCAGCGTGGGGTGGCTGAAGTGAATGCTGGCTTCGGCATCGACCAGATACGGTTGGAGGCGCTGCAGGTCGAGCCCCTGCCTCCCGAGCAGGTCACGCATGTCAGCACACGCGATCCAGGGCGGCTCGATGACCTGATTACCAGGATCGGCGCCCGGATCGGGCTGGAAAATGTACTCCGCTTCCTGCCCGCCGACAGCCATATCCCCGAGCGGAGCTTTTCCATTGCCCCGGCGGCGTTTTCCAAACCCGAAGCGGGCTGGGCCTGCCTGCGCCCGCGCCCGGTCCTGATCTTTTCTCCGGAACCCATTGCGGCGACTGGCCCGCGCCCGCCCCGGCGTTTTCGCTGGCGCAGAATGGCACTCACCACGGGTCGCGCTTCCGGGCCGGAACGGATCTGCCCGGAATGGTGGCTGGTTGACGATGCCTGGCAAAGTGGCCTGCGTGATTATTGGCAGGTCGAGACCCTGGAGGGGCGGCGGCTGTGGATGTTCTACACGCCACAAAACCCCGGTTGGTTCGTGCAGGGGGAATTCGCATGAGCTATGCCGAACTCTGCGTCACCTCGAACTTCACCTTTCTGACCGGTGCGTCTCACCCTGAAGAGCTGGTGACGCGCGCCGCCGAACTGGGGCTGACCGCCATTGCCATCACCGACCGCAATTCGCTGGCCGGTGTGGTGCGGGCCTATCGTGCCTTGCAGATTCTCAAGGACCAGGCTGCGGACAGGGGGCCAATTCGTTCACAACATGGGGTGGACAGCTCCTTGGGGCAGGACATCGGCAAGCAGGAGGACATGCCCCCTCCGCCGCCGCATCTGCCCAAGCTGATCACCGGCTGTCGGCTGGTGCTGCGCGACGGCCCGGTGGAGTGGCTGGCTCTGCCCACCGACCTCGCCGCCTATCAGCGGCTGTCCCGGCTTTTGACGCTGGGCAAGCGGCGCGCCGGGAAAGGCGAATGCGATCTGACGCTGGAGGACATGCTGGAAGGGTGCGAAGGCATGATCCTGATCATGCTGACCGACAGGCTGGAAATGGCGGCGCCGGCTCTCCAGAAACTCCGGTGCCGCTTTCCCGGCTATGTCTATCTGGGGGCCGCGCCGCGTTATGATGGTTCGGATCAGGACTGGCTGGCCGCCTGCGCCCGGCTGGCCCTGCGCTGTGCCACGCCGATGGTGGCCGTGGGCGACGTGCTTATGCACCGCGCCGCACGGCGGCAGCTGGCCGATGTGCTGACCTGCATGCGCGAGGGCTGTACGATTGACACGATCGGCACCCGGTCGCTTGCCAATGCCGAGCGCCGCCTGAAAGGCGTGCAGGAGATGCAGCGGCTGTTTCACCACCACCCCGCGGCCCTGCGCCGGACGCTGGAGATCGCGAATCGCTGCAGTTTCGATCTGTCCGAACTCAGCTACCAATACCCTGACGAGATCGCAGATGGCGGGGAACCTCCGATGGTGCGCCTGACCCGGCTGGCCCGGGAAGGGCTGGCCCGCCGCTATCCGGGCGGCGCAACCGAGAAGGCGAAAACTCTGCTGGCCAAGGAACTGGCCGTGGTGCAGGAGTTGAACTACCCGGCCTATTTCCTGACCGTCCACGATATCGTGCAGTTCGCCCGCTCCCGGGGCATCCTGTGTCAGGGGCGTGGCTCGGCGGCGAATTCGATCCTGTGCTATCTGCTGGGCATCACAGATGTTTCCCCTGACATGATCGGCATGGTGTTCGAACGTTTCATTTCGCGTCACCGTGGCGAGCCGCCCGATATCGATGTCGATTTCGAACATGAACGGCGCGAGGAAGTCATTCAATGGATCTACGCCCGATATGGTCGCCATCGCGCGGGGCTGTGTGCGACTGTGATTCATTTCCGTTCCCGCGCCGCGATCCGTGAGGTGGGCAAGGTCATGGGGCTTAGCCAGGACGCGACAGCCAGCCTGTCGGGACAGATCTGGGGGTCGTCCAGCTCGGGGCTGAATCCTGAACGCATCCGAGAGCTGGGTCTTGACCCCGGCGACCGGCGGTTGTCGCAAACTCTGCGCCTGATCGGCGAGATCATCGGCTTTCCCCGCCATCTCTCGCAGCATGTGGGCGGCTTCGTCATCACTCGGAGCCGGCTGGACGAGCTCTGCCCGATCGAGAATGCGGCAATGGCGGACCGCACCCTGATCGAATGGGACAAGGACGACATTGATACGCTGAACATCCTCAAGGTCGATGTGCTGGCGTTGGGAATGCTGACTTGCATTCGCAAGGCGTTCGGCCTTCTGAAGGACCATGAAAAGCAGGACCTGACGCTTGATTGTGTGCCCGCAGAGGATTCCGAAACCTATCGGATGTTGCAGCGTGCCGATGCGGTCGGCGTGTTCCAGGTCGAAAGCCGGGCGCAGATGAATTTCCTGCCCCGTATGAAACCGCGCGAGTTCTACGATCTGGTGATTGAGGTTGCCATCGTGCGGCCCGGCCCCATTCAGGGCGGCATGGTTCAGCCCTATATCCGGCGCCGGCAGGGGCTGGAGGCGCCAGAGCCTTTTGGCCCCGCGCTTGCAGAAGTTACGCGCCGGACTCTGGGTGTGCCGCTGTTTCAGGAACAGGCCCTGCAAATCGCCGTAGTCGGTGCGGGGTACAGTGCCGAAGAGGCCGACCACCTGCGCCGCTCTCTGGCCAGTTTTCGCCGCATGGGCACTATTGGCGAGCATCGCGACAAATTCATCGCCGGCATGATGGCCAAGGGCTATGATCTGGATGTGGCCGAGCGCTGCTTTTCCCAGATCGAGGGCTTTGCCGATTATGGCTTTCCCGAAAGTCATGCGGCGGCCTTTGCGTTGCTGGTCTATGTTTCCGCCTGGCTGAAGCGCCATCACCCGGCGGTTTTCGCCTGTGCACTGCTGAACTCCCAGCCGATGGGGTTCTATGCCCCGGCCCAGATCGTACGCGACGCCCGCGACCATCAGGTCGAGATCCGTCCGATCTGTGTCAATCACAGCGATTGGGACAGCACACTCGAACGCCGCCCCGACGGGGCGCTGGCGCTGCGGTTGGGGTTCCGACAGATCAAGGGCTTCCGGCAGGAGGATGCCACCTGGATCGTGGCGGCCCGCGGCAATGGTTATCGTGACCCTGAAAGCGTCTGGCTACGCTCCGGCGTCGCACCCTCGGCGCTTGAGCGGTTGGCCGAGGCGGACGCTTTTGCCGGCATGGGGCTGACGCGGCGCGATGCGCTGTGGCAGGTGCGCGCGATCCGGGCGCCGGCGCAACTGCCGCTGTTCAACGACCCGCTGGACGGAGAGGCGATCCACGAACCCGCGGTCTCCCTGCCGCAAATGCACCTGGGCGAGGAGGTGGTCGAAGATTACGTCGCCACGCGCCTGACCCTGCGCGCTCATCCGATGGAATTGCTGCGCCCCTCGATGCCCGGGCTCACCCGCCACGACGCGCTGGCCACCGCCCCGCTGCGGGATACCACGGTCTGCGGCCTCGTCATCACCCGCCAGCGGCCCGGCACCGCCTCGGGGGTGATCTTTCTGACCCTGGAGGATGAGACCGGGGTCAGCAACATCGTGGTCTGGAAGCAGGTGTTCGAGCGGTTCCGCCGCGCCGTGATGGGGGGACGGCTGTTGCGGGTAACGGGGCGGCTGCAGCGCGAAGGTATCGTCACCCACCTGATCGCGCAGCAGATCGAGGACGTCTCGCACCGGCTGTCCGAACTGGGCCACCCGATGGATGATGCCATCGGCCAGACCACCGCACAGACAGACAGCGCGCCGAGATCTCGCCCGGTTCCACGCGCCAGGCACCCCCGCGAGCAGGCCAAGCGATTGTTTCCGAGCCGGGATTTCCATTGACGCGGAAATAGGGGGCAAGCCGAAAGGCGGCGCGGAAGGCCTTTGGGGGTCTCCCACGGCCGGCCGCGACCGGTGCAGGTTGCGGTTTCCGGGATTCGCACGGTCCGGACCGGATCGGGGGATTGCGCATTGGCGGGCCAGCTCGGCTCGGGCGGACGATCCGCAGGATCAAGATGTGACCGTCAGGCGATAGCAAGACGGCAGCCAGGGTCAGCCGGGCGGCCGCCTTCCCAACAGCCTGCACACCCGCACCTGGGCCCGGTGTGTCAGGCGCGCGCCGATCAAGGCGCGTGGCAACCATTATGTGCGGATCGACGGCGCCGCATGGCAGACCCGGCATGGCCGGCGACAACATCCGCAAGGGCCGGATGTCAGCCCCGATCGCTTCATTGCCGATCTGATCCGCCGCGGCGGCGGCGGGGCTCAGGTGGCCGGGGCGATGTTGTGGTTCACCCGGAACAGGTTGCCGGGATCGTAGATCGCCTTGACGCGGGACAGCCGTTCCATGTTCTGCAGATAGATACCGGGAACCCGGGCGGTCTCATCTGCGGGCATGAAGTTCACATAGGCGCTGCCGATGGCATAGGGGCTGAGGCGGTCGAACAGGTCGCGGGCCCAGCCGATGCAGATATCGTCCTTCGCCGGGTCTTCCCAGCGGGTGTGGACGTTGACGATGAAATGCGCCGACCGGGACGGAAAGGCAGTTTCCGAGGCCGGGACCCGCGCCATCTGGCCACCGATATGGGCCACGAAAATTTCCGAGGCAGGGTCGGGCAGATCGGTCACCGCCGCGACCAGCGCTGAGATCGCCTCTTCGGGAAGAGAGTCGAAATCGTGGCTTTTCCAGTAATTGCGCACGCCCGGTGTCAGCAGCGGATCGAAGGCGGTCTGCCAGCCGGTCAGCGGGGTCGGGCCGATCGCCTCGGCGACCGGGGTGCCGAGACCGCGCAACTCCGCCAGGGCGGCCTCGCCCACCGCCAGATCGCCGCAATAGCAGACCGCGAAGACCAGCACCGGTTTGCCATGCCAGGCCTCGGGCAGGAACGGCAGCGGCGGCGCCAGTCGCAGCACGCTCCAGATCGTCAGCTCGTCCGGGGCGTCATCGGCGATGCGGGCGAAGGCCGGCAACAGCGCCTCTGCTGCGTCGAGCGGGTGTACGATCAGGCCCGAGAGCACCTCGGGGCCGACCGGATGCAGCCGAAACTCGAAACTGGTAATGACACCGAAATTGCCGCCGCCGCCACGGATGGCCCAGAACAGATCGGGGTTCTCGGTCGCGCTGGCGGTCAGCAACCGGCCGTCGGCGGTTACCACATCGGCGGACAGCAGGTTGTCGATGGTCATCCCGAACTTCCGCGTCAGCCAGCCGAAGCCGCCGCCCAGGGTCAGCCCGGCGATGCCGGTGGTGGAGTTGATGCCGGTGGGCACAGTCAGCCCATGTGGCTCGGTCTCCCTGTCGATATCTCCCAGGGTGGCGCCGGGTTCGACCCGTACGGTCCTGCGGGCGGCATCCACCCGGACGGAGCGCATCTGCGACAGGTCGAGCAGCAGGCCGCCGTCGGCGACGGCATGGCCGGCGATCTGATGGCCGCCGGAGCGGATCGCCAGCAGCAGATCGTGATCGCGGGCGAAATCCACCACCTTCTGGACATCGCTGGCGCCAAAGGCGCGGGCCACCAGGCCGGGGCGGCGATCGTTCATCGCGTTCCAAAGCGTGCGGGCGGCATCATATTCGGGGCTGCCGGCGGCATAGACGTCGCCGCGCAGGCTTGCGCCCAGGGCGTCGGCGGTGTCGGCAGAGATGTCGGCAGTGCCGCCGGACAGGGTTTTCAGACCAGGCATGACTTCGGTTCCTCCCAGGGTATGGAGGCTTCTTGCCCGGTCTGCCGCGCCGCCATCGGTTCGCGGCCACATCCGGCCCCGCGCCGCTGACGATCTTTGGTTGATTGCCGCCGCCCCGCATGGGGCGCTGCGGGGGCGCTAGGCGAAGATGCCCGGGTCGACTCGGTCAACCGGGGTGATCACATCGGCGGGGATGTTCAGCCGCTTTGCGGCCCGTCGGATCGCATCCTCGTCCGGCGCCTCGTAGAGGCAATAGGTTTTCCGCTTGTCGGCGCTGAGGAAGGAGAAGATCCACTCGATCCCCTCGTCGTCGTTGATTTCCTTGATGTGCAGCTTGGCGTCGTCAGAAATCTGAAGCTGCTCGGCGAATTGTCTTTCGATCAGAAAACGCGGCATCATTGGCTCCTGTCACTATGATGACGGGGATCAGTGCAGGGGTCCCCGCAAAGTTGACGCTAAGTAAAGCATACCGTGTTTTTCGGCAATTTCCAGCGCTTCAACCTCAAGTATATTGGCGGCCTTCTCGTCCTGCGGCCGACCGCGGCCGTGCAGGGTGCGGGCCAGACCGGCCTTGGTATGGGCGATCCAGGGCAGGGCCCGCATCCGGGTGTCGACCTCCAGCGCGCGCTCGAAATGCGCCTCGCTCGCGGTCCAGTCGCCCAGCAGCGCGGCCAGCGCCCCCAGCCGCCGGCCCGCCGCACCGATGCAGACGGTGGTGACCCCGGCGGTCACGGTGATGTCGCGGTAGGGCAGCAGCAGCTCATAGAGCGGCGCGGCCAGCTTGTCGTCGGTGACGGCGACGCAGATATCGGCAAGATAGGACAGCGTCGTCGAATAGAGCGCGTCCATCGGCAGATCGAACCCGGTTTCGGCCATTTCCGTCAGGATCCGCCGCGCCGCGTCGAGATGGCCGAGCTCTGCCGCGATCACCCCGAAGCCGGGTTTCCAGGCCATCTCGTCGGGATTGTCGTCGAGCAGCTTGCGGATCACCGGCGCGACTTCTCCCAGGCGGGCCTGTTCGCGCCGGATGGTGAACATCTGCACCCCGTAGACGCCCTCGATATGCGGCCCATGGGTCTGTCGGCCGATGCGCAGCGCCTTTTCCGCGTGCGCCTGCGCAGTGTCGAACTGCCCGTTGAGGATCGCCATCAGGGCGCGGCCGTGCTGTTCCACCCAGTGCAACTGCGGATGGTTGCGGGCGCGGCTGACCTCCGACAGGCGTTCGAGCGCCTCCTCGGCCATGTCGCGATCCCCCATTTCGGTGGCGACGTAGAAGTGCAGCGACCGGTCGCGCCCGCGGTCGATCTCGCTGAGGCCATCGGCGACGGACTGCATATCGGCGAGCCGGCCACGCCAGTTGGTGACCTCGTCGGGCGCGCGCGCCGGCAGCGGCGCGAAGAACCGCGACATCATCACCGCGAATTGCGCCCGTTTGTCGCCCAGCCGCGGTGCCAGCCGCAGCACCTCGTGGCTGAGCCGGGCACTTTCGGCGAAGCGGCCCAGGTGCATCGTGCAGCGGGCCATCTGCCCCGACAGCCGGCAGCGCATCCGTTCATCCGAGTCTGGCAGCGTCTCCAGGGCGGCGCGGCAGGCGGCATAGGCGGTCTCGACCCCGTGGCTGGACATCAGCGCCGCGTCGGCGGACCGCTGCGCCGCCTCGGCGTGCAGGTCGACCAGGCCGGCGCGGGAGGATTCGTCGATCGCCGCGAAGAGGGTATCGAGCGCTTCGGGCAGGCGGCCCACGCCCTCCAGGCTGCGGCCCAGCAGGATCCGGGCGGCGATCCGTTCCGGCAGGGCGGCGCGCCCCAGCTTCTCGGCGGTGGCGACGGTGGCCTTGGCATGGGCCAGCGCCTCTTCGTTTGCGGAACGCGCCAGATCCATCTCGGTCGCGCGTTTCCAGTGCGGGAAGGCCTCTGCCGGGGCCTCGGCCTCGGTGAAATGCCGGGCGATCAGCTCGGGTTCCCGCTCCGCCACGGCGGGGCGCAGCGCCTGCAACACCACGGCAGCCCGCCGATGGCAGTCGCGCCGGGTCTCCGACACCATCGAGTGATAGGCGGTGTCGCGCAGCAGCGCATGGCGGAACACATAGGCATCGCGGTGCTGGCCGCTTTCATAGACCAGCCCGGAATTGCACAGCTCGTCCAGGCTGGTGTGCACCGCTGCCAGCGACCGGTCCATCGCCCGTGCGATCAGATCGGCGTAGAATTCGCGACCGAAGACAGAGGCGGTCAGCGCGGTCTGCTTGGCCTCGTCCGAGACCGCGTCGAGCCGGGCCATCATCGCGCCCTGCAGCGATGGCGGCACCTCGCCGGCCAGATGGGTGCCGGCGGCGAAGACGGCGCGGGTGACTTCCTCGACGAACAGGGGCACACCGTCGGTCTTGGCGATGATATCCCGCGCGACGGCGGGATCGGGGCGCTTGCCCGAGACCTGAGAGATCAGCTCTGCTACTTGCTCGGGGTCCAGGCGGCGGATGTGCAGCGTGGTGACATGGCCATGCAGACTGGCCCAGTCGCAGGTCCATCCCGGCCGGTGCGTCACCAGCAACATCAGCCGCATATCCGAACAGGTGGCGACGATCCGCCCGAGGAACTGCGCTGTCGACGGGTCGATCCAATGGGCATCCTCGACTACCATCAGCACCGGATGCGCGACGGCGCGGGCGCGCAGCACCTCCAGCAGGGTGCGGGTGACCATGTCCTTGCGCTCCTCCGGCGGCATCGACACGATCGGTGCGGCGGCCTCGGCATCCGGCGCCACCTGGGTGAGATAGACCGACACCACGTGATCGAGATCGGCGGTCTTGCGCAGGAGCAGCAGGTGCCGCAGTTTTTCGGTGATCACCCTGGCATCGTCGCCGGGCTGCAGCCCGGCATCCTGGGCGATTCGTTGGGCGACCGGATGGAACGGTGTCTTGCTGAAATAGGGCGAACAGTTCAGGCGGATGATATCGGTCTCGTCGGCTGACACATGCTGGGTCAGGAAATCCTCCACCAGCCGCGATTTGCCGATGCCGGCCTCTCCGGTCAGCAGGACGACTTCGCCGGTGCCGGCCCGCGCCCGGGTCCAGGCCTGTTCCAGCAGGTCGCGTTCGATCTGACGGCCGACGATCTTCTCCCCGCGGGAGGGATGGGCGGCGTGATAGCGGCTTTCGGCGGTTTTCTCCCGGACCACCTGCAGGATCCGTTGCGGCGCCCGAAACCCCTTCAGCTCCATCGGTCCCAGATCGCGGCATTCGAACATCCCGCCCAGCAGCGTCTCCATCTCGGCCGGGATCACCAGCGTATTGGGGGTGGCCTGCGCCTCGATCCGGGCGGCGAGATTCAGGACCCGGCCGGTCACGGCGCCATCGTCGCGGGTCTGCTGCCCGACCAGATCGCCCACCACCACCGGCCCGGTTGCCACCCCGATCCGCAGCGCCAGCGGGCTGCCGTCGGGGGCCTGGATCTCTCCGATCCGTCCGAGGATTTCCAGCCCGGCGGCCACCGCGCGATAGGGGTGATCCTCATAGGCGGTGGGCCAGCCGAAATAGACCAGCATGCCGTCACCCAGAAACTTGGCGATATGGCCGCCGAACCGGGAAATGCCGCCGGCGACCATATCCTGATAGCGTTGCAGCGGCGGCCGCATCTCCTCGGGGTCGAAGCTGTTGCTCATTTCGGTGTAATTGACCAGATCGGCGAACATCGCGGTCAGCTGCCGCCGCTCCGCTGTCGAAACGGCGCCATCCGTACCCGGAGGGCTGTCGGCTTCGGCGCCGCCGGCGTGATGCGAAAGCTCTGCGATCGCGGCCAGCAGAATGCGCCGGTGGCCCAGGCTGATGCCAAGCTCTACCAGGTCCGTTTCCGTGACATGAGGAAGCGCCCGGAGGCCGATATCGTTCTGATTGAAGAGATCGGCGTATTGGTGCAACCCCAGGTCGTTGAGCCAAAGGTCTACACGGTCTCCCATGGTCTCATGATGCAGAGGGATGCCGATTCCCTCAAGTTTTTCATTGCGAAATCGGGCGGGCGCCGTTGTTTCGCAGGCAGGGGGAAGTCACCGGTTGGCCCCGCCGCACGGTCGGGACCGAAGCCGGTTGATTTGCCCGCCGATCCGGGGTGATCCTGCGCTGACCCTCTCTGAAGACGGAAGAGCGACATGGACAAGGAACGTCTGGCGGCCCTGCGGGCGCAATTCGGCGCGCAGAACAGCACCCGCATCTACGACCCGAAATTCGCCCGCGTCGGGCAAAAGCTGTTCAATCCCGCGGGCACCCGGGCGATGCCCTGGTCCGGGGTGCCGACGCTGCTGGATGCGCCGCACCGGCCCGACGGATCAGCCGAGGGGCTGCAGATCGCGTTGACCGGGCTGCCGATGGATCTGGGCATCACCAACCGGCCCGGCACTCGCTTCGGCCCCAGGGCGATGCGCGCGATCGAGCGGATCGGACCCTACGAGCATGTGCTGGACTGCCTGCCGCTGCATGAGGCGCGGGTGGCCGATATCGGCGATGTCGCCTTCACCGGGCGCTACGATCTGGAGCAGAGCCATCGCGATATCGAGGCGCATATCGACCGTATTCTGGCCGCCGGGGCGTTGCCGCTATCGGTCGGCGGCGATCATTCGGTGACCCATCCGATCCTGCGCGCCCTGGGGCGGGACCGGCCGGTGGGGCTGATCCATATCGATGCCCATTGCGACACCGGCGGCTCCACCGACGGCACCCGCTTCCACCACGGCGGGCCGATGCGCAACGCGGTGCTGGACGGGGTGCTGGACCCGGAGCGCACGATCCAGATCGGCATCCGCGGGTCTTCGGAATACCTGTGGGAATTCTCCACCGTCTCCGGCATGAGCGTGATCCACGCCGAGGAAGTGCCGCATCTGGGCATGGTCGAAATCATCCGCCGTGCCCGCGCCGTGGTGGGCGATGGGCCGACCTATCTGTCCTTCGACATCGATGCGGTCGATCCGGGTTTTGCGCCGGGGACCGGCACGCCCGAGGTCGGCGGGCTGACCCCGCGCGAGGTGCTGGAGCTGCTGCGCGGGCTGAAGGGGCTGAACCTGATCGGCGCCGATGTGGTCGAGGTGTCGCCGGAATATGACGCCACCACCAATACCGCCCATGTTGCCGCCCAGGTGATGTTCACCATCCTCAGCCTGATGACCTTCAGCCCGTCGTTGCCAGCCTGAGCCGGCGGGATGGTTGCGGCGCCGTCCCGGCCGGGTCTATGGGGGAAGGGTGCAGCTGTCGGCTCTGCCGGACGGCTGCTGATCGCAATTCGGCGGGCGCCTGCCCGCCGCAGCAAGGCCCGATGCCATGAATGATCTGATCGCCCGGCTGCGCACCCGTCTGGGTGCGGCCCATGTCCTGACCGGAGAGGACGCCGCGCCCTGGGCGCGGGACTGGACCGGCGACTATGCCGGCGCGCCGCTTGCGGTGGTCCGCCCCGCCGACCGGGACGAGGTCGCGGCGGTGCTGTGGCTGGCGGCGGATTTCCAGGTGCCGGTGGTGCCGGTGGCGGGCAATACCGGGCTGAATGGCGGTGCCATTGCCCCAGGGGCGATCGCGTTGTCGGTGGCCCGGCTGAACCGGATCCGCGAGATCCGGCCCGAGAGCCGGCTGGCGGTGGTCGGCGCCGGCGTGATCGTCGAGGCGCTGGATCAGGCGGCGGCAGAGCATGGTCTGTGCTTTCCGCTGTTCTTCGGCGCCGCCGGCTCGGCGATGATCGGCGGGGTGCTGTCGACCAACGCGGGCGGCTCGAACGTACTGCGCTATGGCACCACCCGGGCGCTCTGCCTGGGGCTGGAGGCGGTGCTGCCGGACGGTCGGATCCTCGATCTGATGACCGGACTCAACAAGGATAACACCGGGTTCGATCTGCGCGATCTGATGATCGGCGCCGAGGGCCAGCTGGGGATTATCACCGCCGCGGTGATGCGGCTGCACCCGCGCCCCGTCGAACGCGCGACCGCGATGGTGGCGCTGGATGGGCTGGCGCAGGCGCCGGCGCTGCTGACGGCGCTGCAGGATGCCAGCGGCAACGAGGTCGCCGCCTTCGAATACATGCCGCGCGCTTATATCGAACATGCCAGGGCGCTGTTTCCCCAGATGCGGGAGCCGTTCGAGGCACCGGCCCCGGTCAATCTGCTGGTCGAGGTTCAGGCCCGCCGCATCGGTCAGGCCGGCGCCGCGCTGGAGGAGGTTCTGGGCCAATGGCTGGAAGCCGGGCGGATCGCCGACGCAGTGATCGCCCAGTCCGAGGCGCAGCGGCGCGAGATGTGGGCACTGCGCGAGGCCTCGGCCGAGATCGTGTTTTGCCGTCACCCGGTGATCGACACCGACATCGCGTTGCCTCTGGATCTGGTGGAGGCGTTCCTGACCCGGATCGAGCCGCTGATCCAGCAGGTGGACCCGGGCTGCGAAAGCCTGGCGGTGGCGCATCTGGGCGATGGCAACATCCATTTCAACGTCTGGCTGACCCGCGAGGACGCGGCATTGGCCGAGGCGCTGCGCGAGACCATCGATAGGCTGGTGGTGGGGATGGGCGGCACGTTTTCCGCCGAACATGGCATCGGCATCGCCAAGCGGCAGTCGATGGCCCGGTTCAAGGATCCCGTGGCGCTGGACCTGATGCGGTCGATTAAGCAGCTCTTGGATCCCGCCGGTCTGCTGAACCCGGGCAAAACGCTGCCTTGACGCGCTTCAGCCGGTGGCGATGCGCTGGAGCCAGGTGGTGAAGCAGGCAGCGTCGCGGCTGGGCTGCTCCGGTGTCAACGCGACATAGGTTTGGCCGGAGGGGCGGAAGCCGAAGGGGGCCAGCAGACGCCCGGCGGCCAGGTCGTCGCGTACCAGAACCTCCGGCGCGATGGCGACGCCGAGCCCGGCGGTTGCGGCCTCCAGCATGAAATAGAAATGTTCGAAGATGCGGGCCGCCTCGGGCACCGGCAGGCCCTGCTGCGCGCACCAGTCTGGCCAGGCCGACATCCGCGTTCTGGTGTGGAGTGTCGGCAGGCCGAGCAATGCGGCGGGATCATCCAGAGCGGCTGGGTCGCGCAGGCTGTCGCAGAGCGCTGGGCTCAACACCGGGCCGGTGAGATCGGCAAACAGCGGCAACGCCCGGGCAGCCCCCCAGGGTCCGGGGCCGACCCGGATGGCGACATCGAACCGCTGGCGGGTGAAATCCACCGGCGCGTCATCGGCGGTCAGCCGCACCTCGATCTCTGGCTGTTCGGCCTGAAAGGCGGCCAGGCGCGGGATCAGCCAGCGCATCGTCAGCGTGCTGAGGCAGGATACGTCCAGCACCCGGCGGTCGGTGTGCATCGTGCGCAGCACGGCGGTTTCGATCCGGTCGAAGGCCTCTGTCAGCGACGGTTGCAGGGCCCGGGCCGCATCCGTCGGGACCAGACGATTGCGCGGCCCTTCGAACAGCGGCACGCCCAGCACCTGTTCCAGCCCGCGGATCTGGCGGCTGACCGCGCCATGGGTCACGCCGAGTTCCTCTGCCGCGTGGCTCATCTGGCCATGCCGCATGGTCGCCTCGAAGGCGCGCAGGGCGTTGAGGGGCAGGGTGCCGCGTTTCATGTGCGTTTTTCTCACATATGGGGTGATTAATCATCGTTTTCAAAGGAAAATCAATCCGCGATAAGAGCCTGTGTCACATGTGTTTCCATCGTCCCTGTCGCGTTCGACACCCTTTTCACCGCGCCCGGCCGCCCGACCGGTCCGCGGATTCCGGAGCTGCAATGTCTAATCATGTCTTCGTCGCCGTGTTGTTTGCAGCCGTCCTGCATGCCGGCTGGAACTCTGTCGTCAAGCTGGGGCTGGACCGGGCGTCGACCGTTCTGTTGCTGGCGATCGTTCAGGCGGCGCTGGCGCTGCCGATCCTGCCTTTCGTCGCCCAGCCGCCGGTTCCGGCCTGGCCCTGGATCGCCGCGGCGGCGGCGCTGCATGCGGGGTACAAGCTGTTCCTGATCCAGGCCTATGCCCATGCCGACCTGAGCCAGGCCTATCCGCTGGCGCGTGGCAGTGCGCCGCTGATCGTCACCCTGGTTTCTGCAGCCTTTCTGGGGGTGGCGTTCAGCCCGATGGCACTGGCGGCGGTGGCGGCGATCTCTGCCGGCATCCTGTTGATGGCGCTGAAGGGCGGCAGCGGCGGGCGGATGCGCGGCAAGGCGCTGTTCTATGCGCTGGGAACGGCGGGGTTCACCGCCAGCTATACGCTGCTGGACGGGGTCGGGGCACGGATCGCGGGCGGGGCGTCTGGATTCATCCTCTGGATGGTCGTCGGCGATGCGCTGATCATGGTGGCTTTCTTTGCCGCAGTGCGCGGGCGGGCGGCCTTTCCGGCGCTGTTGCCGGCGTGGAGAACCGGAATTGCCGCCGGCGCGATGTCGCTGGGCTCCTACTGGATCGCGGTCTGGGCTTTCACCCAGGCGCCGATCGCTCTGGTTGCGGCGCTGCGCGAATCCAGCATCCTTTTTGCGGCGCTGATCGCGGCCTTCGTGTTGCACGAAAGGGTGAGCCGCTGGCGTTGGACCTCCGCCGGCCTGATCGCCTGCGGCGTCGCGATGATGAAAATATGAGACCTTCCAAAAGGTTGCGCAGAGCTTTCCATATCGCAGGAGAAGCCCCCCCCGCGTCACTGGGGCGCGGGCGATTCGGCTGGAACCCCGGGGGTTTCACACTAGAGTAGCGGGCAGAGAGCACGAAAATACAACCGCACGCTGCGCGACCCGACCGGAAGTGAAATGCCCGCCAAGCCCTCCGCCCGAGATCTGATCACCGACTCCCCGAAACGTCTGCTGCGACAATCCTCGCTCTGGGCGCTGGTGTCGGGGGGGCTCTGGCCGCTGCAGGCCGGTCTGATCGCCTGGACCGTCGCGCAATGGGCGGCGGGAGAGCTGGGGCCGGCGGCCTGGGCGGCAGCAGCGGGATTCGCCGTTCTGGGGGCGCTGCGGGCGGCCTCCGACCGGATCAGCGCGCGCCGGGCCTTTGCCGCGGCGGATGAGGTGATCGCCACCCAGCGGCGGATATTCCTGGACCGTGAGCCGCTGCGGATCGACCGCAGCAGGTCCTCGGCCGATCTGGCGGCGCTGCTGTCGGAAAAGCTGGCGATGCTGGCGCCCTATATCTCGCGCTATACCCCGGCGATGTCGCGGGTGCGGGTGATCCCGCTGCTGTTCATCGCCTGCACCTTCTATGTGTCGTGGATCGCGGCGCTGATCCTGCTGGTGGCGGGGCCGCTGATCCCGGTGTTCATGGCGCTGGTCGGCATGGCCGCGAAAGAGGCCAGCGAAAAGCAGATGGCGCAGATCGGCGACATGAACGCGCTGCTGATCGACCGGATCGCGGCGCTGCCAGATATCCGGCTGCTGAATGCCGCCGACCGGTCCCGCGCCGATTTCGCCGACCGGGCGGAGGGTCTGCGCAAGCGGACCATGGCGGTGCTGCGGGTGGCCTTCCTGTCGTCGACGGTGCTGGAGCTGTTTGCCGCCATCGGCGTGGCGATGGTGGCGGTCTATATCGGGTTTTCGCTGCTGGGAGAGGTGACCATCGGCGCCTGGGCCACCCCGCTGACCCTGGGTGAGGGGATTTTCATCCTGCTGCTGGCGCCGGAATTCTTTCAGCCGCTGCGCGATCTGGCCTCGGCCTGGCACGACAAGGCCTCCGCCGATGCGGTGAGCGACGAGCTGCGGGCGCTGGCAGAGGAGACGCGGGCGCCGGTGCTGGGTCTGGGTGCGGTGGCCCCCCGGCTGAGCGGCCCGGCAGAGCTGCGGTTCGACGGTGTCAGCGTCAATCGCGGCGGCGCCTGCCGGGCACTGCCCGATCTGCGGATCGCGGCCGGCGAAAGCGTGGCGATCCGGGGGCCGAGTGGCGTCGGCAAATCCACCCTGCTGGATCTGGCGGCCGGGCTGCTGCGGCCCGACAGCGGCACGATCCTGGTGGCCGGTCAGCCGCTGACCGACGAGACCGCGGATGCCTGGCGCGCCCGTGTCGCCTTCGTGCCGCAATCGGTGCATGTGCCCGATATCACGCTGCGCGATTTCCTCGACCCCCATGGCAGCGGCGCCGATCTGGACGCGGCGCTGGAGCGGGCGCGGGCCGGTGCCATCGTCGCTGCGCTGCCGCAGGGGCTGGAGACCAGGCTGGGCGAAACCGGCGCCGGCGTGTCGGGCGGCGAGGCGCGGCGGCTGTTGCTGGCGCGGGCTTTCCTGTCCGGGGCCGAGGTGATCCTGGCCGATGAGCCGACCGCCGATCTCGACCGCGCCACGGCGGCGCAGATCATTGCCGCACTGGGCGATCTGCGGGCGGAGGGGCGCACGGTGGTGGTCGCCAGCCACGATGCCGGGCTCTGCGCTGCGATGGACCGGGTGATTGATCTGGAGGGCCGGGCATGACGCGTCTGTGGCGTATCCTCAGGCTGATCTGGTCGGCCGACCCCTGGGCGATGAGCCGTGGCGCGGCGCTGACGGTGGTGGTGTTGATCATGGGCGCCGCGCTTCTCGGGCTGTCGGGCTGGTTCATCACCGCCACCGGGCTGGCCGGGGTTGCCGGCATCGGCATCGCCTTCGACGTCTTCCGCCCCTCTGCCGGGGTGCGGTTCCTGGCATTGGGCCGGGCGGTGGCGCGCTATGGCGAACGGCTGCTGACCCATGACGCGACGCTGCGGGCGCTGGCGGCGCTCAGGATCACGCTGATGCAGCGGTTGGAGCTCTGGCCGATGGAGGCGCTGCGGCGGCTGCGCGGTGCCTCGGCGCTGACCCGGATCACTGCCGATGTGGATGCGCTGGACGGGGTCGCGTTGCGGCTGGCGCTGCCGGTGGCGGCGGCGGTGATCACCCATGCGGTGGCCTTCGTCATGTTGTCCTGGCTGGTGGCGCTGCCGGTCGCGGCGTCGATCGCGGTGGGCTATCTGGTTGGCGGTGGGCTGGTGCTGATCCGGGTGGCGCTGCGCACGCTGGAACCCTCGACCCGGGCCGAGGCGGCGATGCAGGCGCTGCGGCGCGGCGCCATCGGCCTGTTCCGGGGTCAGCGCGAGGCGATTCTGCAGGGCGTGGTGCCCGACTGGCGTGCCCGTCTCGATGCCGAGGAAGCGGCGGCGCGGGCGGCTCAGGACCATCTGGACCGGATCGATACCGGTGCCGGCATGGCGCTGTCGGTGCTGGTGGCGCTGATCACGGCGCTGGTTCTGGGGATTTCCGGCCCGCTGATCGCGGCGGGTCAAATTGACGCGGCCGAAGCCGCCATTGGCGTTTTCGTTGCCCTGGCGCTGGCGGAAACCGTTCTGCCGCTGCGCCGCGGCGTGGCAGAGCTGGGGCGGATGCGCGACGCCGCAGAACGGGTGTTGGCGGACCGGCCCACCGGTGCCGAACCGGTCGCAGCAGCCGTCCGGAAACCCGCGCCGGATGCGGCCAAGGGGTTGGAATTGATCGATGTTTCCCTGGCGCATCCGGGTCGGTCGATGCCGATGATCCGGGGGCTGAGCCTGTCGGTTGCACCGGGAGAGATGCTGGCCATCAGCGGTGCCAGCGGCGCCGGAAAAAGCACCTTGCTGGATGCGATCGCCGCGGTGACGCCGGTGGCTGCGGGCGAGATTCGTTGCCTGGGCGTGCCGCTGGGCCAGTGGCCGGAACCGGAGCTGCGCGAGCATCTGGCGCTTTTGCCGCAGCGTAGCGCATTGCTGGCCGGCAGCGTTCGGGACAATTTGGAAATCGCTCGCCCGGGGCTGAGCGACGCGGAGGCAGAGGAGGTTCTTCGCGCCGTGGCACTGCACCGGGTGGTCGAGATGCGCGGCGGACTTGCCGCGCCACTTGGGGAGGGGGGCGCCGGACTGTCGGGCGGGGAATCACGACGGCTGGCTCTGGCACGCACCCTGTTGCGCCGTCCGGAGATTCTGCTGTTGGATGAACCGACCGAAGGTCTGGATTCCGAAACCGCGCGCGCGGTGGTGGCCGGTATCCGCCGGTTCCTGCCGCAAAGCGTAATCGTCGCGGCGACGCATCGCGCCGCTGAGGCTGAAGTTGCCGATACCCGGCTGGACCTGAAAAAATACATTCCAGATCTATGATCCTTTTGACGCAGATCAAATCAGGGCAAACCCGGCCGGGTGTAGCAAGCAGGAAATCATGCATTTTCGAGGCAGGTTTATGTCCTATTGGCCTGCGCAACCAAACCCGAGGAGATGCACATCATGAATATTGATGTCGTCGAGCTGTCGCGCCTGCAATTCGCGATGACAGCGATGTACCACTTCCTCTTCGTGCCGCTGACGCTGGGTCTGTCGATCCTCGTCGCGATCATGGAGACGGTTTATGTGATGACGAACCGCCCCATCTGGCGCCAGATGACCAAGTTCTGGGGCTCGCTGTTCGGCATCAACTTCGTTCTGGGGGTCGCAACCGGGATCACCATGGAATTCCAGTTCGGTATGAACTGGTCCTACTACAGCCACTATGTCGGCGACATCTTCGGCGCGCCCTTGGCGATCGAAGGGCTTATGGCCTTCTTCCTCGAGGCGACCTTCGTCGGGCTGTTCTTCTTTGGCTGGGACAAGCTGTCGAAGCCGGCGCACATGATCGTCGCCTGGCTGGTGGCGCTGGGATCGAACTTCTCCGCCCTGTGGATTCTGATCGCCAACGGCTGGATGCAGAACCCGGTGGGCGCCGAATTCAACCCCGAGACCATGCGGATGGAGATGACCTCCTTCTTCGACGTGGTGTTCAACGAGGTTGCGCAGGCGAAATTCGTTCACACCGTGTCGGCCGGCTATGTCACCGCATCGGTCTTTGTGATCGGCGTGTCGGCCTGGTATCTGCTGAAGGGCCGCCACATGGAGCTTGCCCGCCGGTCGATTGCCGTGGGCTCTGCCTTCGGTCTGGCGGCATCGCTGTCGGTCGTGGTTCTGGGCGATGAATCGGGCTATTCGGCCAGCCACACCCAGAAGATGAAGCTCGCCTCCATCGAGGCGATGTGGGAAACGCAGGAAGCGCCGGCGCATTTCACCCTGGTGGGGATTCCCGACCGCGAAGCGCGTGAAACCCATTACGCGGTGGAAATCCCCTGGGTCATGGGCCTGATCGGGACCCGGTCGCTAACCACGGAAATCCCCGGCATCAACGATCTGGTCGCCGAGGCGGAACAGAAGATCCGCTCGGGTCTGGTTGCCTATGACGCGCTGATGACCATCCGGGCCGAACGCGCCGACACCCCGGCCGAAGTGCGGGCGACCTTCGAAGAGCATTCCGCCGATCTTGGCTTCGCCTTCCTGCTGAAGCGCTATGTCGAGGATCCGCGCAACGCCACCGAGGCCGATATCGTCAAGGCTGCGAACGACACCGTTCCCGGCGTCGGGCCGCTGTTCTGGGCATTCCGCCTGATGGTGGGTCTGGGCTTCTCCTATATCGCGGTGATGGCCTATTTCGCGGTGACGGCAAACCTGCGCGGCATGCGGTTCCCGCGTCCGGCCCTGTGGCTTGCGGTGATCATCATCCCGACGCCCTGGATCGCGGCGGAACTGGGCTGGTTCGTGTCTGAATACGGGCGTCAGCCCTGGACGGTGGACGGGGTGCTGCCCACGGCGCTGTCGGTGTCGCACCTGAGCGTCGGCGATCTGCTGATCACACTGGCCGGCTTCGTCGCCTTCTACACCGTGCTCTTCATCATCGAGATGGGTCTGATGATCAAATACATCCGCAAGGGCCCGACCGAAGATGTGGAAGAAACCGAAATCTGGATGGCGCGCCACGAAGAACGCCTGCAAGCCGCTGGCCCTGAAGGCCTGGCCAGCCCTGCGGAGTAAGACTGATGATTCTCTATGAACTGATCGATTTCGATATCCTTCGCGTGATCTGGTGGGTGCTTCTGGGTGTCCTGCTGATCGGCTTCTCGCTGACCGACGGGTTCGACATGGGGGCGGCGGCGCTGCTGCCCTTCGTCGGCAAGACCGATGTCGAGCGCCGGGTGGTGATCAACACGGTGGGGCCGGTCTGGGAAGGCAACCAGGTGTGGTTCATCCTCGGCGGCGGTGCCATCTTTGCCGCCTGGCCGCCGCTCTATGCGGTCAGCTTCTCCGGTTTCTATCTGGCGATGTTCGCCGTGCTGGCGGCGCTGATCCTGCGGCCGGTGGGCTTCAAGTACCGCTCCAAGCGGGACAGCCAGTCCTGGCGCAACGGCTGGGACTGGGCGCTGTTCGTCGGCGGTGCGGCCCCTGCGCTGCTGTTCGGCGTGGCGGTTGGCAACGTGCTGCTGGGCGTGCCCTTCCACCTGACCGAAGATCTGATGCCGATGTATGACGGCAGCTTCTACATGAAGTTCCTGGGTCTGCTGCGTCCCTTCGCGATCCTCTCGGGTCTGGTGTCGCTGTCGATGCTGGTCATGCATGGCGCCGCCTGGCTGACGCTGAAAACCGAAGGCGCGGTGCAACTGCGCGCCCGTACCCTCGGCACCTATGCCGGGATCGTGGCGGCGGTGACCTACGCGCTGGCCGGCCTTTGGCTGGCGGTCGGGGTGGACGGCTTCCACCTGGTGGGCGAAGTGGCGGCCAACGGCCCGTCGAACCCACTTTACAACGAGGTGGCGCGCGGCGGTTCCTGGCTGGCAGCCTATGGCGAACGTCCCTGGATCGTCATCGCGCCGATCATGGGCTTCGTCGGGATCGCCATGGCGGTTCTGGGTCTGCGCGCCGGGCGCGAGGTGTCGACGCTGCTGTGGTCGAAACTGTCGATCGCCGGCATCATCTCCAGCGTTGGCCTGACGATGTTCCCCTTCATCCTGCCGTCGACCGTCGATCCGGACAGCTCCCTGACTGTCTGGGATGCCTCCTCGTCGCATCAGACCCTGTTCGTGATGCTGGTGATGGCGGTGTTCTTCATGCCGATCATCCTGGCCTATACGGCCTGGGTCTACAAAGTGCTCTGGGGCAAGGTGACCGAAGACGAGATCACCGGCTCGGGCCACAGCTACTGAGGAAGGAAAACAAGAATGTGGTATTTCGCCTGGCTGCTTGGTCTTCCGCTGGCCGCAATGTTCGCGGTGCTGAACGCGATGTGGCTCGAGATGCGGGAAGATTCGCGTCTGACCGAGGAAGACGAGAAGAAATAAGACGTTAACAGAGCTTGCCTCTCCCGCATTTCACGTCCCTGGGAGGGGTCAGACCGGGGCGGGCGCCTTTCGGGGCGCCCGTTTCCATTTCCGCACGAGGGGACGCGACCCGTATTTCCGCGAAAAAGCGCATTCCGCATATAGGTTTTTGATCTGGGTCAAACTCCGGGATCCCGTCGTATGCAAAAAGCGCGATGTGATTAACAGGAAACGGACCGCATGACCGATCTCAAACAGTTCTCTCCGACCCGCCGCGGGTTTCTCGGGCTGGCGGCTGGGGCCGCGGCGCTGAGCGCGGCCGGCGCCGCCACCGAGGCGCGCGCAATGGTTGCGACCCGCGCCCATATCGTCATTCTCGGGGCCGGCGCCGCCGGAACCGCGCTCGCCAACCGGCTGGTGCAGCGTCTGGACGGCGCCCGCATCACCCTGATCGACGGCCGCAAGGACCATTGGTATCAGCCCGGGTTCAGCCTGATCGCCGCCGGCCTGAAGCCGCCCAGCTATTCGGTCAGCCGAACCGCCGACTGGCTGCCCAAGGGGCTCGAGCTGAAGGTGGACTACGCCGCCGCCATCGACCCGGAGGCGAAGACCGTGGCGCTGCAGTCGGGCGAGAACCTGAGCTATGATTACCTGATCCTGGCCCCCGGGCTGGTGCTGGATCACGATGCCATCGAAGGTTTCTCGCTGGACATGGTGGGCAAGGAGGGGATCGGCGCGCTCTATGCCGGGCCCGAATATGCCGCCAGGACCTGGGAGGCCGCCTCCCGCTTCATCGAAGCCGGCGGGCACGGGGTGTTCACCCGCCCTGCGACCGAGATGAAATGCGCCGGCGCGCCGCTGAAACATACCTTCCTGATCGACGATCTGATCCGCAAGGCGGGCAATCGCGGCAAGGCCGAGATCACCTATGCCTCGAACAACGCCTCGCTCTTCGGGGTGCCGATCGTGTCGGAGAAGGTGCGGATGCTGTTTCAGGACCGCGCCATCGCGCCCAGCTATTCGCATGTGCTGAAGGCGATCGACCCGGGCAAGAAACTGGCCACCTTCGACACGCCCGAGGGCGCGCAGGAGATGGCCTATGACTACATCCACGTGATCCCGCCGCAGCGGGCGCCGGCGGTGATCCGCGAGTCCGGGCTGAGCTGGGCCGACCAATGGGTCGATCAGGGCTGGGCCGAGGTCGACAGGCACACGCTGCGCCACCGCCGGTACGACACCATCTTCGCGGTGGGCGATGTCGCCGGCGTGCCGAAGGGCAAGACCGCCGCCAGTGTGAAATGGCAGGTCCCGGTGGTCGAGGAGCACCTAGTGGCCCAGATCGCCGGCGACACCACCGATGCGGCCTATCACGGCTATACCTCCTGTCCGATGATCACCCGGGTCGGTCGCGCCATGCTGGTGGAGTTCGACTACAACGACAATCTGGTGCCGAGCTTCCCGGGCATCATCGCCCCGCTGGAAGAGCTGTGGATCAGCTGGCTGATGAAGGAAGTCGCGCTGAAGGCCACCTATAACGCCATGCTGCGCGGCAAGGCCTGAGGAGACACGACGATGAAAGATATGACTTTCGGCACCCTGATCGCCGTTTTCGAGGAAATCTTCGGCCGTGGCCTGTTCTGGGCGATGGTGGCGGTCGCGGGCGTGGTCACCCTGGCCTATTTCTACGTGCTGATCCGCGACCGGGCGGTGAGCTGGCGCAAGTTCCTCTGGGCGCAGCTGTCGATGCCCTTCGGCGCCGTCGCGGCGGTGCTTTTCGTGCAGGCGGTGACCCATTCCGGCTTTTCCGATCTGGGCGGGCCGATCGACGTGATCGTCCTGCTGATGGTCGCCGTCGCCGGCGCCATCGGCCTGGCGATTCTGGTCTACACGCTGGAATCGCTGCTGCTGCGCAAATCTGAAACCGACATCTGACGACGTATCCTGGTGAAGAGTAAGGAAGGAGACTGACATGAAACGCATCCTGATGGCAGGCGCGATGGCGCTGACCGCTGTGGCCGCGCCGCTGCGGGCGGAGACGCCCGAAACGCTGGTGACGGTGCTGACCGCGCCGGAGCCGCAAACCCAGCTGATGGCGATGGTTCTGACGATGCAGGCCGCCAAACAGGGGGTGACGCCGCATATCCTGCTGTGCGGTCCGGCCGGCGATCTGGCGCTGAAGGCGGCGCCCGAAACCGCCACCGCCGGCCAGCCGCCCAAGGGGATGAGCCCGCAGGGCCTGATGCAGGCGATCATGAAAGAGCCGGGCGCCAGGGTCGAGGTCTGCGCGATCTATCTGCCGGGCAAGGGGGCCGATGCCTCGGTGCTGCTCGACGGTGTGGGGGTGGCCCAGCCGCCGGCGATGGCCGGGGCGATCATCGCCGAAGGTGCCCGGGTGCTGAGCTTCTGATCCGGGCCGGGGTGCCCGATCCCCGCCTGACCGCCCGCCGCCGATCCGATTTTCCACCGGCGGCGGGCCGCTGCCCCTCGCATTCCCGTTCCCGCCCGCGCAGTATGGCGGCAAAGCGACGGATCAGGGGGGCGCAATGAACATCCTTTTCATCATGTACGATCAGCTCAGACACGATTACCTGAGCTGCGCCGGTCATCCGCATCTGAAGACCCCGAATTTCGACCTGGTGGCGGCGATGGGTGTGCGCTTCACCAATGCTTATGTGCAATCGCCGATTTGCGGCGCCTCGCGGATGAGCTTCTATACCGGGCGCTACACCTCGTCTCACGGGGCGCAGTGGAACGGCTTTCCCCTTCGGGTGGGAGAGCTGACGCTGGGCGATCACCTGCGCAAGATCGGCATGGACTGCTGGTTGCTGGGCAAGACCCACATGAAAGCCGATGCCGAAGGGATGGCGCGGCTGGGTCTCAGCCCGGACAGCGTGATCGGCGCACGGCAGTCTGAATGCGGCTTCGATGCCTGGGTGCGCGACGACGGGCTCTGGGCCGAGGGGCCGGATGGATTCTACGACGAGAAACGCTCGCCCTATAACGAATACCTGAAATCACAGGGTTACCCGGGGGACAATCCCTGGGCCGATTTCGCCAATGCCGGGATCGAGGACGGCCAGATCGCCAGCGGCTGGATCCTGAAGAATGCCGCCAAGCCCGCCAATATCCGCGAGGAGGACAGCGAGACGCCGTGGCTGACCTCGCAGACGCTGGATTTCATGGAACAGGCCAGGACGCCCTGGTGCGCCCATGTCAGCTATATCAAGCCGCACTGGCCCTATATCGTGCCCGCCCCCTATCATGACATGTTCGGCCCCAATCACGTGCCCGCCGCCCGCCGCGCGGAGGTGGAGCGCGAGGATGCCCATCCGGTGCTGTCCGCCTATATGGAGACCCGCGTGGCCGAGGCGTTTCAGCAGGACGCGGTGCGGCAGAAGGTGATCCCGGCCTATATGGCGCTGATCAAGCAATGCGACGATCAGCTGGGCCGGATCCTGGATCATCTGGAGCGGACCGGGGCGCTGTCCGATACGATGATCGTGCTCACCTCCGATCACGGCGATTACCTGGGCGATCACTGGATGGGTGAAAAGGACATGTTCCACGAACAGGCGGTGAAGATCCCGCTGATCGTCTACGATCCACGGGACGCGGCCGATGCAACCCGCGGCACCACCTGCGACGCACTGGTCGAGGCGATCGATCTGACTGCCACCTTCATCGAGGCCGCCGGCGGCGAGGTGCCGGATCATATCGTCGAGGGGCGCTCGCTGTTGCCCTGGCTGCATGGCGAGGTGCCGGAGGACTGGCGTCAGGTGGCGATCAGCGAATACGATTATTCCGGCACCGGGCAGGCGGTGAAACTGGGACTGTCGCCGCGCGATGCCCGGCTGTTCATGGTGTTCGACGGCCGGTTCAAGCTGATCCATGCCGAGGGTGGGTTTCGGCCCATGCTGTTCGATCTTGAGACCGACCCGGAGGAATTCCACGATCTGGCCAAGGACGACAACCACCAGGCCGAGATCGACAGGCTTTACGATCACCTTGCCCGCTGGGGCCGGCGGATGTCGCAGCGGGTGACCAAGTCGGATGCGGAGATCATCGCCGGGCGCGGCAAGTCGCTGCGTCGGGGGATCCTGACCTTCCTCGCCGACGGGACCGAGGTGCCGCCGGAGTGGATGGAGAAATACGTGGGCCCCGCCAAGGCGGATTACACCGGCGATTAGGCCGGGACAGGGGCGGAGCGCGGCTGAATCGGGATGGCGCGGACCTGCGGCAGGCGATCACCGGCATCGGCAGGGCGCAGGCGCCTGGGCGAACAGATGTCAAATTCATGAATACATCCGTGTGGTTCCTGCGGGAGGTGACGCACCCCCCGTCGGTGTGACCGAGGCGCCCTGGGTCGCTTCGGGCCGGGACGAGACGCAGGCGGGGGCGGATCGGCCGGACGCGGCGAAACGTGCCGTGGGCCCGAAGGGGAACTGCGATCAGGCGCCGGGCGGCTTTGGGCCCACCGGGGACTCCGCTGCCGATACTCTGGTCCGGGCGCCGTAGGCGGCGGGGCCGGTTCTGCCACATGACGGTTTTATCAAGGGAATGGAGTTTTTGGGCGATTGCGGCCCGCCGAGCGATACGCAGAGCCGCGCTGGCCCCGAGGGACGTCAGGGGATCGACGATGTGGCGATCACCATCGTCGAAAACGGTCGGCGGAGGGGGCCGAACCGCCAGTGATTCCGCGACAGCCCAGGCAGGCGATCCGTGTCCGGCGCGGCCCGGTGCCGGTTTCCACGTTTCCGCCCCCGGCTGAGCGGAAAATCCATTGCCGACGGGGCCGCCAAGGCCGGGAAATTCGCGGCTGCTACAACAAAATCGAAATGGTGTTACCAAAATCCTGATTTCCACAGGGGCGTGGTTACATTAAAGAGAGCAGACAGCCGTGCAGGTCGGTTGCGGGAGGAGACACAACAGACAGTCCGGATCGGGCGGGTCTGCGCGGCAAGACTGGCAATATATTGCAATAATGATCGTAACGGGCATTATATTGCCATTACTGGTCAAAGGGAGGAATCAAATGACCAAACGGAGAACCGTCCTGGGCGTTCTCGGTGGCTCCGCCATCGCCGCGCTGATGGCAACCTCGGCCATGGCGCAGGAGGTCACGCTCAAGCTGCACCAGTTCCTGCCGGCGCAAGCCAATGTGCCGAAGCTGGTGCTGGATGTCTGGGCTGACAACGTCGAAAAGGACTCCGGCGGCCGCATCAAGGTCGACCGCTATCCGTCGATGCAGCTGGGCGGCAAGCCGCCGGAGCTGATGGATCAGGTCATGGATGGGGTGGCCGATGTGGTCTGGACCGTTGTGGGGTATACCCCCGGCCGGTTCCCCTCGACCGAAGTGTTCGAACTGCCCTTCATGATGACCAATGCGCGCGCCACCACCCGCGCTTATTGGGAAATGTTCGAAGAGCATATGAAGGACACCGAATTCAAGGATGTGCACATTCTGGGGGCCTGGGTGCATGGCCCCGGCATGCTGCACACCGCCGATCCGGTGGAGAAACCCGAGGATCTGGAAGGCATGAAGATCCGCGGCGGGTCGCGTCAGGTCAACGCGCTGCTGACCCATCTGGGCGCCACCCCGGTGGGCATGCCGGTGCCGGCAGTGTCCGAAGCGCTGAGCAAGGGCGTGATCGACGGCACCACCATCCCCTGGGAGGTGACCACTGCGCTGAAGGTTCCGGAACTGGTTGAAAACCACACGGAATTCACCGGCAAGGCGCTGTATACCATCACCTTCGTCCTGGCGATGAACAAGGCGAAGTACGACAGCCTGCCGGACGATCTGAAGAAGGTGATCGACGACAATTCCGGGATGGAGTTCTCGATCTTCGCGGGTGGCACCCAGGCCGATTCCGATGGGCCCGCGCGTCAGACCGCGGTCGATCTGGGCAACAACATCATCACCCTGAGCGAGGAAGACACCGCCGCCTGGCGTGAAGCGGCCCAGCCGGTCTACGACGAATGGGTGGCGGACATGAACTCGAAGGGCATCGACGGTCAGGCGCTGATCGACGAGGCGCAGGAGCTGATCGCGAAATACACTCCGATGTACGAGAAGTGATCGCAACGCGATCTTTGGGGCCGTGGCGGGTGTCCTGCCGCGGCCTTTTTCACGGGGGTGGGAACCTATGCACAAAGTGATGATGGGATTGGCGCGCGGCATGGCCGTCGCCGGCGGGGTGGTTCTGAGCGCATTGATCGTGCTCACCTGCCTGTCGATCGCCGGCCGGCTGTTGAACGGCGCCTTCCACAGTAGCCTGATGCAAGGCATCGCGCCGGGGCTGTCCAGATGGATGCTCGATCTGGGTGTGGGCCCGATCAACGGCGATTTCGAACTGGTCGAAGCCGGGGTGGCCTTTGCCATCTTCGCCTTCATACCGCTGTGTCAGATCAGCTCGGGCCACGCGTCGGTGGACGTTCTGGCGAATATGCTGCCGCGCGGCGTCAACCGGTTCCTGCGCATGGTGACCGAGGCGCTGTTCGCCGCTGTGCTGGTGTTGATCGCCTGGAAGCTGTTCGACGGCATGATGTCGAAGAAAAGCTACGGCGAAACCTCCTTTCTGCTGCAGTTTCCGGTCTGGTGGGCCTATGGCGCCAGCCTGATCGGGGCAGTGATGGCCGCCGTTGTCGGCGTTTATATGGCGGTGGTCCGGATCATTGAGTTCCTGACCGGCCGCATTCGGATCTGGGACGGGGTGGAGACAGATCAATGACCGCACTTGAAGTTGGAATCGCCTCCTTTCCGGCGCTGATGGTGCTGATTTTCCTGCGGGTGCCGATCGGCTTGGCGATGTTCGTCGTCGGCCTCGGCGGCATGTTCATCGTCACCGGTGGAACCACCGTGGCCTTCGCCCGTCTGAAGACCGAGGCCTACAGCACCTTTTCAAGCTATTCGCTGACCATCGTGCCGATGTTCCTGCTGATGGGCCATTTCGCGACGCTGGGCGGTATGTCGAACGCGCTGTTCAAGGCGGCCGAGGGCTGGCTGGGTCACCGCAAGGGCGGTGTGGCGATGGCGGCGATCGGCGCCTGTGCCGGTTTCGGTGCCATCTGCGGCTCGTCGCTGGCCACCGCCGCCACCATGGGCCGCGTGGCACTGCCCGAGCTGAAGCAATACGGCTATGCCGGCGGCTTCTCCACCGCGACACTGGCGGCCGGCGGCACGCTGGGCATCCTGATCCCGCCGTCGGTGGTTCTGGTGATCTACGCGATCCTGACCGAACAGAACATTGCCAAGCTGTTCCTGGCCGCCTTCGTACCGGGGCTGCTGGCGGCTCTGGGCTATGTGATCGCGATCTCCGTCTATGTCCGGCTGTTCCCCGAGGCTGCTGGCACCCGGCCGCGGGTGCCCTATGTCGAACGGTTCGCCGCGCTGGTGCGGGTGTGGCCGGTTCTGCTGGTCTTCGGGCTGGTGGTCGGCGGCATCTATCTGGGCTGGTTCACCCCGACCGAGGGCGCCGCCGTCGGCGCCGCGGGCACCGGTCTGATCGCCTTTCTGAACGGCGGGCTCAACCGGTCGAGCCTGATCGACAGCTTCTATGTCACCGCGCGCTCCACCGCGATGATCTTCTTCATCGTGCTGGGGGCGGGTTTCTATAACGGCTTCCTGGCGCTGACCCAGGTGCCGCAGGAACTGTCCAGCTTCGTTGTCAGTCAGGGCTTCAGCCCCTGGGTGGTGCTGGGGCTGATCCTGGTGTTCTATCTGGTGTTCGGCTGCCTGATGGACAGCCTGTCGATGATCCTGCTGACCATCCCGATCTTCTATCCGGTGATCAGCGCAATGGATTTCGGTCTGGTGCACCTGGCGGATCTGCAGGCCGACATGGCAATGGATGTGCTGCGCCACGGCGTACCCGAGGGGATGGGGGCGGATATGCTCGCCTCGATCAAGAACGCCATCGCCTCCGGCGCGGAACTGACGCGCGAGCAGATGAAGGCGCTCGATATCCGCATGACCCGGGGCATGGCCAACCGGATCGAGACCGAACAGGTCGCCATCTGGTTCGGCATCCTGGTGCTGATCGTGGTGGAGGTCGGGCTGATCACCCCGCCGGTGGGGATGAACCTGTTCATCATCAACGCGATGGACCGCACCACGCGGATGGTCGACACCTACAAGGCGGTGATGTTCTTCGTCGGCTCCGACATCATCCGGGTGATCATCCTGGTCGCCTTCCCGGCAATTACCTTGTTCCTGATACGCTAGCGACGGTCGCAGGCCGAGACAGTCAGCCCGGTCCCCAGTCTGGGGGCCGGGTTTTTTCATTGGATTTTCATCAGCTTAATCCGATGTGCCGGTTGTTGTTCGGGATCCCGCGCCGCTGGCGGTCTTCCCCAGCGACATCCGAATTATGCAAAATAATGCCAATGACGTAAGCATTATCTTGCATACTTGCCCCGAAAATGCATGATGACAGCAAGCGAGTCCCGGCGCCGGCGGAGGAGGAACTGCCAGCCCGGGCCAGCGGCTCACGGAGGGGCCATCAGTACCGGAATGGGAGGAGGACTCATGCAGGCATCCGGCAATGCGGCGACCTATTTTGTCGACCGTCACATCGAAGAGGGGCGTGGCGACAAGGTTGCCTTTCGCGAGGCCGACGGCGCGCGGCGCAGCCTGACCTATGCACAGCTGGTCCAGGAAACGGCGCGGTTCGCCGGTGCCCTGACCCGTCATGGCGTGCGGCGCGAGGAGCGGGTGGCGATGATCGTCCGCGACCAGATCGAATTCCCGGTGGTGTTCTGGGGCGCGCTGAAGGCCGGCGCGATTCCGGTGCCGCTGAACACGCTTCTGTCCAGCGACATCTACGAGGCGATCCTGAACGACAGCCGCGCCTCGATCCTGGTGGTGTCCGAGGATCTCTGGCCGGTGGTGGCGCCGGCGGTGGCCGACAACCGCTATCTGCGTGCGATCGTGGTGATCGGCGATGCGCCGGAGGGCACCGACAGCTACATGGATTTCGTCGATGGCGCCGAACCGGCCGAGACGGTAGAGGCGCATGAGGACGAACTGGCCTTCTGGCTCTATTCCTCCGGCTCGACCGGGCTGCCCAAGGGGGTGCGCCATGTGCATGCCAGCCTGAAGGCGACCGCCGACAGCTTCGGCGCGCAGGTGCTGGGCATTCGCGAGGATGACGTGGTCTTCTCCGTCGCCAAGCTGTTCTTCGCCTATGGCATGGGCAACGGCATGTCCTTCCCGCTGTCGGTGGGGGCCACCGCGATCCTTTACGGCGGCCGCCCGACCCCGGATTCGGTGTTCCAGATCATGGCGGAGGAGCGCCCGACCGTCTTCTGCGGGGTGCCCACGCTCTATGCCGCGATGGTCGCGGCGCAGGAGGCGAAGGGCGGAATGCCGGAACATTGCATCCGCATCTGCACCTCCGCCGGCGAGGCGTTGCCGCGCGAGATCGGCGAGCGCTGGGAAAAGCTCTGGGGGGCTGAAATCATCGACGGCGTCGGCTCTACCGAGATGCTGCATATCTTCCTGTCGAACCGTCCGGGCGACATCTGCTACGGCACCTCCGGTGTGCCAGTGCCGGGGTATGAGGTGCGGCTGGTCGACGAGCACGACGAAGAAGTCGGCGCCGGCGAGGTGGGGGAGCTGCTGGTGCGCGGCCCGTCCTCGGCCGACGGCTATTGGAACCGGCGGCACAAGTCGCAGTCGACCTTCGCCGGGCACTGGACCCGAACCGGCGACAAATACGAACGCACCGCGGACGGGCGCTATGTCTACTGCGGCCGCACCGACGATATGTTCAAGGTCTCGGGCATCTGGGTTTCGCCCTTCGAGGTGGAACAGACCCTGATCGAACATCCCGCCGTGCTGGAGGCGGCGGTGGTGGCGCGGGCCGATGACAAGGGGCTGGACAAGCCCGCCGCCTATATCGTGCTGAAGTCGGGAGCCGATCCGTCGCTGATCTGCGACCTGAAGGAGTTCGTCAAAACCCGGATCGGCATGTGGAAATATCCCCGCTGGGTCGAGATCGTCGAGGAGCTGCCGAAGACCGCCACCGGCAAGATCCAGCGTTACAAGCTGAGGGGGGCCGCGTGATGGCGCATCTGGACTGGTCGGCACAGCCGGCGACGCCGCTGGTCATCGACGGGGTGACGCTGGAATACCAGTGCTACGGTCCGGCGCCGGATCAGGCGATGACCATCGTTCTGCTGCATGAGGGGCTGGGCTGCGCCGCGCTCTGGCGCGATTTCCCGGCGCGTCTGGCGCAGCGGACCGGCATGGGCGTTCTGGTCTATTCCCGCCGGGGCTATGGCCAGTCGGACCCGGTGCAGCTGCCGCGGCCGCTGGATTTCATGACCCGCGAGGCGGTGGATGTGCTGCCCGGGGTGCTGGATCGGGCAGGGGTGCGGCAGTGCATCCTGTTCGGTCATTCCGATGGCGCCACCATCGCCGCGATCTATGCCGGCAGCGTCGAGGATTTCCGCGTGCGGGGGCTGATCCTGATGGCGCCGCATTTCTTCACCGAACCGATGGGTTTGGCCGAGATCGCAAAGGCGAAACAGCTGTTCGAGACCACCGACATGAAGGACCGGATGGCGAAATACCACCGCGACCCCGAAGGCGCCTTCCGCGGCTGGAACGATGTCTGGCTCGACCCCGGGTTCGTCGATTGGAACGTGGCGGAGGTGATCGATTATCTCCGGGTGCCGGTGCTGGCAATTCAGGGGCGGGACGATCAATACGGCACGCTTGCCCAGATCGAGGAGATCGAGACGCGATCCTATGCGCCGGTCGATCTGGCGATCCTCGACGATTGCCGCCACGCGCCGCAGTTCGAACAATCCGAGGCGGTGCTGGCGGAGACGGCGGAATTCGCCGCCCGGCTGGCCCGGATCGAGGCGGCCGAGGTGGTCCCGGTCTGAATGCCGGTGCCGCCGCCCTCCGCGTCCTGTCTTCCGGGGCCTTATCTGCCGGGGCGGACACCGCGCCCGGCGGAGGGGGCTTTCGCGGCGCTGACCGCGACGGCGCGGCAAGGGATGTCGGTGGCGGATCTGGCGGCAAGCGCGGCCTGGTGTGGCGGCTGGCGGTTTCTCGACGCCGGCTATTGCTGGGAAGCGCATGAGCTGTTCGAGCCGGTCTGGATGGCGCTGCCGCAGAATTCCCGTGCCCGGGTCTTCGCGCAGGGCGTCATCCAGGTGGCCAATGCCGGGCTGAAGGCGCGCATGGGCCGTCCTGCGGCGGTGACCCGGATCGCGGCCCGCGCCCATGCCCATCTGGCGGAGGCGGGGCCCGAGGGGGCCGCCGCGATGGGCATTGCCCCGGGCCGGGCCGAGGCGCTGTTGCAAGCGTCTCGATTCTATATGCACAATAGTGCACAATAGTGTGGATGGGGCGCGGTATTGGGCGGAAAAATTCTCTGCTTGCCGCTAAATAACTGAAATACAACGAAACGATATACGCACTATTATGCATAAATCTGTTTACGCAATCGGATTGATGTCCTAAAGTGCACATCAGCAAGAGTTCTCAGGAGCGCGAACATGGCCAAAGTGATCGATTTTCAAACCGACCCTTCCCGCTACCGTCATTGGCGGGTCGAGTATGATGGCGAGGTCGCCAATCTGTTCATGGATGTGGACGAGAACGGCGGGCTGTTCGATGGCTATCAGCTCAAGCTGAACTCCTACGATCTGGGCGTCGATATCGAACTGGCCGACGTCGTGCAGCGGATGCGCTTCGAACACCCCGAGGTGAAGGTGGTGGTGATGCAGTCGGGCAAGGACAAGGTGTTCTGCGCCGGTGCCAATATCCGCATGCTGGGCGGCGCCAGCCACGCGCACAAGGTGAACTTCTGCAAATTCACCAACGAGACCCGCAACACCTTTGAGGCGGCGGAAGAGGACTCCGGCCAGAAATACGTGGCGGCGGTCAAGGGCGCCTGCGCCGGTGGCGGTTACGAGCTGGCCCTGGCCTGCAACTATATCATGCTGACCAACGACAGCTCCTCCTCGGTGGCGCTGCCCGAAGTGCCGCTGCTGGCGGTGCTGCCCGGCACCGGCGGGCTGACCCGGGTCACCGACAAGCGCAAGGTGCGCCGCGATCTGGCCGATGTCTTCTGCTCGGTCGAGGAAGGGGTGAAGGGCCAGCGTGCCGTCGACTGGCGGCTGGTGGACGAGGTGGTGCCGAACTCCAAGTTCGACGCCGCGGTGCAGGAGCGTGCCAAGGAATTCGCGGCACAGTCGACCAAGGTCTCCGGCGCCACCGGCATCGCGCTGAAGCCGCTGGACCGCCGTTTCGGCGACGACAGCATCACCTATTCTCTGGTCGAGGTGAGCATCGATCGCGACGGCCGCAAGGCGACCATCACGCTGTCCGGCCCGGATGCCGAGGCGCCGGCGTCGATGGAGGAGGTGCAGGCGCAGGGCAGCGACGGATATATGCTGCGGCTGGCGCGCGAACTGGACGATGCAATCCTGCATCTGCGGCTGAACGAACGCGAGATCGGCCTGCTGGCCTTCGCCAGCCAGGGCGATCCGGAAAAGCTGATCGCGCATGAAAAGCTGCTGATGGACAATGCCGATCACTGGCTGGCCAACGAGATCCTGAAATACTGGAAACGGGTGCTGAAACGGGTCGATCTGACCTCGCGCTCGATGGTGGCGATGGTCGAGCACGGCAGCTGTTTTGCCGGGGTCCTGGCCGAGCTGCTCTGGGCCTGCGACCGCAGCTACATGATGCTGGAGGAGTTCGAGGGCGACAACCGGCCGCTGGCCACCGTGACGCTGACGCCGGCCAACTTCGGTCTCTATCCGATGAGCAACGATCTGAGCCGGCTGGAGACCCGGTTCCTCGGCGCGCCGGAAGCGGTCGAGGCGCTGAAGGAGAAGATCGGTGAGCCACTGGAGGCCGACGAGGCCGACAAGCTGGGGCTGATCACCTATGCCTTCGACGATATCGACTGGGAAGACGAGGTGCGCATCTTCATGGAGGAACGCGCCAGCTTCAGCCCCGATGCGATGACCGGGATGGAGGCGAACCTGCGTTTCGCCGGTCCCGAGACGATGGAAACCCGGATCTTCGGCCGCCTGACGGCCTGGCAGAACTGGATCTTCCAGCGCCCGAACGCGGTGGGCAAGGACGGGGCGCTGCAGCGCTACGGCACCGGCATCCGCGGCGATTACAATATGGAACGGGTCTGACCGGCCGATGGGCGCGCGGATGTCGCGCGCCCGCTGTTTTTGAGGGAGAGGATGAATGCTCGATCTGATCAATGTCAGCTATGACACGCAAATTCCCAACAACGTCGGGCTCAGCTCGGACAAGCGGGTTCTGAAGGCGCTGGAAAAATGGCACCCCGGTTATATCAACTGGTGGTCGGACCTGATCCCGCAGAATTTCCAGCAGTCGCTGGTCTATCTGCGCACTGCCGTTTCGGTCGACCCCAAGGGCTGGGCCAAGTTCGACTATGTCAAGATGCCGGAATACCGCTGGGGCGTCCTGCTGGCACCGCAGGTCGAGGGGCGCACGATCCCCTGCGGCGAGCATTTCGGCGAGCCCGCCTGGCAGGAGGTTCCCGGTGAATACCGCAACCTGCTGAAACGGCTGATCGTGATCCAGGGCGATACTGAGCCCGCGTCGGTCGAACAGCAGCGATTCCTGGGCCTGACGGCACCGTCGCTCTACGACATGCGCAACCTGTTCCAGGTCAATGTGGAGGAAGGCCGCCACCTCTGGGCGATGGTCTATCTGCTGCACAAGTACTTCGGCCGCGACGGTCGCGAAGAGGCGGACGATCTGCTGCTGCGCTCGTCCGGCTCGGAAGAGGCGCCGCGGATGCTGGGGGCCTTCAATGAGGAAACGCCGGACTGGCTGTCCTTCTTCATGTTCACCTATTTCACCGACCGCGACGGCAAGATGCAGCTGGAAAGCCTGGCGCAATCGGGTTTCGACCCGCTGAGCCGCACCTGCCGCTTCATGCTGACCGAAGAGGCGCACCACATGTTCGTGGGCGAAACCGGGGTCGGCCGCACCATCCAGAAGACCTGTGAGGTGATGCAGGAGCACGGGATCGAGGATCCCTATGACATCGAGAAGATCCGCTCCTTCGGGGTGATCGACCTGCCGACCATCCAGAAGAAGCTGAACCTGCATTACACCCTGTCGCTGGACCTGTTCGGCCAGGAGGTTTCGACCAACGCGGCCAATGCCTTCAATGCCGGGATCAAGGGCCGGTACATGGAGCATCGGATCAAGGACGATCACATGCTGCAGGCCGACACCTATACGGTGTGGGATTTCGAGGACGGCAAGGCGGTGCAGAAGGAAGTGCCGGCACTGACCGCGATCAACATGCGCCTGCGCGACGATTACACCCGCGATGCGCAGGGTGGCGTGACCCGCTGGAACAAGATCATCGAGAAATACGGCGTCGCTTTCGAGATGAAGCTGCCGCATGAGTCCTTCAACCGCAAGATCGGCGTCTTCGCCGAGAAGCTGTTCAACCCCGAGGGCCAGCTGGTCAGCGGCGCCGAATACGATGCCGGCGTCACCGAATGGCTGCCGACCCACGCCGATGGCGATTTCATCCAGTCGCTGATGAAGCCCTGCACCGAGCCGGGCCAGTATGCCAGCTGGATCGCGCCGCCGAAGGTCGGGATCGACAACAAGCCCGGCGACTTCGAATACGTCAAGCTGCACATGGCTTGATCAAAGGTGCCGAACCTTTCGGCTCGGGGCGGGCTGCCCCGGGCCGGACCCCCGCGCTCCGCCAAGGCGATTTTGCCGTGATGGTCCGGGATGTGGTAGAGTAGGAATCGGAAGTGCTTTTTCCGGGATCCGGTCTGCCAGTCCGGTTCGACACAAAACCCACGCAAGACGGAGCATCTGCCATGAACATCAGCAGGTCCAAATCCGAAACGCCCCGTTTGAACGCCCTGTCGGTTGAGATTTCTCAGCTCAACGGGCCCTGCGTCGGCTGCGAAAATTGTGTCGGCCTCTGCATGGCGCTGATCGACGCTCTGGTGGTGCCAGAGGTGATCCTGAGCAAAAAGCGCGAGACTCCATGAATAAACCGCTGAAACAGCATCTGATCGACCCTGAAATCTGCATTCGCTGCTACACCTGCGAAATGACCTGCCCGGTTGAGGCGATCGAACATGACGACAACAACGTCGTGGTCGATGCGGAGAAGTGCAATTTCTGCATGGATTGCATCCCGGTCTGCCCCACAGGCTCCATCGACGAGTGGCGGGTGGTGAACGAGCCCTATTCGCTGGAGGCGCAGTTCGACTGGGACGAACTGCCGGCGCAGGAAGAGATCGAGACCGCCGGCGGCGAGGCGGAAACCGGGCTGGAGGCGCTCGACGACGCGATGGCGGCGCTGCTGGCCGAGGCGCATGCCGGGGCCGGCGGCAAGGCCAAGGCCCCGGCCAGTGCCTCCAAGCCGACGATCAACATGTACAACCTGTCGAAGCCCGCGGTGGCGACGGTGCAGGGCAACTATCGGCTGACGGCGGAAGGCGCCGACACCGATGTGCGTCACATCATCCTGGATCTGGGCGGGCTACCCTTTCCAGTGCTGGAGGGGCAGAGCGTGGGCATTATCCCGCCGGGGCAGGACGCCGAGGGTAAACCGCATCTGCCGCGGCTCTATTCGGTGTCGAGCCCGCGCGACGGCGAACGGCCGAATTTCAACAACGTGTCGCTGACCGTGAAGCGGGAAGACCGCGGGCTGTGCTCCAACTACGTCTGCGATCTGAAAAAGGGCGACAAGGTGCGGCTGACCGGACCCTTTGGCGCCACCTTCCTGTTGCCCGATGACCCGCAGGCGCGGTTGCTGATGATCTGCACCGGCACCGGATCGGCGCCGATGCGCGCCTTCACCATGCGCCGTCAGCGGACGGTCGGGGCCAAATCCGGCGGCATGGTGATGTTCTTCGGCGCTCGCAGCCCTGACAGCCTGCCGTATTTCGGCCCGCTCAACAAAGTGCCCGATGCGCTGCTGAAGAAACATCTGGTGTTTAGCCGGGTGCCCGGCCAAGACAAGGAATACGTGCAGGACCGCATGGTGTCGGAAGAGGAGGAGGTGGCCGAAATGCTCGCCGATCCCAACACCCATATCTATATCTGCGGGCTACGCGGGATGGAGGAAGGGGTGGAAAAGACCCTGACCAATATCGCCGAGAGCATTGGTCAGCCCTGGGGGGCGCTGCGCGACACCATGCGCGGCGAAGGGCGCTACCACGTCGAAACCTATTAGGACGGGCGGATGACGGAACCGGCCGCGGCGGAGAATCTGCCGCCCCCCTTCGAGCACAGCATCCGGGTGACCTGGGCGGACTGCGATCCGGCGAGGATCGCCTATACCGCCCGGCTGCCCTATTTCGCGCTGGATGCCATCGACGCCTGGTGGGATCACCACCTGGGCGGTGGCTGGTATCACATGGAGCTGGACCTGAACATGGGGACGCCCTTCGTCCACATGAGCCTGGATTTCCTGTCGCCGGTCACGCCGCGCCACCGGCTGATCTGCCGGGTCTGGCCGAGCCGTCTGGGGCAGAAATCCATCACCTTCCGGGTCGACGGGCTGCAGGACGGTACGCTCTGCTTCAAGGGGCAGTTCGTCAATGTCTTCACCGTGGCCGACAGCTTCACCTCGCAGGAGGCGCCGCCGCCGATCCGCGATCTGGTGCTGCCGCTGATCTGTCCCTGAGGCGCGGCAAGGCCGCAGAATACTGCAGGTTCGGGGCGGACGCGGCGAAACGCATTGATCCTTCCCCCTGCGGCAGTCTAGATTTGTGCAATATTTTTCATCTTCCGCCGTGGCATGACAGAAATCACCAACTTCCGAGGCGAAGCAACGCCGCAATCGCAGGCCACCCGGCTGGAGGCCGAAGTCAGCGCGTTGATTCAACGGGTCGGCGACCGGGTGCGCCGGGCGCGCGAGCGGCGCGGCATTCCGCGCCGGGTGCTGTCGGACATCTCGGGCGTTTCGCCGCGCTATCTGGCGCAGCTCGAGGCGGGAGAGGGCAATATCTCCATCGGTCTGCTGCAGCGCGTCGCCAGCGCGCTGGATCATCGCATCGAATGGCTGGTGGGGGAGGAAGACCCCTGGAACTCCGACGCGCTGCGGGTCGCCGACCTGTTCCGCAGCTCCAGCAGTGACGTGCAACAGGCGGTTTTGCGGCTGCTGAACCCCGAGCCGGCGGAAACCCTCAGGGCGCATCGGATTTGCCTGATCGGCCTGCGCGGTGCCGGCAAATCGACGCTGGGCGCGCTGGCGGGCCAGGCGCTGAACATCCCCTTTGTCGAGCTGAACAGCGAGATCGAGGAGCAGAGCGGCATGCCGGTGTCCGAGGTCATGGCGCTCTATGGTCAGGAGGGATACCGCAAGCTGGAGGCGCAGGCGATTTCGCGGATCATCGCCACCCATGACAGCATGGTGCTGGCGGTGGCCGGCGGCATCGTTGCGGAGCCGGAGACCTTCAACGCGCTGCTCGACCATTTCCACACCATCTGGCTGAAGACCTCTCCGGACGAGCATATGGCCCGAGTCCGCGCCCAGGGGGACGAGCGGCCGATGGCCGGCAACCCCGAGGCGATGGAGCAGTTGCAGTCGATCCTGACCAGCCGCGAAACTCTCTATGCCCGGGCGCAGGCCCAGCTCGACACCTCCGGCCAGTCGCTGGAAAGCTCTCTGGCGCAATTGCTGGCGCTGATCGAAGAGCGCAGGTTTCTGGGCTAAGCCATGGGCGCGCGCGCCTTGATCCTCGGGGCCGGGCCCGGTGCGGTCGGGCTGGCGCAGCTGCTGATGCGGGCCGGCTACGCGCCTGAGCTCTGCGAACCCGATCCGGATGCGGCGCGGCGGCTGGGCGATCTGCTGGCGCGCGCCGGCGTGGATCTGCCGCTGGTCACCGGCACCGGCGATCCGGAAGCGGCGGCCCTGGCCATCGAGGCGATGGAGGAAGAGGCGGGCGCGACCCGGCAGGCGCATCTGCAGGCGCTTCTGCACCGTTGCGACCCGGCGGTTCCGGTGCTGAGCACATCGCTGTCGCATCTGCCGGCCCGCGCCATCGGTTTCCGTCTGGCCGCGCCGATGCAGCTGCGGCCGCTGGTGGAGATCGCCGCCGGGCCGATCGCCCCCGCCGATCAGATCGGTGCGCTGTTCGCGCTGGCCCGGGCGATGGAGCGCCGCCCGGTCGCCGCCCCGGTGGGCCGCCCGTCGATTGCCAGCCGGCTATCTGCCCGGCTGGCGGGCACGGCGGAGCAGCTGCTGATGCAGGGGGCGATCCCGCATGAGCTGGACGAGGCGATGGTGGCACGGGGCTGGGATCTCGGGCTGTTCGAGGCGCAGGACCTGATCGGCCTGGCCGCCAGTGCCGCCATCCTGCCGCAGAGCGCCCGGCCGATCAGCAGCCGGATGGTGGCGGAGGGGCGACTGGGCAAGACGGCGGGCGTGGGCTGGTATCGTTATCCCGGCGGGGGCGGCGCGGTCATCGATCCGCTGATCGAGGATCTGATCCGTGAGGAGGCCTGGTTCGCCGAGGTGCCGCAGCGCCGCTGGAGCGGGCCGGAGATGTTGGCGCATCTGCTGGATGCCCTGCGGCGGGAGGTCTCGGAGATGCTGGCAGACGGCACCGCGGCAAGCCTGGCGGAGGTGCAGACGGTCTGCGCCGCGGGTCTGGGATTTTCCGGCGGGCTGGAGGTGGACCCGGCCGAGGGCTGAGCGGCGTCGCCCTCCGGGAGCATTTGGCGGGGATATTTGGGGCCAGAAAAAGACCGGGGCGTCGGCGGTCAGACCGGGGCGCGCAGCCAGCCATCGGCGAAGCTGACATCGGAGACCGCGGCGAGGCGGCTGATGCGGGTCAGTTCCGCCTCCAGCCGGGCCTGACGGGGCGCGGTCCAGCGCAGGCCCGGTTCGGGCCAGAGGGCGGTGACATGCAGCCGGTCGGCCTCCCGCTCGGCCTTCATGTCGATGCGCCCGACGATACGGTCGCCTTCCAGCAGCGGGAAGACGTAATAGCCGTATTTGCGCAGGGCGGCGGGCACGAAGATTTCGATCCGGTAGTCGAAGCCGAACAGCCGCAGCGCCCGGGCGCGGTCGCGCAGCACCGGATCGAACGGGCTGAGCACCCGCAGCCGTCCGGGGGGTGGCGCCAACGTTTCGATCTCTGCCATCACATCGGGGCGGGCGACGGCGCGGCGAGGACGGAGACCGGGGCCGGTGATGTCGACATCGATCAGCGCGCCGCGGGCGCGCTCGGCGTCGCACCAGGCTCTGGCCTCGGCCGGGGTGACCAGCGCCCAGAAGGCGGCGATCTCTCCGGCGGTGGCGAGGCCGAGCCGGTCGAGCGCGGCGCCGCAGGCCCAGTCGATGGTGGCGGCAGGATCGGCGGGCGGGGCCAATGCGTGGCTGTCGATCACCCGTTCGGTAAGATCGTAGCGTTTGCGAAACCCGTCGCGCCCCACCACCGTCAGCGCGCCGCTGCGCCAGAGGTATTCCAGCGCCGTCTTGGAAGGGTGCCAGTCCCACCAGCCGCCGTTGCTGCGTTTCTCTCCCTGCCCGACATCGGAGGAGGTCACCGGCCCGTGATCGCGGATGTGGCGCAGCACCGGGTCGAACTCGGCCTCGAAATCGTGCCGCTGCCAGTTGCGCCATTGCTGCTTCAGCCGCTCCGCATCGCGGGCGAAGCGCAACCGCCAATGGGGGAAGAACGCCATCGGGATCATCGCGGCGTCATGGGTCCAGTGTTCGAACAGCGCCCGGTCGACCTCGTAGAGCCGTTTCAGATGCGCCGGGCGATAGGCCGGTCGGCGGGCGAAGAGGATCATGTCATGGGCACGGGCGACGGTGGCGATGCTGTCGATCTGAACGAAGCCCAGATCGGCGATCACCCCGAGCAGATCGGCGCCCTTGCCGGGGCCGGCCGGGGCGGTGCCGAGCCCGTGGCGATGCAGGAACAGCCGCCGGGCGGCCCGGGTGTCGATCTGCGGCAGCGCCATGGTCAGCCGCGCTTCAGCGTGTCGCCGTAGCTGATCGTCGGGGTCAGGGTGATCAGGCTGTCGACCTCGCGCGGCGGGGTGTCGAGCCGGGCGGCGATGATGCCGGCAGCCTTGCGGCCGATCTCCAGCCGGCAGGCATCCATCGTCGCCAGCTGGCGGGGCAGCCCCTGCAGCAGCTCCACCCCGTTGAACCCGGCGAGCCCGATCCGGCCGGGGATGTCATAGCCCTTGTCGAGCAGGTAGAGCAGACCGCCGGCACCGATCATGTCGTTGGAATAATAGAGGAAATCCAGATCGGGCGAGCGCGCCAGCATCTCGGCCGTCATCTCCCGCCCCTTGGCCAGCGCCGAGCCACCGGAGTAGAAGGCGCGATCTTCGATCTCGATCCCGTGTTTGGCGAGTTTCTCGGTAAAGCCCTCGAACCGTTTCCGCGCCCGGTGATCCAGCGGCATCTTGGTGCCCATGAAGCCGATGCGGCGATAGCCGGCCTCGACGATGGCGCGGGCCATCTCGCGCCCGGCCCGGCGGTGCGAAATCCCCACCATCGCGTCCACCGGGCTGCCGTCCGTATCCATGATCTCGACCACCGGGATGCCGGCGGCCTTGAGCATGGCGCGCGCCGGGTCGGAATGTTCGAGCCCGGCGATGATCACGCCGGAGGGCCGCCAGGAGAGCATTTCGTACAGAACGCGCTCTTCCTTCTCGGGCAGATAGTCGGTGACGCCGACGACCGGCTGCAGCGGCGTGCCCTCCAGCACCTGGTTGATGCCGGTCAGAACCTCGGGGAAGACCATGTTCGACAGCGACGGGATGATCACCGCCACCAGATTGACCCGGTTGGAGGCCAGCGCGCCGGCGATCTTGTTGGGGACGTAGCCCAGTTCCTTCGCCGCGGCGAGCACCCGGGCACGGGTCGCGTCGGAGACGTCGCCGCGGTTGCGCAGCACACGGCTGACCGTCATTTCCGAGACGCCGGAAGCCTCGGAGACGTCGCGCAGTGTGAGCGGGCGTTTATTCTCAACCGTCACGGTCTGACCCTTTCGCCGGAGTGGAGCGAGCCTACCGCAGAGCGGCGATTGTGTTCAAGCGCAGAGGCGCCCGGATTGCGGACGGTAAGCCGGTGACAAGCCCTGCGTTCCGGTCTAAAGAGACGGCGGCGGCCCCGTGGCTCAACTGGATAGAGCAGCCCCCTCCTAAGGGGCAGGTTACAGGTTCGAATCCTGTCGGGGTCACCATTTTCGGCATGATGGTTTCCATTTGCGGGGCTTCGTTCCGGTTCGTTGACCCGAATGGGCCGAGGTTATCTCAAGTGAGCATATGGATTTTCGCAGGTGCTCCGGGCTGAATTTGACGATAATTCAATCGCGTTACCTTCGGAGTTACGTGCCCGGTGGGCGTTGTTGCGTAAATCGAGGTCTGAGTGAAGTTTCCCTTTTCCCAGAGAGAGTTATCCCACGGGCTCGGTGACGGGTAGGCCAAGGAGGGTGTCGCCGTTCAGGTCGGCGATACAGACCAGCAACTCAGTGACGTGTCGGTCGAAGCCGCTGACTGAGGATCGATTGTGCGCGGTCGAACGCATCCACGATGTCTGAACGATCGGGTTCAATCCCGACTACCTCTTCACCAGGGCCATGGCGGCCCCTCGGGGCCAGGTGCTGCGCTATCTTCCGAGGTCATCAGCCGCCGGATGCTGCACAGGGAGGGAGAACCGGGCTCATGGCCCAGCTCTCTAGCCCCATGTGTTTTCCATATGCCCGAGGATCATGCGGCAGAGCTCGCTCCCGGCATCGGCAAAGCCGCTGATGGCCGAGGAGTGGTTGCATCCGGGCTGGGGCGAGAGCTGCATGTCGTTGCCGCTGGCGGCCCAGGCGGCGCCGAAGTCCCGGGATTGACGCCAGAACTCATCGCTTTCCTCCGCGCCCCAGCTGATCAGCAGCGGCGGCAGATCTTCGCGCACCAGGAACATCGGGCTGTTGCGGCGGATTTGCTGGCCGGTCAGCTGGATCTTCGGTTGCAGCCAGGTCCACCGGAATGGTTCCAGATCGTAGAGACCGCTGATCGGATAGCCGCTCTTGACGATGTCGGCGGGCAGGCCATAGTCCCCGACCCAATCGGTGATCGCGACCATCGCGGTCAGATGACCGCCGGCGGAATTGCCGGTGACATGCAGCCTGTCCGGATCGATATCGAAACGCTTGGCATTGCGATAGACATGGGCCACAGCCGCCCGGCACTGGCGGGTGATCTCATCCACCGTCACCAGCGGGCAGACCTGATAGTCGATGATGAAGACGTTGACGCCGGCCTGGTTGAGGCCCTTGGCGATCCAGATATAGTTCTCCTTCCTGAGGCGGGCATCGAACCAATAGCCGCCATGGATGAAGATCATGGCCGGGCCGCCGGAGCTGGCCGGATAGAAATCCATCCGTTCCAACAGGGTCGGGCCGTAGGGAATATCGGCCTGCCGCTCCGTCAGGTCCTGTCTGGCGGCCTCTGCCAGAACCTGGCGCTGCGCGATGATCTTGTCGAAGGCCTTCGGATCGTCGAGCCTGGCTTCCGGGCAATATTCCCAGTCCAGTTCTTCCTGGCTGTTGAACTCACGATAAAGCGGCATGGGATATCCTTCGGAGAAGTTGGGCGGGCGAGGGTCCGGCCTGTGGAGACAGCGGAGGCACCGGAACGTCGGGCGGAGACATGGCCGCCCGGTTCACGATCGTAGCCGGGCAGCCGGGGGAACCCTGCCCCCGGGGCGGTCTAGACGGCAAGTCCCGCACGCGTGGTTACGATCTGGAGCGCCGCTTCTGCGGCTTCCGTGCCCTTCAGCACGAAATGTTGCCGGTAAATCGCGCTGTGGTGTGCGGTCTCCTGATAGTGGTGCGGGGTCAGCGACACCGAGAGGATGGGGACACCAGTTTCCAGACCGGCCTGCATCAATCCCGTGACGACGGCCTGTGCAACGAAATCGTGCCGGTAGATGCCGCCATCAACGACGAAGGCGGCCGCGACAACGGCACCATATCGGCCGGAGCGGGCCAGATCGCGCGCCACCAGGGGCATTTCAAACGCACCCGGAACATCGAAGACATCGACATCCGCTTCGGGTATCTTCTGCAAGAAGCCCACCAGGGCCTGGTCAACGATATCTGCGTGCCAGCCCGCCTTGATGAAGGCGTATCGGGTGTTTGACATGGCAAATTCCTGTCATCGGGTTGTGGTTGGGGACGGCGATCTGATCTGTGCCAGTGTCGCGGCGCCAATCCGGTCGCCGGGCGGGTCAGTCCCGGCATGGTCGGGGCGTCCTTACCGGCCACGGCAGGGTTCAGATCTCTGCAAGCGAGGCGCTGTCATAGAACTTGCCCGCCTTGTAGATCATCGGATCGACGTCGGAGATTTCCAGGTGACGCACGCGCGCGATGATGACCACGTGGGTCTTGGCGCGGAAACGCTCCTTGATCTCCGCCTCGACCGAGGCAGATGCCCCCTCGAGAAGCGGAGAGCCCGCGGGGCCGGGGTGCCAGGAGAGGCCGGCGAACTTGTCCGGGGCCTTGGAGGCGAACCTGTCCACGATCTGTCTCTGCACGTGGGAGAGGATGTTGATGCCGAGGTACCCGGCCTCGAACAGCGCCGGATAGGTCGAGGATGTCTTCTGGACGCAGATGACGACAAGCGGCGGGTCGAGCGACAGCGACATATAGGCACTGACCGCCAGCCCACGGGGCTGACCGGAGGCGTCCTGCACCGTCACCACCGTGACGCCCGAGACGAATTTTCGGTTGAAGTCCTTCAGCTCTTCAGCGTCCGGCCCGCTGTCGGTTTCATCGGTGTCGGCGGATACGCGGGCGCTCTCGAAGGCGGACCCCAGCCCGGGGGTGCCGAGGTCCGCGAGCATCTCGACCCCGGGGTCCCAGGAGACCCGCTCGCGGATAATCCGCCCGTCGCACAGCGTGCCGTGGACGGCGCCCTGGGCTTGCAGGGTCCGTCCGGTCGGGGGGACGTCGCCGAACGCCTTCGCGAAGGTTCCCGTGGCCGACCAGAAGATCGCGAAATCGTCGCCATCGACAATGATCGTCTCCACGGTCGTGTGCAGATCGGGGATCGCCGCCCGCATGGCGTGGATCTGCGCCTTCAGTTCCGCCAGTCCCGAACTGTGGCCGAGGCCTGCATTTTCCAGCGCGTAATCGGGGTGGACGATTTCGTCCAGGGCATCGATTTCTCCGCTGTTCCAGGCCGCGTCCCAGGCGGACCGCAGCAGCTCCTTGAAGTGCGACATCTGTTTTACTCCATAACTCCGTCCCGGGTTGTCCTGCGGTGGCTCCGCGTCGCTCGGGACGCGGCGGTAACCGCTTGCACCGCAGGCCTTTGGCGACCGGTCGGGGCCGCGCGTCCATCGCGCCGGTCAGCATGGGGCTATCCCCACACGGTTGCAGGCAATGGGCGCGGTCCCGACCGGCGGGGCGTTATCTCTTGGACAATTGCATGCCGCCAAAGCCCCAGCGCTCGGGCTCGATGCTGTGCAGAATGATCGTGGTGTCCTTGCCCGCTGCCTCGCCGAGAACCGAGGCGACCGCCTCGGTCAGCGCGGTGATCATCTTCTCGTTGAATTCTTCGTCTTCGAACCGTTTGGCGAAAAACTGTGCTTCGATGTGAGCCATGATGCGCTCTCCTTCTGTTTGGGTTGCTTGGGTCGGCGCCTGCCGGAAAACGCAGCTGCGGCAGGTGCGATGGTGCGATCGTCCGGATGTTTCAGAACGTGTGGTTTTTGCCGTCGAAGACCGCGCTCACGGATTCGTCGATGAAGATCCTGCTCATCGATTCCGCCAGCAGGGGCGCGCAGGACAGCACCTTGATCTTGTCGGGGGCGCCCGCGCGCAGTGGGATGGTGTCGGTGACGACGACCTGTTCGAACGGGGAGGCGGCGAGGCGGTCAAAGGCCGGCCCGCTAAAGACACCATGGGTGGCGGCAGCCAGCACCCGGCGTGCGCCGGCCCGCATCAGCGCCTCGCCCGCGGCGCAGAGTGTCCCGGCGGTATCGATGATGTCATCGATCACGATGGCGGTCTTGCCCTTCACATCGCCGATGACGCTGGTGATCTCGGCGACCTGCTGCTGCGGCCGCTCCTTGTCGAGGATGGCGAGCTTGGCCCCGATCTGGGTGGCGAACTGCTTGTTGAGCTTCACCCGGCCGGCATCCGGGGCGACGATCACCAGATCGTCGTCGAACCCGGCGAAATAATCACTGAGGATGCCGACGGCGGTCATGTGATCCACCGGGATGCCGAAGAAGCCCTGAAGCTGGCCGGCGTGCAGATCCATCGTCAGCACCCGGTCGACGCCGGTGGCCTCAAGCGCGCGGGCGACCATGCGGGCGGAGATCGGCTCACGCGGGGCGGATTTCTTGTCCTGGCGGGAGTATCCGTACCAGGGCGTCACGGCGATCACCCGGTGTGCGCTGGCGCCGACGGCGGCGTCCACCATCAGCAGCAGTTCGCAGAGCGAGTCATTGGCGTTGACGCCGGTTTCCGGGTTGCCGCACATCGGCTGGACGATGAAGACATCGGCGCCCCGGATCGATTCATCGAACCGGCTGTAGACCTCGCCGCTGGAGAAGGTCTTGTGCGTCACCTTCCCGAGTTCGATCCCAAGCCGCGCGGCAATGGCTCCTGCCAGCGGCGCGTTGGAGCGTCCGGAGAAGACCATCAACCGCTTCGAATACGGTCGCAGCAGGGTGTGCAGGGGGACTTCGGTGCCAGCGTCGCGGTGTGCGGAGCGCGCGCCGTTGATCTGCGTATTCGGGTTCACGATGGGCGACCTTTCGTGTCTGCTGTGGGGAATGGCGCGTGATTTGTCCGACTCACGGCTGCCCGCGATCGGCTGGCGTCAGGGCTGTGTCGATGGCGGGGGCATGTGGCATGCTGGTGCGGGCGCCGGCGGCCTCGACCGAGAGGGCGGCTGCGGCGACACCGCGGCGGGCCGCGGAGAGAAGGTCCTGCCCGGCGGCGAGGCTGGCGGCGAACACGCCGTTGAATGTGTCGCCGGCGCCGGTGGTGTCCACCACCGCCCGGGCGGTCTGCGCCGGGATCCGGGTGGTCACCCCGAAGGCATCGCAGACCAGGATCCCCTCGGCGCCCAATGTGACGACCACCGGTGCCCCGGTGCGGGCGGCGACAGCCCGGGCCGCGGTGTCCACCGGCGGGGCCCCGGTGCCGCCGAGCAGGCGGTAGACATCCAGCAGCTCGCCCCGGTTCGGGGTGAGGATCGGCGCCTGCCCCAGTGCCTCGCGGATGCCGGGAGCCGCCGGGGCCGGGTTCAGCACGCAGAGCCAACCGTTTGCCGTGGCGGCCGCGACCGCGTGGACGACCGCCGCCGCGGTGATCTCGGTGCTGATGAGCACACAGTCGGGCCAGCCCTCCGCCCGCGCGAACGCGGCGTCGACATCCCCGGGGGTGATGGCGGCATTGGCGCCGGCGGCGACGGCGATCTGGTTCTCTCCATCGGCGTCCACCACGATGAGGGCGGCGCCGGTTGCGGCCTCCGCCTTGATCGCGACATCGGTGACGTCGATGGCGTCATCCCGCAGATCGGCCAGCGCGCCGGTGCCGAGGGCATCGTTTCCGACCGCCCCGACAAAGCGGACCTCTGCCCCTGATCGCGCGGCGGCAACCGCCGCATTGCCGCCCTTGCCGCCGCCGTGCCGCTGCAGGTCCTCGCCGACGACGGTTTCGCCGGGTCCGGGCAGCGTCGGCGCCGCGACGACCATGTCGACATTCACGGCGCCGACCACCAGAAGCCGCCCGGTCATGACCGACCTGCCCGATGACGTCTCACTGCTCTCTGCTTCACGATCCCGGTTCCTTGTCTCAGGGGGCTGTATGTCCGCGACGCGGCGGGGTTATGCCTGCGCCGTCCAGGTGAGGATGGCCGCCCACAGACCGGCGTAATGCGGCCAGTCGAGGAACTCCTGCGGTGCCCAGTGGGGCGCGAGGTCGGAGGCGAAGGCGGCGGTCCGGCCCTGACCGTATTCGCCGACCACGAGCATCGGATCCTTGCCGGCCGTCGCCACCACCGTGGCATCCGGTTTCGCGATGAGCCTGTTGTAACCCAGCAGTTCGGGCCAATCCGCCGGCGTGTCGCCCAGCACCGGATGGTCGGGCGCGCAGACCTCCACCCCGACGCCTTCGGAGCGTTCGATGCGGTCGTCATGCGGCAACAGCGCGACCGGCAGCGGGGCGGCCAGCGGGCTCATGCCATAGCGGCCCTTGCCGTCGATCCCGGTGAAGGAGAGATAGCCGCCGATCATCAGAAACCCGCCGCCACGCTTCACGAAATCCGCCACCAGTTCGAGCCGGTTGGGCGATTTCTCGGACCGCAGGAAGGTTTCATCCGGAAGCAGGAAGGAGTTGGAGCCGATATCGGAGATGACGACGACATCGAAGGCGTCGAGCTCTTCCGCCGAGCGGGGGAACCGCAGGGAAATCTCGTGGCCACGGACGTAGGTGACATCGAAGCCGGCCTCATCCATGCAGCTGAGAAAGTAGCCTGCGCCTTCCTCGTATTCGGTTGAGTGGAACTGGTCGAAGCCCTTCATGTGAATTGTGTGCTTGATCCAGGATTCCCCGACGAAGAGGACTTTGATCGGCGATTCAGTGATGCTCATCAGCCTTCACTCCTTTGCATTGCTTACTTCGGTTTCTGTCTGTCTGCGGTGCCGATGAGCTGGCGACCCAACGCGTAGGCCTCCCGGATGTCGGTTCCCACATAATGCGTCGCCGCCAGCGCCCCGAGCGACGGCGACGGGTTGACCCCGACCGTGCGCGAGAAGGTCCGGAACAGGTCCATGTCGCTGGAGGAGTCGCCGTAGATCACGCAGTCATGCGCGTTCAGATTGCGCGCTGTCAGCGCGGCCTCGGTGATCGTCACCTTCGCCTCCGGCATCAGCGTGGCGGTGTCGCTGAGCGGCACCCCCGGTTCCACCGCCGAGCCGTAGGTTTCATGCGCGCCCCAGAGCTCCAGCATCCGGACGAAGAAGGTCGGCGACTGGGAGATCACGATGACCGCCTCGCCACGGGCATGGATATCGGCGAAGGTTTCCGCGATCCCCTCCATCCAGGGCGCATTGTGAAAGGCCGCGTGGAAATCGGCCGTGGTGGCATCGCGGCAGATCCCGAGGAGATTGGTCCAGAAATCCGTGTCGGTGATGTTGCCTTCGCCCCACAGCCTCTCGATCTCTTCGCCGATATCCAGCCGGCCCATCTGGCGGGCGAGTTCGATGGTGGCGGTGCTTCTCAGCAGGGTGCCGTCCATGTCGAAGACGTGGAGGCATGCCGCGGTGCCGGGCTTGGTGGAAATGCTCATGTGTTCAGTCTCTCTTCGGTTGCGGCCGGAGCTGGCCTCCGGTCGAGGACCACGGTCTTGTTCTCCAGGTAGGGAAGCAAGCCCGCGACGCCGCCCTCGCGACCGATTCCCGATTGCTTGACGCCGCCGAAGCCGATGCCGAAGTCCGCCCGGTTGCCGTTCTGGCCGACGGTGCCCGCCCTGAGGCGCCGGCTCACCGCGCGGGCACGGTCCACATCATGGGTGAAGACAGAGGCGTTGAGGCCGAACACGGTGTCATTGGCCAGCCGGATGGCATCGTCCTCATCCGCTGCGGCGATGACGGAAATGACCGGGCCGAAGATCTCCTCCTGCGCGAGGCGGGAGGCGTTATCGACATTGCCGAACACGGTCGGCTCGATGAACCAGCCGCGGTTCAGGCCCTTGGGGCGCTTGCCGCCGAAGGCCAGCGTCGCCCCCTCGTCCTGACCGATCCGGACATAGCCCTCGACCCGTTCGCGCTGACGCTGTGAGGCGAGGGGGCCCATCTGAACGCCGGCGTCGTAGGGGTTGCCGACCCTGACCCGGGAAAACCGCTCCGCCAGCGCCTCGAGCATGTCGTCGTGGCGCGGGCGGGGGACGATGATCCGGGTCAGCGAGGCGCAGATCTGGCCGGACACGAAACAGGCGCCGGCGGTCAGGCTGTCCGCCGCTTCGGCGATGTCCATGTCGTCGAGGATGACTGCCGCCGATTTGCCGCCCAGTTCAAGGGTGTAGCGCCCGATCCGTTCGGCCATGATGCCGGCGATCCGCTTGCCGACGGCGGTGGAGCCGGTGAAGGTGATCTTGTCGACCCGGGGATCGGTCACCAGCGCCTCGGACGCCACACGATCGGCGGTCAGCACGTTCACCACCCCCGGCGGCAACCCGATCCGGTCCGCGATCTCGGCAATGACATAGGCCGATCCCGGCGCCTCGGGCGAGGCCTTGACGACCACGGTGCAGCCGGCCAGCAACGCCGGGGCCAGCTTCCAGGCGGCCAGATGCATCGGGGTGTTCCAGGGGATGATCGCGCCGACGACACCGACCGGCTCGCCCACGATCATGCCGAAGCCCTGACCGGAGCTTGTGGGCACCTCCTGTTCGAAGGGGTAGGTCTCGGCCAGGTCGGCATAGTATTCGAACGCGGCCGGCACCTCTTCCATCACGGCGGGCACGATGCTGGCGATGACGCCGGTTTCGCGCGGCCAGAGCTGGACGATATCGTCGAACCGTTCGGCCATGGCCCGGGCGAAGGCGCGCAGGTATTGCGCCCGTTGCCGCGGTGGCATCTGCGGCCAGGGACCCGCATCGAAGGCCCGGCGGGCGGCGTCGACGGCGCGTGCGACATCGGCGGTCTCGGCCTCGGCAACGGTGAAATACAGCTCTTCCGTCGCCGCTTCGATCACGTCGATGGTGCGGGAGGTCGAAGGGTCGACCCATTGTCCGTCGATATAGAATTTGCCCGGGTTGGCGATGGGCAATTCGGTGGCGCTGCTGGTCATGGAATTCGCGTCTCTGTTGGGGGCTTGCGGGCCGGGATCGTGGCAGGGGCAGCGGTTAGGCGGTGGCTCCGTCCAGGAGGCTGTCGAAGGCGCCGGTGTCGACCACCCGGCGGCGAATTGCCTGATAGAGGGGGCCGCTCTTTTCCCGTTCCGCCAGGGCGGCCGGCCATTCGGGATCGGTGAGAAAGGCGGCCCATTTCCGCTCCATCTCGGCGAGATCGGAGAACCGCATGGTGTAGACCAGCTCGTTGAAGCAGCTGTCGCCGATGGTGGTGACCCCGGCCTGAACCACCTCCATCCCGTGTCGCCGGAACAGCGGGATCAGCACCGTTCCGAACAGGTCGATGACATCGCCCAGCCGTCCTGGCATCGGGGTGTATTCGCGGATCTCGTTGATCACTTGGCTATCTCCTCTGGTGTCTCAGCGCATGACCGGGGCGTGCGGTGGAGGCCGGCCCTGCGGCCTCCGCCCGGTTTCGTTGCCCTGACGTCTTGGCCGGTGGCCCGGCCTAGTCGGTGAAGGCGGGGAAGACCTCTTCGGACATCATCTTCATGTTCTTGACGATGGCGTCGGTGGGCATGCCCACGGCGATCAGGCAGGCCATGTGATCGACACCGAGCTTTTCGTAGTGCTTGAAGCGCGCGATCATCTTGTCCGGGGTGGTCAGGATCGGGTCGGCGTATTTCTCCAGCAGGTTCTCCCTGGAGAAGCTGTGGTTTTCGGGCGTCATCTTGCCGCCATGCACGTAATCGCGGCTCTCGCCGACGTCGCGGGTGGCCAGGCGCCCTTCCTTGGTGTCGACGGTGCCGGGCCCCTTCACCAGCGCCATGTAATAATTGTACTCGTTCACCACGTCGTCGAAATACTCGAGCGCCTCTTCCTCGGTATGGCCCAGCCAGGTGTGGCGGAGCACCATGACCTCGCCGCGCGGACTGCCGCTTTTCTCGGCCTCGTCATTGTAGCTCGCGAGCAGTTCTTCGAGATCGCCGTAGGGCTCGAAGTTGCCGTAGTTGGGCGCGGTGATCAGGTTCAGCCCCTGCTGCGCGACCCGACGGACGCCGGCGATGCTCTGCGACGCGACCCAGATGTCGGGATGCGGCTTGGTGAGCGGTTTCGGAACGAGGGTGGTCGGCGGGAAGGAGTAGAACTCGCCATCGAAGGCCATATCGTCCTCGACGAAAATCCGGCGAACGATCTCAAGGCCTTCCTCGTACATCGCCCGCTGGTTTTCGGGTTTCACGCCGAGACGGTCGAGCTGCAGGCGGCTGCCACCGCGGGCGACGCCGATGCCGATCCGGCCGGGGGCGAGATGGTCCAGCATGCTCATCTCGGACGCGACGAGAAGCGGGTTGTAGGCGGGCAGAACCACAACGCCCGGAACGATGCGGAGCCGCTTGGTCCGCTGGGCGGCCACCGCTGCGAACATCATGGCAGAGGGGTTGCACACGTAGTTCTGGAACTGGTTCTCGTTGATGGTGATGCCTTCGAAACCGTATTCTTCGGCGGCGTCGACGATCCTGAGCATGCTGTCGAGGACCTCGGACCAAGGCCGGCTCATGTCCGGATAAAAGAACGGCGCCGTCACCCAAAACTTCATTCCCATGGTGTGCTCCCTGATTGTGTTTGCTGTCGGTCAAAACAGATGTGGTGAGGCGCTCCGGCCCTCACTGGCCGGAGCAATGGAGATATCGGAGGGTCCCGGGGCACGCTTTGCATGATGCTCCGGGACCCGCAGGGTTTGCTGGTACCCGTTTAGGCGGCGGGAGCGGCCTCAAGCATCGGTGCGATCCAGCTTTCGTACCAGCTTTGCGGCACCGGGGTTTCGCTGGCCGCGATCAGCTCCGCGAAGTCCCATTTCTTGAGCAGCTTGCCATTGCGGAAGACCGGCTTGAGCAGGTTCTGCTCCGGGCTCACCGAGGCGCGCGGCACGGTCTTGTATTCGCCGTCCTCAAGGATCAGGGCGAGCCGCCCGGCCTTCGAAGCCTTGTAACCGGTGCCTGTCGGGCTCTTGGCGATGTCGCGCCACTCGCCGTTGACGCAGACCGCGTTGGCCTTCTGGGCGAAACGGTTGGTGTCGCGGTCGACGTGTTGCAGCAGGCCGCCACCCATGCCGAAAACCGCGTTGTCGGCGGCCAGGCCACGGCGCTCCATCTCGATATAGACGCGGCGCAGGCTCTCGCCGGTGACGCCATCGCCCTGCACCACGCGGATGAACGGCGGCAGGATCTTGAAGCCCTTGCTGTTCACCTCATAGCCGAAGGCCTCCATCAGCCATTCGGTGGTGTCCGAGGTCACCTGAACGACATCGCCCGAGTCGGGGCGGGCGCCGACCAGACCGGGGAAGTTCTGCACCATCTCCTTCAGCTCACCGCCGAGGATGTTCTTGACGCAGTTCTCGTGATCGTAGGTGTCGGTCAGAACCAGTGCCACGCCATGATCGCGGTAGACTTCGAGCATGTTGCGGATCGCGTCGACCTCGTTGTCGCGGCCCCAGGCGGTGAAGCTGGCGTGTTCGGAGTTCGGGCCGGAGTTGGAGGGGGCCACGGCGTTGTACCAGCGCTTGGCGGCGAGGATGCCCGGCGTGGTGTCGCTCTGGTTGAAGTTGACCAGATGCGCCATGCCACCCAGAGCCGCCGATTGCTGCGAGCTGACGCCGCGGGCGCCGTAGTCATGCAGCATGAACCGCAGGGCGCCCTCATTGTCGGAGGTCCGTTCCAGCGCGGTGCGGATCACCTGTTTGCACATCCAGCTCAGCGTGCCGATGGTGGTCGGATACCACACGGCGCGCAGCAGGGCGGTTTCGAAGAAGCTGGTCGCCCAATAGTATTTCGGATCGGTGTTGATGGTCTGCACCAGCACGTTGTTGGTGGGCAGCACGGTGCCCTCGGCGACGGCCTCGATCTCGACCGGCAGATAGCCGCCATGATCGTTGATGATCCCCATCCAGTTCTCGCGGTTGAAGTGCATGCCCTGCTCGCGCATCAGGTATTCCGCCGCATCGACATCCTCCAGCGTCACCGGACGCATGAGGTAATCGCGGAGAAACGCCTGCAGGCCGACGAACATGGTCACCGGGAATTCGCCGCCGCGGGATTCGATGTAGGAGGACACATACTCCGTCCCCGCGGGGTAGAGCGGGTAGTGGCTGTGTTTGTAGTTGTCCGTGTTGATGATGATGTTGTCGAACTGTTCGCCTAGGGACATTGTTAACCTTTCTCTCTGCTGGTCGCTTATTGGTGTTGTCCTGCCGGTGGCCATGCTGCTCATCGGCGGAATATTAACGATTCTATGATGAAATTCGCGCCATGCGTGTTTTTGCGCTTTTTCAGTCTATTATCTCTCATTTCTTGTTATAGAACCGTTTCCACTTTTGGACCGTAACAACAGGAAATCGAACCTGTCAACATATGTTCGAGGAAGTTGCGGTGCTGGATGGGCCGTGGTTGCTCTGTGGTTCGGTTTTCGCTCGAATTATCACCGAATCTTCTTGTTTTGTGCCTGTGAAGGCGGCAGCGCCTTGCCGGTGTTCGGGCGGCCTGCCGGATCGGGGTCTGGATGCCGCCAGCTTGGCTGGGTGATTCAGGTATCGAATCGATTCTACTTCATGCGGGCCCAAACTGCTCTGCCCGGTAAAACTCATCCGCCCGGCCACCGCCCGACGCCTGTGCGAGGATGGGGGTGCGCCGGGATACCTTCCTGAAAGCTTGTGGAGCCCGCGTCCTCCTGCCAACATCGGACTGTTGCGCCTGGGATGGTGGTGATAGTCTAGAAGCGGTTATATCGCAGCATCTTGTGAGGGCTGTGCGGGCGCAGGACAGACTGCACTGAATGTTGGAATGAATATTCACTGTCCATCGGGGCGGTGAGCGGAGTGGATTATGCCGAAATCGAAGGCCGGGTCTCAGGGAAAGCGCGCCGGCAAGATGTCCGCGCGCAGGCCTACGATGAAGGATGTCGCCGAACGGGCGGAGGTCTCGCTCAGTACGGTCAGCTATGTTCTCAATGACAGCGGGCCCGTCGCGGCGGACCGGCGGGCGCGGGTCCTGGAGGCCGTTCGCGCCCTAGGCTATACGCCGAATGAATCCGCCCGCAATCTCAAGCGCCGCAGCGTGGCGACCATCGGCCTGGTCATCCCCGACCTCGTGAACCAGTATTTCGCGATGATCGCCGAAGGGGTGGAGCAGGCGGCGGCGGAAAAGGACGTCCTGGTGGTCTTCTGCACGCCGGAGGCGACCGGAGACGGCGAATCCTGGAACAGCCGGCTGCTGCGCAGTCAGCGCCTCGACGGGCTCATCTATCTCTCCGGGGCCAACACGCGGATGGAATCTCTGGTGGAGCTGACCCAGGTTGGCCCCGTCGTTCTGGTTGACGAGAAGCTGCCGGGCTTCAGCCTGCCCTGCGTGGTGTCGCACAACCGTCGGGGCGCGCGGGAGATCGCGGCGCATCTCACCTCTCTCGGTCACGAACGCCTGGCGATACTCAGCGGCCCACAGGAGCTGTGGACGGCTGAGCAACGCCTGTCCGGATATCGCGAGGCCATCGCCGCCGCGGGACTGGATCCCGATGCCGTTCCCCTCTTCATCGGCGATTATCAGATGGCGTCGGGGGAGCGGCTGGCCGAGACGGCGCTGAGCTGTTCTGCTGAGGAGCGGCCGACCGCGCTGATCTGTGCGAACGACCAGATGGCGATCGGCGCCTTGTCCTATTGCCGCCGGGCCGGGCTGCGGGTGCCCGAGGATGTCTCGGTCGTCGGGTTTGACGATCTGCCGATCGCCTCCCTTCTCACGCCGCGCCTTACCACGGTGCGGCAGCCCGCGCGGGAACTGGGCATGGAGGCGGTCAAGCTGCTGCTCGGTCTCGTGGATGGTGCTGAGCCGGTCTCTCCGCCGCCAGCGCCGGTCACTTTGAAAATTCGTGAATCGACAGGGCCGATCTCCGCCGGCTGAGGGGGGGCTCCGCTATCTGAGCGCATCTTCTGCCGGGGGCATCATGTCCTGTCCGGGTCGATCTGTCCGGGCGCGGCGTTGTCGCGGCCGCGCCCTTGATGCGGATCAGCTGAAGCGCTGGACCAGTTCGTCCGTATCCGTCACGTCGCCGAAGAACAGGGCGAAGTGGATCAGGGCAAAAGCGTGTTCGTCGTCGCGGATCGAGGCGCAGCCGTCATGCACCATGGTGGTGCGGAAATTGCGCATCATCGCGTCCCGGGCGGTCGACTCGCAGCAGGCGTTGGTCATGGTGCCGGTCACCAACAGCGTGTCGATGCCGGCCGCGCGCAGCTGGTCTTCCATGTCGCCGGCGCCGGGAATCATGCCGCTGTAGCGGGTCTTTTCCACGATCATGTCTTCGGGCTGAACATCGAGCGCGGGCCAGAGCTTCGAGCCTTCCGCGTCCCGGTCGAGTGCGGCGCAGCGGGTTTCGAACCGGTCGGGCGTCAGCAGTTCGCGGTGGAAATGCGGGATCGTCTCCAGCGCCTCCTCGGTGAAGAGCGTGCGGATCCAGACCACCCGGCCGCCGGCCGCGCGCAGCGCCCGGGCCAGCCGGTTGATATTCGGCACGATTGCCCGCGCATTGGGCACCGAGGCGCCGCTGGCCGGGTCGAGAAAGTAGTTCTGCATGTCCACCACCACCAGCGCGGTCGAGGACGCAGGCCGGTCCTGGAACACCAGCGGGCAGCCCTGGCGCGCGAGGATGCGGTCCCGGGCCCAGGTCGGCATTTCGAAAGGGTGGATTTGGCTCATTTTCGGTCTCCTGAGGGCGGTTGTGCCCGATTTTAGGGCGTTTGGAAAGGAAGTCCGCAGCGCGCGCGGCAAACTTTCTTTTTGTCTATTGTATACAAAGATTGCACCCTTTAGCGACGCCTTTGCAACCGTTTCGTAGTAGCTTGCAACAGGGAAAATCAGATGAAACTCACGCGTCGGCTGACACTTGCCGCCGGTCTGGCTGTCGCCACCCTCGGGATGGCTCCGGCATTTGCGCAGGCCAAGGAAGTGACCAAGATCTCCTTCATGGAGGTGATCCATTCGCTCTTCTATTCGCCGCTCTATGTCGCGCTCGACCGCGGCTATTTCGAGGAGGAGGGCATCGCCTTCGACCTCGTCGCCGGGCAGGGCAGCGACAAGGTGACCGCGGCGTTGCTGGGCGGTTCCGTCGATATCGCGCTGGCCGGGCCGGAGACCACGATCTATGTGGAAACCGGCAAATCGCCGGAGAAAATCCGTATCTTCGCCGGGCTCACCGCGACGGATGGGTCGTTTCTCGTCGGTCGCGCTCCGGCGCAGGCGCCGTTCGACTGGGCATCGCTGAAGGGGAAAAAGATCCTCGGCTGGCGCGAGGGTTCCTCTCCGGCGCTGTTCCTGCGGGAGGCGCTGGGCAAGGCCGGGCTCGACCCTGACAAGGATGTCGAGATCATCACCAATGTCGCGATTCCCGCCCGGGTCGGTGCCTTCATGTCGGGCGTCGCCGATTACGGCACGTTCTTTGAACCCGACGTGACCAAGCTGGAGGCCGGCGGCCTTTATGCCCAGACCAACGTGGGTCAGGCGGTGGGCGACATTGACTATACCGTCTTTATCGCGCGCCAGAGCTATATCGCCGAGTATCCCGAGATCGTCGGCGGCTTTGCCCGTGCCATTGCCAAGGCGGAGGTCTGGATCGACACTGCCCCGGCGGCAGAGGTCGCGGCCTCGCTATCGGGCTATTTCCCGGGGGTGAGCGCGGAGGAACTGGCGCAAACCGTCGAGCGCCATCGCGAGGCCGGGGTGTGGAAGACCACGCCCGCCGTCACGCCGGAGGCGGTGGCCGCGCTGCAGGCGCTGCTGGTCGGCAACGGCCTGATGCCGGCGGGCAGCGAGGTGCCCTATGAGCGCGTCGTCGATCCCCAGTTCTTCGAGGCCGCCGAATGAGCGCAGAACAGATGCCCGGGCGGCACCGCGAGGTGCCGCCCAAGGTCGAATTCCGCAAGGTGAACCTGCATTACTTCTCGGATGAGGGGGAAACCCATGCGGTCAAGGACATGAGCTTTTCCGTCCGTCCGGGAGAGTTCGTCTCCATCGTTGGGCAGTCGGGTTGCGGCAAGTCCACGTTGCTGTCGCTGCTCAGCGGGCTGATGCATCCGACCAGCGGCCAGGTGCTGATCGACGGCAAGCCGGTCAGGGGGCCGTCGCCGCAGGTGGGATTCATGCTGCAGCAGGACACCCTGTTCGAATGGCGCACGATTCTGGAAAACGCGCTGCTGGGGCCGGAGATCCGCGGCATGGATCTGGCGGCGGCGCGCGCCCGCGCCGAGCGGATCCTGACCAGCTACGGGCTGGGCCAGTTCCTGCATCACAAGCCGGGGCAGTTGTCGGGCGGCATGCGGCAGCGCGCGGCGCTGGGGCGGACCATGTGCATGGAGCCCGATATCCTTCTGCTGGACGAGCCGTTTTCGGCGCTGGATTTCCAGACCCGGCTGTCGATTGCCGAAGAGATCGGCGAGATCATCCGGCGCGAAGGCAAGACCGCGATACTGGTCACCCACGACATCCCCGAGGCGATCGCGCTCGCCGATCGGGTGGTGGTGCTGAGCCCCCGGCCCGGCCGGCTGAAGAGCATTCACGAGATCACGTTTCCCAGCGCCGGGCCGACCCGTCCGGGCAGCATGGCGGCGCGGGAAGCTGCCGAGTTCCGCGAATATTACCACACGATCTGGACGGAGATGGAAAACCATGACTGAGACCGCTCCCGCCACCGCGACGCCCGGTACCCCCACAGACCCAGGTACGGGCTCTATCGCAGGCCCCAGCGTGGCTTATCAGAACTGGATCGACAGACAGTCCCGCAACCGGCGCCAGGTGCAGGTGGGGCGGGCGCTGATCCTGATCGCCTTTCTCGCGCTGTGGGAGGTCGCGCCGCGCGCCGGGCTGGTGAACCCAATGCTCACCAGCTACCCCTCGGCAGTCTGGGAAGGGTTCCTGGAACTGCTGGCGCAGGGCAACCTCGGGCTGCATATCGGCGTTACCCTGCTGGAGGTCATGATCAGCTTCGCTGTAGCGATGATTCTGGGCACGGTGGTGGCGATCTGCCTGTGGCTGTCGCCGATGCTGGAAAAGATCCTCGATCCCTTCCTGGTGGTGGGCAATGCGCTGCCCAAGATCGCGCTGGTGCCAATCTTCTACATCTGGCTGGGGCCGCAGGGCTCGATCTATGCGGTGGCGATTGCGGTGGCGCTCTTCATCACCATCCTGATGCTTTACACCGGGTTCAGCCAGACCGACCCGAACAAGATCAAGCTGGCGCGCACTCTCGGGGCGGGCAAGCGCCAGATCCTGACCAAGGTGGTGCTGCCGGGCAATGTCCATACCTTCATGGCGACGCTCAAGGCCAATGTCGGGCTCAGCCTCGTCGGGGTGATCGTCGGCGAATTCCAGGCTTCCAAGGCCGGGCTGGGCTATCTGATCGTCTATGGCAGCCAGATCTTCCGCATGGACATGGTGATGGCCGCGATCGTGATCCTCAGCCTGATGTCGGTCGCGATTTATCTCGCGGTGCAGAAGGCCGAGACCTGGCTGATCCGCTAAGACTGTCCCGCCGGCGGCGGGGCAGCCACATTCAATATGGAAAGACAGACTATGGTATCGCACTTCGAGCAGATGCTGGCCCAGCAATGGCATCTGATTGCCTTGGTGGTGTTCGCCGGCGCGTTTCTTCAGGGTCTCAGCGGAGTCGGGCTCGGCATGGTCGCCTCGCCGCTGCTGGCGCTTTTCGCACCCGAGCTGGTGCCGGGGCCCTTGCTGATGATTTCCTGCGTGATCGCGGTGATGTCGGTTTTCCGGGAACGCTCGGCGCTGGACATGTCGGGGCTGGGCTATGCGTTGACCGGGCGACTGCTGGCCTCGGTCCCGGCGGCGCTGCTGATCGGGGTGCTGCCGCTGCGGGCGCTGGCGATCACCTTCGCGCTGGTAATCCTGCTGGCGGTGGGGGCAAGCCTGCTGAAACTGCCACTGCGACCGACCCGGCTGAACCTGCTGATCGCGGGCACCCTGTCGGGCTTCATGGGCACCCTGACCTCGGTCGGGCTGCCGCCGATCGCGCTGGTTTATCAATCGGTGCCGCCGGCGCAACTGCGCGCCTCGATCGGCGGGTTCCTGGCCGTCGGCACGGTGATCTCCATCGCGGCGCTGGCGGCGGTCGGCCGCTTCGGGTCGCATGAAATCGGTCTGGGGCTGGCGATGCTGGCACCGCTGTTTCTGGGGTTCGCGGCCTCCGGGCGGCTGCGCCACCACCTGCCGGCCCGCCACATGCGCCTGATCGTGCTGGGGATTGCTGCGGCCAGCGCCGCAATCCTGTTGCTGCGTCAGCTCGCGGCCTGAGCGGCGGTTTCAGCTCGCTCCTTCGCCCTGTCGCCGGCCTTCAGCACATGGCTGCGCGACAGGGCCTCGGCGGTGTCCTCATCGCCATCGAGGATCGCCTGCAGGATGCCGGCGTGTTCCTGCCAGGACTGTGCCTGCACCACCGGATCGCTCATCGCGAAGCCGAGAGACGACCGCAGCCGCATCGATCCAAGCATCTCGCTCAGGCTCTCATTTTCCGACGCCCGCGCCAGGGCGCTGTGAAATTCGTCGTTCAGCCGGGTGAGCGACTCCGTCTTCTCGGCGATCAGTGCGGCCTGTCCGCGTTCGAGGATACGTCCGGCCGCCGCCAGCAGCTTGGGGTTGCCCCGCCGCGCGGCCAGCCGGGCATTGTGGCCTTCCAGCACGGCGCGGATTTCGACCAGTTCCTGAATTTTCACCGGATCGGGCACCGCGATATAGACGCCGCGCCGGGCGTTGACCTCGATCAGCCCGTCGGCGCTGAGCATCCGGATCGCTTCGCGCACGGGGTTGCGGGACACGCCGAAATCCTCGGCCAGCCGGTCCTCCACCAGCCGGTCGCCGGGGCGCAGCTCTCCGCTCTGGATGCGGTCGCGCAGCGCCTCGTAAATCTGGTGAAAGAGCGCCGTATGCGCCGCCCCGAGCGGGCGCGAGGATTGGGGTTTTTTCATTCTAACGCTCCGGGATCGTCTGTTGCCTTTCGTATACAATGTACGGGCGTCGTGGTTCAAGCGGGACGATCCCGGCGCGTTATTGCAGCATCAGGCCCGGCAACCAGAGGGTGATCTGCGGCAGGAACAGCAATAGCAGCAGTACGACGAGCTCCATCGCCAGGAATGGCAGCAGGCCGCGGAAGATCTTGCCCAGCGGCACACCGGTCTGTGCCGCCGCGACATAGGCGTTCAGGCCCAGTGGGGGGGTGAGCAGGCCGATCTCCACCGTCTTGGTGACGACGATGCCGAACCAGACCGGATCGAAATCCAGCGCCATGGCAGTGGGAAAGGCCAGCGGCATCGCCAGGGACAGGATCGCCAGCTGATCCATAAACATGCCCATGATCAGCAGCGTGACGATGATGATCGCCATGATCGTGGTCCGCGACATCTCGGTGCTGGCGACGAATTCCAGCAGTGCATGGGTGATGCGGGTAAAGGCCAGGTAGTTGGAGAAGATCGCCGAACAGGCGACGATGGCGACGATCATCACGGTGGCGCGGATGGCGCCGGAGACGCTGCGGTTGAAATCGGCAAAGCTCAGGCTGCGCTGCGCCAGCACGATGAGGACGGAGCCCATGACCCCCAGCGCGGCGGCTTCGGAGGGCGAGGCGATGCCGCCGTAGATGGCGCCGATCACCAGCGCCATCAGCGCCACCATCGGCAACACGTGGCGGCTGGATTTCACCGCGTGCCGGAATACGAACGGATCGCCCTTGGGGGCCTGATCCGTGGTGTGTGCGATCAGCTTGATCACCACCGCCAGCCCGGTCGCGGTCAGCAGCCCGGGCAGGATGCCGGCGATGAAGAGCTTGCCGATCGAGGTTTCGGTCAGCACGCCATAGACCACCAGCACGATGGAGGGCGGCACCACCACGGCTAACGTGCCGCCGACCGAGACCACCGCCGCTGCCAGCCGCTGGGAATAGGAATGGCTGCGCATCTGTGGAAAGGCGGAGGCGGCCATCGCTGCGGTGGAGGCGGTGGAACTGCCGACCAGTGCGGCCAGAATGACAGAGGCGCCGACAGTGGCCATGGCCAGGCCGCCTTTGACATGGCCGATCCATGCCTGGCAGGCGGAGATCGCCCGCCGGGTCACATCGCCGGCGGTCAGGACCTCCGCCATCAGGATGAAGAGCGGGATCGCAACCAGGATGAAGGAGGAGGAGGAATCATAGAAGGTGCGTTCCAGTACCGCCAGCGCGGGGCGCAGCCCGAGCTGGGCGGCCAGTCCGACGAAGCCGGCCAGCCCCATCGCGAAGGCAATCGGCATGCGCATGGCCATGAACAGGGCCAGCAGGGCGAGTATGGCGAAGAATGACAGCATAGGGCACAGGTTTCCTGGCGGGCAGCCGGCCGCATGCGACCGACCGCCCGGGGTTCCGGGGACAGGGGCGGGTTTACTGGCTGGTCAGGGCGCTGTAGCGCTCCAGAACCTGTTTCGCCTTGTCTCCGCCCATGCGGGTCACCCAGTCTGCGGTCACCGGTGCCATGGCGCTGCGCAGGCTTTCCAGCTCTGCCGCGCTGAAGCTGTAGGTGTCGATGCCCTCGGCTTTCCACTGCTCGATCAGCGTGGCGACGCTGTCGTCCTGCGCCTTGGCGACATGCCGCGCCGTTTCGGCGCCCAGGCTGACCATCTTCTCGCGCACATCGGTATCGAGCCCGTCGAAGAGATCGCTGCGCACCACCATCACGAAGCTGTAGCCACCGAAGGAGCCGTTGGTCGAGATATGGCTGACCACCTCGTTCAGCTTGTAGCCGGGGACCGAGGCCAGCGGGAACAGCACCGCATCGAGCCGACCGCGCTCGACGGCGGTATAGACCTCCGGCCCGGGGATCGAGATCCCCACCGCGCCGAGGCTGCGGGCGGTCATCGCCTGGGTCGCCCCGGAGGTGCGCACGTCCAGTGCCTTCCAGTCGGCCGGCATGCCCAGATGTGTCTTGGCCAGCACTTGGTAGGGTGGCAGCACGAAGCCGAAGATCGGCGTCACGCCGGCAGCCAGCAGCTCGTCCCGCAGCGGGCCGGCCTTGAGCATCTCCTGAATGGCCTCGGTGCCCTGCACCGCGGAGCTGTAATAGCCCGGCAGCCCGACCACCGAATTCAGCGGCAGCGTTTCGGCGTGATAGAGTGCGCCGAGCAGCGCCGCGTCGAGGATGCCATTATTCACCGCGTCGAGCTGCGCCTTGGATTTCGCCGCCTGCTGCGACGGGAAATGGTGGAACGTGATCTTGCCCCCGGTGGCCTCTTCCACCGCCGCCATCCATTTCGTGGTGCCCTCCAGCGACACGATATGGCTGGTCGACTGGAAATCCCCGAGGCTCAGGGTCTCCGCCTGCACCGCGGCCGCAGCCAGGGTCAGGGCCGTTGCCGCAGTGGCAATCGCTTTCTTTGCAAGTTTCATTCTTCGGTCTCCTCCCAGACAGAATTTCAGCGGGTCGGCTCCGGCGCCCCCTGTTTCAGGGCATCGAAGAGCAGCCGCAGGACCAGAACACCGCACCCCAGAGGCACGATGGCGTAGGCCCACCCGAGCGGCCAGTCGATCACCCCGTATTCGACGTCCCCATGCGTAAAGGCATGCAGCGCGAATTTGCCCGACATCCAGGTGACGGCACCGAAGAAGGCAGCGGGCAGCAACAGCCGCAGTTTGCCGACGATGACGCCGAGAAGGCCGGGAAGGTGATCGGGCATGAAGTCGAGCGCCAGATGACCGCCGACGCGGAACACCCGCGACAGCGACAGCGTGGCCAAGGCGGGCATCAGATAGAGCTCGGTCAGCTCGAACTGGAACTGCACCGGCAGGCTGATGCTGAGCCGCAGCAGAATATCCGCGTTGATCAGGACGACGACGACAATCAGGCCGAGGCACCCCAGCAGGTGCAGGGTGTCCTCGATTTTCTCCAAGATCGTTCCAAACACGTTCAACCTCTCCTCCCAGTGGGTTGACGCGCCGGTTCCCTTCAGCGTTTGGGAAGCTCGACGATGGCGGATCCGATGGCAGAGGTTTCGCCATCCTGCTGTTCGGCACGCTGGTGGATTTCCAGCAGATAGCGACCGTCTTCCTCGAACTTGCGGGTCACGGTGCCGTGGATCAGGATGATGTCCCCTTCCGGATTGTGCCGGCGTACCTGGCATTTGGCCTGACGCAGGAAGCCGTCGTCGCCCATCCAGTTGGTGATCTGGTGGGTCAGCCACGAGGTCCGCTCAGGACCATAGTCATAGGCGCCCGGCGCCCCGACTTCGAGCGCGAATTCCTCTTCCCAGTGGACCCGTTCGGGGCAGTCGGGAATGCCGAAACGGTTCTTGATCCCGGCGCTGGGGTGTTTCTGCTGCAGCTGCCAGGCCAGCTTGTTGGCCCGGATGTAAAGCCCGCCCCAGCCCTGGGCATAGGCGATGAAGCCGGTGGCGGTCATCGGTCCCTTGACCATGGTGGGCAACTCTTCGCCCTCGGTCACATCGTCCCAGTAGCGGGTCTCAGCGCCGCGGATCTGCTCCTGCTCGTAATACTTGTAGTAAGCGTCCAGCTCTTCCTGAGTGTAGACGCGGCGCCCCTTGGCCTTGGCCTCGGTGTATTTGGTGCCGTTCTCGCGCGCGGCGTCGCGGTCGGTGCGGAAGCACCAGCTGTCGGCATCGGCCAGCAGATCGCCGGTCTTGGCGTCGTAGAAATCGACGTGATAGATCTGCTGGACCGCCTTGCCGGCAAAGCGGGTCTCGTGGGTGATCAGATCCTTCAGATAGGCCTCGGTACGGAACTCGGTATTGCGCGGGATGACCTTGTGCCAGCTCCAGTTGGCGCCGGACCACATGGCATGGACGCCGGGCAGGCCGCCGACATAGCCCGAGATGATCCGGCTGGTCGCGAACAGGAAGCTGGGCAGTGCGATCACGTCGCCGTATCTGGTGCCCTTGGCGTAGTCGGGGTCGCACCACAGCGGGTTGTCGTCGCCGATGCCATGGGCGTAGTGGCGGATGTTGTCGCGCGTCGCCTCATAGCACCAGGGCTCGACGGTCCGTTCGATCTTGACGCCGATGCGTTCGCGCAGCGCGTCCAGCCCCTCCTCGGTGATTTTCGGAAATTTCCGGGTCATGTCGTTCATCTTGTTCCTCCTTGAAAGATGACTGCGCCGGGTCGCTCAGCCGGCCGAGGCGAGCTTTGCGGCCTGTTGGTCGCGCAGGATTTTGCGGTTCACCTTGCCGGCCGGGGTTTTCGGCAGCTCGGTGACGAATTCGATCTGGCGGGGGTATTCGTGACGGGCGAGCCTGGCGCGCACATGGTCCTGAATGCTCTGCTTCAGGTCCGGCGTCTCTTCCGTCTTGAGAATGATATAGGCTTTGACGACCTGGCCGCGCAGGCTGTCGGGGGTGCCGATCACGCCGCATTCGGCCACCGCCGGATGGCTGAGGACGGCGTCTTCGACCTCGACCGCGCCGATGGTCCAGCCGGCCGAGATGATGACATCGTCGGCCCGGCCACCGTGATAGAAATACCCATCCGCGTCGACCCGGCCCAGATCCTTGGTCGGAAACCAGGTGCCGGATTTCTTCACCATCAACTCGCCGGTCTCGCCGGGGTCGCAGCGACTGCCGTCGTCGCGCTGCACCTCGACCTCGACTCCCGGCACCGCCTTGCCCATGGCGCCGTCGCGGACCTCCAGATCGTCGGCGCCGGGGTAGTTGGCGATGATCACGCCGATTTCGGTGGTGCCGTACATCGAGCGCACCTTGGTGCCGAAGATCCGTTCGACATAGGCGGCGGTTTCGCTGTCGATCGGCTCACCGGTGAAGGAAAGCTTGTCGAAGCAATAGCTGTAGTGCTCGGCGGCGCCGGAATTGCGCATCATCCGGTAATGCGTGGCGGCGGCGGTCAGGTTGGTGATCCGGAAATCCTGCAGCGCCTTCAGCAGCCGCACCGCATCGAATTTGCCGGAGAACGTGCCGGTCGACACGCCCATGGCCAACGGCGCCAGCGTGCCGTGCCACAGACCGTGGCCCCAGGCCGGGGAGGACGGGCAGAAGAACCGGTCGCCCGGGCGGATGCCGGTGGCATAGAGCGCGGCGACCATCAGGGTGACGATGGAGCGATGCGAATGATGCACCGCGGCGGGCAGCAGCCGGGTGGTGCCGGAGGTGTATTGCAGCACCGCCAGATCGTCGCCACGGCTGTCCCAGTCGAAGCTGTCTGGCAGGTCGTTCAGCCCGTCGAGGAACGCCTGGTCGGCGACGATCACGTTTCTGGCGCCGCCGGCCTCGGCCTCGGGCGCCTTGTCGGCGCTGGTGAAGAAGATCTGCGGATCGCAGTCGCCAACCCGCAGGCGGATACCGTCCGGCCCGAAGAGGGTGAACATCGGCACCGCGACGGCGCCGGCTTTCATCGCCCCGAAGAGGGTGGCGTAGAACGGCAGCGAGGGGTCGATCATCACCGCGACGCGGTCGCCCTTTTCCACCCCCCGGGCGCGAAGGAAATGCGCGATCTGCGCCGACCGGCGCGACAGTTCAGCGAAGCTGATGATCTCGTCGCGACCATCGGCATGGGCGATCCGCAGCGCCACCCGATCGCCCTCAACGTGACGGTCGACGCATTCATGGGCGATGTTGAACCGGTCCCGCGTCCCGTCGAAAAGCTCCCACAGCGCCGCTTTGGTGAAGTGCCTCTGGGCATCCGCATAGGACGTGTAATCCGTCAGTCGCGCCATCTTCCGTTTTCCTCCCGTTCCTGGCCGGCATGCGCTGTCACAGCGACCGTCCGGCACGTTGACAACGGTAAGGAGGCAGATAAGTTATTGTCAATACGCTATAATTATTGTATATATACAATGATTAGTGGAAAGCAAAGAGGACCGCGATGGCCGAGAACGACACCAGGCAGACCGCAAAGCGACAGGTGCCCGCAGTGACGAGAGCCCTTGCAATACTGAGGTTTTTGGCGCGGACCCCCGAGCCGGTCGGGGTCAATCCGATGGCCCGCGAACTGGGGCTGGTGCCGTCGACCTGTCTGCACATCCTGCGGGTGCTGCAGGACGAGGGCATGGTCGATTTCGATTCGCGGACCAAGCGCTATTCGATTGGAATCGGTATCCTGCCGCTGGCCCGGGCGGCGCTGCAGAAGAACGCCTTCTCGGCCCTGATCCAGCCGATGCTGACCGATCTGTCGGCGCGGTTCGGGGTCACCGCGATCGCCACCCAGCTCTCCGGCCCGGGCCAGATGGTGGTGGTGGCGCTGTCGCAATCGAACCTGCCGTTCCAGCTGCAGGTTGAGCTCGGGTCGCGGTTCCCGTCGCTGATTTCCGCCACCGGACGGCTGTTCGCCGCTTTCAGCGGTCTCGATACCGCAGCGCTGTCGGAGGAATTCGCCAGGCTGGTCTGGGATCACCCGCCCAGTTTCGAGGACTGGTGCAGCGAGGTCGATGAGGCACGCGGGCGCGGCTATGCTGTCGATCAGGGCTGCTATATTTCCGGGGTCACGGTGGTGGCGGTGCCGATCTTCAACGCGGGCGGAGAGATGATCCGCTCGCTGGTGGCGATCGGTATCACCGAGCGGCTGGGAGAGGGAGAGGTTCCCAGGCTGGCGCGCGCGCTGATTAGCCTGCGCGATGAGATCGAGAATATGCAAATCGAAACAGGGAGTTAGATTTTGACACACCCGAGGGAGGAGATCACATGGAAGCCGCTGCAGGCGGGGGCTTTCATGGATGGGCTTGGTCCGGTGAAAGCCGCGCGCGACGTTGAGGGGGACTTCGTCTACGCGCTGGACACTACCGGTGCGCATGCCAATGTTCTAGGGCAGGTGCATGGCGGCGTGATTGCCAGCCTGCTGGATCAGACGGTTGCGATGGTGGCCTGGCACACGGCGGATCGCGCGCCGACGGTCACGGTGCAGATGGACACCCGCTTCGTCGCTCCGGCGCAGCCGGGAGTGAGGCTGACGGCCCGTGCCCGGTTGCGGCATCGCACCGGCGGGATGATGTTTCTCGATGCCGAGATCTCTGACGGTGCGCGGCTGGTGGCTCTGGCGACGGCGGTGATGAAGATCGCGGGAAAGGCGGCCGGGGATGTCTGAGACCACAGCCAATCGCGCCGCCAGGCCGCTTGCCGGGATCCGGGTGCTGGATTTCTCACGCATCCTGTCGGGGCCCTATGCCTCGATGGTGCTCGCCGATCTCGGCGCCGAGGTGACCAAGATCGAGTCGGTCGAAAAAGGCGATGAAACCCGCGGTTTTCCGCCCTTCGTCGGTGATATGAGCCATTATTACATTGCCCTGAACCGCTCCAAGAAAAGCGTTTCGCTCAACCTCAAGTCGCCGGAAGGGGTCGAAATCGCCCGCCGTCTCGCCGCGCAGAGCGATATCGTGCTGGAAAATTTCCGGCCCGGGGTGATGGACCGCCTGGGGCTGGGATATGACCGGCTCAGGGCGGACAATCCCGCGCTGGTGTATTGTTCGATCACCGGTTTCGGCCGCAACAGCCCGCATGGCGACAAGCCGGCCTTCGACATCGTCGCGCAGGCGCTGTCGGGGGTGATGAGCGTGAATTGCGAACCCGGTCAGGCGCCGACCAAGCTGGGGCTGCCGCTGGGCGATCTGGCTGGCAGCATCTTTTCGCTGTTCGGGGTTCTGGCGGCGCTGCACGAACGTCATGTCACCGGGCAGGGGCAGCATGTCGAGGTCGCCATGCTCGACAGTCTGATCGCGCTGCAGGGCTACCTGTCGCAGATCTATTTCGTCACCGGCGAAAGCCCGAAACCGGTTGGCAGCCAGCACCCCAGCATCGTCCCCTACGGGTCTTTTCCCACCGCGGACGGACATGTGATCGTTGCCTGCCTGACCGAACGCTTCTGGCACAATTTCGCCTGCTGCCTAGATCATGAGGAGCTGATCGCGGACCCGCGCTTTGCCCGGTACGAGGCGCGGCTGGCCAATCGTGATCAGCTGGAGCCGATCATTCACGCCCGCATGATCCGGGACAGCACCGCCTATTGGCTGGACCGTCTAACCGCCTTCGATGTGCCCAACGCGCCAATCCTGTCGATTGGAGAGGCGCTGGAACAGGACCATGTCGCCGCGCACGGGCTGATCGAAGAGGTCACGCACCCCGAGATCGGCACGCTGCGTCTGGTGCGCGGGCCGATTCTGTTCGATGGCGCGGGGCCGGCACCGGCGACCGCTCCGGCGCGGCTGGGCGCGGATACCGGAGATGTCCTGCGTGAGGCTCTGGGCTATTCCGAGGCGGAGCTGCGGGACCTGCAGGCCCGCGCGATCGTCGGCGGCGGCGGGTGATCCGGGACGCCGGGGATCAGCCCGGCGCGGCAGGAAGCAGGCCGGTCCGGGTCTGGCGCAGGATATCGGCCAGCGCCTGGAACACCGGCTTGCGGGCAGAGGTCGACCGCCAGGCCAGGATCACATGGCGTGGGCAGGCGCCGGTCAGCGGCGCGATATCCACCTGCTGGCCGGACAGCACCCCGGCGTCGATCGCCAGATCGGGCAGCAGCGTGATGCCCAGCCCCTCGCTGACCATGGAAATCAGCGTCGGCAGGCTGGTCGCGGAAAAGCTTTCGTCCTGCTGGATGTCCCGGTCGGGGAAGGCGCGCAGCGCATGGCGCTGCAGGCAATGGCCCTGTTCCAGCAGCAGCAGCCGGGCGCCTTCCAGCGCGCCGCCATCCACCGGGGCGCCGCCGGCCCGGCCCCAGCCCGGCGGCGTCGCCAGGTGATAGCCGTCGTCGAACAGCGGGGTGAACTCCGCCGTGCCGATTTCGAAGGGCCGCGCCATCAGCACCACATCGAGCCGGCCGCTGGCCAGCCCCTCCAGCAGCGAATCGGTCTTCTCCTCGCGCAGGAACAGCCGCAGTTTGGGAAAGGCGGCGCGGATGTGCGGCAGCGCCTTGGGGATCAGGAAGGGGCCGATGGTGGGAATCGCCCCCAGCCGCAGATCGCCCTCTTCCGGCGCCTTGTGGGCGGCGGCCAGATCCTCGATCTCATGCGCGGCCAGCAGCACTGCCCGCGCGCGCGTCGCGATCTCCTCTCCGATCGGGGTCAGCAGGACGGACCGTTTGCTGCGCTCGGCCAGCTGCACCCCCAGCATCTGTTCCAGCTCCTTCAGCCCGGCGCTGAGCGTCGGCTGGGTGACGAAACAGACCTCCGCGGCGCGGGAGAAGTTCAGCTCTTCGGCGAGCGCGGTGAGAAAGCGGAGCTGTCGCAGGGTGATCATGCGGCTATTATATAGATAATCTCTATAAAAGAAAGAGTTATAATCAATTTCACGAATGTGACGGTGCCGGCTATCTCTGTCTCATCGAAACGCAAAGACGGAGACACAGCAATGACCGACGCACCTCAAACCCCGCAGATGCCCCGGCTGAACGAGGCCGCCCCGGCCTTCGACGCGCCGACGACCGACGGCCGCAAGACCAACGCCGACTACAAGGGCAAATGGCTGATCCTGTTCTCGCACCCGGCGGATTTCACCCCGGTCTGCACCACCGAGTTCATCGGGTTCGCCAAGCGCCAGGACGACTTCGCGGCGATGAACACCGCGCTGCTCGGCCTGTCGATCGACAGCGTCCACAGCCACATTGCCTGGATGCTGAATATCAAGGAGAAATTCGGGGTGGAGATCAAATTCCCGATCATCGCCGACCTGAACATGAAAGTGGCTCAGGCCTATGGCATGATTCAGCCCGGCGCCTCGGACACTGCCGCGGTGCGGGCGACCTTCATCATCGACCCTGAGGGCGTGCTGCGCGCGATGGTCTACTATCCGATGAACGCCGGCCGCTCGGTCGACGAGATTCACCGCCTGTTGGTGGCGCTGCAGACCGCTGATGAGAACAAATGCGCGATGCCGGAAAACTGGAAACCCGGCGATCAGGTCATCGTGCCTCCGCCCAGCACCCCCGAGGCCGCTGTCGCCCGTGGCGGCGAAGGCTACAATACGGTGGACTGGTACTTCTCGACCCGCGCGCTCTGAGCCCGCGACAGTCCTGCAACCAGGTCCGGCGCGTTGCGCGCCGGGCCACACCCCGATGACCGGAGGATATCCGATGACCCATTCACCCGTTGTGAAACCCTTCTGGGACGAGCCCACCGGCAGCTGGCAATATGTGTTCCACGACCCCGCGACGATGCAGGGCGCCATCGTGGATCCGGTGATGAACTACGATGCCAATGCCGGCGCCATCCGCATGACCAGCGCGCAGCAGATCCTGGATTATGTCCGCGCCACCGGGATCGAGGTGACCTGGATCCTCGACACCCATCCGCATGCGGATCACTTCTCCGCCGCGCCCTGGCTCAGCGAACGGCTCGGCGCGCCGACCGCCATCGGCGATCACGTGACCGAAGTGCAGGCGCTGTGGAAGGAGATCTACAACTTGCCCGACGATTTCCCCACCGATGGCCGCCAATGGGACAAGCTGTTCTACGATGGCGAGGAGTTCATGGTGGGCGAGATCCCGGTCCGGGTGATGTTCAGCCCCGGTCATACCCTGGCCTCGATCACCTATGTGGCGGGCGATGCCGCCTTCGTGCATGACACGCTGATGATGCCCGACAGCGGCACCAGCCGGGCCGATTTCCCCGGCGGCTCCTCCAGTGCGCTCTATGCTTCGATCCAGGCGATTCTGGCGCTGCCCGATGACACCCGGCTGTTCGTCGGCCACGATTACGCCCCCGGTCGCGCCGCCGACTGCGTGGCGACGGTGGCAGAACATAGGGCCGGCAATATCCATCTGAAAGACGCCCCGGACGAGGCGCAGTATCGCGCCGTGCGCGATGCCCGCGATGCCACCTTGCCGCTGCCGAAGCTGATGCTGGCGGCACTGCAGATCAACATCCGCGGCGGTCGCAAACCGGCGCCGGAAGACAACGGGCGCTCCTATCTCCGGATCCCGCTCGATTATTTCGAGCCGCGCTGAAAGGTGCGCGTGCCCCGGTCCTTTCTGGCCGCAAATATCCCCGCCGGTGGCTCCGCCGGCAGGGATCTGCGCGGGCCGCCGACCAGGGGCGCGCGACGCCGGCCAGGGGCGCCCGCCCCAGGCGGGGGGCTCACACCATCCGGATCACGTCCTTTTCGATCGCCAGCATATAGCCGCGTCGGGCGATGGTCTTGACCAGCAGTTCGCTCACCATCTGGTTGCCGAGGGTATCGCGCAGCCGCTTGATCCGGGTGGCACCGGCGGCTTCCTCGCAATCGGTGGCATCGCGGCCGGTGATCATCGCCTCGATCTCGACGCCCGAGAGAACCTCGTCGTCCAGCCGCGCTTCGGCCAGCACCGCCAGCGTCTCCATCGCCGCGGCGGTCAGCTTGAAATCCATGTTGTTGAGATAGACGGTGTTCTCTTCCCGGCTGATCAGCAGCGAATTCACCTGGATGCCGGCGCGCTCGATCTGTGCCATGCGGCGGTTCAGCCCGGCCAGCAGCACCAGAAACACCAGCGCCGCCACCATCATCGCGGTGGCGAAGACCAGCAGAACGAAGATCACCATCCGATAGCTCGACAGCGTGTCGGAAAAGGCGGTGCCCGACTGCGCCAGGATCTCCAGCAGCTTGATCTCCGCGCCAGTGGTCAGGTCGTTTTCGATGAACAGCCGTTCGACCCGCGCATTGAAGGCATTGGCGTCGGGCAGGGTCAGAAGCAGCAGCACCCCGGCGGCGACCAGAATCAGCACGATGGCGGCGATGCCGAAGATCACCACGCGGCCGCCCGGCAGGCCGGAGCCGCGGCGCGGTTCAGAACCTGAGGTAGAAACGTCCTGCATTCGCCTTCCTTCCCTCCAGCCCCTCGGGCCCGAAGACCGACACCACGTTCAGCAGTGTCCATCCGTTGCGTTGCAGCCGCCCGGCCACCTCGGCGCGGGCGGACTGGCGGTCGCAGCCCTGCTGCAGCTGCATCACCCCGTAATGCAGCTTCAACGGGTTGTCCCGCTTCGCCTTGTAATCGGCGTAGCACTCCGCCGCGGCGGCGGGCAGGGCGCCCCCGGCGACGGCGATCAGTGCGAGAATGATCATCATGTGTCTCATGCGGTCATCCTGACGCGGCGGCCCCGGTTATTCAATAACAACAGGGCTTTGGCGGCTTTGATATCCGATAACAAGGGGCCGTTATTGCCTGTCTGGCGCCATCGGGGCGAGGTTGGTTGCATCGAACGGTCGCGGCCTGAACTGGAACCTGCCCGGCCCCCATGCAGAAAGGAACACGACATGCATCGCAAGTTCATCGCCCTGATCTCGGGTCTCGCCGTCGCCGTCGCATTGACCGGTGCCAGCGCCGCTCCGGCTCGCGCTGACGGGTCGGATGCCGCCAAAATCTTCGCCGGCCTCGCGGCTCTGGCCATCATCGGTGCCGCCATCGACAACGCCAACGATCATCCGCCGGTGATCAATCGCCAGGTGATCGTGCAGCCGCCGCGCCACGTCTATGCGCCGCCGCGTCCGGTCTATGTCCAGCCGCGCCCGGTCTACGTGCAACCGCAGCGCAACGTCTATGTCGAACGGCATGTGAACAAATACGTCACCAAGAAGGTGATCAAGCCGGTCAACCGCGACGCCCGCCCGGTGGTCCGCAAGCAGGTCACCAAGGAGGTCAACGTCTACCGGCACCAACCCAACCGGGTCGTGACGCATACCTATCTGCGCTGATCCGGCCCCGGGGTCGGTCCCGGATCCGGGCATGGGGGGCGGTCTTCGGACCGCCCCTTTTTCATGGCCTGCCGTGGGGTTCTGTCGCTTGCCAGTTGAAACTGCCCGGCCGATGCCGTTCTATGGGCCCATTCAGACACGGACAGGACCCCAGCGGTATCGCCCGACCCCACGCCATTTTGCCCGGGTCGCAAAAGCATGCCGCACAGTAGGACGCTTCGCCGCCGTCAGGCCCCGCAGAGGGGACCTGACGCCGCCGGCGACGGCGGGCCCTGCCCCATCAGACACAGGACAGTGACGGGCGGGTGCAATGAAACCCAAGATTTTGACGACTCTGAAAACCTATTCGATGCCGGAACTCGGCGCGGATGTCTTGGCCGGGATCACCGTGGCGATGGTGGCGCTGCCGCTGAGCCTGGCGATTGCCATCGCCTCCGGCGCCGAACCCGCGGCCGGGCTGGTGACCGCCATCGTGGCGGGCTTCCTGATCTCGGCCTTCGGTGGCAGCCGGGTGCAGATCGGTGGCCCCACCGGGGCCTTCATCGTGGTGGTCTACGGGGTGATCGCCGAGCATGGCTATGACGGGCTGGTGCTGGCCACCTTCATGGCGGGGCTGATTCTGATCGTGGCCGGCTGGCTGCGGGCCGGCAATCTGATCTCCTTCGTGCCGGAACCGGTGATCAATGGCTTCACCATCGGTATCGGGGTGATCATCGGTTTCGGCCAGATCTCGAACTTCTTCGGGCTGACCCTGACCCATGAACCGGCCGATTTCATCGAGAAGCTCCCGGCGCTCTGGGCGGCGCGGGATACGCTGAGCTGGCAGAGCTTCGGCATCGGGGCGCTGACCATGGTGGCCATCGTGGCACTGCGCCGGCTGTTTCCGCGGTTCCCCGGGCTGATCGTCGCGGTGGGGATCGGATCGGCGCTGGCCGCCGTGCTGGTGCTGCCGGTGGACACCATCTTTTCCCGCTTCGGCGCCCTGCCGGATCGGCTGCCGATTCCGCATCTGCCGGAGGTCTCCTATACCCGGGTGATCGAACTGCTGCCCTCGGCGGCGGTGATCGCCTTTCTCGCCGGTGTCGAATCGCTGCTGTCGGCGATGGTGGCGGACCGGATGATCGGCGGTCATCACCGCCCCAACGCCGAGGTTCTGGCCCAGGGCATCGCCAATGTCGGGTCGTCGCTGTTCGGCGGGCTGCCGGCGACCGGGGCGATCGCGCGCACCGCCACCAACGTGCGCGCCGGCGGCAAGACGCCGGTGGCCGGCATGGTCCATGCGTTGACAATCCTGATCGTGATGATGCTGGCGGCGCCGCTGGCGGGATATCTGGCGATGCCGGCGCTGGCGGCGTTGCTGATGCTGACCGCCTGGAACATGACCGAGCCCGACAAGTGGAAGCTCTATATGAAGGCACCGGTTTCTGACCGGGTGCTGTTGCTGATGACCCTGGTGCTGACGGTGATCACCGATCTGACCGTGGCCATCGGCGTGGGGGTCGCGGTGGGGCTGGCGCTGCGGCTGCGGCGGCGCGAGGTGCCGCCGGCGGACTGGCATACGCCGGATCGCTGAGGCTGGGACTGCCTTCCCCCTTGCGCTGCCCCGGCTGCCGGGGCAGCAACGGTTCATGAGCACGCCTGATTATCACCTGGAGGAAGAGCTGCGCGCGCAGGGCTTCCTGCGCATCGCCGGTGTCGACGAGGTCGGCCGCGGCCCCATCGCCGGGCCGGTGACCGCCGCCGCCGTCATCCTGGACCCCGCGGCGATTCCCGAAGGCCTGAACGATTCCAAGAAGCTGACCGCGCGCCGCCGCGATGCGCTGGAGCAGAGCCTGCGCGCCTGCGCCGAGGTCGCCGTGGCCCATGCCAGTGTCGAGGAGATCGACGAGATCAACATCCTGCGCGCCAGCCATCTGGCGATGGAACGGGCGGTCGCGGCGCTGGACCCGCCGCCCGACTACCTGCTGATCGACGGCAATCTGATTCCCCGCGACCTGACCCTGCCGGCCCGCGCCGTGATCAAGGGCGACGCGATTTCCGTGTCGATTTCGGCGGCCTCGATCATCGCCAAAACCTGCCGTGACCGGCTGATGGTGGATTTGGCGCAACAGTATCCTGGCTACGGCTGGGAGACCAACGCCGGTTACCCCTCTGTCAGCCACAAAAACGCGCTGCGAAATCTGGGGATAACCCCACATCATAGGCGTTCCTTCAGGCCGGTACACAACATCTTGTATCAAGATAAATCAGTAAGTGACTGATTCAAAAAAGAAATTGACGGCGAATCGGGATTGACTCATTTTTACTGCTAATATGCGAGCGCGAAAAACGCGCCGTTCATGAGGCAGTACAATGACAAGAACCAATGCAAAGGGGGCGCCCGCGCTCCCTCTCAATACCATTTTGCCCGGCGACTGTATCGAGGTGATGAACGCCCTGCCTGAGGCGAGCGTCGACCTCATTTTCGCGGATCCGCCCTATAACCTGCAGCTCAAGGGCCAGCTTCACCGCCCCGACAACAGCCAGGTGGACGCGGTGGACGATCACTGGGATCAGTTCGATTCCTTCGCCGCTTACGACCAGTTCACCAAGGACTGGCTCAAGGCGGCGCGGCGGCTGCTGAAACCGAATGGCGCGATCTGGGTCATCGGCTCGTATCACAACATCTTCAGGGTCGGCGCGGCGCTGCAGAACGAGGGCTACTGGATCCTCAACGACGTGGTCTGGCGCAAGTCGAACCCAATGCCGAACTTCCGCGGCAAACGGCTGACCAACGCGCATGAGACGATGATCTGGGCCTCGAAATCCGAAGGCGCCAAATACACCTTCAACTACGAGGCGCTGAAATCGCTGAACGAAGGCATCCAGATGCGGTCGGACTGGGTGCTGCCGATCTGCACCGGTCACGAACGACTGAAGGACGAGAACGGCGATAAGGCGCATCCGACCCAGAAGCCGGAATCGCTGCTGCACCGGGTTCTGGTGGGCTCCACCAACCCGGGCGATGTGGTGCTCGACCCGTTCTTCGGCACCGGCACCACCGGCGCCGTGGCCAAGATGCTGGGGCGCGAGTTCATCGGCATCGAGCGCGAGGAGGCCTATCGCAAGGTGGCTGAAAAGCGCATCTCCCGCGTGCGGAAATTCGACCGCGAGGCGCTGCAGGTCAGCGCCGGCAAGCGGGCCGAGCCGCGGGTGCCCTTCGGCCAACTGGTCGAACGCGGCATGCTGCGTCCGGGCGAACAGCTCTATTCGATGAACAACCGCTACAAGGCCAAGGTGCGCGCCGACGGCACCCTGGTCGGCGGCGAGGTCAAGGGCTCGATCCATCAGGTCGGGGCAGCGCTGGAAGGCGCGCCCAGCTGCAACGGCTGGACCTACTGGTGCTTCAAGCGCGACGGCAAGGTGGTGCCGATCGACGTGCTGCGCCAGCAGATCCGCTCCGAGATGCGGCAGAACTGACCGCATTCGCTTTTCCGAACGACCGCCGGTGTCCTGCTGTCCACAGCGGGACACTGACCTGGCCCCGCCCCCTGTGGCGGGGCTCTTTTTGCGTGGCGCCACCTTTGGCCGCAGCAGGTTGGTTTTGCCTCTCCGCCGGTGCGGCGTTAGGAAGGCAGCCGACTGTGCCCCGCACGATGACAGGACATCCGGCCGATGAGCGAGCCCGCAGGCCAAGCCGCCTCTGACCACGCCAGCGCCCCCCGCGCACGGCGGTTTCGGGATCATCCGATGCCGCAGACGAAATACGCCGAGGCGGCGCTGGAACGGCACAAGCGCGAGGGGCTGGAACTGGCGGTGCGGATGCGCTGGATCACCATGCCGCTGCTCGGGGTCTTCGTGGTGATCATCAATCCGCATTGGGACGTGGTGTTCTATCACGCGATTCTGGCGCTGCTGGTGCTGAACGGCTGGCTGCTGCACCGCGTCGGCCGCGTCGGCCAGTCGCGGCTGGAAATGGCCCTGATCCTCGCCGATCTGACGCTGATGACCATCGGCATGGTGGTGCCGAACCCGCTCAGCGACGAAACGCAGCCGCTGGCGATGCAGTATTGGTACGACAATTTCCTGTATTTCTTCATCATCCTCGCCGCCGGCACCCTGGCGTTTTCCTGGCGCACGGTGATCGCCATGGGGGTCTGGACCGGCGCGCTCTGGGGGCTGGCGCTGGCGGTGGCCTGGGCGGTCGCCACCCCCTATCCCGGGCTGACCGAGGCCGCCCAGGCCGCCTTCGGCGCCGATCCGGAACTGGCGGCGCGGCTCGACCCGAATGCGTTTCACTTCCGGCTGCGGCTGCAGGAGGTGGTGGTGTTTCTCATCGTGGCGGTGACCCTCGGGTTTTCGGCGCGGCGGTTCGACCGGCTGCTGCTGGACAATGCCGGGCTGGAGCGCGAACGTGCCAATCTTTCACGCTATTTCTCGCCCAATGTGGTGGAGGAGCTGTCGCAGAACGACGAGCCGCTGAAACAGGTGCGGCGGCAGGATATCGCGGTGCTGTTCATCGATATCGTGAATTTCACCGGCTTCGCCGCCGACCGCGACCCCTATGAGGTGATCGGCGTGTTGCGCGAATTTCACGCCCGGATGGAACGCGAGGTGTTCCGCCATGGCGGTACGCTGGACAAATATCTGGGCGATGGGCTGATGGCGACCTTCGGCACCCCGGTTGCCGATGGCTGCGAGGCCGCCAATGCGCTGGATTGCGCCCGCGCCATGATCGGGGCGATGGACCGCTGGAACCGGTTGCGCCAGCGCTTTGGCGAGCCGGAAATCCACGCCGGCATCGGGGTGCATTACGGCACGGCGGTGCTGGGCGATATCGGCAACGACCGTCTGGAATTCGCGGTAATCGGCACTGCGGTGAATGTCGCCAGCCGGCTGGAGGCGATGACGCGGCCGCTGTCGGCACGGCTGATCATCAGCGATGCGCTGCGCGACCGGGTGCTGGACCAGACCTCGGGCGCCGCCAACGGCGTCGACAGCGCGCTCGAGGGCTTCACCCGGCTGCCGGACCAGCCGGTGCGGGGGCTGGAGATTCCGCTGACGATCTGGGCGCTTTATTAGGGGGGCGCTGCCCCCCGGGCCTGCGGCCGCCCCCCGGAGTATTTCCTCAGAGAAGAAGGGGCGCGCGGGTGCCTTTTCTTCTCTGCCCAAATACTCCCGCCGGAGGCTCCCTCCGTGGACCATGGCGCGCGGTTCGGGCGATTTTCTAGACGCTGCCGCGCGGCAGCGGGTTCCTGGCCTTGGTGTAGGGGGTCCAGTCGGTGATTTCGGGGTAATACATCGCCCGCCAGTGGCGCACCCGCGGGTTCATCACCCGCCGCCAGAGCGGCGGCACCATCGCCGCCATGGTCATGATCGGATAGCCGTAGGGCAGCTGCGGCGCCTCGGCGGCGGTGTAATTCTGCAGCAGCGGGAACCGCCGGTCGGGCTTGTAATGGTGGTCGGAGTGGCGCTGCAGGTTGATCAGCAGCCAGTTGGTGGCGCGATGCGCCGCGTTCCAGGAATGCTGCGGCATCACGTGTTCGTATTTTCCCTCGCCCAGGTATTTCCGGGTCAGCCCGTAGTGTTCGACGTAGTTGACCAGCTCCAGCTGCCAGATCGCCACCCCGGCCTGCAGCAGGAACAGCCCGAGCCCGGCCCAGCCGCCCAGGGCCGCGGCCAGCGCGATCATCGCGGCCTGCAGTGCCCAGTAGCGCCAGAAGGGGTTGGCGGGATCGGTCCAGGGCCGGCCCTTGCGGGCGAGCCGGGCTTTCTCCGCCCGAAAGGCCGAGTGCCAGACCTGTTTCAGCACCCGAGGGTAAAAACGGTGAAACCCTTCGTTATAGCGTGCGGTCACCGCGTCGCGCGGGGTGCCGACATAGGAGTGATGCACCAGCAGGTGTTCGGTGCGGAAATGAGAATAGAGCACCATCGACAGCAGCACATCGCCGAGGAAGCGTTCGGTCCTGTTCTTTTGGTGCATCAGCTCGTGGCTGTAGTTTATGCCGACAGTGCCGGTGATCACCCCCATGCCGAAGAACAGGACGACCTTTTCCAGCACTGACAGGTGATCGCTGTGAGTGACGTAGAAGATCAGCCCGTAGAGGGTGACAAACTGCAGCGGCACCCAGGCGGTGGTCAGCCAGCGATACCAGCGCAGCGCCTCGGGCGGGGCATTGGGATCGGCGTTCTCCAGATAGAGACCGGTGACCGCGTCTATGGCGGAGAACAGATACCAGGTGATCAGCGGCAGCAGCACCACCGTCCAGCCGCCGACGATGCCGCCCAGCCAGGCGACCGGGATCAGCAGGATCGAGCCCCAGAAGGGCGCCGCGCTCTGCCAGCGGGCGAGCTTGTCGGTCGGGATCATCGCGCATCTCCTGTTGCCGGATGGACGAGGTCTTGGGCCGCGAGTCTAGCCTATTCGCCGGCGATTGCCATGGGTCACGCTGCCCCGCCGCGCCAGAGATCATAGGCCTTGCGCATCACCGTCGGCAGGTCCGACGGGCGGAAAGCCGTGCGTTCGATCAGGTGCAGCCTGGGGGGCACCGGCCCATCGGGCAGGCGCGCGGCGCGGACCCGCAGGATCAGGTGGAAATGGGTGAAGGTATGGCGCACCTCCGCCTCCAGTTCCTGCCAGTCGGCGGCGAAGGGCGGCGCGTCTTCCGTCGGGGTTTCGGCCCATGGGGTGCCGGGCCAGCCCAGCATGCCGCCCAGAAGGCCGCTGTCGGGGCGGCGTTCCAGCAGCAGCGCGCCATCGGCGCGTTCGGCGATATAGGCGATGCCGCGGCGGGTGGGCTTGGTCTTTTTCGGCTGTTTCTTCGGCAGCTCCGGGGCGGTGCCGGCGCTGCGGGCCTGACAGGGATCGCGCCAGGGGCAGATGCCGCAGGCGGGCGATTTCGGGCTGCAGATGGTGGCGCCCAGATCCATCACCGCTTGGGCGTAATCGCCGGGCCGGGTCCGGGGTGTCAGCTGGGCGGCGCGCGCCTTCAGCGCCGGCTTGGCATCGGGCAGCGGCGTGTGAATATCGAACAGCCGCGCCATCACCCGTTCGACATTGCCGTCCATCACCACTTCCGGCCGGTCGAAGGCGATGGCGGAAATCGCGGCGGCGGTGTAGGGGCCGATACCAGGCAAGGCCAGCAGACGATCATGATCGTCGGGGAAGACCCCGCCATGATCGGCGGTGACCGCGCGGGCGCATTTCAGCAGGTTGCGGGCACGGGCGTAATACCCCAGCCCGGCCCATTCGCCCATCACATCGGCATCCTCGGCCGCCGCCAGCGCCTCCACCCGCGGCCAGCGGCGGGTGAAGCGGTGAAAATAATCGCGCACCGCCGCCACCGTCGTCTGCTGCAGCATCACCTCGGACAGCCAGACGCGATAGGGGTCGGGCATCACCCCGGCCCTGCGCGCGGCGGGGGCGACGCGCCAGGGCAGATCGCGGGCATGGCGGTCGTACCACTCCAGCAAAGTGGCAGAGAGGGCGGGGTCGGGACTGGTGTCACGCAATCTTTATTCGTCCGTCTTGCGGTTTCACTGGCGCTGGGCCAAGCGGGTCATAGAATAGCCCGAGGCAGAATGGAATCCACGCATGGCGCAGCGACAGTCCACAACACGCGGGTTCAAACGGACCGATACGCTGTTGAACGATCAGATCCGGCGCACCGGGGAAAGCCGCGGCTTTGCCGTGACCCGGGTTCTGACCCATTGGGCCGAGATCGCCGGTCCGGAGATCGCCGGCATCGCCCGCCCGGTGAAGATCGGCTATGGCCGCCAGGGCTTCGGCGCGACGCTGACCATTCTGACCACCGGCGCCCAGGCCCCGATGCTGGAGATGCAGAAGGACCGCCTGCGCGAGCGGGTCAATGCGGTCTATGGCTATAATGCGATCAGCCGGGTGCGCATCACCCAGACCGCCCCCACCGGGTTTGCCGAAGGCCAGGCACAGTTCACCTCGCCTGTGCCGCAAGCCCCCGCCGCACCTTCGCCCGAAATCCTGCAGGAGGCGGCCCGGGCCGCCGACGGGGTAGGGGATGCAGACTTGCGGGCGGCCCTTGAACGTCTGGGCCGCAACGTTCTATCCAAACAAAAAGATTGAGAAAGGGGTACATATGACCCGACTGGTTCCCGCGCTCTCCGCGGCCGCGCTGATGATGGCCGGCGCTTTCGTTTTCTCCGATCAGCCGGGACGCGCGCCCGCATCCTTCCTGGTCGGCGCCGCGAACGCCCAGGAAGCGGCCGAGGTCGACACCTCCACCATCGCCGAAATGACGATGGGGGCCGAAGACGCGCCGGTGACGATCGTCGAATACGCCTCCTACACCTGTCCGCATTGCGCCGACTTCGAACAGGGGCCGTTCAAGAAGCTGAAGGCGGAATATATCGACACCGGCAAGGTGCGGTTCATCTACCGCGAAGTCTATTTCGACCGTTACGGGCTCTGGGCATCGATGATCGCGCGCTGCTCCGGCGATACCGAGAAATTCTTCGGCATCAGCGATCTGATCTTCAAGACCCAGCGTGACTGGGTGCGGGCCGGCGGCCCGACCGAGATCGTCGATGAGCTGCGCAAGATCGGCCGGCTGGCCGGGCTGGAGAACGACACGCTGGAAGCCTGCCTGCAGGACGGCACCAAGGCACAGACGCTGGTGAAATGGTATCAGGAACATGCCGAGGCCGATAAGATCGACGCCACGCCGACCTTCGTCATCAACGGCGAGAAGGTGACCAACCAGCCGTGGGAGGATCTGAAGGCGCTGATCGAGGCGGAGATCGCCAAGCAATGACTGCCCCCCTCGAAGGTCTGAAAGTCGTCGAACTGGCGCGTATCCTGGCCGGCCCCTGGGCCGGTCAGACTCTGTCCGATCTGGGCGCCGAGGTGATCAAGGTCGAAGCGCCGCGCGGCGACGATACCCGCGCCTGGGGCCCGCCTTTCATCGAACGCGAAGGCGATACCTCGGCCGCCTATTTCCATTCCGCCAACCGGGGCAAGGCCTCGGTCATCGCCGATTTCGCGACCCCAGAGGGGCAGCAGAAGGTGCGCGACCTGGTGCGCGACGCCGATATCTTGATCGAGAACTTCAAGCTGGGGGGCTTGAAGAAATACGGGCTCGACTACGACAGCCTGAAAGAGGTCAACCCGCGGCTGATCTACTGCTCGATCACCGGCTTTGGTCAGGACGGGCCCTATGCCCACCGCGCCGGGTACGATTTCATCATCCAGGGCATGTCCGGGCTGATGTCGATCACCGGCGAACCGGGCGGCCAGCCGCAGAAGGCCGGCGTGGCGATCACCGATATCTATACCGGGGTCTATTCGGTCACCGGTATTCTCGCCGCGCTCTATCAGCGCGAGCGTACCGGCAAGGGCCAGCATCTGGATATGGCGCTTCTGGATGTGGCGGTCTCTGTCACCGCCAATCAGGCGATGAACTATCTCAGCACCGGGGTTGCACCTGGGATGATGGGCAACGCCCATATGAACCTCGCGCCCTATCAGGTGTTCGACTGTGCCGATGGCCATATCATCATCGCCACCGGCAACGACCCGCAATATCAGCGGCTGTGCCGCATCCTTGGGCTGGACGAGATGGCGGAGGCGCCGGAGTTCCTGCACAACAAGGACCGCCTGGCCAATCGCGCCGATTTGATCGCACGGCTGACGGCGGCGACCTCGAAACGCGGCAAGGCCGATCTTCTGGCTGCCTGCGAGGCCGAGGGCGTGCCCGCCGGTCCGATCAACAACATGGCGGAGGTGATGGCCGATCCGCAGGTCGTCGCGCGCGGCATGCAGATCGAGCTGGACGGGGTGCCGGGCGTCCGCTCGCCGTTCAAATTCTCCGATGCGGAGCTGAACCTGAGCCGGTCGGCGCCGAAACTGGGTCAGGACGATCCGGAATAGGGGCCGGAAGAAGGGCCGAAATAAGGGGTCGGCGGCGGGTTACTCCGCCGCCAGGTGCCGTTCGCCGCGCGCCTGGGCCAGGGCGATCTGTTTCTGCCGCTCGCGGAACCGCGCCTTGTCCTCTTCCGAGGTCTCGTTGATGCAGTGATGGCAGGACACGCCGGCCTCGTATTCCGGGCGGGCCTTGTCTTCCTCAAGGATCGGGCGGCGGCAGCCATGGCAGAGATCATAGGGCCCCTCTTTCAGCCCGTGCCCCACCGACACCCGGTTGTCGAAGACGAAACATTCGCCCTGCCAGGTGCTGTTCTCTTCCGGCATTTCCTCAAGATAGCGCAGGATGCCGCCCTTGAGGTGATAGACCTCCGGCACGCCCTGTCCCAGCAGGTAATTGGTGGATTTCTCGCAGCGGATGCCGCCGGTGCAGAACATCGCGATCCGCTTGTTGTGGAACCGTTCCTTGTTGGCCTCCCACCAGGCGGGGAAATCGCGAAAGCTCTCGGTCCGGGGATCGACTGCGCCCTCGAAGGTGCCGATGGCGACCTCGTAATCGTTGCGGGTGTCGATCACCGCCACATCGGGGCTGCGGATCAGATCGTTCCACTCCTCCGGCTCGACATAATGGCCGACGCGGGCCTTGGGATCGACATCGGGCTGGCCCATGGTGACGATCTCTTTCTTCAGCCGCACCTTCATGCGGGCGAAGGGGGGATGATCGCTCTGCGCCTCCTTCCACTCCAGATCGGCGCAACCGGGCAGGGCGCGGATATGGGTCAGCACCGCGTCGATGCCGGCGCGCGGACCGGCGATGGTGCCGTTGATCCCTTCGTGGGCCAGCAGCAGCGTGCCTTTGACCTCTTCCGCAAGGCAAAGGTCGAGAAGCGCCGGGCGCAGGGCCGCGGGATCGGCAAAGCGGGTGAAGTGGTAGAGGGCAGCGATGGTGTACATGGGCGCGGGATTTACGCCCAACCCCTGAGTCGGGCAAGAGCGCAGACCGCTTTACCACCCGCGGGATTGACGCAGGCGCGCAGGCTTTCTACCCCTTTGACAGACAAAGGAGACCGCCATGACCCATGCCCTGATCGTGATCGACGTCCAGAACGATTTTTGCCCGGGCGGCGCCCTGGCGGTGGCCGAGGGCGATCAGATCGTCGCCCCGATCAACGCGCTGATGGCAGAGTTCGACGCGGTGATCCTGACCCAGGACTGGCACCCGGGCGATCACTCTTCCTTCGCGTCGGTGCATCCGGGCAAGGTACCGATGGAACTGGTCGACATGCCCTACGGGCCGCAGGTGCTGTGGCCGGATCATTGCGTGATGGGCAGCGAGGGGGCGGAGTTTCACCCCGCGCTCGACACCACCCGGGCGGATCTGATCCTGCGCAAGGGGTTCCGCGCGGCGATCGACAGCTATTCGGCCTTCTTCGAGAACGATCATACCACCCCCACCGGGCTGGAGGGCTATCTGCGCAGCCGGGGCATCAACGAGCTGACGTTGGTCGGGCTCGCCACCGATTTCTGCGTCAATTACTCCGCCGTGGATGCGGCGAAACTGGGGTTCCGGGTCACCGTCGCGACCGGGCTCTGCCGCGGCATCGATGTCGAGGGTTCGCTGCAGGCGGCGCTGAATGGGATGCGGGTCGCCGGGGTCACCCTGGCGTGAGTCCGGCCCGACAGGCTGTGACCGGGATGCCGCCGAGCGGGGGGCATCTCGGCGCAAGTGATCGAATTTGATTGCAAAATATTAAGATCCGACCAGTCTAATCCGCCAAGGGGCATCGGGCAGAAACGGGGCGCCACGGATGCAGATGGCAGCACAAACGCGCAGCGACTCGCTGGCAGATTTCGAGCGGCGCAACAATCGCGCGGGGCTCCTGATCCGCTATGCGCGGGGGCGGGTGGCGAATTTCGGCAGCCGTCAGATCATGACCCTGTCGGGCGGTCTGCTGCTGTGGATCATGAACGGGCCGATCTATGGCATCGGCGCCATGCTGATCGCGGTTCTGGGCGAGGCGGTCGACTGCCTCTATCTGCGCGGGGTGGAACGGCGGCTGAAACAGGGTGCGCCGTTGCGCCGGGAACAAAGTCTCAGCACCGTGACCGCGGCGGTTCAGGCGTTGACCATCTCTGCCTGTATCGCACTGTCCTGGTTCGGTCCGGTGACGCAGCAAGCGCCGCTGTTCGCGGTGGCCTTTCTGGTGGGCGCGGCGATCAATGGCGGGCTGGTGCTGCCGTATCACCGGGGCGCCGGCAGCGTCCGGCTGGTGATCTACGCGATCCTGCCGGTGGTTCTTTTCGCCATCTCGGCGCTGCGTGTCGGCGAGCCGGATGCCCGGTTTGCCATGGATGCCGCCGGCACCCTGATGCTGGGTTTCATGGTGTTCAGCTTTCTCGATTTCGGGGTCTCCGGGTTTCGCCGTCACCTGCGCAATACCCGCGAGGTGATCGAGAAGAGCGCCGCGCTCAAGGCCGTCAACCGCAAGCTGGCGGCGCAGCAGAAAGAGGCGCACCGGCTGTCGCTGGTGGCGCGCAATGCCAATGACAGCGTTCTGTTGCTGAGCCGGGAGGGCACCATCCTCTGGGTGAACGAGACCTTTACCCGCAACACCGGGTTCACCCCGCAGGAGGCCTATGGCAAGACGCCGGGGCAGCTGCTGAACGCGCCCGACACCGACCTGACCAAGGTCGCGGAGCTGCGGGATGCGATCAAGCGGGGCGTCCCGTTTCGCTGCGAGCTGCTGAACCAGACCAAATCCGGAGAGCTGATCTGGGTCGACACCAATCAGGTGCCGGTGATCGACGAACAGGGCAAGGTCGAGATGGTCGTCGCGGTAGAGCGCGACGTGACCGAGGCGAAGCAACATCAGGAGGAGATGGCGCTGGCCCGGCTGGCCGCCGAAGAGGGCGCGCGCGCCAAGGCGGAGTTCCTTGCCACCATGAGCCACGAGATCCGGACGCCGCTGAACGGGGTCATCGGCATGGCGGATCTGCTGGCCGAAACCGGGCTGAGCCAGGATCAGGGGGTCTATACCGACACCATCCGCAGTTCGGCCCAGGCGCTGCTGACCATCATCAACGACGTCCTGGACCTGTCGCGGCTGGATGCGCGCAAGATGACGCTGTCGCCGGTCGATTTCTCGCTGAGCTCCTGTATCGAGGAACCGGTGCGGCTTCTGCGGCCGCAGTGCCGCAACAAAGGGCTGGCGCTGAAGCTGGATTTCCAGGGCGACGGGCCCGACCGGCTGCATGGCGACGACGGACGCCTGCGCCAAGTGCTGCTGAACCTGATCGGCAATGCAATCAAGTTCACCGAGGAAGGGCAGGTCGCGGTACGGGTCATCAATCGCGCCCATGAGGCGGGCAGCGATCTGACCATCGAGGTGGAGGATACCGGTATCGGCATCCCCGAGGACAAACAGGAACTGATCTTTGAGCGGTTTTCCCAGGCCGATGCTTCGACCACCCGGCAGTTCGGCGGCACCGGGCTGGGTCTGACGATCTCGCGCATGCTGATCGAGACGATGGGCGGCACGATTTCGGTCCGTTCGGCGCCGGGACAGGGCTCCTGTTTCCGGCTGCATCTGCTGCTGCCGCCGGCAGAGCAGGAAGTGGTCTCCGATCTGAGCGCCGTCCCGCTGAGCGAGGCGGAGCTGCATGCGGCGCTGGAAGGTCGCCGGATCCTCGCCGCCGAGGACGCAGAGGTGAACCGCACGCTGATCCGCAAGTACCTCAAGGGGTTCTCGGTCGAGCTCAGCTTTGCCCATGACGGCCGCGCGGCGGTGGACAAGACGCTGGAGGATCGCCCCGATCTGGTACTGATGGACATGTCGATGCCCGAGCTGAACGGCATCGAGGCCACCCGCCGCATCCGTGCCGAGGCCGATCATCAGCCGGTGATCATCGCGCTGACCGCCAATGCCTTCGACAGCGACCGCGCCGCCTGTCTTGAGGCCGGGATGGATGGATTCCTCAGCAAACCGGTGCGGCGGGCCGAGCTTCTCTCTGGCATGGCACGGCAATTGCGGCTGCGGCCGGGGCAGCCGGTGCACTGATTTTCCTTGGCCCCGGGGGCTGCTCTGACGTATCACCCTCACGCAGCTATGAAAGAGGCCCGTCTTGGTCGATATCGCATCCCGCGTCTATAACCATAAGTGGAAGATCGATCCGATCGTGCGATCGCTGATCGATACCGATTTCTACAAGCTGCTGATGTGTCAGTCGGTGTTCCGCAACCGGCCCAAGACGCAGGTGACGTTTTCGCTGATCAACCGATCCGACCAGGTGCCGCTGGCCAAGCTGATCGACGAGGGCGAGCTGCGCGAACAGCTCGATCACATCCGCTCGCTCAGCCTCAGCCGGGGCGAAAGCACCTGGCTGCGGGGCAATACCTTCTACGGCAAACGGCAGATGTTCCGCCCCGATTTCATGGAGTGGTTCGAGAACCTGCGCCTGCCGCCCTACTACCTGGAACGGCGCGGCGATCAGTACGAGCTGACCTTCGAAGGCGACTGGCCCGAGGTGATGATGTGGGAAATCCCCGCGCTCGCCGTGCTGATGGAACTGCGCAGCCGCGCGGTGCTGAACGATCTGGGCCGGTTCGAGCTGAAGGTGCTCTATGCCCGGGCGATGACCCGCCTGTGGGAAAAGATCGAGCGGCTGCGCGAACTCTCGCCGCTGGGGATCGCCGATTTCGGCACCCGCCGGCGGCATTCCTTCCTGTGGCAGGACTGGTGCGTGCAGGCGATGATCGAGGGGCTGGGCCGCAAGTTCACCGGCACCTCGAACTGTCTGATCGCCAAGGAACGCGATCTCGAGGCGATCGGCACCAACGCCCATGAGCTGCCGATGGTCTATTCGGCTTTGGCAGAGTCCGACGCCGAGCTGGCCCAAGCGCCCTATCGCGTGCTTGCGGATTGGCAGGAGGAACACGACGGCAACCTGCGGATCATCCTGCCCGACACCTATGGCACCAAGGGCTTTTTGGAAAACGCCCCGGATTGGCTGGCCGGCTGGACCGGTATCCGCATCGACAGCGGCGATCCGGTCGCCGGCGCCGAGGTGGCGATCGACTGGTGGAAGTCGCGCGGCGAGGATCCGACGAAAAAGCTGGTGATCTTCTCCGACGGGCTCGATGTCGACAAGATCGTCGAACTGCACGGCAAATTCGCCGGCCGGGTCAAGGTCAGCTTCGGCTGGGGCACGCTTCTGACCAACGATTTCCGCGGCCTGGTGCCGAACGATGCGCTGGCGCCCTTCAGCCTGGTCTGCAAGGCGGTCAGCGCCAACGGCCATCCGACGGTGAAACTGTCGGACAACCCGGAAAAGGCGATGGGCCCGGCCGAGGAAATCGAACGCTACAAGCGGGTGTTCGAGGTCGGCGAACAGGAACGGATCGCGGTGGTGGTGTAGGGCGTCGGGCCTCAGCCCCGCCGCCGCATCCGCCGCTCCCGCCAGATCACCATCAGCCCGCCGGCGACGATCAGCAGCGCGCCGGGAAACAGATCGGCGAAGGGCGCCTCGTCGAAGATCAGCCAGCCGAACAGCAGGGCGAAGGGGATGCCGAAATAGGAAAACGGCGCCAGCGTACTCTGTTCCGCCATCCGGTAGGCAGCGACCATGCACAGAACTGCGGTGCCGCCGAAACTGCCCATTGCCACGATCCAGCCCAGATCGGCCAGGCTGTGCGGCCCGTCGAAGCCGCCGGTGCAGAGCGCCAGCACGATGGCCCCCACCATTGCCGTCCCCGAGGAATAGAGGTTGACCAGTGGGCTCGGCACCTCCGGATCGATCCGCCGTGCCGTCACCGCCGCCAGCGCGTAGAGCATGGCCGATCCGATCGGCGCCATCGCCATCATGTCGAAACTGTCGCTGCCCGGTTTCATGATCCAGACCACCCCGGCAAAGCCCAGCAGAACCGCGCTCCAGCGCAGCAGCCCGACCCGTTCGCCCAGGATCGGCACCGCAAAGGCAGTCATGAACAGCGCGTTGGAATAGGTGATGGTCGAGGCGGTGGCAAAGGCCAGATGCGCCAGCGACAGATAGAACAGGAACTGGGCGAAGGTGACGAAGACGCCGCGCAGGCCGGCCAGCGGCCATTGCCGGATGATCCAGCGCCGGTCGGAGCGCCGCCAGCTGGCGGAGGTCCACAGCGCGATCAGCGAGGGGGCCAGCCCGATCAGGTTGCGATAGGCCGAAAGCTCTGCCGCCCCATAGTGGGGCGACAGAAATTTGATCACCAGACCCATGAGGTCGAACAGCACAAGCGACAGCAGCGTCAGCCCGATCGCCAGCCAGACCTGTTCGCGCCGCCCATGAGTCATGGGCGGCTCAGCCGTGATAGGCGGCGACGGTCTTCAGCTGCGAGAAGCCGTAGAGCGCCTCAAAGCCTTTCTCGCGGCCATGGCCGGATTTGCCGACCCCGCCGAAGGGCAGCTCGACCCCGCCGGCGGCGCCATAGTTGTTGATGAAGACCTGACCTGCGTGCAGCTTCTTGGCCAGCCGCATCTGGCGGGAACCGTCGCGGCTCCAGATGCTGGCGACCAGACCGTAATCGGTGCCATTGGCGATCTGTACTGCTTCTTCCTCGGTGTCGAAGGGGATCAGCACCTGCACCGGGCCGAAGATCTCGTCCTTGGCCAGCGGGTGATCGCCGGGCACGTCGGCGAAAAGCGTCGGGCACAGATAGGCGCCGCTGTCCAAGGCGCTGGCGACGATTTCGCCCTGCGCGGCGATGGTCAGATCGGCGCCCTTGTCCAGGAAACCGCTGACGATCTCTTTCTGCCGGGCGGAGATCAGCGGCCCCATCCGCAGGTCCTCCATCGCCGGCCCGACGGTGATGGCGCCATAGGCCTCGGCCATCCGGCGCTTGACCTCGTCATAGACGCCGCGCTGCACCAGGATGCGGGACGAGGCGGAACAGGTCTGCCCGGCGTTCTGACAGCCGGCATTGACCAGAAACGGCAGCGCCGCGTCCAGATCGGCGTCGTCGAACACCAGCTGCGGCGATTTCCCGCCCAGTTCCAGCGTCACCGGGATCACGTTCTTGGCCGCCGCCGTCTGCACCAGGATGCCGGTCGGCACCGACCCGGTGAAGCTGATGTGATGGATGCCCGGATGCGCGGTCAGCGCTGCGCCGGCCTCGGCGCCGATGCCCGGAACCACGTTCAGCGCGCCGGCGGGCAGCCCGGCTTCCATCGCGATATGGGCAAAGGCCAACGCCGTCAGGCAGGCCTCTTCCGCCGGCTTCAGCACCGCGGCATTGCCCATGGTCAGCGCCGCGCCGACCGACCGGCCGATGATTTGCATCGGATAGTTCCAGGGCACGATATGCCCGGTCACCCCATGCGGCTCGCGCAGGGTATAGACGGTATAGCCTTCCATGAAGGGGATGGTTTGGCCATGCACCTTATCGGCGGCGCCGCCATAGAATTCGCAATAGCGCGCCAGCGCGATGGCATCGGCGCGGGCCTGGGTCAGCGGTTTGCCGACATCCATCGCCTCCAGCACCGCCAGGCGCTCGACATTCTCCAGCACCAGCTGGCCGATGCGGGTGATGATGCGGCCGCGTTCCAGCGCCGTCATCCGGCCCCAGTCGCCGTCCATTGCGGCCTGAGCCGCCTGCACCGCCGCATCGATATCGGCGGCGCCGCCGCGGGCGATCTCGCAGATGGCACTGCCGTCCGAGGGGTTGACCAGCGGCAGCGTCTCACCGCCTTGCGCCGGCACCCAGGCGCCGCCGATCAGGCAAAGGGTGGGATCGAACCAGATGGGGGTGGTATCGCTCATGAAAGGCTCCTGACGTCTCCGGGGCGCGCGCAGCCGGCCCCTTCTTCTCTGTCCAAATACTCCCGCCGGAGGCATCGGCGCAGCCGATTTCCTCATCGTTGGCGGTCGCCGCTCACCCCAGCGCCGGCAGCGTGGGCGCGGCGGCGATCAGCGTTTGGGTATAGGGGTGGCGCGGCGAAGTGAAGACCTGTTCGGTCTCTCCGGCCTCGACGATCTCGCCCGACTGCATCACCAGAACGCGATCGGTCACCGTGCGCACCACGCTCAGATCGTGGCTGATGAAGAGATAGCTCAGCTGATAGGCGGCGCAGAGCTCCACCAGCAGATCGAGGATCTGGGCGCGGACCGAGACATCGAGCGCGCTCACCGCCTCGTCGAAGAGGATCAGCTCGGGCCGGATGATCAGGGCGCGGGCGATGGCGATCCGCTGCCGCTGGCCGCCGGAGAATTCGTGGATGTACTTTTTCGCGTCGCTGGCCTTCAGCCCCACCGCCTCCAGCGACTCGGCGATGGCCTTGTCGCGGGCGGCGCCGGTGGGCGGCGTGTCGAGCAGGTGGAAGGGTTCGGTCACCAGCCGGTCGACCCGGTGGCGCGGGTTGAAGCTGCCGAAGGGATCCTGGAACACCACCTGCATGCGCCGGCGCACGTCCGGATCGGGCCTGTGGCCGGACCAGACCGGTTTTCCGTCCAGCAGGATTTCACCGCCCTGCAGCGGCTCCAGCCCCAGGATCGCCCGGGTCAGGGTCGATTTTCCGCAGCCGGATTCGCCGACCAGCCCCAGCCGTTCGCCGCGGTTGAGGGTAAAGCTCACCCCCTTGACGGCGCGATGATGGCCCGGGTCGCGGAACACATGGCGGCGCGGCAGGCGGTAATCGCGGATCGCGCCCTTCACTTCCAGCAGCGGTTCCGCCGCCGGCGGCTCGGGCAGTTGCACCTGATGGCCGGAGGCCTCGAACAGCATCCGCGTGTAGGGATGCGACATGTTGCGGAACAGCTCGCGCGTCGGGCCTTCCTCGACCAGTTCGCCATGGCGCATCACCACGATGCGGTCGGCCATGTCCGACACCACGGCCAGGTCGTGGGTGATCATCAGCAGCCCCATGCCGAAGTCTGCGACCAGGCTTTGCAGCAGATCGAGGATCTGCGCCTGTGTCGTCACATCCAGCGCCGTGGTCGGTTCATCCGCGATCAGCAGTTTCGGCCGCAGCGCGATGGCCATGGCAATGACGACCCGCTGGCGCTGGCCACCCGACAGCTCGTGCGGGAAGCGCGACAGCGGAAACCGGTCCTCGGGCAGGCCGACGCGGTCCAGCATCTCACGCGCGCGGGCGCGGGCCTCGTCCTTCGGCATCGCCTTGTGGATCAGGATGGTCTCCATCACCTGATCGCCGATGGTCTTGACCGGGTTCAGCGCCGTCATCGGTTCCTGGAACACCATGCCGATGTCGCGGCCGCGAGTGGCGCACATCTGCGCTTCGGTCCGTGTCAGCAGGTCCTGGCCTTCCAGCAGGATTTCGCCGCTGGCCTCGGCCCGGTCCGGCAGCAGGCCCATGACCCCCAGCGCGGTCATCGACTTGCCCGACCCGCTTTCGCCGGTGACGGCGACGATCTCGCCGGGGGCGACGGAAAAGCTCACGTCCCTGAGGATCTCTACATCGCCGATCCGCAGCGACAGGTTTCGGATATCGAGAAGGCTCATGACCGGCGCACCCGCAGTTTCGGGTCGAGCAGATCGCGCAACCCGTCGCCCAGAAGGTTCAGCCCCAGCACCGTCAGCACGATGGCAAGGCCGGGGATCAGCGCCATATGCGGCGCCAGGCTCACCATGGTCTGGGCATCGGCCAGCATGCGGCCCCAGCTGGGCACCGGCGGCTGCGCGCCGAGCCCGACATAGGACAGCCCCGCCTCGGCCAGGATGCCGAGCGAGAACTGGATGGTGCCCTGCACGATCAGCAGGTTCAGTACGTTGGGCAGGATATGTTCGAAGGAGATCCGCGCCTGCGACTTGCCCGCCACGCGGGCGGCCATGATGAACTCCCGTTCCCACAGAGACAGCGCGGCGCCGCGGGTGATGCGGGCGAAGACCGGGATGTTGAAGATGCCGATGGCGATGATGGCATTGACCGCGCCCGGCCCCAGAATGGCGGTGATCAGGATGGCGATCACCAGCGAGGGGAAGGCGAAGACCAGGTCGTTGCCGCGCATGATCAGCTCATCCAGCCAGCTGTCCTTGCGGGCGGCGGCCATCAGCCCCAGCGGAATGCCGAGCGCCATGCCGATGCCGACGGCGACCAGCGCCACCGCGATCGAGGTGCGGGCGCCGACCATGATCATGCTGAACATGTCGCGGCCGAAGTGATCGGTGCCGAACCAATGGGTCATCGACGGCGGTCTCAGCTTCGCCGGGATATCCATCGCGGCGACGTCGTAGGGGGTCCAGACGAAGGAGATCAGCGCCGCCAGCACCACGAGCGAGGACAGAAGCCCGCCCAGAATCAGATTGCGTTTCATGTGCGCTGCCTCAGTCTTGGGTCGACGGCGGCATAGGCCAGGTCCACCAGGAAGTTCACCGCGATGACGGCGAAGACCAGCAGCATCACCACCGATTCCACCACGATCAGGTCACGGGCGGAAATCGCCTGGAACACCAGCCGGCCCAGCCCCGGCAGGTAGAAGACCTGTTCGATGATGATGGCGCCGGCCAGCAGGAAGGAGAATTGCAGCCCGATGATCGTCAGGACCGGGATCATCGCGTTGCGCACGGCGTGACGCCACAGCGCCTGCCTCCGGCTCAGCCCCTTGGCGCGGGCGGTGCGCATGAAATCCTCGCCGAGGATATCCAGCAGGGCAGAGCGCATGACCCGGGCCAGGATCGCTGCCTGCGGCAGCGCCAGCGCGATCGCCGGCAGGGTCAGCGAATGGATGCCGGCCCAGAATCCCTTGTCCCAGCCGGCAAAGCCGCCGGCACCGAACCAGCGCAGGTTGATGGCGAAGACCAGCACCAGCATCATCGCGAACCAGAAGTTCGGGATCGCCACGCCCAGCTGGGTCGCGCCCATCACGGCCATGTCGCCGGGCTTGCCACGCCGCGCGGCAGCATAGATGCCGGCGGGAAAGGCGATCAGCGTTGACAGCCCCAACGCATAGAGCGCCAGCGGCAGCGACACCCACAGCCGGTCGGCGACCATCTGCGCCACCGGGGTGCGATAGGTATAGGAGGTGCCGAAATCCCCGTGCAGCATGCCGCCGACCCAGCTGAGATAGCGTTCGATCTTCGGCACATCGAGCCCGAGTTCGCTGCGCAGCGCGGCGACGGTATCGGGCTGGGCATTCAGCCCGAGCATGAAGGAAGCCGGGTCTCCCGGCGCGATTTCGATCACGAAGAAGATCACCAGGCTGGCGACGGCCAGGCTGAGGACCAGCGAGATCAGGCGTTTGAGCGAATATCTTAACATCGGCGCCAACCTAGGCAGGGTGCGCGCCGGGGTCCAGAGGGATAAAGCCCCGGCGACGTGGGAAAAATCCGGCCGCCTCCGCGGGTGGGCGACGGGCCGGAGCCGGCCGCAAAAAGGGCCCCGCCAGGGGGCCCTCTCCGGTCTTTGGGCTAAGGCGCGGTCAGTCCGCCCAGCTCACCGCCGTCAGGTCGGTGGCCTGGGTCGGTGCGTTGGCCCAGAGCCCCTGCACCCCGACCTTGGCAACGGTCAGCGCCGGCAGCTGGAACAGGTAGCCGTTCACATAGTCGTCGGCGATGATTTTCTGTGCCTGCTGCAGCATCGCGGTCCGCTCTGCCGGGTCGGAGGTGACGTTCAGCGTCTTGATCAGCTCCTGGAAGGCGGGGTTGTCATACTGGAAGTAGTAATCCGGCCGGGCATAGATGCCGATGTCCATCGGTTCGGTATGACTGACGATGGTCAGGCCGAAGTCCTTGCCCTTGAACACGGTTTCCAGCCACTGGGCCCATTCCACGTTGATGATCTGCGCCTTGATGCCGACGGCGGCCAGCTGGGCGGCGATGATCTCGCCGCCGCGCCGTGCGTAGGAGGGAGGCGGCAGGTGCAGCGTGGTTTCGAAGCCATCGGGCAGCCCCGCTTCGGCCAGCAGTTTCTTCGACAGCTCGGGGTCATAGGCCGATTGCGCGGTCAGATCGACATAGGCCGGGTTATGCGGTGCGAAATGGGTGCCGATCGGGGTGCCGTAGCCGAACATCGCCCCGTCGATCAGCGCCTGACGGTCGATCGCATGGGCCATCGCCTCGCGCACCAGCTTGTTGTCGAAGGGCGCGCGCTTGTTGTTGGTGGAGAGGATCGTCTCGCCCTCGGTCGAGCCGACCAGAACCTGGAACCGCGGATCGGCCTCGAACATCGGCAGGTTCTCCGGCGCCGGGAAGGCGGTGAAGACATCGACGTCCTCCGCCATCACCGCAGCGAAGGCGGCGGTCGGGTCGGAGATGAACTTGAAGGTCACCTCGTCCAGCTTGGCCGGCGTGCCCCAGTAATCGGGGTTCTTGTCCAGCACGATCTTGTCGCCCTGCACCCATTCCTTGAATTCGAAGGCGCCGGTGCCGACGGGATGCTGCTTGATCCCCTCGATGCTCTCGGGCGCGACGATCACCGCATCGCCCCAGGCCATGTTGAACAGGAAGCTGCCGTTGGGGGCGTCCAGCGTGACCTTGACGGTCAGCGGATCGATCACCTCAACCTCGGTGATGCCGGCGAACAGCGCCTTTTGCGCGTTGGCACTGTCTTCGGCCCGGGCGCGGTCGAGGCTGAATTTCACGTCCTCGGCATCCATGGTGGTGCCGTCGTGGAACTTCACCCCATCGTGCAGGTGGAAGGTATAGGTGGTGCCGTCTTCGGAGATATCCCAGCTTTCGGCCAGGCCGGGCACGACGGAACCGTCGCCCATGAACCGGGTCAGCCCTTCGAACACATTGGAATAGAGCACCGAGTCGATGGCGCCGGCAGCGGCGGAGGTCGGATCCAGGTGCGGCGGCTCCAGCTGCATCGCCACGGTGATATCGGACGCCAGCGCCGGTGCGGCGCCCAGGGCCGCGACCAGGGCGACCGCTGAGGTCAGACTGCGCGGATGGCGGAAAATTTTCATCAAAGGAACTCCCTGTTATTATCCGGCACGGGGCCGGCGAGATGGGCGGAGTTTCGGCGGAAGATAACCGGTTAGCAAGGGGCTGTTGGCGCAATCAGGCTGGAACCGCCGGGGCGCGGTTGCTATCTGCCCGCCACGCTGTCGGGCCGGGCCGGGATTTCCGGGACACAGCGCAGGAGGAGGACCCACCATGACCACGACATTGATCCGGAAGCTGGCGGAGATGCGCGAACTCAGCCGGGGCTGGAAGGCCGCCGGCGAAAGCATCGCCGTGGTGCCCACCATGGGGGCGTTGCACGCGGGACATCTGTCGCTGGTCCAGGCGGCCAAGGCGGCCTGCGACCGGGTGATCGTCTGGATTTTCGTCAATCCCAAGCAGTTCAACAGCCCCGAGGACCTGGCGAATTATCCGCGGACCGAACATCAGGACGCCGAGAAATTGGCGCCTCATGCCGTCGACGCGGTCTATGTGCCCGATGTCGATCAGGTCTATCCTCCGGGTTTTGCCACCACGGTCTCGGTCACCGGTCTGACCGATGTGCTCTGCGGTTCGCACCGGCCGGGGCATTTCGACGGGGTGGCGACGGTGGTCTCCAAGATCTTCCTGCAGACCGGGGCGGATCGCGCCTATTTCGGCGAAAAGGACTTCCAGCAGCTGCAGGTGGTCCGCCGCATGGCCCGCGATCTGGATATCCCGATCGAGGTGGTGGCCTGCCCGACGGTGCGCGAAGCCTCGGGGCTGGCGATGTCGTCGCGCAACCAGCGGCTGTCGCCGGCAGGGCAGGCGGTGGCGGCGGGGCTTTATGCCGTGCTGCGCGACCTGGCCGAAGAGCTGGAACAGGGCAGCAGCTTTCACCCGCTGGAGGCCCGCGCCCGTGCCCGGCTGGCGGCAGAGGGGTTCGGCGAGGTGGAATACCTCGACCTGCGCAGCGAAGACGGGCTGCAGGCGCTGGATCACGCGGCGGTGCCGGCGCGGCTGTTCGTGGCGGTCTGGGTCGATGGCGTCCGGCTGATCGACAATATCCCGGTCGCAGCGGCCTGAGGGGCCGCCGCTGACCCTAAGGCACGGCGGCGCTTGCGGGCTGGCCGCCATCTCTCAGGGTGGTAGGGTCACACGCAGCGGCCGCAGTGACGGCCGCGCCAGCACCGGGAGGACCAGCGCATGAGCTTCATTCTCGCCATCGATCAGGGCACCACCTCCAGCCGGGCGATCCTTTTCGATGCCGCCATGCAGGTGGTGGGGATCGCCCAGCAGGAGTTTCGCCAGCATTTCCCCCGTGATGGCTGGGTCGAACACGATGCGGAAGAGATCTGGACCACCACGCTGGCGGTCTGCCGCAGGGTGCTGGCCGATCACGCGGTCGCGGCCAACCAGCTGGCCGGCATCGGCATCACCAACCAGCGCGAGACCACGGTGATCTGGGACCGGCAGACCGGCCGGCCGATCCATAACGCCATCGTCTGGCAGGACCGTCGCACCGCCGCGCTCTGCGCCGGGCTGCTGCGCGACGGGCTGGAACCCGTGGTGGAGGCGCAAACCGGCCTCCGGCTCGACCCGTATTTCTCCGGCACCAAGGTGAAGTGGCTGCTCGATACCATCGAGGGCGCGCGCGAGAGCGCCGCTGCCGGGGCGCTGGCCTTCGGCACCATCGACAGCTTTCTGATCTGGCGGCTGACCGGCGGGCAGGTGCATGCGACGGATGCCACCAACGCCGCCCGCACGCTGCTGTTCGATATCCACCGCGGGGTCTGGAGCGAGGAGATCTGCCGCGCGCTCGATGTGCCGGCGGCGTTGCTGCCGGAGGTGAAGGACAGCGCCGCCGACTTCGGCCTGACCGATCCGGCGATGTTGGGGGCGGCGGTGCCGATCCTGGGGGTGGCGGGCGATCAGCAGGCGGCGACCATCGGCCAGGCCTGTTTCGCGCCCGGCATGATGAAATCGACCTATGGCACGGGGTGTTTCGCACTCCTCAACACCGGGACGCATCCGGTGGCCTCTTCGCACCGGATGCTGACCACCATCGCCTATCAGCTCGACGGCCGGCGGACCTATGCGCTGGAAGGCTCGATCTTCATCGCCGGGGCGGCGGTGCAATGGCTGCGCGACGGGCTGGGGATCATCGACAGTGCCGCGCAATCGGGGGTTCTGGCGCAACGGGCCGACCCCAGCCAGCATGTCACGCTGGTGCCGGCCTTCACTGGTCTCGGCGCACCCTATTGGGTGCCGGAGTGCCGTGGCGCGGTCTTCGGGCTCACCCGCAACTCCGGCCCGGCGGAATTCGCCCGCGCGGCGCTCGACAGCGTCGCCTTTCAGACCCGCGATCTCTGGGAGGCGATGCAGGCCGACTGGTGCCAGGCCCATGGCCATAGCCCTGACGTGGTGCTTCGGGTCGACGGCGGCATGAGCGCCAGCGATTACACCATGCAGCGGTTGTCGGATATCCTCGGCGCGCCGGTGGATCGCCCGGTGATGCAGGAGACCACGGCGCTGGGGGCGGCCTGGCTCGCCGGGATGCGGGCCGGGCTCTATCCCGGGATGGAGGAATTCGCCGCCGGATGGGCGCTGGACCGGCAGTTCGCGCCGGGCCTGCCGGAGCCTGACCGCCGCGAGGCCTATGATCGCTGGAAACGCGCGGTCGCGGCGGCGATGGCGGTCTGATCGCTGCCGCCGTCCGTTTGCGATGCAGCCGGCCGGTTCGTCTGTTGTCGGATCTGGCAGGCGGGCGGTGTGGCTTGTTCCCGGCGACCCGGCGGCGCTAGGCTGTCGGCATGCCGCCGTCACGAGGATCCGACCATGCCGCGCCTTGCTGCCAATATCTCCCACCTGTTTCCCGAACTGCCGCTGATGCAGCGGTTCGCCGCCGCCCGCGCCGCCGGGTTCGAGGGGGTGGAAATCCTGTTCCCCTACGATGTGCCCGCCGCCGAGATCCGCGAGGCGCTGGACGCGACCGGGCTGGCGCTGGCGCTGGTCAATGCGCCGCCGAAGTCGGTGGCCCCAGATCACCCGGCGGTGCCGGGCAGCGAGGACGGGTTCCAGGCGGCGATGAAAGAGGTTCTGGACTATCTCGCGCCTCTGGCGCCGGATGCGATCCACGTGATGACCGGTTTCACCTCGGGCATCGAGGCGGAGGATACGCTGGTCGACAACCTGCGCTGGCTGGCAGAGGCGGCGCCGGAGCAGCTGTTTACGCTGGAGCCGCTGAACCTCGGCGATCAGCCGGGGTATTTCATGTGCGATTACGATCTGGCGCTGAGGGTGATGGACCGGGTGGCGCGGCCCAATCTGGGGTTGCAGTTCGACAGCTATCATTCCCAGGTGATCCACGGCGATGCGCTGGCGGTCTGGCAGCGGGTGGCCCCTCGCGTGCGCCATATCCAGTTGGGGGCGCCGCCCGCGCGGACAGAGCCGCGGCTGGATCAGGGCCCGGTCGATTTCGCCGCGCTTTTCGCCGCCATCGAGGCCAGCGGTTATGACGGCTGGATCAGCGCCGAATACGGGCCGACGACGGCGAAGACCGAAGACAGCCTGGGCTGGATGGCGGCGCTCACGGCCTAGGCGGCACCTGGCCCGCCGGGCGGCGTACAGGGACTGTGCCGGGCCGGGCGGCTTAATGCGCCTCGGCCCAGGTGTTGCCCTTGCCGGCATCCACCACCAGCTTGACGTCCAGATGCACCGCCGGGTCGGCGGCGCCTTCCATCACTTCGCGGGCGCGGGCGGCGACGGTGTCGGCGGCATCCTCGTCAACCTCGAAGATCAGTTCGTCGTGCACCTGCAGCAGCATTTTCGCCGGCATGTCGGCGATCGCGTCGGGCATGCGGATCATCGCACGGCGGATGATATCAGCCGCGGTGCCCTGGATCGGCGCGTTGATCGCGGCGCGATAGGCGAACCCGGCGCGCGGCCCCTTGGCGTTGATCTCGGGCGTATGGACGCGGCGGCCGAACAGGGTGCGGACGAATCCGTGCTCCTTGGCGAAGGCCTTGGTCTCTTCCATATAGTCCTTGATGCCGGGGAAGCGTTCGAAATAGCGGTCGATGAAGCCCTGCGCCTCGGCCCGGGGAATGCGTAGGTTGCGGGCCAGACCAAAGCCGGAAATCCCGTAGATCACGCCGAAGTTGATCGCCTTGGCCTGCCGCCGGATCTCCGGCGTCATCTCTTCCAGCGGGACGTTGAACATCTCCGACGCGGTGGCGGCGTGAATGTCCTGGCCGTCGGCGAAGGCCTGTTTCATCGCCGGCAGATCGGCCATATGCGCCAGGATGCGCAATTCGATCTGGGAGTAGTCGAGGCTGAGCAGGACCTTGCCTTTTTCGGCGACGAAGGCCTCGCGGATGCGGCGGCCCTCTTCCGAGCGCACCGGGATGTTCTGCAGGTTCGGATCGGTGGAGGCGAGCCGCCCGGTCGCCGCGCCGGAGATCACGTAGGAGGTATGCACCCGCCCGGTCTCCGGGTTGATGTGGTCCTGCAGCGCGTCGGTATAGGTCGATTTCAGTTTCGACAATTGCCGCCAATCCAGCACCCGGGCGGGCAGATCGTGGCCTTCGGCGGCCAGATCCTCCAGCACGTCGGCACCGGTGGCATAGGCGCCGGTCTTGCCGCGCTTGCCGCCGGGCAGCGACATCTTGTCAAAGAGGATTTCGCCCAGCTGCTTGGGCGAGCCGACGTTGAAGGTTTCTCCGGCCAGCTCGTGAATCTCCGCCTCGAGCCCCGCCATCTTCTGGGCGAAGGCGTTGGACATCCGGCTCAGCACCTCGCGGTCAACCTTGACGCCGGCCATCTCCATCTCGGCCAGCACCGGCACCATCGGGCGTTCCAGCGTCTCGTAGACCGTGGTCACCTTTTCGCGGTGCAGCTGCGGCTTGAAGGTCTCCCACAGGCGCCAGGTGATATCGGCGTCCTCTGCGGCATAGGCGGAGGCCTCCTCGATCGGGACGAAATCGAAGGTGATCGCCGATTTGCCCGACCCCAGCAGCGGTTTGATCGGGATCGGCTCATGGCTCAGGTAGCGTTCGCTCAGCGTATCCATGCCATGGCCGTGCAGGCCCGCGTGCATCGCATAGGACAGCAGCATGGTGTCGTCGATCGGCGCCACATTCACCCCGTAACGGGCGAAGATCTTGGCATCGTATTTCATGTTCTGGCCGATCTTGAGGATCGCGTCATCCTCCAGCACCGGTTTCAGGCAGGCCAGCGCGTCGTCGACCGGGATCTGGCCCGCGATCAGCTCGGCCGAGCCGAAGAGATCATCGCCGGCGCCGGTCTTGTGGATCAGCGGGACATAGCAGGCCTTGCCCGCGGCGGTGGAGAGCGAGATGCCGACCAGCTCCGCGGTCATCTCGTCCAGCCCGGTGGTCTCGGTATCCACCGCCACCACCCCCCTCTCACGGATCGCGGCGACCCATTTCTCCAGGTCTTCAAGATCGCGGACGCATTCGTAGGCCGAGGCGTCGAAGGGCACCGCCTCCGGCGCCGGACCGTCGCCCGCCGCCTGCACCGGGGCGTCGGAGATCACCGGCGCCTCCGCCCCCAGCTTGTCGGCGATGCGTTTGGTCAGGGTACGGAATTCCATCTCCGCCAGGAAGGGCAGGAGGACCTCCGGGTCGGGCTCCTTCACCTCCAGATCGTCGAGGGTGAAATCCAGCGGCGTATTGGCGTCGAGCTGCACCAGTTTCTTGCTGAGTTCGATTTGGTCGCGGTTCTCGATCAGGGTCTGGCGCCGCTTCGGCTGCTTGATCTCCTCGGCGCGGTCCAGCAGGGTTTCCAGATCGCCGAATTCGTTGATCAGCAAGGCGGCGGTCTTGATGCCGATGCCGGGGGCGCCGGGAACGTTGTCGACCGAATCGCCGGCCAGTGCCTGCACATCGACCACTCGTTCCGGGCCAACGCCGAATTTCTCGCGCACACCGTCGACATCGATGCGGCGGTTCTTCATCGCGTCGAGCATCTCGACGCCGCCGCCGACCAGCTGCATCAGGTCCTTGTCCGAACTGATGATGGTCACCCGGCCGCCGGCCTCGCGCGCCTGAACCGAAAGGGTGGCGATGATGTCGTCGGCCTCGTAGCCCTCAAGCTCCTTGCAGGCGATGTTGAAGGCCTCGGTGGCGCGGCGGGTCAGCGGCATCTGCGGCCGCAGTGCCTCCGGCATCTCCTCGCGGTTGGCCTTGTAGAGGTCGTAGAGATCGTTGCGGAAGGTGTGGCTGCCCTTGTCGAAGATCACCGCCACATGAGTCGGTGCATCGGCGCCGGAGGCATCCTCGACGTATTTCTGCAGCATGTTGCAGAAGCCGGAGACGGCGCCGATCGGCAGCCCGTCGGACTTTCGGGTCAGGGGCGGCAGCGCGTGGAAGGCACGGAAGATGAAGGCCGATCCGTCGATCAGGTGCAGATGGCAGCCTTTTCCGAATTTGGGGGATTGCTGCGTCATGGCGGGGGCCTCCGGGGTTGTTCGCCTCCCGTTCTGCCATGGCGCGCGCCGGGCTGCCAGCCCCCAGCGTCGACCGGGCAACGGACATCCGGCCGGCGCTGGCGTGGCGCCGTCGGGATCACGAGTATTTTTGCAGAGAAGAAGCGGGAGGCCGCGGGATCGGCCCCCGGGAGCCTGCGTCTCAGGCCGCCTGGTCGGCGAAATCCTTATGGATGTACTTGCAGTCGCAATAGGGGCATTCGACCCAGCCCTGATCCTCGGGGATATGCAGCCAGACGCGCGGATGACCCAGCGCGCCTTCCCCGCCGTCGCAGGCGATGCGGTAGCTTTCGACGATCTTGGTTTCAGGCGCCTCGATGGTCATGGCGTGGGGATCCTTCCTGATGCCTTGGCGAAATGGAACGCCTGCGTTTATGGTCCAACCCCCCGGCAGGGGCAAGGGGCGCGATGCCGCTGTGGCGGCGCCGGCGCCGGGCTGCCGCCGAAACGCTCACCGCAGCCGGCGGGCGGCTGCGGTCTGTCCGGTGGCGCGGGGCCCGGGGGGTCAGTCGTAGCTGCGCTGATCCTCGATCACCAACCCGTCCTTGGGCAGGCTGCCGGGGGCGACGACCTCGACCGCGCCCTTCAGCTTCAGCAGATCGGCGACGCTGCGGGCATAGGTGCCGGCATCGCCGCCGGTCGCCTCGATCTGCACCCGCATCACGTCCATCTCGCCGTCGCGGCTGGCGATGACGCGGGCCTTGACGATCTCGGCGTGTTTGGCGACCAGCTCCGCCACCTGCTCGGGGCGCACGAACATGCCCTTGATCTTGGTGGTCTGATCGGCCCGGCCCATCCAGCCCTTGATCCGCACGTTGGTACGTCCGCAGGGCGAGGTCCCGGCCAGAACGGCGGAGAGATCGCCGGTGGCGAAGCGAACCAGCGGGTAATCGGGGTTCAGCGTGGTGACCACCACTTCACCGACCTCGCCCGGTGCCACCGGGGTGCCGGTGCCGGGGGTGACGATCTCCACGATCACGCCCTCGTCGACGATCATCCCCTCCATCGCGGCGCTTTCGTAGGCGATATTGCCCAGATCGGCGGTGGCATAGCTTTGCAGGCAGGCGATGCCGCGGTCGGCATATTCCTGGCGCAGCGAGGGGAACAGCGCGCCGCCGCCCACCGCCGCCTTGGCGATCTTCAGGGGCAGGCCCATCGCCTCGGCCTTGTCGAGGATCACCTTGAGGTAATCGGGCGTGCCGGCATAGGCGGTGACGCCGATATCATGCGCCGCGCGCGCCTGCAGTTCGGTCTGGCCGGTGCCGGCGGGGACCACGGCGGCGCCGACCGCGCGGGCGCCGTTTTCGAAGATCATGCCGGCGGGCGTCAGGTGATAGCCGAAGCAGTTCTGCACGATATCGCCCTGACCGATGCCGGCGGCATGCAGGAATCGGCCCATCCGCCACCAGTCGCGGCTGACCCCGCCGGGTTCATAGATCGGCCCCGGCGACTGGAAGATATGCGCGACGTTGCTGACCGGCAGCCCGCCAAAGGGCGGTTCGGCCTTTTGCCGGGCGCTGAGGTCGGATTTCCGCAATACCGGCAGCGCCGCCAGGTCGGCCAGATCGGCCAGCGGCGGCAGGCCGTTGCGGGCGAGATTGGCGTTCAGCGCCTCCAGCTGCGCCGCCGCGCGCGCATCGGCGCTGCGGGTTTCCAGATCGTCGAAATAGGCGGTCATCACTTCTGGTCCTTGTCCTTGCTGCCCATGAGTCGCGGATGCGGGCGCCCCTGCGCCTCAGCTCAGCCAGCGCTTGCGGCGGCGATAGCTGCGCACGTCGCGGAAGCTCTTGCGGCCCTCGTCCGAGACGCCGAGGTAGAATTCCTTCACATCGGGGTTCTCGCGCAGCTCCCGGGCAGGGCCGTCCATCACCACGCGGCCGGATTCGAGGATATAGCCGTAATGGGCGTAGCGCAGTGCGACATTGGTGTTCTGTTCGGCCAGCAGGAAGGTCAGCCCCTCCTTCTCGTTCAGATCCTTCACGATCTCGAAGATCTGCTCCACCAGCTGCGGCGCCAGGCCCATCGAGGGTTCGTCCAGCAGGATGGTTTCGGGTCGCGACATCAGCGCCCGGCCGATCGCCACCATTTGCTGTTCGCCGCCCGAGGTGTAGCCGGCCTGGCTGCGGCGGCGTTCCTTCAGGCGCGGGAAATATGTGTAGACCATGTCGAGATCACGCATCATCTCGGCCTTGCCCTGCTTGCGGGTGTAATAGCCGGTCAGCAGGTTTTCCTCGACCGTCAGGTGTTCGAAGCAGTGCCGCCCCTCCATCACCTGGATCACGCCCTTGCGCACCAGCTCCGCGGGGTTGGCTTCCTGCACCGGCTCGCCGCGGTAACGGATCGATCCCTTGGTGACCTCGCCGCGTTCGGACTGCAGCAGGTTCGAGATCGCCTTGAGCGTGGTGGTCTTGCCGGCGCCGTTGCCGCCAAGCAGCGCGGTGATGCCGCCCTTGGGGACGGTCAGGCTCACCCCCTTCAGAACAAGGATGACGTGGTTGTAGATGACCTCGATATTGTTGACCTCGAGCAGGGTCTCCCTGGTCTGTCCGGCGTCCAGCATCTGGCGGTCCTTCTCTGCATCTGCCGCGGGTCTCGCGGGCGGAGGAAACATATTGGGGGAGGGCGGCAGCGGACCGCCGCCCTCAGGATCGGTCCGGGGCTCAGTTACAGCCCGGGGTGATGCCGTTTTCCTTGGCGTAGGCCATCGAGTCGGCCTCGACCAGCGGTGCCAGAACCTCCTGATCGGACTGCATGTAGTCGGTGATCAGCGACCAGCTGCCGGCCTTGGCGTCCCATTGCGCCACCGCGGCATAGCCGTCGCCGCCGTGGTTCTCGCAGCTCACCTTGAAGGCCGGGCCGAAGTTCGGCAGGCCGAGGCCGGCCATCTTCTCTTCGGTGATCTCCAGCGCTTCCATGCCGTCGCGCATCTGTGCGGGGGTGATCGCCGAGGTGCCGGCCAGGCCCTGCGCGGTCTTGATCGCCTCTGCCGCCAGCATCGCGGCATACATGCCGCGGTTGTAGAGGGCGGTGCCCAGCTGGTCGCCGGCGCCGGCGGCCTTGCCGCCCTCGACGACGTATTTCTTCAGGTCGTCATAGATCGGGTAATCCGAGCCCAGGTTGTGGAAGGTCAGCGCCTTGTAGCCATCGGCCTTGTCGCCGGCCGGCAGCACGTCGTTCTCCGAGCCCGACCACCAGATGCCGATGAAATGATCCATCGGGAAGCGGATGTTCACGGCCTCCTGGATGGCGACCTGGTTCATCACGCCCCAGCCCCACATGATCACGTAATCGGGACGTTCGCGGCGGATTTGCAGCCACTGGCTCTTCTGTTCCTGACCGGGATGGTCGACCGGCAGCAGGCTCAGCTCATAGCCGTGCTTCTTGGCCAGCTCTTCGAGCGTGCGGATCGGCTCCTTGCCGTAGGCGGAGTTGTGATAGACCAGCGCGATCTTCTTGCCCTTCAGATCGCCGCCTTCCTGATCGAGGATATGCTTGATCGCCACGCTGGCGCCGTCCCAGTAGTTGGCCGGGTAGTTGAAGATGTTGCGGAAGACAGCGCCATTCTTGGCCGAGGTGCGGCCATAGCCCAGCGTGTGCATCGGGATGCCGTCGGCGGTGACCTTGGGGATCAGCTGATAGGTGATGCCGGTCGACAGCGGTTCATAGACCATCGGGCTGTCGCCCTTGGTGCCCTCGTAGCACTCGACGCCTTTTTCGGTGTTATAGCCGGTCTCGCATTCGACGATCTTGATCATCTCGCCGCCGATTCCGCCATCGCGTTCGTTCAGCAGGGTGAAGTAATCCGCGTAGCCGTCGGCGAAAGGAATGCCATTCGCCGCATAGGGGCCGGTCCGGTAGCTGAGCGAGGGAACCACCAGTTCGGCCATCGCCGGTCCGGCAGCCAGCATGGCGCCCAACGCCAGCGCAGTCAGTTTCTTCTTCATCGGGTCATTCCTCCCTTGGTATCGTCCGATGTCGGTTGCGGGCGGCATCCTCCCTGCCGCCCGGTGCCTGCCCCGCGTCAGTGCGGGAAAGGCCAGAGTCTCAGTTTTTCCTTCACCACCCTCCAGAGCTGGGCGATGCCATGCGGCTCCAGCACCAGGAAGACGATGATCAGCGCGCCGACGATCACCAGCTGGAAATGCGCCACGATATCGGTGGGCCAGCCCAGCAGGTCGACGCCCAGCAGTTTCAGCACCACCGGCAGCACCACCAGGAAGGCCGCCCCGGCGAAGGAGCCGAAGATCGACCCCAGCCCGCCGATGATCACCATGAACAGCACCAGAAAGCTCTTCTGGATGCCGAAGGCTTCGCCGACCTCGACCGCGCCGAGGTAGATCGAGAAGAACAGCGCCCCGGAGATGCCGACGAAGAAGGAGCTGACCGCGAAGGCCGTCATCTTCGCCTTCAGCGGGTTCACCCCGATGATCTCGGCGGCGATGTCCATGTCGCGGATCGCCATCCAGGACCGGCCGACGGTGCCGCGCGTCAGGTTGCGCGCGATCAGCCCGGCCAGCGTCAGGAAGATCAGGCAGAACAGGTAGGTGGCCCAGGCCGGTGCGTTCGGGCCGGTCAGGATGATGCCGAAGACATCGCGCTCCGGCGCGCTGATCTGGCCCGAGGCGGAGTAGTTGTAGAACCACGGCACCCGGTTGAACAGCCAGACCAGGAAGAACTGCGCCGCCAGCGTCGCCACGGCGAGGTAGAACCCCTTGATCCTGAGGCTGGGCAGCCCGAACAGCACCCCCACCAGCGCGGTGACGCCGCCGGCCAGGATCACATGGATGAACATGCTCACCTCGGGGAAGGCGGTCATCAGCTTGTAGCAGGCATAGGCCCCCACCGCCATGAACCCGCCAGTGCCCAGCGACACCTGCCCGCAATAGCCGGTCAGGATGTTCAGCCCGACGGCGGCGATCGCATAGATCAGGAACGGCAGCAGGATGGCATTGGCCCAGTAGTCGTTGATGATGAAGGGCACCACCAGAAATCCGAAGGCCAGCACCGCGTAATAGCGGTAGCGGTCGAAACGGATCGGAAAGGTCTGGCCGTCCTGCAGATAAGAAGTCTTGAAATCCCCGGCTTCACGATAGAACACGATTAGACGCTCCCCTGATAGTCGGCCTTGTAATCGGCTGGATGGTCGGCCTGCGCCCGCGCGCGGGTGGCCGGGTCAAGCTGGCGACGCGGCTCGATGCCGCTGTCGACCGCCCCGCGGCAGAGTTTGAGATAGGCGAGCACCCCGGTCAGGAACCCGAGACAGGCGATGATGGCGGCGGTCGTCATCTGCGCCGCGGTCAGCTCGCGGGTGGTGATCGCGATATAGCCGAAGGCCCAGAACCCCGACCAGGCGATCACGTTGATGATGGCAATCAGCTTTCGCATCGGCTCACACCCTCTCGATGATGCGGTCGCCGAACAGCCCCTGCGGCCGGAACACCAGGAACAGCAGCGCCAGCACATAGGCGAACCAGTTCTCGGTGGCGCCGCCCAGCATCGGGCCGAACAGGAAGTCGAAGAGCTTCTCGCCCACCCCGATGATCAGCCCGCCGACGATGGCACCGGGGATCGAGGTGAAGCCGCCCAGCATCAGCACCGGCAGCGCCTTCAGCGCGATCAGCGACAGCGAGAACTGCACGCCGGACTTGGTGCCCCACATGATGCCCGCGACCAGCGCCACGAAGCCTGCCACCGACCAGACCATCACCCAGATGAAGTTCAGCGAAATCCCCACCGACAGCGCCGCCTGGTGATCGTCGGCCACCGCGCGCATGGCGCGGCCCTGCTTGGTGTACTGGCTGAAGATCACCAGCGCGATCACCAGCAGCGCCGCGATCACGGTGGCGACGATGTCGAGATTGTCGATGAAGAACCCGTAGCCGAACATGTCATAGGTGACGCCGTCGATCGTCTCGTTGATGCCCTGCGGCAGCCCGACATCCAGCTTGCGGATTTCCGAGCCCCACATCAGGTCGGCGACGCCTTCGAGGAAATAGGCCAGCCCGATGGTCGCCATGAACAGGATGATCGGCTCCTGCCCGATCAGGTGGCGCATGACGAATTGCTGCACCCCCCAGGCCAGGACCGCCATCACCACCATGGTCAGAAGGATCGCCAGCAGCCCCGGCAGATGCCAGCCGAAGTGATGCACATCGGTGCCGAAGATGGCGTTGATCAGATGCGAAAACGGCACCTGGCCGTCCATGATCCCCACCAGGGTCATCGCCGCGAACAGCGCCATCACCCCCTGGGCATAGTTGAAGATGCCGCTGGCCTTGTAGATCAGCACGAAGCCCAGGGCGACCAGGGCATAGAGAACGCCGGCCATCAACCCGTTCAGGGTGACCTCCATGGCGAAGAGTAGTTGATCAGGCATGTCCCGCGCCTCCTGCAAAATTCTTCCACGAATTTTTCCAGGAAAATCCGAATTTTCCTGGCGTGTCCCCCCGACGATCAGTCATGTGCGACCCCCAGATAGGCGTCGATGACATCGGGGTTGTTGCGCACCTCGTCGGGCGGGCCGTCGCCGATCTTCTTGCCGTAATCCATCACCACCACCCGGTCGGACAGATCCATGACCACGCCCATGTCGTGTTCGATCAGCGCGATGGTGGTGCCGAATTCGTCGTTCACATCGAGGATGAAGCGGCACATGTCCTCCTTCTCCTCGACGTTCATCCCCGCCATCGGCTCGTCCAGCAGCAGAAGCTTCGGCTGCGCCGCCAGCGCGCGCGCCAGCTCGACCCGCTTCTTCAGCCCGTAGGGCAGCCGCGCCACCGGCGTCTTGCGGATGTGCTGGATCTCCAGGAAGTCGATCACCTGTTCCACGATTTCGCGGTTGGCGATCTCCTCTGCCTCGGCCTTGCCCTTCCACAGCGCCTGGGAAAACAGCCCGGACTTCATCTGCGTCAGCCGCCCGGTCATCACGTTGTCCAGCACGCTCATGCCTTCGAACAGCGCGATGTTCTGGAAGGTGCGGGCGATGCCCTGGCGGGCGATCTCATAGGGGCGCATCGGCGGCCGCTTCTCGCCGCGGAACCAGACTTCCCCCTCGGAGGGCACGTAGAACCCCGAGATCACGTTCAGCATCGAGGATTTGCCGGCCCCGTTGGGCCCGATGATGGCGCGGATTTCGCCTTCGCGGATGTCGAAGGAGATGTCCTTGATCGCCACCACGCCGCCGAACCGCAGGGTGATGTTCTTCATCTCCATCACCACGCCGCCGATCTTGCGGCCGTCGTCGGTGATATAGCCTTCGGCCTGATCAAGCATGCGCCCCCTCCTTCTTCTCTGCCCAAATACTCCCGCCGGAGGCGGTCCCGTCCGCGACGCGGTTCCCCGGGGCCGTCATTCTGCCGCCACCTGATGCGGGGCCACCGGCACCACCGCGGCATCGCGGATTTCCAGCGTGGCGCTGATATAGCCCTTGCGACCGTCCTCGTAGGTCACCTCCGTGCGGGTCGAGACCGAGGCGGAGCCGTCGTAGAGCGCGGTGATGATATCGGCGTATTTCTCCTCGACGATGCGGCGGCGTACCTTGCGGGTGCGGGTCATCTCGCCATCGTCGGCATCCAGCTCCTTGTGCAGCACGACGAAGCGGTGGACCTGGCAGCCCGAGAGCATCTCGTCCTCGGCGACCGACCGGTTCACCGCCTCGACATGGCTCTGGATCGAGGCCAGCACCTTCGGATGTCCCGCCAGCTCCTGATAGGAGGCATAGGCGATGTTGTTCCGCTCGGCCCAGTTGCCCACCGCCGTCAGGTCGATGTTGATGAAGGCGACACAGTGATCGCGGCCGTTGCCGAACAGCACCGCCTCCAGGATGTCGGGGTAGAACTTCAGCTTGTTCTCGACATATTTCGGCGCGAACATTGCCCCGGTGGACAGTTTGCCCACGTCCTTGGCGCGGTCGATGATGCGCAGATGGCCGCTCGATTCCTCGAAGAAGCCGGCGTCGCCCGTTGCCACCCAGCCCTCGGCGTCCTTGGTCGAGGCGGTGCTTTCGGGGTTCTTGTAATACTCCACGAAGGTCCCGGGCGAGCGGTAGAAGATCTCGCCGCTTTCATCGATGCGGATCTCCACATCCGGGGCCGGCACGCCGACGGTATCGGCGCGCACCTCGCCATCGGGCTGGACGGTGATGAACACTGTCGCCTCGGTCTGGCCGTAGAGCTGTTTCAGGTTGATGCCGAGCGAGCGGTAGAATTCGAAGATTTCCGGCCCGATCGCCTCGCCGGCGGTATAGCCCACCCGCACCCGGCCCAGCCCCAGCGTGTCCTTCAGCGGGCCGTAGACCAGCGCGTTGCCGATGGCGTATTTGATCCGGTCCCAGAGCCCGACCGGCTTGCCGTCCAGAATGCGCCCGCCCACCTTCTTGGCGTGGGCCAGATAGTGGTGGAACATGCTGCGCTTCAGCCGGCCGGCATCCTCCATCCGGATCATCACGTTTGTCAGCTGGGTTTCGAACACCCGCGGCGGCGCGAAGAAATAGGTGGGGCCGATCTCGCGCAGGTCGGTCATCATGGTGTCGGCGCTTTCGGGGCAGTTCACGCAGAAGCCGCACCAATAGGCCTGGCCCACCGAAAAGATGAAATCGCCCACCCAGGCCATCGGCAGATAGGACAGGATGTCCTCGTTCTGGCGCAGGTGGTCGAAGCCCGAGGCGTTCCTGGCGCTCTCGATCACGTTGCGGTTCGACAGCACCACGCCCTTGGGTTTGCCGGTGGTGCCGGAGGTGTAGAGCATCACGCAGGTGCTGTCGTAGTCCAGCTTGGCCTGGCGCCGTTTCAGCTCGCCGATCAATTCGTCATGGGCGGCGCGGCCCTGATCCTGCACGTGGGAATACTGGTGCAGGTGCGCATGCTCGTATTTCCGCATGCCGCGCGGATCGAGATAGATCAGATGTTCGAACTGGTGCAGCTGGTCCTGCACCTCGATCACCTTGTCGACCTGTTCCTGATCGCCGGCGATGACGAAGCGGGCGCCACAGTGGCCCAGCACATAGGCCATCTCCTCGGCCACCGCATCCTGGTAGAGCGGGACGGGGATCGCCCCCACCGCCTGTGCCGCGACCATCGACCAGTAGAGATAGGGCCGGTTGCGGCCGATAATGGCGATGAAATCCCCCTCGTTGACCCCGAGGTTGATCAGCCCGAGCGCAAGCGCCTCGATCTCCTTTTCGGTCTCGGCCCAGCTCCAGCTCTGCCAGATGCCGAATTCCTTTTCCCGATAGGCGGGCGCCGTCCCAAATTGGGTGGCATTACGATGTAGCAGCGCCGGAAGCGACAAAAGCCGCTCGGCGCCAGACTGCGTCTGTGCCAATTTCAGTTCTCCTCCCTGTCCGGCGCACCGGCCGGCTGGGACCCGCCTCCCAACGGGTCCGGTCCGATTAGGACAGGCGCCATTCAGTCGGTCAACTTTTTCCTGATCATTGCGCAATCCTTACGAATTGTTACAGGCTGTGCGGAGCCCCCGCCGGCCCTTTGCGAAATCCGCCGACGGATGCTAGCCATAGCGCGGGGAGAGGAGGAGACGCCGTGGAGGACAACCAGCAGCAGATCCGCGAAATGACCGACGCCGGGCTCAATCTGATCGCCCAGGCGCTGTCGATCTATGACCGTGACCTGCGGCTTGCCGTGTCCAATCGCCGGTTTCGCGAGATGTTCGATCTGCCCGACCGGCTGGCCACTCCCGGCGCGCGCTTCGACGAGACCATCCGGCATCTGGCCAGCACCGGCGAATATGGCGAGGTCGGCGAGATCGAGGCCTTCGTCGCCCGCAAGGTGCAGCAGGCTCGTGCCTTCGAGCCGCATTACATGGAGCGCACCCGCGCCAACGGGCGCACCATCTCGGTCGAGGGATCGCCGCTGCCCGAGGGCGGCTGGGTGACGGTCTATACCGATATCACCCGCGCCAAACGGTCGGAGGATCTGTTGCGGCTGCGGTCGGAGGAACTGTCCGATCAACTGATCGCGCATGCGGAGGAGCTGTCGGCCGCCAACCGCGAGCTCGCCGCCACCATCACCGCGCTGGAGGAGGCCAAGCGCCAGCTGACCGCGATGGAGGCGCGCACCCGGATGACGGCAGAGATGATGCCGGCCCATATCGCTCATGTCGATCGTTCGGGCCGCTATCTCTATTCCAACCGCCGGCTGAGCGCGGTTCTGCCGGGGCGGCCGTCGGAGATCACCGGCATGGCGATTTCCGAGGCGCTCGGGCCGCACAGCTATGCCCGGATCGAACCGCATCTGCGGGCCGCCTACGGCGGGCGCAGCTCGGTGTTCGAATTCACCGAGGATCACGATTCCCGCCGCATCCGCGCCGCCTTTACCCCGGACGGGCAGGGCGGCGTTTATATCCTGTCGATGGATGTGACCGAGGAGACCCAGGCGCGGGTGGCCCTGCAACAGACCCGGCGGCGGGCGCTGGCGGCGCAGATGACCTCCGGTCTGGCGCATGATTTCTCGAATCTGCTGACCATCATCCTCGGGATGCAGGGCAAACTGGCGCGGATGGATCTGCCGGCGGAGGCGCAGGAACTGGTTGCCGCCACCCGGACAACCGCGCGGCGCGGCGGCCGTCTGCTGGACCGGATCGCCGATATGACCGGCAAGCGGCCGCTGATGCCGCAGGCCACCGACCTGCATGGGCTGCTGGCCGATCTGCGGTTGCTGGCCACGCCGAGCCTGCCGCAGGGAGTGGGCATGAGCCTTCTCGATCACAGCCCTGACGAGCTGCTGATGCTCGATCCCGGGATGCTGCAAGATGCGCTGCTCAATCTGGTGCTAAACGCCCGCGATGCCTGCGGTTCGTCCGGCCAGATCACCGTCAGTGCCCATGCGGTCGGGAATATCTGGATCGAGATCGCGGTCAGCGACACCGGCCCGGGGTTTTCGCCCGAGGCGCTGGAAAAGGCGCTCGATCCCTTCTTTACCACCAAGGGAGAAGAGGGCTCGGGCCTGGGGCTGCCGATGGTCTACGACATGGTCAAGCTGACCGGCGGCGACCTGCAGCTGGGCAACACCGCCTCGGGCGCCTGCGTGACACTTCGGCTGCCCTATCGCGCCGCGCCGGCGGCGGCGGGCGGGTTGGCGCTGCTGGTCGAGGATCGCGTCGATCTGCGCGCCGCGGTGCGCGATATGCTGGTCGAGCTCGGGCATTCGGTGATCGAGGCCAGCTCGGTCGACGAGGCCTGCGCCCTGCTGGCCGATCTGGAGGATATCCGGCTGGTGGTCTCCGACATCCGGCTGCAGGGGGCGGCGACCGGGCTCGATCTGCTGGACCGGATCGGCGACAGTCGGTTGGCTTGCGTGCTGATGACCTCGCTGCCGGCCTCCGATCCGCTTTACCGGGCGGCGCAGGCGCGGGCGCCGGTGCTGCAGAAACCCTTCACGCGGGCCGAGCTCGCCACCCTGCTGGGCCGCGGGGAGGTCGCCGCATGAGCGCACCCCTGGTGACCATCCTGGACGACGAGCCTGAGATTCGCGGCATCCTGACCGAGGCGCTGGAGGAGGCCGGCTTTCGCACCCAGTGTTTCGCCCGTGCGAGGGAGTTCGAGGCGGCGCTGAATCGGGTTACCCCCGATGTCTGCCTGGTCGACCTGTCGCTGCCCGACACCGACGGGCTGGCGCTGGTGCACCGGCTGGCACTGGAACGCGGCGCCAAGGTGATCATCATCTCCGGCCGGGCACAGGTTCAGGACCGGGTTACCGGGCTGGAACTGGGGGCGGACGACTACATCACCAAACCCTTCGACCCGGCCGAGGTGGTGGCCCGTATCCGTGCCCGGCTGCGCGGCGGGGCGGCGGCGCCCCAGTCCGGCCAGAGGGCGGAGTTCAACGGCTGGACCGCGCATTTCGACCGCTATGCGCTGGAGGACGAAGACGGTGCGGAAACCCCGTTTTCCCATGCCGAGGGCGAGGTGCTGCGGCTGTTTCTGGAAAGCCCCAAGCGGTTGATCAGCCGCGCCCAGATGCAGGACGCACTGGGTGGTGCGGCGGGCGAAAGCTTCGATCGGGCGATGGACGTGCGGATTTCCCGGCTGCGCACCAAGCTGCGCGAGGACCCCAAGAACCCGCGGCTGATCAAGACGATCTACGGTGCCGGGTACATCTTTCTGGGCGATGTGCGGTGGAGCTGACCGGCGCGGCCGGGGGCGGCCGGGAAGATTTGGGCGGGCGCCGGCCGGGGCGATGCAGAAACGGCACGTCAGAGGCGCTGCCTCTTCCCCCTTCTGCGCGGCTCGCATAAGACGGGCGCAAAGTAGGAGCGAGTGATGTCCCAGATTACCCTGATCCGTCACGGCCAGGCCAATACCGAGGCCCGGGACGAGGCCGAATACGACAAACTGAGCCCGCTGGGCCATCAGCAGGCCGCCTGGCTGGGCGATCACCTGCGGGCCTCTGGCACGGTGCAGGGGCGGGTCTATTGCGGGTCGCTCACCCGGCATCTGGAGACCGCGGCCTCGATGGGGCTGGGCGATGGGATCGTCGTCGATCCGCGCCTGAACGAGCTGCAGTATTTCACCATGGCGCAGCTGCTGGAGCAGCAGCACGGTATCCCGATCCCGAAGGAACGCGACAGTTTCGCCGAGCACATGCCAAAGGTCTTCGGCGCTTGGCAGCGCGATGAGCTGGACGACGTGCCCGAGAGTTTCGCCGAATTCGAAACCCGGGTGCGCGCGGCGATCGCCGATATCGCCGAAGGCCCGGGCCCGGCTCTGGTTGTCACCTCCGGCGGGCTGATCTCGATGGTGATGCGGCAGTTTCTCGGGCTCGACATCCCGGCGATGTCGCAGATGGCGCTGGCGATCATGAACACCTCGATGCACCGGCTGTTCCCCATCGGCAACCGGCTGAGCCCGGTGTTGTTCAACGCGGTGCCGCATCTGGAGACGCCGGAGCGGCAATTCGCGCAAACCCATATGTAAGCAGAAAGGAGACCGGCGATGACGCATCTCTGGGTCCGTGCAGAACAGCGCCCGAACGAGGAGCGCGTGGGTCTGACCCCCGAGGGCGCGGCGGCGCTGATCGCCCGGGGCATTCAGGTCACGGTCGAGGAGAGCTCGGTCCGGGCGATCCCGATCGACGGCTACCGCGAGGCCGGCTGCGCCATCGCGGCAGAGAACGCCTGGCCCGAGGCACCGCGCGATGCGATCATCTTCGGGCTGAAGGAGCTGCCCGACGACAGCACCCCCCTGCCGCATCGCCACATCATGTTCGGTCACGCCTTCAAGGGGCAGCACTCCGGCAAGGCGCTGTTGCGGCGGTTCCGCGATGGTGGCGGCACGCTCTACGATCTGGAATATCTGGTGGATGACACCGGGCGCCGGGTCGCCGCCTTCGGCTATTGGGCGGGCTACGCCGGCGCTGCCGTCACGCTGAAGGCCTGGGCGGCACAGCAGCGCGGCGGCATCTGCGGCCCGGTCGGCGTCTATGCCGGCAAGGAGGCGCTGCTGGCCGAGCTCGGCGCCGAGCTCGACGCGCTGCAGCGGGATCGTCCGCGCGCCATCGTGATCGGGGCGCTCGGCCGCGTCGGCACCGGCGCGGCGGATCTCTGCGAGGCGATGGGCGTCGCGGTGACCAAATGGGACATGGCAGAGACCGCCAGCGGCGGCCCTTTCCCCGAGATCCTCGATCACGAGCTGTTTCTGAACTGCATCTTCGCCCGCCCGGGCACCCCGGTCTTCGTCCCGAAATCGGCGCTGACCGCCGACCGCAGGCTGACCGCCATCGGCGATGTCGCCTGCGATCCGGACAGCGATTACAACCCGGTGCCGGTCTATGACCGCGCCACCACCTGGGCGGCACCGGTGCTGCGCGTGGCCGAGGCGCCGGTGCTGGACGTGATGGCGATCGACAACCTGCCCTCGATGCTGCCGGCGGAAAGCTCGGAAGACTACGCCGCCCAGCTGCTGGCGTCGCTTCTGACGTTGGACGATCTCGCCTCCGGGGTCTGGGGCCGGGCCGAGGCGATCTTTAAACAGCACGTGGCGGGCTGATCCGGGCCTGCGACCGGCCTTCACCGGCCCTCAACCGGCCCGCTGCGGCGGGCGCAACCGACATACGACGAAAGGGGAACGACCCATGACGATCCATTGGTGCGGCACAGGCCTCTCGGCCATTCCCGGCCTGCGCAGGCTGATCGAAGGCGGCAAGACCGTCACCGTCTGGAACCGGACGGTGGAGAAGGCGCGCGAGGCGGTCGGCGATCTGACCGATGACATCCGCGCCTTCGACATCGACACTCTGGGCGCGGTGCTGGAGAAAGGCGATATCGTCGTCTCCATGCTGCCCGGCGACTGGCATGTGCCGTTGGCGGAACTGGCGATCTCGAAGGGCGCGAATTTCGTCTCCTCCTCCTATATCGCGCCGGAGATGCGGGCGCTGGACGACAGCGCCAAGGCTGCCGGCGTGGTGCTGGTGAACGAGGTCGGCCTCGACCCCGGCATTGACCATCTGATGGCCCATGCGCTGATGGCCGATTATCGCGCCTCCGACGCCTTCGACCCGGCCAATCACCTCAGTTTCCTGTCCTATTGCGGCGGGGTGCCGAAGATCCCCAATGACTTCCGTTACAAGTTCTCCTGGTCGCCGCTCGGGGTGCTGAAGGCGCTGCGCTCGCCGTCGCGGTCGCTGAAGGATTACGCGGAACTGAAGGTCGATCGCCCCTGGGACGCGATCTCGACCTATACCGCGCCGCTGCCCGAGGTCGAGGATTTCGAGGTTTATCCCAACCGCGACAGCCTGCCCTTCATGGCCGAATACGGCTTCGATCCCGCCTGGCCGGTGAAGGATTTCGTCCGCGGCACCCTGCGGCTCGGCGGCTGGGCCGAGGCCTGGGCCGATGTCTTCAAGGAGGTCGAGACGCTGACCGGCCCCGAGGGCGATGCCCGGCTGAAAGAGATGTCGGATCAGTTCTGGGACGAGAACGCCTATGACGAGGGCGAACCCGACCGGGTGATCCTCTGCGTCGATCTGAATGCCGAGAAGGATGGCCTGGAGGTCTGGCACAAGACCTATGTGATGGATGCCTGGGGGGATGAGCGCGGCACCGCGATGGCGCGGCTGGTCTCCATCACCGTGGCGCTGGCGGTCGAGGCGGTGCTGGCCGGCCGGATCGAACCGGGCGTGCATGCGGCGCCCTCGGCGCCGGCGCTGATCGGCGACTGGATGGCCGAGATCGGCACGCTGGTCCAGCACCTCGAAATCGTCGATCAGACCGCCTGATCCGATGCTGCAAAGGGGCCCTTCGGGGCCCCTCCTGCGCGGCGCGCCAAGCTCTGCGGCCGGGCGCCTCCTAGCTTCTTCTCTGCGAAAATACTCTCGCCGAAGGCACGCGCCGCAGGCGCGTCAGCCGGGCCCCGACGGGGGCCGGCGCCATCACATCAGGTCGTTTTCCTCGTCCTCGGCCGAGATGCCGAGCGCGTCGAGCCCGTTTTCCAGGTGGTCGGCCAGATGCGGGGTGCCGATCAGGTAATCCGAACAGGGGGTCGAGGCTTCCTGCTTGGCGGTCTCGACCGCTTCCTCGAAATCCTCGGCGAAAAAGCTCTCGCGGCCGATCCACATGATCGCCACCAGCTCTGCCTGTTCGTCCTCGCTCATCCGGTCGATGAAGGCGCGCATCTCACCTTCGGCACGGTCGATCTCGCGGGCCATCACGGCGACCTGCGCGACCTTGCGGGGGGAAATCTCCATCTGTTCGTCCTCCTGTTCGCAGCCTCGGGCACCAGCATAGCGATCCGGGGCGCGGCGTGGTTGATCCTGCGCAAACCGCGCGGCCTGTCGCGGCTTAGCGGGAATTCCCGACCGGCGCCAGCCCCGGCGGGCCGGCCTCCGGCGGCAGGCGCAACCCGCGCAGCTGCAGCGCGCCTGCGCGGCCGCGCAGGGCGGTTTCCGCGGCGATGTCCCAGGGCGGCGCCCCGGGGTCCTGTCCGGCCGCATGCAGCAGGTCGCAGGACACCACGATAGCGGCTGCCAGGCGTTTTGTCTCCTCCTCCAGACGCGCGGCGGTGTTCACCGTGTCGCCGAAGATGGAGTATTCCAGCCGTTCGCCGGGGCCGACCACGCCGCTGAAGACCGCGCCCCAATGGGCCCCGACGCCGGCGGCCAGCGGCGCCAGCCCCTGCGCCTGACGGGCCGCCGACCAATCGGCGATCTGTTGCTGCAGGCCGAAGGCGCAATCCAGGCAGGCCCGGGCTGCCTTCTGCGGAGTGCCGCTGTCCTCGAAGACGATCATTGCCGCATCGCCCATGAACTTGTCGAGAATGCCATTGGTTTCGGTCGCCACGATCGCCACCCGGCGGCGGTATTCGGTGGCGAAATCGGCCAGCTCGGCGGCGGTCATGTTCTGGCTGAGCCCGGTGAAGCCGCGCAGGTCGATGAACAGCACCGCCGCCTCGTGCCAGCGGCCGCGGCGCAGATCGTCGAGCCCGCCGGCGGCCAGCCGGGGGGCCAGCTGCGCCGGCAGGTAGCGGGTGAGGTTCAGCGCCTTCTGCGCCTCGGTCAGCGACCGCAGCAGCAGCCAGCGGGTGCGCACGCCGGCCAGCACCAGTACGACGCAGGCCAGCGCCAGCATCGCCACGCGCATCACGTTGGGCGGAAACGACAGGAACACCGCCGCGGCGCCGGCGCGCGGCTCGAACCCGGGCCCGGCGGGCACGCTGATCAGCAGCAGCAGCCCAGCGACGGTGAGGATCGCGATATAGGCCTGAATGCCGGGGTTGAAGCGCAGCACCCCGAAGGACAGTACCACCGGTGCCAGCCAGACCGAGGGGAAGACAAAGGTATGGCTGCCGGGCAGGTGGGTGTTGACCATCCCGACCCAGACCCCGACCAGAAAGAACAGGCAATCCGCCGTCGCCGCCGGCCAGACCATCCAGATCTTCAGCCAGCCCCTGCGGTAGCCGAGCCAGGACAGCGCCCCCAGGGCGAAATAGGCGCCCATCATGCCGAAGGCATAGAGCCACTGGCGGCTCAGCACCGCCGCAGAGGCGGTGTCGGGCACAGGGCGGTCGGCGACGGCCAGCGCGAAGGACAGCGCCAGCGCCGCCGCCGCCAGCATCCTCAGCACCCCGACCAGCGCCTCCGCCCGCAGCTCGGCCTGGCGGAACAGCTGGATCGTCTCCTGCGGCAGGGCCATGCGAGCGGCGCGCCTCAGCCCTGATCCGCGCCGCGCTCGGGCAGCGAGGACAGGCTGCGGGTCTGGCTTTCCACCAGCGTCGGGCTCTCGATCTCGGAGCCCTGGGTGACCACGCCCATCGCCTCGAACTTGCGGGCCGAGGGCAGCACCCGCGTCTCCAGCGAGCCGACGGCCTTGTTGTAATGATCGACGGAGCGGTTCAGCGCCTTGCCGACCGCATCCAGATGGCTGCCGAAGGTGTTCAGCCGGTCATAGAGATCCTTGGCCACCTTCTGCACCTCCAGCGCATTTTCCGCCATCTTCTCCTGTTGCCAACCGTAGGCGATCGCCTTGACCAGCGCCATAAGAGTCGTGGGGGTGGCGATCAGCACCTTGCGCTCAAAGGCGAATTCGATCAGCTCTGGGTCGCTCTCCACCGCGGCGGCGACGAAGGTTTCGCCGGGGATGAACATCACCACGAAATCCGGCGTCGTCGGGATCTGGTCCTGATAGGCCTTGGACGACAGCAGTTTCACATGGTCGCGGACATGCCGGGCATGGCGGGCCAGATTGCTTTGCTGCAGCTCCGGCGTCTCGCTTTCCAGCGCGTCCAGATAGGCCTCCAGCGGGGTCTTGGCATCGACGACGATGCTCTTGCCGCCGGGGATCTGGACGATGGCGTCGGGGCGTCGGGCACCGTCGTCGGTCTGCATATGGTGTTCCAGCGTGTAATCGACGTGCTCGGCCATGCCGGCCATGTCGAACACCTGCCGCAGCTGCATCTCGCCCCAGCGGCCGCGGGTCTTGGGCGCGCGCAGCGCCTGCACCAGTTTGCGCGTCTCGGTCCCCAGCGCCTGCTGCCCCTCTGCCAGCAGGCGCACCTGCTGCTGGATCGCGCCATAGGCTTCGCCCCGGGCCTTCTCGATCTCCTTGATGCGGGTATCGAAGACGGTCAGCCGTTCGTTCAGCGGCTTGACCAGATTTTCGATGGCGAGCTTGCGCTTTTCCAGATCCTCGCTGGCGGTCACCTCATGCGACTTGAACCGTTCCGAGGCGAGCTTCAGGAAGCTTTCCGAATTCTGCCGCAGTACCCCGGCGGCGAGGGTGGAAAACCGGTCCTCCATCTCCTTCTTCATGCCGCGCAGCTCTTCCAGCCGGGCCTCGTGTTCGGCCTTCAGGGTGCGCAATTCGGTTTCGGCGCTGATGCGCAGCTGCTGTTCGTCGCCGTGCAGGTTGCGCAGGTCGTCCAGCGATTGCAGCAGCTCGGGAATCCGGGCGGACTGGGCGCGGGTCTCGGCCAGGGCCTCGCGCAGGGTCTGGCCTTCGGCCTCGGCTGCGGCCAGATCGGCCCGCATCGCCGCCAGCTCCGGTTTCAGCCGTCTCAGCCCGGCGAGGCGGAGCAGCAGGACGAGGGCGATCAGCCCCAGCACGGCGGCGGCCCAGCCAAACACCTGCTCGGGCGGCAGGGCCTGTAGCCTGGCGAAAATCTCATCCGCGGTCATGGAGTGCCTCGTCGTTGTTCTTGTTTGGTTCCGCTGCCTTCCAGTTGACCCACCGCAGAGGAAAAAGCAAGCCCGGGGCGCGGCTCAGGTCCGGCCGAACAGCCGTTCGATATCCGACAGCTTGAGTTCGACGTAGGTGGGTCGGCCATGGTTGCACTGGCCGGAATGGGGCGTCGCCTCCATCTCCCGCAGCAGCGCGTTCATCTCCTCCGCCCGCATGCGGCGGCCGGAGCGGATCGAACCATGGCAGGCGACGCGGGACAGGATCGCCTCGATCTTCGCCTGTACCAGATTGCTTTCGCCATCATCGTCCAGCTCATCCAGGATATCGCGCAGCATCGCCTCGGCATTCACTTCGCCCAGGATCGCCGGGGTTTCGCGCACCGCCACGGCGGAGCCGCCGAAAGCCTCGATGCCGAGACCGAAACGTTCCAGCTCCGTTGCCACCTCCAGCAGCCGGGCACAATCACCGGCGGAAAGTTCGACGATCTCCGGGATCAGCAACGCCTGGGCGGCGACACCGTTTTCCGCCATCTGCTTTTTCAGCTTTTCATAGACCAGCCGTTCATGCGCCGCGTGCTGATCGACGATCACCATGCCGCGTTCGGTCTGGGCGATGATGTAATTCTCATGCACCTGGCCGCGCGCGGCGCCGAGGGGCAGGGACTCCAGCGGTGCCTGATCGGGCGGCGGCGCGCTGTCTTCGACCACCCGGCCGCTGTAGGCGGTGGAGAATTCGGCGAAACCGGGCTCTGCCCGTGCCGGTGGCTCATGGCCGGGCGCCAGAGCGCCATAGGCCGGGGCCGGCACCATCCCCTCGGGGCTTTGTGCCCGATAGGACGCGATCCGCGCGCCGAGCGAGGGGCGATCCATCTGATAGACGCGCGGCGTCTCTCCCATGGGTTCGGGCCGCATCGCTCCCAGCGTGGCGGAGGCGACGGTGGAGGAGGCACGGTGCCCGGCCTCGGCCAGCGCATGGCGCAGGGCAGAGACGATCAGCCCGCGCGGCACGCCGGGATCGCGAAACCGCACCTCGGATTTGGCAGGGTGAACGTTGACGTCGACCAGCGTCGGGTCGCAATCGATGAACAGCGCCGCCGCCGGATGCCGGTCACGGCTGAGGAAATCGAAATAGGCCGCGCGGAGCGCGCCGGTCAGCATCTTGTCGCGCACCGGCCGGGCATTGACGAAGAGATACTGCGCCACCGCCGCGCCGCGCGAATAGGTCGGCAGCGCGGCATAGCCGAACAGGCGGATGCCGTCGCGGGTGGCGTCGATAGGCAGGGCATTTTCGACGAACTCCCGCCCCATCACCTGCCCCAGCCGGGCGCCGAGCGCATCGAACAGATCGCCGGTTTCCGCATCGGCGCGGAAGGTTACCCGCCCCTCGCCACCGCCGGAGACATCGCGCAGGGTGAAGCCGACAGAGGGTTCCGCCATCGCCAGCCGTTTGACGATATCGGTGATCGCCTGCGATTCGGCACGATCCGAACGCATGAATTTCAGGCGGGCCGGGGTGGCGAAGAAGAGATCGCGCAGTTCGACCACCGTGCCGGCGCGCAGGGCGGCGGGCTTCACCGGCTCCATCCGGCCGCCGGCGACACGGATGCTGGCGGCCTCCGCCCCCGGGGACCGGCTGGTGATGGTCAGCCGCCCGACCGCGCCGAGCGAGGGCAGCGCCTCGCCGCGAAATCCGAAGGTATGGATGTTCAGAAGGTCCGAGCCGTCGATCTTCGAGGTGGCATGGCGGGCCATGGCCAAGGGCAGATCGACCGGGGCGATGCCGCAGCCATTGTCGGTGGCCCGGATCAGCGTCTTGCCACCGTCGGCGACTTCGATGCCGATCCGGGTGGCACCGGCATCGATGGCGTTCTCCACCAGTTCCTTGACGGCGGAGGCGGGGCGTTCGACAACCTCGCCGGCGGCGATGCGGTTGATCGCCGCCTCGTCCAGTTGCCGGATGACCGGGCGGGGAATGTCGCTGATCTGGGGGTCGGGGGTAACCATGCCCCCAGATGTAGCGAACGGGCGGCGATTCTTCCAGTGTGGAAACCCGCTGATCTGCGTCGTGCCGGGGGCCGCCGGGGTCGCTTTGGCGCCTGCCATCGCTTGCCAAGCCGGCGCCCCCATGCGAGCCTCTGCGCGACCTGACCGACCCGGATATCCTGCCCCATGACCACCACAGAGATCGCCGCCACCACCCAGTTGCCGTTGGTCTCGGACCCGCGCAATCCGGGCCTGCCGCTGGACATGGCCTGGGTGCGGGCGGCCACCGCCAACCGGTCCGCCATCGAACGCCGCTGCGCCAGCTTGCCGGCGCGCCGCAGCGTCAAGAAGGACTATCAGGCCGCCTGGCTGCTGAAGGCGATCACCTGCATCGACCTGACCACGCTCGCCGGCGACGACACCGCCGAACGGGTCCGCCGGCTGTGCGCCAAGGCGCGCCAGCCGTTGCGCGCCGATCTGCTGGCCGCCCTCGGCTTCGACAGCCTCCATACCGGCGCGGTCTGTGTTTATCACGAGATGGTGGCGCCCGCCGTCGCCGCGCTCAAGGGGTCTGGCATCCCGGTCGCCGCCGTCTCCACCGGCTTTCCCGCCGGGCTGTCGCCCTTCGCGCTGCGGCTGGCCGAGATCGGAGAAAGCGTCGCCGCCGGGGCCGAGGAGATCGACATCGTGATTTCCCGCCGCCATGTGCTGGAGGGCAACTGGCAGGCGCTCTACGACGAGATGCGGCTGTTCCGCGAGGCCTGCGGCGAGGCGCATGTGAAGGCGATCCTGGCGACGGGGGAGCTCGGGACGCTGAAGAATGTCGCTCGTGCCTCGCTGGTCTGCATGATGGCGGGGGCGGATTTCATCAAGACCTCCACCGGCAAGGAGGCGGTGAACGCCACGCTGCCGGTGTCGCTGGTGATGATCCGGGCGATCCGCGACTATTACGACCGCACCGGCATCCGCGTCGGCTATAAACCCGCCGGCGGGATTTCCAAGGCCAAGGATGCGCTGGTCTATCTGTCGCTGATCAAGGAGGAGCTGGGCGACCGCTGGCTGCAGCCCGACCTGTTTCGCTTCGGCGCCTCCTCGCTTCTGGGGGATATCGAACGGCAGCTGGAACACCATGTCACCGGCGCTTATTCCGCTGGCTATTGCCATGCGGCGGGCTGAGGCGGGCGCGGCGCGCGTCGGACAGTTGAGTATTTGAGCAGAGAAGAAGCCATGACCGTCAAAGAGATTTTCGAGACGATGGAATACGGTCCCGCCCCCGAGAGCGCCGTCGAGGCGCTGAGCTGGCTGGTCGATCAGGGCGATTGTTTCGGCCAGTTCATCGACGGCCAGTTCACCGACCCCGGCGCGAGCTTCGACGCGATCAATCCCGCGACGGGGGAGGTTCTGGCGCACCTGACCCAGGCCACGGCCGAAGATGTCGACGCCGCCGTCGCCGCCGCCCGCAAGGCGCAACCGAAGTGGGAGGGGTTGGGCGGGTCCGGTCGGGCGCGCCATCTGTATGCGCTGGCGCGGCTCTTGCAGAAACACGCGCGGCTGTTCGCGGTGCTGGAGACTCTGGACAGTGGCAAACCGATCCGCGAGGCCCGCGATCTGGATGTGCCGCTGGCGCAGCGGCATTTCTATTATCACGCGGGCTTGGCCCAGTTGATGGAGGTCGAGCTGCCCGATCAGCGGGCGCTGGGGGTCTGCGGCCAGATCATCCCCTGGAATTTCCCGCTGCTGATGCTGGCGTGGAAGGTTGCCCCGGCACTGGCGGCCGGCAACACCGTGGTGCTGAAACCGGCCGAACAGACCACTCTCACCGCGATGCTTTTCGCCGATATCTGCCGGCAGGCCGGGCTGCCGAAGGGCGTGGTCAATATCGTCACCGGCGACGGGGCGGTGGGTGAGATGATCGTCACCCATCCGGGCATCGACAAGATCGCCTTTACCGGCTCGACCGAGGTGGGGCGCCGGATCCGCGTGGCGACGGCCGGGTCAGGCAAGGCGCTGACTTTGGAGCTGGGCGGCAAGTCGCCTTACATCGTCTTCGAGGACGCGGATTTGGACTCCGCCGTCGAGGGGCTGGTGGATGCCATCTGGTTCAACCAGGGGCAGGTCTGCTGTGCCGGCTCGCGTCTGCTGGTGCAGGAATCCGTCGCGGACCGGTTTCACGTGAAGCTGCGGGCGCGGATGGATCGGCTGCGGGTTGGCGATCCGCTGGACAAATGCACCGATGTCGGGGCGCTGGTCAGTGCCGAACAGCTTGCCCGTGTCGCCGATATGGTTGCCGCCAATGGCGCCGGCGCCGCTCATCGCGCCATCTGTGACCTGCCGGCGGCGGGCTGTTTCTATCCGCCGACGCTGATCACCGGCCTGGCGCCCTCCGACCCGCTGATGCAGGAGGAGATTTTCGGCCCTGTCCTCGTCTCCACCACCTTCCGCACGCCGGCGGAAGCGGTGCAGCTGGCCAACAACAGCCGCTATGGGCTGGCCGCCACCGTCTGGAGCGAGAATATCAGTACGGCGCTGGACATCGCGCCGAAACTGGTGGCCGGCGTGGTCTGGGTGAATGCCGCCAACCTGTTCGATGCGGCCGCCCCGTTCGGGGGGCTGCGCGAAAGCGGCTTTGGCCGGGAAGGCGGATCGGAGGGGCTGGCGGCCTACACCCAGCCCCGGGCGACGGCGAAACCGCTGGCCCCGGTCGTGGCGATGCCGGCGGGCCGTGGCGGGCCGGTCGATCCGGTCGACCGCACGCCCAAGCTCTATATCGGCGGCAAGCAGGCACGGCCCGATGGCGGCTACTCCCAGGCGATCTGGTCGAAGGCCGGCGCGCTGCTGGGGCAGGCGCCGATCGCCGGGCGCAAGGATGTGCGCAACGCGGTGGAGGCGGCGCAGGGCGCCGCCGGCTGGGCTGGCACGACCGGTCACCTGCGGGCGCAGATTCTCTATTACATCGCCGAGAATCTCTCTGCCCGGGCCGGGGAGTTCTCCCACCGCATTGATGCGATGACCGGCAAACGCCATGGCGCAAGAGAGGTGGAGGCCGCGATCCAGCACCTGTTCACTGCCGCCGCCTGGGCCGACAAATGGGACGGGCGCACCGCCAATGTGCCGCTGCGCGGCCTGGCGGTGGCGCTGAAGGAGCCGGTGGGGATCATCGGCGCGCTCTGTGCGGACGAGGCGCCGCTGCTGGGGCTGGTCAAGGCGATGGCACCGGCCATCGCACTGGGCAACCGGGTGGTTCTGGCGGCGTCGGAGCCCTTTCCGCTGGCGGCCACGGATTTCTATCAGATCCTCGACACCTCGGACGTGCCGGCCGGTGTGGTCAATATCCTGACCGGCCCGCATGCCGATCTGGCCGGGCCGCTGGCGGCGCATCTGGGGGTGGATGCGGTCTGGAGCTTCTCCTCCACCGCTCTTTCGGCCGAGATCGAGGCGGCGGCGGCCGGTAATCTGAAACGCACCTGGGTCAACGATGGGCTGGCGCACGACTGGTTTGACGCCGACCTGCGCCCCTTTCTGGAACAGGCAAGCGAGGAGAAGACCGTCTGGGTGCCCTACGGCGCCTGACCGCAGGAGACACGGGGGCGTGCTCGTTGCCGCTGTGGTAAGGCGGGCGTGGGGCCGCCTGTGGCTGCTGGGGCCACAGCGGCCGGTCAAATCGCCGGAAGGGTGACATTTTTCTTGTGACCTAGGGTAATGCACACATAATCGCGCCGAAATCCTGTCAGTTTTCGGTCTTTGATTTTTGGCGCTTTCCTCGGACACATATCAGACGGTTCTGATTTTCCACGGTCTTGGCAGCCCGGCGCGGCAGCTGGAGCCGGGCGAGGCCCGTTTTTGGCTGAGCCGCGACCGCTTTTGCGCGATTCTCGACCGGATCGCGGCCATGGGGCCGGCGGCACCGCTGATCACCTTCGACGATGGCAATGCCTCGGATATCGGGATCGCCCTGCCGGAGCTTGAGGCGCGGGGTCTCACAGCGGTGTTCTTCCTGCTGGCGGGGCGGCTGGACCAGCCGGGATCGCTGCGGCGCGAAGAGGTGACGGCGCTGGCGGCCGCAGGGCAGCGGATCGGCCTGCATGGGCGCGATCACCGCGACTGGCGCCAGCTGGATGCCACCGGACGCCAGCAGGAGTTTCGCGACGCGAGGGCCGAGTTGGCGGACCTGTCCGGGCAGGCGATCGACTGGGCGGCGGCGCCCTTCGGGCTTTATGACCGGCGGGTGGCGGGCCGGATCGCCACCGAGGGCTTCGGGGCGCTGTTCACCAGCGATTGGGGGCAGGCGCGGCAAGATGGCTTCCTGCGTCCGCGCAACTGCATCGATGCCGAGATGTCCGAGGCGCGGCTGACCGAGGCGCTGAACGGGCATGTGGCGCTGCGGCGCCGGCCGCGCCGCCTGATCGGGCTGGCGCGCAAGCGGCTTTTGCCGGCGGGAGGGGCAGCATGATCTCGGTCATCATCCCGGCCTATAACGAAGAGGGCTACATCGGCGAGACGCTGGAGCTGATCCTGCGGTCGGAGCGGCCCGGCGACGGTGCCAACGGTCTGCCGCCGGAGGTGATCGTGGTCGCCAACGGCTGTCGTGACAATACCGTGGCCGAAGCCGAGGCGCTGGCGCCGGCCTTCGCGGCGCGGGGCTGGGGGTTCCGGGTGCTTGATCTGGAAAAGGGCAGCAAGACCGGCGCGATGAATGCCGGCAGTGCGGCAGCGCGGCACGGGGCCCTGCTGTTCGTGGATGCCGATATCCATGTCACCCCCGGGCTGATCGCGGCCCTGGGCCGGGTGCTGGACCGCGAGACGCCCTGCTATGCCAGCGGCCGGCCGCGCATTCGGCGGGCGGAAACCTGGGTATCGCGGCAATATGCGCGGTTCTGGCAGCGGCTGCCCTTCATGGCAAAGAGCGTGGCGGGCTGCGGTGTCTATGGCGTGAACGGGGCCGGCCGTGCCCGCTGGGAGGAGATCCCCGAGGTGATCTCGGACGATATCTTTGTGCGCAGCCATTTCACCGCGCCCGAGATGGTCGCGGTGCCTGAGACCTATTCCTGGCCCATCGCCGAGGGCCTGGCGCGGCTGGTGCGGGTCCGGCGGCGCCAGAACGAGGGGCTGGAAGAGCTGTTCGGGCGCTACCCCGAGCTGCAGGCGAATCGCGGCCGCACCGCTCCGACGGGGCTGCGCAAGCTGGCGCTGCTGGTCTGCGATCCGCTGGGCTTTGCGGTCTATGCCGGTGTGGCGCTGGCAGTGCGGACGCCGCTTTTCGCCAACCGGAGCCGCTGGGAACGGGGGCGCGACACCGCCTGAGGCCGGCCGCGCCCTTCCGATCGGTCGTCAGGTCAGTTGGTTTCGCTCTCCAGCCCGGTGGGCTGGCCGACCACGACGAAGTGCAGCTGATCGGGGTCGAGCAATTTGGCCGCGACCCGGTTCACGTCGTCCTGCGTCACCGCGTTGATCTTGTCGTTGCGGGTGGCGATGTAGTCGATCGGCCGGCCGTCCATCTGCATGCCGACCATTATCGCGGCGATCCGGCTGTTGCCGTCGAAGCGCAGCGGGTAGGCGCCGGTCAGATAGGTCTTGGCATCCTGCAGCTCCTTCTCGGTCACGCCCTCGGTCTGCATCCGCACCCATTCGTCGTGGATGACCTGGATCGCCTTGGCGATGCGGTCGTTGCCGGAGGCGACGCTGCCCATGTAGACCGCCGCCAGATCGCGCGGCACCAGATAGGAATAGACGCCATAGGTCAGGCCGCGCTTCTCGCGCACCTCGGTCATCAGGCGGCTCTCAAACGAGCCCCCGCCGAGGATGGTGTTCAGCACATAGGCGGCGAAGAAATCCGGATCGTCGCGGTCCATCCCGCGCTGACCGAACAGCGCCACCGATTGCGGCGTGTCGAAGGGGATCACGGTGGTGCCGCCGGTGATGGTGACATCGGCCTTGGGCGGCAGCGGCGTGCCGGTCTCGGGCAGGTCGCCCAGCAGGGTGTCCAGCATCTGTCCCAGCGCCTCGGGGGTGATGTCGCCGACGGCGGCGACATACATCCGGTCACGGGCCAGCGCGCCCTGATGCGCGGTGACCAGATCGTCGCGGGTCAGATCGCCGATGCTGTTGATCGTGCCCTTGCCGTCGCTGCCATAGGGGTGATCGCCATAGGCCATCTTGCGGAAGGCGGCGCCGGCGATTTCGTTGGGATCCTTGGCGTCGGACCGCAGGCCGGAGAGGACCTGGGCGCGCACCCGTTCGATGGCGGTGGGGTCGAAGCGCGGATGCAGCAGCGTGTCGCGCAGCAGGGCGACCGCCTCGTCGCGGTTCTCGCTCAGCATCTCGGCCGAAACCTTGATGGTATCGGCATCGCTGCTGAACCCGAAAGAGGCGGCCAGGCTTTCCAGCCTGCGGGCATAGGCCTGGGCATCGAGATCGCCGGCGCCCTCTTCCAGCAGCCCGGTCATCAGGTTGGTGGCGCCGCGCTTGCCCGGCGCGTCGAGCGAGGTGCCGCCACGGAACCGGATGTCGAGCGCGGTGAAGGGGATGCTGTGATCCTCCACCAGCCAGGCGGTGATGCCGCCGGGGCTGGTGATCTCCTGAATCTTCACCGCGGCGGCGGCCGGCAGCGCCAGCAGGATCAGGAACAGGGCAGAAATCAGTCGCTTCATCATTGGGTCACCTCCGCCGCATCGTCACGCATCAGCCAGCCGGTGACAGAGGTCTCCGGGCGCAGCAAGTCTTTCGCCGCCTGCAGGATGTCGTCCTCGGTGATCGCCTGCAGCAGATCGGGCCAGGCCTGCACGTCCTCGACGGAGAGCCCGGTCGCCAGCGCCCGGCCATAGCGGTTGGCGATGCCCGAGACATTGTCGCGTTCGTAGATTTGCGCCGCGCGCAGCTGCAGCTTGATCCGGTCGAGCTGATCGCTGTCCACGCCGCCGGCGATGAAATCGCTCAACGTGGTGTCGAGTGCGGCCTCGGCATCCTTGAGCGTCACCCCCGGGCCCGGCACCAGCACGATGTCGAAGGTCGTGTCGTCCAGCGCGACACCGTTGTAGAAGGCGCCGGTATAGACAGCGGTATGGCTGTCGAACTGCAGTTTCTCTGCCAGGTAAGAGGTCTGGCCACCGCCCAGCAGCTCGGCCAGCAGATAGAGCGCGGCCGCCTGCTTCTGTGCGCCGGGGTCGCGTTCGGGCGCCAGATAGGACCGGCTGAGATAGGGCTGGGCCACCCGTGCGTCCTTCAGCGTCAGCCGTCGGGCGGCGCGCTGCGGCGGCTCCTGCGGGCGGATGCGGGGCGGCAGATCGGGGTTGGCGGGCAGCACGCCGTAATATTGCTCGGCCAGCGTCTTCACCTCGTCGGGGCTGACGTCGCCCGAGACCACGAGGATGGCGTTATTGGGGGCATAATAGGTGTGGTAGAAGGCCAGCGCATCGGCGCGGTCGAGCTGTTCCATCTCGCGTTTCCAGCCGATCACCGGGATGCCGTAGTGATGGTTGAGATACTGCGCCGCGTTCATCTGTTCGGAAAACAGCGCCCTGGGATTGTTCTCGATCCGCATGTTGCGCTCTTCCAGGATCACGTTCCGCTCGGTGGCGATGTCATCTTCGGTCAGCTGGAGGTTGACCATCCGGTCGGCCTCCATCTTCATCATCAGGCCCAGCCGGTCGGCGGCGACGCGCTGGAAATAGGCGGTGTAGTCGTAGCTGGTGAAGGCATTGTCCTGACCGCCATTGGCCGCCACCGTGGCCGACAGCTCGCCCGATTTCATGTTCTTGGTGTCCTTGAACATCAGGTGTTCGAGGAAATGCGCAATCCCCGAGGTGCCGGGCTTTTCGTCGGCGGCGCCGATCTTGTACCAGACCATCTGCTGGACCACCGGGGCGCGGTGATCCTCGACCACGACGACTTGCATGCCATTGGACAGCTCGAAACTGGTGACCATATCCGAGGTGGCCCTGGTTTCCGTCGCCAGCGCCGGCAGCGCCAGGGTGCCGGCAAATGCCCCCGCCAGGGCGATTTTTCTGAACATGCGATACCCTCCAGTCGTCCGCGCAAAGTCACGTCACCGCGGACAACCTACGCCCGGAGGGGCAGGGTTCAAGCGGTGTATCGGAAATGTGAGCCGACCGGAGCCCGGTTTGCGCGAGGGAAGCCGGGATCTGACAGAGGCTGCCGCGCCGGGCGGCGCCCGGTCAGGGTTTTTCGGGCGGCGAGCTGGGCGTATCCGCCCCGGACGCGCGATAGGTCGCGGTGGTGGGGAAGGGATCGAGCGCCTGGCGGCGATAGGCCTGTTCGTAGCGGTCGACCCGGAACAGGCGCAAACGGGTCATGCGCGACTGGCGCTTGCGGAATTTGGCGTCCACTTCGGCCAGTTCCTGGCGCACGTTGGGATCGACCCCATTGCGGCTGGCGGCGGTGATCAGGGTCGCGTCCGAGGCGGGAATGCCATCGATGCTGCGGCCGCCAAGCGCGGCCATCGCATCGCCGGTGGGGGTGGGATCGACAAGGTTCTTGCCGCCGGGCGTCGGGGCCGGCAGTTCGGAGTAATTCTGCGGGGCGGTCAGCGGTTTGACCGGCAGAATCATGAATTCGTCCGGACCGGGACCCGCGCTGCGCAGCTGGCGCAATCCCTTGTTCGAGCATCCGGCGACTGCAACGGTCGCCAGCATCAGAATGATCATACCCAGAGGGCGCCGCATGGCCACCGTCTCCCGCCTGTTTCGGGCGCTTTTAGCGCATTTGCCCGCCGAGGTCACGGGGCCTTTTTCCGACGCGCGCCGCTCCGCCCCTCGAACAGGATCAGCCCGGCGGCGCCGACGAAGATGAAGATGTCGCCGACATTGAAGACGAAGGGGTTGTTGAAGCCGCAGCAGGACATGTTGAGAAAGTCCAGCACATAGCCGTAGAGCAGGCGGTCGATCACGTTCCCCAGCGCGCCGCCGACCAGCAGGCCGGCGGAGAGCTGCATCCAGCGCGCCGGCTGGGCACGCATCACCCAGGTTAGCACGATCAGGCAGACCAGGACGGAAAAGCCGATCAGCAGCCAGCGCGACAGATCGGCCCCGTTGTCCAGCAACCCGAAGTTGATGCCGCGATTCTCGCCATAGCGGAAGTTCAGCAGCGGCGGCAGCACGTCGATGCTGCGCAGCCGTGCCAGGCCCATCCAGTGGACGACCAGGTACTTGCTGGCCTGATCCAGCAGAAAGGCCCAGAAACCGGCCCAGAACAGGAGCGAGAAGCGCATCGGCGGCTCAGTGGCGGAAGTGGCGCATGCCGGTGAAGACCATGGCCAGCCCGGCCTCGTCCGCCGCGGCGATCACCTCGTTGTCGCGCATCGATCCACCCGGCTGGATGACGCAGGTGGCGCCGGCGGCGGCGGCCTCCATCAGCCCGTCGGGGAAGGGGAAGAAGGCGTCGGAGGCCACGGCCGACCCGATGGTCAGCGGCTGCGGCAGACCCAGCGCCTCAGCCATGCGTTCGGCCTTCTTGGCGGCGATCAGCGCGCTGTCCACCCGGCTCATCTGGCCGGCGCCGACCCCGACGGTGGCCTGATCCTTGACGTAGACGATGGCGTTCGACTTGACGTGTTTCGCGACTTTCCAGGCGAACAGAAGATCGCGCATCTGCTCTTCGGTCGGGGCGATCTTGGTCACCACCTTCAGATCGTCCATGCCGATAAAGCCGTTGTCCTTGTCCTGCAGCAGGAAGCCGCCGGCGACCTGGCGGAAGGTCTGGCCGCCGGCCATCACGTCGGGCAGCCCGTCGGTGGTCAGCAGGCGCAGGTTCTTCTTCTTGGCGAAGATTTCCTTGGCCTCCTCCGAGGCGCCGGGCGCGATCACCACTTCGGTGAAGATGCCGGTGATTTCCTCGGCGGTTTCGGCATCGAGCGGTTTGTTCAGCGCCACGATGCCGCCGAAGGCGGAGGTGCGGTCGCAGTCGAAGGCGGCCTTATAGGCCTCCAGCAGGGTCGCGCCCTTGGCCACGCCGCAGGGGTTGGCGTGTTTGATGATGGCGCAGGCCGCGGTGTCCTCGGGGTCGAATTCCGCCACCAGCTCGAAGGCCGCGTCGGTATCGTTGATGTTGTTGTAGCTCAGTTCCTTGCCCTGATGCTGCACCGCGGTGGCCACGCCCGGGCGGTTGCTGCCGTCGGTGTAGAAGGCGGCCTTCTGATGCGGGTTCTCGCCATAGCGCAGGGTCTGGGCCAGCTCGCCGGCAAAGGCGCGGCGGCGCGGCGCTTCCTCCTGCAGGGCGCCGGCCATCCAGGTCGAGACGGCAGCATCATAGGCGGCGGTGCGGGCATAGGCGGTCAGCGCCAGTTTCTGGCGGAAGCCATAGGTGGTCTGGCCGTCGTTGGCATCCAGCTCGGCCAGCAGCGCATCGTAATCCTGAACGTCCACCACGACGTTGACGAAGAGGTGGTTCTTGGACGCGGCGCGGATCATCGCCGGACCGCCGATGTCGATATTCTCGATGCAGGTGGCGTAATCGGCGCCCTTGGCGACGGTTTCCTCGAACGGGTAGAGGTTGACGACCAGCAGGTCGATTGGCGCGATCAGATGGGTTTCCATCGCCGCCACATGGGCGGCATCGTCGCGCAGCGCCAGCAGACCGCCATGCACCATCGGGTGCAGCGTTTTGACGCGGCCGTCCATCATTTCCGGGAAACCGGTGATCTCGGAGACATCGCGAACCTCCAGCCCGGCATCGCGCAGGGTGCGCGCGGTGCCGCCGGTGCTGATCAGTTCGACCCCGCGCTCGGCCAGTGCGCGGCCCAGGTCGATCAGGCCGGTTTTGTCGGACACGGAAAGCAGGGCACGGCGAACGGGGTACAGGTCGGTCATGAGTCAATCCTTGATCTCGGTGAGTTCCTGAGCGCGGCATAATCCATAACCCGGCGGGATAGAACCACCCGAATGCGCCAGAACACGCTGTTTTGCGGGGCTGAACGCGGTTTTTCGCGGCGAATCGGTGGTGTGGCGCGGTTTGCGGGGGGCCGGCTCAGTTGAAATAATCTGTCTCGTTGCGGTGCAGGTCGCGCACCGCGATGGCGGTATCCTGGGCCTTGCTCAGCGACCAGCGCACCCGGGTATGATAGCTGAGCGCCCGGCCGGAGAGGACGATCTGCTGGCTGGCGCGCGGTTTCAGGCGGCCCTTTTCCAGATAGACGCTGGGTTCCAGCGCCAGGCTGCAGCTGCCGTCATGGCGGAACACCCAGATCTCGCCGCTCTTCAGCGCCATCGACACCGCCGCACCGCCCAGATCGACGGTGGCGTCGACCTCGGGGTGGAGATGCAGGCGGATGTCGAAGCCGATGCCGGAGAGCACGGTGGCGTCCATTGCCTTGTCGAACCGCCGCTTGTCGGGGTCCTCGACCGCCAGCAACATGTCCTCGGCGGCCAGTCCGCGGCCATCGAAGGTCAGTTCGAGGCTGCGGGCATGGGTCAGGCCGAAGCCGCGCAGATAGCCGTCGTGACCGCCCTGGAACCGGATGCCATCGTCCATCTCGGAGATCTCGATCGGCACCCGCACCGGCTCGTCGACCAGGGATTCGCGCGCCGATCCGCGTTCCGGATCGCCGAGCCGGGCACTGGAATAGCCATCGAGGCAGAGCGTCGAATGCGATGGCGTCGCCCGCCCGGCGCGGCGCCATTCCACCCCGAAGGAGGCGCCGGAGCCGCAGTTGACCACCAGCGGTCGGCGGCCCGAGGTCAGCTCGAACGCCAGCGTCGAGGCATGGGCGTTATAGGAGGCCGCGCCCTTCGGCGGCGCACTGGCATCGACGATCAGCGTGGTGCGGCCGCCGGTCAGCCGGGCATAACCCATCGCCAGCCCATCGGAATGGCGCGGCTTGACGTGACTTGCGGCCAGCGCGTGATCCAGCCGGCCCTCCATCCCGCGGCCGCCGCCGTGAAACCGTGCCAGTCCGCCATCGGCGTGGCGCAGGGTGCGCAGCGTGGGGGCGATGCGCTCGATCGCCGCCTGATGCGGCACCGGTACCCCGCGCCCGGCATCGTGCAGCACGGCGGCGGCCCAGGTCAGCAGGGTGAAGACCTCCAGCAGCTCTTCGGGGTTGCGGGTGGGTAGCCCGCCCTGATGGTCGATCTGGCTGTCGCATTCGCGGGCCAGCGCCCGTACCGCCGGATCGGCCAGGCTTTCCTGCCCCTCCAGCGACAGGCCGGCATAGATCAGCCCGGTCAGCGCCTCGAACCTGGGCAGGCCGGGGGCGGCGCCCTGCCAGCGTTTCGACAGAAACCAGCTCTGGGCCGCGAGCGCGCGATAAAACCGGTCGCTGGCGGCCCGGTCCTGGCCGCGCAGCAGGAACAGCGCGTGGTTGATCCAGCGGATCACCCGGCGGCCCGCCAGATCCGGGGTCCAGCCGGGGCCGCGGCCATCGCCATGGGTGTCGATCCAGCCCCAGAGCCAGGCCTGCGCCCGGGCCCGTGCCGGCAGATCGCCGACGGCGGCCAGATCGTCCAGCCAGGCGAAACCGTGACGCTCGGCATCGAAGGCTGCATTCGGCGCCTCGACATCCCAGAGCGCGGTTTCGCGCGATTCGATCAGGTAACCAGCGAAGAGCAGGTTGCCGGCGATGAGCTGACGGCCGCGTGCGAAGGAGCCGATGGTGCGCGGTTCGGGCTGCGACACGAAGCCGGTCGCGGCCTTCTGCCGCCGGCTCAGCCGGGCATAGAGCCGGTTGAGGACACGTGTCCCGCGGCCGGCGAAACTGTCTGGACTCGACATGCGCGCTGCCTCTCACGCTCTCTGGCGTTTGCGCGGAGCATAGCGGCGGGCGAGGCGCAAGTCACTTATGAAACCCGGGGTCAGGGGGTTTTGCGCAGGCAAGCGATGTAAAATCCATCCATGCCGCCGCGCTCGGGCCAGTAATCGGGCCTGAGCCGCAGGCCGCCCTCCTCGGTGATCCACTCCGGATCGACGCCGGGCAGGCGCAGCGCATCGCGGTCGATCCGGGCGTCGGGGAGGATATCCAACGCCTCCTCGATCTGGACCTCGCCCTCGTCGGGCAGCAGCGAACAGGTGCAATAGACCAGCCGCCCGCCGGGTTTCAGCTGCGCCCAGGCATGCAGCAGCATTTGCGTCTGCAGTTCGATCAGCCCGCCGAAGTCGGAACCGTCCTTGGCGAAGGGCAGGTCGGGGTGGCGGCGGATGGTGCCGGTGGCCGAACAGGGCGCATCCAGCAGGATGGCATCGTAGTGCCCGGCATGCTCCAGCGCGTCCGAGACCACGACCCTGGCCTGCAGCCCGGTGCGCGACAGGTTCTCGCGCAGCCGGTTCAGCCGCGCGTCGGAGATGTCGAGCGCGGTGACATCGGCGCCGGCGGCGGCCAATTGCAGTGTCTTGCCGCCGGGGGCCGCGCACATGTCGAGGATGGTTTCGCCGGGCGCCGGCGCCAGCACCCGGGCGGGCAGGGCGGCGGCGGCATCCTGCACCCACCAGGTGCCCTGATCATAGCCCGGCAGGGTCGAGACCTGACCGGCATCGACCAGCCGGAGCGAGCCGGTCGGCAGCGCCTCGGCCTGTGGCAGGGCGGTCTCGGCACCCTCGGCACCGGGGCGCGGGGTGATGTCGAGCGGCGCGCCGGCCAGATGCGCGGTCTCCATCGCGGCGACGGCGGGGCCACCCCAGGCGGCGACCAGCGGGCTGCGCAGCCATTTTGGCAGCCGTGGCGCCCGCAGCGCTGCCCAAGCCTCGGGTCCGTCGGCGGCGATCTTGCGCAGCACCGCATTGACCAGCCCCTTGAGATGCGACAACCTACGGTTGCGGCCGACGATTTCGACCATCGCATTGACCACCCCATGGGCGGCGGCGCCATGGCAGAGCTCCATAGTGCCGAGCCTGAGCGCGTTGCGCACGGTCAGCGGCGGCATCCGTTTCAGGTGTTTCGCCAGCAGTCGGTCGGAACGTTCCAGCCCGCGCAGTGTGTCCAGCGCCAGCCGTTGGGCGCGGGCGCGGTCTGCGGGCTCCAGCCGGTCCAGCGCGCCGGCGGCCAGGCATTCGGACAGCAGCCGTTCCTCGCCCAGCACCTGATCAAGCAGATAGATCGCGCTGCGCCGCGCCGCTGTCGCGCTGTCGTCCATAATCGTTCCCATCAGGTTGCGCCGCCCGGCTTGTCCCCCGGCGACAGGGGCGTATATCACAGGCAGAGCACAAAGGAACCCGCCATGAGTGAACGCGACGATATCCCCGCCGACCTGCCCCCCGCCGCGCAGCGGGCGCTGGCCGAAGCGGCCGAGCGGCGCCGGAAGGCCGAGGCCGAGGCGAAGGCCAATCCGATGCCGAAGGAACTGGGCGGGCGCGACGGCCCCGAGCCGGTGCGCTACGGCGATTGGGAGAAAAAGGGCATCGCCATCGACTTCTGAGCCGGCGAATCAGCTCCGGGTCAGGGCCGTGGCGGCGCCGGGTCAGACTGGCCCGGGCCATCATGCCGGTCGGCGGCACCCGGAACCCGAGGCCGATCCGCCGCGCGTGGCGGCGGGGTCCGGCGGGCGGTTACAGCCCCAGCACATCCACCATGTCGTATTGGCCCGGGCCCTGTCCCTGTCCCCAGAGCGCGGCCTTGAGCGCGCCGCGGGCAAAGATTGCCCGGTCCGTCGCCACATGGCGCAGCACGATCCGCTCGCCATCCGCGGCGAAAAGCACGTCGTGTTCGCCGACGATATCGCCGCCACGGATCGCCGAGAACCCGATGTGTCCGCGTTCGCGCGCGCCGGTGATGCCGTCGCGGCCCCGGTCGGCCACTTCGCTCAGGGCGACGCCACGGCCTTCGGCGGCAGCTTCGCCCAGCATCAGCGCGGTGCCCGAGGGGGCGTCGACCTTATGGCGGTGGTGCGCCTCGATCACCTCGATATCGAAATCCTCGTCCAGCGCCGCGGCCACCCGTTTCGTCAATTGAACCAGCAGGTTGACCCCCAGGCTCATGTTGCCGGCGCGGATGATCGCCGCGTGGCGTGCCGCCGGTTCCAGCCGGGCGATCTGCGCCTCGGTCATGCCGGTGGTGCCGATCACATGCACGGCGCGGGCCTGGGCGGCAAGGGCGGCGAATTCCAGCGTCGCGTCCGGTGTGGTGAAATCGATCACCGCCTGGGCCTGGGCGAAGGCCTCCAGCGGCTGGTCGGTGACGGTGACGCCGAGCGGCGCGCCGCCCATCGCCTCGCCGACATCGCGGCCGACCCAGGAATGCCCGGCGCGTTCCACCGCGCCGACCAGATGCGCCTTGTCGCTGTCGCTGACGGTCCGGATCAGCATCTGCCCCATCCGGCCCGATGCCCCGGTCACCACGATCCCCGGCTTGAATGTCATCTCGGCGCCCTTTCGTTGCAAATCACCGGCAAATCCCTAACGCTTAAGGCGCCGCTTGGCAAAGCCTCGCCAAGCGCCTAGATCGGAACCATGGCAAAGAACAAATTCCACGATGGTGCAGGCCCCTCGCAGCGGCAATTGCGGGTGAGCGAGCTGATCCGGCGCACGTTGGCCGAGGTGCTGGCGCGCGGCGATATCCATGACCCGGACCTGAACCGCATGTCGGTGACCGTGGGCGAGGTGCGAATCTCTCCCGATCTGAAGATCGCCACCGCCTATGTGCTGCCGCTGGGCGGTCAGGGGCAGGACGACGTGCTGAAGCTGCTGGCCCGCAACAAGGGCGAGCTGCGGCGCATCATCGGCAAAAAGACCGGGCTGAAATACGCCCCCGATCTGCGGTTCCAGCTGGACCAGACCTTCGATCAGATGGACGACACCCGCCGGATGCTGTCGCAGGAGGCGGTGCGCCGGGACCTGGATACGTGATCCGCGCCGCGCTGATCCTGCTGGGGCTGAGCATTGCCTCTGCGGCCGGCGCGGTCGAGTGCCGGGACACCCGCTTTGAGGGCAATCTCTATACGCTCTGCGAAGTGGATGCCGCGCAGGAGGATCTGCGGCTGTTCCTGCGGGACGAGGCTGGCGAGATCCTCGGCCAGTTCGGCGCGGTGAACGATCGGTTGGCGGCGGCCGGCAAAAAGCTGGTCTTCGCGATGAACGCCGGCATGTATCATCAGGACCGCTCCCCCGTTGGCCATTATGTCGAGAACGGCGAGGAACTGATGCGGGTGATCCCCAATGCGGGGCCCGGAAATTTCGGCCTGCTGCCCAATGGCGTCTTCTGCATCCGGCCGGGGCGGGCGGATGTGTTCGAAACCCGCCGCTTCATCGAGGAAAAGCCCGCCTGCCGCGATGCCACGCAATCGGGGCCGATGCTGGTGATCGACGGGGAGCTGCACCCGCGGTTCCTGCCCGACAGTACATCGCATTACGTGCGCAACGGGGTCGGCACCAGCGCCGACGGCCGCCGTGCGGTGTTCGTCCTGTCGCGCAGCGCGGTGACCTTTTACGATTTCGGGCGGTTCTTCCGCGATGCGCTGCAGCTGCCGCAGGCGCTCTATTTCGATGGCAATGTCTCGCGGCTCTATGCGCCGGGGATCGGGCGCAACGATCCGGGGTTCGATCTGGGGCCGATCGTCGGCGTGGTGGAACCGGCGGGCTGAACGCCGGCATGCCGCAATTGCGAAATTGACAGCCGGCAGACCATGGGCTAGGCCCCCGGCCTCATCTTCAGGGGCTCGAACGGGGACGACATGGCACGCAAACGCAAGGGGCGCGATATTTCCGGCTGGCTGGTGGTGGACAAGCCTGCGGGCATGACCTCGACCGCCGTTGTGAACAAGGTACGCTGGGCGCTCGAGGCGAAGAAGGCGGGTCACGCCGGTACGCTTGACCCGGAGGCGACCGGGGTTCTGGCGGTGGCGCTGGGGGAGGCGACCAAGACGGTGCCCTATATCACCGATGCGCTGAAGGCCTATCGGTTCATCGTGCGGCTGGGGCAGGCGACCAACACTGACGATGCCGAGGGCGAGGTGATCGCGGAGAGCGATGCGCGCCCTTCGGACGAGGAGATCAAGGCGGCGCTCGGCGGGTTCATCGGCGATATCATGCAGGTGCCGCCGAAATTCTCGGCGGTGAAGATCGACGGCCAGCGCGCCTATAAGCTCGCCCGCGAGGGGGAGGATTTCGAGGTCGAGGCGCGGCCGCTCTGGGTCGAGGAGCTGGTGATGACGGATCGCCCCGATGCCGATCACGTCGAGCTGGAGATGACCTGCGGCAAGGGCGGCTATGTCCGCTCTATCGCCCGCGATCTGGGCGAGGCCCTGGGCTGTCATGGCCATGTGGTGCGGCTGCGCCGGATCTGGTCCGGGCCCTTCGAGGCCGAGGACGGCATCAGTATCGATCAGGTCGACGAACTGGCCCGGACCCCGGCGCTGGACGATCATCTGCTGCCGCTGGAACAGGGGTTGGCCGATCTGCCCGAGGTGAAATGCACCGCCGACGGCGCGGCCCGGCTGCGAAACGGCAACCCGGGAATCGTGATGCCGGGAGAGGTCGAATACGGTGACGAATGCTGGGCCTCTTATCAGGGCAAGGCTGTCGCGGTCGGCATCTTCAAGGCCGGAGAACTGCACCCCAGCCGGGTTTTCCTGACCTGAGCCGGCAGGCCCCGGGGCGGCGAGGGCGGCATCGCGTCGCTCCCCCGGGAATGTGATATATTCGATCTTGCGAATTCGTCTCTTTGGCGCGAGGCTCCGCGGCGCAGCGGGGCCTTTCCCCGCGTGAAAGGAGACTCACATGAAACCCGTGGATTTCGTCGCTACGCTGTTTGACGGCACCTCCAACCCGAACAAGATCACGGTTGCCTTCACCATGGCGCTGAACGCACTGAACAAGGGCCACAGCGCGATGGTGCTGCTGATGGTCGAAGCGGTGGAACTGGGCAAGCCCGGGATGCTGGACGGCATCGACATCGGCAAGCCGTTTTCGCCGGCGGGCGAGTTGCTGGAGCAGTTCCTGGCCGCTGGCGGCCGGATCGGGGTCTGCGGCTCCTGCATGATCCACAACGGCTTCACCGCCGAGGAGATGGTCCCGAGTTACGAGATCATCACCGCCCCCGATGTGGTCGATCTGCTGATGGAGGCCAAGGGCTCCCTGCAGATCACCTGAGCCTTTTCGCCGGGACGGGGGCCGGTTCCGGCTCGCCCGCCCCGGCGGAACTCACAACGCGCGCAGGTGCTTCTTGTAGGGGAAGGGATCCATGTCGACGACATCTATGCTGATGCTGTCGATTTCGGGGAACCGCTCTGCCAGCGCCGCGCGCAGGCCGATCGCCAGCTGTTCCTTCTGCTCCGGCGTGCGGCCGGAGAGCAGTTTGGCGGTCAGGTGCAGATAGCTCTGGCGCCCGTCCAGCATCAGAAAATCCGCCGTATCGCAAATCCGCAGCTTGATGTCGGAGGCCTCGATGAAATCGCAGGCGCCGCCCACCTCGCCGGCGATGCGCATCGCATCGGTGCGGGCCTCTGGGGTGGTCAGGGCGTTGCCCTGTTCGAGAATGAAATGCGGCATGGCCGTCTTGCCTCCGGGATCGTTGCGTTTCGTGCCTAGTCCGGCGCCGGGGCGGCGGCAAGGGCAACGGCCCTCAGCGCAGGATCAGCCGGCGCTCCGCCTCGCTCAGGTCTTCGGTCCGGGCGGGATTCAGCGCGCCGGTGCGGAACAGCCGGACAACGTGAATCTGGGCGTCCTGCAGATGCTCGCGCAGCTCTTCGCGCAGCCGGTCGACATCGCGGGCGCGCAGCGCGTCGATGATCGGATCGTGGGTGCGGGCAATCTCTGACGGATCGCTGTAGAGCTGGCCGACCAGCGCGATGCCTGCGCGCATCTCGGCGGCGATCTGATCGAACAGCCGCAGGATGCGGGAATTGCCGCCCAGTTCGCAGAGCATGCGGTGAAAGGCGAAATCCTGCACCACCTGTTCCTGGGTCTGCCCTTCGGTGGCCAGATCGTGCAGCAGCTTCACCTGCGCGGCGAGCCGGTCCAGATCCGCCGGGGTCATCCGGCTCATCGCCGCCTCTGCGGCGTGCAGCTCCAGGCATTCGCGCAGGTCGTAGACTTCCTTCAGCTCATCTGCATCGTAGGAATGCACGAAAAACCCGCGCCGGGGATGCGAAACGATCAGTCCCTGACTTTCCAGCAGGCGCAGGCCTTCCCGCACCGGGGCGCGGGAGATTCCCAGTTCCTTCGCCAGTCTTGCGTCCGCTACCTTGTCACCGGGACGCAGGCGGCCGTCGCCGATCGCGTCGAGCACTTCATCGGCAACCCGGGTTGCCAGATCGGCGGGTTGCAGGGCGTCGAACAACTGGCGGCCGGAGGGGCGCTGATCATGCATGGCGGTCGGTACTCCTCTCGCTCGGGTCAGTGGCGGGACCTCCTGCCGCCGATCCGTACTGATACTAAATGGCGCTGCCCGTTTTGGGGACAATATGTGCCTATTCACGGAAATTCCAGTGAAACTTCCAAACCGTCGATTGTCGACAGTTGAAATATAAAACATCGCATCGTAGCCTCATCATTAAGGACACTATGCCGCAGTCCTGAGCGTCCGCGGCAATGAAGGAGACACGAATGGGATTGCAAGAGCGACTCGCGACCGCTCATCCGACCGAACGGGTGGAACTGGCTGCCGCCTACCGGTTGATTGCCGAATTCGGCATGGACGACAGTATTTTCACGCATATTTCGGCCAAGGCCCCGAAATCCGAGGGCGAGCATGCCTTCCTGATCAACCCCTACGGCCTGCGCTTCGACGAGGTGACCGCCAGCACCCTGGTGACCATCAATATCGAGGGCGAGGTCCTGAACGACCCCTATGGTGCGGGGATCAATAAAGCCGGCTTCACCATCCATTCGGCGATCCATGCCGCCCGCCCGGAAATCGCCTGCGTGCTGCACACCCATACGGTGGCCGGCGTCGCGGTCGCCTCGATGAAGGAAGGGTTGCTGCCGCTGAACCAGTGGTCGGCGCCGTTCTTCAATCGACTCGCCTATCACGACTATGAGGGCATCGCGCTGAACCTTGAGGAGCGCGAACGGATCGTTGCCGACCTGGGCGACAAGCGGGCGATGATCCTGCGCAACCACGGGCTGCTGACCTGCGGTCGGACCGTGGGCGAGGCCTTCCGCACCATGATCGACCTCGACCGCGCCTGTCGGGCGCAGATCGCGGTGATGAGCAGCAGCCAGACCCCGAATGTCCTGTCCGACGAGCTGGCCGAGTTCACCGCCGCGCAGGAGGAGCACTGGATCGAGGCGCATCAGGCCGCCGGCAAGCCGGATTCGGAATGGGCCGCCTATCTGCGGATGTGCAAGAAACGCCATCCGGATTTCGATCAATGACCGACATGTCCGGGCGTTTCCCGATTCCGGTGGTGGCGCTCTCTTCGGTGTTCGATCTGGCGGGCCGGCTCGGCGAGGCGGATCATCCCGAAATTCGCCTGCTGCGCCCCGAGGAAATCGACGATCCCGCGTCGATTGAGGTGGCCTTGGCCTGGGCGCCGACCGAGAACGCCTTTGCCGCCTATCCCAACCTCCGGCTGGTCTCGTCCATCGCCGCGGGGGTGGATTCGATCCTGGCCTGCCCGTCGCTGCCGCAGGACGCGGTGGTGGTGCGTATCCGCGACGAGGAACAGGCGCTGATGATGGCCGGTTTCGCGGCCTGGAGCGTGGTCTGGTGCCACCGGCACATGGGCACCTATGTGGAGAACCAGAAGACCCGCAGCTGGGATCGCGAATTCCGCCCGGTGCTGCCGTCGCAGGTGACGGTCGGGGTTCTTGGCTTTGGCCTGATGGGGCGGGCCTGCGCCCGAGCCATCGCGGCGATGGGCTATCGCGTGGTGGCGGCGCGGCGCTCCGACGGGGCGGGCGAGCCTGGGGTCGAGCTGATCTCGGGGCCGGACGCGCCGCAGCGGGTGGCCGCCCAGTCGCAGATCGTGGTCAACGTGCTGCCGCTGACCGAAGAGACCCGCGACCTGCTGGACCGCGATTTCTTCGCGCTGATGCCCGAGGGCGCCTCGTTGGTGCAGATCGGCCGGGGGGAGCATCTGGTCGAGGCCGATTTCCTGGCCGCATTGGACGAGGGACGCATCGCCTCTGCGGTGATGGACGTGTTTCGGCAGGAGCCGCTGCCCGAGGATCACCCGTTCTGGGGACGGCCGGAGATCCTGATCACCCCGCATAAGGCCTCTGACACCACCCGGTCGGAAATCCTGCGCCAGTTGGCCGAGAATTTTGCCGCGCTGACCGAGGGGATGGCACCGCCCGGCGCCGTCGACCGCGGCGCCGGTTACTGAACGGCGCCGTCATGACCCCGGCCCATCCGACAAGCTTCCATTGAAAGGTTCGCAAATGACCACCCCCACCCGCATTCTCACCAACGGCAAGATCTGGTGTGGCCTGAAGGAGGGCTTCGCCGAGGCGATCGCCTTCGACGGCGACAAGGTGCTGGCGACCGGGTCCGCCGAGGAGATCGGTGCCCTGGCCGGGGCCGAGACCGATGTGATCGACCTGACCGGCAAATTTGCCGTGCCGGGACTGAACGATGCGCATCTTCACCTCTATCTCTACGGCCAGAACCTGCTGCAGGTCGATCTGCGCCCGGTTATCGGGGTGCGCAGCATCGACGCCATCCTGGCGCGGGTGAAAGCGGCGGCGGAACAGTTGCCTCCGGGGGCCTGGATCATCGGTCGCGGTTATGATCACGACAAGTTGGCCGAGCTGCGCCACCCCCACAAGGCCGAGCTGGACGCCGCCGCGCCGAACAATCCGGTGATGCTGTCGCGGGCCTGTGGCCATGCCGCTGTCGCCAACACCTTGGCGCTGCAGGCCGGCGGGCTGGGGCACAACACCCCCGATCCCTACGGCGGCCATATCGGCCGCGACGACGACAGCCAGCTGAGTGGCCTGCTGCTGGAAAACGCCCGCGTGCCGGTGATGCAGGCGCAGCCGCAGCCGACCGTCGACGATCTGGTCGACGCCATCGAGCGTGGCGGCAAGGAGCTGCTGAAACTCGGCGTCACCTCGGTGATGGAGGCCGCCATCGGCATGGGCATCGGCGAAGGCGAACTCGACGCCTATCTCAAGGCGAATGAAACCGGCCGCCTGCCAGTGCGTGTCGCCGGGACGCTGATGGGCGATCTGGAACGCAACATCCTGGATTACGCCTATGGCAAGGGGCTGGTGACCGGCGCCGGCGATAACATGTTCCGCATCGGGCCGGTGAAGATTTTCACCGACGGCTCGATCGGCGGCTACTCCGCCTGGATGAGCGAGCCCTATTACAAGCAACCCGACAATTACGGCGTGCCCTGCCTGAACCAGGAGCAGACCGACGAGCTGGTGATGAAGGCTCACAAGATGGGTTATCAGATGGCGCCGCATGCCATCGGCGATGCCGCCATCGGCATGGTGCTGTCGGCCTATGAAAAGGCCTATGCCGCCGAACCGGCCGAGGACCGTCGCCACCGGATCGAACATTGCGGCTGGCACACGCCGGAGCAGCTGGAACAGATGAAGGCGATGAAGGTGATCCCCGCCGGTCAGCCGTCGTTCCTGTATTTCTTCGGTGACGGCTATTTCATGTGCATGGGGCCGGACAAGCCGAAGAAGAGCTATCCGTTCAAGACCTGGTACGACTCCGGCCTGCACCCCTCCGGCTCCACCGATTGCCCGGTCACCGATCCCAACCCGCTCAGCTCGCTCTACGGGATGATCGCGCGCAAGTCCGACACCGGCCAGTCGATGGGCGAGGAGGAGCGTCTGAGCGTCGCCGAGGCGCTGCACTGCTACACCTACGAGAGCGCCTATGGCGTCCACGACGAAGAGATCAAGGGCCGCCTGATCCCCGGGCAGCTGGCCGATGTCTCGGTCTTCGACACCGATTTCTTCGAGGTCGCGCCGGAGGCGCTGCTGGACGCCAAATGCGAGATGACCATTCTGGGCGGTGAAGTCGTCTACAGCCGTGAGGGTGCGGCCTGATGGGACGCGCCATCATCGACCGACTGCTGCTGTCGATCCCGGTTCTGATCGGGGTGCTGCTGTTCGGCTTCCTGTTGCTGCAACTGGTCCCGGGCGATCCAGCCCGGGTGGTCGCGGGCCCCACCGCAACGCCCGAGGTCGTGGCCCAGATCCGCGAGGAGATGGGGCTCGACCGGCCGGTTCTGGTCCAGTTCTGGTCCTATCTGGAACGGATGGCGGTGGGCGACATGGGACGGTCGATGATTTCAAACAAGGCCGTCACCGAAGAGCTGGGCGCCGCCATCGGCCCGACGGTGGAGCTGATGCTGGCCAGCCTGATCTGGTCGGTGCCGATGGGCGTCGCGATGGGGACGCTGGCGGCAGTGCTGCGCGGTTCCATCGCCGACCGTGTCGTGATGGGGCTGTCGGTGGCCGGCGTGTCGCTGCCGATCTTCTTCATCAGCCTGCTGCTGATCCAGTATCTGGGCGTGGTCTGGCCGATCTTCCCCTTCATCGGCAGGCCGGGGCCCTGGTACACGCCTGAGGGCTTCATGGCGCTGTTCCTGCCGGCGCTGTCGCTGGGGCTGATCCTAATCGGCCCGGTGGCACGGATGACGCGGTCCTCGGTGCTGGAGGTTCTCAAGCTCGATCATGTGCGCACGGCGCGGGCCAAGGGGCTGTCCGAAATCCACGTGGTGCTGAAACACGGGCTGCGGAACGCGCTGATCCCGGTGGTCACCCTGATCGGCCTGCAGGCCGGCTATCTGCTGGGTGGCGCCGTGGTGACCGAGTCGATCTTTTCCTGGCCCGGGCTGGGGCGTCTGGCGGTGGGGGCGATCCTGTCCTCCGACTTCACCGTCGCGCAGGGCACCGTCCTGCTGTTCGCCCTGGGCTTCATCACCATCAACCTGATCGTCGATATTCTCTATTCGATCCTTGACCCGAGGGTACGCAAGTGACTTTGGCAGCAACCGACCCCGAAGAGATTACCGCCGCCACCGAGGACGGCACCGCCAGCGCTGCGCCGCCGGCCCGGGCCCACTGGTTCCGCCGCCTGCTGCGCGACCGCGCCGCCGCGCTGGCGCTGCTGGTGCTGGCGCTGATCATCCTCGGCGCGCTGCTGGCGCCCTGGATCGCGCCCTTCGATCCGGCGCTGAACTCGCGGTCGGTGATGACGCCGCCGGCCTGGAGCGCGATGGGGGAATCGCAGTATCTGCTGGGCACCGACGGGCAGGGACGGGATATCCTGTCGCGGCTGCTCTACGGATCGCGGCTGACGCTGCTGATCGGTTTCATCTCGGTCGGGCTGGGCGGTGCCATCGGATCGCTGATCGGGCTGTTGTCGGCCTTCTATGCCAAGCTGGACCCCTGGGTGATGCGCGGCGTCGACATCCTGCTATCCTTCCCGGCGATCCTGCTGGGTCTGGCGCTGGTGGCGGTGATGGGTCAGGGCATCGTGCCGGTGATCATCGCGCTGGCGGTGTCCTCGGTGCCCGACTGCGCCCGGATCGCCCGCGGCATCGCGGTGGGCGTGATGAAGCAGGAGTTCATCGAGGCCGGTCGCGCCGTCGGCCTGTCGGATCTGACGCTGTTCAGCCGCTACCTGCTGCGCAACTGCATTTCCTCGATCATGATCTTCATCTCGCTGCGCTTCGGCCAGGTGGTGCTGATCGGGGCGACGCTGTCCTTCCTCGGCCTCGGCGCCCGTCCGCCCACCGCCGAGCTTGGCATGATGGCCTCTCAGGGGCGGGAGTTCCTGCTCTTCGCGCCGCATATCGCGGTGATCCCCTCGGTCTTGATTTTCGTCATCGTCCTTTCCGCGAATGTGGCGGGCGATGCTCTGCGGGATGTGCTCGACCCGCGCCTTCAGGCCTGATCCGCGGATGCGGGCAGCCAAACGATAACATCCGAGCGACCCAACAAGGAGATCCTTCCACAATGACCCTTTCCCGCCTCCCCTCCCTCAGGACGCGCCTGCGTCTCGGGCTTGCCGCCATGGCGACGGCCGTCGCCCTGCCGGCCACGGCCCAGGAACTGACCATCATCCGCGAGATCGACTCGAACCACTACGACGCGCCGCGCACCGCCGCGCTGGCCGCCTCCGAAGTGCTGTTCATGCTGGCCGATACCATCGTCGGCCTGGCCGAGGACATGAAGACCATCGAACCGCTGCTGGCGGAAAGCTGGACGGTGTCCGAGGACGGCCTGACCTATACCTTCAAAATCCGGGACGATGTCACCTTCTGCGACGGCAAGAAGATGACCGCCGATGATGTCGCTTATTCGCTGAACCGCTGGCAGGACCCGGAGACCAAATCGCCGGTGCGCTGGCGGATGGGCGATGTGAAATCGATCACCGCACCCGATGCCACCACCGTCGTCTACGAGCTGAACGCGCCGCATTCGGAACTGCTCTACCAGCTGGCGCAGAGCTTCGGCTCGATCGTCGACAAGGACACGGTCGAGAAACTGGGCAAGGACTTCGGGGTGACCGGCTTCAACGGCACCGGCCCGTTCTGCTGGGAAAGCTGGACCCCGCGCGACAAGCTGGTGATGACCCGGCACGACGATTACACTTGGGGCCCGGCGAACTACGAAAATCGGGGCCCGGCGCAGGTGGAGAAGGTGACCTGGCAGGTCGTGCCCGAGGCCGCGACCCGCACCGTCGCGCTGCTGACCGGCCAGGCGCAGGTCAGCCCCTATGTGCCCTTCATCGGCGTCGACAAGCTGCGCAAGGCGCCGATGGTCGATGTCGTCCGCTCGGACGAGGCGTTCTGGACCAACTTCATCGGCTTCAAGATCGACAAGGACATGGTTGATGACGTGAAGGTCCGCGAAGCGATCAACCTGGCGGTCAATCAGGAGGCCATGGCCGAGGATCTGTTCTTCGGTGAGGTCGAGCCGGCCTATTCCTACATCTCGTCGGGCGCGCTGGACTACAACCCCGAGATCGACTCGATCCTGCTGAAGTACGATCCCGAGAAGGCCGCCGCCCTGCTGGACGAAGCCGGCTGGACCCTGAATGCCGACGGCAAGCGTGAAAAGGACGGCAAGCTGCTGCAGCCGATCGCCTATTCCTTCACCGGCTCGTGGCAGCAGGTGGTCGAGGCGGTGCAGGCGGACCTGCTGAAGGTCGGTATCGACCTGCAGATCCAGGCCTTCGATGCCACCGTTGCCTGGGGCAAGCTGGCGACGCAGGAATTCGACCTGTTCACCATGGGCTTCCCCTATATCTCGGCCGGGGATGCGCTGAACCTCTACTTCCGGTCGGCCAACATGCCGTCGCCGAACCGGATGAACTGGAACGATCCGGAAACCGACACGCTGCTTTATGAAGGCTCCACCGCCGTCAGTGCCGCCGAGCGAGCCGAGGACTACGGCAAGGTCCTGAAGAAGGTGCACGAAGCCGCCGTCTGGCTGCCGATCTATCACAAGCCGATGCAGATCGCCTATGTGAACAAGCTCAAGCCGTTCGAGGCGCACAACATCTACGGTGCCGGTCTCTATAAGGGCCTGCAGCTGGCCTACAAGTGATCGCCGGTCTTCCCCGGGCGCGGTGATGCGTCCGGGGAAGCAGCGATCCCCGGCGGGGCCGCTCCGGCCCTGCCTTTCCCCGCCTGACGAAACGCTCCGAGGACGCCGCCGCGCATGACCGAGACGCCCACGCCCGCCACCGTGATCCGCAACGCCGCCTTTATCGTGGCCTGGGACGAGACCACGGGACACCATCGGCTGATCGAAGGGCAGGACCTGGCCTTCGCCGGCGACCGCATCCTGCAGGTCGGCGGCCATTGGGACGGGCCCGTCGCCGAGGAGATCGACGGCCGCGACCGGCTGGTCTGCCCCGGTCTGGTGGATATCCATTCGCATCCCTCCTCCGAGCCGATGAACAAGGGGATGCTGGACGAACTCGGCTCTCCCGGGCTGAGGATGTCGTCGCTTTACGAATTCATGCCGCTCTTCCGCCCGGATTTGAAGGGCACGCTGGCCGCCTCGAAAGTGGCCTTCAGCGAACTGGCCCTGTCCGGGGTCACCACCATCGTCGATCTGACGGTCGCCTATGACGGCTGGGTCGATCTGCTGGCCGCATCGGGGCTGCGCGCGGTGGCGGCGCCGATGTATCGCTCTGCCCGCTGGTTCACCGGCACCGGCCATTCGGTGGAGTATGACTGGGCCGAGGATGACGGCCGCACCGCCATGGCCGAGGCGCTGGATGTGATCGACGCCGCCACCGCCCATCCCTCCGGCCGGTTGTCGGGGATGATTGCGCCGGCGCAGATCGACACCTGCTCGGCCGAGCTGATCCGCGACAGTTTCGCCGAGGCGCAGGCCCGTGGCATCAAGATGCAGATCCATGCCGCCCAGAGCATGGTGGAATTCAACGAGATCACCGCGCGCCATGGCCGTACCCCGATCGAATGGCTGGACGATCTGGGGGTGCTGACCGACGGGCTGATCATCGGCCACGGCATCTTTCTGAACGATCACCCCTGGGCCGGCTGGCCGGGGTCGCAGGATTTCGACCGGCTCGTCGCCTCGGGCGCGGCGGTGGCTCATTGTCCCACGGTGTTCCAGCGCCGAGGCGTGGCGATGCGCAGCTTCGGCCGCTATCTGCGCGCCGGCATCCCGATGGGCATCGGCACCGACACCTATCCCCACAACATGCTGGAAGAGATCCGTCACGCGCTGATCAATTCGCGGCTGATGACCGGCGACGTCTATGACATCCGCGCTGCGGACGCCTTCGATGCCGCGACCATCGGCGGCGCCAAGGTGCTGGGCATGCCCGATATCGGCCGGCTCGCCCCGGGGATGAAGGCCGATCTGTTCCTGGCCGACATCAAACACCGGGCGATGCGTCCGCTGCGCGATCCGCTGAATTCGCTGATCTATGTCGCCGGCGAACGGGCGGTGACCGATACCTTCGTCGACGGCCGCGCCGTGGTGCGCGACGGCGTGGCGCTCGCCTTCGATCTCGACACCGAACTGGAGGCGCTGGAAGCGGCGCAGCGCCGGGCCGAGGCACAGTTCCGCGAGCTGGATTTCCGCCACCGCAGCCATGAAGAGGCCGCCCCCATCACCTATGCAGACCGGAGAGACGACGCATGAGCCCCGATAGCCAGGCCACCGACGCCCCGCTCCTGGAGGTGAAAGACCTCCAGATCGAATTCAAGACCGAGGGCGGCGTGTTCCGCGCCGTCGACGGCGTCAGCTTTTCTCTGAAGCGGGGGGCGACGCTGGGGGTGGTGGGCGAATCCGGCTGCGGCAAGTCGGTGACCTCGCTGGGTATCATGGGGCTGATCCCGACACCGCCGGGCCGCTATGCCGGGGGCGAGGTGCTGTTCGAGGGGCGCAATCTGCTGACCATGTCGGCGCGGGAACGCCGGGCGTTGCGCGGTGGCCGCATGGGGATGATCTTTCAGGAACCGATGACCTCGCTGAACCCGGTCTACACCATCGGCGATCAGATCATCGAAAGCCTGCGCGCCCATGGTGAGCGCAACCGCAAGGCGGCGCGCGACCGGGCGATCGAGCTGCTCGATCTGGTGCGGCTGCCATCTCCGTCGAAACGGGTCGACGATTTTCCGCACCAGCTTTCAGGCGGGCAGCGGCAGCGGGTGATGATCGCGCTGGCGCTGGCCAACGATCCCGAACTGCTGATCGCGGATGAGCCGACCACCGCGCTGGACGTGACGATCCAGGCCCAGATCCTCGATCTGATGCGCGATCTGTCCGATCGCACCGGCGCGGCGATCATGCTGATCACCCACGATCTGGGCGTGGTGGCGGAGACCTGCGACGAGGTGGTGGTGATGTATGCCGGCAAGGTGGTCGAGCGCGCCTCTGCCCGCGATCTCTTTGAGGCGCCGATGCATCCCTATACGCTGGGGCTGATGGCGGCGGTGCCGCGGCTGGATGAAAAGGGCTCGCGGCTGGAAACCATCCCCGGATCGGTGCCGCCGCCCTGGGCAATGCCGAAAGGTTGCCGCTTCGCCTCGCGCTGCCCGCTGGCCACCCAGCAATGCCGGATGGAACAACCGCCCCTGCGCCAGATCGGCGACGACCGGCTGGTCGCCTGCTGGCGCGCGCCCATCGAGGAGATCGCGGCATGAAACCCCTGGTTCTCGAAGTCGAGTCGCTGACCAAGCATTTCCCCCTGGGCGGCGGCATGTTCCGTAAGGTGAAGAATGTGGTGCAGGCGGTCTCTGATGTCTCCTTCACCGTCGCAGCCGGCGAGACGCTGGCCATCGTCGGCGAATCCGGCTGCGGCAAGTCCACCACCGGCCGCGCCATCATGCGGTTGCTGGAGCCGACGGCAGGGTCGGTCAAGCTCGACGGCGAAGAGATCACCGAGATGTCGCCGGGCAAGCTGCAGGCGGCCCGGCGCAACATGCAGATGGTGTTTCAGGATCCCTTCGGATCGCTGAACCCCCGGATGACGGTGCGCGAAACCCTGATGGAGCCGATCCTGCTGCATGGCGTCGCCTCGGGCGAGCGGGCGCAGAAATGGGTGACCGACCTGCTGAAGACGGTGGGCCTGTCAGAGCATCACGCCGACCGTTACCCGCACGAGTTCTCCGGCGGTCAGCGGCAGCGGATCTGCATCGCCCGGGCGCTGTCGACCCGGCCGCGGCTGATCGTCTGCGACGAACCGGTCTCGGCGCTTGACGTGTCGGTGCAGGCGCAGATCGTGAACCTGCTGCAGGATCTGCAGCAGAAGCTCGGGCTGGCCTATGTCTTCATCAGCCACGACCTGTCGGTGGTGCGCCATATCGCTGACCGCGTGGCGGTGATGTATCTGGGCCGGATCGTTGAGCAGGCACCGGCCGAACAGCTGTTCGCCGATCCGCGCCACCCCTATACCCGGGCGCTGATCTCGGCGGCGCCGCGGCCGGTGCCGGGCCTGCGGACCGCGGTCGAGGCGGCCGAAGGGGATGCCCCCTCGGCGTTGAACCCGCCGTCGGGCTGCGCCTTCCACCCGCGTTGTCCGCTGGCCACCGCCGAATGCAGCCAGGCCCGGCCGGAGCTGCGCCAGGTCGGCGACGGTGGCGCGCTGGTCGCCTGTCATCACGCGGATGAGCCTGCGCCGGTGGTTCTGGAAACCGCGCCACCGGCCTCCGCCACGCTGAGCGCACGGTTGGGGGTGCTCGCTGCGGCGCGCGCGGCGGCGGCAGAAACGGCAAAGGCCTGAGGCGTATCGTCCTCAGGCCCCCGGCCAGACTTTCGATCAGCTCTCAGGAGCTTTGGGATCAGGCGGCGGCCTTGGCTGCCGCGCCGCGATCCAGGACCAGGTTGACGTAGATATTCGCCCCCACCGGCAGCATCGCATCGTCGATGAAGAACCCGGGGTTGTGCAGCTGCACATCGCCGCCGTGGCCGACGGTGCAATAGGCGCCCGGCACCACCCGCAGCATGTCGGCGAAATCTTCCGATCCCATAACCAGTTCGTCGCTCAGCGCGGCCTTGTCGCTGCCCACCACCGGGGCGGCGGCGGCGACCACCGCATCGGCCAGTGTCGCGTCGTTCTCCAGCACGTCGAAGACATTGCGGATCTGGACATCGACCTCGACCTCATAGCCCTTGGCGATGCCGGCGCAGAGCGCGCGGATCCGCTCCGAGATCAGCTCGCCGACCTCGCGGTGGAAGAACCGGATGGTGCCACCCAGCGTGGCGCTGTTGGGGATCACGTTATAGGCGGCGCCGGCGTTGATCTTGGTGACCGAGATCACTGCCGGTTTGGTCGGCGGTACATTGCGCGACACGATCGACTGAATCTGCTGCACCAGCGTGGTGGCGATGACGATGGGGTCGCGGCTGCCCTCGGGGCGGGCGCCATGGCTGCCCCGGCCGGTAATGGTGATGTCGAAGAAATCCGAACCGGCCATCGCCTTGCCCTTCTTCACCCCGACGATGCCGGCGTCGTGATGCGGCGCGTTATGCATGCCGTAGATCTCGTCGCAGGGGAATTTCTCGAACAACCCGTCGGCCAGCATCGCGCGGGCGCCGCCCAGACCTTCTTCCGCCGGTTGGAAGATGAAGACGGCGGTGCCGGCGAAATCGCGATGCTCGCTGAGGTATTTGGCGGCCCCCAGCAGCATGGTGGTGTGGGCGTCGTGGCCGCAGGCATGCATCACCCCGGGCGTTTTCGAGGAGAAGGGCAGGTTGGTTTCCTCGTGGATCGGCAGCGCATCCATATCGGCGCGCAGGCCGATGGTCTTGCCGGGCCGCTCGCCCTTCAGCACGCCGACGACGCCGGTCTTGCCGATGCCGGTGGTGACCTCGATGCCCCAGCTCCTCAGTTTCTCGGCGACGATGCCGGAGGTCCGCACCTCTTCGAACCCGAGCTCGGGGTGTTCGTGGAAATCGTGGCGGATGTCGTTCAGCTCTCCGGCGAAGGCGGCGATATCGTCGAGGACGGGCATGGTCGGGCTCCTTGTTCTGTTGCGCGAAGTGTTGCGGATTTTGCCCGGAAGACAAGCGCTTTGGCGGTTTTCGCGGGGCTGCCGGTGCGGCGGAGACGCGGCCTGCATCCGATCGGGCAGAGCGCGTCGGATGGGGAGGGGCATGGTCAAATCCACCGCAGTCCGTGAAAACGCACCTTTCGCTGAGCAGAATTAATTTGCGCTATGCGAGAACTGTCATAAAACTGTTACAAATGGAACCTGTCGCACATATTCCGGCCCCCGGGCGGCCCGGGCCGGGCCCCGCGCCCTTCCGGCCCCGCGCGAGGGATCTTTCTCCCCCCGCAAACCTCTCAGACAAAGCGCAGTTTTGTCACATTCAGTTAACAGCGACACCCTATGCAGCGGCCACGCTCTGCCAATGAGGATTACCTAATGACCATGTTTCGCACCACCGTCCTGACGGCGCTTCTGACGTCCGCCGCGCTGGCCTCCCCGGCGCTGGCCGCCGGCACCCTGCGCATCGGCACCCAGCAGGAGCCGACGGTTCTGGACCCGACCAGCGATGCGACCGCCTCGATTTCCGGCATGTTGGCCCATAACGTCTATGAGGCGCTGACCACCGTTGACGAAAGCGGTGCGGTGCAGCCGAACCTGGCGAAAAGCTGGACGATTTCCGACGACGGGCTGACCTATACCTTCAGCTTGGTCGAAGGGGCGCAGTTTCATGACGGCACCGGCTTCGACGCCGAGGACGTGAAATTCAGCTTCGACCGCGCGATGGCGGAGGACTCGGTCAATCCGACCAAGAAGATCTTCGAACCGATCGAAAGCGTCACCGTGATCGACCCGCTGACGGTCGAGATGAAGCTGAAGCGCAAGGACGCCTTCTTCCTGTTCAACATCGCCCAGGGCGCGGCCTCGATCGTGGCGCCGGAAAGTGCCGCCGACGATGTGACCCATCCGGTCGGCACCGGCCCCTTCGCCTTTGCCGGCTGGACCCGCGGCGATCGCCTGACGCTGGAGAAATTCGCCGGCTACCGCGACGCGGACTCGGTTTCGCTGGACAAGGTGGAGTTCCGCTTCATCTCCGACCCGGCGGCCGCCACTGCCGCGCTGATGGCCGAGGAACTGGATGCCTTCCCCGGCTTCCCGGCGCCGGAGCTGCTGGAACAGTTCGAGATGGACCCGCGGTTCAAGGTCGTCGTCGGGTCGACCGAGGGTGAGGTGATCCTGGCGCTGAACAACGGCAAGCCGCCGTTCAACGATCTGAACGCCCGGCGCGGGGTCTCCTATGCCATCGATCGCAACGAGATCATCGAGGGCGCGATGTACGGCCGCGCGGTGCCGATCGGTTCGTTCTACCCGCCGCATGGCCCGGCCTATGTCGATCTGACCGGCATGTACCCGCACGATACCGCGAAGGCGAAGGAACTGTTCACCGAATCCGGCCTGGAAGGCGGCGAAGTCACCCTGCGGGTGCCGCCCTTCCCCTATGCCACCCGCTCGGCCGAGATCGTGCAGGCGGAACTGGCCCGGGCCGGCGTCACCGTGAAGGTGGAGAATGTCGAATGGGGCTTCTGGATCGACGAGGTCTACAAGAAGCAGAACTACGACATGACCATCATCGCCCATACCTCGCCCAACGACCTGAGCAACTTTGCCCGCGGGCCGAAGTACTTCTACGGGTATCAGTCGGATGCCTTCGACAACCTCTGGGACGAGATCAAGACCGAGGCCGACCCGGCCAAACGCCATGAACTGGAAAAGCAGGCGCAGACCTATCTGGCCGAAAACGCCGTGCATGCCTTCCTGTTCCAGCTGCCGAAGCTGGGGGTCTATCGTGACGGCGTCGACGGCTTCTGGGCCTCTTCGCCGGTGCTGTTCCAGCCGCTGGCCGGCGTCAGCATCCAGTAAGTCCCGTTCCTGAAACCTGTGCCGGGGGTGATTGCCCCCGGCGCTTTGGCGTTTTTGCATGCAAGTATTCCTTCTCAGACGTACGCTGGGGTTTCTGGCCACCATCCTGGCGATCTCGGTCATTGTGTTCCTGGTGATGAACGTTCTTCCCGGCGATCCGTCCGTGACCATCCTCGGCATCGATTCCACCGAGGATGCCCGCGCCGCGCTCAGGGCGCAGCTCGGCCTCGATGACCCGATCTGGCTGCGCTATCTGCATTGGATCTGGGGCGCGGTCCGGGGCGATTTCGGAACTAGCTACTTCTTCCGGGTACCGGTCTCGGACCTGATCCTGGAGCGGCTGCCGCTGACCCTGTCGCTGGCCGCCTTCGGCACGCTGGCCACCGTGACCCTGGGCATCCTGCTGGGGGTGATCGCGGCGGCCAACCACGGCCGGGCCGGCGACTGGCTGATCATGCTGGTCAGCCAGCTGGGCATCGCGGTGCCGGCCTTCTGGCTGTCGATGCTGCTGGTGCTGCTCTTTGCGGTGAAACTGCGCTGGCTGCCGCCCGGCGGCTTTCCCGGCTGGGACGATCCGGTGGCGGCGCTGAGGTCGCTGATCCTGCCGACCACGGCGCTGGCGCTGGTGCAATCGGCGGTGCTGGCCCGGGTGACGCGGTCCTCTGCGCTGGAGGTGATGCGGCTGGATTTCGTCCGCACCGCCCGCGCCTCCGGCATGACGCGGGGCCGTATCCTCGGCCGTCACATCCTGCCCAACGCGCTGGTGCCCATCGTCACCATCGTCGGCATGCAGGTGGCGGGCGTGGTGACCGGCACCATCGTGATCGAGAACGTCTTTTACCTGCCCGGGCTGGGACGGCTGGTGTTCCAGTCGATCGCCAACCGGGACCTGTTCACCGTGCAGGCGCTGGTGGTGCTGTTCGCCGCCATCGTGGTGACCACGAACTTCCTGGTCGATATCGCCTATGTGCTGATCGACCCGCGCCTGAAAGGACGGCTGTCATGACGACCCGGGCGATCAACCTGCGGATCGGGGCCTTTCTGGTCATCGTGCTGAGCGCGGTGGCCCTGCTGTCGCTGGTCTGGACCCCCTATGATCACACCATGCTGAGCGTGACGGAGAAGTTCCGCCCCACCTCGGCGGCGCATTGGCTGGGCACCGATCAGCTGGGCCGCGACGTGCTGAGCCTGCTGATGGCGGCTTCGGTCAACTCCCTGGCGGTAGCCTTCATCGCGGTCGGGGTCGGCGGCGCCATCGGCACAGCGCTGGGGCTGACCGCCTCTGCCTGCGGCGGCTGGGTGGAAACCGCGATCATGCGGCTGGCGGATCTGGGCTTCGCGTTTCCGGCGCTGCTGTTCGCGATCATGCTGGCGGCGGCCTTCGGCCCGTCGCTGTCGAATGCGATCCTGGCGATCGCTTTCATCAACGTGCCGATCTTCGCACGGGTGGCGCGGGGGGCGGCGAACCAGATCTGGACCCGCGATTACGTGCTGGCGGGCCGGGCGGCCGGCGCCAGCCAGTTCAGTCTGACCGTGGAACATGTGCTGCCCAACATCTCTGCCGCGCTGATCGTGCAGGCGACCATCGAATTCGCCGTCGCCATCCTGGCCGAGGCGGCGCTGAGCTATCTGGGCCTTGGTGCGCAGCCGCCGATGCCCTCCTGGGGGCGGATGCTGAACGAGGCGCAGACGCTGATGTATCTGGCGCCGCAGCTGGCGATCTATCCGGGGCTTTGCATCATCGCGGCGGTGCTGGGCTTCGGTCTTCTGGGCGACGGGCTGCGCGATGTCTCCGATCCCCGGCTGGCACGGGGGCGCGCATGATCGAGGTTCAGGACCTTTCCGTCCGCTTCGGCGAGGCCGAGGCGCTGCGCCGGATCAGCCTGACGCTGACGCCCGGCGAACGGCTGGGGCTGGTCGGCGAAAGCGGCTCGGGCAAGTCGATGCTGGGGCTGGCACTGATGGGCATGCTGCCGGAGCAGGCGGCGATGAGCGGCCGGCTGACGATCGACGCGCACGACCTGTCCGGCGCCGCCGACCGCGAGTGGCGCGAGATGCGCGCGCGCAAGGTGGCGATGATCTTTCAGGAGCCGATGATGGCGCTCAATCCGCTGCGGCGGGTGGGCGACACGGTGATGGAGCCGCTGCGGCTGCATCTGGGCCTGAGCAAATCCGACGCTCGCCGCCGGGCGCTGGAGTTGTTCGAGGAGACCGGCATCCAGGACCCGGAGGAGAAGCTGCGGCAGTATCCGCACGAGCTGTCCGGCGGACAACGGCAGCGGGTGCTGATCGCGCTGGCGCTGGCCTGCGATCCCGGCATCCTGATCGCGGATGAACCGACCACCGCGCTTGATGCGCATGTCGCGCTCAGGATCACCGATCTGCTGACCCGGCTGGCACGGGATCGGGGCATGATGCTTGTCTTCATCAGCCACGACCTGGCCGCCGTCGCCCGCACCGCGGAGACGGTGGCGGTGATGTATGGCGGCGAGATCGTCGAGATGGGGCCGGTGGGGCAGGTGCTCTCCGACCCGAAACACCCCTATACCAAGGGATTGCTGCATGCCCGCCCGACCATCACCGGCGGTGAGCTGCGCAAGCGGCTGCCGATGATCCCGGGCAATGTGCCGGCGCTGGCCGATCTGCCGCCGGGCTGCCGCTTTTCCGGCCGCTGCGCGGTGGAGCTGCCGCATTGCGCCGGGACGCGCCCGGCGATCCATGCGGTGGGTGGATCCCGGAGTTGTGCCTGCCACCGGGTGCCCGAAGTGATGGATGGGGCGATGGAATGAGCGTTCTTCTCGATATCCGTGGCGTCACCCGCCGCTATCCGCGCCCGCGCAAGCGACTGTTTCAGGAGGAAGCGCCGCTGGTGGCGGTCGATAACGTCTCGGTTCAGATCGCGCAGGGGCGGACCCTGGGCATTGTCGGCGAAAGCGGGTCTGGCAAATCGACGCTGGCGCGGATGGTGATGGCCTTCGAGGCGCCGGACGCGGGCGAGGTGCTGTTCGAGGGCAAGAACATCCACGCGCTGACCCGGCGCGAGCTGCAGGCGCTGCGGCCCGAGTTCCAGATGATTTTTCAGGACCCCTTCGGATCGCTGGACCCACGCCGCTCGGTTGGCTGGTCGGTGGCGCAGCCGCTGCGCGCCGCGGGGCGTACGGCCGATCCGGCGCTGATCGCCCGCACGCTGGAGCAGGTGGGGCTGCGGGCGGCGGATGTCGACCGCTTCCCGCATCAGTTCTCAGGCGGGCAGCGGCAGCGGATCGCGATCGCCCGGGCCATCGTCACCCGGCCGAAGCTTCTGGTCGCGGATGAGGCGGTCTCGGCGCTGGATGTCTCGGTGCGGGCGCAGATCCTGAACCTGCTGATGGACCTGCAGGAGGAAATGGGGCTCGGCATCCTTTTCATCAGCCACGATCTGGCGGTGGTCTCCAGCCTCTGCGACGATCTTCTGGTGTTGAGAAATGGTGTGGTCGTCGAACAGGGATCGGCGGCGGGAATCCTCAATGCACCGGGGCACGAATACACCCATACCCTGCTGACGGCGGCGCGGCTGGAGCTGCAGGGCGAGGGCGCGGCATGACCCGGATCCTGCATCTGACCGATATCCACCTGACCGCGCCGGAGACCGAGGACAGCCATCAGTATGCCGATACCGTCGCCACGCTGGAGCGGATGGTGGGCATTATCGCGGCGATGACTCCGGCGCCCGATGCGGTGGTGGCCTCCGGCGATCTGACCAATATCGGCGATCCGGCCTCCTACCGGTTGCTGGCACGGATGATGGCCGGGCTGAAGATGCCGGTCCTTTATACACTGGGCAATCATGACCGGCGGGAGGCGTTTTTCACCACCTTCCCGGATCACCCGGCCGGGCCGGAGGCGACGGTCGATCATGACGCGGTGATCGGCGATCTGCATCTGGTGCTGCTGGACAGCCTGCAGCCCGGGCAGGTCAGCGGCGGGCTCAGCCCGGCGCAGCTGGACTATGCGGAGGAGATGCTGGCGCGGCACCCGGATCTGCCGAAGATTGTGGCGATCCACCATCCGCCACGGCTCGATCCCGACGCACCCTATGCCTGGGAAACCCTCGATGCCGGCACCACCGCGCGGCTGGGCGATCTGCTGGCCGGGCGCGGCGTAGCGGCGGTGCTGACCGGCCATATCCACACCAACCGGGTGACGCTGTGGCGCGGCATCCCGGTGGTCTCCACCATCGGCCAGCAATCCGGCGTCGACGAGACCCGGGCGCGCGGCATGACGATCCTGGAGGATGGCGGTTTCGCCATCTGCGACCTGCTGCCTGAGGGGGTTCAGGTCACCTTCTCCTCGCTGCGGCCGCGTTCGCTGATCCGGGAGCTGCCCGACGATCTGCTGAGCGGGTTTTCCTGACCGGGAAGGAGCGGGGCCACGGGCTCCGTTCGCGGTGCGCCGGGCTCAGTGCGCCGGGGCGGGAGGGGAATCGCCGGCATGGTCCGGCGGTGTTTCCGGGCGCTCCGGCGGCCCGTTGTGCAGGCGGTCGGCAGCAAATCCGGCGGTGGCCGGGCTCGTTAAAGTTATATCAAAATAGTTTTGAAACGTCTGAAACCCTGTGGAAATCCCGTAGATCGCGCGCCGGTTACTGACCCCGCAGGCCGAGGCGGGGAAATGTATGCAACTTGAGGTGGTATTTTTCCGACTTGGGTTTTCACGGCCTCGGGCCTAGCCTGCGGCAGGATCAGGAAGGGAGCGCGACATGCGGCATGGCTGGGCTGACAGGCGGAGAGCAGGAGGCACAGTTGGCTGTGCGCTGGCGCTGGCCGTGGCGGGGGCGATGCCCGTGGCCGCTGCCGGGGCAGGTGACCCGCCAACGCCGCTGGGGGCCAGCCCCTTGCCTGAACAGGCAGAAATGCGGTTCTGCTTTTTCTCGGGTCTGGCCTATTCCGCCGGGGCGCTGGTGACGGTCGAGGTGCCGGTTCGGCCGGATGTGGTGACCGACCGGCCGCGCCGGCTGATGCGCTGCGTCTCCGACGGTGGCCCCGACGGGCTGTTCTACTGGCTGGACCTGGACCCCGACGCGGGGGACCCGTTCCGCAACTGACGCGGGAACCGGTGCGGGCGGCGCGGTTCGTCCAGGGGTGGGCTGCCTTCGGCCCGCGCGGGTTTTCTGCAGATGCGAAGCTTCCGTGACGGCAATCGCAACTGATCCCAAAGTCGGTCAAATTTGCGCCATATTCTTCCCCCCTTATGCAACCTTAAGCGTAGAGCTGAGCTACCTCACCGGTCGAATCGAGCCATATAAGTGAGGGCCAATGGGAACACGGGCGCAGAAGCGCCGAGCGAGACGTAACTGCCGGGTCACAAGCGGCGGAACGACTGGAGAGCGATATGAAAATCCTTGCTGTCGATGACGACGAACTGATCCGTGAACTCCTCCTCGCCACGCTCGAAGCACATGGGTACAGCGATGTCGTCCTCGCCGAGAGCGGCGAAGACGCGCTGCGCAAGATCGCTTCCGCCGGGGTGCCCTTCGACGCGTTCATGTTCGATATCCAGATGCCGGGGATGGATGGGATCGAACTGACCCGCCGGGTCCGCGACATGGAAATCTATCGCAGTGCGCCGGTGGTGATGATCACCGCGATGAACCAGAAGGATTATATCGACCGGGCGTTCCTGGCCGGGGCCACCGATTATGTGACCAAGCCCTTCGACACCACAGAGCTGATGACGCGCATTCGCCTGGCCGACCGGCTACAGGCCGAAACCCGCCGCGCCGCCGCCGCTCTGGCGCCGCGGCCGGAAAAGCCGCAGGCCGCCTTCACGCATCCGATCACCATCGAGGAAATCAAGGGCTACGTATCGAATGGCGTGCTCAAGAACTACGTGATGATCATGAAGGAGCAGAAGCAGTTCGCCATCGGCGCCTTCGCGATCCGGGTGCCGGAGCTGGAGCAGGTGCATGCCGGGTCCACCGCCGAGGAATTCGCCTATGTCGTCACCGATGTGGCCGAGGTGATCTCGGACGTGTTGGTCGGCAGCCAGGCCTTCGTGACCTATATCGGCGATGGAGTCTTCCTCTGCGTCGGGCCGAAACGGTCGCTGCCGCAGATGGAAACGGTGCAGGATCAGCTGATCTCCATGCTGAACGATCCCGATCTGGTCTATTGCGACGAGGTTCCGACCAGTTTCTCCGCCCAGGTCGGCGCCGTGGCCGCGCCCAAGCTGCTGGAGCGTCGCGACGATCTGCGATTTCTGGATCGGGCGGTGGACAATCTGAAACAGGGCGCGCGGATCGAGGCCCCGGCACCGGCGCGCAGCGCCGGCGGATTCATGGCGGTGCATGCGGCCTGATCGGGCGTCACGGGGGCTGAGGTTTCGGGGAACCCGGATCGTCGGGGCGCGGGAATACGGATGCGCGGTGTGGCGCGGGCAGGCTGACAGACCCCGTGTTTTGGTGCGCTTGCGTGTCTAATCGGCATCAAGACGGCGGGTTTGTTAACAAATTCGCGGTTTTTTATATCGCCCTTTAACCGCGCTGGTTTATGAGCGAAGCGCCGCCTGTGCCTGCGGGCACTGCGATGGCCAATGAGAACGACATGCGACGCCGGTGTCAGAAGACGCCTCAGGGACGTCGCGGGCGATTGAGCGGAACGGGTTGGTACGGTCGGATGGTTCAGGGGTTGGACGCCGCCAGGGCGGCGCAGCTTGACGCAGGGCTTGCGCGCATCCGCGCGAGATTTGTCGAGTCGCTCTCGGACCGGATCGACGCGCTTTACGAACATCTGGACGCGCTGCAGGACATCGAAGGCTGGACCGCCGCGACGGCGGCGCTACGCGCGCAGGCACACAAGCTGCACGGGATTTGCGGCAGCGTCGGCTTTCCCCGGATCGGAGAGCGCGCGGCGCAGCTGGAACACCGGATCGACAGTCTGACGGATTTGTCCGGCCCACAGGTGCGTGACGAGCTGCGCGAGCTGGTGAACCGGCTTCTCGACGAGATGGAGCGCAGTCTGGATGCGAAATGAGACGGCGGAGCGGCGGAGCATGCGGCCTGGGCTGAGCGGCCTGGCACTGGCGCTGCTATGCCTGCTCGGGCTGTCCCTGACCGCGACGGCGCAGCAGGCGCCGGAGCCGCCGCAACAGCTTCAGATCGGTGTGGTGTCGACCGAAGGGGCGACCCGTACGCTCGAAGCCTGGGCGCCGACGGCGGCGTTTCTCAACCGCACCGCCGCCGCGCAGGATCTGCCCTATCGCTTCGCCATCGCGCCGCAGACGCTGGCGTCGATGACGCAGGCGGTCGAGGAGGGCCGGCTGGATTTCACCCTGAGCGATCCGGCCTCCTATGTCGCCGCCGAGGTGGAAAGCGGTGCGCGGGCGCTGCTCTCTGTCGGTAAGCACTGGCAGGGCCACACCTATGACGCCACCGGGGCGCTGATCTTCGCCCGCGCCGATAGCCCGCTGCGCGATATCCGCCAGCTCGAGGGGCGGCGGGTGATGGCGGTGGAGCGCGGCGATTTCGGCGGTTGGTGGCTGGCGGCGCAGGAATTCCGCAAGCGGCGGATGGATCCGGACAGCGCCCTGTCCGAGCTGATCTTTTCCGGCGGCAATCAGCGCGAAGTGGTCTATGCGGTGCAATCCGGGCTGGTCGATGCCGGTGTGATCCGGGCCGGTCTGCTGGAGGAGCTGGCGGCGGCCGGCGCCATCGATCTGGACGATTTCGCGCCGGTCTCTGCCCTGCCGGCAGAGGGCTATCCGTTCTGGGTCTCCACCCCGCTCTATCCACAATGGGTGCTGTCGGCGCTGCCCGATGTGCCCGAGCCGGTGCTGGCGATGGTGATCAACGCGTTGCTGACGCTGGATGTCGCCGGGCCGGAGGCGACGGCGGCGGGGGGCGTGGTCTGGCTGGCGCCGCAGAACTATCAGCCGGTGCATGATCTGCTGATCTCGCTGCGTGTCCGGCCCTATGAGAATTATCTGCTGCAGGCCGCCAACCGCATTTTCCGCAGCTATCGCGCGCCGATTGTCGGTGGCATGGCGCTGATCCTGCTGTCGCTGCTGTTCCTGGCCTATGAGTTGCGCCGCAATATCCGGCTGGCCGAAGCGCGGCGCAATGTGCTGCAATCCGAGGTGCGGTCGAAAATCTTCTATCGCAACGCGATCGAGGATCACACGGTGTTCTGCATGCTGACGCAGGACGGCGTCATCTCGCATGTCAACGACCGCTTCTGCACCACCATCGACCGCCGGCGCCAGGGGCTGCTCAGCCACCGGCTGTCCGATCTTCTGGGTGCGGGCGACCGCGATCTGCTGATGGGCGATATCATGGCCGCGATGAAGGCGGGGGCGCCGTGGAACGGGGCGCTGACCCTGCTGCGCGAGGATGGATCCTCAGCCTTCGTGCAATGCACCTGCATTCCGGTCACCGGCAGCGGCGATGCCCTGAGCGAGATCGCCGTGGTTGCCACCGATGTGACCCAGACCCGCAAGGGGATTTCCGAGGAACGGTTCAACGACACGCTGGAGCTGATCGAGGATCAGGTTCTGGTGCTGCGCCCGGCGTCGCTGGAAATACTCTATTGCAACCAGGCCGCGCAGGAAATGATCCGGCCCCGGGTCGGCGACCGCTGGAAGGGCCGGCGGGTCGGGGAGTTCATCCCGGCAGAGGAGCTGCGGGCGCTGGAGATGCGCCGTGACGCGCTGGTCGAAGGGCCGGAGCGGCGGATCACCTGGGAGGTCACCACCCGGTCCGGCACGCCCTATGAGATCAGCCTGGAATACGTCCGCCCGGATCAGGATGAACCGCGGCTGGTGGCGATCTATCGCGATATCACCCAGCGCAAGGTGGCGGAGAAGGCGAAGACCGAATTCATCTCGACCGTCAGCCACGAATTGCGCACGCCGCTGACCTCGATGAAAGGCGCGCTGGGGTTGGCGATGTCGGGCTCCATCGGCGACATGTCCGACCCGGTGAAGAAGATGGTGTCTATGGCCAGTACCAACTGCGACCGGCTGGTGATGCTGATCAACGATATCCTCGATCTCGAGAAGATCGAGGCCGGTAAGATGGACTTCAAGATGGAGCCGCTGGATCTGGCCGATCTGGTGGCCGCGGCGATCGAGGCGAACAGCTTCTACGCCGACAAGTTCGGCGTCACGCTGCGGGCGGAGATCGATGGCGAACCGGGGACCCTGATGACGCTGGGCGATCGCAACCGGCTGATGCAGGTGATGGATAATCTGCTGTCGAATGCCTCCAAGTTCTCGCACAAGGGGTCGGAGGTCGTGATCCGGCTGCAGCCGCATCGGGGGGCGCTGCGGCTGTCGGTGCGCGATTTCGGCACCGGCATTCCGAAGGCGGCGCAGCCGACGATCTTCGACAAGTTCACCCAGGCCGACAGCTCCGACACCCGCTCGAAAGGCGGCACCGGGCTGGGGCTGTCGATCGTCAGGCTGATCGTGGAGGAACACGAGGGCGCGATCTTCTTCGCCAGCGAGGTGGACATGGGGACGGAGTTCTTCGTCGATCTGCCGCGGCTGGAGGGCGACGCGCTGATCGCGGTGGACCGGACCGAGGCCGAGAGCCAGGCGGCCGCCTTCTCGGACATCGCCGCGCCGCCGTTGCGCGAGGAAGAGCTGGCCGATTCCTTCCTGCAGCTGGTGGCGTTGCTGCGGCAGCGCGGCGCCCGGGTCAGCATCGAAAGCGCCCGGGTTACCGCCGGCCAGGTGATAAAGGGGGTCGGCGTTCTGGGTCAGTCCTCGGCGCTGATGTGGCTGAGCGAACAGGGCCGGTCGCTGCTGGCGTCGCTCTGTGAGGCGGACGTGCTGGAAAACCGCCCGGTCAGCGTGGTCGAGGCCAGTGGCAAGGGCGGGGTCGAGGTCGAGGGCATGCTGCGCCCGGTCGGCCAGGCGGATCTGCTGTCGGAGTGGCTGGAACAGCAGCGCCAGGACAATCTGCTGCGGGTCATGCAGATCGAGGGCGAGACCGGTGCGCTGCCGCCGCGGGAAGGCGTGGTGATCGCCCGGGTCGCCAGCACTGCCCAGGCGCTGTCGCTGGTCCGCGAGGACCGGTTCGATCTGATGATGTTCGGCGAATTCAGTGGCGACACCTGGGTCAGCGTGCTGATGCCGCTGGCCGGTGGCCGGATGGCGGCGGACATGCCGATCACGGTGATCGCCGCCCGCGGGGCCGAGGTCGAGGCCAGCCGTGGTGTGGTGTCGAAATTCGCCCGCCCGGCGGCGGGATCGGCGCGGGGCAAGGCGCGACGCTGGGCCGGCCGGTCATGACCGGGGGTGGCCGGGCCGGGCGCCTGCCGCGATAGGGACGTCAGCAAGAGGAAGACGGAGATGGCGGAACTCAGCAGGATCCTGCATGTCGAGGATGAGGCCGATATTCGCGAGATCGCCCAGATGGCGCTGGAGCTGATCGGCGGTTTCGAGGTGCGCCAGGCCGGGGACGGCGCCGAGGCGCTGGCCATGGTAGCCGATTTCGCGCCGCAGCTGATCCTGACCGATGTGCAGATGCCCGGCATGACCGGGCCGGAGACGCTGGCGGCGATCCGGGCGCTGCCGGGCTATCAGACGGTGCCGGGGGTCTATATGACCGCCAAGGTGATGGAGGCGGACAAGGATGCCCTGCTCGGCGCCCACGATCTGGGGGTGATCGCCAAGCCGTTCGATCCGACCACGCTGGCCGCCGATCTGCGCGCGATCTGGGCCGGGAACTAGGCCGGAAACTAGGCCGGGGGCGGCCGGTCAGCGGCGCCTGGTCCTGAGAAAGACGGTCCGGGCGATTTCCTCGGTCGCGGCGCGGTCCTGCCGGTCGTGGTGATCCTGCTGCCGGTCCTGCGCCTGATCCAGCACCGTGTCATTGACCTTGGCGTCGCGGAATGCTTCCATCAGCTGGTGTTCCAGTGCGGCGGCCTTGCGGTCGGCCTTGCTCAGCTGGGTCTGCAGATGCGCCCGCCGGGCGCCGGCGGCACGCAGGAAGCTGGCCAGATAGGCGGCGGTCTCCGGGGTGGTGACGCGTCCCTCCGCATCGACCTGAGTGTCGAGCGCGGCGATCTCCGCCTGCAGCCGGGTCTGTTCGTCGCGTACCACGGCCATGCGCGCGGCATGGCCGTCGATCTCGTGCTGGCGGATCCGCTGGATCAGTTGCAGCGCGGCGATCCGGCGCCGGTGCGGCATCGGCTCAGGCGGCCTCGGCCATGTCCTGGCGCGCCTCTTCCATCTCGTAGAAATTCGGCTGCAGCTTGGTGGGAATGTTGCCGCGGCCGATCTCGACGCAGATGGTGGGCGAGTGATTGTGCAGGATGGCGATGAAGATGTCGCGGATCACCGCATAGAAGGCGCTGTCCTGTTCCTCGATATCGGTCAGCCGGCTGGAGACCGGGGCAACGAAGAGATAGGCCAGAAACACCCCCAGAAAGGTTCCGACCAGGGCGCCGCCGATCATCTCGCCCAGCACCGCCGGCGGCTTGTCGATCGACCCCATGGTCTTGATCACCCCCAGAACGGCGGCGACGATACCGATGGCGGGCAGGGCGTCGGCCACGGTGGTCAGCCCGTGCGGGGCGGCGAGCGCCTCGTGATGGTGTTTCTTCAGCTTCTTGTTGATCACGTCCTCGGTCTGGAACGGATCGTCGAACTGCAGCGCCAGCATGCGAAAGCTGTCGGTGATCAGATCGATGGCGAAGTGATCCTTCTGCAGCTTGGGAAAGCGGGAGAAGATCGCGCTGTCCTTGGGATTCTCGATATGCTCGTCCAGGGCCAGGATGCCGTCACGCTGATACATCTTGGTCAGCGTGTACATCAGGTTCAGCAGGTCGATGTAATCCTTCTCCTTCCACTTCGGCCCTTTGAAGGCCTTCAGCACCGATTTGGCGGTGCCGAAGATATGGCCGAAGGAATTCGCCGCGATGAAGGACCCCAGCGCCGCGCCGCCGATCATCATGCCCTCGAAGGGCATGGCATGCAGGATCACCCCCATTTCCCCGCCCGAGAGCACATAGCCGCCGAAGACGAGGGCGATGACGATGATAAAGCCGAGGATGATGGTCATAGCGCGGTAATATCCATGGGGCCGCTGCGGCATGCGGGCGGCAAGGCTGCATCTCTGCTCACTTTCGGCACAGTATACGGAGATTAGGCAAGAATAAAATCAAAATCTATTTTTGATCTTTTGAGATTGGCGGGAGAAACAAGGATAATTGACAAGTTGAACGGGCGTGGTACAGGTTTATTCATGAATTTCTGGCCCGAAGGGGGCGCGCCGCATGTCTGCCAGCGAACAGGTAATGATCGTCCTGATGGGGCCGGCCGAGGTGCGCCAGACGTTCCGCGACTGGCCGGCGGACATGTGCCTGGCGGTCTGCCTGATGGAGAGCGGCGATTGCCAGCTGGTGGTCTTCCGCCATGACGAGGTCGCTGCGTTTCCGCGCCGGCTGCAGCGGCAGTTGGGGGTTGCGGCCGATGCGCTGTGCTTCTTTCCGGCGGTTACCGGCTACGCCACCCGGCCGTTGCTCTATTCCGACGAACGCCGGCTGATGGCGCTGGTGGCGGAGGCGCCGGAGATCGTCGAAGAAGCGGCGGATTATTCGGTCAACTACGCCTATGCGCTGGACGAGGGGCTGGACCCGGCGGTCTTTCTCGGGGTCGAGACGCCGGTGCCGCCGGCCCCGGAGACCGGGGCAGACGCGCCGGACGGCGCGCGGACGGCGGCGCGACCGGTACCGGTGGCGCATCTGGATGCCGATGGCCATGCCTCTTTCGTGACGCGGCGGACGCGGCCGCTGCCGCCGCAATCCTCCGGCCGGGTGCGCAAGGCGCTGCTGCCGGGCTTCATGCAGAAGCCGGAGGCGCCGGGTCCGGGGCCGCATTTTCGCTCTGCCCGGGAGCTCGACGTGGTCGCCGATCAGCCGGTGATCTGCGATCTGCTGCCTGAGCACGACGGCTGGATCCTGATCGCGCAGCACGGCCAGGGCGGCGCCGACATCCGGATCGGCAACCCCGATCTGATCTATCTGCGCGACGATCGCAGCGTGGTGGCGATCCGGCTTGAGCCGCCCTGGCCCGGCGGTGGCCCGCTGCCCGGGCGCATCTGGATCCGGACCGATCGGCTGCCGCAGAGCCTGCGCGGGGTATTCGCCGATTGCACTGGCGCGGCGGAGCTGACCGGAACCGGTGATTTCCTCTATCTGCACCTGCGGCCGCGGGCGCTGCAGGCTGGGGGACCACGGCCTCCGGCGCCGTTTGATCCGATGCCGGTCGCGGCGGAGCCGGTGACCGCCGCCGATGCGCTGGCCGAGCCTGCGGGTGCCGATGCGCCAGGCGGTATCGGTGAGGGAGAGGCGTCTGCCGTGATGGCCCCGAAGCCGGTCGTCGTGGCGCCGAAGGCGGAGGCACCGTTGTCGGCGCCGCGCAAGCGCCTGCGCCGACGCTGGCTGGCGGCGGTCAGTGCAGCCGCCTCTGTCCTGATCCTTGTGCAGATCGGCCTGCAACTGGGCGGCGAGGGTGCCCTGACGCGCGATTGGGGGCTGCTGCGGTCCGACTGGCAGGCGGCGCGGGCCGACTAGCGCGCCTACGGAAACGACCCCACCCGGAGGCGGGGCCGTCCCAAAGCCGCAGACCCGTCGTCCGCCGCTCAGCGCAGGGCGCTGCGCAGGTTTTCGAATACGGTCTCATCCAGTTCGCTCACTCTTTGCGGTAGGGGAGCGATGGGCGCTTCTGCGCGGCGGCTTTTCACGGGGCCGGCGGTGGCGGGCTGGGCCGGCGCGGTCTGATGCGGGGCCAGGGCGGCACCGGGTTCGCCGGCCGCAGGGGCTGCGGCGGCGGGCAGGGGTTGTGCCGGTTTGCGATATTCCAGCAGCACCGAAATCCGCCGGTTCGACGGTGCGCGAGGGTCCTCCGGCACCAGCAGCTCGGTATCGGCCATGCCCGAGACGCGGGTGATCCGGTCGGGGGAGACGCCGGCGCCCAGCAGCACTCGGCGCATCGCGTTGGCGCGGTCCGAAGACAGATCCCAGTTGTCGTAGTTGCGGGCGTTGCTGAACGGCACCGCGTCGGTATGGCCGGAAATCACCATCTCGTTCGGCAGCTTGGCCAGCGATTGCCCCAGCGTCTGCATCAGCGTCCGGGTCGCCGGCGCCAGATTGGCGCTGCCGCTTGCGAACATCGCCTTGCCGTCCTGATCGACCACCTGGATACGCATGCCCTCCGGGGTGCGTTCGAAAATCACGTTCTGGACCAGCGGGCGCAGATCGGGATTGGCCTGGATCGCCTGGGTCAGCTCCTGCTGCAGCGCATCGAAGCTGGCGGTATCGCCCTCCTGCAGCGCCTCTGCCTCGGCCTGCGCCTGCGCGGCTGCTGCCGGGTCATTCGCGGGCGCTCCGGCGGCCTGATAGGCGTGATCGCCCTCGGCCTGACCCTCGCGGTTGCTCATCGTGGCGGGGGCGGGCTCCTGTTCCGAAATCGCCCCGGTCGCCGGATTGTCGAAGGCGCCCTTGTAGGTGCCCTTGATCAGATCGTCGGGATCGGCAGCCTGGGTCATGTCCATCACCTCCCAGCGGGCCGGGCTGGGATCGTCGATCTCGCCCATTTCGGCACCACGGGCGACGACCGTGCCGGTCGAGGCATTCAGCGTTCCGGGCGGGCCGAAGGTGGCCCCGTCCAGCAGCCCGCTGCCGTTCGGCATGGTGGCATTGGTGAAATACTCCGCGATCCCGCGCAGTTTCTGCTCGTCCGAAGAGGAGAGGATCCAGAGGAGAAGGAAGAACGCCATCATGGCGGTCATGAAGTCCGCATAAGCGACCTTCCAGGCGCCGCCGTGGTGGCTGTCACCCTCGGTGATTTCCACCTTGCGAATGATGTTCGTGCTCTTCGTTGCTGCCATGTCTTACGCCTCGTGCGGGCCGGTGTACCGGCTGTGCGTCACGGGCCGCGCCTTCTGCGCAGACCGAGCCTGTGGCAGTGATCGGCGAAGAACATGCGCTCAGATGGGCGCAAATGGGACATGTTTGGGGCGAAAGCCGTGGAATTGCGGCGTTCGGGGGGTCAGCCCTCGGCGGTGTCGCGCTGGTATTTGCCGAGGCCGACCTGCTTGGCATAGGCCGCCTTGCGTTCGGAATAGTTCGGCGCGACCAGCGGCATATCCTCCGGCAGGCCATAAAGCGCGCGATACTCGTCCTCGGTCAGGCCGTGTTCGGCCTTCAGGTGCCGCTTCAGCATGGTGAAGCCGCGACCGCAGCAGAGGCAATAGACCTTGTCGTCGGTGACCGCCTGCTCGATCGGCAGCGCCGGGGTCGGACGGTCACGGGCGGGACTGGGGGTGGCGGCTGCGGCGACCGGTGTCGGCGTGGTGACGGCGGTCATCCCGGTCCCGGCGAAGAGCGGCAGCAGCCGGCGGCTCAGCGCGACGATGTCATCGGCACTGGTGTCGCTGCGCCCGGCATAGGCGGCGACTACGCGGGCGACGGCCTCCGCAGCGCGGCGCGTATCGTCGGTATCGGCAAGAGACGGCGGTGCGTCGCGCGTATCCATACGGGGGGGTCCGGATTTGAAAGGCCGCAGTTCAAGTCCGGACACGTTATGTAAGTGGCTTGGGGAAAGTCAACAAAGCTGCACTGCAGCGACGGGATTTCGCCGATCAGCCGCGCCCGCCTGAGCGGCCGCGCAGCATCCAGCTGGCGCGCCGGGCACGGGTGTCGGGATCCGGGGCGCCGCGACCGGGGCAGCCGCCGGGGCCGGCGTTGCCGCGCAGCCCGTCCATGGTGCGGTCGGCGCTGTGGAGCACTTCGGTCAGAAAGGCGTCGTCCTCGACCACCTCGAGCAGCAACCGCACCCGATCCGCCGCCGCCAGGGCCGCGGCCCGTCCGGCGCTGCTGGTCTTCTTGTCTGACATTACCCCTCCGAAAATGCCCGCCGGTTCTGCGGAATGACGCGTTCTGCCATGTGACTTTTATATGGGGTGTTAGGTTAAAGGCAGGTCAAAGTTCTTCGGTGGCCTTAAGTATTTGGTTACATCCAAGTTAAAGCGGCGGCTTGTGAGGGGCGGATTCATGCCTGTTCATGGCTGTCCTTGGATTGATGCGAAAATGGAAACCTTACCTAAGGTCATGCGGGTATAGTGTCTGGCCACCGGCTTGCGGCTTTGTCTAAAGTCGCCTCGATACAGCAGCTTGGGTCGGTCGGCGGGGGATCGCGGCGGCCCGGCGGTAACCATCGGCCGTGGACAGACGACGTGGATGGATCGCGAGACAGAGAGACCCGACAGCATGCCGTGCTGATCGTCGAGACGGATATCGCCAGCCGTCTCGCGCTGGAGCATTTGTTCAGCGTCATCCTGCGTCAGCCGCTGCGGGCTTGCGCCGACTGTTCGGAGGCGATGGGTTTGCTGGCCGAAGGCTGCCGCCCGGCGATGGCGATCGTTGGCAAATGCGATCGCGCCGGCGCCGATCTGGAGCTGATCGCCTGTGCCGCGGCGGTCGGCGTGCGGGTGATCGCGCTGGATTGGCTGGAGCGTCCGGAACAGGCGGCAGAGGCCTTTCTGGCGGGGGCCTGCGATGTGGTCCGGGTGCCCTTTACCCTGAAGGAAATGGCACTGCGGTTCCGGGCCCGGCTGGTTGGGAGCCCGGGAGTCGGGCTGGCGGGCAACTGGAGCGATGAGCTGGATTTCGACGCGGATTGGGAGGCCGAGGCGGATATTGCGCTGCGCGCCGGGCTCACCGCGGCAGAGGCTCAGGTGGTTCATATCCTGATCAGTCGCAGCGGTCATATCGTCACCCGGGACGAGCTGAGCCATGCCATAGACCAGCGGCCCTGGGCCTATGGGGATCGCAAATTCGATGTCCATATCGCCAAGATCCGCAAGAAGCTTACGGCTGCTTTCGGGCATCGGATCGCGGTGCGAACCGAACGTGCCTCGGGATATCGGATGACATGGGCCAGCGACGAGAGCCCCGCCTCCGGGACGTAAATCGGGAAAACTGGTAAATTTCCGTCCGCCCGGCTGGGGCGGGCGTTGGTTGACGCGCGGGTCAAGTACGGAAATGTAAATCTTTGCTTTCGCTCTGGAGCCGCGCCTAGGTGTGGGGCGGACCTCTACCTCTGGTGGGTGGGGCTGAAATACTGCGCATATGTTGAAAACCCGCCGTGTCTGAGCGGTTTTGCCCGCTCTGTGGGCGATCTGAGTGTCGCGCGCGAGGGCTGGCGGCAACCCGGAGCCGGTGGGGGGCTGCCAAGGCCTGTGGGTAAGTTTAGCGCCCGGTTTACAAATGCAGCGTTCTCCTGGGGATCGAAACAAAATATATTGGTTTACATGCGTTGACCGGCAAAATGTGGGGGATCGGACTATGCAAAACGAAACGTTGTTGGAGTTGATCTGGAGTGGTGCGATCGAGAGCCGGAACGCGAATGGGGATTCGCCTCTGGCTGGTTTGCTCGACGCGCTGCTGACCGTACCGGCCATCGGGCTGGTCGGGGATCTCGGGGATGGGCGCGCGCATGCGTTCATGGAAAGCACAGAATTGATGCCCGGCGTTTCGCTGGGCGATGTGCTGGATCAGGAAATGGGTCTGGATGTGCCGCAGGACGCTGTGGTGCTGATCGAGCCGGCCTGTTCCGCCGATGCGGAGGTCTATTCCGGGAACCATCTGGGCCAGGTTCTGGGCGGCATCCTGATGCAGCTTGCGGGGGCGGGTGCCTCGCCTTTGATCCGGACCGAGGCGCTGCAGGCGACGGCGGGCGAACCGATGCGCGGTGCCATGCGGCCGGCGCTGCGGGACAGTGCGCGCCTTTATGCAGAGCCCGACCGGCGTGGTTTCCAGGAAGGTGCGCGGGCCTGATCGCAGCTGCGGTTGAGGGTCGCAATGCGCCGGTGTGGCCGGCGCCGCAAGGCCGCGTTAAGCGGCCTTTAATCACTTAAGCCTTTGCGAAACCATCGGCTTGTGGTCTTCTGCGGGCCATCAGGACGGCGGGTTCAGACACGCGGCGACAGGCGCGCGGCGTCGGAAATAATCGCCGCGGCAGAGGGGTGGGACGGAGCATCCGGCGGCCCGATTGAGGTAAGGCAGGACATGAGCGGTATCGGCACTTTGCTGTCTGTTCTGGTCACCGCACCGGCGGCCGGGCGCGGCCTTCCGGCTGTGGAACAGGATGGCTTTGCCGCGCTGTTTTCCGCCAGCCTGCCGGAGGGCGTGGTGCCGGCCAACAGTGGCGGTGCCGGCGATCCCGGGTCGCAGGCGGCGCAGGCGGACCTGGCGCAGCGGCTCGACACGATGGGCCGCCAGCTGGACCGGCTTTGGACCCGGGACCTGACGCCGGAAGAGGAGGCCGCGGAAGTGGCCGGGCTGTCGAACGATCTGGCGCAGGCGCTTGAGGATTTCACCGAGAAAGAGGGCGCTGTCCTGCTCACCCTGCTTGCGGCGCAGACGATCGTGGCGACGCCGGCGGCGACCGAGGCCGCTGCCACGGCGCCGGACACCTCGGCGCGGGCGCTTTTCGCCGGGGCCCTGCGGGCGGTGGGTCAGGCGCTGGGGCAACTGACCTCGCTCACGGCGGAGAGCCCTGCGCCGGACCTGGCGATGGGCACGGTCGGTGCCGCCAAGGTTGCGGGTCTGGAACCGGCGCCCACGGTGGTGGCGTCTGATGCGGAGGAGGCGCCGGCGGTTGCCATGGCCGCGTCGGCGTCTGGTCCGGACATCGCCGAACCCCTCGCGGCGCCGGCTAAGGACGGCGATGTCGCCGCCCGGATCGGGGCCTTCATCCCGTCTGTCCCGGACCGGGACGGCCCGGCATCGGAGGGCGCGGAGGTGTCGGAGGATGGCGTGCTGCCCGAGGATCTGGTGCTGTCCCGTGCGCTCGGTCGGGCGGCGGTCCCGGCGCCGGAAGGGGCTGAATTGCTGTCGCGGATCGTGGCGCTGGCCGGCGGGGCGGAGCATCGCGATGAACCCATGGCGGAGCGACGGATCAGCGATGCCGATATCCTCGCCATGGTGCAACAAGACGGTGGTCGCCCTTCCGTCCCGGACAGTCCCGGGCGGGTGGAGAGCGGCCGGGCCGAGCCGGCGCGGTTTGCCCAGGTGCTGGCCGACCAGGTCCGCGTGGCGGAGGTGAGCGAGGGGCGCACCCGGATCGAGCTGGCCCCGCGCGGGCTGGGCGGGCTGGAGGTGGATGTGACGACGGCGGATGACGGCACGCTCTCTGTCGTGGTGCGGGCCGAGAACAGCCAGGTGCTGAACGCGCTGCGGGCCGACCGCGAGACGCTGGCGCTGGCCCTGGGCGATCTCGGTGGCGGCAGTCTCGATCTGCAGGGCTTCTCGCCGCAGGGCGATTCCGGCGGAACGGACCGGGGCGGCGGCTCCGGCGAGCCGGGGGCCGAGGGGGCGGCGGATGCCACGGCCCCGATCGGGAGCGTCGCGGCGCATGAGGATGTGATCGGCCGTGGCCGGCTGGATATTGTGACCTGAGGGGGTAGACGATGGTGGATTTGGTCAGTGCGAGCGCAGGCAGCACGGCAACGGGCAGCACCAATTCGCTGTCGGCGTTGAGCGAGGATTATACCCGCTTTCTGACCCTGTTGACGGCGCAGATCGAAAACCAGGATCCGCTGGCGCCGATGGACAGCACCCAATTCGTGTCGCAGCTGGCGCAGTTGAGCCAGGTGGAACAGTCGGTGAAGACCAACAGCAATCTGGAAACGCTCTCGGCGCAGTTCTCGGCGCTGACCGCCACCACCGGGGCGCAGATGATCGGGCGGGAAGTGACGGTCTATTCCGAAACTCTGGTGCTTTCGGACGGGGCCAGCGACGGCTATTATCTGGTGGGCGACGGCGCCACCGAGGTGACGGCGGAGATCTACGATCCGCTGACCGAACGGGTGGTGCGGACCCTGACCGGGCTGTCGACCGAGGCGGGAGAGCTGCAGGCCATCGATTGGGACGGGTTGGACGATAGCGGCGAAAAGGTTCTGGACGGCACCTACAGCGTGACGCTGACCGCGGTCGGCAGCGAGGGGGAGGACGTCAGCGTCTATCCCTATCGCCGCACCACGGTGAACGAGGCGTTGTTTTCCGATGGTGAACTCTATTACCGGCTGCTCGGCGGCGGCACCGTGGCCTCCGGCGACGTGATGGCGGTGCGCTCATCGACCGGGGCGCCTAGTTGCTGCGGGGCACGGTCTGGGTCTGCAGCTCGTTGATACGGGCGGAGCGGACGGCGGGCAGGCTGCTGTTCAGCTTCAGAACGATCTGATCGGCGAGCGCCTGCTGATCGATCTGCACCGCCTGTCCCGGCGCGGTCCACAGCAGGGTCTCGGCCAGATCGGAGGTTGCGGCGATGGTCGCATCGCGCAGCCGGGCCCGGCCCTGGGCATCGCCCAGCCGTTCGAAGCTGGCGGCATCGGCGATGAACACATCCATGTCGATCACCACATGCAGGATCCGTTCGGGTTGCAGCACCTGAATGGTGAACCGCCCCAGCGGCATGACATAGGAGGTGCCGCCGCGCGCCGGTTGCTGCGTGCTGAGGCCGGCGGCCTGCTGCGGTCGGGGCATCAGCGCCCAGCCGACGGCAAAGCCGATGGCGCCCATCAGCAGGGGCGCCAGCAGGATGAGGAGCAGTTTTTTCATGCTCCGGCTCCGGTCAGTAGGGCAGGACCACGTCCAGCATATCCTCGCCGTAGCGCGGTTGCTGCACCCGGCTCAGCTGACCGCGGCCGCCATAGGCGATCCGCGCCTCGGCGATCTGGTCGTAGGAGATGGTGTTGTCGATGTTGATGTCGACCGGGCGGATCACGCCGGCCACGCGCAATTCGCGCAGCTCGTAGTTCACCTTGACCTCCTGCCGGCCGCCGATGATGAAATTGCCGTTGGGCAGTTCCTTGACGATCATCGCCGCGACGCGCAGCTCGATGGTCTCGTTGCGCTTGATCGAGCCTTCGCCGGACGAGGAGGAGGCGGAATCCAGATCAATGATATTGCCGCCGGTGGGCAGGTCGTTTTCGTCGACACCGGGCAGGATCTTGGAGATCTGGCCGCCATAGCCCAGGAACACCGGGTCGGCGGCGGTCTGCCCGCCGGTGCGGGAGCGTTCCGAAGCGTTCTTCAGCTGCGCCTGGTCGTCGATATCGATCACCACGGTCAAGAGGTCGCCCACCGCCTGCGCCCGCCGGTCGCCGAAGAAGCTGCGGGTGTTCTTTCCCCAGAGCCCGGAAGCTTCGGCCCGTTTCGGCGGCATCGCCGGTTCGACATCCGGCATCGGCACGCTGATGCGGTTGACCTCGGGCATGGTTTCGCCGTCGAGCACGACACCGCTCAATTGCGGATCGCGGTGCTTGCTGTACTGGCCGCAGGCAGAGAGGGCGAGCAGCGCGCTCAGCGCGGCGATGCCCAGCCGGCGGCGGGCGGGGTCACGATGGCGGATCAAAAGCTGGCCTCCACTACTCCGTCGGCGCGGGCGATGCCCACGATGGTCTTGTTGCTGCTGAGGTTCACCACCCGTACCTCCTGGCCCAGATGCGCGTCAGAGATCGCCCGGCCCTTGGCCGACAGCTGCAGCCCGCCGTAGCTGAGCTGGATCACCACCCGCTCCCCGCGTGAGATGATCACCGGCGGGATCACCGACTGCAGCTGCACCGGCCGGCCCGGGCTGAGCATCCGGCGCACCTGCATGCCGACCAGGTCCTCGCGTTCGGTTACGGCAAAGGCGTTGATGCGGACCCAGGGTAGCTCCACCATCTCGACGTCTTCGGGCTGCACGATGGTATCCGGCATCAGCCGGCGCACCGGCACTGGCACCGGCAGGGTCAGCGTCGCCAGGCCCCAGACGCGGGTGACCTCTCCGCTGTCGCGCACCACGTTGGCGATGAACTGGCCGGTATCGCGATCGATCCAGAATTCGCGGATAAATTCGCCCTCGGTCGGCAGATCGGCCGACATCCGGACGTTGAAAGTGCCCTTCGCGGGCATCTCGCTGCCATATTCCCGGGTCGCGCGTTCGGCCACCAGATCGGCGATCTCGGCCGCCGGCAGGGTGGCGGGAACCAGCCCGGCGACCATCGCCAGCGCGGCCAGCCAGCGGCGGGCGCGGCCGGGGCGCAGGACACTGCAGAGGAGGGCGGGGCGCGACATCGGGATTATTTGATCTCGTTGGCGGTGGACAGCATCTGGTCGGCAGTCTCGATCGCCTTGGAGTTCATCTCATAGGCCCGCTGGGCCGAGATCAGATCGGTGATCTGCTGGATGATGTTGACGTTGGAATTCTCCAGATAGCCCTGGCGGATGATCCCGACCCCGGCCTCTCCCGGGGTGGTCAGCGTCGGCTCGCCCGAGGCGGTGGTTTCCTCCAGCATGTTGTTGCCGATCGGTTTCATCCCGGCTTCGTTCAGGAAGATCGCCATGGTCATTTGGCCCAGTTCCACCGGCTCCGGATCACTGTCGACATAGGCCATCACCACGCCTTCGCTGTTGATCTCGATCTTGGTGCTGTTGTCGGGGATGGTGATGCCCGGATCGATTTCATAGCCGTCGAGAGTGACGATCTGCCCTTCCGAGCTGACCTGGAAGCTGCCGGCGCGGGTATAGGCCTGGGTGCCGTCGGGCCGGTTGATCACGAAGAACCCCTTGCCCTCGATCGCCATGTCCAGTTCGTTCTCGGTCTGCGACAGGCCGCCCTGGGTGTTCAGCCGGACGACGCCGACGCTTTGCACCCCGAGGCCGACATTCATGCCGACCGGCCGGGCGGTGCCCTCGGTCGAGGTCAGCGCGCCTTCGGAATGCACCGACTGATAGATCAGGTCCTGAAAGGCGGCGCGGCCGCTCTTGAAGCCGGTGGTATTGGCGTTGGCGATGTTGTTGGCGATCACATCGACATTGGTCTGCTGTGCCAGCATCCCCGTTGCCGCAATCCCGAGTGCTTTCATTGTCTTGCCCTTCCTGTTCGCCTGCCTGGGGGCCGCGGATCAGACCACGTTGCCCAGCCGTTGGATCGCCTGCTTGGTCAGATCGTTTTCGTCTGTCATCAGTTTCGAGGCGCGCTCATAGGCGCGCTGGATATCCATCAGCCGGGTCATCTCCAGGATCGGCCTGACGTTGCTCTGCTCGATAAACCCCTGCGACAGCCGGGTATCGGTCTCCGGGATGACTTCGCCCAGGTCCTCGCCGGAGAGGTAGAGCCCGTTGCCCATCGGCACCAGCTGGTTGACATCGGGCAGGCGGAAGATGCCGATCTGCCCCAGTACCCCGCCTTCGAGGTCGGTGATCGTGCCGTCCTGGGTGAAGATGATCTGCTGCCCCAGCGCCTGCGGCAGGGTGATCGGATTGCCGGCGCGGTTCAGCACCGGTGCGCCGCTCAGCGTGGCGAGCTGGCCGTCGGCATTCACCGTCAGCCGGCCGTCGCGGCCATAGGCGGTGGCGCCGCCCTCGGTCTGATAGGACAGCCAGCCCTCGCCGGTCAGGGCGATGTCCAGCGGGTTGCCGGTGGCGATCAGCGCCCCCTGGCTCATGTCGGTATAGGTGCCGTTGTCCTGCACATAGCTGGTCGCCATGTCGGGGTCGCCGCCCTCGGGCTCGATCGATTCAAACAGCGCCTGGGTCGATTTGTAGCCGGCGGTCGAGGCGTTCGCCATGTTGTGCGCCGCCAGATCCATGCTGCGCTCTAGCGCGGTGGCGAGAGACAGCGAGACGTAATTTCCGTTGCCCATCTGCGCGCCAACCCCCTAACACGTCTCTGGCAAGAACAAATCCGAAAGATTATCGGTGCAATACGCGGTTTTCTATGGCAGACTATCCATCAATGTAAGTATTAAGGCAAGGTATATTTGGATACTGCCAAGAACAACTGATGGCGTGCATGAAGAAACCGATGGCACTGGGGGGTGCGGGGCTGGTTGTCCTGCTGATGGGCGGGCTCGTTGCCGGCCCGGCCCGGCCGTCGGGCGCGCCCGAGGGTGACGGGCTGGCGATGCCGCCGCTTGCGGCGCGACCCGAACCCGGGGTGGGCGCCATCACCGTCCTGAACCTCACCCGCTGGCCGCAGCAGCGGTTCCATGAACAGCTCAGCCAGCGGATCGATGCGCTCAGCACCGCGCATGGGCCGGAGCGGCCGGGCGTGCTGCTGGATATGGCGGAGATGTTTCTGGCGCAGATGATGCTCTACGAGGCGGGATCGGTGCTGGACGGGGTCGAACCGCAGGGCGTGCGGGACCGGCGCCGCTGGCGGGCGATGCGCGATGCCACCGATCTGCTGTCGGGTCAGGCGGTGACCGATCTGGCGGAGTCGCCGCTCAGCGATCCGGCGCGTCCGGACCGGGGGCTGTGGCAGGTGCTGCAGGCGATCGCGGCCGGCGAGGCCGGGCGGTTGCGCGACAATCTCACCGCCCTGCCCGGGGCGCTGGCGGCGCAGCCGCGGGCGGTGCGCCGTGCCCTGCTGCCCGGTCTGGCGGAGGCGGCGATCGAGGCCGGCGATCAGGCCGTGGTGGCGGAAATGCTGATGATGGTGGCAGAGCTGCCCGATCTCTCCACCGGGCCGGTCGGGGCGTTCCTGCGTGGCCGCTCGGCGGAACTGACCGGGCGGGCGAGCTCGGCGCTGGAGGCCTATTTCGACGCCGCCCGTGGCTGGGATCGCTATGCCGCCCGGGCGCGACTGGGGCTGGCGGGCATGGCGCTGGAGAATGGTGGCACCGGGGCGCTGCTGGCGGCGCGCGATGTGCTGGAACATGGTGCCGACGCCTGGCGTGGCGACCGCTACGAGCTGGAGGTGCTGCAACGGCTGGCCGAGGTCTATGGCAGGATCGGCGACAATGTCGGCGCGCTGCTGGTTCTGGGCAAGCTGATGCTGCATTTCCCGGACACGCCGGAGGCAGAGGTGGCAGCGGAGCAGGCGCGCGGCGATCTGGCGGCGGTCTATGGCGACGGGGCAGAGGGGCGCCTGCCGCTGGCGAAATGGCTCTCTGTGCATCTGCAGCTGGTGCCGCTTTATCGCTACTTCCCCGATTTCGCGCTGCAGACCGAAGTGCTCGCGGATCGCGCGCTGGAGATCGGCGGCACCGATCTGGCGACGGTGGAATACCGGCGGGCGTTGGCATTGACCGCGGAGCTGGCAGAGGGCGCCGAGGCTTCGGAGGCCGCGGAGTTGGCCGCGCATGCGCCGCGGCTGCAACTGAAACTGGCCGGGGCGCTGGCCCGGGGCGGACAGCTGGCCGAGGCGCGTGCGGTGCTGACGCAGATCGACGGCAGCCCGGACCCGATGCTGAGGCAGGAGGCCAATGCGCTGAAATCGCGCATTCTGGCGGAGCTGGGCGAGACGGCCGAGGTGCTGCGCACCCATGTGCCGGCGCCGGCCGCACAGGATTTGCGCAATGTCGCCCGGGCGCTGTGGCAAGGGGAGAACTGGCTGGAGGCGGTGCAGTTTTACCGCCGCCTCTGGACCGATTTTCCGCAGGATTTCGGCGCCCGCGACGCCTCCTATCTGCTTTTGGCGGCGCGCCGGACCGGCGACGAGCGGACGGCGGCGATGGTGATCGAGGCTTTCCCCGATCTGACTGCCTCGGCCAGCTGGATCGAGATTGCCCAGAGCCTGATGGAGCAGCCGGCGCCGATCGCGCCGCTGAGCGAGGACAGCGCGGCCCAGCGTCTCGACAGTCTGGAGCGGGCACTGGGGACGATCAGCGACACCGGGCTGTAACCGGCGGGGCGCAGGGCGCTACCAGACCTTGGGGGATGCCCGATATCTGCAGGCTCCGATCCCCGAAATCCCGAGATATTGCGGTTTTTCCAGTTTTTTAAACCGGGTTTAAAACCGGGTGCTGTATCTCTGAAGCAAAATACTCAATCACCAGAAGAGTGGGCGGCGGTCAGATGAGCATTTCCAGTGCATTGCAGACAGGGGTGAGCGGGCTCAAGGCCAACTCCGAAGCGGTTGGCAGTATTTCCGAGAACATCGCCAACGCGAATACCGTGGGCTACAAGCGCGGCTTTGCGGCCTATGTCACCACCTCGGCCTCGGGCGGGTCTGATACCACCGTGCGGTCGGTGGGCACGGTCGCGCAGAGCACGGTGAGCGAGGCGGGCAGCCTGCTGTCCACCAGTTCCTCCACCGATCTGGCGATCGCGGGCGAGGGGTTCTTCATCGTTTCGGTCCGGCCCGACGAGTCGGTCGAGACCAACTATCTGCTGACCCGCGCCGGATCGTTCGAGGCCGACGAAGACGGTAATCTGGTCAATGCGGCAGGCTATTATCTGGCCGGCTACCGCTATGACCTGAATGGCGAGCTCGCCGATGTCGACCGCACCACCTTCGGGAACATGGAAACGGTCAACGTCGCCGACATCACCCTGACCGCTGAGGCCACCACCGAAATCACCGTTGGCGGCAACCTGCCGTCGCAGGACACCGGGCTGGCCGATCCGGGCGCGGCCTTCACCTCTTCGTCGGAATATTACACTGCTCTGGGCGAGGCGCAGCGGCTGAACTTCTCCTGGCAGCCGACCGCCACCGAGAACGAATGGCTGGTTACCATCTCCGATGCCGACGGGGCGGAGCTGGGTTCGGTGACCATCGATTACAACGATTCCGGGGCACTGGCCGGATCGCCTGCCGGTTATTCCGATGCGACCTCAGCCGCGACGGCGCCTTCGGCCTTCGATTTTGACACCGCGACCGGGGTGGCGACGCTGACGCTCGACACCGGGGCGACACCGCAGACCCTGTCGGTCAACTTCGGGGCGCCGGATACCTTCGATGGCCTGACCCAGTTCTCCGGCGATTTCTCGCAATCCTTCGATCGCGACGGCTCCAGCGTCGGCGAGTTGACCAGTACCGAGATCGACGAGGACGGCACGCTCTACGGCGTCTTCGACAACGGCCAGCGCCGCGCGCTCTATCAGATCCCGGTGGGGACCGTTGCCAACCCGAACGGGCTGAAAGAGGTGCAGGGCAACGCCTATGCGCTGACCAAGGATACCGGCAACTTCATCGCGCTTGAGGCCGATACCGGTGCCACCGGCGCGGTCACCTCCTTCGCGCTGGAGGCCTCCAACGTCGATATCGCCGAGGAAATGACCGAGCTGATCAAGGCGCAGCGATCGTTCTCGACCAATGCCAAGATCATCACCACCGTCGATGAGATGATGGATGAGACCACGCAGCTGAAACGCTGATCCACCTCAGCGTTCAGGGGATAGAAGATGAGCCTTTCCAGGGCGTTGAATGTTGCCTCCAGCGGGTTGGCGACGGCGCAGTTCCAGACTCAGGTCGTGTCGGAGAACATCGCCAACGCGATGTCGGAGGACTACGTCCGCCGCGAGGCGGTGCTGATCACCACCCATGGTGGTGCCTCATCGGTGGCGGCGGTCCAGCGTGAGGTCGACAGCGCGCTGATCCGCATGTCGCGCGCCGAGAGCGCCAAGATGGCACATCAGCAGGCGATCTACGAGGCGCTGGACGATTACACCGTGTATCTGGGCCAGCCCGGTGACGGGCTTTCGGTGTCGGACAAGTTTTCCGATTTCAACACCGCGCTGACGACGCTGGTGAACATGCCGTCCTCGACCGAGGCGCAGTCGGCGGCGGTCTATGCCGCCGAGGATCTGGCGACCTCGATCCGCGATCTCAGCGGCACCCTTTCCGAGGTGCGCTCGGACGTGGAGATGGAAATCCGCTATGAGGTCTCCGACCTCAATCAGGCGCTCTACGATCTGGCTGATCTGAACAGCCAGATGGGCAGCATGCCGGCCGGCACCCTGGCGGCGGCAGAGGTGGCCGACCAGATGGACGCGCTGCTGGACCAGGTCTCCGGCATCGTCGGCGTGCGGATCAGTTATAACTCCGACAGCACGGTCAGCGTCTATACCACCGGCGGCGCCGCGCTGCTGGAAGGCACCCAGGTGCAGGACGTGAGCTATAACGCGGGCGAGGGCACCTTCTTCGCCGGTGAGGTCGAGATCACCCCGAACAAGGACGGTGTGCGCGGGATCGAGGAAGGCAGCCTGGTCGGTTTCGCCGAACTGACCAATGAGATTCTGCCGCAGTTCCAGCTGCAGCTCGACGAATACGCCCGGGCGCTGATACAGGCGTTCGAAAGCTCGGACACATCGCTCGCGGCAGGGGAGGCCGGGCTCTTCACCGACAACGGGGCGGCCTACGATCCCGACGCGCTGGACGGGCTGGCCAGCCGGCTGACGGTGAACAGCAAGGTTTCGCACGACGGCGATGCGGAGATCTGGCGGATCCGCGATGGCATGGGGGTGACCTCGGAAGGGGCCGCGGCCGATGCGACCCAGATCCAGAGGTTCATCGATGTGTTCGATACCAAGGTGGATGCCGATCCCGCCACGGGGCTGAGCGCCTCCATTTCGCTGGCCGATTTCGCTTCGGAACTGGTCAGTGCACAGGCGTCGGAAAGCACCCGCGCCGAGAACAGTTACAGCGCGGCGAGTTCCGCCGCAGAGCTGGTGGCCGCCTCGCGCGAGAGCGTCGAGGGCGTCAATATCGATGACGAGCTGCAGAAGCTGCTCCTGATCGAGCAGAGCTATGCCGCCAATTCCAAGATGCTGACAGCCGTGGCCGAGATGCTCGACACGCTGCTGGCCGCCGTCTGAGGAGACTGACATGAGCTGGAACATCAGCCGGGTATCGTCCCTGCAGCTCAATACCGCCAACCGCAGCTATGTGGCCAGTGCCACCAAGCTGTTGCAGACCGCCGGTCAGGAGCTGTCCACCGGGGTGAAGGCCGATATCTTCGCCGATCTGGGCGCCAGCGCGGCGCTGGATCTGACCCTGCGCGCGCGGGAGGCCAATACCCAGGCCTATCTGACCTCGAACGATATCCTCGACAGCAAGCTGCAGGCGATGCTGACCTCGGTCGATGCCGCGCGGGAGAGCGCCGACAGCGTGCTGCAGACCTCGATCGTCAACGCCTCGCGCGGGACCACCGGGGTCAGCGCGCTGAACGAGGAGGCCGAAGCCGCGCTGGAAAGCATCATCGCCTCGCTCAACATCAGCTTCAACGGCGATTACCTGTTCTCCGGCATCGACAGCGACGCCCAGCCGCTCAGCCGCTGGGACGAGATCGATACCGAGACGGGCACCTCGCCGGCACAGCTGTTGTCCGGGATCGTCGGCAGCGGGCCTGCCACCCTGGCCGAGGCGGAAGACATGATCGCCCGTTTCGACGCCTTCTTCGACTCCGCCAATGCGGATGCGTCGGAGAATTTCGAAGGGGTGTTCTTCAACGGCACGCCGGCGCAGGCCGCGGATGGCACGCCCTCGGCGCGGGTCACCGCCCGGCTGGATGCGGATCAGTCGCTGGAATACGGCGTGCAGGCCAACGATCAGGGCTTTCGCGATATCCTGAAGGGGCTGGCGATGCTGGCGGTGGTCGATGTCTCCACCATCGAGGACGACGCGACCTACAAGGCCTGGATGGAGGCGGCGAATACCGCACTGGGCAATGGGGTCGAGGGCGCGCTGGGTGCCTCTGCCGACATCGGCTTCAACCAGCAGGTGGTGGAGAATGCCAGCACCCGGCTGGGCGATCTCTCGCTGGTGCAGCAGACCCAGATCGCCGCCTATGAGAACGTCGATCCCTATGAGGCCGCGACGCGGGTGGAGAACCTGCAATACCAGCTGGAGGCCAGCTATACGGTCACCGCGAAACTGTCGCAGATGTCGTTGCTGAATTATCTCTGATCGGGCGCGCGGCGGCCGCGCTCAGGCGCGCGCCTGCAGCGGCGGCTGGCGGCTGTCGGCCTGCACCTCCGGCGCCGGCAGTTCCAGCTGCTCCGGCGCGCTCAACTTGTAGCCGCGGCCATGCACCGTCTCGATATACTGCGCGCCGCTGCTGGCGGCGGCGGCGATCTTCTTGCGCAGCTTGCAGATATAGACGTCGATCACCTTGTCGAAGGGCTGATCCGCGCTCATCCCGTAGACCGCGTCATAGATCGCGTTCTTGGAAATCACCTTGTTCGAATTCAGCGCCAGATGCTGGAAGATCGAATGTTCTCGCTTGGACAGCTTGATCCGCGCGCCGGAGACGATGGGATCGCGGCCGTCGAAGAAGGCCGTCAGCTCTCCGACCTCGACGCATTCGGCGGCGTGCCCATGCGACCGACGCAGGATCGAGTTGATGCGCGACATCACCTCGCTGCCCTTGATCGGGCTGACAATGACGTCATCCGCGCCGCGATCAAGGGCTGCCGAGGTATCCTGGGAATTGCGGAAGTCCCGCAACACGATCATCGGATTGGTGCATCCGGCCCGGCGCACCGCCCGGATCTGATCGTGGGTGTCCGGGGATTCTCCGATCAGAATCGGCCGCGCCTCTCCGCCCGGCTGGGTCAGCGGGGCGAGCCCGGTCTCGAAGAAATCCTCATCGACGAAAAAGGGTTCGATGCCGGCGTTCTCAAGCTCGGTGGCCAGCGATTTCTGGCGCTTCTCCCGGGGTTCGAAAACATAGGCGCGCATGAACACCTCCGTTCCCGCCGTTATCCATATCTATTCTTAATGGCTAGCAAGGAAAGATGGGTGTTACAACAATAAAATACCCAAGCGTCCAAGTTTAGACTGGGCTTTATATGGACTTCACAAAAACAAACCGTTAGTCTGTGGCTATCGGCCAGGGGTAATGTCATGACCGGACAACGGGCTCACAGAGCGGATCGGGGGACGGGCGGCGCAGCATGGCGCCGCGCGCGCGGCTTTGTCGCGGCGCTGATGCTGTCCCTGCCGCTGGCGGCGCCGGCAGCCCGGGCCGAGGTGCGGATCAAGGATATCGCCAGTTTCGAAGGGGTGCGGGAAAACCACCTGATCGGCTACGGGCTGGTGGTGGGGCTGCATGGCTCCGGCGACAAGATGGCCAACAGCCCGTTCACCCGCGAGGCGGTCAAGGGCATGCTGGAGCGGCTGGGCGTCGGCAATCTGGACGGCGATCTGCTGAAGACCAAGAACACCGCCGCGGTGATGGTCACCGCCAAGCTGCCGCCCTTTGCCCGTCGGGGGGCGCCGATCGATGTGGTGGTCTCGTCGCTGGGCGACGCCACCAGCCTGCGCGGCGGCACCCTGCTGGTGACGCCGCTCTCCGGGGCTGACGGAGAGGTCTATGCCGTGGCGCAGGGGCCGATGGCCGTGTCCGGCTTCATGGCGCAGGGCAATGCCGCCAGCGTGGTCGAGGGGGTGCCGACCATCGCCCGGATCGACAACGGCGCCATCGTCGAGCGTGAGGTGGATTTCGAGCTGCGGGAGCTCGACAGCTTCCGGATCTCGCTGAGGATGCCGGATTTCACCACCGCCGCGCGGATCGAGGATGTGATCAACCTGACCCTGGGCGGCGGCGCGGCCCGGGCGCTCGACCCGGCGACGGTGGAGGTCGATGTGCCGGGCAAGGGCGATGTGGCCGAAACCATGGCTGCCATCGAGAATCTGACGGTGCAGCCCGACAGCACTGCGCGGGTGGTGGTGGACGAGAAATCCGGCACGATCGTGATCGGCGCCAACGTGCGCATCGGCCAGGTGGCGATCAGCCAGGGCGGGCTGACGGTGCGGGTCCGCGAGCGCTATAACGTCAGCCAGCCGAATCCGATCTCCATCGGCGGGACGGCTGTGGTGGTGCCCGAGACCAATATCGATGTGGAGGAGCGCGAGAGCCGCTTCACCATTCTGGAGGGCGATGTCAGCCTGCAGGATCTGGTCGACGGGCTGAACGCCATCGGTGTCGGTGCCCGGCAGACCATTTCGATCCTGCAGGCGATCAAGGCCTCCGGCGCCCTGCACGCCGATCTGGAGATCATCTGATGACGGATATCGCGGCACCAAACCCGGCGCTGGCGGCTGGCATCGCACAGCAACGCAGCGACGAGACCCCGGCCCTGAGTGCGCAGGAAAAGGAAACCGCCGAGGCCTTCGAAGCGGTCTTCATCAGCCAGTTCGTGGATCAGATGATGAAGACGGTGGACTATGGCCCCGCCGCCGGCGGGCAGGGGGCGGAGATCTGGCGATCCTTCCTGTCGGAGGCGATGGCCGAACAGCTTGCCGAGCGCGGCGGGCTGGGGCTGAGCGACAATATCGGGCGGATGCTGGCCGCCTATCGCGACTGAGGAGCGGCAGATGCGCGAAGGGCGGAAATTCCGGATCGGACGGCGGCAGGAGGCCCGGCGCAGTCAGGCCGATGGCGCCGGGCCGGTGCTGACCGAGGAGGACGAGGCGAATATCGACGCGTTTTCCGCCAAGGTGGGCGAGGCCGTCAGCCTGCTGAACGAGGAGATCGCTGCCATCCGCGCCGGCCGGTTGCAGATCGTCGGAGAGCTGTTCGACCGCAAGGCGGCGCTGCTGAAGTGGCTGGAACTGCGGATGCCGCTGATCGAGCCCTTTCTGCGGCATGAAGCCGTGCGCGCCCGCGGTCTGCCGGTGCAGCTGGCGCAGCTGCAGAAGGCGGTCAGCGAAGACAGCGCGCTGCTGCAGCGCATGGCGCGCGCCGCCGGCACCATCGTGCGCGAGCTCAAGAAGGCCTCGGAACGCAACGGGCTGAGCGGCCTGTACGGGAAATCCGGCCAGAAAATCGGCAATTCCACCGGTGGGCGTTTGCGCATCGATCGGGAATTTTGATGCACTGACAGGGAGAAAAGGCGGAAACTTAAACCGCTCTTTAACCTGGCTCTCTCTATCTTCCGCCTTAGCAGCACGGCCGGAGTCTCTCCGGTCCTCAAGGTGCTGTCAGATCACAGTCAGAAGACTGGGCTTACAAAAAACGAGAACTGAGGAGAGCATTAAATGTCGTCCATTCTCACCAATTCCTCCGCAATGGTCGCTCTGGCGACGCTGAACCAAGTCAACAAGGGCCTGGAAGAGACCCAGAACCGCGTTTCCAGCGGTCTGGCGATCAGCTCGGGCAAGGACAACGCCGCCTATTTCGCGATCTCGGAAACGATGTCGGGCGACAGCGGCATGTTCAGTGCCATCAACGAAGGTCTGACCTCGACCAAGAACTCGGTTTCGACCGCGCGTCTTGGGGCCGAGACCGTCTCCGACCTGGCCGAGCAGTTCGCCGAGCGTGTGGCTTTCGCCCAGGGCAGCGGGATCGATCTGGAAGACGTCCAGTCCGAGCTCGACGCGCTGGTCGATCAGATCGGTGCCGCCATCGATCAGTCGACCTTCAACGGTGACGACCTCGTGACCTCGGCCGCTGCGGTGACCGTGGTGACCGGGATCAGCCGTTCGACCGGCAGCTTCGCCACCACCACCATCACTTTCAACTCGGTGGACCTGTCGGCGATCAAGACCACGCTGGAAGGCATCGACCTGACGAGCTCGGCCGACCTGGCCGCCGATCTGTCGACGGCGGAAGGCGCGCTGGCCGATGCGATCACCGCAGCGACCTCGCTGGGTGTGACCGAAGACACGCTGGAAGGTCAGCAGGACTTCCTGTCCGCCCTGACCGACACGCTGGATTCGGGCATCAGCGCCATGGTCGATGCGAACATGGAAGAGGAAGCTGCGCGTCTGCAGGCCTATCAGGTCCAGCAGCAGCTCGCGACGCAATCGCTGTCGATCGCGAACCAGTCGCCGCAAAACATCCTGAGCCTGTTCCAGTAACGGGTCTTGCCGTCGGGGGGTAAAACCCCTGGCGGCGCTTTGGTTTCCGAACCAGTACTCAGGCGCGATACCCTCCAGTCGTCGCCCTGGGCCGGCCGCCCGATCCCCGGGGGGCCGGCGGTTGTGCCGCCGCCTGGGCGGGCAGTGCCACCTCGATCCCCGCCTCCAGCAACATGCGGTAGAGCTCAGCAAAGCTCTGGTCCGCGGCCAGGGTTTCGGTCCGGCTCTGCGCCAGGAAGGCATTGGCGCTGCGGAAGAATGTCGCCGCCGCGTCGGTTTCCGGGTCCGAGCCGGCGCGATAGGCGCCGACGCGGATCAGCTCTTCCATATCGGCGTAGCGGGCCAGCGCCCGGCGGGCGGCCTGCATGATGGCGTATTCCTCGGGGCTGTGGCAGTCGGGCAGCATGCGCGAGATCGACTTCTGCACGTTGATCGCCGGGTAGCGGTCCTGTTCGGCGATGCGCCGGTCCAGCACGATATGGCCGTCGAGTATGCCGCGCACCGCATCGGCGACGGGTTCGTTCATGTCGTCGCCATCGACCAGCACGGTATAGATGCCGGTGATATCGCCTTCGCCAGGCCGGCCGGGGCCGGCGCGTTCCAGCAGATGCGGCAATTCGGAAAACACCGTCGGAGGATAGCCGCGGGTGGTCGGGGGTTCGCCGCTCGACAGGCCGATCTCGCGCTGCGCCATGGCGAAGCGGGTGACGCTGTCCATCATCAGCAGCACCTGTTTGCCCTGGCTGCGGAAATGTTCGGCCACGGCTGTGGCGGTCCAGGCGGCCTGACGGCGCAGCAGCGGTGCCTCGTCCCCGGTCGCCACAACCACCACGGAGCGGGCCATGCCCTCCGGCCCCAGGTCTTCGGCGATGAAATCCTGCACCTCGCGGCCACGTTCGCCGACCAGGCCGATCACGATGACATCGGCATTGGTGTTGCGCGCCAGCATCGCCATCAGGGTGGATTTCCCCACCCCAGATCCGGCGAAGACCCCCATCCGCTGGCCGCGGCAAAGCGGGGTGAAGAGATCGACGCATTTGATCCGCGTTTCCAGCTTGGCACCGACCCGGCGGCGTTCATAGGCCGGCGGCGGGCTGTTGCGGCCACGCGCGCGGCGGGCGCCGCGCCGGAACCCGGGGGCAGGGGACAGCGGTCGCCCCAGCGCGTCGATCACGGTGCCGATCCAGCTGTCGTCGGGGCGGATGCCGTCCTCGGTCTGGATCAGTTCGACGGTGTCGCCGACGGTGATCCCGTCCCAGGTTCCGAACGGCAGCAGGTGCAGCCCTTCGGCGCTGGTGCCGACGATCTCTCCGGTCACCGGCCCGTGCAGCCCGTGCACCCGGCAGCGCTGGCCCAGCCCGGCGGCACGCTGCAGCCCGGCCACCGTCAGCGTCAGCCCGACGACGGAATGAACGCGTCCTGTAATTCTTGTGGCTTCCAGGTTTGAAATCTTTTGTTTCACACTGGAAAATACAGTAGTCACAAGAATAACCCCTGTTAATCTTTGTACTGTTTGGTATCATCGACAAGAATTGTTCCGGAGTCCATGATGAATCACGAGTCCCTCAATCTGTTTCAGCTGGCCTCGCGTCGTCTGCAATGGCTGTCGGACCGTCAGCGCACGGTGTCCGAGAATATCGCCAATGCCGATGTCGCGGATTACCGTGCCCGGGAGGTGGAGAGCTTCGCCTCCTATCTCGACAGCACCGAGGGGGTCGCGGTCCTGCCAGAGGCGCAGGTGCGCGAGGTCGAGGGTGAGAATGGCGAGACGATTTCGGGCAACACCGTCGTGCTCGAGGAGCAGATCCTCGAGGCCGCCAATACCTCCGGCCAGTATCGGCTCGCGTCCAATCTCTATCGCAAGGCGCATGAGATGGTGCTGACCGTGGCCGGCGGCAGCTGAGGACGGGGCCGATGGATACGCTTTCTTCGATCGTCAAGATTGCCGCCAGCGGCATGCGCGCCCAGGGTGAGCGGTTGCGGGTGGTGTCGGAAAACGTCGCCAACTCCGCCACCACCTCGCAGGAGCCGGGCGGCGACCCCTATCGCCGCAAGGTGGTCAGCTTCGGCGAGCTGACGGATGAGGCAACCGGCGCCGCGATGGTGCAGGTCAGCGACATCACCCGCGATCAGGGTGAATTCCTGCTGCGCTTCGATCCGGCGCATCCGGGCGCCGACGAGAACGGCTATGTCAAGCTGCCGAACGTCAACCCGCTGATCGAGATGAGCAACATGCGCGAGGCGTCGCGCAGCTATGAGGCTAACCTCACCATGCTGGAGAACGCCAAGGAAATGCGCGGCGAGTTGATCGATCTTCTGAAATAGGTCCGGCGACTGGATGCCGGTGAAACAGGACTGACCCATGACCGACGCGAGCTTTATCCGTCCCGAACTGGCCATCGAGGCGGCCTATGGCAAGGCCAAGTCGCTGAGCGGCGACGCCGCCGCCGTCGCCCCCGCCGAAGGGCCGAGCTTCGGGGACATGATCCGCGACGCCGCCAGTTCGGCGGCGCAGACCGTGCGCCTGGGCGATGCCACCGCCGCCGCCGGCCTGACCGAAAAGGCCGGGCTGCAGCAGGTGGTCGAGGCGACGATGGCGATGGAAAGCACCGTCCGGGTTTCGGTGGCGCTGCGCGACAAGCTGGTCGATGCCTACAAAGACATTATGAACATGCCGATCTGACATCATTGATCGGGGCGGGTGCCGCCCCGGCCCGCGGGAGAGAGTCGACGTTTGGACACGCTCAGCACATATGAGGTCATTCGGCTGACGCTGAATACCGTGCTGCTGGCCTCGGCCCCGGTGATGGGGGTGGCGCTGCTGGTCGGGCTGATCGTGTCCTTCGTGCAGGCGCTGACCCAGATCCAGGAGATGACCCTGACCTTCGTGCCGAAGATCGTGGCGATCTTTCTGGCGCTGGCGCTGACGCTGCCCTTCATTTTCGGGATGCTGACCCGGCTGTCGAACCAGGTGTTCGACCTGATCGTCAGCGGCGGCGTCTGAGGTGGCCGGTATCCGGCACAGGGGCGCAATGGGCGTGGCGACGGTGGCGATCGTCGCCGGGGCCGGGGGCTGGGGTGGTCTGCCGGCGCGGGCGGAGTTCTTTTCGGGGTTCTACACATCTTCCGCGCCGCAGCCCGAGCCGGTGGCACGCGCGCCGCAGGCCGCGGCAGTGGCGGAGACCGGGGCGGATTGCATTGCCGCGATCCTTGATGCCCAGGCGCGCTACGGCATTCCAGACAATCTCTTGCTCGCCATCGGCGTGCAGGAGGCAGGCCGGCGCGGGGCGCAGGGGCTGACCGTCTGGCCCTGGACCGTGAATGCCGAGGGCGAGGGCGCGTTTTTCCGCAACAAGCAGGAGGCTATTGCCTGGGTCCGGGCGCGGCAGGCCGCCGGCCAGAGCTCGATCGACGTCGGCTGCATGCAGGTGAACCAGCGCTGGCACGGGGAGGCCTTCACCTCGCTGGCGGAGGCCTTCGATCCTCAGGCCAATGTGGATTACGCGGCGCGCTATCTGCGGTCGCTCTTCGATCAGACTGGCACATGGTGGGCCGCCGCCGGGCGATATCATTCGGCGACCGAAGGGTATCAGACCCGCTATCTGACCGGGCTGCGGCGCAATCAGGCGGCGGTTCAGGCCGACCTGGGCCGGCTGATCGCACAGGCGCGCGGCGCAGCGATGTTCAATGTCGCCGCCACTGCCGAGCCGGTGGCGCCGCTGCCGCTGCCGCCGGTCTACTGGGGCAGCGCCGGCGGGGATGGCCGCAGGGGCGAGCGGTTTTCGATCTATTCCAGCCATCCGATCCGCGCCGTGCTGCCGGATTACAAAGTGGTGAATTGAGGGGCGGATGAGCGCTAGGGACATCACTGTGCCGAAATCGGTTTCCGGCCTCTGGGCGCAGACCGGGCTGGCCAACCGCGACGTGGGCTTCGCCATTGGCGTGGTGCTGATCCTCGGCATGCTGTTCGTGCCGATGCCGCCTTTCCTGCTGGATTTCGGGCTGGCAATCTCGCTGTCGCTGGCGGTGCTGATCCTGATGGTGGCGCTGTGGATCCCGACGCCGCTGGAATTCAACTCCTTTCCCACCGTCTTGCTGGTCGTGACCATGCTGCGACTGGCGCTCAACGTCTCCTCCACCCGGCTGATCCTGAGCCGCGGGCACGAGGGGTCGGAGGCCGCAGGCAAGGTGATCTCCGGCTTCTCCCGCTTCATCGTGGGGGGCGATTTCATCATCGGGATCGTGATCTTCGCCATCCTCGTAATCATCAACTTCGTGGTGATCACCAAGGGCTCCACCCGCATCGCCGAGGTGGCGGCACGGTTCTCGCTGGATGCGATGCCGGGCAAGCAGATGGCGATCGACGCCGATCTGGGCGCCGGGCTGATCAACGAGGAGCAGGCCCGCGAACGTCGCCGGGTGCTGGAGGAGGAAAGCGCGTTTTTCGGGGCGATGGACGGGGCGTCGAAATTCGTCCGTGGTGACGCGGTGGCCGGGCTGATCATCACCCTGATCAACGTGGTCGGCGGCATCCTGATCGGTATCGCCAGCCACGGGCTGAGCGTGATGCAGGCGGCCGGCAATTACACCGCGCTGACCATCGGCGACGGGCTGGTCACCCAGATCCCGGCGCTGGTGGTGTCGCTGGCCGCCGGGCTTCTGGTGACCAAGGGCGGCACCCAGGGGGCGGCGAACGAGGCGATCCTGAAACAGCTGAGCGGGTTTCCCAAGGCGCTCTACATGGCGGCGGTTCTGGCCTTCATGATCGGTTTCCTGCCGGGCTTTCCCTTTCTGATCTTCACCGCCCTGGCGGCGGGGATGGCGGTGCTGGGTTATATCATGCAGACCCATCTGCGCGATCAGGATCGCGCCAAGGCCGCCGCCGCCCGTGCCGAGGGCAAGAGCAAGAAGGCCGAAGACCCGATCGCCGAGGCGCTGAAGCTGGACGACCTGCGGCTGGATCTGGGCGGCGCGCTGGTGCCGCTGATCGCCTCGCCCGACGCGGCGCTGCCGGGCAAGGTGAAGAGCCTGCGCAACCTCTTCATCAAGGATTTCGGCTTCGTCATGCCGCCGGTGCGGATCAAGGACGACAGCGCGCTGCCGGCGATGACCTATGCGATCTCGCTGCAGGGGGTGGAGACCGCCCGGGGCGAGGTGCGCCCGGGGTCGATGATGGTGATCGATCCGGGCGGCAAGGACAGCGATCTGGTCGGCGAGCGCACCCGCGAACCCACCTTCGGGCTGAACGCGGTCTGGGTCGATCAGGCCCGCGCGTCCGAGGCGGAGATGCGCGGGCTGACCGTGGTCGACCCCGAAAGCGTGATCACCACCCATCTGACCGAGGTGATCAAGGAATACATGCCGGAGCTCATGACCTATGCCGCAACCCAGGAACTGATCGGCGGGCAGAGCAAGGAATACCAGAAGCTCCTCGGCGATATCTCGAACAAGTCGCCCTCGGTCCTGTTGCAGCATGTGCTGCAGGCGCTCCTGGCCGAGCGGGTGTCGATCCGCAACCTGTCGCGGATCATCGAGGCGGTGGCCGAGGCGACCGCCACCACCCAGAACCTGCGCGCCGTGGTCGAGCATGTGCGCGGCCGGCTGGCCAAGCAGATCTGCCAGTCGCTGGCCGATGCCAAGGGCTATGTCCCGGTCATCGTGCTGAGCCCGGAGTGGGAGCGCGAGCTGAACACCGCCGTCTCTCCCGGCGGCGAGGAGAACGCCTTTCTGATGTCGCCGGCGCGGGTGCAGGACTTCGTTCTGGCGGCACGGAAGGAAATCCAGAAATTCGCCGAGGGCGATCAGTGGCCGGCATTGCTGGTGACCCCGGATGTCCGCCCCTACGTGCGCCAGATCCTGGAGCGCGTCAGCCCGATCACCCAGGTGATTTCCCACAACGAGGTGCACCGCAAGGCGTCGTTGCGCACGGTGGCGACGATCGGCGGCTAGCATGGGGCTGGAGGAGTATAGCGCCGGTCTCATCTTCGGCTATTTCGTGGTGGTGGCGCGGATCGGTGGCGCGCTGATGTTCATGCCGGGATTTGGCGAGACGCAGATCCCGCTGCGGGCGCGGCTGATCTTCGCGCTGGTGCTCTGTGCCGCGCTCTATCCGGCGACACCGGTGCGGCCGGATCTGCCGGAGACGCCAGTGGCCATGGTGCTGCTGCTGGGGCTGGAGCTGACCATCGGGGTCTGGATCGGTCTCTGTGCCCGGGTGCTGCTGGCGGCGATGGATTTCGCCGGCTATCAGGTCGGTCAGGTCTCGGGCCTTGCCAATGCCTTCGGTCCGGCGCTTGGCGCTTTCGAGGGGGCGACGCTGGTGGCGACGCTGCTGATCCTGGGGGCGGTGGCGGGGATCTTCGCCTCCGACGCGCATCACCTGATCCTGCGGGCGCTGCTGGACAGCTACAACGTGTTTCCCGTCGGCCTGGTGATGGCGGGCGATCTGGCCGAGCAGATGGTACGGGCCGGCGGGCACAGCCTCTATATCGGGATGTCGATCGCGGCGCCCTTCTTCGTGATGGGGGTGATCCTGAATCTGGGGATGGGGCTGGCCAACCGGATGATGCCGCAGCTGCCGGTGTTCTTCGTCGCCGCCTCGATCCTGATCGCGGCGGGGCTGCTGGTGCTTTCGGTCGCCACCCCGGCGATGATCGACCATTTCCTCGGCCAGTTCACCGACTGGCTGGGCCTGATGCGGTTCTGAGCCATGGCGGAGGATCAGGACAAGAGCCAGAAGACACAGGAGCCGACCGAGAAGAAGCTGCGCGACGCGCGCAAACAGGGCGATGTGCCGTCTTCGCGCGAGACCGGCAACATGATGGTGGTGCTGTCGCTGTTCGGGGTGAGCGCGCTGATCCTGCCGTGGCAGGGGCCGCGTCTGGCCGGGGCGCTGTCGGCGCTGATCGACGGTGCCGGGCAGGTGGTGGTGGGCGAGGGGCGATCGGGCCTGGCGGCGCTGGGGCTGGTGTTGCGCGAGGCGCTGCTGAGCCTGGGGCTGGTGCTGGCGCCGTTGTTCCTGCTGATCATGGCCGGCGGCGTCTTCGGCGTGCTGATCCAGGGCGAGACGGTGGCGGCGCTGGACCGGGTGAAGCCGAAGCTGTCGAAAGTGTCGCCGGTGCAGGGGCTGAAACGGCTGTTCTCGGCCAATACGCTGGTGGAATTCGTCAAGAGCCTGATCAAGGTGCTGGTGGTCGGCGGCCTGGCGATCTGGGTGACGCTCTGGGCGGTGGAGGGGATCTGGGAGGCGCCGGGGTTCGTGCCGGAGAGCCTGCCGGCCTATCTGCTGCTGGCGGCGCGGCGGCTGTTGCTGGCGGCGACCGTCTTTCTGGTGCCGGTGGCGGTGCTGGACATCCTGTGGCACCGGTTCGAGTGGCGCCGGCGGCAGATGATGACGGTGCAGGAGGTGCGCGACGAGCTGAAGGATTCCGAGGGCGATCCGCAGATCAAGGGGCGCCGCGCCATGTTGCGCCGGCGCCGAGCCCAGCAGCGGATCGCCGCCGCGGTGCCGACCGCCAGCGTCATCCTGACCAACCCGACCCATTACGCGGTGGCGCTGAAATACCAGCAGGGCAGCGATGCGGCGCCGGTCTGCGTCGCCAAGGGGGCGGATCTGATGGCCCGGCGCATCCGCGAGATCGCCTTCGAGCATGATGTGCCGATCATCGAGAATAAGCCGCTGGCGCGGATGCTTTACGATCAGGTCGAGGTCGACCAGATGGTGCCGGTGGAACATTGGCAGGTGGTGGCGGAGATCATCGGCTTCGTCTTCGATCTCAAGCGCAACCGGACGCGCCCGCCGCCCGCCGGATCGGTGCTGCGCCGTTCCCCCGAGTAAGCGGGACGACGTGCGGGAGGGGGGCTGCCCCCATGGCCGGCCTGCGGCCTCTCCCCCGGGATAGTTTCAGCCAGAAAAAGACCGATCTGGTCGGCGTCCGGCGAAGCTTACTTGAGGCGGACGCCGACCAGATCCTGATCGCCGGGCAGCTGCGAGCGTTCGAGGATGATCTTCGATACGGCGCGGGCGCGGACCGGCGACATCTTGGCCAAAATCGGCGCCGCGGCACGCGGTTTCATCTGGGCCAGCACCAGGATCGTCACCTCGATATCCAGATCGTCCATGATCCGCGCGGCCTCGGCCGGTTTCATGTTTTCGTAAAAGGCGATCAGCCGGTCCAGATCCTCGGTCTGTGCCGCCTTGGCGCGGGCCAGCAGATCCTCGATCGAGGCCTTGAGCTCCAGCAGCGCCTGTTTCTCGATCTCCAGCTTCTCGCGGGCGAGGGACAGTTCGGACTGGCGGCTTTCCAGATCCGCGCGCTGCGCCGCGATCAGGTCGCGTTCGCGGTTGAGCGATTGCAGCACTTCCTCCGGCGTTTCACAGACCTGCGGTCGCGCCGGCGCCTCGGCCAGCGTCGCGGTGGAGTGGATCACCCGGCCGTCTTCGGCGGCGGGCTGGTCCTCGGCATGGACGGCGGCGGCGGTGATCCGGTCGGGGCGGGCCATCTCCTCGGCGGGCAGCGACAGGGTGGGAAAGGAGATTGCCGCCTTGGCGAAAGCGGTGACGGCGAGGCCGCCCAGCAGCAGTTTGCCGCCCCATGCGCGCGCCATGATCAGGCCCTCGATTCGGTGCGGGAGGTTTCGAAGAAGCGGCGCACCAGGTCCTGTTTGTTGCGCACCACCTGCACCCCGGGCAGCCGCGGCCGGGCGGGCTCTGTCGCGTGGCGGCGCGAGGCGAAGGCGGGTTCGGCGTCGGGGGCGGCAGCGGGTTCCTCCGGGGTGGCCTCGGTGGTGGCAGCCTGCCGGGCGTCGAGGTTCTGGCGCAGCGCCGCCACCGAGGTTTCGGATTTGTCGACCGCCTCGGAGAAGGCGCGGACCAGCGGTTCCAGTTCCTGCAGCGAGGTCATCAGCCGCTGCACCCGGCGGGAAATCATGATGCCGTAGCCGATGCCGCCGATCAGCAGCAGGATGATCAGGAGATCAGTGATCATGGCAGCCATTGGGGGTCTCCTCTTCGGGGTCGAGTGCTTCGGTGATGCGGATCGCGGTATTGCCGTTGTTGCGTTTGCCGAGCGCGGCACGGAACATCGGGGTGTCGGCGCAGATCACCGTGGCGGGGTGATCTTCCTCGATCCAGAGATCGACGGTCTCGCCGGTCTGCCAGCGCATGATCTGCTGGATCGGCAGTTGCACCTGGGTCAACACCGCCTCCAGTTCGACGGTGGCGCGCTCGATCTGGCTGGCGAGCTGGTCGCGCCACAGGCTGTTGTCCTCGCCGGGGCCGCCGAAATGGATGCGGCTCAGCTTCGGGCGGATCGGTTCCAGCGCGTCATAGGGCAAGATCACCTCCAGCGTGCCGGTGTGACCGGCGAGCGCGACGGTCATCTGCAGCCGGACGCAGAGGCTGGCGGGCTGGGCGATGGCGGCGGAATCTGGATCGGTTTCGATCCGGTCGAGCTCGATCTCAAGTTCGCCGAACTGGGCCATGTTGCGCTGCAGCTCGCGGGCGACGAGCAGGGCCAGACGCTTGCCGACGCCGCGTTCGATGCCGGTGAAGCTGGTCGGGGTCTGCGGCGCCTCGCGCCGGGCGCTGCCGCCCAGCATCAGTTCCAGCGCCGTCAGCACCAGGGCGCTGTCCAGCGCGAAGAGGATCTGGCCGTGCAGCCCGGGGCAGGCGCAGATCGCCAGCAGCACCGGATCGGGCAGGGTTTCGGTGACCTGCGCCATCGGCACGTAATCGAGCTGGGTCAGCGAGGCCTCGCAGAAGGTGCCGGTCAGGTCGGGCAGGGCGAGGGCGATGGAATCGGCCAGCCGTTCGCCAATGATGTCCAGCATCGGCAGCCGTTCGAAGCTGAAATCCGACATCCGGATGATCTCGTCGATCAGGCCGGTGTCGTCGGCGTCCCGCGCGTCCTGGTTGAGAGATGCGTTCATGCCGGCCCCTTACTGCACGATCAGGTCGCTGATCAGGATTTCCTGCGGCAGGTCGTTGCCGGCCGCGGCGCGGGCGCGTTTCAGCAGCTCGGCCTTCACCGTCAGTACTCCGGCCATGCCGCGCACGTCGGTTTCGGTCAGGCTGCGGGCGTAGCCGGTAAAGAGATCGCGCATGAAGGGCTGGCGCGAGGCCATCAGATCGGCGGCACCGGCCTCGGGGCGGTAGACCAGCACCAGGTTCAGTTTGAGAAACGCCTTGGTCGGATTGCCGCGGGCATCGAAGCTGTTGATATTGGTGACGATCTCTTCGAAGGGCAGCAGGCCTTCGAGCTTACCCTCGCCGTTGCCGCCATGGCCGGCGGTGGCCTCGGGCTCTGCCGCGGCATGTTCGGGTTCGGCGCCCTCGGTCCCGGCCTCTGCGGTGGCCTCGCTCTCGGGCAGATACTCGGGCTCATAAGAGGCGGCATCCTGCTGGAAGGCCATGCGCGCCAGAACGAACCCGCCACCGAGGGAGCCCACCGACAGTAAGGCCGCCGCCATCAGCAAGGTCCGGGCAGAGCGGGCCTTGGTGGCGGTCTTGGCCCCGGTGTCAGGGCTCGCATCGCTGGGTTTCTTGGTCGTGGGTCGCGCCATGCTCGGGTTCTTCTGGTTGCATGGATATAATCTGCGGTTTTTCTTTTTAATGCAAGTATAGACCGGTGGTATTTACTTGAGATACAAAAATAGAATAGCGTGTTTGAAGAACAGTTAAGCATACCCGGTGAGGTTCGGCGTGCAGGACGTGATCAACAATCTCAGGGCGCTGGGTCAGCGCCGCCTGATGATCCTGGGCGGCGTGGCGCTGGGGGTGGTCCTGGCGCTGGTTCTCGGTCTTGCGGCGGTGTCGCAGCGGGAGTTCGCGCCGCTCTACACTAAGCTGTCGGTTTCCGCCGCCACCTCGATCGAAACCACTCTGGCCGGTGCCGGTTTCGAGACGCGGATGGCAGACGACGGGTCCAGCGTGGCGGTGCCGCGCAACGATCTGGCGCGGGCCCGGATGGTGCTGGCCGAGGCGGGCCTGCCGATAGAGGGCGACCCGGGTTGGGAACTGTTCGACGAAAGCGGCAGCCTGGCGATGAATTCCTTCATGCAGAAGGTGAACCGGCTGCGCGCGATGGAGGGCGAGCTGGCGCGGTCGATCCAGACCATGGACGGGGTACAGAGCGCGCGGGTGCATCTGGTGCTGCCCGAGCGCGAGGCGTTTTCGCGCGAACGGCCCGAGCCGCGCGCCTCGGTCATCGTGCGGCCGCTGCCGGGGCGGACCATCACCCGCAAGCAGGCGGTGTCGATCCGCAATCTGATCGCCTCCTCGGTGGCGGAGCTGGAGCTGGGCCGGGTCACGGTGTTGTCGGCCAGCGGCGAAACCATCCTGGCCGAGACTGCCGATGGCGACGGGCAGGCGACGCTGCAAACCGCGCGGGCGGGGATCGAGGACCGGCTGGCGCAGCAGATCCAGAACATCCTGACCGCCCGGGTCGGTGCCGGCAATGCGCGGGTGAAGGTCAACGTCGATCTCTCCACCGCCCGTGAGGTGATCGTCGAGCAGAGCTATAACCCGGATCAGCAGGTGGTCCGTTCGACCGAGAGCCGGGCGGAGCAGCAGGCCGGCAGCGACGGCGGCGGCAATGTCGGGGTGGAGAACAACATTCCCGCCGCGCTGGCAGAGCCGGGTGGCGGCGCCAGTTCCAGTCAGTCGAAAAGCGGCGAGTCGGTGCAATACGAGATCGGCAATACCCGCCGCGAGGTGGTGCGCGAGGCAGGCGAGGTCCGTCGCATCTCGGTGGCGGTGCTGGTCAACGGGATCTACACCGTCGACGGGTCGGACGTGACCTATTCCGAGCGCAGCGAACAGGAGCTGGCGCGGCTGACCGAGCTGGTGAAGACCGCCGTCGGCTTCGACGATGGGCGTGGCGACAGCGTCTCGGTCGACAGCCTGCGGTTCATGGACTACTCGATGGAGGTCGGCGACCCGGTGACCGAGACGCTGGGGCAGCGGATCCGCGACAATATCGTGCCGATCCTGCGCGGTGTGCTGGCGCTGATCATCGTGGCGCTGGTGATGCTGCTGGGGGTGCGGCCGCTGCTGCGCCAGCTCAACCCGCATCAGACCCCGGAGCTGCCGGAGGGCGAAAGCGCCGCCGCGCTAACCGGGCCGGAGGGCGAGGGCGATGCCGGGGTGCCGGCGCTGGCGGGTGCCCATATGGCCGAGGCGCTGCCGGCCGAGGACGGCGGGCGCACCAGCCTGTTCGACCCGGAGGAGGACGAGGGGCCGCACGAGTATATCGAGGCGATGGGCGTGCGCGGCAATCTGATCAAGGCGCGGGTGGAGGCGATCCAGACGCTGGCCGAGGAGAAGCCCGAAGAGGTCCTGCGCGTGCTGCGCGGCTGGCTGGTCAGTGAGGCCGACGCATGATGACGCGGCTGTTCCTGCGCGATTTCGATGCCGAGGACGCGGAGCTGGGGGCCGAACCGGTAATGCCGGCGCAACAACCCGAGGGTCTGCGCAATTTCTCCGCCGCCGAGGTGGAGCAGATGCTGGCGGAGGCGCGTGAAACCGCCTGGACCCGCGGGCATGAGGAGGGCGCCGCCGCCGCCCGGGCCGAGGCCGAAACCGGCCAGAGCGCCCGCGCCGCCGCCGCGCTGGAGGCGTTGCAGGGGCAGATCACCGACCTCTCGGCCGAGCTGGCGGCGGGGCGGGCGGCGCTGGAACGCGACCTGCTGGATATGGTCCTGGACATGGCGGAGCGGATCGCGCCGGAACTGCTGGCGGACCTCTCCGTCGATCTGGCGCGCAGCCGCCTGCGCGAAGGGCTGCGCATGGCCATGGGCAGCCGCCGGCTGCGGATCGGGCTGTCGCCGGCGGTGGCCGAGGCGCTGGCTCCGGAGATCGCCGCCTGGGCGGAGGAGGGGGCGACCCCGGAGCTGGACCTGCGTCCCGATCCGGCGCTGCCCGATGGCGCCGCGCGCATCGGCTGGGACGATGGCGGGCTCAGCTACAATCTGGATCGCAGCTGTGCCGCGGTGCTCGATGCGCTGCGTGAGGCGGCCGGGAAACTCAAACACGATCAGGAGAAGGTCGGATAGATGTCGGACAGCGAAACCCAGACCCCCGCCGGCGCGGCCGGGGACGGCGCCCAAATCGCAGACCAGCCGGGGACGGAAGAGACCTCCGCCACGCTGAAGGATGTCGCCGCCGCCGCGGCGCAGGGCGGGCGCAACATCGATGCGCTGCTGAACGTGCGGCTGGATGTGCGGGTGGTGCTGGGACGCAGCCGGATGCCGATCTCCGATCTGCTGGAATTGTCCAAGGGGTCGGTGATCGAGCTTGACCGCAAGGTCGGCGATCCCGTCGACATCATGATCAACGACCGGCTGGTGGCGCGTGGCGACCTGGTCAAGGTGCAGGGTGACCGGATCGGCGTGGCGCTGCGCGAGATCGTCAAAGACTTCATCCCCGAAGCTTGAGCCCGCCGCCGATGCGCCGCCCCGCTCTTGCCCCGTTTCTGCGCTGCCTGGCCGTGGCGGCGCTGGTCGTCCTGGCGGCGGGCGGCGTGGCGCAGGCGCAGCAGACCGATCTGGGCGGGCTGATCCGCGATCTGTCCTCCGGCCTTGGCGGCGCGGCGCCGGGCAGCAACGACAGCGCCAGCCTGTCGGGCCGGCTGATCCAGCTTTTTGCACTGGTCACCGTGCTCAGCATCGCGCCGGGGCTGTTGGTGGTGACCACCAGCTTTACCCGGTTCGTCATCGTCTTTTCGATGCTGCGGTCGGCGCTGGGGTTGAACCAGACACCGCCGAACATGGTGCTGAACGCCATGGCGCTGTTCATGACCTTCTTCGTCATGCAGCCGGTGCTGGACGATGCCTGGACCGGCGGGTTGCGGCCGCTGATGCAGAACGCCATCACCGAGGAGCAGGCCGTGGTCAATATCGCCGAGCCGTTCCGCACCTTCATGTTCGCCAACACCCGCGACAAGGATATCGCGCTGTTTCGCGACATCGCCGGCGAGGAAAACCCGGATATCGCACCGGAGGCGGCGGAAGAGGTCAGCTGGCGGGTGCTGGTGCCGGCCTTCATGATCTCGGAGCTCCGGCGCGCCTTCACCATCGGTTTTCTGCTCTATCTGCCGTTCATCGCCATCGACCTGATCGTCGCCTCGGTGCTGATGAGCGCGGGCATGATGATGCTGCCGCCAGTGATCGTGTCGCTGCCGTTCAAGGTGATCTTCTTCGTGCTGATCGACGGCTGGTACATGCTGGCGGGGTCGCTGATGCAATCTTACTCTGCCGTAGGTGGCGGTTAGATCAGAAAGAAATAATCGGCATGTTCTGCCGGTTATCCTTGCGTCCCATGAACAGTGGGCGCTATTTTATCAACGACCAGTTAACCCCGAACCCTCTGCGGCAGGCATGTGGCGATGAATCACTTTTCTCCCCTGCGCAAGCACCGGCCGTTGAGCGGCGCGGAGAAATCCGCGATCCTGTTCCTCTGCCTGGGGGAGGAGCGCGGCGGGGCGCTGATGCAGCAGCTCGATGTCGGCGAGATCCGCAAGATCACCCGGGCGATCTCGGCGATGGGCGAGGTGCCGGCCGAGGTGGTCGAGGAGGTGATGCGCGAGTTCGGCGAGAAGATGTCGAGCTATGGCGGCATCACCGGCTCGGTCGAGGCGGCGCGCGGGCTGCTCAAGGGCTTCCTGCCGGAGGATCGGGTGGCGGAAATCCTCGATGAGATCGAGGACAGCGCCACCGGCAATCTCTGGGGCGACCTGTCCGAGCTGGACGAGAAGATCCTGACCGATTTCCTGCGCAAGGAACACAATCAGACCGTGGCGGTGATCCTGACCCGCATCCGCGCCGACACGGCAGCCAAGGTGCTGCCGCTTCTGGGGCAGGACCGCGCCGTCGATCTGATCGAGCGGATGGTGGCAATGGAAAGCCTGCCGGCCGAGGCGCTGCGCAGCATTGAGGAAAGCCTGCGGCGGGAAGTGCTGGCCAAGGCCGGCCGCAACGCCGGTGCAGAGACCGAGAAACAGCTGGTGATGATGTTCAACAAGCTGGACTCGAAGGTGTTCGAGGGGCTTTCGCGCGAGCTGGAGCGCAAGATCCCCGCGGAGTTCCGCACCATCAAGCAGAAGATGTTCGTCTTTGGCGACCTGATAGAGCTGAAGCCGGCGACGCTGGCCAAGGTGATGCGCGAGGTGAGCGGCAAGACCCTGCCGCTGGCGCTGCGGGGTGCCGAAAAGGAGCTGCGCGATCATTTCCTCGCCTCGTTGCCGGCGCGGTCGCGCGACATGCTGGAAGAGGAAATGCGCAGTATGGGGCCGGTCAAGACGCGCGATGTCAAACAGGCGCAGTCCGAACTGGTCGAGGCGGCGATCCGTCTCGCTTCCGAGGGGGAGATCGAACTGCCCAGCGGCGACGAAGAGGATATGATCGACTGACCGGACGGCGCGCGCGCCATCCGGCCGCGATCAGCGGTTCAGCGAATAGGTCGACACCCCCACAGGCGTCATGTCCCAGGTGATCTCGATGATCGAAGAGGTCAGGGAGGTCGAATTCTGCAGCATGCTCAGCGCCGGGCTGTCCACCGCCGTGGCCTGCGGATTCTGGATGTCGGCGATGGCCAGATAGGTGGTCAGCAGCCGCTCCCGTTCTGCCGGGTCGGCCAGCTTGTCCAGATCGTAGGATTTCGACAGCAGCGACACCTGCTTGTCGACGTCGATCGCGGCCATCTCCTCCGGCAGTCCCAGCGCGGTCAGGAAGAAATCGGTCAGATCCTCGTTGGCCAGCACATCGTACCAGGATTCGATGTCATCGACGGCGTTGCGGAACTCAAGCGCGACGCCGACGTTTTCGTTTTCTTCCGAGTAGCTGTTGATCAGGGTCTGTTCGTAATACTGGTTGACGATGCTGTCCTGCCAGGCGGTGTCGTTGAAATCGGGCACCACGGGTTCGCCGCCGGCGGCAGTGAACCCCAGCGCCTCGTTCAGATCGATGAAGCGGTCGTCGGTCAGCCGGTTGACCAGAGAGGTCTTGTCGTCGGGGTCGCTTTCCAGAACCTTGCGGATCATCGCCTTGCCGAAGATCTGATCTTCGAGATCGAAGGCCTTCATCACGAAGCTGTAGACCTCGTAATCCTTCACCAGATCCTCGGCCGAGGTGATGGAGCCGATCCGGTCGCGAAACGCCTCGACCGCGCGCTCGTGCTGGCCGGAGTTCGCCAGCGTCTCGATCTGCGAATCGTGGGTGCTGTCGATCAGCTTCAGCGCGATCTGGCTGCTCAGCCCGGAAATGCTCAGGACCATGGGGTTTCCTCGATCTATTCGGCGGCCTGGGGTTCGCTCTCGGGCGCGGTGCCGGCCAGCAGGTTCAGCAGTTCGTCCTCATAGCGCATGACTTCGCGCAGCGCGCGCATCGCCTTGTAGTAATTGCGGGCTGACACGTGATTGGCCGCCTCGAAGATATGGCCGGCGATCTGCTGGTTGAAGATCGGCACCAGCTCGGCCAGGTTCTTCTGGATGATCGGCGTCAGGTCCTTGCGGATTTCCGGCCGCAGCAACGCCGACTGGATGAAGAAATAGGCCTTCTTCACCGGGGTGGCGGCCTCGTGTTCGTCCAGCAGATCGATACCCCGCACCACATCGGCATAATTCTCGATGGTCAGGGTCTGGCGCCGGTCCGCGTTGCGGATGACGCAGCCGTTGATTACGATCTTCTCGTTCGGTTTCAGGGTCAGCCGCAGGGCCATGGCGCTACTCCATCACCTGCAGCGGGTTGCCTTCCAGCGCCCGGATGATGCTGCGGTTGATGTCCACCAGCGGCCGGACCCGGTTCTGCCCCTTCATCACCGCCTGGGTGTGGCGATTGACCCAGACCGACAGCGACAACAGCCCGGCGCGCAGGTCAGCGGGAAGCTGGTTGCCCGGTTGCGACAGGTCGGTCTGCAGCGCCAGCCACAGGCGCTGGTTTTTCCAAAGCGCGTCGCGCAGGCCGCCGGCCAGCGCGGTCAGCTTGTCGGATTTCTGCTCCGCGGTGTCGAAGGCCGGGCCGTAATGCTCAAGCTCGGCGGTGACCTGCGACAGCACGCGGCGTTCGATCTGACGCGGAGACTCGGTCTGCGCGATCGTCCGCTTGTAAGCGGTTATGCTCATTCGGGGACTTCCGGTGTTTTTTATGAACTGCCTCGTTCACCATCCTATCCCATCGCGGTTAAAGCCAGTTAAATCCCTGACGGTTTTCGAATCGGCGGGGGGTGTTTTGCGCCCTGCTGCGGCTTTGCATCGCGCCGGCCGTCGTCCTTCCGCGCCGGGAGGGCCCTTCACGACCCTCTTGCGCGGACCGGAGCGGGGGATCGCCACCGGTTGAAAGGGCGAAGCCCGCCGGGGGCGGGCTTCAACCAGGGTTATGCGAGGTTCTGATCGAAGAACGACTGCAGCTTGTCGAAGGGGATGATGTCCACCTGATCGTAGAGGTCGACGTGATCGGCGCCCTCGATGATCATCATCTCTTTCGGCTCGGCGGCGGCGGCATAGGCATCTTCGGTGAAGTAGCGCGAATGGGCCTCGGACCCGGCGATGACCAGCATCGGGCGCGGCGCGATCTCGTCCACATAGGTCAGCAGCGGCATGTTCATGAAGGACAGCGGGTTGGTCACCGTCCAGCCGCCGTTGGAGTTCACCGAACGCGGGTGATAGCCCCGGTCGGTCTTGTAGTAGCCGTAGTACATCCGGATCACCGGGTCATCGATGCCGTCGAGGCTGTCGGGCAGGCCGCCCGCCATCGCCGGCGCGCCGTTTTCGACATCGCTCCAGCGCTGGCGGCTCATCTGCTCCAGGGCCGCGGCGCGCTGTTCGGCGGTCATCGCGTCGTAATAGCCTTTCGCCATCACCCGCGACATGTCGTACATGCTGGTGGTGGCCACCGCCTTCACCCGCTTGTCGGCGGCGACTGCGTTCAGGGCCATGCCGCCGAAGCCGCAGATGCCGATGATACCGATCCGCTCCTGATCGACGGCATCATGCAGGCCGAGGAAATCGATGGCGGCCATGAAATCCTCGGTATTGATGTCGGGCGACGCCACGTCGCGCACCGCGCCGCCGCTTTCCCCGACGAACGACGGATCGAAGGCCAGGGTGACAAAACCGCGCTCGGCCATCGTCTGGGCATAGAGTCCGGCGGCCTGTTCCTTCACCGCGCCGAACGGGCCGGCGACGGCGATCGCGGGCAGCTTGGCGGCCGGGCGGTCGGCCGGCTGGTAGAGGTCGCCAACCAGCGGCACGCCATAGCGGTTGGTGAAGGTGACCTTCTGGTGATCGACCGCGTCGCTCTTGGCAAAGGTCTTGTCCCAGTCATCGGTGGCCTGTGCCAGCACAGGTGCCGCGGCGGCAGAGACCGCACCGAAGGCGGCGGCGCCGACACCGGCCATTTTCAGCAGGGTGCGGCGGTCCGCGTTCGGGGTGTCGGATGCGATGGTTCCGGTCATGTCGTTTCTCCTCATCAGGTAACGTCTGACCGGGATGTGGGGGCACCCGGGCGGCGGGATTAGACCGGCGATTTCGTTTGTCGCGATGAGCAGAATTCATGAATGATCCGGGCGCGTCGCGGGGTTGATCGACACTGCTCATGACTGCATGCGGATATTGCGCATTATCCGCAGCGGGCCACCGGGGTAGGGAGCCGGCAAGACGGCAAGCGGAGCAGAACGATGACGGATCTGACCCAGGGCGAACAGCGACGGGAGACAGAGGCGGCCTGGGGTGCGGTGCTGTCGATGTCGCTCTGCGTGGCGATGCTGATCGCGGCGGAATTCATGCCGGTCAGCCTGCTGACCCCGATCGCCCGGGGATTGGGCGCCACCAGCGGCCAGACCGGCCAGGCGATTTCCATCAGCGGCTTTTTCGCCGTGGCGACCAGCCTGCTGATCACTACTGTCGCGGGGCGGCTGAACCGCAAGGCGGTGCTGATCGCGATGACGGCGCTGATGCTGATATCACTGGCGATGGTGGCGATGGCGCCGTCCTTCGCGGTGCTGATGCTGGCGCGGGCCTTGCTGGGCATCTGTGTCGGCGGCTTCTGGTCGCTGGCGACCTCTGTGATCATGCGGCTGGTTCCGGCGACGGCAGTGCCCCGCGCGTTGGGGCTGATGTATGGCGGCCAGGCCATCGCGGCGGCCTTTGCCGCCCCCATCGGCAGCTATCTTGGCGAGATCATCGGCTGGCGCGGCGTCTTCTGGGCGCTGACCCCCATCGTCGCCGTCAACCTGGTCTGGCATGTCGTCGCTCTGCCGTCGCTGCCGGCGCGGTCACGGCAGAGCTTCGGCGCCTTCATCGGGTTGCTGCGCCGCGGATATTTCCGGCGCGGCCTGTTGGCGGTGACCTTCAGCTGGGGCTCTGCCTTCACGATGTTCACCTACCTGCGGCCGTTTCTGGAGCAGGTCACCGGTGTCGGGGTGGAGGCGTTTTCGCTGATGCTTCTGGGTCTGGGCTGTGCCGGTTTCGTCGGCTCCGCGTTGTCCGGGCGTCTGGTCGGGTCGCGGGTGGAGCGGCTGCTGTGTCTGCCGGCGCTGATCATGGGCGGCTGCACCGCCGCCCTGCTGCTGGCCGGCCAGTCGCCGGTTGCGACCGGGCTGCTGCTGTTTGTCTGGGGCGCGATGAACACCGCCATGTCGGTGATCTGGATGAGCTGGATGGCCCGGACCGTCGCCGATCAGCCCGAGGCCGCCGGTGGGCTGATGGTGGCGGCGATCCAGGCCTCTATCCTGCTGGGGGCGCTGATCGGGGGCCTGCTGCTCGACGTCTTCTCGGTGACCGCTACCTTCACCGGGAGCGTGATCCTGGCCGGTGTCGCCGTGGTACTGGCGGGCAACGGCAAACGGCTTCTGAACCCTGTGCGGAGATGACGATGACCCGATTCACCCCCCTGAGCCGCCCCAGCCGCCGCGGTTTCCTAAGCGCTGCGGCGGCCTCTGCGGTGCTGCCCGTCCCCCTGCGGGCGCAGCGCGGGCCGCTGCGGATGCGTTGCCGTTTCGACGATCAGGTCGTCACCTATGCGCTGCGGGACAATCCCACCGTGCGCGATCTGGTGTCGCTGCTGCCGCTCGATCTGACCATTGAGGATTTCTCCACCAACGAGAAGATCGCCCATCTGCCGCGCCGGCTGGACGAAGGTGGTTTTGCCCCCTTCGATGACGAGAGGCCGGGCGATCTGTGCTACTTCCTCGGCTGGGGCAATCTGGCGCTGTTTCACGACGACTACACCTTCCGCGGCGATCTGATCCGGCTGGGCCATATCGAAGGCGGCGTCGCCCCCCTGCGGCACAGGGGAAAATATCCGCTGCGGATCGAGCTGATCGACTGAGCCGGTCAGTCGCCGGGCAGGGCGACACCGGTGACCTCGGCGAACCGGGCGATCACCGCATCCTGAAACGCCGGGTCGGTGACCTTCGGATCGGGCGTCTGGCGCCGCATGTGCAGCCAATAGCCGCCGTTGTCGCCCAGCTCTGTCTCCTCCGCCGTGGCCAGCCAGCATTGCGTGACATGGGCCAGTTCCAGCGGGTCGCTGGCTGCGGCACCGCCCATGCGGGTCGGCACCCAGCCGGGATCGACGGTATGGCACAGGGTCCGGGGCAGATGCCGCGCCAGCCCGGCCGACAGGGCCGCGACCAGCAGCTTGCTTTCGCCATAGGCAGCGCTGGCGGACCAGGCGCGGCGGCGCCAGTCCATATCCTCCAACACGCCGGCATGGCCACGATGCATCGAGCTGCCGGTGAAGATCAGCCGCCGTGGGCGATCCGCCTGCAGGCTCAGCACATAGGGCGCGATGGCATTGACCATCAGCACCCGCAGCAGCCCGTCGGGGGTTTCTGCGCGGGGTTCGTCGATGATGCCGGCGTTGTGCAGGATCGCATCCACCGGGCCGATGGCATTCAGCGCCTGCGCCAGCCCCCGGGTGTCCGACAGCAGGCCGAGATCGCCGGTCAGCACCCGCGCACCCCGGGCCAGTTGCCCGAACCGCTCTGCCCGGGCGGCGTTGCGGGCGTGCAGGATTACCTCATGCCCGGCGTCGCGCAGCGCCTGGGCCGCGTTGCGTCCGACGCCTTCGGTCGACCCCGTTACGAATATGCGCGCCATGTCATGCTCCGTCTTCGGATCGTGGCGCTTTGGCCTTCGATCTAGTGGAAATCCAGTATAATCTGACTGTATCAATTGACTGAGATAATCAATAGCGCATCCCATGCCCCGCGAGAACGTCAACGACCTCAGAGCTTTCATCGCCGTTGCGCAGGAACGCAACTTCACGCGCGCGGCGGCGCGCATGGGGGTGTCGCAATCGGCGCTCAGCCACACCATCCGCCAGTTGGAGGACCGGCTGGGCGTGCGGTTGCTGACCCGCACGACCCGGTCGGTCGCCCCGACCGAAGCAGGGCAGCGGCTGCTGGATGGCATCACCCCGCATTTCCGCGAGATCGACGCCCATGTCGAGGCGTTGGGCGCGCTGCGCGATGTGCCGGCGGGCACCGTGCGGCTGGTGTCCTCGGATCTGGGAATCAGCCAGATCCTTTGGCCGAAGCTGATCCCCTTCCTGAAGGCACATCCCGACATCCGGGTCGAGATCACCCAGGACAACGGGCTGAACGATCTGGTGGCAGAGGGGTATGACGCGGGGGTGCGGCGCGGAGAGCATCTGGCCCGCGACATGATCTCGGCCCGGATTGGCCCGGATCTGCATTATGTCGTTGTTGCCGCACCGGAGCTTTTCGACCGCTGGCCGCGCCCGGAGCATCCGCGCGACCTCGCGACGCTGCCCTGCATCAATTTCCGGCTGCAATCAGCGGGGACGAATTTCGCCTGGGAGTTTCGGGAGGATGACCACATCCTGCGGCTGAAGGTCGAGGGGCAGCTGGTTTTCAACAATATCTTCTACTGCCTGGAGGCCGCGCTGGAAGGATTCGGCCTGACCTACATGGCCGCCGATCTGGCCGCGCCACATCTGCAGGCCGGGCGGCTGGTGCAGGTCCTGGACACCTATTGCCCGGTCTGGGACGGCTTCCACCTCTATTACCCGAACCGCCGCCAGGCCTCCCCCGCCTTCCGCGCCGTCCTCAACGCGCTGCGCCACAGGGGGTGACAGGGGTGAGATGTCGGGAAAGGGCGCGGGTGGGACACCAGGCCTCCGGCGCATCTTTGCAACGTGCCCTGCGCAGCGTAGAGAAAACAACAAAGGCGCCCGAGGGCGCCTTGTTTGTCGAGAGTCACCGGATTTGTCCTTTTGGTCCGTGCTAACACCTTGAAAACACGCGGCCAGATTTTGGATCGGCAACGACAGCACCCTCTTTCATCACTGGTTTTGTCCGGGGCAGGCACGGCCCGAAGGGGCAACTATGCGGACCTTCCCGCCATTTTTCGCCCATTTTCCAGCGTCCGCTCTTGTTCAAACTCCGAGGCGATCCAGTCCACGACCCGAAGCACGACGGGTTGTCTGACATGCTCCTGCGACCAAGAAACGAAGAGCTGCTCAGTCGGCGGTGATGGGCTGACCCACAGCTCTACCAGGCGTTTCCTCAATACATCGTTTTCGACGATGTAGGTCGGAGCGATTGCGACGCCGTGCCCCTCTATCGCCGCGTCCAGAGCCAGCGCGGACCGATCGAAATTCAGCAGCTTGTGCAAGGCGCGGTGCCCGGCCCCCTCAATCAAAGACTCCCATGTGCGATGTGCATCCTGAAGCAGCGGTAAGTTTAGCACTGTCTCCAGTTCCATCGGCCAATCGGGTCTTGGGAAGTCCGGGCTGCATACGGCAACAAGGCGGATGTCGGTCAGTCGTCGGGCATTTTGAAACGGCTTTGGATCGGAGACTTTGCCCGGCCAGATGGCAATCTCGTTGCGGGCCAGATCGCGGGACAACTGCCGTGTGTGAACCTCGGTCCTCAGCGAGATACGAGGAAACCGGGTGGCGAAATCTTCCATGCGCGGCATCAGCCATTTCGCCGCCGTCGAGGAGCCAAGATGAAGCGTGATTTGCCCTTCATCCTGCTCAAACTCGGTGAACACTGTTTCGAGCGTGGCCAGCGCTTTGTCGACGGCGTCCCGGCAGCGTAGGCCTTCGGGGGTCAGCGAGACGCCCCGCGCCTGACGTTCCAGTAGGATCACTCCGAGATCAATTTCCAACTGCTTGATCCTTTGGGACACCGCGCCGCGCGTCAGGTTCAGCACCTCCGCTGCACGTTGAAGGTTGCCGTGTTGCGCCACGCAGGCGAACACTCGAAGGGAATTCAGATTTATTGGTTTCATCTACTGGCCTCAAGGCATTAGATTTTCTAAATGCTTGCGCAGATATGCTGTTTTGTCAAACGGACGGACTGTGGCGATAAAGGGTCAAAGTTCCACGTGAGACTTTCAAGGATCAATCAGATGTCACACACCGTTCGCAACGCCACCACCGGCGACATTCCCCGCCTTGTCGATCTTCTTCTTCTGGACGCCGAGGACCGTCATGCCGCCGACCCGACCCTTTGGAAAATGGCTGAGGACGCGCCGGCGCAGATCGAAAAGGCATTGACCTTCGCGCTGACAGCCGAACAGCAGTCGTTCCGCCAGATATGGCAGGTTTCCGAACATGATGGCGCGATCACCGGGGTGATTCACTCGATGCGTCTTCCGGTGCCGCCGATCTATGCGGGCCAGCAGGGCGATCCAGGACTGATCCTGCCTGACAGCGCCGTGGCACCGGGTGCGCCGGAAGGCACGGTAGAGGCCCTAGTGGCTGCGGCGGAAGCTGCCCTGAGGGAGACCGGGGCAAAGATACTTCTGTCCACTTATGTCACCGGCGTGCCCTGGCGAGACGTTTTTCGGGATCATGGCTACGATCCGCTGACGCTCTACCTCTCGCGTACCGATCTTGGCGATGCCGGGCGCCCTCGGACAGTCCGGCCGGCCACCGAGGCGGACGTTCCCGGCATCGTCACGCGGGCAGCGGAAAACAAGCAGATCCTGTTCGAGATCGACACGTTCTGGGAGCAGCATCCCGAGGCAGACACCAGATTCACCGGCTGGATGACCCGAAGCCTTACACTGCGCGACCGGGACATGATCGTCATGGGGCCGCCGGAAAACCTTAGCGGCTATGTGATCGCGCAGCCTGCTTCACGGCTGCATTTTCCGCCGGCGCACGACATCACCGGCACCGGGGTCACCGACGACTATTACCACACGGACCTTGCCGATCCAGCGGGTCTTGCAAACGATGGCGCGGGCGCGAGCGCGCTTCTGCACGCCGCCGAGGCCGCACTGGCGGACAGGGGCACCGGGGCCGCGTTCGTGGTCTGCCCGGCCGGGTGGCCGTCGAAGATCGAAATGCTCGAAGCCGCAGGATACGAAACAGCCATGGTTTGGTCTATTAAGCGGTAACGCGCGACAAGATACACGTTGAAATAGCCGCCGGTCATGCGCGGTGCAGCATTCGGTAATCTGGGCTCCAAGCCGATCTCTAGGTTTTCATGAAGCGGCGCATCCGCGCGGTGTGTGCAGATAAGGTGTTTGCCCTCTAGCGGCGGGCAAACCGAGCCAGGGCGCAGTGGCACCAAAAGGACATTTCGTGACCCGAAAGGGCAAATGCCCTGACTATCGACATTGTTCTATTGGTCGGAGTGAGAGGATTCGAACCTCCGGCCCCTGCCTCCCGAAGACAGTGCTCTACCAGGCTGAGCTACACTCCGACCGTGCCGCGTGGGGTATACGCGCGCTGCGGGATTTGCAAGCGGATAATGACGGGAAAATCCGCCTTCTGTCATGCTTGCGTCAGCGCGGGGACCGGGGCAGTCTCTCGCTTCTGGGAGAGTGGGCGATGACAGCGAATTTCTTTTTCCTCTTCGGCGGCGTTGGCATGTTCCTGATGGGGATGGAGGCGATGACCCGGGCGCTGAAGGAGCTGGCGGGATCGAACCTCAGGGCGGTGCTGGCGCGGTTCACCACCACGCCGCTGCGGGGGGTGGCCTCTGGGGCGGCGGTGACGGCGCTGGTGCAATCCTCCTCTGCCACCACGGTGATGACGGTGGGATTCGTCGGCGCCGGGCTGATCAGCCTGCCGCAGGCGATGGGGATTCTCTTCGGGGCCAATATCGGCACCACGGCGAACGGCTGGCTGGTGTCGATCCTGGGGATGAAGTTGCAGCTGGGATCGCTGGCGATGGCGGCTCTGCTGCCGGCAAGCCTCAGCACGCTGCTGGGTCGCGGTGCCTTTGCCCGGGCCGGGCAGGTGGCGGCGGGGCTGTGCCTGCTGTTGTCGGGACTGGAGCTGATGCAGACGGCGATGGAGGCGGCCACCGGCCTGCTGCGCCCGGAGATGCTGCCGCAGCACGGTGTGCTGGGGATGCTGGGGTTGATGCTGATCGGGCTGGTGATGACCGTCATCGTGCAAAGCTCCGGTGCGATGGTGGCGCTGGCGCTGGTGCTGTTGCAGGGCGGCGCCATCGGGCTGGAACAGGCGGCGGCCATGGTGCTGGGGATGAACATCGGCACCACCTTCACCGCGCTTCTGGCCTCGGTCGGCGGGTCGCGGCCGATGCGGCAGGCGGCGGTGGCCAATCTGGCGTTCAACGTGATCACCACGGCCCTGGCCTTTCCGTTGTTGATGCTGCTGGCGCCCGGGCTGCTGCGGCTGGGCGCGACGATCGGGCCGCTCAACACGCTTTTGTGCTTTCACACCGGGTTCAACCTGGCCGGCGCGGCGCTGTTCCTGCCGGTCACCACCCGGTTTGCCGAACTGATCGAACGCCTGGTCCCCGAGCGCGAGGCCGACCGGCTGCGGCTGGGGCTGGACCGGGCGCTGTTGTCGGATGCGCGGGCGGCGCTGGTGGCGGCACAGGGCGGCGCCGCGGTGATCGCCGGGCGGCTGTTCTCCGCCCTCGCCGCGGCGATGCGGCCGGAGCCGGATTATCGCAAGCTGGCGGCGCTGGCGCCGGTGATGCCCGATGCGCTGGACCGGCTGGAACGCTATCTGGCGGCGATCCGGCTGCCGGCGGATCTGCGGGCGGAGGAAGAAGCCTATTCGGCGCTGCTGCACGAGGCTGACCATCTGCGCCGGTTGCTGGAGCGGGCCGAGCAGCACGGCAATATCCAGACGCTGTTCGAGGATCGCAGCCTGCGCCGGCCGGCGGCGCTGATGGGAGCATTGCTGGGACGGGTGGCAGAGGCCGGCAGTGACCGCGATCCGGCCCGCTTCGCCTGGCTGGAGGAGATCGTCGATCATCGCGCGGCGCGGCACCGGCGCGGGCTGTTGCTGGGGGAGCACGCCGGGCTCTATTCCCTGGCGGAGGTCTTCGCGCATACCGATGCGATGCGCTGGCTGCAGCGCAGCCTGCATCACGCGGCGCGGATCAGCCATTACGATCAAGTGGCGCGGCGGGGGGTGTTGCAACAGCCCCCGCCGGCCGGGTGAGCCCGATCAGAGGCTGGCGTCGAGCGCGGCGACGATCGCATCGCCCATTTCGCTGGTCGAAACCGGCTGCACGCCTTCTTCGCCCAGCAGGTCGGCGGTGCGCAGACCGTCTGCCAGCACTTTCTCAACCGCTTTTTCCAGCCGGTCGGCCTCGGCGCCCTGATCGAAGCTGTAGCGCAGCGCCATGGCGAAGCTGAGGATGCAGGCGATCGGGTTGGCCTTGCCCTGGCCGGCGATGTCGGGCGCGGAGCCGTGCACCGGTTCATAGAGCGCCTTGGGACGGCCGTTGGCCATCGGCGCGCCGAGCGAGGCCGAGGGCAGCATGCCGAGCGAGCCGGTCAGCATCGCCGCGAGGTCGGACAGCAGGTCGCCGAACAGGTTGTCGGTGACGATGACGTCGAACTGCTTGGGCCAGCGGGTCAGCTGCATGGCGCCGGCGTCGGCATACATGTGGGTCAGCTCGACGTCCGGGTAATCCTCGTCATGCACCTTCTGGACGACTTCGCGCCACAGGATGCCGGATTCCATCACGTTGGCCTTCTCCATCGAGCAGACCTTGTTGTTCCGCTTGCGGGCCAGTTCGAAGGCGGAGCGCGCAACGCGGTCGATCTCGCTCTCGGTATAGCGCTGGGTGTTGATACCGACGCGCTCGTTGCCTTCTTCGAAGATGCCGCGCGGCTCGCCGAAATAGACGCCCGAGGTCAGCTCGCGCACGATCATGATGTCGAGACCCGCGACCACGTCCTTTTTCAGCGACGAGAAATCGGCCAGCGCGTCAAAGCACTGGGCCGGGCGCAGGTTGGCGTAAAGGTCCATCTCCTTGCGCAGGCGCAGCAGGCCGCGTTCCGGCTTCACGCTGAAATCGAGGTTGTCGTATTTCGGGCCGCCGACGGCACCCAGCAGGACGGCATCGACTTCCTGCGCCTTGGCCATGGTCTCATCCGCCAGCGGCACACCGTGCTTGTCGTAGGCGCAGCCGCCCACCAGATCGGTGCTGACATCGAATTTCAGACCACCCTTGGTGCCATACCAGTCGATGATCTTGGTGACTTCCGCCATCACCTCGGGGCCGATGCCGTCGCCGGGCAGGATGAGAAGCGAAGGATTGGACATGCGCAGACTCCTTTAAATACGTTGCGCAGGGCGTAGCGCGGCCATCAGGTGCGGTCAATAACGCCGGCGGATTCAGCGCGTCAGGACACGGCGCAGACCGTCGTGCAGCAGCTCCCAGCTGCGGGCGATACGGGGGCTGCGGCGCATCAGCTCGGGCGCGGTCAGCCAGACCGGCAGGCGCGGCAGGTCGATGCCCAGCTCCAGCTCCTCCACCAGTGGATCGGCGCGGCCCACCGGCGCCTGGGTGAAGCCGATGCCGCAGCCGGCCCGCACCAGTTCCCAGTAGGTGGCCTGATTGTCGCAGCGCAGGGCGAAGAAGTCGCGGTCGACCGGCTGCCCCAGCGCCCGCATCGCGTCGAGGATCAGCGGATTGCGGTCGAAGCCCACCACCGCATGGCGGCGCAGGTCCTCAGCACGGTGGGGCCGCCCGGCACGCTCCAGATAGTTGCGCGCGGCGAAGACACCCATCGGCACCTCGGCGACCGGGCGGGCGATCAGCTCGGGGTGGGTGGGGCGGTACATCCGCACCGCGATGTCGGCCGCGCGGAACAGCAGGTTTTCGCTGTCGTCGCTGGGGATCAGCTCGATCTGGATCGCCGGTTCGGCCTGGCGCATCGCCGCCAGCACCGTTGGCAGCACGTAATGGGCGGCAAAGACGCTGGCGGTGATCCGGACGGTGCCGGCCAGATCCTGGCGTTCGCCGGCGGCGGTCAGGCTCAGCGCCTGCATCGACCGGCGCATCTGCTCGGCGTGGGGCAGCAGCCGCGCGCCGGTTTCGCTGAGCCTGAGACCGCGGGCATGGCGATCGAAGAGCGTGGCGCCCAGCTGGGTTTCGAGCAGCCGGATATCGCGCCCGAGGCTGGGCTGGCTGCGCCCCGTCGCCCGCGCCGCGGCCGAGAGCGAGCCGCCGTCGGCCACCTCCAGAAAGCTCTGGATCAGCGACCAGTCGGGCAGGGGGCTCGGTATATCCATTCATATATGAATACAGGATGGTCAAATCCCCGCAATATCCATTGCGGTTCTGACTGGCTATCTCCGCCACAGGAAATGCCGGAGACAGGAGGCCGAGATGGCGGAAGTGGCACTGATCCTCGGGGCGCAGGGGCGCTTCGGACGCAATGCGGCGCAGGCGCTGGCCGAGGCGGGGTGGGATATCCGCCGCTTCGACCGTGCCCGCGACAGTCTGGACCGGGCGGCGCGGGGGGCGGATCTGATCGTGAATGGCTGGAACCCGGCCTATCCCGATTGGGCGGCGCAGGTGCCGCGGCTGACGGCGGATGTGATCGCCGCGGCGCGGGCCAGCAATGCCACCGTGGTGGTGCCGGGCAATGTCTATGTCTTCGGGCCGACCACGCCGCCGCCCTGGTCGGAGCATTCGCCGCAGGCGGCCCGCAATCCGCTGGGCCGGATCCGGGTGGAGATGGAGCAGGCCTATCGCAGCTCCGGCGTTCGCACGATCCTGCTGCGGGCGGGGGATTTCCTCGACACCGAAGCCTCCGGCAACTGGTTCGACCGGATCATGATCCCGAAACTGGCCGATGGCCTCTTCACCTCTCCCGGCGATCCGTCGGTGCCGCGCGCCTGGGCGTTCCTGCCCGATATGGCGCGGGCGGTGGCGGCACTGGCGGCGCGCCGGGCAGAGCTGCCGGCCTATGCCGAGATCCCCTTTCCCGGCTACACGCTGAGCGCGGCGGAGATTCTTGGGCGGCTGGAGGCGATCACCGGCCGGTCGCTGCGGTTGAAGCGGATGTCCTGGTTGCCATTGCAGCTGGCACAGCCGGTCTGGCCGATGGGCCGCAAGCTGGTCGAGATGCGCTATCTCTGGGATTTGCCGCACTGGCTGGACGGGCGCCTGTTTACCCATCTGCTGCCGGAGTTCACGCCGACGCCGGTGGACAGGGCGCTGGCCGCGGCGATTCCCTCAGCCCTGGTCCGGTAACGCCAGATCGACCCAGATCAGCCGGTGGCGGCTGGCGGCCGGATCGGCAGGGGCCAGGCCGCTGTCCAGCACCTGCCAGCCGGCCGCCGGCAGCAGGTAATCGACCCGGAGCGGTCCCGGCCCGGCAAACTGTGCGGTGGGCTCTGGCGGCAGCGGATCCTGCAGCCGCGGATCGGCCAGCAGATCGCGGATCGCCTGATGCCGTCCGGCGCCGCGCTCCGGATCCAGATTGGCGCCGCCGGCCAGCACGACGGGATCCGTCGGTGCCGGGCCAAAGGCACCGTCGAGGTAGAGCCGCCAGAAGCGGATCTCATCGGCATTGCGCCGCCCGTTGCGATCTTCCGGCCCGTCGAACACCGGCGGGCCGGCCTGGAAGGTCAGCAGACGCAGTCGCGTCCCATCGGGCAGGGCGATGGGCACCGCCCAATGTGCAGTCGAAGACAGCCGCTGCGCGGCCTGCGCCGCTTCGGAGGGGAAGGGGGTCCCATCGGGGTGGGTGGGCAGCTCCGCCCCCGGCAGATCGTGCCAGAGCAGGGCGGAGAAATCCTGGGTCTCCGCCGTCAGGATCGGAAAGCGGGACAGCACGGCGATTCCGCCCTGGCCGCTGAACCGGCCCCAGCCCTGCGAATCTCCGGGCCCGCCGATGCGGCCGTCGCCATCGAGGTCCTGGCCGCTCTCCCAGCCGCTGTTGGGGCGCCGTGTCAGCCGGTGGGGGAAAGCGATGCCGGCCTTTTCCAGGCGCGTGGCCAGCGCGTCGAGCGTGCGCCCCTCAAGATCCCAGTCGATGCCCTGCAGGGCGAGGATATCGGGATGCGCGCGGAGGATGACCCCGATCACCGCGTCGATCCGGGCATCCCCCTCGCGGGTGAGATCACGCAGCAGAAGGCCCGGCCCCTGACGCGAGAGTTCGGTGTTGAAGCTGGCGATCCGGATCGGATCGGCGGACAGCGGGGTAGCGAGGGTCAGGCAGATCAGGAGGGCGACAAGCCGCCTCATGCCGCCTGCGCGGCCTCGGCATCGGCGTCGGCATAGGCGCGGCGCCGCTTCTGCGCGATCAGCGCGGCGATCCGCAGCATGGCGATGCCGCGCATGATCATGCTGGCGGGCAGGAAGGCCCAGGCGCTGATCACCCAGATCATCGTCTGCGCCTCGTCGAAGGGCAGCGGCCGGATCAGCTCTGACGCGGCCTTGATCACGGCGGGGATGGCGAAGGGCAACAGCACACCCAGAACCACATTGATCTGGCCGTCGCGCTGCAGGCGGTGCACCACGTCGCCGCCTGCTGTCGGGTCGAACAGCGGTAGATTGGTCCAGACGTTGAAGGCGCCATGGGCGGTGGGCCAGCCCAGCACGCGCACCGCAAAGAGAAACAGCGCCACTGTGATCAGCGCGATCACATAGCTGATGCCGGCGGCGATGCGCATGGCGGTCACCGTCCAGGGCGCGGCATCGGCCGGCAGCATCAGCACCACCAGCCTCACCGGCGAATAGGGGAAATCGGTCAGATCGCCGACCCGCTGACCGAGACCGAAGACCAGCGTGGTCAGGTTGGTCGGCTCCACCGCGTGTTTGGCGATCAGCGTCAGCGTCAGCACCATCGCCAGAACAGCGCCATAGCGCAGCCGGTTCAGCGGCGGGGCGGAGCGGAACTCGACAATGCTGGGGTAGGAGGAATTGTATTCGACCAATGTCAGCAGCGCCGCGACCAGTGCCATCAGGGTCACAATCTCAGGTGTGCCGCTGGCAGAGCCGGGCAGCAGCAGCGAGGGTATCGCCACGACGAAAGCCACGAGGAGTCCCCGCAAGGCCGCACCTGTGAAGCGTGCAAACACTGTTCGATCCCTTCAAACTGGACAGGTCCGATACGTTGCCGGGCCCTTGTTCCAACTTGATGCCGCCGCCGGATGGGCCGGGACGGATTGCCTCATTTAAGCCACATTTGTGCCGGGATTTTCGCGACGGCTCAAGCGTCGGCGGTGCAGAAGGCTGAAATCGCGACGAAAAAGCGCAAGAACTGGTGCGATCTTGCATCAATGCCGGCGCCGTTGCGGGGCGAATTGCCGGGTTTTCTATCACCTGCCCGGGATCGTGACGCCGGTGGGGACGGGCTGAAACAGATGGGGCGGCCGATGCTGCGGCCGCCCCGAAAGGATGCGTTAGGCAGAGGCCCGGGGCCGGATCAGACCCAGGGACGTTCCATCGCCATGGCCGATTCGAAGCTGCTGATCTCCGAGGCCTTGGCCATGGTCAGGCCGATATCGTCCAGACCTTCGAGCAGGCAGTGCTTTTTGAAGGCATCGACCTGGAAGGGGATGACCTCGCCGTCGGAGGTGGTGATTTCCTGCTTTTCCAGATCGACGGTCATGCGGGCGTTCTCGCCCTTCTCGGCGTCCTTCATCAGCAGGTCCACCTGCTCCTGCGGCAGGGCGATCGGCAGGATGCCGTTCTTGAAGCAGTTGTTGAAGAAGATGTCGGCGAAGCTGGGCGCGATGACGCAGCGGATGCCGAAATCCTTGATCGCCCAGGGCGCGTGTTCGCGTGACGAGCCGCAGCCGAAGTTGTCGCCGGCGACGAGGATCTCCGCACTGCGATAGGCGGGCTTGTTCAGCACGAAGTCCGGCTTTTCGCTGCCGTCGTCGTTATAGCGCATCTCGTCGAACAGGTTCACGCCCAGACCGGAGCGTTTGATGGTCTTCAGGAACTGCTTGGGGATGATCATGTCGGTGTCGACGTTGATCAGGGGCAGCGGGGCGGCAACGCCGGTGAGTTTTTCGAACTTATCCATGAAGCTCTCCATATACGGGGCCCTGGCGGGCATGGCCCGGCGGGGACGCGGGCCAGGGGTGAAAACGACGGGGCGCGCGGGCAGCGTTCTCACTGCGGTTGCGTGTGCGCCCCGGAGGACCTTGTGCGGCCGGCTCAGCGGCTGGCGCTGCGGATGAACAGCGCCAGCGCGATCAGACCCGCGCCATTGAACAGAAGCTCGATCCCGAGCAGCAGCCCGAGAAGCTGAACCGAGATGGCGGCGAAATTCGTGCCGATATAGGCGGCCAGGATGATGGTGAGCGCGCCCGACAGCAGCATCGGCCAGAAATAGGCGGTCTGCCGCATCATCCAGGCGAAGCTGAGCCGCAGGATACCACCGGCGGCCAACAGGATCAGCACCAGCATCGCCAGCGAAATCGCCCCTTCCAGCGGATTGGACAGGAAGGAAAAGCCCAGAAAGGCCATCAGCAGCCCCATCAGCACCGCCACCAGACGGTTGCCGATCACCATGCCGGACAGCCCGGCAACGGTCTGGGCGACGCCGGCGATCAGGAACAGCACGCCGGTGATGGTTGTCACCGCCAGCGAGGCCGCCACCGTGTTCCCCAGCGCGATCACGCCGAAGACCAGCGAAAGAAGGCCAAGCAACAGCCATTTCGTCCAAGCGCTCATCTCGAATACTCCTGTTCAGGTTGTCCGCGAGGCTGACATCAATCCCTTAGCCTGTAAAGCGAAGCCGGGGCGTCGCCCTCAGGCGGGGTGGCCCTGCGCGGGACGCAGGGCCGGGGGATCACATCAGCTCACGCACATCCGTCAGGTGGCCGGTCACCGCGGCGGCTGCGGCCATCGCCGGGCTCAGCAGGTGGGTGCGCCCGCCACGGCCCTGACGACCCTCGAAGTTGCGGTTCGAGGTCGCGGCGCAGCGTTCGCCCGGGCTCAGCTGGTCGGGGTTCATCGCCAGGCACATGGAACAACCGGCAAGCCGCCATTCGAAACCGGCCTCGATGAAGATATCGGCCAGGCCTTCCTCTTCCGCCTGGGCGCGGACCAGGCCGGAGCCCGGCACGATCATCGCCCGCATGCCGTCCTTGACCTTCTTGCCCTTCACGATCTCGGCCACGGCGCGCAGATCCTCGATCCGGCCGTTGGTGCAGGAGCCGATGAACACCGTGTCGATCTTGATGTCGGTCAGCTTCTGGCCGGGCTCCAGCCCCATGTATTCCAGCGAGCGGCGGGCCGCGTCGACCTTGCCGCCGGCGAAATCCTCGGGCGCCGGCACGGTCGCGGTGATCGGCAGCACGTCCTCGGGCGAGGTGCCCCAGGTGACGACGGGCGCGATTTCCGAGGCGTCGATGGTGACCACCTTGTCCCAATGCGCGTCGTCATCGGAATAGAGCGTCTTCCACCAGTTCAGCGCGGCCTCCCACTGCGCGCCTTTCGGCGCATGGGGGCGGCCCTTGATATATTCGAAGGTGGTTTCGTCCGGTGCGATCAGACCGGCGCGGGCGCCCCCCTCGATCGCCATGTTGCAGACGGTCATCCGGCCTTCCATGCTGAGCGAGCGGATCGCCTCGCCGCAATATTCGATGACATAGCCGGTGCCGCCGGCGGTGCCGGTCTTGCCGATCACGGTCAGGGTGATGTCCTTGGCGGTGACGCCCGGGTGCAGTTTCCCGGTGATCTCCACCTTCATGTTCTTGGATTTCTTCTGGATCAGCGTCTGGGTCGCCAGCACGTGTTCCACCTCGGAAGTGCCGATGCCGTGGGCCAGCGCGCCGAACGCGCCATGGGTGGCGGTGTGGCTGTCGCCGCAGACCACGGTCATGCCCGGCAGGGTCCAGCCCTGTTCCGGGCCGACGATGTGGACGATGCCCTGACGGATATCGTTCACCGGGTAGTAGTTGATCCCGAAGTCCTTGGCGTTCTTGTCGAGCGCCTCGACCTGGATGCGGCTCTCCTCGTTCTCGATCCCTTTTTCGCGGTCGAGCGTGGTGGGCACGTTGTGATCCGGAACCGCGATGGTCTTGTCGGGCGCATGTACGCCGCGACCGGCCATCCGCAGCCCTTCGAAGGCCTGCGGGCTGGTCACCTCATGGACCAGGTGACGGTCGATATAAAGCAGGCTGGTGCCGTCTTCGTCCTCATGCACGAGGTGGGCATCCCAGATCTTGTCATAGAGTGTCTTGGGGGACATCTGTCCTCTCCCGTTCTTGCTGTCTTGCTAAGTCGTTGGCGTGCGCGGGCTGGCGGCCGCTTATAGGCGGGCCAGAACGGTACGGGCAGCCCCGAAGAACCGTTCGCGCAGACGCGCACGGTCCTGAAGATCGAAATAGGGGGCGAATTCCGGTTTCATGCCGGATCAGATACTCCCCGCAGGGCCTGCAATCAAGGCAGGAAACCCCGGCGCCGACGGGGGCGGGCGCTTGCCAAGCGCGGCCGAACCGGTCCACCCTGCAGGGCAAGGAGGGCCGCGATGGACAAGGAACTGCTGCCGCCAGAGGTGGAAACGCTGATCACCGGGCTTTGGGGCCGGGCGCTGCACCTGGCCGAAATGGTGCTGACCCCGGGCTGGCGGCAGAACCAGGTGCTGATCATCCTCGGGCTGATCGGCCTGTCCTGGCTGCTGCGGATCGTCACTTCCTCCTGGGTGCAGGAATGGACCCGCGCGCGCGAAGGCTGGCCGAAATGGCGGCTGCGGATGATGGTGCAGATCCGCCAGCGGCTGTCGCTGATCTATTTCACCTTCGGGGCCTGGGCGGTCTACGTGGTGATGCAGCAGATCACCTGGCCTTCGCGCAGTTACCTGATCGGGATCGCGGCGACGCTTTCGACCGCCTGGCTGGTCATCGCGCTGCTGTCGCGGCTGGTGCAGAACCGCACCCTGCGCCGGCTGCTGACCTGGGCCTCCTGGATCTATGCCACGCTCTATGCGCTCGAGTTGATCGACGATGTCGAGGGCTTCCTGGCTTCGCTGGCGCTGCAGGTGGGCGGGCTTAAGCTGAGCGCGCTGACCGCGATCAAGTCGCTGCTGCTGGTCTCTGCCCTGCTGGTGGCGGCGCGGCTCGGGACCCAGGCGGCCAGCCGCAGCCTCACCGACAACGACGATATCTCGCCCTCGATGCGGGTCCTGGCGATCAAGGCGGTGCAGGTGGTGCTGTACGGGCTGGTGCTGATGATCGGCATCCGCGCGCTGGGCTTCGATCTGAGCGGGCTGGCGCTTCTCTCCGGGGCGGTCGGCGTCGGCATCGGTTTCGGCCTGCAGAAGGTGGTGTCGAACCTGGTCTCGGGGATCATCATCCTGCTCGACCGTTCGATCAAGCCGGGCGATGTGATCAGCCTGGGCGATACCTTCGGCTGGATCGATTCGCTCGGGGCGCGCTATGTCAGCGTCGTGACCCGCGACGGCAAGGAGTATCTGATCCCGAACGAGGACCTGATCACCAGCCAGGTGGTGAACTGGTCCCACACCAATAAATTCGTCCGGCTCGACCTGCATTTCGGCACGTCCTACGGCGACGATCCGCATCTGGTGCGGCGGGTTGCGGTGGAGGCGGCGAAAGGCGTCAAACGGGTGCTGAGCCAGCCGACGCCGCCGGTCTGTCATATCGTGGGTTTCGGTGACAGCAGCGTGGATTACGTGCTGCGGTTCTGGATCACCGACCCCTCGGACGGGCTGACCAATATCCGCGGCAATGTGTTCCTCGCGCTCTGGGACGCGTTCAAGGCCGAAGGCATTTCGATCCCCTTCCCGCAGCGCGAAGTGCGGCACCTGAACGACCCTTCGACGGCCCTCCGGACGCCGGGGGTGGAGGAGGGGACCAGGTGATTCCACCCATGTACCGCGGCCCGATGCGGTTTCATTGAAATTTCCGTTTCGGCTTGCTACCTTTAAAGAACCCCGCGCCGGGGGTCAGGCCGGCGCATCAAACGGAGGACACAGTCCTGTCACCCCACGCAGAAGCGGCTCTTTCCGCTGATGATCGGGCCGGCGTCATGGCGGCCCAACCCCTGCCTTCCAGCGATGCTCAGCTGGCGCGTATCCTTTCCTCTCTCGAAGATGACAAGGCCGAAGACATCGTGCAGGTCGACCTGCGCGGCCGGTCCTCGATCGGCGATTACATGGTGATCGCTTCCGGTCGGTCGACCCGTCAGGTCGCTGCCATCGCCGAGAAGCTGGTGGAACGGCTGAAGCGCGACTGTGGTATCGTTGCCAAGGTCGAGGGCAAGGACATCGGCGATTGGGTGCTGATCGATACCGGCGACGTGATCGTGCATCTCTTCCGTCCGGAAGTGCGCGAATTCTATCAGCTGGAAAAGATGTGGGTGCCGCAGAGCCCGGCTAGCCGCTGAGGCCTGAGGCCCGCCCGCAGGGCAGACCCGGTGTGCCCGGGCCATATCGGGTGTATGCCCGGGACCGGAGTTTGCCGGACCCAGACGGCGCTGAGCCCCGATCTGCCCGATTTGCCCGTTCTTAAGGATCCTCCTCATGCGTATCCGCATCTGCGCGGTCGGCCGGTTGCGGGCCGGCCCCGAGAAAACCCTGATCGACGATTACCTGACACGGTTCGACCGCACCGGGCGGGCGCTGGGTCTGGGCCCGGCGGAGATTGTCGAGGTCGAGGACCGCAAGAATGCCGGCATGGCGGCGGAGGCGCAGTTGTTGCGCCGGGCGCTGCCGACGGGGGCGGTACTCTGTACCCTCGATGAACGCGGCAAGCTGATCTCCTCGCCGGAGTTCGCCGACCGGATCGCCGGCTGGCGCGATCAGGGCCGTGGCGATCTGGCGCTGGTGATCGGCGGCGCCGATGGCATCGACCCCGGCCTGCGGGCCGAGGCCGACTTCAGCCTGTCCTTCGGCAAGATGGTCTGGCCGCATATGCTGGCTCGGCTGATGCTGACTGAACAGCTTTACCGTGCCGCCACGATTCTGGCCGGCTCCCCCTATCATCGGGTTTGATTTCGGCGTCTGATTCTGGCTGATTCTGGCGTTTGAATCTGGGGTCTGTTTTTGGGGCCTGATCCTGGCGCCGGATATCGGAGCTGGAACGCGGGCGGGGCCCGCGTGCCTCCGGCGGGAGTATTTGGACAGAGAAGAAGGCTCAGGGCCGGTTGGAAAGGTCCCGGTCCGCGAGGTCCAGGGGCATGCGCAGCAGCACCCCGCGCGAGGCGGAGCCGAATTCGCGCCGGTAGATCATGGTCAGTGTCAGCAGCGTGGCGAGAATCAGCGCCTGGGGGCCCATCAGCCAGGTGGCGGCGGTCAGGGCGAAATAGGTGGTGCGCAGGCCGCGGTTGAAGCTGCGCGCGGCGCTGATGCAGAGTTCGGCTGCCTGATCGGCGCGCGGATAGGCCATCGGATCCAGCGGATCGTTGGGCACCGCGCCCATCACCACCGAGCAATAGCCGAACAGCCGGTTGGCCCAGACGAACTTCAGGAAGGCGGCGGTCAGGAACAGGAGCGCCAGCAGCAGCTTGATTTCCCAGACCACCGGCGGCGCGGGGGAAATCGCCAGATCGCTGGCCAGCCCCTCGACCGGGTCCGGGTTGCGGACCAGCGCCATGCCGCCGCCGAGGGCAATCATTGTCGCCGAGGCGAAGAAGGCGGTGCTCTGCCGCAGGTTGCCGATCAGGTTGGAATCGAAGATCCGCGGCTGCCGCGTCACCAGCTGCCGCATCCATTCGCGCCGGAAATCCGCCATCAGTTCGGCCACCGAGGGCTGCTTCGGCGAGGGGTTTTCGATTCGCCAGCCGATGCCGATCCAAGCGACCAGCAGCAGGCCGAGGGCGGCGTAATCCAGTGCGGAGAACAGGGTGAACGGGGCGATCCAGGTCATGTGCCAGACCCTGAGGCAAAGCGCGGCCCTTGTCATCAGGGCAAATTGGTCATATGAATTTACCAAAAGGGAGGAGCCAGCGCCATGCAGATGCCACAGCCCGACTCTGCGGTCATCGCCCGCAAGGACCGTCTGATCGCGCGCCTGTCGCAGGTTCTGCCGGCGGATGCGGTGATCCATGACCCGGCGGAGACGCGGGCCTATGAATGCGATGCGCTGACCGCCTACAAATGCCCGCCGCTGATGGCCGTTCTGCCGGGATCGACCGCGGAGGTCGCGGCGGTTCTGAAGATCTGCCATGAGGAAGGCGTGCCGGTGGTGCCGCGCGGTTCGGGCACCTCGCTGGCCGGCGGGGCGCTGCCGACGGCGGATTGCGTCATCCTGGGCGTGGCGCGGATGAACCGGGTGCTGGAGACCGATTACGCCAACCGCGTCATTCGCGTCGAGACCGGGCGCACCAACCTGAGCGTCACTGGCGCGGTGGAGGCGGAGGCGTTCTTCTATGCTCCCGATCCGTCGAGCCAGCTGGCCTGCGCCATCGCCGGCAATGTGGCGATGAACTCCGGTGGGGCGCATTGCCTGAAATACGGGGTGACCACCAACAACCTGCTGGGGGTCACCCTGGTGCTGATGGATGGCACCGTGGTCGAGATCGGCGGCGCGCATCTGGATGCCGGCGGTCTCGATCTCCTGGGGGTGATCTGCGGCTCCGAAGGGCAGCTCGGGGTGGTGACCGAAGCCACGCTGCGGATTCTGCGCAAGCCCGAGGGGGCGCTGCCGGTGCTGATGGGCTTCGACAGTTCCGAGGTGGCGGGCGCCTGCGTGTCGGACATCATCAAGGCCGGGGTGCTGCCGGTGGCGATCGAATTCATGGACCGCCCCTGTATCCGTGCCACCGAGGCCTTCGCCCATGCCGGATACCCCGATTGCGAGGCGCTGCTGATCATCGAGGTGGAGGGATCTGAGGCCGAGATCGCGCATCAGCTGGATCTGATCAAGGCGATCGCGGCGCGCCACGATCCGGTGGAGATCCGCGAGGCGGCGGATGAGGACGAGGCAGCGCGGATCTGGCTGGGCCGCAAGTCGGCCTTCGGCGCCATGGGGCAGATCAACGATTACATGTGCCTCGATGGCACCATCCCGGTGTCGTCGCTGCCGATGGTGCTGCGGCGGATCGGCGAGCTGTCCGAGAGTTTCGGGCTGGAGGTGGCGAATGTGTTCCATGCCGGCGACGGCAACATGCATCCGCTGATCCTGTTCGACGCCAATACCCCCGGCCAGCTGGAACTGTGCGAGGCGCTGGGGGCGGAGATCCTGAAGCTCTGCGTCGAGGCGGGCGGCTGCCTGACCGGGGAGCATGGGGTCGGGGTCGAGAAACGCGATCTGATGGGGCATCAATACGGTCCCGGCGATCTGGAGGCGCAGCTCTGGGTGAAGGATGTCTTCGACCCGGCGTGGCTGCTGAACCCGGCGAAGGTGTTCCCGCTGGAGGTGACGGCCAGCCGGCGGCAGCCGCGGCTGGCGGCGGAGTGAGGGGGCGTTGCCCGCGCCGCGCGCGGTCGCGCGCGACTCCCCCGGGATATTTTGAGCCAGAAAAAGACGATTTGGGCGGGATGAGGACATGAGGCCGGAAACGGAAGCGGAGCTGGCGGAGGCGATCCGCGACGCGGCGGGGCCGCTGGAGATACGCGGCGGTGGCACCCGGGGGGTCGGTGCAGCGGGCGCGCGCCTGGAAACCGGCGGGCTGGCGGGGATCAGTCTCTACGAGCCCGGGGCGCTGACCCTGGTGGCCGGGGCGGGGACGCCGCTGGCCGAGGTAGAGGCGGCGCTGGCGGCGGAGAATCAGCGGCTGGCCTTCGAGCCGATGGATCATCGCGGGCTGATGGGCACGGCGGGGGCGCCGACACTGGGCGGGATCTTCGCCGCCAATATCTCGGGCCCGCGGCGGATCCAGGCGGGGGCGGCGCGGGATTTCCTGCTGGGCGTGCGTTTCGTCGACGGGGCCGGGCAGATCCTGCGCAACGGTGGTCGGGTGATGAAGAATGTCACCGGCTACGATCTGGTCAAGCTGATGGCCGGGGCCCATGGCACGCTGGGGGTTCTGAGCGAGGTGGCGCTGAAGGTGCTGCCTCGGCCGGAGACCGAAGCCAGCCTGGAGATCGCGGTGCCGGATGCGGCGGCGGCGGTGGCGCTGCTCTCCGCGGCGCTGGGGACGCCCTATGAGGTGTCGGGCGCCGCCTATGATCCCGGGCGCGGTCTGGCGCTGCTGCGGGTCGAGGGGTTCGAGGCTTCGGTTGGCTATCGGCTGGAGCGGCTGGCGGCGGAGCTGGCCGGCGATCTGGCGGGGGAGGCGCAGCGGCTGTCGGCGGCGGCGTCGGCCCGCCTGTGGCAGGGCATTCGCGATGTGGCGGCGTTTCACGGCCTGCCGGGGGATGTCTGGCGGATCTCGTGCAAGCCGTCGGAGGCGCCGGCGCTGGCGGCGCGGATCGGGGCGGAGCGGCTGCTGTTCGACTGGGGCGGCGGGCTGATCTGGGCGCTGACGCCCGAGGGCGACGATCTGCGGGCGCGGGCCGGGGCCTATGACGGTCATGCCACGCTGGTGCGGGCGTCTGCCGAGACACGGGCGCAACTGGGCCGGGTGGAGCCGCAGCCGGCGCCGCTGGCGATGCTGGCCCGGGGGCTGAGGGCGAAATTCGATCCCCGCGGGATCCTCAATCCGGGGGTGATGGGCTGATGCAGACTGTATTCACGGAAGAGCAGCTGAAGGATCCGGGCACCGCGCGGGCCAATGAGATTCTGCGGGCCTGCGTGCATTGCGGGTTTTGCACCGCCACCTGCCCGACCTATCAGGTGCTGGGCGATGAGCTGGACAGCCCGCGCGGCCGCATCTACCTGATCAAGGATATGCTGGAAAATGCCCGTGTGCCGGATGAGAAGACGGTCAAGCACGTGGACCGCTGCCTTTCGTGCCTGTCCTGCATGACGACCTGCCCCTCGGGGGTGCATTACATGCATCTGGTAGATCACGCGCGCGCCTATATCGAACAGCATTACCGGCGGCCGTTTTCCGACCGGGCGCTGCGCTGGCTGCTGGCGCGTATCCTGCCCTATCCGGGGCGGTTCCGGCTGGCGCTGCGGGCGGCGCGGCTGGGGCGGCCGTTGCGGGGGCTGATGCCGGATCCGCGGCTGAAGGCGATGCTGGACATGGCGCCGGCGACGGTGCCGCCGGTCAGCCCGAACGATCGGCCGCAGGTTTTCGCCCCGCTGGCGCCGCGCCGCAAGCGGGTGGCGCTGATGACGGGCTGCGCGCAGCGGGCACTGAACACCGATATCAACGATGCCACCATCCGGCTGCTGCGGCGGCTGGGGTGCGAGGTGGTGGTGGCCAGCGGGGCGGGCTGTTGCGGTGCGCTGACCCACCATATGGGGCGCGAGGAGGAGAGCCACGCGGCGGCGGCGAAGAACATCCGCGCCTGGAGCGCCGAGATCGCCGGGGACGGGCTGGACGCCATCGTCATCAATACCTCGGGCTGCGGCACCACGGTGAAGGATTACGGCCATATGTTCCGCAACGATCCGCTGGCGGCGGAGGCGGCGGAGATTTCGGCCCGGGCGATGGATATCAGCGAGCTTCTGATGACGCTGGATCTGCCGGCTGGGGCGGAGCAGGGGCTGACCGTGGCCTATCACGCCGCCTGTTCGCTGCAGCACGGTCAGAAGATCAAGGCGCATCCCAAGACTCTGTTGAAACGGGCGGGGTTCCGGGTGGTGGAGCCGGCGGACAGCCATCTGTGCTGTGGCTCGGCCGGGACCTACAACCTGATGCAGCCGGAGATCTCGACGGAGCTGAAGGCGCGCAAGGTGCAGACGCTGGAGGCCCGGTCACCCGATCTGATCGCCGCAGGCAATATCGGCTGCATGATGCAGATCGGATCGGCGACGGGGATTCCGGTGGTGCATACGGTCGAGTTGCTGGATTGGGCCACGGGCGGGCCGAAGCCGCCGGCGCTGACGCGCGGGGGCGGAAACAATCCCGCCTTATCGGTGCCAGATCTGCGCGGGTAATTGCCCGACAGCCGCCCTATTTTCGCCCTACCCCCTTCCTAGACCGGAAGGAGGTTACGACGGAGGGCAACGTGCGACATTGGTTGGTCGGAGTGGCGATGGCAGTGCTGCCGGTGGTGGTCGCCGCCGGGGATGCCCGGCCGCAGCGGCTCGACAGTCTGGAGGCCGGACGGGCCTGGCAGGCGGTGGGGCGGCTGAACATCGACGGCAAGGGGTTCTGCACCGGTACGCTGATCGATACCGATCTGGTCCTGACCGCGGCGCATTGCCTGTTCGACAAGAAGACCAAACAGCGGATCCGCCCCGAGATGGTGGAATTCCGGGCCGGCTGGCGCAACGGCCGGGCCTCGGCTTATCGCGGGGTGCGGCGCGCGGTGGTGCATCCCGATTATGTCTACGACGGCTCCGTCACCTCGGAACGGGTGCGCAACGATCTGGCGCTGCTGCAGCTGGCGCAGCCGATCCGCAATACCACGGTGATGCCTTTCCACACTGCCAGCCGCCCCGGATCCGGGGATGAGGTCGGCGTGGTCTCCTATGCCCGCGACCGGGCCGAGGCGCCGACGCTGCAGGAGGTCTGCGGTATCCTGGCCCGGCAGGAGGGTATTCTGGTGATGTCCTGCGATGTCGATTTCGGATCGTCCGGGGCGCCGATCTTTTCCTTTGCCGGTGGTGTGCCGCGGATTGTTTCCATCGTTTCGGCCAAGGCCGAGGTGCGCGGCGATCAGGTGGCGCTGGGGACCGAGCTGGGCGAACCGATGGAACTGCTGCGCGCCATCATGGACGCCGGCCGCGGCTATGCCGAGGCGCCGCCGCCGGGTGTCGGCCATGTGGTCGTGGGGGATGCCCGCAACGACACCGGCGCCAAGTTCGTGCGCCCCGGCGGCTGAGCGGATTTTCCGGTTTTCCGCAATGCTTCCGGGGGCTTGAAACCGCCCGGTCCTCTTCCCAAATGGATTCATGTTCGGGTCGCCTCTCGAGGGGCCCGGGATCATCTGCCCGTCCGGGACCCGGAGGGCGTTTCGTGAATCGCTCAAGAGATGAGGATGACGACCTATGCGTAGTTTTGACTTTGCCCCGCTGAACCGTGCCACCATCGGCTTCGACCAGATCGCGGACCTGATGGATCGCATCATGGCCAATGATGTCGGCCAGTCCAGCTATCCCCCCTACAACATCGAAAAGACCGCCGCGGATGCCTATCGCATCTCGATCGCGGTGGCCGGCTTCTCCGAGGCCGATCTGTCGGTTGAAATGCGCGATCATGCGCTGATCGTATCGGCGAAGAAGGCCGAAGAGGATCAAGAGCGCACCTATCTGCACCGCGGCATCGCCACCCGTGCATTCGAGCGGCGCTTTACCTTGGCCGATCATGTGCGTGTGACCGGCGCCACCCATGAAAACGGCATGCTGCATATCGACCTGAAGCGCGAGGTGCCCGAGGCGCTGAAGCCGCGCCGCATCGCGATTGCCTCCTCCCGTCCGGCGTCGTCCGCCGCCGATGAGGTGGTCGAGGCGCAGGCCGTGAACTGATCCCCGCCGGACCTGCGGACGCGCGACCTCTGTTTCCCTCGGGGGCGGCGCGGCGGGGTCCGGGGAGGTGTGTTGCCAGGGGCGCGAAGGATATCCTTCGCGCCGTTTTGCGGCCGGTGGCTCTGCGGGCTATCCCGTAGAGGATATCGCGTGGGGGTTGTGCGCCTCTGGGGTGATTTCCCGCCCGATGCCCGTCTTTCCATCAGGCTGCTCTCTCTCGTCCAGTTCCTGACATCCGGGAGGTGTCGAGCGTTGCGCCGGGGGCAGGCTTCGCCGGGGCGTGTGCCGCAGCGATGGGCGGACAGCGGCGGAGAAGGCCTCTAACACATCAATTTTGCTGAACTATATCCGGCGCTCTTTGTCCGGGAACTGTGTCATGGGCAGGCGGTGCGGCGGGCGGAATGCGCCGCTCCGAGTGATCAAAATTGAGTCGTTTCCGCAACGGTAGGCTGGCGCTGGCGGCAAAATACATCGAAAAAAAATTCGCCTGAAAACCTCAGGCGCGTTATGTTCTGTTTACCTCTTGTTATCTTGTTGCTCGCAAAAGTTGAGTCGAGAAGGGCACGACAAAGATGCTGACAAGGCAGACAAACGGATTGAGAAGCACCCTGCCGCAGGTCTTTGCGGAAAAGGCGGCTATTGCCGAGGCGTTTTTCACCGAGGCTTTCGCAAGCGATCCGGAGATGGAGCGGTTTTTTCCGCACAGCCGCGGACCGCGTAAGGAACTCTTCGTCACGCTGCTGACGAAAGTGGCGCAATGCGCGGAATGCCCCGCCAATCTTGAGGCGGTGGCGCAGCAGGTCTGGGCGGAGCAGCGCCCGCTTGGCATCACGCCGCAGCAATACCGGGCCGGTGGTCGGGCGATGTCCAAAGCGATCGAGGCGACCCTTTCGGATCGCCTCGACCAGGAAGATTTGCAGAGCTGGGCGGAAGTCATCGCCGCCTTTACCGGGCGGTTGGCGGTCCTGACCGAGGCCGCGGCCTGATTTCTCAAACCGCCATGCAGACGTATTTCATCTCCAGATAATCCTCGATCCCGTGGTGGCTGCCTTCACGGCCCAGGCCGGATTGCTTGACGCCGCCGAACGGCGCGACCTCGGTCGAGATGATGCCGGTGTTGACCCCGACGATGCCATATTCCAGCGCCTCGGCCACCTTGTAGACGCGGCTCAGGTCCTTGGCATAGAAATAGGCGGCGAGGCCGAAGATGGTGTCGTTGGCCATCTCGATGACCTCGTCGACATCCTCGAATTTGAACAGCGGCGCCAGCGGGCCGAAGGTTTCTTCCTTGGCCACCTTCATCGCCTGGGTCACGCCGGTGACGACGGTGGGCTCGAAGAAATTGGCGCCCAGATTCGACTGGCGGCCGCCGGTCAGGATGGTGGCACCCTTCTCGGTGACGTCGCCCAGATGTTCCAGCACCTTGTCGATGGCGCCCTGGTTGATCAGCGGCCCGGTGGTCACGCCCTCGTCCAGGCCGTCGCCCAGCGTCAGCTTCTCAACCGCGATCTTCAGCTTTTCGGCAAAGGCGTCATAAACGCCGGCCTGCACATAGATGCGGTTGGCGCAGACGCAGGTCTGGCCGTTGTTGCGGAACTTGCACATCATCGCGCCTTCGACAGCGGCGTCCAGATCGGCATCGTCGAACACGATGAAGGGCGCGTTGCCGCCCAGTTCCATCGAGCATTTCATCACCTGATCGGCGGCCTGGCGCAGCAGGATACGGCCCACTTCGGTCGATCCGGTGAAGGTCAGCTTGCGCACCTTGAAGTTCTCGCAGAACTCCTTGCCCACTTCCGAGGAACTGGTCGAGGGCAGCACGTTCAGAACCCCCGCGGGCAGACCGGCGCGGTCGGCCAGAACCGCCAGCGCGGTCGCCGACAGCGGCGTCTCCTCGGCCGGGCGGGCGACAAAGGCGCAGCCGGCGGCCAGCGCCGGGGCGGCCTTGCGGGTGATCATCGCGTTGGGGAAGTTCCACGGCGTGATCGAGGCGGCGACGCCGATGGGCTGTTTCATCACCGTGATGCGCTTGTCGCGCTGATGGCCGGGGATGGTCTCGCCGTAGATGCGCTTGGCCTCTTCGCCGAAGAATTCGATGAAGGAGGCGCCATAGACGATCTCGCCCTTGGCCTCGGCCAGCGGCTTGCCCATTTCGGCGGTCAGGATGGTCGCCAGATCGTCGGCGTTCTCCATGATCAGGTCGTACCACTTGCGCAGCACGGCGGCGCGTTCCTTGCCGGTCCAGCTGGCCCAGTCCTTCTGTGCGCGATAGGCGGCATCGATGGCGCCCGCGACCTGGGCGCGGCTCAGGTCGGCGACTTCGGCGACGACATCGCCGCGAGCGGGGTTGATCACCTCGAAGGTGCCGTTGTCACCGTCGACCCACTGGCCGTCGATATAGGCCTGGGTGGCAAGCAGCGAAGGATCCTTCAGCAGCGATTTCAGGTTGGTGGGCGCGTCCAGCATGGCGGTTTCCTCGGTCCTGTCGTGTCATGCGGCGGGCGGTTCGTGCCCACCGAGTCTGACGCATTAGGTAGAGCGTCACGCGGCAGGATGCAAAGGCTGTATCATATATCGCTCACAACGAAGGGGCTTGCGCCGGGTGGGGCAGCAGTCCAATCTTGCGCCGGGCCCGGCGATGGCGTCGCCGCCTTCCCGCTTGGACGGGCAGGAGCTGCCCGCAATTCCCAGTCCTGTACGCCGGGACCTTTCTGAAAAGGAGGGTCTTTGATGACCGCACGTCCGGAATTCTTCCGTTTTCACAATGGCGACAAGGCGCGGCTGCCTTTCGCCGACACCGAATATCAGGCCCGTCTGAACGGCTTGCGCGAGGCGATGGAGGAGCTGGGCGTGACCGCCGCTGTGCTGACCTCGATGCAGACGATCGCCTATTATTCGGGCTTTCTCTATTGCTCCTTCGGCCGTCCCTATGCGCTGGTGGTGACCGAGGATCAGGCGGTGACCATCAGCGCCGGGATCGACGCCGGCCAGCCCTGGCGGCGCGGCTTCTGCGACAACATCACCTATACCGACTGGGCGCGGGACAATTTCTGGCGCGCGGTGGCCTCGGTCACCGGCATCGGGGCGGTGATCGGTCATGAGGGCGATCACCTGACCCTGGCGCAGCGCGACCGGCTGGAGGATTTCCTCGACCCGATCACCATGGTCGATATCGCGCCGGCCAGCATGCGGCAGAGAATGCGGAAGTCGGCGGCGGAGATTGCCCTGATCCGCCACGGGGCGCAGGTGGCCGATGTCGGCGGCTATGCCATCCGCGAGGCGGTGAAGGAAGGCGCGCGCGAGATCGACGTCGCCATGGCCGGCCGCGATGCGATGGAGCTGGAGATCGCCAAACGCTTTCCCGATGCGGAATACCGCGACACCTGGGTCTGGTTCCAGTCGGGGCTGAATACCGACGGGGCGCATAATCCCGTCACCGGCCGGCGGCTGCAGCGGGGCGATATCCTTAGCCTGAACACCTTTCCGATGATCTCGGGCTATTACACCGCGCTGGAACGCACGATGTTCCTGGGCGAGGTGGATGCCGACAGCCTGAAGATCTGGGAGGCCAATGTCGCAGCGCATGAATATGGCATGTCGCTGCTGAAGCCGGGGGTGAGCTGTGCCGCGGTGACCGAGGCGATCAACGGCTTCTTCGCCGAGCGCGACCTGCTGCAGTACCGCAGCTTCGGCTATGGCCATTCCTTCGGCGTGCTCAGCCATTACTACGGGCGCGAGGCCGGGCTGGAGCTGCGCGAAGATATCGACACGGTGCTGGAGCCGGGGATGGTGATCAGCATGGAACCGATGCTGACGATCCCGCAGGGGCAGCCGGGCGCCGGCGGTTACCGGGAGCACGACATCCTGGTGATCACCGGCGAGGGGGCGGAGAATATCACCGGCTATCCCTACGGACCGGAGTTCAACGTCGTCGGCTGAACGCGGCGGGATGCCCCCGGTTTAGGGGGCCGATTTGCGGGGGCTATGGCCCTCGCATTCCGTTTTTCGCATGTGGTCTTGAACAAATATTTAATGTTGAATATGTGTTTCTGATCGGAGCGTGCCGAGCCGCAGGAGGAGCGCGCTCTCCGACACCGGACGGACGACGACCGGGCGCCCACCCTGTGAGGAGACACGCATGGATATCAAGAAAATCACCGACGGGCTGTCGGTCAGTCCGCAGATCGCGCTGGACGATATCGCCGCGATCAAGGCCGCGGGCTTCCGCGCCATCATCTGCAACCGGCCCGATGCCGAGGCCCCCGATCAGCCCGGTCAGGAGGAGGTCGAGGCCGCCGCGCAGGCGGCGGGGCTTGAGTTCCGGTTCCTGCCGGTGACGCCGGGGATCGTGACGGACGAGACCGCCAGCGCCTTCGGCACCGCGCTGACCGAGCTGCCGGGGCCGGTGCTGGCCTATTGCCGGACCGGCACACGCTCGGCGACGCTGTGGTCGCTGAGCCAGGCTCCGACCCGGCCGCTGCCCGAGATCCTCGCCGCGACCAAGGCGGCGGGGTACGACATGAACGGCGTGGCGCGGCGGATCGCCAATGGCGGCAAGACACCCACCGATACGGGGGACGCGAAATTCGACGTGGTGATCGTGGGCGCCGGTGCCGGCGGCATCGCGGTGGCGGCCAGCCTGAAGGCGCGCAAACCCGGGCTCGACATCGCGCTGATCGACCCGGCCGACATCCACTATTACCAGCCGGGCTGGACCATGGTCGGTGGCGGCATCTTCACCCCCGATCAGACCGCCAAGACCATGGGCAGCCTGATCCCCAAGGGGGTGCATTGGATCAAGTCCGCCGTCGCCGCCTTTGAGCCCGCCGACAACGCCGTGGTGCTGGATGGTTGCCGGGTGGTGAAATACGACCGGCTGATCGTTTGCCCGGGGCTGAAGCTGGACTGGGACCGGGTCGAGGGGCTGAAGGAAACCCTGGGCCGCAACGGGGTGACCTCGAACTACCGCTATGACCTGGCGCCCTATACCTGGGAACTGGTGCAGGGGCTGAGCCGGGGCCGGGCGATCTTTTCCCAGCCGCCGATGCCGATCAAATGCGCCGGGGCGCCGCAGAAGGCGATGTATCTGTCCGGCGACGCCTGGCTGCGCCGCGGTGTGATCAAGGATATCGACATCCAGTTCAACAATGCCGGTGGCGTGCTCTTCGGGGTGAAGGACTATGTCCCGGCGCTGGAGAAATATGTCGAGAAATACGGCGTCAACCTGAACTTCTTCCACAACCTGATCGCGGTGGACGGGCCGGCGAAGAAAGCGACCTTCGCGGTGCAGAAACCCGACGCGGAGCCTACCACTGTGGTGACGGACTTCGACATGCTGCATGTGGTGCCGCCGCAATGCGCCCCCGATTTCATCCGGGTGTCGCCCCTGGCCGACGCCGCCGGCTGGGTCGATGTCGATCAGGCGACGCTGCGGCACAAGAGCTATGACAACATCTGGTCGCTGGGCGACGTGATGAATGCGCCCAACGCCAAGACCGCCGCTGCGGCGCGGATCCAGGCGCCGGTGGTGGCGGAGAACGTCGCTGCCGACATCGATGGCCGCTCGCCGGTGGCGCAATACGACGGCTATGGCTCCTGTCCGCTGACAGTGGAGCGCGGCAAGATCGTCCTGGCCGAATTCGGCTATGGCGGGGCGCTGAAGCCGTCCTTCCCGAAATGGCTGGTCGATGGCACCAAGCCGACCCGGGCCGCCTGGCTGCTGAAGGAGAAGATGCTGCCGCCGATCTACTGGAAGGGCATGCTGCGCGGCAAGGAATGGATGGCGAAACCCGAAAAGATCACGGTGAGTGGGGGATAAGACTGACCGGGATCGTTGTGGAGGGCGGGGGCCGGGACGCCGGCCGCCGCCCTTTGCATGCGGGCTTAGCGGCCGAAGGCCGTCAGCGCCCGGAAATCCAGCGTTTTCAGCACGTCGAGCATCAGATCGGTGTTCTCGCCCTGGGCCTGGACCAGGATGCGGTTGTCGACCAGCCCGGTGATCTCGCCGTCCTGCACCATCATCTTCTGGCGGCCGACCCGCTCGATCTTGGCGCCGATGGCGGCGGCATTCGACAGCATGCCGGCCATGGCGCCCACCATCGGATTGTCGGCGATCAGCGTGACGGTGAAACTGTCGTCGCCGTTGGAATACTCCGCCTCCGCGCCGGTGCCGCCGCCCATCAGGCTCAGCCCGGCGCCCATTTCGGAATTCATCTCGCGGCTGTATCCGGCCGGCGGCTCTGGCAGGAACTGCGCCAGTTCGTCGACCTGCAGCCCGGTCAGCAGCTGTTTGGCGAACTCCAGCTCCTCCAGCGCGTACTTGATATCGCCCTCGCCATAGGCCGACAGCGCGGAATTCAGCGCATCGCTGATCTCATCGGCGCGGGCCGGGGCGGCGAAGGCCAGGCTCAGGGTCAGGGCGGCGGGCATCAGGCTCTGCCGGATCATGGGAAACCTCCAATGGAAATAGCTTGTTAAAACGCGGGCAGCATGCCGGGGCCGGAGCCCGGAGACAAGCGCCGCTCCGGGGGGAAGACTTCCCCCCGGGCGATGCCGCCCCCATATCCGTCGGGGCGCTGCGGGCCGGTTGCCCCGGGCGGCGCCCGCGCGTATCACGGAATAGGGGCCAGGACCCCGGCACAGGAACGGCGGAAGAGGCAAAGAGATGATCGCGATGCTGCGCCTTCTGATCCCGCTGCTGCTGGTGCTGAGCGTGGCCTATGTCGCGGTGTCGATCTATTCCCGCCAGCGCCGCCGCGCCAAGCTGATCGCGCATTGGCGCCGCAAGGGGCTGACCGGCGACCGCGAGGCCTTCGTGCGTCGGGGGCTGGCGCAGTACGACCGGTCGTTCCGGCGCAGGCTGATCCTGGCCATCTACGCGGTGCCGCTGGGGCTGATCGCGATCATCGTCTATTACACGAATTTCACATGAGGGTGCCGGCATGGGCTATGTCAAATGGGCAATTATCCTGATCTTCTGGGGGCTGGTGGCGTCGGCGCTGCATTACACCCTGCCGCAGACGGATATCGTCCGCATCACGGACACCTATGAAAAGCGGATCGATCCGGGCGAAAACAGCCTGTTCTGGGCGCAGCACGATGTGGGCAGCGATCCGACGACGACCAACCGGGACGTGTTCTTCATCCAGACGCGGATGACCAACGGCAAGATTATGGTTTATCGCAACGAGGACACCGGCTGGTCCTGGCCACCGTATTTCAAGGTCAACAGCTCGAACCTGCAGGCCGAGGCGGCGGATATGAAATCCACCGCCGAGGCGCCGAAATGGGTGGCGCTGCGGCACTACGGCTGGCGCAACGAATTCCTGTCGATCTTTCCCAACGCGGTGCGGATCAAGCCGGTCGCGGGGCCGGATGTTCGGATCATCCCCTGGTTCAACATCGTCTTTCTGACGCTGCTGGCGGCGGTGGTCTATGCCATCTGGGTGCGCTGGCGCCGGTTCCGCCGCCGTCGCATCGATCCGCTGATCGAGGATATCGAAGACAATCTGGAAATCGCCGGAGAGGCGATCTCGGAACGCCGCAGCCGGTTCCGGCGCTGGCTGGACGGGCGCTGAGCTAGTCGGCGAAGAGATACTCGGTCCGGGCCAGGCTCAGGGCCTGATCCCGGCCGATATTGAGGAAAGCGGCGAGATGATCGGCGTTTTCCTCGGCGGAGGCGGTTTCGCTGATCCGTTCGTAATGGCCGAAACCGGCATCGCGGATGCGGTCGGTTTCGTAATGCATGTCGTTGCGGATCGTCGGCAGCAGCCGTTCCAGCGTTGCCGGGCTGGTCTGATCGCCGGCCAGCCCGATGCGGTGGGCGTGGCCGATCAGATAGTCATCCGAGAACAGGCATTCGACCTCGAGGATCCGGGTCACCGACCGGTCCGAGGCGAAATCCTGGATCAGATCCAGATTGGCCGGGTCCATGCAGACGATCAGCCGGTCGGTTTCGTAATAGTCGAACAGCATCCGCATCAGCGCCCGGCGGTGGCGGGTGCGTTTTTCCAGCGTGGTCTGGATGCCGCCGAGATCGGGCAGCGGCGTATCCGCTTCGTTAAAGAGATATTCGATCGCCGGCACATTGGTGGTCTGGCGGATATGGGCCAGCAGCCGCTTGGCCACATGCCATTTCTTGCAGACCACGATCATCAGTTCGCGTTCGCGGCCCAGGCTGCTTTCGGTTTCCCAGAACCGCATGCCGAACCGCCGGCCGATCCGTCCGCGCCCGGTGAGGAACTTGTACAGGCTGCGTCCCTCGTTCGAGATCCGGAACGCGACATCTTCCTCGGAATAGAGCCGCCCCAGCCGGCTTTTCAGCTCGCTTGCCTCGGGGCTGATCTTCCGGGCGAACAGGAAATCCTGCCCCAGTAGCATGTCGTAGTGATCGTTGTAGAAGGTCACCGGCATGCCGTAGTCGGAAAACATCAGAAATGTCAGCGTGCGGCACTCGATCTCGTTCTCGGGGACCAGATGGCGCACCAGTGTCTGGAAAAAGGTCTCGTCCGGGATCCAGGTGGTTCGGAAGAACCGCATCACGTCGCGGCGCGCGCGAGTGAAATCGAGGATCCATTCGATGGTGCGGCGGCGCAGGCACCACCACTGGCTGCCGATCTGGATCTGCAGATCGGCCGGGATCGCCCGTTTCAGCCCCAGCTTTTTCTGCAGGTTGAAACTGGCATAGAACAGCGCCTTGTGTTTGCGTTCGTTCAGGACGTGGCGATAGATCAATCGCTCTTCTTTGATGCCGGTCTTGATCCAGTCGCTTTCGAAGAAATCGAAGCTCTCGATGAAATCGCTGTCGTGATCGTCGAGGAAACGGCGGGCGTATTCGGCCGTCTTGATCGGCATGCAATCGCCCGAAAGCATGTAGAAATGGGTGGCGCGCGGAAAGGCGTCGACCGCCGCCGCCACCGCGTTCAGCGTCGCCTGAACCAGCGACCATTCCCCCCAGCCACAGCGAATCCGCGGCCGCGCGAAGGTGACGTTGGGGTTATCGCCGAGGGTGTCGCGGATCTGGCGGAACGCTTCCAGCGGCGCGCTGGCATCGAAGTGGATGGAGATGTAGTCGCCAGCGTCAGTGATCCGCCTGGCCTGCGTGACGATGGCGTCGGGATCCTTGTGACACAGAAGGATATACGCGATTTTCGCCATGGGGGACAGGATTTACCGCTAACTGCTCTACCCCACATTAGATAAAGGCGAAGTCCGATTGAATAAACACTGATTATTTGGTTTTTTCGGGCGGCGGATGCGGCGCAGTGAAACAGACGCCCCCGCGCAGCATGGAGGCAGGAGCAGATGGGCTTTCCCGGGACCTGGATGACCGAGAGTGAGAGCATGGTGTATCGGGTGGTGCCGAAATGCGCCTGTTCGACGATCGGGCAGATCATGTTCTACTCCGACCACGGGCGGTTTTTCGACGGCGACATCCATGATGCGCGCGAGGGGCTGCACAAGTGGTCGCAGGAGCACAGTCACGAGCCGATCACCCGCAACGTGCAGGCGCATCGGTCCTATGCCTTCACCTGCGTGCGCAATCCCTACACCCGGATTCTCAGCTCCTTCTTCGACAAGATCTGCGGCATCCAGCGCAATGGCAAACGCTATCGCGGCAATATGGTGCCGAAGCTGACCTATACCTATGGTGTCGAGGTCGGCGGCGACGACGGCAAGCAGGAGTTCGACCAGATCCAGAGCTTTCGCCGGTTCCTGCTGTTCGCCCGTGACACCATCCGCTGGCGCCGGCCGATGGAGCCGGACATCCACTGGTCGGCGATGTCGGGCCATGTATCGACCTTCATCGCCAATGGCGGACGCTACGATCACATCTTCTGGACCGAGCGGTTCAACGAAGGCATGCAGGGGGTGCTGGACGCGGTGGAGACGCCTCATCCGGTCGATCTGGCGGCGATCCCGCGGTTCAACGAAAGCGAGGGCCACGGCCCCAAACGGGCGCATCCGGTCGAGGAGTATTTCGACGATCTGTCGATGCATCTGGTCTATGAGATCTACAAGCGGGACTTCGAACTGTTCAAATACGACCCCGCCGATCCGTCCAACAAGATGCCGGTGGGGGAGATCGACCTCGACGAGGTGCATGCCAAACTGGGCGGCTGAGACGCGGCCGGGGGCGGGCCCGATATCGCGGCTGCGCCGCGATCCCTTCGGGGAGGATATTTGAAGCCAGAAAAAGAGCCGGGCGCGGCGGACCTGCGCGGCGCGGGGAACTTGCAGGCGGATCTTGCAGAATGCCGGTGGCATGCGTAGATCGGTGCGCATGGCCAAGCAGAAGACAGATCCGAACTACAAGATCATCGCCGAGAACCGGCGCGCGCGCTTCGATTACGCGATCGAGGAGGATTTGGAGTGCGGCATCGTCCTGGAAGGTTCCGAGGTGAAATCGCTGCGCGCCCATGGCGGCAATATCGCCGAAAGCTATGCGGCGGTGGAGAACGGCGAGCTCTGGCTGGTGAACTCCTATATCGCGCCCTACGCGCAGGCCAAGACCTTCGGCCATGAGGAGCGGCGGCGGCGCAAGCTTCTGGTCAGCCGCAAGCAGATGGCCGACCTGTGGAACGCCACCCAGCGCAAGGGCATGACGCTGGTGCCGCTGGTGATGTATTTCAACCATCGCGGCATCGCCAAGATGAAGCTGGGCATCGCCAAGGGCAAGAAGAACCATGACAAGCGTGAAACCAGCGCCCAACGCGACTGGTCGCGGCAGAAGCAGCGGTTGTTGAAAGACAATCGTTGAGGCGGCGTTTTGGGGCGGTGTACTATCGCTCCGGCGCCGGGATTTCGTGAAAACCCCGGCTGGGGAAGAGTTTTTTGCCTGATCGCGGGGCCGGCCGAGCAGCTGCCGCGCCGGATCGGCGAAGGCGGCGAAACCGGGGGGGGAGCCGGTCGTGCTGCCTGCCTTCGACGATCCACAGAACCGGCGCCTGCCCCCGCGCGCAGCAGACCCCGGCAAAGGCCACGGCGGCGGGGCCGCAGACCTCTTGCTCGCGATTCGCTTTCAGCGGGAAGGCGGGGGGCGGGAGGCGGGACATGGCCTGGCATGCTGCCGGAAAACCGGCACCGGGGGAAGCGCCCGGCGGGTCGGCGCCGCGCCCGCGGTCGATGTGGCGCCGTGAGTATTTTTGCAGAGAAGAAGCCAGGGCAGGGCGCGGCGTGTCGAGGGTCGGGTGCAACTGACCTCTTCTTCTCTGTGCAAATACTCTCGCCGAAGGCATCCGCCGCGTCGGGGTGGGCGGCCGCTTTGGCCGTGGCGCGCCGCCAAAGCCCGCTTGCCTTGCACCCGGGCGCCCCCGATAGTAGGCAGGATACGGTTTTATGCACAGGGTGGAGCGATGCAGGACGACCCGAAAACACTGGTTTCGACCGACTGGCTGGCGGCGCATATCAAGGACCCAGATCTGCGGATTCTCGATGCCTCCTGGTATCTGCCGCAGTTGGGCCGGGACGCGCGGGCCGAATACGAGGCCGCCCATATTCCCGGCGCGCGTTTCTTCGATATCGACGAGATTTCGGATCACCGCTCGGACCTGCCGCATATGGCGCCGCCGGTCGAGAAATTCATGTCGCGGCTGCGCGCGATGGGGGTCGGCGACGGGCATCAGGTGGTGGTCTACGACGGCGCCGGCATCGGCTCTGCGCCGCGGGTCTGGTGGCTGTTCCAGCTGATGGGGCAGACCAATATTGCCGTTCTGGACGGCGGTCTGCCGAAGTGGCAGGCCGAGGGGCGCGAGATCGAGGACCTGCCGCCGGTGGTGCGTGACCGTCACATGACTGTACGGGTGCAGAACCATCTGGTGCGCGATGTGACCCAGGTGTCTTCCGCCGCCAAGCTCGGTGATCACGAGATCGTCGACGCCCGTTCGGCCGGCCGGTTCCGCGGCGAGGAGCCCGAGCCGCGTCCGGGGCTGCGCAGCGGCCATATCCCCGGCGCCCGCAACGTGCCCTATACGACGCTGCTGAACGATGACGGCACGATGAAATCGCCGGAGGACTGCCGCGCGGTGTTCGAGGCCGCCGGCGTCGATCTGTCCAAGCCGGTGATCACCAGCTGCGGATCGGGGGTGACCGCCGCGGTGCTGAGCCTGGCGCTGGAGCGTATGGGCAAGACCGATCATTCGCTGTACGACGGCTCCTGGTCCGAATGGGGGGCCTTCCCCACTCTGCCCGTCGCAACCGGAGACTAAGTTTATGTTCGAAACTCTCAAGAAGCAGCCGGCAGACAAGATTCTGCAGCTGATGCTGATGTATGCCGACGACCCGCGCGATCAGAAGATCGACCTGGGCGTGGGCGTTTACAAGAATGCCGAGGGCGTCACCCCGATCATGCGGGCGGTCAAGGCGGCGGAGAAGCGGATCTGGGACGAGCAGACCACCAAGACCTATACCGGGCTGACCGGCGACAGCGCCTTTACCGGCGGCATGACCCGGCTGCTGCTGGCGGATGCGGTGGCGCCTGAGGCGATCTCGGCGGTGGCCACCACCGGCGGCACCGGGGCGGTGCGCCTGGGCTTCGAGCTGATCCAGATGATGAAGCCCGGCGGGCGGATCTGGATTTCCGATCCGACCTGGCCCAACCATATCGCGATCCTGAACTACCTCGGCATCGAGATCAAAACCTATCGCTATTTCGACGCGGAGACCCGCGGTGTCGATTTCGACGCGATGATGGAGGATCTGAAGGGCGCGGAAGCCGGCGATGCGGTGTTGCTGCATGGCTGCTGCCACAATCCGACCGGCGCCAACCTGAACATGGTGCAATGGCAGGAGGTCGCCGACCTGCTGAACGCGCGCCGCCTGCTGCCGATGATCGACATCGCCTATCAGGGCTTTGGCGACGGCCTGGAAGAGGACGCCGCCGGCACCCGGCTGATCGCCTCCTCGGTGCCGGAATGCCTGATCGCGTCGAGCTGTTCGAAGAACTTCGGCATCTACCGCGAGCGGACCGGCATGCTGATGGCGATTTCCGCCGATACCGCCCGCAAGCCGCTGGTGCTGGACACGATGGCGACGCTGAACCGCCTGGCCTATTCCTTCCCGCCCGATCACGGCGCCCGGATCGTCGCGACGATCCTGAACGACGATGCGCTGCGCGCCGACTGGATGGCGGAACTGGAGGAGGTGCGGCTGTCGATGCTGGGCCTGCGCCAGCAGCTTGCGGACGAGCTGCAGCGGCTGACCGGCTCGGATCGCTTCGCCTTCCTGGCTGGGCACCGGGGCATGTTCTCGCGGCTGGGCGTCTCGCCCGAGATCGTGGAGCGGCTGCGCACCGATTACGGCGTCTACATGGTGGGCGACAGCCGGATGAACATCGCCGGGCTGAACAGCAGGACGGTGCCGCTGCTGGCCCAGGCGATCGTCGACGCCGGCGCCTGACACCTGCGTTCCAGACGGATTGAAAACGCCCCGTTCCCTGTGGACGGGGCGTTTTCTTATGCCCGGATCAGGCCGGCCGCCCGGGTCGTGGCATATGGGGCGGGGCCCAAGGAAAAAGGCCCGGGCGGATGCCCGGGCCTTCTGGTTGTTTCGGATCGAGGACCGATCAGGTCTTCGAGAATTCCGGATAGGCTTCCATGCCCAGTTCCGCCATGTCGAGACCGTTGATCTCGACTTCTTCGCTCACCCGCAGGCCCATGATGGCTTTCAGGATGAACCAGACCACGGCGGAGACGATGCTGACGAACAGACCGACCACGATGATCGAGTAGAGCTGGGTGCCGAAGGAGGCGCCCGGGTTGGTCAGCGGAACCGCCAGGGTGCCCCAGATGCCGCAGACCAGGTGCACCGGGATGGCGCCGACGACGTCGTCGATCTTCAGCTTGTCCAGGAACGGCACGGCGAAGACCACCAGGACACCGCCCACGGCGCCGATCAGGGTTGCTGCGCCCAGCGAGGGCATCAGCGGTTCGGCGGTGATCGACACCAGGCCGGCCAGCGAACCGTTCAGCACCATGGTGATGTCGGCCTTTTTGTACAGCAGCTGGGTCAGGATCAGCGCTGCGATGGCGCCACCGGCGGCTGCGGTGTTGGTGTTGGCGAAGATCCGGCTGATGTCAGCCACGTTGCCTGCGGTGTCCATGTAGAGTTGCGAACCGCCGTTGAAGCCGAACCAGCCCAGCCACAGGATGAACGTCCCCAGGGTGGCCAGCGTCAGGTTCGAACCCGGGAAGGGATGGACCTTGCCGTCTTTGTACTTGCCGATGCGCGGGCCGAGGATCAGCGCGCCCATCAGAGCCGCCCAGCCACCGACGGAGTGCACCACGGTCGAACCGGCGAAGTCCTGGAAGCCGGCCGCATCGAGGAAGCCGCCGCCCCATTTCCACGACGCCTGGATCGGATAGATCAGAGCGGTCAGGATGATGACGAAGATCAGGAAGGGCCACAGCTTGATACGCTCGGCCAGGGTGCCCGACACGATCGACGCGGTGGTGGCGCAGAACATCAGCTGGAAGAAGAAGTCCGAGCCAACCGACGCATAGGTCAGATCGGTTTCGGTGTCGGCCAGGCCGACCGGCTCAAGCACCGCGGGCGAGAAGGCGCCGAGGATGCCATCGATGCTCCAGCCGTCGCCGGGATACATCAGGTTGTAGCCGATCAGATAGTACATGATGGCAGCGAAGGCGAAGAGCGCGACGTTCTTCATCAGCTGCATGGTGACGTTCTTCTGACGAACCAGACCTGCTTCCAGCATCGAGAAGCCGGCGCCCATGAACATCACGAGGAAACCGGTGACTAGGAACATGAACGTGGTGAAGATGTAGCCGATCTCAGCATTCGGCGGGGTTACATCCGCCTCCTGCGCCAGCCCGAGGCTCGGCAGCGCGATCAGCGCCGCGGCCAGGCCGAGTTTCGTCAAGGATTTCATTTGCATTTCTGTTTCCCCTGTTCCGCGTCTCAGAGCGCGTCGTCGTTGGTTTCACCGGTGCGCACGCGGATCGCTTGTTCCACGTCCAGCACGAAGATCTTGCCGTCGCCGATTTTCCCGGTCTTGGCAGTGCTGGTGATGGTCTCGACCACCTGGTCGGCCATGGCGGCGCTGACCACGATTTCCAGCTTGATTTTCGGCACGAAATTCACGGCGTATTCCGCGCCGCGATAAATCTCGGTGTGGCCGGACTGCGATCCGAACCCTTTGATTTCCGTCACCATCATGCCGCGAACGCCGGCCTCGGTCAGCGCTTCGCGCACCTCCTCCAGCTTGAACGGCTTGATTGTCGCAATGATCAGTTTCACGATCGTCCCCTTCGTTCGGCAGGTCCCCCTGCGGTCGCCTCGCAAGGAAGGCTTCCCACAGGCAGGAATGGAATGTTTTCTGCCACATAACTGTGACTTGTCGCCTATTTTTTGCACATTTTTTGCACAGAAAATGTATGATGCCCAATAAATGGGCGAAATAGAGTCGTGTCACAGTCGGGTTACGGGCTCTCAACAAATCGCCGCGGGCGCTGTAGTCTGTCTCCAGAACAAAGATCGAGCAGGATCGGGCATGGCAGACTCCTCACGTCGCAAACCGCCACTGGTTGCGGACAAACGCTATTCTTCGGCCAAGAGCGGGGCGAAGGGCACGGCGAAGGCCGGGGCCAAGAAGACGGCGAAACCGGCCAAGACCACCAAGACCACCAAGACCGCCAGCAAGGCCAAGCCGGCCACCGGCGGCCGGCGCCGGACGAAGGCCGCGGCGCGGCGCGGCTCGGGCGGTGGCGGCGGCGGTATCGTGGGGTTTTTCAAGCGTGTGATCTTCGGCATCTTCGGCCTGATCTGGGGATTCTCCTGGCGCATGGGGATGGTGATCGGGCTGCTGATCGCTGCGGCAGTGGGATATCAGTACACGCAGCTGCCCGAGATGACCGCGCTGCTCGACGGTCGGGCGCGCGGCTCGGTGACGCTTCTGGACCGCAACGGTCAGGTTTTCGCCTGGCGCGGCGATCAGTTCGGCGGTGTCGTCACCACCGAAACGGTCTCGCCCTATCTCAAACACGCGATCATCGCGACCGAGGACCGGCGATTCTATCATCACTTCGGGGTCAGCCCGCGCGGCGTCGCCAGCGCCGTGGCGATCAACCTGCGCGAAGGTCGCGGGCCGCTGTCCGGGCATGGCGGCTCGACGATCACCCAGCAGACGGCCAAGCTGCTGTGCCTCGGGGTGCCCTACGATCCCGAGAGCGGCATGACCGAGGCGGAATACGAGGCCGACTGCCGGCAGAGCACGCTGTGGCGCAAGATCAAGGAAGCGATCTACGCCATGGCGATGGAGGCGAAATACTCCAAGGACGATATCCTGACCATTTACATGAACCGGGCGTTCCTGGGCGCTGGTGCCCGTGGCTTCGAGGCGGCGGCGCAGCGCTATTTCGGCAAGTCGGCCTCTGACCTGAAACCCGCCGAGGCGGCGATGCTGGCCGGGCTGCTGGTGGCGCCGACCCGATTCGCGCCCACCAACAACCTGACCCGGGCGCAGAACCGGGCCGGGGTGATCGTCGGCCTGATGCAGGAGCAGGGCTATATCACCCAGGCGCAGGCCGATCAGGCGCGCGCCAACCCCGCCGAATTGTCCGAGGCCGCGGCGGCGCGGGCGGGCGGGTATTTCGCCGATTGGGTGATGGACGAGACGCCGGAGTTCTTCGGCGACAAGACCACCGAGGACGTGATCATCAAGACCACGCTGGATCAGCGCATCCAGACCTCGGCGGAAGAGGCGATGAACTTCATCTTCCAGGAAAAGGTCAGCCCGGGGTCCAAGGCGCAGGCTGCCATCGTGGTGATGAGCCCGGACGGCGCGGTGCGCGCCATGGTCGGCGGTCGCAAGACCCGGGTGTCCGGGGTGTTCAACCGCGCCACACAGGCCAAGCGGCAGACCGGTTCGGCCTTCAAACCCTTCGTTTATGCCACGGCGCTCGATCTCGGGGCCTCGCCGCTGGACATGGTGACGGACGAGGCCTTCTGCATGACCATCCCCGGCTCCGGCCAGTGGTGTCCGCAGAACTATACCCACAGGTTCTATGGCCAGGTGACCTTGACCGAGGCGCTGAAGAAGTCGCTGAACATCCCGGCGGTGAAGATCTCCGAGAAATACGGCCGCGACAAGGTGCGGCTGGTGGCGAAGGAGTTCGGCCTGGACAGCGATCTGGCGATGGGTCCGGCGCTGGCGCTGGGGGCCTCGGAAAGCACGCTGATCAACATGACCGGGGCCTATGCCGGCATCCTGAACGGCGGCTCTTCGGTCAAACCCTATGGGCTGACCGAGCTGAAGCTGGTGGGTGACGATGCGCCGGTCTTCGGCGCCTCGGGCGGCATCGGCGAGCGGGTGATCCGCACCGAGGCGGCCGAACAGCTGATCTGGATGCTTGAGAAGGTGGTTTCCGAAGGTACCGGCGGACGGGCGCGGCTGCCGGGCTGGCAAGTGGCGGGCAAGACCGGCACCTCGCAGGAGGCGCGCGATGCCTGGTTCATCGGCTTCACCGCCGATTACGTCACCGGGGTCTGGATGGGCTATGACGACAACACCCCGCTCAAGGGGGTGACGGGCAGCGGCCTGCCGGCGGAGATCTGGCATGAGACCATGATGCGGGTGCAGGAGGGGATGACCCCGACACCGCTGCCGATGCGGGAGCCGATCCCGCCGACCGCGCCGCCGGCGGCCAAGGCGCCGTCCTCGGGCGGTGGCGGGTTGGGCCAGGCTGTCGACCAGCTCCTGCGCGACATCTTCGGCGGTGGCGGCGGCGGCAATGGTGCCGGGGCGCAGTCCAAACGCTAGGGCGTCCTGCTGGCCGGGCGACAAAAAACCGGCCCCGCTGCCGTCTGGCAGGTCGGGGCCGGGTCATTCTTGCCGCGTCTGGCGCAGCGTCTCACTTTTTGGTGAGGATCAGGTGATCTGCCTAACCAATAGTCTTCAGATCGCTGATCAGCTGGTCGATGTTGCCTTTGCGCTTGTCCAGAAGCGAGCCGATCTCGGTTCGTTCGGTCAAGAGCATGTTCACACCCTCGATATAGATGTTGAAGAACAGCTCCTTGCCGGTGCGGTCGGAGACGTGGAACGCGACCTCGAAAGGCGATTCCCCACGCAGGTAGGCGGTGGTGCGCACCTCGAGGAAATTCTTGATCTGCCGCACGTCCTCGACCTCGAGCCGGCCGCCGATGAATTCGCGGAACCGCTTGCCGTATTTGCGGGCGATATAGCCGGTGAACGCCTCGGTGAAAGCGCGTTTCTGGCTTGAGGTCGCACGGCGTCCGTCCACCCCCAGCGCATAGGCCGCGATATAGGACGTATCGGCGTAGGATCTGAAAATCCCCTCGAAATCGCGATACATCGCGCTTTCGGATTTGCCGCTGTCAATGACGCGGTTGATCTGCCCCACCAGCTGGTCGACCATGGATTTTGCCTTGGTCTCGCTGAGCGCCAGGGCGGATTTGGGCAGGGTTACACTCGCCAAAACAGCGCCGGCCGTGGCGATCAGATGCCGGCGCGAAAAAGTAAAGCTCATCAGAAGCCCTCGGTACTGATCTCGTCAGGCGTAATGTAGAGGTCCGGGGTATCGCCTTCCAGCTTGAACCGGCGATTTTGCATGTAGATAGTCCGTGCCTGCGCGTAACTATCTGCACTTTCATAAAGAATTGCATCGACCGCATCGGAGTAGCGGCCCCGGTCACCCAGTCGTTTGACCGCCTGCGCGTAAAGGCCGAGGTTATCCACGGGCTGGTTCTTGGCGTAATCCAGCGGGTTGAGCACGAAATCGACCAGCAGGCCGATCGCATCGCGGCTGGTCGAGGGGCCGTAGAGCGGCAGTTCGATATAGGCGCCCTCGCCAAGGCCCCAGCTGTGCAGGGTTTCGCCGAAATCGGTATCGACCTTGGGGATTTCGAAGTTGCTGGCCGGGTCGGACAGGCCGGCGAAGCCGACGGTGGAGTTGATCACGAAGCGCGCCAGGGCGATGCCGGCCTGTTTCGGCTTGCCCTGCAGCAGCGAGTCGACCATCTGCCCCGGCATCGACAGGTTCTCGGCGAAGTAGTTGAAGCTGTCGACCATCGGCGGCGGGACGATGGCGACGTAGCCTTTGGCGGCAGGGCGCAGCAGCACCTTGTCGAGACCGACGTTGAAGCCGTGAATCGAGCGGTTGGTCGATTCGTAGGGGTCGAAAATTTCACGGCTTGCTTTCTGTTCCGGCGTAGGCGTGGCACAGCCGGCGAGAAAACCCGTTGCTCCGAGCAGAGCGGCAACGAGGAGGGGGCGCAGCGAAAGGTCCATGGGTCAGGAGAATCCGTTATTTTCGGGCAGCAGGGCGGTAACCCTTGAAATGTAGGAGCCGACATGATTGGTCAAAGGCGACATTGCGCTCCTTAATGGATGTGTTGCTGTATTGGAACAGACGCCAGGTGATTTGACTGCGAACATGCCTGGTGCCGGTGTATTTGTGACCGGCCGAGAACGTGGGGGAGAACCTTGAGACCCGCCTATCGAAATGCCGCCTTCCCGGCGGATGGTTTTGCGGAGCTGGCCGCGGCGCGGCGCCAGAGCCGCGCCTTGTACTGGGCCGTGGGGCTGTTCAGCTTCTTCTGCAATCTGCTGATGCTGACCGGCCCGCTCTATATGCTGCAGGTCTATGACCGGGTGCTGGGCAGCCGGTCCGAGGAAACCCTGGTGGCGCTGTCGCTGCTGGTGGCCTTCCTCTATGGGGTGATGGGTCTGCTCGACTTCACCCGCGGCCGGGTGATGGCGCGTGTCGGCGCCCGGTTCCAGGCGACGCTGGATCGCCGGGTGTTCGAGGCGATGCTGAGCCGCTCGGCGGTGGCCAACGATCCGGTGGCGCAGACCGGGCTGCAGGATCTCGAAGCGGTGCAGCGGCTGATGGCGGCACCGGTGCTTCTGGTGGTCTTCGACCTGCCCTGGACGCCGTTCTTCCTGGCCGGCATCGCGCTGTTTCACCCCTGGCTGGGGATTCTGGCGGTGGCCGGCGGCAGCCTGCTGGTGCTGATCACCGTGCTGAACCAGTTCTACTCCCGCAGCCCGGTGCTGAAGGCCAATGTCACCTCGCATCGTGCCACCCTGATGGCGGAGGAGATCCGCGGCGAGGCGGAGACCATCCAGTCGATGGGGATGCGCGGCGCGGCGTTTTCGCGCTGGAACGGCACCCGCCAGACCTCGCTCGACGAATCCGTGCTGGCCAGCGATGTGGGCGGCTCGTTCTCTTCTCTGACCAAGACGCTGCGGATGTTCCTGCAATCGGCGATGCTGGGCCTGGGCGCTTATCTGGTGCTGAAGGCCGAGGTCACCGCCGGGGTGATGATCGCCTCCTCGATCCTGCTCAGCCGGGCGCTGGCGCCGATCGAACAGCTGGTCGGCCACTGGCCGCAGGTGCAGCGCGCCCGCAAGGGCTGGCAGTCGCTGGGCGAGCTGCTGTCCAAGGTGCCCGCCGATGTGCGGCGGACGGCGCTGCCCAAACCCAGGGCACGGCTGGACGTTCAGGGGCTGACCGTGGTGCCGCCGGGCGATACCCGGGCCAAGCTGAAGACCGTCAGCTTCAAGCTGGAACCGGGGCAGGCGCTGGGGGTGATCGGCCCGTCAGGCGCCGGCAAGACGACGCTGGCCCGTACCCTGACCGGGTTCTGGAAACCCGCCGGCGGGGTGGTGCGGCTGGATGGCGCCTCTCTCGATCAATATGCGCCGGACGTGCTGGGCCAGCATATCGGCTATCTGCCGCAGCGGGTGCAGCTGTTCGACGGCACCATCGCCGAGAACATCGCCCGGCTATCCCCCGACCCCGACAGCACGAAGGTGGTCGAGGCCGCCAAGAAGGCGGCGGCGCACGATCTGATCACCTCGCTCCCCGATGGCTACGACACCCGGGTGACCTCGGGCGGGGGACGGCTTTCGGGCGGTCAGATGCAGCGGGTGGCGCTGGCCCGGGCGCTCTATGACGATCCGGTGCTGCTGATCCTGGATGAGCCGAACTCGAACCTCGACAACGAAGGCTCTCTGGCGCTCAACAACGCGATCAAGGGCATGAAGGCGGCGGGCAAATCGGTGCTGATCATGGCGCACCGTCCCTCGGCCATTCAGGAATGCGACCTGCTGCTGGTGCTGGAAGACGGCCACCGCAGCGCCTTCGGGCCGAAGGATCAGGTGCTGCGCGAGATGGTCTCGAACCATGAGCAGCTGTTGAAATCGGCCGGTATGGGGGGCGTGCGATGAGCCAGAGCGACGAGACCGACGGCAAGCTGGTCGAAGCCAAGCCGGCGATGCCGGCGAAGAAACCGCAAACCGCCCCGGCCAAGCCGGAGAAAATCCCGCTGCCGACGGCGGCGGTGACGGCGAAGGCGGGCAGCGGGGCTGCCCCGGGCCGCTCGTGGTCGGCGCGCTGGCCGCTGCTCGTGGGGTTCCTGACGCTGTTTCTGCTGGTCGGCGGCTTCGGCAGCTGGGCGGCGATGTCCAATATCGCCGGCGCCGTGGTGGTCACTGGCCGTATCGAGGTGGAGAGCAACCGCCAGGTGGTGCAGCATCTCGATGGCGGTATCGTGTCCGAGATTCTGGTCACCGAAGGCGATGAGGTGACGGCAGGCCAGACCCTGATCCGGCTGGACCCGACGCTCTTGCGTTCGCAGCTGGTCATCGTCGAGGGCCAGTTGTTCGAGCTGATGGCGCGGCGCGGCCGGCTGGATGCGGAGCGCGACGAAACCGATACGATCGAATTCGATCCCGAACTGGTGGCGATCGCCAAGGACCGCCCCGAGGTTGCCGAACTGATCGAAGGCCAGCGGCGGCTGTTTCTGGCGCGGCGTGATTCCATCGCCCGCGAGACCGAGCAGCTGGAAAAACGCCGTGGCCAGATCGGCAATCAGATCGAGGGGATCGAGGCGCAGCAGCAATCCCTCGCCGTGCAGCTCGACCTGATCAATCAGGAGCTGGCCAATCAGCAGACGCTGCTGGATCGGGGGTTGGCACAGGCCGCGACGGTACTGAACCTGCGTCGCACCACCGCCGATCTGGAGGGCACGCTGGGCGAGCTCAAGGCCTCCAAGGCGCAGGCGGAGGGGCGGATCACCGAAATCGAGATCGAGATCCTCAAACTGGGCACCACCCAGCGCGAGGAGGCGATCAGCCGGCTGCGCGACTTGCGTTATCGCGAATTGGAACTGGCCGAACAGCGCCGGTCGCTGAAGGAACAGCTGTCGAGGCTGGATATCACTGCGCCGGTGTCGGGGGTGGTCTACGGGCTTCAGGTGCATACGCCGCGCTCTGTCATCCGGCCCGCCGATCCGCTGCTCTACATCGTGCCGACCGACCGTGATCTGGTGATCGCGGCGCAGGTGGACCCGATCCACGTGGACGAAATCCACGTCGGCCAGAATGTGATCGTCACCCTGACGTCCTTCGACCATCGCACCACGCCGCAGCTTGAGGCGACGGTGCTGCGGGTCTCGGCCGATGCGTTCCAGGACAGCAACAGCGGTCAGTCCTTCTATCGGGCGGAGATCGTGCTGGACGACGGCGAGGTGGACAAGCTGCCGGAGGGCACGGTGCTGATCCCGGGCATGCCGGTGCAGGCCTTCGTCCGCACTGCCGACCGGTCGCCGATCGCCTATCTGGTCAAGCCGCTGGCGGAGTACTTCACCAAGGCCTTCCGCGAGAGCTGACGATTTCGCTTTTCGCCCGGAAAGCATCGCGATAGCGTCCGCGCGACACCGGCCAAAAGGAGAGCGGAGCGATGAGCATCGAAGGCAGACTGGAAGAGATGGGCGTGACGCTGCCCGATGCCCCGGCGCCGGCGGCGAACTACGTGCCCTTCGTTCAGGTGGGCGACATGCTCTATGTTTCGGGGCAGATCTCGGCGGATGCGACCGGTCTGATCACCGGTAAGCTGGGTGCCGACATGGAGGTGGAGGCCGGCGCCGCGGCGGCGCGTGCCTGTGCGATCAACCTGCTGGCGCAGGTGCGGGTGGCCTGCAAGGGGGATCTGGACCAGTTGGTACGGGTGGTCAAGCTGACTGGCTTCGTCAACTCCACCCAGGAGTTCACCGATCAGCCGAAGGTGATCAACGGCGCTTCCGACTTCATGGTCGAGGCACTGGGCGATGCCGGCAGGCACTCCCGTTCGGCGGTCTCCGCGGCGGCGCTGCCGCTGGGGGTCGCGGTGGAGATCGAAGGGATCTTCCAACTGCGATGAGACAGCTTGCGACGCTGCCCGACGATCTGCTGCGGCTGCCGGTCGCGCATCGGGCCCTGCATGACCGCAGCGACGGTCGGCCGGAAAACAGCCGCGCGGCGATCCGCGCGGCGATCGCGGCGGGCTATGCGATCGAGATCGACCTGCAGTTGACCGCCGACGGTCAGGCGGTGGTGTTTCACGATTACGATCTGAAGCGGCTGACCGCCGAGACCGGTGCGGTTCGGAAGCGGACCGCGGCAGAGCTGGAGCAGATCCCGCTGACCGGCGGCGATGGCGAGGGCATCCCCGGCTTTGACGAGGTGCTTGCGCTGGTCGCCGGGCAGGTGCCGCTTCTGGTCGAGATCAAGGATCAGGACGGTGCCATGGGACCGGACGTGGGCCCGCTGGAGGCCGCCGCGGCGGCGGCGCTGGCCGGCTATGACGGACCGGTGGCGGTGATGTCGTTCAATCCCCACAGCATGGCGGAAATGGCACGGCTGGCCCCCGATCTGCCGCGCGGTCTGGTGACCAGCGCCTATGATCCCAGCAAATGGCCGCTGTCGCCGGAGGTCTGCGACCATCTGCGCCGGATTCCGGATTTCGACCGCGTCGAGGCCGCGTTCATCAGCCATGAGGCCGCCGATCTGGGCCGCGCCCGGGTGCGGGCGCTGCATGGCGAGGGGGTGCCGGTGCTGTGCTGGACCATCCGGTCGCTCGCTGCCGAGGCAGCGGCGCGCAAACTTGCCGACAATATCACCTTCGAAGGCTATCTGGCCGCGATCCCGGGTTGAACGGGCGGGGTCCGGGCACAGATAGTGCGGGGGCCCCGGAGGGAAGATGGACCAGGCACAGATCGAAATTCAGGTCGTCGCGTCGCTGTCAGAGATTTCGGCGGAGGACTGGGATGCCTGCGCCTGTCCGGAGGCAGCGGAGGGCGGGGCGCCGACGGATCCCTTCACCACGCACCGGTTTCTCAAGGCGCTGGAAGACAGCGGTTCGGTCGGGCGCGGCACTGGCTGGCAACCGCAATATCTGACCGCCTGGCTGGATGGGCAGATGATCGCGGTGGCGCCGATGTATGCCAAGTCGCACAGCCAGGGCGAATATATCTTCGATCACAGCTGGGCGCATGCCTATGAACGCGCCGGCGGACGATATTATCCCAAGCTGCAGATCGCAGTGCCCTTCACCCCGGCGACGGGGCGGCGGTTCCTGACCCGCCCCGGCTATGAAACGGTGGGCCAGTCGGCGCTGGTGCAGGGCGCGGTGCAGCTTGTCGAGGCCAATGGCCTCTCCTCGCTGCATGTCACCTTCTGCACCGAGGCGGAGGCCGAGGCGGGCGAGAGGATGGGGCTGATGTCGCGCGCCAGCCAGCAGTTCCACTGGCTCAATCAGGGCTATGCCGATTTCGACGGTTTTCTCGCCGACCTGTCGTCGCGCAAGCGCAAGAATATCCGCAAGGAACGCCGGCAGGCCAACGACTTCGGCGGCAGCATCCGGCTGTTGACCGGGGACGATCTGCAGCCCGAGCATTGGCAGGCCTTCTGGAGCTTCTATCAGGACACCGGCGCGCGCAAATGGGGCTCTCCCTATCTCACGCGGGCGTTCTTCGATCTGGCGCAGGAGCGGCTGCGCGACGATATCGCCCTGGTCCTGGCCGAACGCAACGGCCGCTGGGTCGCCGGGGCGCTGAACTTCATCGGTCGCGATACGCTCTACGGGCGCTATTGGGGCTGCGTCGAACACCACCCCTGTCTGCACTTCGAACTGTGCTATTATCGCGCCATCGACTATGCCATCGCCCATGGGCTGGGCCGGGTCGAAGCCGGCGCGCAGGGCGAACACAAACTGGCGCGCGGCTATCTGCCGACCCAGACCCACAGCCTGCATTGGGTGGCCGATCCCGGCTTCGCCGATGCGGTGGCGCAGTTTCTGGAGGCCGAGCGCGCCGCCGTGAGCGAGGAAATGGAGTTCCTCACCGACTACGGCCCGTTCAAAAAAATAGAAGTAGAGGAGCAGGAATGAGCGAAATTCTTTCGGAAGAGGGCCGTCACCTGCTGTTGGAGCCGCTGCTGGCGAACGGCTGGGCACTGGCCGAGGGGCGCGATGCGCTGGTGAAAACCTATGAATTCGACAGTTTCGTCGATGCCTTCGGCTGGATGACGCGGGTCGCGCTCTGGGCGGAGAAATGGAACCATCACCCGGACTGGCAGAATGTCTACAAGACCGTGGTGGTGACGCTGTGGACCCATGATCTGGGCGGGCTCAGCGCGCAGGACGCCAAGCTGGCACGCAAGATGGACAGCCTGCTGTAAGCTGTCTGAAAGGGACCGGCCGGGGTGCGTCTTCCCGGCCGGCCCTGAAATTGCAGGGCGGGGTCAGATCGCGGCCAGCAGCCCTTCGCCGGCGGAAATCTCGCATTGGCCGGGGTTCTCCTCGGCGTTCAGCTGGGTGATCTTGCCGTCTTCGACCAGCATGGCATAGCGCTTGGACCGCGCCATCAAACCGGCCGGCGGGGCATCGAAATTCATGCCGATGGCGGTGGTGAAGGCGCTTTCGGCATCGGCCAGCATGGTGATCCCGGCCTCGGTCGCGCCAGTCGCCTCGCCCCAGGCCTTCATCACGAAGGGATCGTTCACCGAGACGCAGATGATCTCGTCCACGCCCTTGGCGTCGAACTCCGCCTTGGTGCGGATGAAGCTGGGGACATGCGCCATGTGGCAGGTGGGGGTGAAGGCGCCGGGAACGGCGAAGATCACCACCTTGCGTCCCTTGGTGAGGTCGGAAATCGCGACCGCCTCGGGTCCTTCGGCTCCGAACCGGATCAGCGTCGCGTCTGGAAGGCTGTCGCCCGTCTTGATGGTCATTGGTGTTCCTTTCTCAAGCGAGATTGTGTTTCGCTCGGGGTTGAATGTAGTGTCCCGGCGAAAAAGGAAAACGACCAAAGTCCATGGAGAGGGAAATGAGCCATATCGTCGTGATCGGAGCGGGGCAGGCGGGATCGTCCCTGGTGGCGAAACTGCGCAAGGACGGTTTCGACGGTGAGATCACCCTGATCGGCGCCGAGGCGGTGCCGCCCTATCAGCGGCCGCCCCTGTCCAAGGCTTATCTCCTGGGCGACATGGCGCTGGAACGGCTGTTCCTGCGGCCGGAGAGTTTCTATGCCGACCAGAACATCACCCTGAAGCTGGGCCAGACGGTCACCGCGATCGATCCGGCGGCTCGGACCGTGACGCTGGACGACGAGAGCATCGCCTATGACGAGCTGGTGCTGACCACCGGGTCGGACCCGCGTCTGTTGCCGGCGGCGATCGGCGGCGATCTGGGCGGGGTCTTCGCGGTGCGCACCCTGAAGGATGTCGACGCCATGGCGCCCGCCGTGGTCGATGGCGCCCATGCGCTGATCGTCGGCGGTGGCTATATCGGGCTGGAGGCGGCGGCGGTCTGCGCCAAGCTGGGGGTCAAGGTCACCCTGGTCGAGATGGCGGATCGCATCCTGCAGCGGGTGGCGGCGCCGGAGACCAGCGATTATTTCCGCGACCTGCACCGGTCGCACGGGGTGGATATCCGCGAAGGCATCGGGCTGACCCGGCTGGTGGGCCCCGAGGGCAAGGTCACCGGCGCGGTGCTGTCGGATGGCAGTGAGCTGACGGTGGATTTCGTCGTCGTCGGCGTGGGCATCGCACCGGCCACCGCTCTGGCGGAAGCGGCGGGGCTGGAGATCGACAACGGCATCAAGGTCGACGGGCTCGGCCGCACCTCGGATCCGCATATCTGGGCGGCAGGCGATTGCGCCTCCTTCCCGCACAACGGCGGCCGGCTGCGGCTGGAAAGCGTGCCCAATGCGATCGATCAGGCCGAATGCGTCGCCGGTAACCTGCTGGGCGCCGGGGTGGATTACGTGCCGAAACCCTGGTTCTGGTCGGATCAATATGACGTCAAGCTGCAGATCGCCGGGCTGAACGCGGGCTATGACCATATCGTCGCGCGTCGGGGCGAGGGGCTGAGCGCGTCGTTCTGGTACTTCAAGGGCGATCAGCTGCTGGCGGTGGACGCGATGAACGATCCGCGCGCCTATATGGTCGGCAAACGGCTGATCGATGCCGGCAAGACCGCCGATCCGGCGCTGGTCGGCGATCCGGATTTTGACCTGAAGGGTCTGATGCGGGCGTGAGGATCATCGCGGGAGAGTTCCGGGGCCGTGCGCTCGCCTCGGTCGGCAAGGGGGATGCGGGCGCGCATCTGCGCCCCACCACCGACCGGGTGCGCGAAAGCCTGTTCTCGGTGCTGACCCATTACGGTGTGATCCCCGGCGCCCGGGTGCTCGACCTTTTCGCCGGCACCGGCGCGCTGGGGCTCGAGGCGCTGTCGCGCGGCGCGGCGGAGGTGACCTTCGTCGAAAACGGCCGGGTCGGGCAGGGGCTGATCGGCAAGAATGTCGAGATCACCCGCAGCAGGGCCGCGACCCGGCTGATCCGCCGAGATGCCACCCGGCTGGGCCCGCATGAGGGTGCCGGGTTCGATCTGGTCTTCCTCGATCCGCCCTATGGCATGGGGCTGGGTGCCCGGGCGTTGACGGCGGCGCTGGCGGGCGGTTGGCTGGCGCCGGCGGCGCTGGTGGTCTGGGAGGAAAGCGCGCCGATGGAGCCGCCGGAAGGATTCGTCCTGATGGAGCGGCGCAAGTACGGCGATACCCATGTGACCCTGCTGGAGGTCGCCCCGGCGGGGTAAATCGGCCTTTCTCGCTGTGGATAACTGCCGGGTCGCGCCAAGTAACAACTTTGTGACACTGCGTCGCAGCATTTTCCGCTGCGGTGCCTCTCGCATTTCTTGAGCAAGCTGCCTATTTCCCGCGCAGAACAAGAAACGACTGAACAGACGAACGAGCGAGAAGAATGACGGGTTTGCGTGTGTCTCTACTGGGTGCGATCACCCTTACTGCCCTGGTCGCGGGCACGGTGGCGCTTTATGCCGCGGATTGCGAACAGCGTGTCTCGGCGCGCTACGATGCGGCGCCGCTGCATGTGCAAAAGGCGCTGTCGCTGCGGGCGCAGTGACCTCCCGGCGCGGTGGCCGATGCCGCGGCGCGGGTGGCTGATACGACAAAGGCAGGCCTGGGCCTGCCTTTTTTCTTGCGTGGTGGACCGGGTTGTCAGCCGTAGGTCGGATGGAACTTGCCGGCCGGCGACAGGGTGAAGATATCGACCCCATCCGCAGTCACGCCGACGGAATGTTCGTATTGCGCCGACAGCGATTTGTCGCGGGTCACCGCGGTCCAGTCATCGGCCAGCGTCTTGGTGTCGGGCCGGCCCAGGTTCACCATCGGTTCGATGGTGAAGAACATGCCTTCCTCCAGCACCGCGCCGGTGCCCGGGCGGCCATAGTGCAGCACGTTGGGACGGTCGTGGAACACCTGCCCGAGCCCGTGGCCGCAGAAATCGCGGACCACGCTCATCCGCTGGCTTTCGACATAGGCCTGAATGGCATGGCCGATATCGCCGAAGGTATTGCCGGGTTTGACCATGTCGATGCCGATCATCAGGGAATCATAGGTCACCTGGATCAGCCGCTCCGCCTTGCGCGACAGCTTGCCGGCCACATACATGCGGCTGGTGTCGCCGAACCAGCCATCGACGATCACGGTGACGTCGATGTTCAGGATATCGCCGTCCTTCAGTCGCTTGTCGCTGGGGATGCCATGGCAGACCACATGGTTCACGCTGATGCAGCTGGCGTGCTTGTAGCCCTTGTAACCGATCGTCGCCGAGGTCGCGCCATAGGCGGTCACCTTCTCCTCGATCAGGCGGTCGATCTCTCCGGTGGTCTGGCCCGGGAAAATATGCTCAGGCATTTCGTCCAGAATCTGCGCGGCGATACGCCCCGCCTTATGCATTCCTGCGAAATCTGCCGGCTCGTGAATTCGGATACCGTCCCGGTTGCGATGTCCGCGCAATTCGGTGTTCAAGGGTAGGCTCCATCTTTTTGCCTCGACCATGCTATTTAACGCCTTCCCCCGGGAAGTGCCAGAGGGCGGCCGAGAACACCGGCTTCACAGTTTCAGGACGGCGCGTTTCGGGCTATGCTGGGATCATATTTTATGCTGCTGGATTTGTTCCGATGAGACTGCTTTTCGCCTTTTTGGCCGGTTTGGGAACCCTGATTTCGGCGCTGCCTGGACCGGCGCGGGCGGGCAGCTGCCGCAGCGAGATCGCGGCGCTGTTCCACGGTGGGGCGCTCGATCCCTTCGCCCGTCCGCCGCATGTCGTCGACACTACGGTCCTGACGGTCGGGGGGCAGGTGAAGAAACGGCAGCGCGTCGTCTTCGACACGCCGATGAAGTCGCTGACGGGCCTGCCGGGGCAGCAGATGACGCTGGTGATCGGTGGCCGGTCGTGGAGCGGGCCGACCGCGCAGGGACCCTGGCGGCAGAACCTGACGATGCGGGCGCCGGGCGATTTCGAGGCGGAGGAGCGGGCCAGCCGGGACCAGATGTCGCGCAATATCTCGGACCCGGTCTGCCGCGGAGTGGTGGAGCATGAGGGTCAGCGTTATCGCGTCTACGAATTCTTCACCCGGACCGATGCGGATGCCTCGGGCCGCTATTTCGGCGCCCGCCACGTCGTCTATATCGATCCGAAGAGCGGCCTTCTGATGCTGCAGGAACGCAGCGGCGATGTCGCAGACTATCTGCCGCAGCCGGGCACGGAGCGGCGGGTGATGCGCTACCGCTACGACCCGTCCCTGCGGCTTTCGGCGCCGGGCTGAGCCGGGTCAGCCGACGAAGGGCAGCGGCCGGCGCAGGGTGATCTCCTCCGGCGAAATGGCGCAGTCGAAGCAGGCCACCTCAACACCCGCGGCGCGCGCGGCCACCAGCCCGGCGGCATAGGCCGGGTCGATATCGCCGGCGATGCCGACGCGGTCGCAATCGGTGCGCTGCACCAGGTAGAGCATCACCGCACGATGGCCGGCGGTGACCATGGCCGAGAGCTCCTCAAGGTGTTTCAGCCCGCGCGCGGTGCGGGAGTCGGGGAATTCGGCAAAGCCGGGGCTGCGGCTGAGCGTGACCGATTTGACTTCGACATAGGTATCGGGCCCGGCGCCGGACAGCAGGAAATCCACCCGGCTTTTCTCGCCGTATTTCACCTCTGCCCGCACGGTCGGTGCGGTCAGGCCGGGAACGTCGCCGGCGATCAGCGCCGCCTTCAGCGCCCGGTTCGGAACCGAGGTATCGACGCCGGTGAAATGGCCGTTTTCGTGATCGACCAGCCGCCAGCCGTATTTCAGTTTCTTTTTCGGATCGTCATTGGGTTCGAGCCAGATTTTCATCTCCGGATCGGCCAGGCCCATCATCGAACCCGGATTGGCGCAATGGGCGGTGATCTCGCTGCCGTCCTGCAGCCGGCAATCGGCAAGAAAGCGTTTGTATCGGCGGATCAGCCGGGCCGGGACAAGAGGGGTTTGAAAGCGCATGAAACCCGGCCTATACCTGCCTGCGCGGCCCTTCAAGACCGCGATATGAGGGACGGGGCACCATGACCAATCCAACCGCTGCCATGCTCGTGATCGGGGATGAAATCCTCTCCGGGCGGACCCGCGATTCCAACATGTATCACCTCGCCGGTGAGCTGACCAAACAGGGCATCGACCTGCAGGAGGTCCGTGTTGTCGGCGATGAGCGCGCGGCGATCGTCGCGGCGGTCCGGGCGCTGTCCGGGGCCTATGATCACGTGTTCACCAGCGGCGGCATTGGCCCGACCCATGACGATATCACCGCCGATTGCATCGCCGCGGCCTTCGAGGCGACCATCGATGTCCGCGCCGATGCCCGGGCGCTGCTGGCGGCGCATTATGCCCGTACCGGAGCGGAGCTGAACGAGGCGCGGCTGCGGATGGCGCGGATCCCCGAGGGGGCCACGCTGATCGACAACCCGGTCTCGGTGGCGCCGGGCTTCACCCTTGGCAACGTGCATGTGATGGCGGGTGTACCGGCGGTGTTCGAGGCGATGGTCGCCAGTGTCCTGCCGACCCTGACGGGCGGCGCGCCGCTCCTGTCGCAAAGCCTGCGGGTGATGCGCGGCGAGGGCGAGATCGCCACGCCGCTGGCCGCACTGGCCGCCGATTTTCCCGATCTCTCGATCGGGTCCTATCCGTTCCAGAAGGACGGGGCTTACGGCGCCAATATCGTGGTGCGCGGCGCCGAAGGGGCCCGCGTCGATGCCGCGATCACCCGGCTCGCCCGGGAGCTGGGCCTGTGACCGCCGCGCCCTGGCTGTTCGACACCATCGACGGGACCTGGCCCGCGGCGCGCTATCTGTCCGAAGGCCCCTGGCTGCTGCGCGAGGGGCGGGGCGGCGGCAGCCGGGTATCCGCCGCCTCGGCGCGGGACGCGGTGCAAGAGGATGATATCGCGCAGGCCGAAGCCGGCATGCTGGCGCTGGGGCAGCCCCGGCTGTTCATGATCCGGCCCGAGGACAGCGCATTGGATGCGGCGCTGGCGGCGCGCGGCTATCAGATCAAGGACCCGGTCACCGCCTATGCCACCCCGGTAGACCGTCTGACCCAGATCCCGGTGCCGCGCGTCACCGTGCTGCCGGTCTGGGAGCCGCTGGTGATCATGCGCGAGATCTGGGCTGAGGGCGGGATCGGGCCGGAGCGGCTGGCGGTGATGATGCGCGCCGAAGGGCCCAAGACCGGGCTGCTGGCACGCTATAACGACAAGCCGGGCGGCGCGGCCTTCGTCGCCGTTCACCAGGGCGTCGCCATGCTGCACGCGCTGGAGATTCTGCCGCATCAGCGCAAGCAGGGGCTGGGCCAGTGGATGATGCGCGGCGCTGCCTTCTGGGCCAGAGCGCAGGGCGCGCAGAAGCTTTCGGTGGTCTGCACCCGGGCAAATGACGGGGCGAATGCCTTGTATTCCTCTCTCGGAATGGACGTAGTGGGGGCGTATCACTACCGCATCTTGCAATAGGAGGAGTTTGCAAGTGACCCAGGAGAGAGCCCCCACCGCGCTGGACCTGCCGATGGTCGATCCGCTGCCGGACGCCACCCAGAAGTACTTCGACATCTGTCAGGACAAGCTGGGGCTGGTGCCGAATGTGCTGAAGGCACATGCCTTCGACATCGACAAGCTGAACGCCTTTTCGGCGATGTATAACGACCTGATGCTGGCGCCCAGTGGGCTGAGCAAGCTGGAGCGCGAGATGATCGCGGTTGTGGTGTCGTCGATCAACCGCTGTTTTTATTGTCAGGTCGCCCATGGCGCCGCCGTGCGCGAGCTGTCGGGCGATCCCGCGTTGGGTGAGATGCTGGTGATGAATTACCGCGTCGCGCCGCTCGATGCGCGGCAACGGGCGATGCTGGAGTTTGCCGAGAAGGTGACCACCGCCAGCTCTACCGTCGCGGAGGCGGATCGCCAGGCGCTGCGCGCGGCCGGCTTCAGCGACCGGGACATCTGGGATATCGCCAATGTGGTGGGGTTCTTCAACATGACCAACCGGGTGGCCAGTGCCATCGCCATGCAGCCCAACGATGCCTATCACGCGCAGTTCAGATGAGGGTGGCCTGAGATGATCCGGGCGGCGGCATCGGGGCTGATGGCCGGGCTGGGGGCGCTGCTGCTGGCGGCGCCGGGGCCGGTCTGCGCGCTTGAGGTGCCGGCGGCCGCCCGGCTTTTGTCCGAACGCAGCAGCCCGCTGGACAGCTATGACCTGCCGCTGGCCGGCTTCGATGGCAGTCGGGTGCCCTCGGCGCATCTGGAAGGCGCGGTGATGCGCCGGACCTGGCGGCTCGATGGCACCTCTGCCACGCCGCTGCAGCTGCTGGCGCCGCTGCGGGCGGAGCTGGAGGCGGAGGGCTATCGCATCCTGCTCGACTGTACCGCCGAAAGCTGTGGCGGGTTCGATTTCCGCTATGGCACCGAGGTCGCCCTGGCGCCGCAGATGCATGTCGATCTGGGCAACTTCCGCTTCCTGTCGGCGCGGCGGGGCGCGGCGGAGGCGGTCAGCCTGATGGTCAGCCATACCGGCAGTAGCGCCTATCTGCAGATGATCGAGGTGACCCCGGCCGACCCGGGCGCGACCGAGATCGCACCGGCGCCGGAGACCGAGCTGCCCCCGACCCCGGCCGACGCCGAAGAGGCCCTGGCCGCCGTTCTGCTGGCGGAGGGCCATGTGGTTCTGAGCGATCTGGATTTCGGCACCGGCGCCGACACGCTGGGGCCGGAGCGCTACGATTCGCTGGTCGCGCTGGCCGGGTTCCTCGCCGCCAATCCCGGGTTTCGGCTGGTCTTCGTCGGCCATACCGACAGCGTCGGCGGGCTGGAGGCGAATATGGCCCTGTCGAAGCAGCGGGCCGAGGCGGTGCGGGCGCGGATGGTCGCGGACTATGGCGCCGATGCCGGCCGCCTCTCGGCCGATGGGGTGGGCTATCTGGCGCCGATCGCTCCCAACACCACCGATGCGGGACGCGAGAGGAACCGCCGGGTCGAGGCGGTGCTGCTGCCCGCAGGTTGATCGCAGCCGCCACCGCCAAAAAAAGACCCCCGGCGGTCTTTGCAGGACACGCACGGGGGCAGGCGGGTTGCCAAGGGAACAGGTTTCAGCTCAGGCAGGCAAAGGCGGTCAGCGATAGGGCTTACCAGTCGGTCGGGCCCTTTTCGGCAAAGGCATGGACCAGGAAATCGATGAAGGCGCGCACTTTCGGCTGGGTGAAGCGGCCGGGCGGATAGACGGCATAGATGCCCTGGGTCTCCACCGGCAGCGACGGCATGGCGTCCTCGACCAGGCCTTCCTTCATCGCATGGGCATAGAGATAGCTGGGCAGATAGGCGATTCCGAGCCCGGAGATCGCAGCGTTCAGCAGCGATTGCCCGTCATTCACCGACAGCCAGCCGGCGGTCCGCACCTGGCGCTTTTCGCCCGAGGGGGCGGTCAGCTTCCAGACATTGCCGCTGGACTGGTTGGAATAGTGCAGCAGCTTGTGATTGTTCAGGTCGTCGATCTTCTGCGGCCGGCCGAACTGCTGCAGATAGCTGGGGCTGGCGATCAGCCGCTTGGTGCTTTCGGTCAGCTTGCGGGCGCGCAGCGTGCTGTCTTCCAGCTCGCCGATGCGCACGGCCATGTCGAAACCTTCCGAGATCAGTTCGACATAACGGTTGTTCAGCACCATGTTGACGGTGATATCGGGGAAATCGGTCAGGAAGTCCGACAGGATCGGCGACAGCAGGTTGACGCCGAAATCGGTGGCGACGCTGACCCGCAGCAGCCCGGAGGGCGCCGATTGCATCGAGGTCACCAGCGCATCGGCCTCGCCGGCGTCGTTCAGCACGCGGCGGGCGCGGTCGTAATAGGCCAGGCCGATTTCGGTGGGGCTGACGCGTCGGGTGGTGCGGTTCAGCAGCCGCGCCCCGAGCCGGGCCTCAAGGCTCGACACATGTTTCGAGACGGCCGATTTCGAGATGCCCATCTTCTTGGCCGCATCTGTGAAGCCACCCTGATCCACCACATTGGCGAAGGCTTCCATTTCGGTCAGTCGGTCCATGCCGTCGTCCTCGGTTTCTTGTCTTTGGATCGGTTATCGCGGCCAATCTGGGCAAGAACGGGGCAGGGGTGGGATATTCTCGGGGATTTGATGGGTATCGTTTATGGCGCAGAAACGATGTTTGGGGGTTCAGCCCGCCGCCGCTGCTGCCGTTTCCGCCGGCGGCCTGGCGAAGGCGCGGGCAAAGGCGGCCTCTCCCGCCGGGGTGAACCGTACCGCCCGGCCGGTCGCGTCGCGCCGCGCCCAGCCGGTGGCGATGAACTGCGCCAGCAACGCTCGGCCCAGCCGGCCGGCCAGATGCGATTGCCGTGCACTCCAGTCCAGGCATTCCCGGCACAGCGGCGCGCGGCTGCGCGGCAGGCTGTCGAGATCGATGCCCAGCCCGGCGACGAAATCCCGCCCCGAGGCGGTCAGGAGCAGATCGTCGGCCGGTCCGGCGATCTGGCCGCGGGCGCGCATCACCTCGTAGATCTGCACCCCCATCTCTCCGGCCAGGTGGTTGTAGCAGACCCGGGCGCGGCGCAGCGCATCGTCTTTCGGTCCGGTGCGGCTGCGCAGGTGGCCCCGGCCGGCGGCCAGTCCCATCAGTGCCTCCAGCACTTGGGCGACCTCTTCTCCGGATAGGGTGAAATAGCGGTGGCGGCCGGATTTGCGCAGGCGGATCAGCCCGCTGTCCTCCAGTTTGCGCAGGTGGGAGGAGGCGGTCGGCAGGCCGACGCCGGCCTCTGCCGCCAGTTCGCTTGCGGTCAGGGCCTTGCCGCTCATCAGCGCGGTGAGAATGTTGGCGCGGGCCGGGTCGCCGATCAGGGCGGCGATGCGGGCGATATCGGGTCCTTCTTTCATGCTTCGACTGTGGTCGAAGCATCTGCGCCGCGCAAGGGGGTAGAAGCGGGCAGGCATTCGAAGGAGACCCCCATGCTGACCTGTGTCATCCGCTATCAGATCGATCCCACCAAACACGACCAGTTCCGCCGCTACGCCCGCACCTGGGGCGAGGCGATCCCGCGCAACGGCGCCGATCTGATCGGTTATTTCGCGCCGCATGAAGGCTCCAGCACGCTGGCATATGGTCTCTACAACATCGAAAGCCTCGCCGCCTATGAAGCCTATCGCGCCCGGCTGGCTGCCGATCCGCTGGGACGGGAGAATTATCTTTTCGCGCAGAAGGAGGGCTTTATCCTGCGCGAGGACCGGAGCTTTCTGAAACTGGCCTCGGGAGGGGGATCATGATCGCAATCATTTTCGAAGTGGAACCGGCAGAGGGCGCGACCGCGGCCTATCTGGACATCGCCGCCGAGATGCGGCCGTTGGCGGAAGAGATCGAGGGCTTCATCTCGGTCGAGCGGTTCGAGAGCCTGACCCAGCCCGGCAAGCTCCTGTCGCTGTCCTTCTGGGAGGATGAGGCGGCGGTGGCGCGCTGGCGCCAGCTCGCCGCGCATCGGCAGGCGCAGGCCAGCGGCCGTGGCGGGCTGTTTCGCGATTATCGGCTGCGGGTGGCGCATGTGCTGCGCGACTACGGCCTGACCGACCGCGCCGAGGCGCCGGAGGACAGCCGCGCGGCGCACGATGGGGAATAGGAGGCTCTGTCCCCACGGCCTGCGGCCGTTCCCCCCGGATATTTGCAGCCAGAAAAAGGGCGAGCGGCGCCCGGAAAACGGTCCAGTGGACCGTTTTCAGCCGCGAACGGGCGGAGCCCCGGGAGACGCCCGGGCCGAGACGACGGCCAGATAAGGCCCCGCCTCGACCGGTTTTGTGGCGCGCGGATCAGAGCGTGGCGGCCAGCCGCGTGCCCTGATTGATCGCCCGTTTGGCGTCGAGTTCCGCCGCTACATCGGCGCCGCCGATCACATGGGCGGTGATGCCCCTTTCGGCCAGCGCATCGGCCAGGCTGCGCTCCGACACCTGGCCGGCACAGAGCACCACGGTATCGGCGGCGATCAGCGTGGGGTTTTCCCGCGCTTCGCCGAAGCTGACATGCAGGCCCTCTGCGTCGATCTTCTCGTAATTGACGCCGCCGACGAACTCGACGTCCTTCATCTTCAGCGTGGCGCGGTGAATCCAGCCGGTGGTCTTGCCAAGCCCCTTGCCATGGGCCTGTTTCTTGCGCTGCAGGAGCGTCACCCGCCGCGCCGGGGCCGCCGGTTGCGGCCCTTCGGGGGCCAGGCCGGAGCGATGCTCTGCCGGGTCGGTCACCCCCCACTCGGTCATCCAGGCCGGCAGATCGGTGGCGGGGCTGTGGTCTTCCAGCAGGAATTCCGAGACGTCGAAGCCGATGCCGCCGGCACCGATCACCGCCACCCGCGGACCCACCGGGGCCTTGTCGCGCAGCACCTCGATATAGCTGAGCACATTGGCGCCATCCTCGCCGGGGATCTGCGGATCGCGCGGGGTGACGCCGGTGGCGATCACCACCTCGTCGAAGCCCGTCAGATCGTCGGCGGTGACCTCCCGGCCGAGCGTCAGTGTGACGCCGGAGTGTGCCAGCATGGTCCGGTACCAGTCGACGAGGCCCCAGAACTCCTCCTTGCCGGGGACTTGCTTGGCCATGTTGAGCTGGCCGCCGATCTCTTCCGCCTTGTCGAAGAGGCTGACCTTGTGACCCCGCTCCGCCGCCGCGAGGGCAGCCGACAGGCCGGCGGGGCCGGCACCGACCACGGCGACGGTTTTCGGCGCGGCGGTCTTTTCCAGGACCAGCTCGGTCTCGTGACAGGCGCGGGGATTGACCAGGCAGGAGGTCAGCTTGCCGCCGAAGGTGTGATCCAGACAGGCCTGATTGCAGGCGATGCAGGGGGCGATGGTGGCGGCGGCACCAGCGGCGGCCTTGGAGACGAAATGCGCATCCGCCAGCATCGGCCGGGCGAGAGAGACCATATCGGCGCAGCCTTCCGCCAGCACCTCTTCGGCGACGTCGGGGGTGTTGATCCGGTTCGAGGTGATCAGCGGCACCGAGACCTTGCCGATCAGTTTCTTGGTCACCCAGGCGAAGGCGCGGCGGGGCACCGAGGTGGCGATGGTCGGAATCCGCGCCTCGTGCCAGCCGATGCCGGTGTTGATGATGCTGGCGCCGGCCTTTTCGATCTCCTGCGCCAGTTGCACGACCTCATCATGGGTGGAGCCGTTGGGCACCAGGTCGATCATCGACAGCCGATAGATGATGATGAAGTCGGGGCCGACGGCCTCCCGCGTGCGGCGGACGATCTCGATCGGCAGGCGCATACGGTTCTCGTAAGAGCCACCCCAGTCGTCGCTGCGCTTGTTGGTATGGGTGACGAGGAACTGGTTGATGAAATAGCCCTCCGATCCCATGATCTCGACCCCGTCGTAGCCGGCCTTCTGTGCCAGCATGGCGGCCTGAACGAAATCAGCGATCTGCTTCTCGATCCCCGCCGCGTCCAGCTCGTTCGGCGGGAAGGGGGAGATCGGCGATTTCACCGGGCTGGGCGCCACGCATTTCGGGCCGAAGGCATAGCGGCCCGCATGCAGGATCTGCATGGCGATCTTGCCGCCGGCCTGATGCACGCGGTCGGTGACGATGGCGTGGTTGGCGACGTCCTTGTCGGTGGCCATCATCGCCGCGCCCGGCGCGACCGAGCCTTCGAGGTTCGGGCCGATGCCGCCGGTGACCATCAGGGCGACGCCGCCGCGGGCGCGTTCGGCGTAGAATTCGGCGACGCGGTTCCAGTCGCCGGTCTCCTCCAGCCCGGTGTGCATGGAGCCCATCAGAACGCGGTTTTTCAATGTGGTGAAGCCCAGATCCAGCGGCGCCAGAAGATGTGGGTACTCGGTCATATCGCCCTCCCTTAGCTGGCGGCAGAATTGCCGCATTGTCGGTCTGTGTCACGTCGGAACCCTGCGTCACTGGCTTGCACCCGCCGAGGCAGGCGCTAGACAGAAGGGGCACAGCGAAAGGAGCGGGCCCATGACCCCCGAAGAGATCGCCAGGCTGCCCTATCGTCCCTGCGTCGGCGTGATGCTGATGAATGCGGACGGGAATATCTTTGTCGGCCAGCGCAACGACCGGTACGAGGATGCCTGGCAGATGCCGCAGGGCGGTGTCGACAAGGGCGAGGCGCCGCGCGATGCGGCGCTGCGCGAGCTGTGGGAAGAGACCGGGGTGACCGCCGATCTGGTCGAGGTGGTGGCCGAGAGCGCCCGCTGGTTGCCTTATGACCTGCCGCATGACGTGGTGCCGCATATCTGGAAGGGGCGCTATCGCGGTCAGGAGCAGAAATGGTTCCTGATGCGGTTCCTCGGCACCGACGATCAGGTCGATATCGTCACCGAACATCCGGAGTTCAGCACCTGGCGCTGGCAGGAGCCGGCGCATCTGGTGGAGAGGATCGTGCCGTTCAAGCGCGCGGTCTATGAGCAGGTGGTGGCGGAATTCGCCCCCTATCTGGGGCTTTGAGCGGCGGCCATGGGGCGGGTCCCGCCGGGAGGGGTGTGATGCGTCTTTTCGTGGGGATTCTGGTGGTGGCGCTGGCGCTGGCCGGCTGTACCGGCTGCAACTCCCGCCCCGATCTGCAGGCTGGTGTCGGGGTCGGCGCCAGCGGCACCCATTCGCGGGTCTCTGTCGGCCAGAGCTGCGGTCCGATGCATGTGCGGGTCGGCACCGGCGGAATGGGGATGGGCCTGCATCTCTGACATCCTGCGAAATCCAGGCAGCACATTTCGGGCGCGGGGCGCGGGCGTGGTCAGCCGTCGAAGAGCGGGATGTGGCTGCCGGCATCGCGCGGCAGATCGTCGGTGAGCCTGGGGTCGGCGGCGATCTCGATCTGCTGGCGCATCGGGGTGAAGCCGCTGCGCCGGTAGAACGCCAGCGCGCCGGGGCTGTCGAGTGTGCAGGTATGGACGTGGAAGCGGGAGATCGGGCGCGCCCAGGCGGAGGCGATGGCCCGGCTCATCAGGAAGCGGCCCGCGCCCTTGCCGATCAGCGCGCCGGTCAGGCCGAAGAAGGCGAGTTCGCAGGCGCCCTGCTGCCGGAAATCGAGTTCCAGCAGCCCTTCGGCGCGGCCGTCCTTCTCCAGCGCCCAGATCTCGACATCCGGATCGGAGAGGATCGCGGCGAGCTCCTCCTCCGGCATCTGCAGCCGGGAAAACCACAGCCAGTCGCGGCCGACCCGGGTATAGAGGTCGCGGTACCAGTCGGGTGTCGGGGCGGCGATCCGGGTCAGCGCGATCCCCGCCGGCAGGGGGCCGGGGCGGGCGGGGGGCGGTGCCCGCATCTCGAGATGGGTCACCACCGTCGCCACCATGCCCGGCGGCACGTCGTGAAACCCGGGCGCCAGCGCCATCAGAGCAGGCCTGCCTCTTTCAGCAGGGCCGAGACATCGGCCTCCGGCCGCGGACCGATATGGCTGATCACCTCGCGGGCGCAGATATTGCCGATCCTGGCGCAGGTCTCCAGATCGCGGCCCGTCGCCAGACCGTAGAGGAAACCGGCGGCGAACTGGTCGCCGGCGCCGGTCGCGTCGACCGGGGTGATCTTTTCCACCGGGATATCGGTGCGCGAGGTGCCCTCCATCACCGTCACCCCGTCGCCGGAGCGGGTGCAGACCACCAGCGGGCAGAGCGCCGCGGTCATCACCAGCGCGTCGTCCAGGTGATCGGTCTGGAACAGCGACTGGATTTCGGCCTCGTTGCCGATGACGAAATCCATCTGATGTTCGATCAGCGACAGGAAATCGCTGCGGTGGCGGTCGACGCAGAAGGGATCGGAGATGGCGATGCCGATCTTGCCTCCGCCGGCGTGGCAGGTCTTGGCGGCCTGCAGGAAGGCCTCCTTTCCCTTGTCCTTGTCGAAGAGATAGCCTTCGAGGAACATCAGCTGCGCCTGGCCGGCGACCTCGGCCGGAACGTCGGCGGAGCTGAGTTCCGAGGAAATCCCCAGATAGGTGTTCATCGAGCGTTCGCCGTCGGGCGAGACGAAGATCATCGAGCGCGAGGTCGGCAGTTCGCCGCCGGCGACCGGCGGGTTGACGAAATCGACGCCCTGCTGCGCCATCGCGCCGGCATAGAACTGGCCGAGCTCGTCTTCGCGGACCCGGCCGATGAAGGCGGTCTTCAGCCCCAGCGCGCCGGCGCCGGCGATGGTATTGGCGACCGAGCCGCCGGGCGTCTGCAGCCGGTTGGTCATGGCACCGTAGAGCAGCTCTGCCCGGTCGGTCTCGATCAGCTGCATGATGCCCTTCTCGATGCCGTGATCGGTGAGGAAGGCGTCTTCGGTCTGCGAGATCACATCGACGATGGCATTGCCGATGCCGACAAGTTGATAGGTGCTCATAGGGTCTTCTCCTCGAAAAGGCAGAGATCGCGGATCAGGCAGGTGCCGCACAGCGGTTTGCGTGCCTTGCAGTGATAGCGACCGTGCAGGATCAGCCAGTGATGGGCATGTTGCTGGAAATCCACCGGCACGTTGTCTTCGATGGCGCGTTCGACCGCATCGACATCCTTGCCCGGGCAGATGCCGCTCCGGTTGCCGACGCGGAAGATATGGGTGTCGACCGCCTGCGCGGGGTAGTGCCACCACATGTTCAGCACCACATTGGCGGTCTTGCGCCCGACGCCGGGCAGCGATTGCAGCGCGGCGCGGGAATTGGGCACGATGCCGTCGTAATCCTCGACCAGGATCTTCGACAGCTTGATGACGTTCTTGGCCTTGTTTCGGTAAAGCCCGATGGTCTTGATATGCTCGATCAGCCGCTCCTCGCCCAGGTCGAGCATCTTCTGCGGCGTATCGGCGATCTTGAAGAGCTCTCGCGTCGCCTTGTTCACCCCGGCGTCGGTGGCCTGCGCCGACAGCGCCACGGCCACCACCAGGGTGTAGGCGTTGACATGCTCCAGCTCGCCCTTGGGTTCGGGTTCGCGCTCGTGGAAGCGGGTGAAGATCTCGCGGATCGTGTGGTAATCGAGCTGCTTTGCCATCCGGGGTTTAATGCCCGTTGCCGCGTCGGGGTGCAATGGCCGACGGGCGGGCGAGCGGGCTCCGCCCGGGGGTGGTGCGGATAAGCCGCGCCGACGTGCTGCCGGAGGCGGCACCCCCGGTGATCAAACCGCAGGAAACGGGTCGCGCCGGCGCTGGCGCGGGCCTAATCTGGAACCGGACGAAAGGGGAGCTGCGGGCATGAGTGGCGACGAGATGGATCAGGGCTATCATTTCAACGTGATGCGCCGGGCGATCGAGCTGATCGATGCCGGCCAGCAGGCGGGGGAACCGGCGCTGTCGCTGGAGGAACTGGCGGCGCGGATGAACATGAGCCCGGCACATTTCCAGCGCATCTTCTCGCGTTGGGCGGGGGTGTCGCCGAAGAAGTTCCAGCAATATCTGCGGCTCGGCCATGCCAAGGCGCTGCTGCACGACCGCTTCACCACGTTGGAGACCGCCCATGCGGTGGGGTTGTCGGGTGCCGGGCGGCTGCACGATCTGTTCCTGCGCTGGGAAGCGATGAGCCCGGGCGATTTCGCCCGCCACGGCGCCGGGCTGACGATCCGCTGGGGCTGGTTCGACAGCCCCTTCGGCCCGGCGCTGGCGATGGGCACCGACCGCGGGCTGTGCGGTCTGGCCTTCGCCGCCGAAACCGGGGCGGAGGCCGCGATGGCCGACATGCGGGGCCGCTGGCCGGGCGCCGCCTTCGCCGAGGATCCGGGCGCACTGGCCGGCTGGGTTGCCGCCGCCTTCGACCAGAGCGGCGAGACCGCGCTGCATATGATCGGCTCGCCGCTGCAGATCAAGGTCTGGGAGGCGCTGCTGCGCATCCCCTCGGGCCATGTCAGCACCTATTCGGAAATCGCCCAGTCGATCGGCGCGCCCCGGGCGGTGCGGGCGGTGGGCACGGCGGTGGGGCGCAACCCGGTCAGCTGGCTGATCCCCTGCCACCGCGCCCTGCGCAAGTCCGGCGGGCTGGGGGGATACCACTGGGGCCTGCCGGTCAAACGCGCCATGCTCGCCTATGAGGCCGCGCGGGAAGAGGAGCGGGAGCAGATCGCCTCCTGAAGGGGGGGGCTCAGCGGGGCGCGGGGATACCTCCTTGTCGATCTGAAGCCGCGCGACGAGGGGCCAAAGCCATGACTGCCGGGCGCGAAGCCGGACCGGCGGGGCTGCTGGTTCAGTCCCTGTCAGGACCATCCAGCAGCGTAGTCGGGGGCAAAGACCGATTGCGCGTATCGATACTGCGAGGGGGCCAACTCGATCTTGCTGAGCTTCAGGTGTTTTGCGTTGCGGGCATGGAAGGGCGGCAGCGGCATCTTGAAGACGACGTCCTGACAAAACGCGCGCACCGCGTCCATTCGATGGATGTCGAAGACATGGTCGAAGTAATCCATCTGAGGACCGAACCAGGTGCATTGGTCCAGGAAATGACTGGCGGCGAGCTTGTAGGGGTCGTCGGAGCGCGCGATTGCTTCCATCTCGCCGCTTTCGATCATGGACAGGCAGGTATCGATCGACCAGGGTGCAAGCTTTTCGTGCAGCACCTTGTCGGTATAGGCGCTGATAAACCGGTCAATCGGATCGCGCTTGATGCAGAAGCGGATGTTACCTTCCTCACCGGGGGAAAAGAACTGGGGGTGGACCATCGCGTTATTGTGCCAGGCGGTGGGCAGGCCCAGTCCCCGCAGGGTGTAATAGCCCGACCAATCCCTGGTTTCGGGCAGGCGCTGCTCGTAGTGTTTCAGCCACATGCGCATGGTCGTGCCCGCGTTCTTGGGCGCGTCGTAGAACTCCACGCCGTTGACGGTCATGTTTGGTATTCTCGCATCCCGTTGGTCTTGCTGATGTGGCCGCTGGCAAAACGGCCTGTTGTCAGAGCTTATCTATCGGGCTGGAGACTAACGACTATTGCCGGGCCACCGAAAGCACTCTTTGTCAGGAAATCGGCTCTCTCGTGTCGAGAGGGCCGCGGGAGCTGGTGAAAACCAGAAGGGGGCTTCAGTAATCCGCCCCCCGTCTTCAGGTGGGGCGACACTGCGAGACGCGGCAAGAGGGGGGGCGACTGGCGCGGACCGAGGCTTGGTGAGAGCTCTCTTCGCGTCTGTCGCTCAGCTCTGTAACGCGCTGTCCGTTCGTTGGGCTGGGTGTCACCCTCTCGGGCGGAAGAGGCGCCTGCCAGCAAGACCGGTGCCGCCCGGTGCCCGCCGCTTTTTCGCCGTCTCTGCCGCCTTGCGGACCTCGTGCTGTTTGCGGATCTCGCACAGCTCGATCTCATGGGGGCTTGGGCGGCGCTCCGCTTGCCAGCGGTCGAGCCCGAGGGTGATCATCACGATCCAGTCATAGGAACACATCTGTCGTCTCCGGTATCTGCGTCTTGGCGGGCAGATAACCGCAGGGCTGCTGACAGCCCGTTGTCAGTGGCGCATGCTAGGATGGCAGCAGGCTGACAGCCCCCTGACCTGCCGGACCGGAGTTCCCGATGCCCCGAAGCGACCGATTGTTCGAAATCATCCAGATCCTGCGCGCTGCCCGGGCGCCGCTCCGGGCGGAGGATCTGGCGGCCCAGCTGGAGGTCTCGAAACGCACGGTCTACCGCGACATCGCCGCGCTGCAGGCGATGCGCACCCCGGTCGAGGGTGAGGCGGGCGTCGGATATGTGCTGCGCAAGGGCTATGACCTGCCGCCGCTGAATTTCGATGCCGAGGAGATGGAGGCGCTGCATGTCGGCCTGGCGATGCTGATGCGCACCGGCGACGGGGCGCTGCAGCAGGCCGCCGCCCGGGTCAGTCGCAAGATCACCGATGTGCACGCCTCGGCCGACTGGTTGCAGGTGGCGCCCTGGGGCGCGCCGCCCGACGACCCGGAACAGGGCTGCGTGCCGGTGGCGCGGCTGCGCGCTGCGGTGCGCGATGCGCGCAAGCTCCGGCTCTGTTACGTCGACAAGGACGGCAAGCAGACCGACCGGGTGCTGCGCCCGCTGGGACTGATCTATCACGTCGAATGCACCCTGCTGGCCGGCTGGTGCGAGCTGAGGGGCGGGTTTCGCCATTTCCGCACCGACCGGATGCTCGCTGCCGATCTGTTGGAGCAGAGCTTTGCCGAGGATGCCCCGATGCTGCGCAAGCTCTGGCGCGAGCAGGAGGACTGGAATTACATCTTCAGCCCGTGACCCCGTGACCCCGACCCTGAACGGGGTCGCCTCAGGGGCGATCGGCCGCAGCCGTGGGCGGCAATCCGCCGAGATTTCCGCGCCGCCGCTTGAGTGCGTCGGGCCGCAGGCAGATATAAGAGCCAAGGTCCCGCAGAACGGGACGGCAAAACAAGCAGAACAAGAGGCAAGCCAATGAAGCTCTTGAAGACCACGACCGTCGCGGCGGTTTCCGCCGCCCTGCTGCTGGGCGCCTGTTCGGACTCGCAGCTGCTCAGCAACAGCGATCCGAATGCCAACACCAAATCGGCAGCGATCATGGGCGGTCTTCTGGGCGCCGGGATCGGCGCGGTATCGAATTCCTCGCACAAGACCACCGCGGTTCTGGGCGGCGCGGCGGTGGGGGCGCTTGCCGGCGCGGCCATCGGCCAGTCGCTGGACCGGCAGGCCGCCGAATTGCGCCAGCAACTGGCCAATGACGGCATCACCGTGGTCAATACCGGCGACCAGCTGGTCCTGACGCTGCCGACCGACATCACCTTCGCGACCGACAGTTTCACCGTGCGCCCGGCGCTGCGGGCGGATCTGAACACTGTGTCGCAGCACCTGCTGCGCTATCCCGACATGATGGTGCAGGTGATCGGCCATACCGACAGCGATGGCGATGCTGCCTATAACGTCGGCCTGTCGCAGCGCCGCGCCTCCGCCGTGGCCAATATCCTGCAGGCCAATGGCGTGCCCTACACCCGGCTGACCACCATCGGCCGTGGCGAGGAAGTACCGATCGCCTCGAACCTGACCGCCGAGGGCAAGGCGCGGAACCGCCGGGTCGAGATCGTGATGATCCCCACCAAGTGATCGGCTGACATCTCACCGCCCCGGGGCCGGCCGCCGCGCAGAGGTGGCGGAGCGGGCGGGGGCGGTCTATCCTCCGGCTGAGGATGTTCAGCCGGAGGTGACATGACATGAGCGATCCCACCCTTCTCGGCCTGTCGGGCGCGCTGCGCCGGCTGTCGACCAACCGGATGCTGACGCGCGAAGCGGCGCGGCTGTTCGGCCCGGCGGTGTTCGTCGAGGCCGATCTGGCGCTGCCGCTTTATGACGGCGATCTGGAGGGGGAGGCGGGCATTCCCGGCGCGGTGCAGCAGCTTGCCGATCAGATCGCCGCGGCCGACGCGGTGGTGATCTCCACGCCGGAATACAACAAAGGGCCCTCGGGGGTGCTGAAAAACGCGCTCGACTGGGTCAGCCGCACCGCCGCCAATCCCTGGGCCGACAAGCCGGTGGCGGTGATGTCCTCGGCCGGCGGGCGCGCCGGCGGCGAGCGGGCGCAGATGGTGCTGCGCAGCTTTCTGGTGCCGTTCCAGCCGCGGCTGATCACCGGGCCGGAGCTGCATGTCGCCGATTGCCGCAACCAGTTCGACGACGCGGGCCAGCTGATCAGCGACCGCTATGCCGCGACGCTGGAGGCGCTGATGCGGAAGCTGCGCGCCGAGATCGGAGCCTGAGCCCGGGTCCACGCGCCGGGGGCTTTGCCCCCGGACCCCCAGGACATTTATGACCAGATCGAAGGGGGAGGCGTCAGGCCCGGGTCAGCGGATCGGTGTCGCGATCTCGATCAGATTGCCGTCGGGGTCGCGGATGTAGAGCGACAGGATCGGCCCGGCGGCGCCGGTGCGGCGGATGGGGCCTTCCTCGACGGTTACACCCCGGGCAGCGAGATGGCTCTGCCAGTCGGTGAGCGGCGTCTCGGTCAGGAAGCACAGATCCGCCGTGCCCGGACCGGGGTGGGCCGCCTTCGGCTGGAACGGGGCGGCGGCGGGATGCAGGTTGATCTTCTGCGGTCCGACGCGCAGGGCGATACGGCGGCTGCCGTCGGCGGGATGAAAGACCTCGGCCCGCATGCCGAGCACGTCGGAATAGAACCCTACCGTCGCGTGGATATCCGTCACGGTCAGGACCAGATGATCGAGCGCGGTCAGGCGGGGGGCGGTCACAGCGAGGCCTCCGGCCGGAAGCCTTCGGGGATGGTATCGCGCCCCTCCAGCATCAGATCGGCCATCACTTGGGCCACCTTGGGGGCCATGCCGAAGCCGATCTTGAAGCCGCCGTTGGCGATGAACCGGCCCGGGTGCAGCGGATGCGCCCCCAGCATCGGTGCGCGCGACCTGCTGCGGGGGCGCAGCCCGGCCCAGCGTTCGAGCACCGGCACATCGGCCAGCGCCGGCATCGCGGCGACGGCGCGGGCGAGGACGGCATCGAGCTGGGCGTCGGTGGCGGTGGGATCCTCGAACTCCCGCTCGCTGGTCGATCCGATGGCGAGGGTGCCATCGGCATGGGGCACGATATGGACCGCATCGGCGAAGAGCTGTGGCGCTCCGGGGCCGGCATCATAGGCGAGGAGCGCGGCCTGCCCCTTGACGGCATTGCCCACCACCTTGCCGAAATGCGCGGAAAGCTCGGCCAGACCGGCGGCGCCGGTAGCGTGGAGTACCAGGCCCTCTACCGGGCCTTCGGCCACGATCTCTGCCCCTTTGGCCCTGAGGGCGGCGACCAGCGCCGCGCAGGCGCGGCGCGGGTGCATGCGGGCGCTGAGGCTGTCGTGGATCAGAAAGCCGGTGGGCGAGGGGGGCGCCCAGGGGCCGAAATCGCCCAGCGGGCGCACTGCCCAGGTCGCGTGGTCCCGCCAGAGATCGGCGGCGGTGATCTCGCGGGCACGGGCCAGTTCCAGCGCCCGGTCGTCGGCGATCGGCTGCAGCCGGCCGGTGCGGCCATAGCCGGCGCTGGTGCCGCCCGCGGCCTCGACCCCGGCCCAGAAGGCTTCGGCCATCAACAGGCTGTCGAGCTGGAAGGCCTTCTTGTCGTTCCAGTTCTCCGGCACATGCGGCGCCAGCGCCCCGACCAGCCCGCCGGAGGCCCCGGCGCCGGGGCCGTGGGGATCGATCACCCGCACCTTCGCGCCCCGGGCGCAGCAGGCCCAGGCGGTTGCCAGTCCGAAGATGCCTGCGCCGTAGATCGTCACATCGGCCATTGCCATTGCCGCCGCCTTTCTCCAATGTCGCGCCGTTCTTGGACTGTCTTACGGAAAATCGGAATGGCCGACCAGCGGGCGGAACTCACCTGGCGCGACGGTGGCGTGCCGGTCTCGGCGCGGTTCGACGACCCTTACTTCTCGTTGCAGAACGGGCGGGCGGAGACGCAGCACGTGTTCCTGGCAGGCAACGACCTGCCGGCGCGGTTCGCGCCCGGGTTCCATGTGGCCGAGCTGGGCTTCGGCACCGGGCTGAACCTGCTCTCCGCCTGGGCGCTGTGGGAGGAGAGCGGCCAGCAGGGGCCGATCGGCTTCACCACGTTCGAGGCGTTTCCGATGGCGCCGGCGGATATGGCCCGCGCGCTGGAGGCCTTCCCCGATCTGGCGCCCTGGGCGGCGCGCTTTCTGGCGGTCTGGACCGGCACCGGGGCGGTGGCGCTGGACACGCTGCGTTTCCAGATGATCGAAGGTGATGCGCGGCGGACGTTGCCGCAGTGGCAGGGGCGGGCGGATGCCTGGTTCCTGGACGGTTTCGCCCCGGCGAAGAACCCCGAGCTCTGGGGCGACGATCTGCTGGCAGAGGTCGCCCGCCACACCGCACCGGGCGGCACCGCCGCCACCTATACCGCCGCGGGATTCGTGCGGCGGGGGCTGGAGGCGGCGGGATTTGCCGTCGACCGGGCCCCGGGCTTCGGCCGCAAACGTCACATGACCCGGGCAAGGATGCCGCAATGAGCGACCCGCAACGCAACAACGTGCCGCTCGGCATCCTGCTGATGATCGGCTCCACCATCGTCTTCGCCCTGCAGGACGGGATTTCGCGGCATCTGGCGGGGACCTACAACACCTGGATGGTGGTGATGATCCGCTACTGGTTCTTCGCCGCCTTCGTCATCGTGTTGGCGGCCCGCGGGCGCGGCGGCCTGCGCCGGGCGGCGCGGACCGAGCAGCCGTTTCTCCAGATCTTCCGCGGCCTTTTGCTGGCCGGAGAGGTCTGCGTGGCGATCTACGGCTTTACGCTGCTGGGGCTGATCAACAGCCAGGCGGTGTTCATCAGCTATCCGCTGCTGGTGGCGGCGCTGTCAGGGCCGGTCCTGGGCGAGCGGGTCGGCTGGCGGCGCTGGAGCGCCATCGGTATCGGCCTGATCGGGGTTCTGATCATTCTGGAACCGGGGGTTGGTGTCTTCGATCCGGCGGCGATCATCCCGCTGATCTCGGCGCTGATGTTCGCGCTTTACGGATTGCTGACCCGCTATGCGGCGCGGCGCGATTCGACCGAGACCAGCTTTTTCTGGACCGGCGTGTCGGGGGCGGTGATGATGACCGCCCTCGGTGTCTGGTTCTGGGAACCGATGACCGGGCCGGACTGGGCCTGGATGTCGGTGCTCTGCATCACCGGGGTGCTGGGCCACTGGCTGCTGATCAAATGCTACGAGGTGGCCGAGGCCGGGGCGGTGCAGCCTTTCGCCTATTTCCACCTGGTCTGGGCCTCGATCCTGGGGATGACGATCTTCGGCGAGGTCCTGCGCAACAATATCCTGATCGGCGCCACGCTGATCGTCGGGGCCGGGCTCTTCACCCTATGGCGCGAACGCGTGAAGGGTTGAGCCCGCCAGCTCCTGCGAAAACGGGATCGGCAGCGGTGTCTTGCCCAGCCGGGCGCGATAGACCGGCAGGCTTTCCGTCACCCGCATGACGTAATTGCGGGTCTCGTCGAAAGGGATATTCTCGATCCAGTCGACGATATCGACGCCGGGCGCACGCGGGTCGCCGTACTCCTCGATCCAGCGGGCCGGGCGCCGCGGCCCGGCGTTGTAGCCGGCCGCCATCAGCACCACGTTGCCATCGAAATCGCCGGCCAGCTTGGCCAGGTAATTGGCGCCGAGCTTGGCGTTATAGGCCCAGTCGCTGGTCAGCCGGTCGGTGCTGTGGCCGCCGAGAATGCCCAGTTCGGTCGCCATCAGCTTGGCGGTGGCGGGCATCACCTGCATCAGCCCGCGGGCGCCGGCGCCGCTGATCACGCCGGGATCGAATTCGCTTTCGCGCCGGGCGATGGCCAGGGTCATCTCCTGTGCCATCGGCAACTCCAGCCCGGCAACCGGATGCAGCGGGTAATAGATGCCCTCCAGCACGATGCCGCGGCTGGCGGCGCGCTTGGCGATCATCACCGCCAGATGCGGCCGGTCCATCTCCACCGCCATGGCGCCCATCTGCGCCGCCTGCACCGGATCGAGGCTTTCGACCAGATGGGTCAGGAACCGTTCGCCAAGGTCGGTTTCGCCCGCGGCCAGCAGCAGCAGACCGGCCTCGGCGACGCTGGATTTGAGAAACGCCGCCTGTCGCCAGGGCGGTGGCGCCGGCGGGTCGAGCAGGGCGGGATCGAAGGGGCGGCCGATCTTCTCGGCGGCCAGCAGCCCGTAGAAGGAGGTCTGCTGATCAGCCGCGCTGGCATAGGCGGCATAGGCGCTGTCGCTGTCGCCGAGCGCGGCATAGGTGCGGCCCAGCCAATAGCCGGCGCGGCCCCGGGAAATTGGCGTCTCCACCACCGCGTCGAAGTTGTGGAAGTGCTTCAGCGCGGTCTTCGGGTCGTTGAGCCGGGTCAGCGCGGCATAGCCGGCGATCCATTCCAGATCGGCATAGGCATAGCCGGCCTCGGGCGTCAGCTGATGCTGCGCGGCGATGCGGTAGGCCAGCGCGCCGTCGCCGTCGCGCAGTTTCTCCCGCGCCAGCCAGCGGCGGCGCTGTGCCCAGGCGGCAGGTTCCCCCAGCTCGGCGGCGCTGGTGGAATGCTCCAGCATCAGGGTGATGGCGTCGTCGCTGCGGCCCTTGCGGTGGCGCCAGACGAACCGGGCATGCGACAGGCCGGGATCGTCCTGCAGCCCGGCGGGCACCTTGGCGATCAGCCCGTCGACCCCGGGGGCGAGTTCCAGCAGGCCGATCCGGGCCTCCGCCAGGGCGCGCTGATCGGCGCCGACCAGCGGCAGCATCTGCTTGGCGCTGACCAGATTGCCGTCCCAGATCATCCTGTCCAGCCGGGCCTGATGATGCGGGGCCAGAAGCTTGCCGTGCCGGTCGAGATAGAGCGCCTGCAGCCCGGCCCCCATCGGCAGGGTTCGCCAGGCCAGCACCAGACCGGCCTGGGCCTCGCCGCTGCGGCCCCGGGACTCCAGCGCCTCCGCCTGGGCCAGGGCGCCCTCGGCGGTCTGTGGCGGGGTCTGGGCGAAAAAGCCCAGCACGCGTTCGGGCGGTTCGCCGGTGAAGGCCGGCTCGCTCTTGCGGCGTAGCCAGTCGAGCCCGGGCCAGTCGGGGCGGCGGTCGAGGAACACCAGAACGTCGCCGGCGCTGCCCTTGCCGGCCCTGAGCCAGTGCCAGACGATGATGTCGCGCGACAGCGATCCGCGCGCGCCGGAAACCGCCAGCGCCCGGTCCCAGTCGGCCTTGCGCATCGCCTCCAGCCCCTGGGAGAGATCGGCGACCGCATCGGCTCGGGCGTCGCGCCCTCCGGCCAGCACGGCCAGGCAGATCAGGAGCGCCGCGACGAGGCTCCCGGGCAACGGCGCGACACTGGCCCGCATGCGTGACATCCCTTGCATTTCTCACCCAACCGTGGCTAGAGCCTCTGACGATAAGTCACGCATCGCGCGGATCAACTCACAATTGCGGAAGCAGGCCCGGTTCGGCGGGCCGCTGCCCGTGCCAGACCGTTCAAACCCCAAGACCGGCGGGGACAGCGCCCGCCACGACCACGCTTTAAGGAGCACTTCCATGTTCAAAGGCTCAATGCCGGCCCTCGTCACCCCGTTCCGCAACGGCGAGCTGGACCTGGATACGCTCAAACACCTGGTCGAATGGCATATCGGCGAAGGTTCTGGCGGGCTGGTGCCGGTGGGCACCACCGGCGAAAGCCCGACCCTCACCCATGAGGAGCATGAGACCGTCATCGCCGAGGTGGTCAAGGCCGCCGCGGGCCGGGTGCCGGTGATCGCGGGCGCGGGGTCGAACAACACCGTCGAGGCGATTCGCTTCGTGCAGTTCGCGGCCGAGGCCGGTGCCGATGCGGCGCTGGTCGTCACCCCCTATTACAACAAGCCGACCCAGCGCGGTATGATCGCCCATTTCACCGCGCTGCACGACTGCGCCGATATCCCGATCATCATCTACAACATCCCCGGCCGGTCGGTCGTGGACATGACGCCGGCGACCATGGGGCAGCTGGCGAAACTGCCGCGCATCGTCGGGGTGAAGGACGCCACCGGCAAGTTGGAGCGGGTGAGCCAGCAGCGCGCCAGCTGCGGCGCCGATTTCATCCAGCTTTCGGGCGAGGATGCCACCGCGCTGGGGTTCAACGCCCATGGCGGCGTCGGTTGCATCTCGGTCACCGCCAATGTCGCGCCGAAGCTCTGCGCCGAATTCCAGGCGGCGACGCTGGCCGGCGATTACCGGCTGGCGCTGGAGTATCAGGACAGGCTGATGCCGCTGCACGAGGCGATCTTCATCGAACCCGGCCTGGTCGGCGCCAAATACGCGATGTCGAAACTGGGGCTCTGCGGGGAAGAGGTTCGCTCGCCGCTGACGCCGCTGGAAGACAGCACCAAGGCCGCCATCGACGCCGCCATGGCCCACGCAGGTTTGCTCTGACCCGCACCGCCGCGGTCCTGTACCTTTGCCGATGGCCCCGCCGCTCTGGCGGGGCTTTTTGCATCAGCGCGCCGCCAACGGCACATAGGCCCGCGGGTCCGGCCCGGTATAGAGCGTGAGCGGCCGGATCAAGATGTTGCTGCGCCGCTGTTCGATGCACTGGATCACCCAGCCGGGCATCCGGCCGATGGCGAAGATCGGGACATAGAGGTCCATCGGGATGTCGTGCAGCTGATAGATCACGCCGGAATAGAAATCGACGTTCACGTTCAGCCCGTGGCGGGCATAGGGGGCCATCGCCTCCACCACCGCCTGCAGGATCTCGTACCACTCTGGCGCGCCCATCTCCTCGCCCAGCTGGCGGACGCCGTCGCGCATGTGTCGGGCGCGCGGGTCCTCGCGGCGATAGACCCGGTGGCCGAAACCGGTGACCGGCTCCTTAGCGGCGCGTTTGGCACGGACATAGGCGGCGGCGTTCTCCGGCCGGCCGATTTCACGGACCATCTTCATCACGTCCTCTGCCGCGCCGCCGTGGGCCGGGCCGGCAAGGGTGGAAAGCGCGGTGACGATGCCGGCGTGCAGGTTCGCCTCCGTCCCGATGGTGACCCGGGCGGCGAAGCTGGAGGCATTGGCGCCATGTTCGGCATGCAGGATGAAATCCACATCCGCCAGCCGGGCGGCGGCCTCTGACGGCGGCTCGCCCTTCAGCATCCACAGCCAGTTGGCGGCATGCCCCAGCGCCGGATCGGGGGCGACCGGATCGCGGCCGTTGCGAAGCGCCTGATGCGCGGCGACGATCATCGGCACCTGCGCCGTCAGCCGGATGCCATTGGCGACGAAGGCGTCTTCGCCGGTGTCGCGGCTGGCAGGCTCCAGCGCCGCGAGCGCCGATACCGCGGTGCGCAGCACATCCATCGGGTGGCCGTCGCGGCAGGCGGCGATAATGTCATGGACCGGATCGGGCAGCACCCGGGCGGCCCTGAGCCGGGCGTCGAATCCGGCCAGTTCCTCCGCCGTGGGCAACTCCCCATGGATCAGCAGATAGCAGACCTCCTCGAAGCTCGATTGCGTCGCCAGATCGTGGATCGAGTAGCCGCGATAGGTCAGCTCCCCCCGCGCACCATCGATGTCGCTGACGCCGGAGCGTTCGAAATAGACCCCTTTGAGGCCGCGGTTGATCTTGACGTTGTCGCTCATGACTGGCTCCTTCGGCTGGAACTGGAGGATGGAATGTCGGCACTGACACAGGCGTTCGAAGCCGCCCGCGCACGCCGGGCCCGAGTGGTGTTCCCTGAGCTGGGAGAGGACCCGCGCATCGATGCCGCCGCCCGGCGGCTGGCGGAGGACGGGCTGGCGGAGCCGGTCCCGCCGACGGCGCCGAGCGCGGCGCAGGTCGCGGCTCTGGTCGCGGCGCGCGGGCTCCGGCCGGCGCTGGCAGACCGGATGCTGGCGCGCCCGCTGATCCGCGCCGCCGCCATGGTCGCCGCGGGCGAGGCCGATGCGATGGTCGCCGGTGCAGTGGCGCCGAGCAGAAAGGTGATCGAGGCCGCGAGCCTTGCCATCGGGCCGGCCGAGGGGGTGCGCACGGCCTCGTCCTTCTTTCTGATGATCTTCCCCGACGGGCGGGAGCTGATCTTTGCCGATTGCGGGCTGAACGTGGACCCGGACCCGGAGGAGCTGGCTGATATTGCCCGCGCCTCGGCCGCCACCGGCCGGGCGCTGCTGGGCGCGGCGCGGGTGGCGCTGTTGTCCTTCTCCACCGGGTCGAGCGGGGCGGGCGCCTCCGTCGACAAGGTGCGCGCGGCGGCGGAGGCGACTGGGTTCGCCGGCCCGCTGCAGGGGGACGCGGCGCTCAACCCGCGGGTGGCGGCGGTGAAGGGGATGGGGACGGGCGATGCCAATGTTCTTGTCTTTCCCGATCTCGATGCCGGCAATATCGCTTATAAGCTGGCGCAGGAACTGGCCGGCGCCCGGGCGCTGGGACCGATCCTGCAAGGGTTCCGCCGCCCGGTCTGCGATCTCAGCCGGGGGGCGACGGTGGAGGATATCGTGGCCGCCACCGTGGTGACGCTGGCGCTGGGATAGACCGGGTACGGCGCCGCGGCCGGACCCGGAATTTTGCAAATTCCGGACAAATTTCTTCGAAGAAATTTGCGCTGCCGCCGCTGTGCGCCCCGGGCCTCCCCTCCGGCTCAGACCTGCTGCGGGGCCATGTCGTCCGGATCGATCCCGGCCACCGCCACCGGCGCCGTCATCGCGTCGCGGCGGAACGGCTCGCCCAGTTCCTGGTTGATCATCGCCTCGATCAGCGTGGTCTTGCCATGCGTCATCTGGTCTTCGATCGCCCGGGCCAGTGCCGCCGTCAGCTCCTCCATCGTGCGGGCGACCACGCCCTGCAGCCCGCAGGCGCGGGCAATCCCGGCATAGGAAACCTGGGTGTCCAGTTCGGTGCCGACGAAATTGTCGTCATACCAGAGCGTCGAATTCCGCTTCTCCGCCCCCCATTGGTAATTGCGGAACACCACCTGGGTGATCGCCGGCCACTCGCCCCGGCCGATGGCGGTGAGCTCGGTGACCGCAATGCCGAAGGCGCCGTCGCCGGAGAACCCCACCACCGGCACGTCCGGGCAGCCGATCTTGGCGCCGACGATGGCCGGCAGGCCATAGCCACAGGGGCCGAACAGTCCGGGCGCAAGGTATTTCCGCCCCGCTTCGAAGCAGGGATAGGCATTGCCGATGGCGCAGTTGTTGCCGATGTCGGAAGAGATGATCGCCTCGCGCGGCAACGCCGACTGGATCGCGCGCCAGGCCATGCGCGGGCTCATCCAGTCGGGCTTGTCGGCGCGAGCACGGGCGTTCCAGCTGGTGCCGGGATCGTCGTCTTCGTGGTCCATCGAGGCAAGCTGCTGCGCCCAGGCCGATCTGGTCTGCGCGATCAGGGCCTTTCGGGCCTCCCGGCCGTCGTCGCCGGCCGCCTCCGCCAGTTTGTGAAGGATCGCGGTCGCGACCTTTTTCGCATCGCCGACGATGCCGGTGGTGACCGTCTTGGTGAGGCCGATGCGGTCGGGGTTGATATCGACCTGGATGATCGCGGCGTCCTTGGGCCAGTAATCGATGCCATAGCCCGGCAGGGTCGAGAAGGGATTGAGCCGAGTACCGAGGCAGAGCACCACGTCGGCTCTGGCGATCAGCTCCATCGCCGCCCTGGAACCGTTATAACCCAGCGGCCCGGCAAAGAGCGGATGGCCGCCGGGGAAGGCGTCGTTGTGCTGATAGCCGACACAGACCGGCGCATCGAGCCGCTCGGCCAGCGCCATGGTGGCCGGGATCGCGTCGCCCAGCACCACGCCGGCCCCATTGAGGAGGACGGGGAATTTCGCCTCTGACAGCAGTCGCGCGGCGCTGTCCAGTGCCGCCTCGCCGCCGCCGGGGCGTTCGAAGTCGACGATCTCGGGCAGTTCGATATCGATCACCTGGGTCCAGAAATCGCGCGGCATGTTGATCTGCGCCGGCGCGCTGGCGCGTTTGGCCTGAAGGATCACCCGGTTCAGCACCTCCGCCACGCGGGACGGGTCGCGTACCTCCTCCTGATAGGCGACCATATCCCTGAAGGCGGCCATCTGCTCGACCTCCTGAAATCCGCCCTGTCCCATCGTCCTGTTCGCCGCCTGCGGGGTGACCAGCAACAGCGGTGAATGGTTCCAATAGGCGGTCTTCACCGCGGTGACGAAATTGGTGATGCCGGGGCCGTTCTGGGCGATCATCATGCTCATCCGGCCGGTGGCGCGGGTATAGCCATCCGCCATCATCCCGCCGGAGCCCTCGTGGGCACAGTCCCAGAACCTGATCCCGGCCTTCGGGAACAGATCGGAAATCGGCATGAAGGCCGAGCCGATGATGCCGAAGGCCTGGTCGATGCCATGCCGCTGCAGCACCTTCACGAACGCCTCTTCCGTGGTCATTCTCATGGCTGGTCTCCCCCCTTGCCATCTCTCCCGTTACGGTCGCGGCGATGGTGACCGCCACGCGGGGTCGCCGGTAGGGCCAGACGCCGGGGGCAGATAGGGCCACTTCAGGGACGCGCCCCGATGGCGACCGAAGCGGATACGCAGAGGGGAGGGGGGCCATGGTCTCCGCTGGGGATGCGGCGATGGGGAGAACGCCGGTCGGGCAATTCTGCGTGCCCTCGATGGGACGGTGCGACGCGGAAAGGCGGCGCACTGACATCGTGTCTGCGCAACGGTGTCCTGCGAAGCGCAAACAGATTGCTTGTCTAGGCTAGGCGCAGCCGCTCCCGCGCCTTTTTGTGCCGAGGGGCTTTCCTGGGGTCTCCACCGTGCCGGCCCTCTGTCGCGCTGTCATGGCTGAATGCGTTTCCGGGGGGCTTCCTCGGGGCGCGCCGCGTTCGCAGATGAAAACGGTCCACTGGACCGTTTGTCCCCGCGCCGCTCACCCCCCTTCTTTTTCTGGATTTAGATTTCCTGGGGGTCTGGGGGCAAAGCCCCCGGGCAGGAGGTCTGCCAGATGCGCCTCCGATTGCGGAAGAGCACTCGGGTTGTCGCTGATCCCTCACGGGCTTTCACTGGGCCGCCGTCTCCCGGCGCGATGCCCGGGTGGCGGCGGCGATCCGGGCGATGCCCTCGCCGATCCGCGCCGTCGGGATCGAGGAATAGCCCAGACGATAAAAGCGCGACGGTCGCTCGGGGCCGGCGAAGAAGGGGGCGCCGGGCTCGATGAAAACACTGTCGGCCTGCAGCCGGGCGGCCAGCCGGGCGCTGTCGACACCCTCTGGCGCCTGCATCCACAGCGAGGAACCGCCATAGACCCCGCGGCCGGCGATGGTCAGCCCCTCGGCGGCGATCGCCGCTTCCAGAACCCGGCGGCGCTCGTGCAGGGCGCGGCCCATGCGGCGGATCTGGCTGTCGTAATGGCCCAGAGACAGGAAATAAGCGGCGGTGCGCTGGATATGGCCGGGCGGGTGGCGCAGCATCGCGGCACGCAGCGCCCGGGCCTCGCGGATGAAGGCCTCGGACCCGACCATGTAACCCAACCGCAGACCCGGAAACAGCGATTTCGAGAAGCTGCCGACATAGATCACCCGCCCGTCGGTATCGAGCGATTTCAGCGCCGGCGAGGGGGCGGCGAGAAAAGCCATCTCGAATTCGTAATCGTCCTCGACCACCAGCGCATCGAGCCCGCGGGCGCGGGCGAGCAGCGCTTGCCGGCGGTGGAGCGGCATGGTCGCGGTGGTCGGGCACTGGTGGCTGGGGGTGGTGAAGATCAGGTCGGTGCCCTCGGGGATCGCCTCGGGGGGCAGCCCGTCGGCATCGACCCGCACCGGCACCAGCCGGCAGCCCGAATGGGTCAGCAGATCGCGCTGCGCCGGGTAGCAGGGATCCTCGATCACCGCCTGGCGCCGGCGGTTCAAAAGCATCCGTGAGGTCAGCCAGAGCGCATTCTGCGCCCCGAGCGTGATCAGAATCTCCTGCGGCCGGGCCGAGATGCCGCGGCGGGGCAGGGTGTGGCGGGCGATATATTCCACCAGCAGCGGATCGTCGCGGTCGACGTAATCGTCCGTCATCGCCGCGAAATCCTTCTGCCCCAGTGCGCGCAGGGCGCATTGGCGCCAGTTGGCGTGATCGAACAGCGTCGGATCGGCCTGACCGTAGATGAAGGGATAGCGGAAGGCGCGCCAGTCGTCGGGCTTGCTGGGGGTGTCGCCGCCGGTGAACCGCTGCACCAGCGCCCGCGACCAGTCCACCGTATCGGCGGCGCGGGGGTGCGGGGTGTAGACCGGCGGAACCGGCGCGTTTTCTGAGACGTAATACCCCGACCGGCCGCGGGCGGAGAGGTAATCATTCGCCACCAGCTCGGTATAGGCGAGGGTCACGGTGATCCGGCTGACCCCCAGATGCGTCGCCAGCCGGCGGGAGGAGGGCAGTTTCTCGCCGACATGAAACCGGCCGGACAGGATGCCCTCGGCGATCATTTGCTGCACCTGCGCCTGCAGGGTGCCCGGCGCTCCGGGGGTGAGAAAGAAGGTTTCGACGGCGATGGTCATGGCCGCAGAATAGGTTGGACCTAAGTGGCCTGTAAACTGGATATAACCGGGATGCGGGTCCTCAGGGGAAAACGCGCCGTCACTCCCGCGCTGCGCATTTCCCTCTGGGTCTTGGCCCGAAACAGCGTTGATGCCGCGGTGTCGGAAAAGGGGTTGACCGGTTGCAATGATTCGAAATAACTAGTTTTATAGTGATATGGAGACGCAGATGTGGGAAGAAGCCGCGCAGGGTTTTGCCGCGATGGGCTCGGAGGCCCGGCTGAAGGTGCTGAAGACGCTGGTGCGCGCGGGGGAGGCGGGGTTGACGGTGGGCGAAATTCAGGACCGCACCGGCATCGCCCCCTCGACGCTCGCGCATCATCTGAAGTTCCTCGCCGCCGGTGAGCTGGTGGCACAGAAAAAGCAGGGGCGCTCGGTGATCAACCGGGCGCGCTACGACACGTTGAGACATCTGGCGGACTTCATTCTGAGCGAATGCTGCGCCGACACCGAGAAAAAGGCGGCGAACGATGGCTGAGACAACGCAAGAACGGTCCGGCGGCACCGGCCGGGCCATGATGCCGGCGCTGTTGGGTGCGCTGAGAACGCCCTGGGCGGGGATCGTGCTGCTGCTGGCGGCGGTTGCGGTGCTGGACCCGGCCAATCTGCGCGAGACGGTGGTGTTCGCCGCCCGCGCATTGGCCGGGACGGCGCAGTATATCGTCATCGCGGTATTGCTGCTGGCCTATCTCAAGGCCACCGGGGCCGAGGTGATGGTGGCGCGCGCCTTCGAGGGGCGGGAGATCAGGATGATCGCCTTTGCGGCGCTGCTGGGCGGGCTGGCTCCCTTCTGTAGCTGTCAGGTGATCCCGTTTATCGCCGGGCTGCTGGCGTTGGGCGCGCCCCTGTCGGCGGTGATGGCCTTCTGGCTGTCCTCGCCGCTGATCGATCCGCCGACGCTGCTGATCACCGCAGGCGCCCTGGGCTGGCCCTTCGCGGTGGGCAAGGCGGTGGCCGCGGTGGCGCTGGGCCTGTTCGGAGGCTTCGCGGTCAAGGTGCTGATGCGAAGCGGTGCATTGGCCAGCCCGCTGAAACAGGCGCCGCGCAGCGGCTGCGGCTGTGGCGGGCCGAAGCCGGGCGGCAAGCCGGTCTGGCGGTTCTGGAGCGAGGCGCCGCGGCGGCAGACCTTCCGGGCGGAATGTGTCGGCAACGGGGTGTTCCTGCTGAAGTGGCTGGCGCTGGCCTATGTGCTCGAGGCCCTGCTGGTGCAGTATGTCCCGGCCGAGCTGATCGCGCAGCTCGTCGGCGGTGACGGCCTCGGGGCCATCGGGATCGCCGCGCTGGTGGGGATGCCGGCCTATCTGAACTCCTACGTGGCGCCGCCGTTGCTGGCGGGGCTGATCGGGCAGGGGATGAGCGCGGGGGCTGCCATGGCCTTCATGATCGCGGGCGCGGTCAGTTCGATCCCGGCGATGGCGGCGGTCTGGTCGCTGGTGAAGCCAAGGGTCTTCGCGCTTTATCTCGGGCTGGGGCTGCTGGGCGCGGTGATGGCCGGGATGCTGTTCCAGCTGGTGGTGTGAGGGGGGGGCTCTGCCCCCACGGCCTGCGGCCGTTCCCCCGGAGTATTTTGCAGAGAAGAAGGAAAGAGCGGGGCGCCAGGATCAGGCGCCCCGCACGCTGTTTGGATCAGGCGAGGGCGAGGCGGCCGTCCAGCACCACGCCGGTGGTCTCGGAGATGGTGCCGATCTCGCGCAGCGCGGCGATCAGCTCGTTGCGATAGACCAGCCCGGTGTGGTTCCAGGGCAGCCCGCGCACGTCGAAGCTGGGGATCTCGCCGGCGACGCCGCCGCCGATCGGCTTGCCGTTCCAGGTCTCGCCGAAGGCGCCAAGCGAGATGTAGCTGTTGAAGGCCATGGTGAAGCTCTGATCCAGAAGCTCCTCGACCGGCGTGCCGTTCAGGGTGATGTCCACCGCCCGGGCGTCGGCCGCCGAGGCGCCGAGCGCGATCCGGTAGCGGATGCCGGAGGAGAAATGCAGGAAGCCGCGCGACACGAAACCGGTCAGATCGGTGCCGGCGACCTCTTCGGGCCGCAGGATGCGTCGGGCGTTCGAGGTCAGCATGTCGCGGATCTGGGCGCCGGTCAGGGTGGCGACGTCGATCACATCGGCATAGGGCATCACGTCGAACCATTCGCGGAAGGTCAGCGGCCCCTTGTCGATGCCCCGGGCAAGGCCGGTGGCATTGAACAGCGAGAAGTCGACCGGCCCGCCGGGGAAGCTGGCGGAGCGTTTGACCAGCGTATCGTTCATCAGGTTGCCGATGGCGACCTCGCCGACATAGCGGTCGGCGACGGTGCGGGGGGTGGAGACAAGCGTGTCGTCGGCGACCTCTGCGATCACCTCGGAGAGCTTGCCGTCGAGCGCCGCGATCATCGGGGCCATCACCTGCGCCTCGAACCCGGCATCGTAATCGCCGTCGTGTTCGGCGCGGTCATAGCCGTCGTCGCCGGGCTTCAGCCGGTCGTCGCGCCGCTTGACCGGGTGCAGCGCCACGCTGGAGAACCACTGATCGCGGCCCTGGCCCTTGGCGACCGACATGGCGATCTCGCCCAGGAACTGGCCGTTGGCCTTGGCCTGGGTCAGCAGCAGCCCGGCAACCATGTTGTCGGCGTCGATCCCCTCGGCGTTCAGCGCGGTGTGGGAATGGCCGCCGATCAGCACCACGGGTTTTTCGGACATCGGGCCGATGGCGTCGGCGATGTCGAAATCGCCCTCGCCGATCAGCCGGGCGGCGGCGGCCTTGCCGGATTTATGCATGCCGCGGCCATAACCGCAGTGCGACAGGATCACCACCACGTCGGAGACCGCCTCGACCGCCTTGTAGAGGTTGGCGGCGCTTTCCACCGGGCTGGCGACGGCGAGGGTCGGATCGCTTTCCATGCCGGTGCGGGTGTCGATGGCGGTGGTCAGGCCGATGAAGCCGATCCGGAGCCCCTTCACCTCGGCCACGGCGGCGGGGGTGTAATCGACGTCCCGCGCGATATGGGCGGAGCTGTGCACATTCGCCGAGAGGACCGGGAAGGCGGCGTCGCGGTCGAGACCGATCTTAAGCTGGGCGGCGCCGCGGTCGAATTCATGGTTGCCCAGAACGGCGAGATCGACGCCGGCGGCGGAGGCGGCGCGATAACCGGCATCGGCGACGAACTCCTCCGGGCTCCAGCCCAGCAGCTCGTCGAAGACCGAGCCGGTGTGATCGTCGCCGCCGGACAGGAACAGCACGATTTCATCGTCGGCGGCAGCAGCCTTGGCGGCGTTGACCTGCTGCACCATCTGCGCCAGCCGGTGGGTATCACCACGCTTGGGGTGCAGGTCGGTCATATGGTTGTGCATATCGTTGTAGTGCATCAGCCGCAGCACCCGCCGGGTGCCGTCGGGCAGGGCACGGGCCGGTTCCGCCGCGCCGTCTTCGGCCAGGATGGTGGTGATCGGCCCGGCGAGCGGATCGCCCTTCAGCAGATAGAGCTTCTCGATGCTGCCCCGCGGGTTCGGGGCGACCGATACCATGGCCAGCTGGCCGGGGCCGGGGTTGGCCCGGGCGCGGGACACGATGACCGGAGAGACGGCGGCGGCCGCTGCCAGGGCGGAGCTGCGGGCGAGGAAGCCGCGGCGGGTGAGACGGGACATGGAAACCTCCTGAGACGCGTTCATGGCGGAGGCTCTGGGTCCCTCGGGTAACGGCGGGGTGACGCTTCGGTGACGGGATGGTGAAACCTTGGCCGCAGCGGGGAAGGCGGCGGACCGGAGGTCAGACCGGGATCAGCCGGCAATCGGCGGCGGTGCAGGCGGCGCGGGTGGTCTCGGGCAGGCTGCCGGCATGAACCACCACGTCGTAGTCCCACAGATGCCCGTGCTTGAGCGGCGCGGGGCGGCCGATCTTGGTGCTGTCGAGGATCAGGATGCTGCGGTCGGCGCAGCCGGCGATGGCGCGGCGGGCGCGAATTTCCTCCGGGGTGAAATCCATCACCTCGCCGATTTCGGACAGGGCGCCGCAGCTGAAGATCGCCACGTCCAGCCGGAACTGGCCGAAGAAATCCTGACTGTCGGCGCCGATGATGTCGAGATCGCGCATCCGCACCTTGCCGCCGGCGAGATGCAGGGTCAGCCCCGGGGCGGCGCGCAGCGCCAGGACCGCGTGGATGTTGTTGGTGGCCACCATCAGATTGTCACGCCGCGTCAGGGCGCGGGCGACTTCTTCGACGGTGGTGCCAGTGCCGAGCGCCAGCCGACTGCCATCCTCGATCAGCTCCGCCACCGCCTGGCCGATCCGGCCCTTTTCGTCGCGCGCGATCGCCAGCCGGGGCTGGTAGCCGATGTTCTCCGACCGCTGGCTGAGGCTGGCCTCGCCATGGCGGCGGCGAATCACGCCCTGTTCGTCCAGTTCGCGCAGATCGGTGCGGATGGTCTGCACCGACACCCCGAGCCGCCCGGCCAGATCGGCGGCCGACAACGGGCCGTGGATCGACAGCAGATTGACGATCCTGTCGCGGCGGCGGGCCAGTTCCGGGGCGGACATGTTGTTTTCCTTCGAAAATGGATGTGGGTCTTCATCATGCCTAGCCCGCCCTGCGAAAGCTGCAAAGAACTTTATTTTTGGGCATTCCTTCAGAGTGTCACGAAGCTGTCACGCAGTCTCTGTAGCCGGGGGGCATTCGCCGGAGGCCATCGAGAGGCTTTCGAACGAAAGGCAGATATGGACATAGGAGTTCCTGATGAAACTGCGCTTCGCCGCTCTCCTCGCCCTGGCCGTGCCCTTCGGTGCCCAGGCTGAAACCCTGACCCTCTACACCTCGCAGCCGAATGCGGATGCTCAGCAGACAGTTGATGCCTTCATGGCTGCCAACCCGGATATCGAGGTGGAATGGGTCCGCGACGGTACCACCAAGCTGATGGCCCGCCTGACCGCCGAGATCGAGGCCGGCGCGCCGCAGCCCGACGTGCTGCTGATCGCCGATTCCGTGACCATGGAAGGCATGGCGCAGAAGGGCCAGCTGATGGCTTATAAGTCGCCGGAAGCCACGGCCTATGACGACGCGCTCTACAGCGCCGAGGGCTATTACTATTCGACCAAGCTGATCGCCACCGGCATCGTCTATAACACCGGGGCGGCCAAGGCACCGGTGGCCTGGGCCGATCTGGCCGGCGACGGCATGGACGGCATGATCGCGATGCCCTCGCCGCTCTATTCCGGGGCCGCGCTGATCCATCTGGCCACGCTGACCGGCAACCCCGATCTGGGCTGGGATTTCTACGAAAAGCTGGCGGCGGAAAAGGCGCGGGCCGAGGGCGGCAATGGCGGCACCTTCAAGGCCGTCGCCTCGGGCGAGAAACCCTATGGCATGGTCGTCGACTTCCTGGCGATCCGCAACATGGCCAAGGGTTCGCCGGTGAAATTCGTCTTCCCGACCGAGGGCGTGTCCTATGTGACCGAGCCGGTGGCGATCATGTCCACCGCCAAGAACGTGCCGGCGGCGGAGAAATTCGTCGATTTCGTACTGAGCGAGGAAGGCCAGAAGCTGGTCGTCGACATGGGCTATATCCCGGCGCGTGACGGTCTGGACATGCCCGAGGGCTTTCCGGCGCGCGATCAGATCAAGCTGATGGACTTCGACCCGGCGGCCGCGCTGGCGAATGCCGAGGCCAACAAGACCCGCTTCGCCGAGATCTTCGGTGTGAAATGAGCCAGTCTCTGGCGCGCAACTGGGGGGGCAGCCGGTCGGACGACTGGCTGCTCTCCGCCTTGATGGGGTTGGCGATCCTGTTGACGTTGGCCCCCGTCGCGCGGCTGCTGATCGAGGGCGTCAGCGGCCCCGACGGGCTGACGCTGGCGCCGTTGGTCGAGGTGCTGGCGCGGCCGACGACGCAGGCTGCCCTGTGGCATTCGATCTTCACTGCCGGCGTCGGCACGGTGCTTTCGATGCTCCTCGGCGGGGCATTTGCCTTTCTGGTGGCACTGACCGATATCCGCGCCAAGGGGGCGCTGGTCTTTTGCCTGATGATCCCGATGATGATCCCGCCGCAGATCACCGCCCTGGCGTGGACACAGGTGATGGGGCCGTCGTCCGTGCTGCTGAAGACGATCGGGCTGGCGCCGCCTCTGGGATCGCCGCAGCCGCTGCATTCGCCGCTGGGCATCGCGGTTCTTCTGGGTATCCAGCATACATCCATCGTTTTTCTGACCCTGCGCGCCGGTTTGCGCGCCATCCCGCCCGAGGCGGTCGAGGCGGCGCGGATCGCCGGTGCGCGCGGGCTCAGGCTCTGGTGGCAGGTGGTGCTGCCCCTGAGCGTGCCGAGCCTGGCCGCCGGCACCGCCATGGCCTTTGTCACGGCATTGGGGAATTTCGGTATTCCGGCGATGCTGGGGATTCCGGCCGGCTATTCCACCCTGCCGACGCTGATCTATCAGCGGCTGGCGGGCATGGGCACGTCGGTGCTGACCGAGGTGGCGGTTCTGGCGCTGCTGATCGGCGTGGTGGCGCTGGCCGGCGTGGTGCTGAACCGGCTGTTCCTGCGCCGGCGTGCCTATGGGCTGATCGGTCTGGCCAACCGGCCGCTGGAGATCAGCCTGAAGCAGCTGCGGTTGCCGGTGGAGCTGGTGCTGTGGCTGGTGATCTTGGCCATTCTGGTGCTGCCGTTGCTGGCGCTGGCTGCGACCTCTCTGGTGCCGGCCTATGGCGTGCCGCTGTCGTGGCAGACCATGAGCTTCGGCGGTTGGTACGAGGCGCTGTTCCGCCAGCCGGTGACGGCGCGGGCATTTCGCAATTCCTTCCTGCTGGCGACCGGCGCGGCGGTGGTGCTGATGGCGATCTGCCTGCCGCTGGCCTGGATCATGCTGCGCCGTCCCAGCCGGCTGAGCCGTACCTTCGACCTGTTGGTGGATCTGCCCTATGCGCTGCCGGGCGTGGTGCTGGCGATCGCCTGCATCCTTCTGTTCATCAACCTGCCGCTCACCGATCTGACGCTCTACGGCACCATCTGGATCATCTTCATCGCCTATATCGCGCGGTTCTTCACCGTGATGCTGCGGCCGGTGCAATCGGCGCTGGCGCAGCTCGATCCGGCGATGGAGGAGGCCGCGCAATCGGCCGGCGCCAGCCTGGGCAAGCGGTTGCGGACGATCATTCTGCCCTTGACCGCGCCGGCGGCGGCGGCTGGCGCCATTCTGGTGTTTCTGACCGCCTTCAACGAATTGACCGTTTCCGCGCTGCTCTGGTCCTCGGGGACTGAGACGCTGGGGGTGGTGATCTTCAACCTCGAAGACAGTGGCGAAACGGTGATGGCCTCGGCTGTCTCCGTCGCGGTGGTGGGGGTGGTGATCGTGCTGATGGGCGCGATCCAGCTCGCCTCCCGCCGCCTGCCCAAGGGAGTTGTGCCATGGCAGAACTGACATTGACGGCGCTTGGCAAGCGTTTTGACAGCCATGTGGCGCTGGCCGATGTGTCCGCCACCTTTCACGACGGCGAATTCGTCGCGCTCCTCGGCCCCTCGGGCTGCGGCAAGACCACGCTGCTGCGCCTGCTGGCGGGCTTCGAGGCGCCGACCGAAGGCGAGATCGCGGTTGACGGTGCTCTCGTCGCCTCGGCTCGGACCGGGAAATTGTTGCCGCCGGAGGAGCGGAACATGGGCATCGTGTTCCAGTCCTATGCGCTCTGGCCGCATATGAGCGTGGCACGCAATGTCGCCTATCCTTTGGAAGTGCGCGGGTTTTCGCGGGCAGAGCGGCGCACGCGCGTCGCCGCCGCGCTGGAGATGACCGGGTTGACGGATTATGCCGACCGGATGCCGGCGGCGCTGTCGGGCGGGCAGCGGCAGCGGGTGGCCTTGGCGCGCAGTCTGGTCGCCGATCCCTCCGCCGTGTTGCTGGACGAACCGCTCGCCAACCTCGACCTGTCGCTGCGCGCGACGATGCAGGAGGCGTTCGCCGCCTTCCACGAACGGACCGGCGCCACCATGGTCTATGTCACCCATGACCAGACCGAGGCGATGGCGATGGCCGACCGGGTGGCGGTGATGGATGGCGGCCGGATCCGGCAATTCGCCACGCCCGAGGTGCTCTATAGCGAACCCGCCGACGCCTTTGTCGCGGGCTTCGTTGGCGATGGCGCGGTGGTGCCGGTGGAGCCCTGCGGCCCCGCTGGCGAGGGTGGCGCGCGGGTGCGGCTGCTGGGGCAGGAGGTTTCTGCCCGCGCCCGGGTGGCAGGGCCCGACCGGCTGTGCATCCGACCCGAGGATATCACGCTGGGCGAAGAGGGCGCACTGCGCGCCGAGGTGCGGCAATGCACCTATCTGGGCGGGCGGTTCCGGCTGCGGCTGGTGGCCGAAGGCGGGCTCGATCTGGTGGCCTTCAGCACCGCGCGGGTGCGGCAGGGGGTCTCTCTCGGGCTGACCATCGGCCAGCCCTGGGGCTTTGCGGCGGAGGCGGCACATGGCTGAGATCGAGGTGCTTTCGGGCGTCGGCGACAAGGGGCCGGCCTGTCTGCGGCTGACCCATCGGGGCCGCGTCTGGCTGCTGGATTGCGGCCATGGGCCGGAGGCGAGCTCTCCCTTCGATCCGGCCTGGCTGGAGGGGGCGGATGCGGTCTTCATCAGTCACGATCACGTCGATCACATCGGTGGTGCCGCCCATGCGATCGGCGCCGGCCTGCCGATCTATACCACCGCGATCACCGCGCGGTCGCTGCCGCCAGGGGCGAAGGTGCGCGAAATTCCCGGGCGCGGTCAGATCGAGATCGAAGGTGTGCGGTTGACGACGGGCCGCAACGGCCATGCCCTAGGCGGTGTCTGGTTCCATTTCGACCTGGGCGGCGGGCTGTTCTATTCCGGCGACTGGTCGGAGGAATCCCATTGGTTCGGCTTCGACGAACCGCCGGCGGCGGACACCGCGCTGATCGACGCCTCCTACCACCTCGACGATGTGACGCAGGCGCAGCGCAGGACCGATCTGGATGCGCTGCTGGCCGGGCTCGACGGGACGGTGCTGCTGCCGGTGCCGCCCTCGGGCCGGGCCGGAGAGCTGGCCTTGCATCTGATGGAGCAGGGCGACGTGCGGCTGGACGACACCTGCCGCGATGTCGTCGCCATGGCGCTTGCCGCCGGACCGGAGGCCGGCATCGCCGAGAGTGCCGGTGCCATACGCCCTCTGCTGGAGCGACCCTTCGATCCGAAGGCGCGCTTCCTGATCTGCGACACCCCCAACGCGGATGGCGGCATGGCCTGGACGCTGGTGAAGGCCGCGCGGGATGAGGGCCGTCTGGGCCGCGATTTCCACGTGGTCTTCACCGGTCATATGACGGCGCATGCCCGCGCCATCTGCGCCCATCCCGGAGGCCATTTCACCCGCTGGAACGTCCATCCGCCGCTGGGCGATCAGCTGGCGCTGGTGCGGCGGCTGGGGGCGAAACGCTATGCGCCGCTGTTCTGCACCCTGCCGGAGGACTACCTGGTGGTAGACCGCACCGGGGCGGAGGTGTTTTTCCACGAGAAGGTGACGCTGTGACCGTGCCGGGGATCCTGCTGCCGGACCGGGCCTTCGTCCTGATCCGCCATGGCGAGACCGATGCCAACCGCGCCGGTCTGATCGTCGGCCGGCTGGAGGCGCAGCTGACCGACAGGGGCCGGGCCGAGGCCGCGGCGCTGGCGGGGATCGACTGGCCCGAGACGCCGCTGTTGTTCGTCAGCCCGCAGGCGCGGGCGCGGGAAACCGCGGCGCTGGCCTTCCCCGGCCTGCCGCGCAGTGTCGTCGATGGGCTGCGCGAACGCGATTGGGGCCGGCTGGAGGGCCGGCCGTTGGCGGAGATGATCCCCCGTGAGGCGACGCCGGAGGCGGGCGAGGCCTGGGCCGACATGCTGGCCCGGGTCGCGGCGGCGCTGCGCTTTGCGCTGCAGGACCCGCGCGGCGGGCTGCCGGTGCTGGTGGCCCATTCCGGCACCATCCGCGCGGTGCGCCGGCTGACCGGGGGCAGCGAACACGGACCCCGGGCGGCCAACGCGGCGCCGATCCTGTTTACCCCCGGCCCGGGGCTCTGGGCCGAACGCCTCTGGCCGCGGCCTGGGACGGAAGACTGACGAAAGGACTGATGATGGATTGCGTGGTTTTCGATATCGACGGCACGTTGGCGGAATTCGATGCTGATCGGCTCGGGCATCTGGTGCATGGCGAGGACAAGCATTGGGATGCCTTCCACGATGCGATGCATGACACCGCGGTGATCGAACCGGTGGCGCGGTTGCTGACCCGGCTGCGGGCGTCGGGCGAGGGGATTGTCCTCTGCTCCGGCCGGCCGGCGGGCTGGCAGCACCGGACCGAGGACTGGCTGGCGCGCGCCGGTCTTGGCTATGACGGTATCTATCTGCGTCCCGAGGGGGCCGATGCCTGGTCGGATCCGGATGTGAAATCGCATCTGCTCGACCGGATGCGCGCCGACGGCTTCCGGCCCTGGCTGGTGGTGGACGACCGCAGCGCGGTGGTCGATTTCTGGCGTGATGCCGGGCTGGTCTGCCTGCAATGCGCGCCGGGCGCGTTCTGAGGCGCGGGGTGTTCCGGGGCCGGTCCGTCTCCTGACGTTCCGGCCTTGCATCCCGGGGGGAGGCTGGCTTTGCTGGCGCGGTGATCTTATCTGCCAGAGCGGAGCCGCCCATGCCCCCCGACTTTCCCGCCGATCAGCTGCGCCTGCTGCCCTGCTGGCAGGCCCATGTCGATATCGCCCCGACCCGGGTGCATGGGCCGGGCCCCTTCGGCGGGCGCAACGTGGTGCCGATCACCGGCGGGCGGTTCCAGGGGACACTGGCGCCGGAAAGCGATGATCCACGGCCTTTCGAGGGGGTGGTGCTGCCCGGCGGGTTCGATCTGCAGCGCGAACGCCCCGACGGGGTGAAGGAGCTGGAGGCGATCTATCACATGCAGGCCAGCGACGGCTCGGTGATCGAGATCCGCAACCTCGCGCTTCTGACCTACGATGCCGATGGCGGGCTGCAATACTCCCGGTCCCGCATCTTTGTCGAGGCGCCGGAAGGCCCCTGCGCCTGGCTGAATACGCGGGTGTTCGTCGGCTCGGTCGAGGTGGTGCGGCCGCAGGAACAGGTGCTGATCCGATCCTTCGTGCTGGTCTGAGCAACCGGGCGGCAGGCCAGAGCAGCGATTGCCCCGCCGGCACAGCAAACGCGCGCCCCGGAAGGTGGGCGCGCGCTGGGGCGAAAGCCCGTCTTGCCGGATCAGCCGCGCGGGTCGATCGGCAGGGTGGCGCCGATGGCGCGTTCCAGCACCGCGCCGGCCTCCAGCAGGCGGCGGTCGCCGTAGCGGTCGGAGATCAGCTGCACCCCCATCGGCACGCCCGGCACCGTACCCACCGGCACCGACAGGCCAGGCAGCCCCAGCGTCGGCGTGCCCATCATCGGGCCATGGGCGCGGAAGTACCAGTCGGAGTCGGTGCCGTCGATCACATCCAGATCGTCCAGATAGGGTTTGATCCAGGTCATCGCCGTCAGCACGATGGGATAGTCGGCGAAGAACATCTGCCACTGGCGCAGCAGGGTGGAGCGTTTGGCGAAGGCCTGCAGGAATTCCTCCCGCCCCTCGAGCACCGGCACGCCCTCCAGCATCAGGGCCATGGATTTCTTCAGCTTCTCGTCGCCGTTCTTCAACATCAGCTGATAGAGCCCGCCGCGCATCTCGTTGCCGAGGATCAGCCGCCAGAACTGCATCGCCTCGTGGAACGAGGGGGTCTGCACTTCTTCGACCTGATAGCCGGCCTCGGCCAGGATGGCGCCGGCCTGGCGGATCGCGGCGGTGACCTCCGGATCGACCTGGCTTTCATCGGTCTCGGCCAGCATGGCGACCTTGCAGGGGCGGTGTTCCAGCGGTGCATCGAACAGGGTGCTGAGCGGCACCTGCCAGATATCGCGTGGGTCGGGCTGGGCCAGCGCCTGCATCGCGATGCGGATATCCTCGACCGAGCGGGCCAGCGGCCCCTGCACCGACGACATCTGCGACACGATCGGCCGTTCGGCCAATTGGCTGGGGTTGTAGGCGGGGGTGATGCCGGCGGTGGGGCGCAGCCCGTAGATGCCGCAGCAATAGGCCGGGTAGCGCACCGATCCGCCGATATCGTTGCCATGGCCCATGGCGCCGATGCCCGCCGCCGTGGCCGAGCCTGCGCCGCCGGAGGACCCCCCTGGGGTCAGCGTCTTGTCATGCGGGTTATAGGTATGGCCGTGCAGGTCGTTGTTGGTGCAGCCGCGCATCGAGTAGCAGGGCGTATTTGTGCGCCCGATGATCACCGCGCCGGAGGCCTTGAGGTTTCTGACCACAGAGCCGTCTTCGGGCGCGATCAGGTCTTTGTAGGCGACCACCCCGTTGGTGGTGGCCCGGCCGCCGTAATCGACGTTGATCTTCACCGTGACCGGCACGCCGTGCAGCGGCCCGCTGGGACCGGAGGTCTTCAGGGCGGCATCGGCGGCGCGGGCGGCCTCCATCGCCTGTTCCGGCAGGGCGTCGACCACCGCGTTGATCGGGCCGTTGGCGGCCTCCATGCGCGCCAGCGCGCTCTCGGTGGCCTCGACGCTGCTGATCCGGCCGGCGCGAATGCCGGCGGCCAGATCTGCGGCGGTCCATGTCCAAAGCTCCGAACTCATGCGAGGTGTCCTTTCTCTTCCTGTTGCCGGCCGGGCGGACGGGCTGTCGGCCGGCCTGTTATGTGCGGCGGCCCCCAAGGGGGGCGGCCCATGCTGGCGTGCGTGCCCAGCGATCCGGGGCAGAAGGCGCCTGCGGCGCCCCGGGGTCCAGCGGCGGCGGGGTGGAAACCGCCATCGCCGGGGTCTTTGCCTGTTCAGAGGTCATCTGACCCGACGGCAGGGTCACGCGGCGGGCAGCTTCGGCGCCGGGATGACCATCGGCACCGCCCCCGGCACGATCTGCGCGATGACTCCCGGCATGAAAAAAGCCGGGCCTTGCGGGCCCGGCTCGGGGAGATCGACCTGCCGGCGCGGCGGGCGCAACCGCAATTCCGCCGCGCGCGGGCTCAGCCGAAGACCTTGGTCAGCGCCCGGTCGACGGTATCGGTGATCAGGTCGATATCGTCGGCGGTGGCGATCAGCGCCGGCGAGAAGCACAGCACGTTGTTCAGCCCGGGGATCGAGCGGTTGGTGGCCCCGATCAGCACGCCCTGGGCACCGCATTCGGCCACGACCTGACCGACCAGCTTTTCATCGACCGCTTCCTTGGTGCCACGGTCGGCGACCAGTTCGGCGCCCAGGAACAGCCCCTTGCCGCGGACATCGCCGACGACCTTGTGCTTTTCCATCAGCGCCTCAAGGTTGCCCATCATCCGCTCGCCCATGGCGGTGCAGTTGTCCAGCAGGTTCTCGTCCTCGATGATGCGCATGTTCTCCAGCGCCGCCGCCGGGCCGGCGGTGCAGCCGCCGAAGGTGGAGATGTCGCGGAAGTAGTTCATCGGATCGGTGGCATCGTCCTTGAACATGTCAAAGACTTCCTCGGTGGTCACCATGCAGGCGATCGCCGCATAGCCGGAGGCGACGCCCTTGGCCATGGTCACGAAGTCGGGCTTGATGCCGTATTGCTGATAGCCGAACCAGGTGCCGGTCCGGCCGATGCCGCAGACTACCTCGTCGATATGCAGCAGCACGTCGTATTTCTTGCAGATTTCCTGCACCCGTTCCCAATAGCCCGGGGGCGGGGTGATGACGCCGCCGCCGGCGGTCACTGGCTCAAGGCAGAGCGCGCCGACGGTATCGGGACCCTCGGCCAGGATGACCTCTTCGATGGCATCCGCCGCGCGCTGGCCATAGGCCTCGCCAGTCAGATCCCACTGGGCGCGGTACTCCATGCAATGCGGCACCTTGACGAAGCCCGGGGCGAGCGGGCCGTATTGTGCCACGCGCTCCTCCTGGCCGCCGGCCGACATCGTGGCGAGGGTGCCGCCGTGATAGTCGCGGTCGCGGAACAGGATCTTGTGCTTCTTGCCGCCGTATTTCTTGTGCGCGATCTGGCGCACCATCTTGAACGCCTTCTCGTTCGCTTCCGAGCCGGAGTTGGTGTAGTAGACCCGGCTCATCCCCGGCATCTTGGAGATCAGCTTTTCCGAGAACAGCGCCCCGGGGACCGAGCCGGCGGATTGCGCGAAATAGCACAGTTTCATCAGCTGGTCATAGACCGCCTTGGCGATGCTTTCGCGGCCGTAGCCGACGTTGACGGTCCAAACCCCGCCGGAGACGGCATCGAGGTATTCCTTGCCGTTCTGGTCCCAGACCCGCATGCCCTTGCCTTCCAGGATGATCCGCGGATCGCTGGTTTCAAAGGCCTTGTGCTGCATCAGGTGGTGCCAGACGTGCGCCTTGTCGGCGTCGACGATATGGCTGAGGTCGTTTTCGTTGAATGCGCCGTCCATGGCAGATCCTTTCGCGTAACGGAGAGCGTCAATGCGCCGGGCCCCGTCAGGGCGGGGCGGCGCAGCTGATACTCACAAACGCCAGAATCGAAGCGTTCCGTAGCGCCAGTTGGGGTCCTCAGATAGGGCCAGTTGTGCGGGGCGCCGCCGATGTTCATGAAATGCCTGCAGGATAGGCGCAGGAAAACCTGAGAGAAATCCAGATTTGAGAAACCCGAAAGCAGTTTTGGTTTTCTGCAAAGTCCGGAAAATCGTCCCAGAAATAATTTGATCGTGACCGGAAATTGGGCTGGGATCGCCCCTGTTGCCGCCCCGGTCCGAGCGGAGCCGCAACAGGGTGCCGGCCAGCGTCGCAGACGCTTCGCCGCACAGCAAAACCGCCCGGAGTGGCGGGAGAGTCGCTGGGCCGTTCCGTCGGATGGCCCTTGGCAGACCGCAGCCGGCCCGTTCGGGCAGGCCGCGCAACAGGGGAGACAGAGGAAGATGACTGCAAAACAGATGCTCAGGGGCGCGGTGGCCGGGCTGGCGCTGATGGCCGGTGCCGGAACCGTGGCGGCGGAGGAGATCACCGTCGGCTATTTCCTGGAATGGCCGATGCCTTTCGAATACGCCAAGGTCAAAGGGCTCTACGATGAAGAAATGGGCGTCACCGTCAATTGGGTGAGCTTCGATACCGGCACGGCAATGTCGGCCGCCATGGCCTCGGGCGATGTGCAGCTGTCGGTCAGCCAGGGGGTGCCGCCCTTCGTGGTGGCGGTCAGCGCCGGGCAGGATCTGCAGATCCTCGATGTGGCGGTGAGCTATTCCGACAATGACAACTGCGTGGTGCGCGCGGATCTGGAGATCGACAAGACCTCGGCCAAGGAGCTTGAGGGCAAGAAGGTCGCGGTGCCGCTGGGCACGGCCGCGCACTACGGTTTTCTCAAGCAGATGGCGCATTTCGGTGTCGACCTGGCGACGATGGACATCGTCGACATGGCGCCGCCCGACGGCGCCGCGGCCATTGCCCAGGGCGCGGTCGACATGGCCTGTGGCTGGGGCGGCTCGCTGCGCCGGATGAAGGAACACGGCAACGTGTTGCTGACCGGCTCGGAGAAGGAGGAGCTGGGCATCCTGGTCTTCGACGTGACCTCCGGCCCGGCGGCCTGGGTGGCGGAGAATTCCGATCTGGTCGCCAAGTTCCTGAAGGTGACGGGGGAGGCCAATGCGATGTGGAATTCCGGCGATCACAAGGCCGAGATGCTGCCGGTGATCGCCAAGGACGCCGGCATGGATGTCGAGGCCACGGATGAGACGATCTCGACCTTCGTCTTCCCCTCGGTGGCCGATCAGCTCAGCGCCAAATGGCTGGGCGGCGGCGCGCAGGAGTTCATGAAGGGCGTGGCCGATGTCTTCGTCGCCGCCGGCAGCATCGATGCGGCGCTCGACAGCTATGAAAACGCGGTGAACACCGGCCCGCTCAAGGCGGCCTCCGAAATGTGATGACCGGCCGGTCCCGGGCGCGCTGTAGCCCGGGGCCGCCGGCGTTCCGCGACCGGCAGGGCGGGCCCCGGCGCTGGCCCTGTTGACCCCTCGCGTCCTCCGATCCGAAGGGAGAGCCATGTCCGGACTGGCGATCGAAAACATATCCATGCGGTTCGACCTGCCCAACGGCACGTCGGTGCAGGCGCTGAAGAACGTCTCGCTCACTCTCAAGGCGGGTGAGCTGATGAGCGTTCTGGGCCCCTCCGGCTGCGGCAAGACCACGCTGCTGAACATCGTCGCCGGGTTTCTGGCGCCGACCGAAGGCCAGATCGTGATGAATGGCCATCGTGTCACCGGCCCCGCCGCCGAGCGCGGCATGGTGTTCCAGCAGGGCGCGCTGTTCGAATGGATGAGCGTGCGGGACAACGTCGGCTTCGGCCCGCGGATGAAGCGGATGCCCCGCGCCGAGACCGCTGGCATCGTCGATCACCTGCTGGAGGTGGTGGGACTGCAGGATTTCAAGGACAAGGCGGTCTATGAGCTGTCGGGCGGAATGCAGCAGCGGGTGGCGCTGGCGCGCTGCCTGGCCAACGACCCGGACGTGATCCTGATGGATGAACCCCTGGGCGCTCTCGATGCGCTGACCCGGGAGAAGATGCAATCGCTGGTGCTCAAGCTCTGGAAGGAGACCGGCAAGACCATCATCCTGATCACCCATTCGGTGGAGGAAGCGCTGCTCCTGGGCGAGCGGCTGCTGGTGATGGCGCCGCGACCGGGGCGGATTCACACCGAATACCGGCTGCCCTTCGCCGACATGGGGGTGAACGCCGATCTGCGCGAGGTCAAGAAACACCCCGATTACGCCCCCACGCGGGAGGAGATCCTCAACATGATCTGGAACATGGAAGAGGAGATCATGGGGCGGACGGAGGCGGGCGCATGATCCCGCTGCTGATCTACGTGGCGATCTTCGTCGGTTCCTATCTGCTGGTGAACCGGGTGTTCCGCCGCGCGGTGCGACGCGATTTCACCTCGCTCAAGACGGTGACCTTCGGCGATGAAAGCGCCGTGGTCTCCGACCGCTGGGCCAGCGTGATCTCGATTGCCAGCATCTTCCTGCTCTGGGGCATGTTCACCGGCTCCAGCCTGCTGCCGAAATTTCTGCACATGCCGGGCCCTTTCGAGGGCACGGCGGACTTCACCTACACCGCCGAGCTGCCGGATGGCAGGCGCGATGATGCCACGGTGACCGTGCTGGTCCATCCCATCGACCAGAAGGTCGAGCCGCCGGCGGTGGAGCCGGGCCCGGGCTGGGCGAAGAACGACAGCGCCACCGTCGGGGTCTGGCGCAGCGGGCTGATCCGGGTTGACCGCAACGACGAGAACGGCCGCGATCAGGGCGCCCGCGTGGTCGCGGTGGACGGCCAGCCCATTGCCCCGGGAGAAAGCGTCGCCACCCCGTTCGGCCGGGTCGGCATGTCGCCCAAGGGGACGCTGAATTTCGAGCCGTCCAAGGGTTGGCAGATGGAGCCGATCTGGCTGCCGGCGCCCGAGGCGGTGGTGGAACGGATGATCGAGATCGCCCGCGACGGCTTTCGCGGCTCCACTCTGTGGGAACATCTGGGCTATTCGCTGTTCCGGGTGATCGCCGGTTTTCTGCTGGGGGCGCTGGTGGGCATCCCGCTGGGCTATGCCATGGGGCTGAGCAACTGGTTCCGCGGCTGGTTCGATCCGATTGTCGAGTTCATGCGGCCAGTGCCGCCGCTGGCGCTGATCCCGCTGGTGATCATCTGGGCCGGTATCGGCGAGGCCGGCAAGATCATCCTGCTGTTTCTCGCTGCGCTCTGGATCATGGCGATCGCGGCGCGCTCCGGCGTCTCCGGCGTGCGGATCTCCAAGGTGCATGCGGCTTATTCGCTGGGGGCCTCCAGGGTGCAGATCATGCGCCATGTGATCGTGCCCAATTCGCTGCCGGAGATCTTCACCGGCGCCCGGGTGGCGATGGGGGTCTGCTGGGGCACTGTGGTCGCCGCCGAACTGGTGGCCGCCGAAAAGGGCGCTGGCATGATGATCATGGTCGCCTCCAAGTTCCAGAACACCGATATCGTGATCATGGGCATCATCCTGATCGGGGTGATCGGCTTCGGCATCGATATCCTGATGCGGTGGGCGGAGCGGGTGCTGGTGCCCTGGAAGGGCAAGGGCTGAGCGCGGCCTTGCGGGTGCGGGCAGGGGGACGGGAACTTGCGCCCGGTCCCGGCGATGGCCTACTCCTGACGGGCACGCAGGAGGATCGCGCATGACCGCCGCCCAGATGAGGACCGGGATCAGCTTTCCCGCCATTCGCCCGGTCGGGCTGACCGGGCTTCTGGTCAGCTTTTCCGACCGGCTGGAAGAGCCGGCCAATCGCGCCGCCCTGGCGTTTCGCGCGGCGGTGGAGGCTGCGGCCTGGCCGGGGGTCGAGGAAACCTCGACCTCGCTCGCCTCGAGCTATCTGCGGTTCGATCCCCTGATCCTGTCTCCCGAGGCGCTGACGGAGCGGCTGCGGGCGCTGCTGTCGACCCGCGACTGGCGGGCGGCGCCGCTGCCGCCGGGCCGGCGGCTGTTCCGGGTGCCGACGCTCTATGGCACCGATCTGGCGCCGCAGCTGGCGGAGGCGGCAGCCGAGGCCGGGCTGAGCCCGGAGGCCGCCATCGCCGATCTGGGCGCCACGAGGGTCCGGGTCCTGACCATCGGCTTTGCCCCCGGTCAGCCCTATCTGGGGGAACTGGGGACGGCTTGGGATCTGCCGCGCCAGAGCGCGCTGACCGCGCGGGTGCCTGCCGGCGCGCTGGTGCTGGCGGTGCGACAGCTCACCCTCTTCACTGCGCCGGCACCGACTGGCTGGCGCCATGTCGGCCAGACCCGGTTCCGCTGCTTCCGCCCCGAGGCGCCCGATCCCTTCCCGCTGTCGCCGGGCGACGAGATGATCTTCGCCCCGGTCTCCCGCGCCGATTACGACCGGCTGGGCGATGTGACGGATCACGGCCTGCGGATCGAGGAGATCGCCGGATGAGCCATCTGCACGTGCTCGGTGCCGGGCCGGCGGTGACGGTCCAGGATCGCGGCCGTCCGGGGTTTCTGGATCGTGGCCTGTCGCAGGGCGGCGCCGCCGATCCGCTGGCGCTGGCCGAGGGGGCGGCGCTGCTGGGGCAGTCGCCCGATTGCGCCGCGCTGGAACTTGCCGGTATGGGCGGCCGGTTTCGTGCCGACCGCGACCTCAGGATCGCGCTGACCGGGGCGCCGATGCCGGCGGAGATCGACGGCAAGCCGCTGGTCTGGTCCGCCAGCCATCTGCTGCGCGCGGGGGCGGTGCTGGCGATCGGCGCCGCGCGGACGGGCAGCTATGGCTATCTCCACCTCGGCGGCGGCATCGCCACGCCTCAGGTGCTGGGATCGCGTGCCGCCCATCTCGCCGCCGGCCTGGGGCAGGGGCTGCAACCGGGCGACCGGCTGCCGCTCGGCTCCGATGCCGGCGCGGATGCTGGCATGGGCACCGGGATGCGGCTGCTGGTGGAGGATCGCTTCTCCGGCGGTGACATCCGCATCCTGCCCGGCATGCAGACGCCGCTGTTCCCGGCGGAGGTGCGCGCGCGGTTCGAAACCACCGAGTTCCGACGCGGTGCCCGCGCCAACCGGATGGGCATGGCGCTGGAGAGCGCCGGTCCGGGCTTCGCCGCCGCCGGCCAGCGCAGCATCCTGTCGGAGGTGATCACCCCCGGCGATATCCAGATGACCGGCGATGGCCGCCCCTTCGTGCTGCTGCCCGAATGCCAGCCCACCGGCGGCTACCCCCGCATCGGCACGGTGATCCCGGCGGATATGGCGAAAGTGGCGCAGACCCCGGCCGGCGCCCGGCTGCGCTTCGCCTTCGTCACAAGGGCGGAGGCGATGGCCGCCCAGGCCCGCCATGCGGCGCATCTGGCGGCGCTGCCGACCCAGGTCGAGCCGCTTCTGCGCGACCCGCACATGATGCACGATCTGCTGTCCTATCAACTGATCGGCGGGGTGATCTCCGCCACCGAGGAGGATGTCCCATGACCCGCACCGTCGATCTCAACGCCGATATGGGGGAAAGCTTCGGCGCCTGGACGATGGGGGACGACAAGGCGCTGCTGCGTGTCGTCAGCTCGGCCAATGTCGCCTGCGGCTTTCACGCCGGCGACCCGGATGTGATGGCCGCCACCATGGCCGAGGCCGCCGGCAACGGTGTCGGCATCGGCGCCCACCCGGGGTTCCGCGATCTGCAGGGCTTCGGCCGCCACCGGATGCAGGTTCCGGCAGAAAGCCTCGCCAATGCGATCCGCTACCAGATCGGCGCCGCCCAGGCGATGGCCCGCGCTGCCGGGGCGGAGCTGCGCCATCTCAAGCTGCACGGTGCGCTCGCCAATATGGCCTCCGAGGACGAGGCGCTGGCGCGGCTTTGCTATGACGCGGCACTCTCGGTGGCCCCGGAGCTCATCGTGATGGTGCTGGCCGGCACCGCGCAGGAACGGGCCGCCCGCGGCCTCGGCTGTCTCTGGGCCGGAGAGATCTTCGCCGATCGCGCCTATAACGACGATGCCACCCTCGTCGACCGTCGCCTGCCGGGAGCGGTGCTGCACGATGCAGCAGAGGTCGGGCCGCGCATCCGCCAGATGCTGGAGGAGGAGGCCATCATCACCGCCAGCGGCAAACGCCTGCCGGCGGCGATCGATACGATCTGCCTGCATGGAGATACCCCGGCGGCGGTCGATCTGGCCCGTGCCCTGCGTCGTGAGCTTGAGGATGCGGGCATCGCTATCCGCCCGGTCACCGGCCGGCGGGATTGATCGCGGCACCCTCCCTTCGATCTGGGGGCAAATATCCTCGGGGGTGAATTGGCCGCAGGCCAAGAGGGGGCAGACAGCCCCCTGCCGACCGGCAGGCGACGCCGGGCGCGGTGTCAGGAGTTGCGCGAATCCTTGGGCTCCGGCACTGGATCATAGCCCGAGCGGCCGAGGGGGTGGCAACGGCCGATCCGGCGCAGCGCCAGCCAGCTGCCTTTCAGCGCGCCATGCTTTTCCAGCGCTTCCAGCGCATAGGCGCTGCAGGTGGGCTGATAGCGGCAGTTATGCCCAACCCAGGGCGAAAAGATCAGCCGATAGAGCCGGACAGGCAGGGCGGCGATATGGGCGAGCGGGGTCATCGGCGGCGGCTCAGCTGGGTTTGCGGCGATCGGCGTGCAGCTTCTTCATCGCATATCGCAGGTCGCCCAGCAGCGCGTCAAACGGCCGCGCGACAGTATCCTCGCGGCGGCCGATCAGAACGTAGTCCCAGCCCGGCTGTCCCAGTTCGGGCAGCAGCGCCTGCGCCACCGCGCGCAGCCGCCGTTTGGCGCGGTTGCGGGTGACGGCATTGCCGACCTTCTTGGAACAGGTGAAGCCGACCCGGATGCCGGTCGCCGGATGGCCGACCGGACGGCGCCGGGCCTGCACCACCATTCCGCCGGTCGCCTGCCGGCGGGCGCGGGCAGCGGCCAGGAAATCGGCACGTTTGCGCAGGACGCTCAGGGTCGGCGCCGGGCAAGACGAAACCGCCGGGGGCGTTGTCCCCGCAGTGCTGTCGGGGGCCTCCGGCGGTGTCATGCGTCGAACCGTGTGTCGGTGAGCTTATGCGCTCAGCGACTTGCGGCCGCGAACGCGGCGGGCGTTCAGGATCTTGCGGCCGGCCTTGGTGGCCATGCGGGCGCGGAAACCGTGGCGGCGCTTGCGAACCAGGTTCGAAGGTTGATAGGTGCGTTTCATCGCTCCGTCTCCATTCTAGATTCTAGCGGTCGGGAGCGGCGCGGATTCGCCCCCCGTGACATTCGAGGCCCGTCCTTTACGGTGGCTTTCCTCGTAAGTCAAACCCCGCGCGCGCCGATTTCAGGGGAAACTGCAATAATTTCCCTATATGATCACGCGGAAATCCGCGCCGGGGCGGCTTTTTGCCGGGGGGGCGGGTTTTGTACGGGCGTTTGCGGGGGCAAGGCGGCGGGCGCGTGCCGAATCCGTCACGAAAGCCGTCCCGCGCTTCACTGCCGCGTGATGCCCCTGTCGTTTTGCGCCGAGGTTGCGCATTCTGACATCTATGACCCAACGGCGCTCTTCCTCTTTTCCATCTCCTGCCGGCGATCCGTCTCCGGGCGGGCGCGGCCCTTGGCGATTGCTGGTGTTGCTGCTGGTGCTGGCGGCGGGCGGGGTCGGGGCGCTGACGCTGGGCGATACGCTCAGTTTCGACACCCTGCGCGACAACCGTGCCGCGTTGCTTGCCTTCCGAGAGGCGCATCTGCTCTGGCTGGTGGCGGGCTTCCTGGCGGTCTACATCGCCATCGTCACCCTGTCGCTGCCGGGGGCTGCGGTGGCCTCGGTCACCGGCGGGTTCCTGTTCGGCCTGCCGCTCGGCACCGTGCTGAACATCGTCGCGGCGACGGTGGGGGCGGCGGCGATCTTTCTGGTGGCGCGCTGGGGCGCCGGGGCGGCGCTGGCGGCGCGGATCGAGGCGTCGGAGGGGCGGTTGACCCGGCTGCGCGCCGGTCTCAGGGATCATGAGATCAGCGTGTTGCTGCTGTTGCGGCTGGTGCCGGCGGTGCCTTTCTTCGTCGCCAATCTGCTGCCGGCGCTGGTCGGGGTGGGGTTCGGCAATTTCCTGTGGACGACGGCGCTGGGAATCGTGCCGGGGGCGCTGGTCTTCACCTCTATCGGTGTCGGTGTCGGCGAGGTCTTCGACCGCGGCGGGACGCCGGATCTGTCGCTGATCTGGGAACCCTATGTGATCGGGCCGATTCTGGGGCTTTGCCTGCTGGCCGCGCTGCCCATCCTGATCCGGAGCCTGCGGCGCGGGCGGGAGGGCTGAGCGGATGGCGGAGACAATAAAGCGGCTGACCCCCGACCTGCTGGTCATCGGTGCCGGTTCCGGCGGTCTGTCGGTCGCGGCCGGTGCCGCGCAGATGGGGGCGGATGTGATTCTGCTGGAAGGGCATCGGATGGGCGGCGATTGCCTGAATTACGGTTGCGTCCCGTCCAAGGCCCTCCTGTCGGCGGCGCGTCGGGCGGCGGTGCTGCGGCAGGGCGCTGCGCCGGGCACCGGCGGCGACCCGGTTGCCGAGTATACCGCCGCCATGGCGCATGTCGCCGAGGTGATCGCCCGGATCGCCCCCCATGACAGTGTCGAACGCTTCGAATCGCTGGGGGTGCGGGTGATCCGGGCCTGGGGCCGATTCATTTCCCCGCGTGAGGTGGTGGCGGGCGATCACGTGATCCGCCCCCGGCGGGTGGTGATCGCCACCGGTGCCGCGCCGCTGGTACCGGATATTCCCGGCCTGGCGGAGGTGCCCTATCTGACCAACGAAACCCTGTTCGATCTGCGCCATCCGCCGGAGCATCTGCTGATCGCCGGCGGCGGTCCGGTCGGGCTTGAGATGGCGCAGGCGCATCTGCGGCTCGGCGTGCCGGTGACGGTGATCGAGGGCGACCGGCTGCTGGGGCGCGAGGACCCGGAGCTGGCGGCGCTGCTCAGCGACCGGCTGCGCGCCGAGGGGGCGGAGATCGTCGAGGCGGCGCGGATCGCCCGGGTGGCGGGGACGGCCGGGGATATCCACGTCGAGACCGAGGCCGGCGCGACCTATGGCGGCAGTCACCTGCTGCTGGCGTTGGGGCGACGGGCGCGGACCGACGGGCTGGGGCTGGAGGCGGCGGGGATCACGGCCAACGGGCGGGGCATCCGCACGGATGCCCGGCTGCGAACCGGCAACCGGCGAGTCTATGCCATCGGCGATGTGACCGGCGGTGCGCAATTCACCCATGTCGCGGGCTATCAGGCCGGGGTGGTCCTGCGCGCGGCGCTGTTCGCGCTGCCCTCGCGGGCGCGCAGCGATCACATCCCGCGCGTCACCTATACCGACCCGGAGATCGCCCAGGTCGGCATGACCGAGGCCGAGGCGCGCGCCGCCCACGGGGCGCGGCTGGAGGTTCACCGTGTCGATCTGGCGCAAAACGACCGTGCCGTCGCCGAAGGGCTCGGCCCCGGGATGATCAAGCTGATGGCGGTGCGGGGGCGCCCGGTGGGGGTCTCCATCGCCGGTCCGCAGGCCGGAGAGCTGATCGGGATCTGGGCCCTGGCCCTGGCCCGGGGGATGAAACTCAGCGCGATTGCCGGTCTGGTGCTGCCCTATCCGACATTGGGTGAACTTAACAAACGGGTGGCGGGGGCCTATTTCTCTGCCAGGCTGTTTGATAATGAGACAGTCAAACGTTTGGTCCGGGCGGTGCAGCACATGCTGCCGTGACCGGGATGGGGCTCTATGCTGAACTCGCTTTCGGGCAGATTCCTGATTTTGACGGCGGTCTTCGTGATGTTGGCCGAAGTCCTGATCTTTGTGCCCTCGATCGCGCGCTACCGGGTCGATTACCTGCATGACCGGCTGGAGCGGGCGCAGATCGCCTCGATGGCGCTTCTGGCCGACGATATGCTGGACAGCGATCTCGAGGCCGAGCTGCTGCGCAATGCCGAGGTCTTCAACGTGGTGCTGCGGCGCGACGAGATGCGCCAGCTGATGCTGTCCTCGCCGATTCCCGAACCGATCTCGGAAACCTACGACCTGCGCGCCCCGGGAGCGGCGGTGCTGATCCGCGATGCGGTGAAGCGGCTGATCACGCCGGAGAATCAGATCGTGCGGGTGATCGGTGCGCCGACCCGCGATGCCGGCCTGCTGATCGAGGTGACGATGGAGACCGCGCCGCTGCGCACGGCGATGCTGGATTACGGGCTGCGGATCCTGCTGCTGTCGGCGGTGATCTCGGTGGTGACGGCGCTCCTGCTCTTCGTGGCCGTGCGCATCGTGCTGGTGCGGCCGATCAAGGGCGTGGTGGGCTACATGAAACGCTATGCCGCGGCGCCGGAGGATGCGCGCGGCATCATCCAGCCGCATGCCGGCGTGACCGAGCTGCGCGAGGCGGAAGAGGCGTTGCTGCAGCTGCAAACCGAGCTGACCCAGCTTCTGCGGCAGCGTGAACGGATGGCCCAGCTGGGCGGTGCGGTGGCGAAGGTCAGCCACGATCTGCGCAATATCCTGACCAGCGCCCAGTTGATCACCGACCGGATCGAGACCAGCGAGGACCCGCGCGTCCGCCGGTTGGCGCCGAAACTGGTGAACTCGATCTCGCGGGCGGTGTCGCTGTGCGAAAGCACCCTGGCCTTCGGCCGGGCCGAGGAGCCGCCGCCGGCGCTGCGGATGATTCCGCTGGCGCCGATCACCGACGATGTGATCGACAGCGAACGGCTGGCGCTGACCGGCTGCGATGTGCGCCTGGAAAGCCGGGTGCCCCCCGGGCTGGAGCTGCGGGCCGATTCCGAACAGCTGTTCCGGGTGATTCTGAACCTGGTGCGCAATGCCCGCCAGGCGCTGGAAGTGGCGCACCGGTCCGGTACGGTGACGGTTTCGGCACGGGAGGATGACGACAACTGGTGGATCGAGGTCTCTGACACCGGGCCGGGGCTGCCGGCCAAGGCACTGGAGAATCTCTTCACCCCGTTCCGCGGTGGCGCCCGTGCCGGCGGTGCCGGGCTGGGGCTGACGATCTCGGCCGAGCTGGTGCGCGGCCATGGCGGCAGTCTGGAACTGGCCAGCACCGGACCCGAGGGTACGGTGTTTCAGATCCGTCTGCCCCGGTCGATGACCGCGCTGGAGCCGCTCGCCTGAGGGGCGGAGCGGGTGAAATCGCGCTCTGTGACAGAGAAGTGAAAAAACATCGGAATTGGGATTGCAAACCCCAGATGGGAACTATAAACGCTCCCCCAGTGGACCGATAGCTCAGCTGGATAGAGTACTTGACTACGAATCAAGGGGTCGGGGGTTCGAATCCTCCTCGGTCCGCCACTTGCATCTGAAAAGATGAAGTTGTGTGATGACGGGGCCAGCTCACCCGTCTCGACATCAGCCAAATCAGATTTGACACCGTGATGCCTGCAGTACCGGGGGGACCGGATTCGTGCTGGTCTTCGCGGTGAGGGCCGCAGTCCGAGACGGCGGGGGAAGGCCCTGGCCGGGCCGTGGCTGAGGGGCCAGTACGCTCTTACTCAGGGGCCGGCGCGGGTTGCCGATCTTGCGGTGGCTGCTGGCCAGAACGCGGCCGAGAGGGGGCGAAATCAGCCATCCGGACGTCCTGTTCCGGCGTGGCGGTGGTGCGGGCTCAGAGCATCTTGGAGATGTCGCGCGCCGTCTCCAGCACCCTGGCGATCAGCGTCTCGCCGGGGTCGATCTGCATCTCATGGCCAGAAAGATTCATCGCCGCCACATAGCGCCCGTGGTGCGATACCAGCGGTGCGGCGATCGAAAAGGTGCCGGTCGCCAGATGCGAGCTTTGGGCGACATAGCCACGTTCGCGGTCGGCCCTGAGCAGCGGTTTCAGCTCCTCCAGCGACGACGGTGCGGCGGGGCTCATGCGTTCGAAGGCGTAATCCTTGAACCGGGCGTCCAGCTCGGCCTCAGGCAGATCGCTCAGCAGCAGCCGGCCCATGGTGGTGGAGAAGGCGGGCAGGCGGGAGCCGACCGGAACGTTCGAGACCATCGAGCGATCCGACAGCGCCCGGTAGACATAGACGATCTCGGTCCCCTCAAGCACCGAGACATGTACGGTGAAGCCGGTTTCGTCGCGCAGCGCGTCGGCCGGCAGCCGGGCGATGTCGTAGACATCGAGCGAGGCGAGATAGCGATAGCCCAGATCCATCACCCGCGGCGCCAGGCGATAGCGGTTCTCCTGCCGGGTCAGATAGCCCTCGCGTTCCAGGGTGACGACGAAGCGATAGGCGGCGGAGCTGGTGACCGAGATCGCCTCGGCGATCTCGGACAGGGACATCTCGGGGCGGCGCGTGTCGAAGCATTCCAGGATGCTGAGGCCGCGCAGCAGTGAGTTCGAGCGATAATCGGGTTCCTTCGCCATCGCGTTCCCTCAGCCGCCCATGCGCCCGTCCGCGTCGCGCGTGGCGAGACGGGCGGAAACGCGGGCCATGGCGGCGGCATAGTCCGCGAGGATCCGGTCTTCCTGCGGGTGATGACCGGCGCTGATCGCCTTGCGACCGCGCACCACCACATCGCCGACGTGAAACCCGCGCCCGGCAAAGACGTGGAAATCCAGCGCCGCCTCGGCGGCGACGGGGGCCATGGCCGCGGGTTCGTCGCTGCTGAGTTCGACGAAGCTGGCCATGCCGCCGATGGCGATCCCCTGTTCGGGTCGGCCGGCGGCGCGGGCACCGCCCTGGGCGGCCCGGGTCCAGAGGTTGGCGGCGACATGCGGCTGGCCGGGGGCGGCCAGCACGTTGCGCTGCCGGTCGCGCAGCCGCTGGCTGTATTCCAGTTGCTGCAGTTCCTGTGCCGCGACAGTGGCGATATTGGAATCCGAACCAATGCCGAAGACACCGCCCTCCGCCAGAAAATCGGTGGCGCGGAAGATGCCGTCGCCGAGGTTCGCCTCGGTCATCGGGCACAGGCCCACGGTGGCGCCGGAGCGGGCGATCCGGCTGACTTCGGCATCGTTCAGGTGGGTGGCATGGATCAGGCACCAGCGGTGGTCGACCGGGGCCATGTCGAACAGCTGTTCCACCGGCCGGCGGCCGTTCCAGGCCAGCGCGTCCTCGACCTCTTTCACCTGCTCGGCGACGTGGATGTGCACCGGGCAGTCGGGCAGCAGATCGGCGCGCAGCTCCATCAGCTGGCCGAGTTCCCCGGCGGTGACGGCGCGCAGCGAATGCGGCGCAATGCCCAGGGTATGGCCGGCCGCGGCGGCCGGGGCCTTCAGCGCCTGGATCATCGCCGCATAGCCGTCGAGATCCTGGATGAAACGGCGCTGGCCCTCGGTGGGCGGCAGGCCGCCGAAGTTGGAATGGGCATAGAACACCGGCAGATGGGTCAGATCGATCCCGGTCGCCTGCGCCGCTTCGAAGATCGCCAGCGACAGCTCTTCCCGGCGGGCATAGGGGGTGCCGTCGAGATCGTTGTGCACATAGTGAAATTCGACGATGCCGGTATAGCCGCCCTTGAGCAGCGACAGATAGAGCCGCGCGGCGATCGCCTGCATGTCCTCGGGCGACAGGGTCAGGGCGAAGAAATACATGATGTCGCGCCACGACCAGAAGCTGTCCACCGGGTTGCGGCGCACTTCCGACAGGCCCGCCATGGCATATTGGAAGGCATGGCTGTGCAGGTCGGTGACGCCCGGCACCACCGGCCGGTCATAGACCGGCAGGCCCAGCGGGTTGTCGTCCTCGGCCAGGGCCGAGATCAGGCCGGCGTCGTCAAACCGGGCGGAGAGGTTCCGCTTCCAGCCGTCCGGGGTGAGAGCCAGGCGGAAATGGGCGCCTTCGAGACGGGGAGAGGTCATTGGCGGGGCTCCAGCTCGGGTTTGAAGGCGGTCATAACGGCGATCAGCGCGGACAGCGCGTCCTTCAGCCGGTCGGCACGCTCGGGCAGATAGGTCCAGGGATGCTCTTCGATCATATAGCAGTCCTGCGCGATCTCGATCTGCAGCGCATGCACGTTCTGCGCCGGGTTGCCGTAATGGCGGGTGATGAACCCGCCCTTGAAGCGCGCGTCGCGCACGGCGCTGAACCCGCTGTCCTGCAGCGCGGCAAAGGCGGCCTCGCCCAGAGCGGGGGCACAGGAGGCGCCGGAATTGGTGCCGAGGTTGAGATCGGGCAACCGGCCCTCGAACAGCCGCGGCACCCGGCTGCGGATCGAATGCACGTCGAGCAACAGGCAATAGCCATGCGCGGCGCGGATGCGGTCGATCTCGGCAGCGAGGGCGGCGTGATAGGGCTCCCAATAGGTGGCGATGCGCGCCGCCCGCTCGGTGGCGGTCGGTTCGGCGCCGGGGCGATAAAGCGGCGTGCCGTCGAAATCGATGGTCGAGATCAGCCCGGTGGTGGCGCCGGTGTAAAGCGGCGTGTCGTCCTTGGAGCGGTTGAGGTCGACGGCATAGCGGGTGACCCTGGCCGCCAGCAGCGATCCGCCCTCGGGCAGGACGTCGCGGGCGATCCGGTCCATGTGCCAGTCGGTGTCGCGCAATCCGGCGGCCTCCGGCGTCAGCGCGGCACGCAGGGAATCGGGCAAAATCTCCCCGGCATGCGGGACACTTAGTAGCACTGGCCCTTCGCCCGAGAGCCTGTTAAAGACCGTGTTTTCAAAGCTTTGACCGGAGTTCTGTGCCATTTTCGCCTCTTTCACATTTGAAAACGGTTATTGACATGCAAAAACTCTGCGTCAAGAAACATCTCACCCAACCCCGCGACGGGCAGGCCTTCGGGCGTGCCGAGAATGGGGGGTTCACAACAGCCCATGGAGGACATCCCATGACTCTTTCCCGGCGCCAGTTCCTTGGCACCTCCACCGCGGCGCTGGCCGCGCTGTCGACCCCGGCCTTTGCCGCTGGCCGTACCTTCTTCGGTATCGCCACCGGTGGCACTGGCGGCACCTACTACCCGCTGGGCGGCATGCTGGCGCAGCTGATCTCCAACACCGCCGAGCTGCCCGACACCAAGCTGTCGGCCACCGCCGAGACCGGCAACGCCTCGGTTGCCAACGCGCAGCTTCTGGGCCGTGGTGAGATCGAATCCGCCTTCGCCGCCGCCGATATCCTCGACGCCGCCTACAAGGGTGTGAACCAGTTCGACGGCAATGCGCTGACCAACCTGCGGGCCATTGGCGCGCTCTATCCCGAGACTGTGCAGCTGGTGGTGCGGGCCGACAGCGGCATCGAGTCCTTCGAAGATCTCAAGGGCAAGTCGATCTCCTCGGGCTCGCCGGGCTCCGGCCAGTGGCAGCTGCTGGGCGACCTGCTCGCAGCTCACGGCATGAGCCGCGAGGACGTGTCCGAGGATTATTCCTCGTTCGCGCAGTCGGTCGACAAGATCAAGGACGGCAACCTCGACGCCTCGCTGATCACCGCCGGCCTGCCGACCTCTTCGGTGACCGACCTGGCCAACGGCCATGACATCCGCATCGTGCCGCTGAACGGTCCGGCGATCGCCAAGCTGCAGGAAGCCCAGCCCTATTATGCCAACGCGGTGATTGCCGCGGGCAGCTACAAGGGTGTGGACACCGACGTGGAAACCCTGGCCGTGCGCGCCATCTGGGCAACCCATGCCGAAGTGCCGGACGACATCATCTATGCGGTGACCAAGGCGCTTTACGAAAACACCGAGACGCTGGGCAAGGTGCACCCGATGGGCAAGCGGATCTCGCTCGACACCGCGCTGGAGTCGGTGTCGATCCCCGTGCACCCCGGTGCCGAGAAATACTACGCCGAAAAGGGCGTCTCCAAGTAATGGCGCTGCGCAGTTTTCTGCGCGGCATGGGGAGGGCGGCTGCGGCCGCCCTCCTGTTGCCATGCCTTCCCGCCATGGCCTCGGCCGGGGCGGGGGCGGGCTGGCTCTGCCTGACCGAGACCCGTGGCGAGGGGCGCGAGATCGCGCGGCTGCCGCTGGGGCCGGACGGCACCTTCGACCTGAGTTTCATCCATTCCGTATCACGCACGCCGGTGACCGATTCCTATCGTGTCGAAGAGGGCCGGATCGTGCAGACGCGCGAGACCTTCATGGCGCATGGCGCCGGGCTGCCGTCGATTGCCAACGATATGGATGCCACCGGCTGGCGGCACGAGAACGGTCATTTCATTCTCGACATGCACCGGCTGACCGGTCCGATCCCGCTGCGCATCCAGGCGCAGTTCAAGAACACCCTACATATTGCCGGGACCCATCTGCCGCTGGCGGAGCTGGGCCAGTCGGCGCTCACCCTTGCACCCTGTGACGAGGAGACACCGCTTTGACCCAAGGGATGCCCCCGAAGGACAACCATGGCCATACCGCGGCCGATGGAGATCATGAATTCACCGCCGACGAAGTCGAGGCGCTGGTCCGCGAATACGACTCGGAATCGAATTTCCGCAACCTCGTGGGGCCGACCGCGATCCTGGTGACCGTGGCCTCGGTCATTCTGTCGCTGTTCCACGTCTATACCGCCGGTTTCGGCCTGCTGAACGAGGTGATGCACCGGACCATCCACCTCAGCTTCGTGATGGGGCTGATCTTTCTGGTGTTCCCGCGCAAGCGGGCGACGCCGACGCGCGGCATGTGGGTGGAATCGCTGCTGTTCGCGGCCTTCTACCTCTATCTGCTCTATGGCATCGCCACGACGCTTCCGGACAGCATGCTGAAGACCGTCTTCGTCGCGGTGATGCTGGTGCTGATCGCGTTGACGCTGCCGTTCAACCGCCGTGGCGCGGATCCGGAGAAAGTGGCGCTGCGCGACTGGGTGTTTGCCGCCTTCGGCGCCGGCTTCTCCGCCTATCTGTCGATCTTCTTCAAGCACATCTTCATCGACAACGTCGGCAACCCGCCTGAGCCGGTCTACATGATGGGGCTGATCGCCATCGTCATGACGCTGGAGGCGACGCGCCGCACGATGGGGCCGACGCTGGCCTGGATCGGGGTGGGCTGTCTGCTCTACGCGCTGGCCGGGCCCTACCTGCCGGGCATTCTGGCGCACCGGGGCTATTCGATTACCCGGATCATCAACCACCTCTTCGTCGGCACCGAGGGCATCTACGGCGTCGCCGTCGGCGTGGTGGCAACCTATGTGTTCCACTTCGTGCTGTTCGGCATCCTGGCGCAGATGAGCGGTCTGGGGCAGCTCTTCATCGATCTCGCCACGATCATCGCCGGCCGCGCGGCGGGCGGGTCGGCCAAGGTCTCGGTGGTGTCCTCCGGGTTCTTCGGCATGATCTCGGGCTCGCCGATCGCCAACACGGTGACCACGGGCGCCTTCACCATTCCGCTGATGAAGAAATCCGGTTTCTCGGGGCGCTTCGCCGGCGCGGTCGAGGCCTCGGCCTCCTGCGGCGGCCAGATCACCCCGCCGATCATGGGGGCCTCTGCCTTCGTGATGACCGAGATGCTGGGCATCCCCTATAACGAGCTGATCCTGATCGCCATCGTGCCGGCCTGCTTCCACTATATCGCGATCCTGCTGATGGTGCATCTGGAGGCGAAGAAGCTGGGGCTGCAAGGCCTGTCGCGGGACAAGATCCCGCAGTTCGGTGCAGTTCTGGCCCGGTCGTGGCACCTGTTCGTCCCGCTGGGGGTGATGGTGGCGATGCTGCTGATGCAGTACACCCCGTTCCTGGCCGCCTTCTGGGGCATCATCCTGACCATCGTCTTCAGCTATGTGCCGCTGGTGATGCGGGCGCTCGGCAATACCACCATGGACACCTCCACCGTGCTGACGCCGCCGCGGCTGGTGCGCGGGTTCGAGGATGGCGCCAAATTCGCGCTGGCCATCGGGGCCGCCTGTGCCTGCGTCGGCTTCCTGCTGGGGATGACGACGCTGACCGGGCTCGGGTTCAAGTTCTCGGCCGCCGTGGTGCAGCTGGCGCATGATGTCGCGACCTTCGTCGTCGGCATGGATTTCACCGGGCTCTTGTCGGAAAACGGTCTGGCGCTGTTCTTCGGCCTGATCTTCGTGGCGATCGCCTGCATCATCATGGGCGCCGGTATCCCGACCACGCCGACCTATATCATCCTCGCCTCGATCGCGGCGCCGGCACTGATGGAATTCGGCGTGCCGCTGATCGCGACCCATTTCTTCGTGTTCTACTTCGGCGTGCTGGCGGATGTGACGCCGCCGGTGGCGCTGGCCGCCTATGCGGCGGCGGGTCTGGCGCGGGCCGAGCCGATGACCACGGGCACGACGGCTTTCCGGCTGTCGATGGGCAAGGCGCTGGTGCCGTTCATGTTCATCTATGCCCCGAGCCTGCTGTTCGTGGATTTCACCTGGCTGGAGTTCATCACCGCGCTGCTCTCGGGTCTGATGGGCGTGCTGGCGCTGTCGGCGGCCTATATCGGCTGGTTCCGTCGTGACCTGGCGCTCTGGGAAAAGGTGCTGCTGACGGTGGCGGGGCTGCTGCTGATCTCCACCTTCTGGGCGGCGATCGCGGTCGGCGCGCTGATCGTGCTGGGCATCCTGATGCGGCCGCCGGGCACGCGCCTCGGCGCCGCCTGACCTGGCCCGGGACCGGGCCGTGACATCTGCGCCCGCCGGAGCGATCCGGCGGGCGTCTTGCGTTTCGGGGGCTAGGCCGTGGCGCCATCGCGTCTCCCACGCCCGGCCCTGTAGGAGTCCGTGCGACCGCTGTGCCGCTTGACAGCGACAGGGCGGCGCCGGAAGTTTACGTAACGACCGGAGGGGGGAGATGAGAGGCGTTTTCGGACCGCGGGAAGGGGGCAAGCGCGAACTGGTGCTCTGTTCGTGGCTGCGGTCGCAAGTGGCCACCGGGCTGGATGCCCGGACGCATGCGCCCAGTGTGGCGGGCGCCGATTTCGACCGGATCCTCGATGGCAGCGGCCGGCTGCGTGCCGCCGCCGGCGATCTGCTGCTCCGCGCCGGGGCGATGCTGGAGGACAGTGACGCGATGCTGCTGCTCTGCGATGCCGAAGGCGTGGTGATGGAGGCCAGCGGCGGCTTCCGGGCGCGGCGGCAGGGGGAGCGGAACAACCTGCAGCCGGGTGGCCGCTGGAGTGAGGGGGCGATGGGCACCAACGCGATCGGTACTGCGTTGCATCTGCGCCGGCCGGTGACGATCAGCGATACCGAACATTACTGCGCGGCGATCCGGCACTGGGCCTGCGCGGCGGTGCCGGTCCGTGATCCGGCGGACGGGACGCTGCTGGGGGTGATCGATATCTCCGGCGCGCCGGGGGTGGGGTTCGCCAATGCCGGGGCGCTGGCCACCGCGCTGGCGGGGCAGATCGAGGCGGCGCTGCGCGATGCCGATCTGACCCGGCATCGGCGCCTGATCGACCTGCTGTTGGCCGGTCGCCCACGCGCGGAGGGGGAGGCGGTGATGCTGCTCGATCAGTTCGGGCGGCAGGTCTGGGCCAATCCCGCCTTCGAACGCCTTGTGGTGGACGCCGATCTGCCCGCCGGTGAGACCCTGCGCCAGCTGGCGGCGCAGAAGGAAGGCGATGCCGAACAGGCCGCGGCGCGGCTGCGCGCGGCCCTGCCCGGGGCCGATGTCGACCTGTTGGGAGCGGCGGGCGGCGCAGCGCTGGGGCTGGTGGTGACGCTGCCCGAGCCGGCGGTGCGGCGGCGGCCGACGCAGGACGTGGCAGCGCCGGAGAGGCTGTCGCTGTCCCGGATCGCCGCGACCAGCCCGACGTTGGCGCCGCTCTGCGCCTCGGCACAGAAGTTCCACGATCGCGCCATCGCCCTCGTGCTCGAAGGTGCGGCCGGGGTCGGCAAGACCACGTTGGCCCGGGCCCTGCATGTCGCCGCGACCGGGACGTCCGAGACCTTCGAGATGTTCGATTGCGCGACGCTCGACGCAGAGGCGCTGCGCCAGACCCTGCGCACCGGCGATGGACTGCTGCGGCCGCGCCTGGGCACGCTCTGCCTGGTCGAACCTGCGCGCACCCCGGCAGAAGCGCAGCCGCTCCTCGCTCAGGTCCTGCAGCGGCTGACGCGCCGGGGTGGCGCGCCGCTGCGGCTGATCTCGCTGAGCTCGGAGCCGCTCGGCGATGCGGTAACGGCGGGGCGTCTGTTGCGCGATCTGCAATTGCGCTGTTCCGGTGCGGTGATCCGGTTACCGGGTCTGGCCGCCCGGCGTGACGAGATCGCCGCGCTGCTGCAGCACTTCGCCCGCGCGGCGGCCCCGCCGCAGCTGCGGCCGCTGCGGTTCACCGCCGCGGCGCTGGCGGCGCTGCGCGGCTACGACTGGCCCGGCAACCTGTGGGAAATGCGCGATCTGCTCAGCGCGTTGGAGACCGGGCGGCCCGGGGCGGAGGCGCGGATCGTCGATCTGGCCGATCTGCCCGGGGCGATCCGCAACCTCCTGCGTGCCGACAACCGGCGGCTGCAGGACAGCGAGCGGGAGACGATCCTGAATGCGGTGGCCGAGGCGGAAGGCAACCTCAGCCGGGCGGCGCGCCGGCTCGGGATCGCGCGCTCGACGCTCTATCTCAAGCTCGACCAATATGGTGTGCGCCGGCGGCGGTCGCGGCGCTGAGCGCTCACGCGCAGGTGATCCGGACTGTCCGAAAATCGGACATTTCCCCCCACCCTGCGGCTCTTCCGGGGGAATTGGGCGCCGCCTATCCTCGGGTATGCAACAGCATGCAATGCGTGAGAGAGGAGGCACCAGGATGAAAGCTCTGGTCTATCAAGGTCCCGGTCAGAAGGATTGGGTCGAAAAGGAAAAACCGGCGATCGAGAAGCCGACCGACGTGATCGTGAAGATCACCAAAACGACGATCTGCGGCACCGATCTGCATATCCTCAAGGGCGATGTGCCGGCGGTGACGCCGGGGCGGACGCTGGGGCACGAGGGGGTCGGTGTCGTCGAGGCGGTCGGCGACGCGGTGGCGAATTTCAAACCCGGCGACGCCGTTCTGATCTCCTGCGTCACCTCCTGCGGCAAGTGTGCCAACTGCAAGCGCAGCCTCTATGCCCATTGCGAGGACGGCGGCTGGATCCTCGGCCATCTGATCGACGGCACCCAGGCCGAATACGTGCGGATCCCGCATGGCGACAACTCGCTCTATCCGATCCCGGAGGGCGCGGATGAAGAGGCGCTGGTGATGCTGTCGGACATCATGCCGACCGGGTTCGAGATCGGCGTGCAATACGGTCATGTCAAACCGGGTGACACCATTGCCATCGTCGGCGCCGGTCCGGTGGGCATGTCGGTGCTGCTGACCTCGCAATTCTATTCGCCGGGGCGGATCGTGATGATCGACATGGATCCGGCGCGGCTGGCGCTGGCGCGGCAGTTCGGCGCCACCGACACCATCCAGGTCGGGACCGAGGATGCGGTGGCCAAGATCATGGAGATGACCGACGGCAGGGGCGTCGACGTGGCGATCGAGGCGGTCGGCGTGCCGGCGACCTTCGACACCTGCCAGAAGATCGTCTCAGCCGGCGGCAATATCGCCAACGTCGGCGTGCATGGCACCCCGGTCGAGCTGCATATCGAAGAGCTCTGGATCAAGAACATCAACATCTCGATGGGTCTGGTGAATACCAACACCACCCCGATGCTGCTGAAGACGCTGGGCTCCGGCAAGGTCGATCCTTCCAAGCTGGTGACCCACCGCTTCAAGCTGGACGAGATGATGGATGCCTATGAGGTCTTCGGAAACGCAGCGCGCGAAAAGGCGATGAAGGTGATCCTGAGCGCCTGATCCTCGGCGCGATGACAGCATCCCGGCCGCAGGGGGACCCGTGGCCGGGATCGTGGCGGGCCATGGCAGCTGCGGCGCCTGCCTCTTGCGGTTGCGCCGACAGCGACGGCGGCAATCCGTACGCCTTCCGGGCGGCGCAGTTTCGCATCCCTGGATCACCCCGGGTCAAGCCTCCGGCGTGTCGGGGTGGCGGGGTGAGCGGAATGTCTCCACGCCGGCTGCGGATTTCTTGCAGGAAATCGCCCAATCTCGCCAAAGATGCACTTTGGCGATGCAGAGCCCTGCCGAACACGTCTATGTGACCGGAAAAACACGGGTGCCGCCGAATCACACCCGATGACGAGAGCAGGAGCACAGTCCAGGTGCGGACAGAGACAGCAAACGGCCGGAGCGGGCGCGCTACGGTCACCGCCCAGCCCTTTCAGATACGCGGACGGTTCATCACCGCGATTGCCCTTCGGCTGGAGAGCGCCAAGCTCGACGCCGCGTTTTACGAGGCGCTCGACGAACACCTGCACCGGGCGCCGCAGCTGCTGCTGAACGCGCCGCTGCTGCTGGATCTGGGGCTGGTCCCCGGGCTGACCGACAAGGAGGTGCTGCGCGCCCTGGTGGCCGAGCTGCGCAAGCGCAATCTGCAGGTCTTCGGGGTGCAGAACGTCTCCTCCGACCCGCAGCGCGAGGCGACCGAGGCGCTGGGGCTGATCCCTGTCGCCATCGGCCGTGAAACCTCGGTCGAGAAGGCGGGCAAGAGCGGGCGCAGCAAGATCGACCGCCTGCTGCCGCCCGACAACAAGCTGATCACCAAGCCGGTGCGCTCGGGTCAGGTGATTTTCGCCGAGCGCGGCGATCTCACCGTGATCGGCTCGGTCTCTTCCGGCGCCGAACTGGTTGCGTCCGGCAATATTCATGTTTACGGCACGCTGCGCGGTCGGGCCTTCGCCGGTGTTCACGGCAATGAATCCGCCCGCATCTTCTGCCTGAGACAGGAAGCGGAACTGTTGGCCATCGCCGGAATCTATCGCACCAGCGAAAGCATCGGCGACACGCTGCGGAACCACAGTCTGCAGGTGTTTCTAAAGGACGAAGGCTTGTATTTGGAGGCGCTCACATGACGACGCAAATGAAGGAGAAGCCGCCTCTGGGGCAGATCATCGTGATCACCTCCGGCAAGGGCGGCGTGGGCAAGACCACCTCGGCGGCGGCGATCTCCGCCGGGCTGGCCAAGCTGGGGCACAAGACGGTGGTGATCGACTTCGACGTCGGTCTGCGCAACCTGGACATGATCATGGGCTGCGAACGTCGGGTGGTGTACGATTTCATCAACGTGATCCAGGGCGATGCGCGGCTGAAACAGGCGCTGATCAAGGACAAGCGGCTCGACACCCTGTTCATCCTGCCCACCTCGCAGACGCGGGACAAGGATGCGCTGACCAAGGATGGGGTCGAGGCGGTCCTGAACGAGCTGAAGGAAGAGTTCGACTACATCATCTGCGACAGCCCCGCGGGGATCGAGCGTGGCGCGCAGCTGGCGATGTATTTCGCCGATGAGGCGGTGGTGGTGACCAACCCCGAGGTGTCCTCGGTCCGCGATAGCGACCGGGTGCTGGGGCTGCTGGCCAGCAAGACCAAACGGGCCGAAAGCCCGGAGGGAGAGCCGGTGAAGGCGCGCGTCCTGCTCACCCGTCATGATCAGACCCGGATCGACAAGGGCGAGATGATGACGGTGGACGATGTGCTGGAAATCCTCGCCGTGCCGCTGATCGGGATCATTCCCGAAAGCCAGGCGGTGCTGCGGGCCTCCAACGTCGGCACGCCGGTGATCCTGGACGAGCCGTCCACCGCCAGCATGGCCTATGAGGACACAGTGGCGCGGCTGACCGGGGAAGAGGTCGAGATGCGGATCGGAGAAGAGCGCCGCCCGGGTCTGTTCCAACGTCTGTTCGGGCGCACGTCATGAGCCTGTTCGGTTTCTCTCTCAAACCGCGGCGCGCCAAGACCGCGCAAACCGCCAAGGACCGGCTGCAGCTGCTGCTGGCGCATGAACGCGCCGGCGGCTCCGGCGCCGCCGATTTCCTGCCGCAGCTGCAGAACGATATCCTCGAGGTGATCCGCAAATACGTCACCGTCGCGGATGAGGATGTGGAAATCCGGCTGCAGCGCGATAACGCAGTGTCCAGCCTTGAGATCAATATCGAGATGCCGGCGGATTCCGGAAAGAAGCCGCGCTCCTGAGCGGGAGGCTGCCGGCCCCCTGCCTGCGCCGGGGGAGCGGGCCGGCTTGGGGAACCGGGGCAGCGCGGTGAAGCCTGTTGTCAGCCGGCCGCCGTCTGTTTACCCCTGAGCCGGAGCTGCCGCGCGCGATGCGGCGACCGACGGGAAGACCGATGGACGACACCCCCTTCCGTTACCACAGCAGCCACTGGGGCGCTTTCCGGGCGCGGCGCCAGGGCGCGCGGCTGGAGATCACGCCGCTGGAGCAGGACCCCGACCCGTCGCCGATCCTGCAGAATTTCGCCACCGTTCTCGATCACCCGGCGCGGCTGCGGCAGCCGCTGGTCCGGCAGGGTTGGCTGCAGGACGGGCCGGGTCCCGATCCGCGCCGTGGCAGCGACCGCTATGTGCCGATCGACTGGGACCGGGCGCTGGACCTTGCCGCCGCCGAGCTGGCACGCCAGGGCGCCGGGCCGGAACTGCCGGCCCGGGGACCGCTGCCGGGGGCGCATGTCTTCGGCGGGTCCTATGGCTGGTCCTCCGCCGGGCGGTTTCATCACGCGCAGAGCCAGGTGCACCGTTTCCTGAACACGGTCTTCGGCGGCTATGTCTCCTCGGTCGATACCTATTCCTCCGCCGCCGGCGAGGTGATCATGGAGCTGGTTCTGGGCAATGCGGTCCGGATGTCGCGCGATCACGATTGCTGGGCCGGGATCGAGCAGCACGCCGATCTGGTGCTGGCCTTCGGCGGGCTGCCGCTGCGGCCGATGCAGATCGCCTCGGGGGGCAACAGCTTTCACACCGCGCGGGGGCATATGGAACGGGCGGCGGCGCGCGGCTGCCGTTTCGTGTCGATCAGCCCGCTCGACGACGATCTGCCCGATCTGCCGGGGGCCGAGCGGATCCGGCCGCGGCCGGCCACCGATGTGGCGCTGATGCTGGGCATGGCGTGGCAGCTGCAGGCCGAGGGGCTGGTGAACCGGGACTATCTGGCGCGCTACACCTCGGGGTACGAGCGGTTCTTGCCCTATCTGACCGGTGCCGAAGACGGCACGCCGAAGACGCCCGACTGGGCCGAGGCGATCACCGGGGTGCCGGCGGCGACGATCCGCGATCTGGCCCGCCGGGCGGCGGCGGGGCGCACCCATGTCACCGCGACCTATTCGCTGCAGCGGGCCGAGAATGGGGAACAACCGATCTGGATGGCGCTGGTCCTGGCGGCGATGCTGGGGCAGTGGACCGCGCCCGGGGGCGGCTTCAGCTATTCGCTGGGCTCGATGGGATCGACCGGCAAGCCGCCGCTGGCGCTGCCGCTGCCGACGCTGCCGCAGGGCCGCAACCGGGTGCCGGACTTCATCCCGGTGGCCCGGATCGCGGATTTGCTGCTGCATCCGGGGCAGGCCTATACCTACAAGGGTGAAACCCGGAGCTATGCCGATATCCGGCTGGTCTATTGGGCGGGCGGCAACCCGTTTCATCACCATCAGGACCTGCAACGGCTCAGCCGTGCCTTCGCGCGGCCCGACACCATCATCGTGCACGACAGCGTCGGCACCGCCACCGCCGCCCATGCCGATCTGGTGTTTCCCAGCACCCTGACGCTGGAACGGTCCGACATCGGCGCGGCCAGCCACGATCCGCTGCTGATCCCGATGCAGCAGCTGGCGGAGCCGCTGGCCGGCACACGGGACGATTTCGCGATCTTTTCGGCGCTGGCGGCGCGGCTGGGGTGTGAGACACCCTATACCGAGGGGCTGGATGCGGCGGGCTGGCAGGCGCGGCTCTATCGGCGCACGCAGGAGGCGCTGGCGCGGATGGATCTGCCGGCGCCGGAATTCGCCGCCTTCATGGCGGGTGACCCGATTGCCCTGCCGGTGCAGGAGGGCGGTGCGCGCATGGCGCGGTTTCATGCCGATCCGGAGGCGGCGGGGCTGGCGACAGAGACCGGCCGGATCGAAATCTGGTCCGATCGGGTGGCGCGGGCCGGTCTGCCGGGGCATCCCTGCTGGCTGCCGCCCCGGGAATGGCTGGGATCGGATCTGGCGCGGCGGTTCCCGTTCCAGCTGGTCGCCAACCAGCCGCGCGGCAAGCTGCACAGCCAGCTCGATTTCGGTCCGACCAGCATGGCGGGCAAACGGGACGGGCGTGATTGTGCGCGGATGAACGCCGCCGATGCGGCGCGTCTGGGGCTGGCGGCGGGCGATACGGTGCTGCTGCGCAACGATCGCGGCGGCGCGCTGGTGGCGCTGCAGCCGTCCGAGGCGGTGATGCCGGGGGTGATCCAGCTGTCGACCGGGGCCTGGTATGCGCCGCGCCGCCTGACCCCGCCGGGCGAGGATGCGGAGATCACCGTCTGCGTCAACGGCAACCCCAATATCCTGACGGCCGATATCGCCGCCTCCGGGCTCAGCCAGGGGTGCATAGGTCAGCTGTCGCTGGTGGCGGTGACCCGCTGGACCGGGCCGGTACCGCCGGTGGTGCCGCATGCGGAGATCCTGCCGCGCGGCTAGCGCGTCTGCCGGGTTTTGCCGCGCTTTGCCCGCTCCCGGCCGATCCGCGGGGCGCCCCGCCGTTTCGGCGTTTTCCATCCCGGAGGTGCCGCGCTAGGGTCGCGCGATCCATTGACGGGCGGACGCGCCCCGGGCGCAGGGCGGCAGAAGGAAAGCGGATATGTGTGACACGATGATCGCCTTGGGCTCGATCACCGCCTCGGGGCGGGTGCTCCTGGCGAAGAATTCCGACCGCGAGCCGAACGAGGCGCAATATCTGACCCGGACTGCGGCGGCGGATCACCCGCCGGGCAGCCGCGTGCGGATGACCTATGTCGATATACCGCAGGTGCCCCATACCTATGCCCATGTCGGCTCTCGCCCCTGGTGGATGTGGGGGTTCGAACATGGCGTCAACGAACATGGGCTTGCCATCGGCAACGAGGCCGAATGGTCGCGCTTGCCGGCCGGGCAGGCGCCCGGGCTTCTGGGCATGGATCTGCTGCGGTTGACGCTGGAGCGGGCCCGGGACGCCGATGAGGGGCTGGAGGTTCTGACCGGGCTGATCGAGACCTACGGCCAGTCGGGTCGCGCCTCGACCCACCGTGACATGTTCTATCAGAACGCCTTCATACTCGCCGATCCGACCCGGGCCTGGGTGCTGGAGACCGCCGGGCCGCACTGGGTGGCGAAACGGGTGCGCGACTGGGCCTCGATCTCCAACGTCTATTCCATCGGGACGGAGTTCGACCGGATTTCCGCCGATGCCATCGCCTTTGCCGAGGCGCAGGGCTGGCACCGTCCGGGCACCGCCTTTGACTGGGCCGCCGCCTATACCGATCCCGATCTGCCGTTTCTGCCCAGTTGCCGGGCGCGGCTGGCGATGTCGCAGGCGGGCATGGGCGCATTGGCGCAGGGGCCGGTGAGCTTGGACCAGATGGTGGCGCAGCTGCGCGATCACGGCGATGTCGCGGCGGACTGGCGGCCGGGGCTGGATGGCTCCGGCATGGTCTGCATGCATGCGACGGCGGCGGACCGGAGCTCGGAAACCGTGGCGAGCATGGTGGCGGAGCTGGGCGCCGATCGCGGGCCGGTGATCTGGTCCAGCCTCTGTTCGCCCTGCCTGTCGTCCTTCGTGCCGGTCTGGATCGACGCGGCGCTGCCGCCGGGTTGGAGCCAGCCGGCGGAAGACGCGCCCGACGCCTGGTGGCGGATGCAGCGGCTGCAGCGGCTGGTGGAGCGTGACTATGCCGGCACGGCCCGCTATTTGCGCGCGGCGCTGGACCGGATCGAAGCCGACGCGTTCAGCGCCGCCCGTGCGCTGCCGGCGACGGCCGATGCCGCCTGCCGTGCGGCGCTGACGGAGCGGCTGGCGGCGGAACAGGCGGGTGCCATCGCGGCGCTGGAAGCGATCGTGCCGGCATTGCAGGCGGGGCTGCTGCCACCCCGGGGCGACGATCCGCGTGGCGCCTATCTGCAGCAGGTCGCGGCCAGCGCGCCGGACACCCGTGCCCCCGCCACAACCCCTGCCACACCCCCTGCTGCCGCCGGTTGAACCTCAGCGGCGCAGTGTGGCGATGACCTGCTCTGCCAGCTGCTCCAGCGCGCGGCCGGTCGCCCGGGCGATCTCTGCCGGGGTGTCGCCGGCAAGCGGCACGGCGATGGCGAAGGGGGCGATGCGTTCGCGTACGATCTGATCGGGGGAGGAGATCGCGAATTGCCCGGTCAGATGCATCTGGCCGTCGAGCCGCGCCGCCAGTTCGGAGACCCGGACATCGACCAGCGCCTGCGCCGGGGTGGAGAGCGGCCAGGGCTCGGCGGCGACCTGCGCCCGGCTGCGCGCGGCGATGCGGTCGGCCAAGAGCTGGGTCATCGCCCGCGGCGGCGTGTCGGCCCAGAGCGCGCCCTGCACCGGTTTCAGCGCGCCGGTCTCGTCCTCGCGCAGGATCTCATCCTCGGCGGCATAGGCCGGCAGAGAGACCTGCCGCACTTCGAGCGTGGCGACCCGCAGCGCGACCTGACCCGCCGTGCCGGTCTCAGCCGGGGCGGAGATCAGATAGCGCGGATCGTTGTCGCCGCAGGCGACGAGAGCGAGCAGGAGAAAGGGGGCGAAACGTGTCATGAATCAGCGTCCGAACAGAATGGAATTGGGATTGCGTTCAAGCTTGCGGGCCAGGCTGGTCAACGCCTGCGCGGTGGTGCGCAGCTCCCGCAGGGTGTCGAGGGTGTCGCGGTTGAAGCGGGAGTTCTGGCCATAGCCCGCCAGAAGTCTCTGGGCCTCGGCGATCAGCGCGTCGATCCGCGCGGTCAGATCCGGCAGCCCGGAGACGGCGGTCTCGACCGCGCCGGCGGCCTCGCGGGCGGAGCCCAGCGTGGCGTTGAGGTTGTCGACCGCGCCGCCGGCGCGCAGATCGTCCAGCGCGGCGCGGGCCTCGTCCAGCGCGGCGGTCAGGCTGGCGGGCAGGGCGCGGGTGCTGTCCTGGTCGACCAGCGCCCCGGCCTTGTCGAGAAATCCGGTGGCGGCAGCCAGGAACTGTTCCACATCCAGCGAATTGGCCTTGGCGGTCAGCTGGTCCAGCCCGGTGATCAGCCCCGGCACCCCCGTGATGGTCTGGTCGAAGTACTCGGCGGTGCTGGTGACGGTGTCGGCCGCCTCCGATGCGGCGTCGAGCGCGGTGACCAGCCGGTTCACCGCCTGTGCGGTGTTCAGGTCGGAAGCGACCTTGCGCAGATCGGCCAGCGCCGCGCGCAGCTCTGCGGGCAGGGCCTGGGCATCGGCACCACCGACCAGATCGCGGGCGTCGTTCATCAGCCCGACGAAGGCATCCGGCGCCGCGCGCAGATTCTCGTCGCCCGCCAGGCTCTCGACCGAGGCCAGCGTGGCAATGGCCTGCTGCATCAGCTCCTCGACCGGGAGGGCATCGATCCGGTTCAGCACCCCCTGCGCGGTGGCGGCGGCATCCGGCAGGTCGGAGGTGACCGAGGGGATTCGGGGGGCGCCGGTGCCGTTGGTGGTCAGCTGCGCCGGCGGCGCGTCGGGCAGTTCTGCCAGCTCGACCGACAGGGTGCGCGAGAAGATGCTTTTCGACACCAGCCGGGCCCTCAGCCCGTTGTCGATCTCCTCGGCGAAAAAGGCGATGGTCTGGGCTTCCGACGTCCCGGGATCGAGCCCGAGCCGGCCCGGATCGATCGACAGCGTCGCCCGCAGGATCACGTCCTGACCGCTTTCGTTGCGTTCGACGAAGGCGCCGAGCGTGGTGACCTTGCCGATGGTCAGCCCCTTGTAGATCACCTCTGACCCGACAGCGAGCCCGGCGACCGACTGCTGGAATTCCACCGCCAGTTCGATCGGGTTTTCCACCGCCTTGTTGAAGGCGGACGACCGGGCGTCCTCTTCGCTCTCATAGAGGTCGAAGACATGGCCGGCCTCGATCGGGGCGCCGCCGGAATAGACCGTGTCGAAGGACAGCCCGCCGCGCAGGATGCCGGCGACCGACCCGACCGAGAGGTTGAGCCCCTGCGGCCCGAAGTTCACCGAGAATCCGGAGGTCTGCCAGAACCGGGTGGCGGTGGTCAGGCGCCGGTCGTGCGGCGCGGCGATAAAGGCGCGGGCGGTGACCGCATTGCCATCCTCGGCCAGTTGCGGTGCCTCGATCTTGCCGACCTCGATGCCCTGGAAATAGATCGGCGCGCCGGCGGTCAGCTTGCTGCCGTCCTCGGTGCGCAGGGTGACGCGGGTGCCCTTCATGCCGGGCATCACCAGCGGGGTTTCCTTTAGCCCCTTGAAGCTGGTGGCGGCGCGGCCGGTGGCCGGCTCGAAAGCGGCCTGGATATAGACACCCGACAGAACCGTGGAGAGCCCGGAGATACCGCTGGCCGAGACCTCGGGGCGGACCACCCAGAATTCGGCATTTTCCGGCAGCTTGGCGGCGACCGCCCGGTCGATGCGGGCGTGGACGATGACCTCGGTCAGATCCTCGGCGAAGGCGACATCCTCAACCACGCCGATATTCACGTCGCGATAGCGGATCAGGGTCTCGTCGGCGGTGACGCCGGCGGCATTCTCGAAATGAATCTCGATGCGGGTGCCGCGCTCGGCCCAGCTTTGCCAGGCGATGAACAGGGTCACCGCCAGCGCCACCACCGGCACCAGCCAGACCAGCGACAGGTTGCGCCAGAACGAGGTCTGCCGCGCCTCGACGATCGGTTCGGCGGCGGTGGGGGTGTCCATCTTGCGGCTCTCCATGGCGGCGCTGTCCTGGTCTTGGGTCGGGTCGGTCATGTCAGTCTGCATCCTCCCAGATCAGGCGGGGATCGAAACTCAGCGCGGCCAGCATTGTAAAGGCGACGGAGAGCGCAAAGCTGACCGCGGCGATGCCGGGTCGGATCGTCGCCGCGAAATCGAGCTGCACCAGTGACGACAGGATCGCCACCACGAAGACGTCGATCATCGACCAGCGGCCGATGAATTCCACCACCTCGAACAGCAGGTGACGGCGGTGTGCCGACAGCCGCACCCGCCGCGAGATGCTGAGCGCGAGATAGGCGATGGCGATGAATTTCGACACCGGAATGACGAGAGAGGCGCCGAAGACGATCAGCGCCACGCCGATATCGCCGTGATGCATCAGCTCGATCACCCCGCCGAAGATGGTGTTGTCGTATTCGCGGCCCAGCTGGGTGGTGCGCAGCATCGGATAGAGGTTGGCCGGCACATAGACCACCAGCCCGGCGATCAGCCAGGCCCAGACCCGTTGCAGGCTGGCGGTGTCGCGCGGGACCAGCGGCGCGCCGCAGCGGTCGCATCGGCCGGGGCCGGGCCGGTGGACCCGGCCGCATTGGGTGCAGCCGATCAGCCCGGCCTGATGCGCGGTCACGATCTGCGGCGGGCGTCCAGGGTTTTCCAAACCGTCACTCTGCTCATGAAATTGTCCTTCAGCACGGTCACGATGACCAGCGCCACAAAGGCCCAGAACGCCGGGCCGAGCGAGATATGCGCCAGTCCCGCCACTTTGACCAGCGCCACCGCGACGCCGACGACGAAGACCTCGGCCATGGCCCAGGGCCGCAGCATCTCGACCAGGCGGAACACCGGGGCGGCATGGCGGGCGGGATGCCAGCCGAAGGCCATCGGCCCCAGCACATAGAGAAGCCCGAGAAAGCGGATCGTCGGCAGCACCACGATCAGCGCCGCCATGGCGATGGTCAGCGGTTCCGTGAGCCCGCCGGAGAAGGCCATCACCGTGTCCAGGAGCGAGGAGCGGCGGATCATCCCGGCGGCCTCGAGCTCCAGAAAGGGAAAGAAGATCGCCGCCACCATCAGGATCAGCGCCGACAGCGCCAGCATGATGATCCGGGTCATCGCCTGGGTCCGCGGCGCCTCGATCACCGTGTTGCAGCGCGGGCAGCGCGCGGTTTCGCCCACCGCGACGGCGGGGGCTTTCAGCAACGCGTCGCAGGTCGGGCAGGCGAGCAGATCGTCCGCATCTGGGGCAACGGCAGGGGAGGGGGACGCGGCGACCATGGTGCCAAGCTACTGCACCGCCGCCGGGGTGAAAAGCCATCGCGGGGGGCTGCCGTGGCGGCGTCGGCGGAAGCTGGCGGATTCGCGTTTGCCCATGTACTTCTGCGCCGAGTTCCGATAGGAGCGGTGATCTTCCGTCGTTCCGACGTTCACTTACGGCGCCTGCCGCGCGCTGTCGCATGGATTTTCTGAATATGATCACCCCCCTGTCCGAGGCGCTGGCCGAGCGCGGATTCGATAAGCTGACACCGGTGCAGGAGGCGGTGATCGCGCCGGATGTCGAAGCCTCCGATCTGCTGGTTTCGGCGCAGACCGGTTCGGGCAAGACCGTGGCCTTCGGGCTGGCGATCGCGCCGACGCTTCTGGGGGCGGAGCCGCAGTTCGGCCCGGCGGCGACGCCGATGGCGCTGGTGGTGGCACCGACCCGCGAGCTGGCGTTCCAGGTCAAGCGCGAGCTGTCCTGGCTTTATGAAAAGACCGGCGCGGTGGTGGCCTCCTGCGTCGGCGGCATGGACATGCGGCAGGAACGCCGGGCGCTGGACCGCGGTGCCCATATCGTCGTCGGCACCCCGGGCCGGCTGCGCGACCATATCGAACGCGAATCCCTGGACCTGAGCGGGCTGCGTGCCATCGTGCTGGACGAGGCCGACGAGATGCTGGACCTCGGCTTTCGCGAGGATCTGGAATTCATGCTGGGCGAGGCCCCGGAGGACCGGCGCACGCTGCTGTTCTCGGCTACGGTGCCGCCGATGATCGCCAAGCTGGCGGAGCAATATCAGCGCGACGCCCGCCGGATCAGCACCATCGACACCAGCCGGCAGCATGCCGATATCGCCTATCAGGCGATCCGGGTCGCGGCCTCTGACAGCGATCACGCCATCTTCAACCTGCTGCGGTTCCACGAGGACCAGAGCGCCATCGTCTTCGCCAATACCCGGGCGACGGTGAACCATCTGGCGGCGCGGCTCAGCAACCGGGGGCTTGCCACCGTCATCCTGTCGGGAGAGCTGAGCCAGACCGAACGCTCGCACGCGTTGCAGGCGATGCGGGACGGTCGGGCGCGGGTTTGTGTCGCCACGGATGTGGCGGCGCGCGGCATCGACCTGCCGAACCTGACGCTGGTGATCCATGCCGATCTGCCGACCAATACCGAAACGCTGCTGCACCGCTCCGGCCGGACCGGGCGGGCCGGGCGCAAGGGGATCTCGGCGCTGATCGTGCCGCCGAAATCGGTCAAGCGGGCGGAGCGGCTGCTGAAATGGGCGAAGCTTTCGGCGGAATGGACCGTGGCGCCCTCGGCCGAGGATATCCTGCAGAAGGACGAGGAGCGGCTGCTGACCGATCCCGCCTGGGCCGAACCGCTGAGCGAGGAACAGTCCGCCTTTGCCGAAAAGCTGCTGGCGCAATACAGCCCGGAGGTGATCGCGGCGGCCTATCTGCGGCTTTATCAGGGCCGCCGGGCCGCGCCGGAAGAGCTGCGTGCCCCCGATGCCGCCCCGGCCGCGCGGGAGCACAAGGACTTCGGCCCGAGCCGCTGGGTGGCGCTGTCGGTCGGCCATGACAAGACGGCGAGCGCCCGATGGCTGCTGCCGCTGCTGTGCCGGGCCGGACAGCTGGACAAATCCGCCATCGGCGCCATCCGGGTGCAGGACACCGAAAGCTTCGTCGAGATCGCCGAGCCCAGCATCGAGGGTTTCATGGCGGTGCTGGGCGAGGATGGCGTTCTGGAGGACGGCATCGCGGTGCGGCTGCTGGACGAGGCGCCGGCACTGCAGCGCGACAGCGGCCCCAGACCGCAGCCGCGCCGGCGCGAAGGCGACCGGCCGCGCGGGCGCGATGACCGGCCCGCGCCGCAAAAGCCCCCCTACAAGCCCCGGCGGCACGAACGCGCGGAGGAGCGGTCCGAGGCCGCGCCCGAGCGCAGGCCGCGCCCTTCGGCGGCGGCGCAGGACAGGGGCAGCTGGGACAAGGGGCCCCGCGACAAGGAGAGCCGCGACAAGGGGAGCCGTGACAGCAGGGGCTGGGACAAGGCCCCCCGTGACAATGGACCTCGTGACAATGGCCCTCGTGACAGGTCCCCTTATGAGAAAAGCCCCCGAGACCGGGGGCCGCGTGACCATGGCGCCTCCGACGCTGCGCGGGCGCCGGCCAAATACGGGCGCAAGCCGGGGGACAAGCCAGCCGGGAAGCCCGGCGCGAAGCCTGCTGGCAAGCCGGGTGGGTTTTCCGCGGCCAAGCCCTTCGGCAAGCCCGGTGGCAAACCGGCCGGGAAACCGGCTGGCAAACCGTCGGGGACATTTGCCGGCAAGGGCCCGGGCAAGCCCTCTGGCAAACCCGGCGGCAAACCCTCTGGCAAGCCGGCGGGCAAACCGAAGGCCGGCTTCGCCGATGCGCGCGACAGCTCGAAACGCTTCACCCCGCCGGGCAAGACCCCCAGCGCACCGCGCAAGCCCGCCGGGCCGCGCGTCGGCGGCAGCGAGCCGCCCCGCCGCAAGAAGCCCTGAGGCCGCTATCGGGCCCTGAGGCAGAGCGCCGCCCCTGATCAATGGCGGCGCTCTCCGAGGTGTCCTGGTGGGGCGGATCGCGACGTCCGCCGCGGTTACCAGCTGTTGTACGAGAGATACTTGCCGGACATCTCGACCTTGACCCGGTCGCCCTTGGGATGCGGCACCCGGGTCACCTGCATGTCGAAATCGATCGCCGACATGATGCCGTCGCCGAACTTCTCGTGGATCAGCGCCTTGAGCGTCGGACCATAGACGCCGACCACCTCGTAGAAGCGATAGATGCAGGGATCGGTCGGCACCGTCTGCGACCAGATCTTGGTCGGGCTTTCCTGCAGCACCTCCGCCGCCTCCTGCGGCAGCGACAGCACCGCGGTCAGAAGCGTGGCTTTCTCGGCGGGAAAGGCGTTCATGCCCATGCAGGCCGAATGGGTCCAGACCGGGGACATGTCGATCTTTTCCGCGATCTCCTCCCAGGTCAGGCCGACCTGTTTCTTGGCCGACAGGATCATCGCCGTCACGTCCTCTTTGGTCATCATCTTGGGAACCTCCAGTATGTCTTTGCTTGGTGGGGATTTCGAAGGGGGATCACAGGCCCAGATCGCTCAGGCCCGGGTGATCGTCGGGGCGGCGCGGACCGTCCCAGTGAAACTTGCGGTCGGTGTCCGCAATCGGCAGATCGTTGATCGAGGCATGGCGCACCGCCATCAGCCCGTTTTCGTCGAACTCCCAGTTCTCGTTGCCGTAGGAGCGGGTCCAGCGGCCCCGAGCGTCGTGCCATTCGTAGGCGAATCGCACCGCGATGCGGTTGCCGGCATGGGCCCAGACCTCCTTGATCAGCCTATAATCCAGCTCTCGCTGCCATTTGCGGGTCAGGAAGGCCTCGACCTCGGCCCGTCCGGCGATGAACTCCGACCGGTTGCGCCAGCGGGTGTCCGGCGTATAGGCCAGCGCCACCCGGGCGGGATCGCGGCTGTTCCAGGCGTCTTCCGCCATCCGGGCCTTGGTCACGGCCTCGGCGGCGGAGAAGGGCGGCAACGATGGCCGTTGGGGCTGCGTGGTCATGGGGTCACTGCCCGCAGATGCGGGGCCGCAGGGCCATCCGCCGGCGCATCGGGCGTGCCGGTTTCGGTCAGATCGATGCGCACGGTTTCCGGCCGCTGATCCGCCCCGTCCGAGGCCCGCCCGGCCAGTTCCCGCGATCGCTGGCCGAGGAAATGCACCAGGTGATTGCGGATCGCGTAGTAATTCGGATGTTCCACGATCTCGGTTCGCTTGCGCGGCCGGGGAATGGTGATCTCGACCGATTCCGCGACGCGGGCAAAGGGGCCGTTGGTCATCAGCAGGATGCGGTCGGCCAGCAGGATCGCCTCGTCGATGTCATGGGTGATCATGAACACCGTCTGTTCGGTGCCGCCCCAGATCTTCAGCAGCTCGTCCTGAATGGTGCCCCGGGTCAGCGCATCGAGCGCACCGAAGGGTTCGTCCAGCAGCAGCAGTTTCGGGTGATTGGCAAAGGCTCGCGCGATGGAGACCCGCTGGCGCATGCCGCCCGACAACTGGCTGGGCTTGCGGTGCACCACGTCGCCCTCCAGCCCGACCATCGCCAGATACTTCAGCGACTGCGCCTCGATCTCTGCCCGGGAGCGATTGGGATAGCGCGCCCGCACCCCGAAGATCACGTTCTTCAGGGCCGACAGCCAGGGCAGCAACGAATAGTTCTGGAACACCACGCCGCGGTCCAGGCTGGGGCCCGAGACCTCGTAGCCGTCCATCTTGACGACGCCGCTGCTGGGCTCTGCCAGGCCGGCGAGAATGTTCATGATGGTCGACTTGCCGCAACCGGAATGACCGAGGATGCAGACGAATTCGCCCTTTTCGATGCCGAAGCTGGCGTTTTCGAACACGGTCATGGTGCCGCCCTTGCCGTCTGGAAAGGTCTGGGTCAGCCGTTCGACGCTGAGGGATGGTTTTGTCATGGGACCCTCCTTATTCCGCATAGGCGACGGCGCGCTGCAGCCAGGCGAAGGCCGAATCCAGCAGCATGCCGACGACGCCGATCATGAGGATCGAGAAGATGACCGAGGTCAGGTCGAGGTTGTTCCACTCGTTCCAGACGTAATAGCCGATGCCGGTGCCGCCCACGAGCATCTCGGCCGCGACGATCACCAGCCAGGCGATGCCGATGGAGATCCGCATGCCGGTGATGATGGTCGGCGCGGCGGCGGGCAGGATCACCGTGAAGGCGGTGCGCAGCGGCCCCAGTTCATGGGTGCGGGCGACGTTGACCCAATCCTGCCGGACACCGGCGACGCCGAAGGCGGTGTTGATCAGCATCGGCCAGATCGAGCAGATGAAGATGACGAAGATCGCGCTGGCCTCGCTGTCCTGGATGATGAACAGCGCCAGCGGCATCCAGGCCAGCGGAGAAATCGGCCGCAGCACCTGGATGAACGGGTTCAGCGCCCGGTAGGCCACCGGCGACATGCCGATCAGGAAGCCCAGCGGGATCGCCACCAGCGCCGCCAGCAGATAGCCCGAGAGCACCCGGTAGATCGAATAGCCGATCTGGATGCCGATGCCCTTGTCGTTGGGGCCGGCATCGTAGAACGGGTTCGACAGCTGTTCCCAGGCTTTGACCAGAACCTGGCTGGGCGGCGGCACACCGGCCTTCGGCGCGCCGCCCCCTGTCAGCCTTTCGTATTCGGTCAGCTCTGCGGCGGCTTTCTGGGCCGGTATGGCGGCCTCCCAGATCAGCAGGCCGACCGCCAGCAGGACCAGCGACAGCAGCGCCGCCCGCTGGTTGAGCGTGAGCTTGCCCATGCCTCAGCCCTTCCCGATCGCGAAGCTCTTCACATAGGCCTCCGGTTCGGCCGGATCGAAGGTTTTGCCCATGATGGTGTGGGACTTGTAGGTGATCTCCGGCGCCTCGTAGCCGAGATCGTTCATCACCTTCCTGCAGTCGGCGGCCAGATAGACGTTTTCCGCCACCTTGCGATAGTCGACATCGCCCTCGATATAGCCCCAGCGCTTCATCTGGGTCAGGATCCAGACCCCCATCGAATGCCAGGGGAAGGGATCGAAATCGATGCGGTCGGGCACTTTCTGCACCTCGCCCAGGCCGTCGGCATAGGTGCCGGTCAGCACCTGTTCGATCACCGGCACCGGCTGGTTGAGATAGTTGGTCGGGGCGATGGCGGCGGAGATTTCCTTGCGGTTCTCGGGGTTCGAGGCGTATTGCGTCGCGTCCACGATGGATTTCAGCAGCGCGCCATAGGTGTTGGGCAGTTCCGTCGCGAAGCTGAGCGGCGCGGCGAAGGCGCAGCAGGGGTGACCCTCCCAGATGGTCTTGGTCAGCGTGTGGATGAAGCCGATGCCCTCCCAGACGGCGCGCTGGTTGAACGGGTCGGGCGAGAGATAGCCGTCGAGGTTGCCGGCGCGCAGGTTGGCGACCATCTCGGGCGGCGGCACCACGCGGATCTGGATATCGACATCCGGGTCCAGCCCGTATTCCGCCACATAGTAGCGCAGCAGGAAGTTGTGCATCGAATATTCGAAGGGCACTCCGAAGGTGAAGCCCTTCCATTGTTTCGGGTCGCGTTTGTCCAGATGTTCGTTCGACAGCACAATGGCCTGGCCGTTGATGTTCTCCACCGCCGGCATGATGTAGGGCGTCGCCACCGATCCGGCGCCCAGCGTCATCGCCAGAGGCATCGGTGTCAGCATGTGGCTGGCGTCATATTCGCCCGACAGGGATTTGTCGCGCGCCACCGCCCAGCCGGCGGTCTTGATGACCTTGGCGTTCAGCCCGTAGCGTTCGTAAAATCCCATCGGTTGGGCCATGATGATCGGTGTGGCGCAGGTGATCGGCACGAAACCGATGCTGAGATCGGTCTTTTCCGGGGTGCCGAGCGTGTCGAGGATCGCCGCCTTGGCCTTGTCCATCGGAAACGCCGAGGCCAGCGCCGCCGCCACGGTGCCGCCGCCGAGCATGCCCATGAAGGACCGCCGGCCGATATCGCTGTGGCCGAAGACGGAGCGCACCACGGCGCTTTCGATGGCGCGGTCCAGCATGTCGTCCGAAGACATCGGCGAAGACATCGGCGCGCGATCCGACTCCCCGGTCGCTTCGGCTCCGGCGCAACTGGCACAGCCGCAGTCCGCCCCATGCCGCAAATCGGTCTCTGCCGAGTAGGGATTTCCCAGGCTCTTGATCGTCATATGCGTACCCTTTCCTGTGTCGTTGCTGCCATGATGAAAGGGCGACGGGGCTGGTCACAAGCGGGCGACCGAAATATGGGCGATCCAATTAAGTTTATATAAATCAAATTCTTGCGTGGAACGTTCCGCGAGCTCATTTCACGAGTAATCGTAAATTACGAATTTTCGTTTTTTCATGCGGCGGCGCAGCGATAGCCTGCGGCCATGCTCGACCACCCGGCAATTTTCGATTCTCTTCTGCATGCGCTGCCGGAAGCGGCGCTGGTGCTGGATCTGTCGTCGGACCGGATCGCCTGCCTCAATCAGAGGGCAGCAGACTGGCTGGCGGTGACGCCCTCCGATCCGCCGGCCTTTTCACAGCTGCTGGGCGCGGCGCTGGCGGACTTCATCGTCTTCGTCGACGAGGTCGATCACCGTGGCGAGGGCTGGACCCGCAGCGTGGCGATCCGAGACAGCCAGGGGCAGGCGCTGAACTGCGAATTGCGCGGCCGGCTGATCCATGGTGCGCCGGGGCATATGCTGCTGATGCTGCTCGATCTGGGAGAGCTGCACCGCCGCACCCAGATCACTGAGGAGGAAGAGCTGCATCGCGCCGGGGTGACCGAATGGAAGCGTGCCGAACGGTTCTTTGCCGATCTGGAGCGGCAGAACCAGCTGATCCTGAATGCCGCCGGCGAAGGGATCTACGGGCTGAATGCCGAGGGCAAGATGACCTTCGTCAATCGCGCCGCCCAGGAAATGCTGGGCTGGACAGCGGAGGATCTGCTGGGCTGCGACATGCACGCGATGATCCATCATCATCATCTGGATGGCTGTATCTACCGGTCGCAGGATTGTCCGATCTACCGCTCGTTCCGGTTCGAACAGGTGCACCGGATCGAGGATGAGGTGTTCTGGCGCAAGGATGGCAAGCCGATCCGGGTGGAATATGTCTCGACCCCGATCTACGACCAGCAGGTGCTGGCCGGGGCGGTGGTGATCTTCCGCGATATCACCGAGCGGAAGGAGAACGAACGCCGCCTGCATGACGCGCTGGAGGAGGTGGCGGCGCTGCGCGACCGGCTGGAACAGGAAAACGCCTATCTGCAGGAGGCGATCAGCTCGGAACGGGCGCATCACGATATCATCGGCGTGTCGCCGGCCATTCACCGGATCCAGACCCAGATCGACCTGGTGGCCCGCACCGAGGCGACGGTGCTGATCACCGGAGAGACCGGATCGGGCAAGGCGCTGGTGGCCTCGGCGATCCACAAGGCCAGCAGCCGGTCGCGCCGGCCGCTGATCCATTTCAAGTGCAACTCGGTCGCGCCGGAGGCGGTGGAGGCCGAGCTGTTTGGTCAGATCCGCGGTGCCTATCCCGGTGCGGTGCGCGACAAGCCGGGCAAGCTGGAACTGGCCCATGGCGGCACCCTGTTTCTGGAGGATGTGGTGGAACTGCCCATCGACATCCAGGGCCGGCTGCTGCACGCGTTGCAGGCGGCAGAGGTCACCCGGCTGGGCGATACCCGCGCCAAACGGCTGGATATCCGGGTTATCGCCTCGATGGCACCGCCGCCGGACAAGGCGCTGAAGAGCGGCCGGCTGCGCGAGGATCTGCTGCTGTTTCTCAATCTGTTTCCGATCGCCTGCCCTCCGCTGCGCGACCGGGTGGAGGACGTGCCGCTGCTGGCGGCGCATCTGCTGAAAATCGCCTGCGCCCGGCTGAACCGGCCGGTGCCGGTGATCACCGAGGGCACCATCCGCCGGATGAAGGATTACGACTGGCCCGGCAACGTGCGCGAGCTGCACAATGTGATCGAACGCGCCGCTATCGTGTCGAAGGGCCGCAAGCTGATTCTGGAGAGCGCCAATGCCAAGCCCGGGGCGGCGCCGCAAAGTCAGGCGGTGCGCACCGATGCGGAGATGAAGCGGATGATCCGCGACAACATCATTGCCAGCATGCGCGAAACCGGCGGTCGGGTCGCCGGTGCCAACGGCGCGGCGGCGCTGCTGGGGGTGCGGCCGACAACGCTTTATTCCCGGCTGAGCGCGCTGGCGATCGAAGAACACGAATGGCGGTAAAGGCGCCTGCCTGGGCGCCGCTCTTGGCGTCTCAGCCGGTCTCGCAGCCCTGGCCGCGGTGCTGATCCGGGCAGAACTGCCCGCGAATCGGGCGGCGGGGCCGCCGGGCAAAGCTCAGAAAATCCTTCGTTCTTTCGTGGTTGCTTCGGATGCGGCGGCGCTGAAAGGATGACTCAACTGCGGGCTGAATGGCTGCCGGCGCATGGAAAAGGAGGGGCCATGCCGTTGCGCGGCGATGTTCAACTGGTTGTCACAGGCGCTCTCTAAGCAGGGGGCAATGCCGCTGAGAGGTGCCGCGCCGGGGAGGGGCGTGAGGGACCCGGCCAAATGGGAAAGAGGTTCTTGATGACGCATCCCTCCACGGTTCTGTCGAATCGCACTTACGATCAGCTCCGCTCCGGCGACAGCGCCAGCCTGACCCGCTCGGTCGGCGAAGACGATATCAAACTGTTTGCCGCGGTCTCAGGCGATGCCAATCCGGCGCATCTGGATCCGGCTTTTGCCGAACAGGGGATTTTCGGTCATGTCATTATGCATGGGATGTGGACCGCGGCTCTGGTCTCGGCGGTGCTGGGCACCCGGTTGCCGGGGCCGGGCACCATCTATCTGGGGCAGGAAATCCGGTTTCTGCGGCCGGTGAACCCGGGTGACACGGTGACCGCGACGGTGCGGGTGCTGGAGAAGCACGATCACAATCAGCGCGTCACGCTGGAGACCATCTGCACCAATCAGGACGGCAAGGAGGTGCTGAGCGGCATCGCCACCGTCAAGGCACCGGATCAGCCGGTGAACTGGCCGATGTCGCCGCTGCCCGAGGTGTCGGTGCGCCGGCCCGGCCGCTATGCCGCCTATGTCGAGGAGGCCTGCGCGCTGCCGCCGGTGCCTGCCGGTATCGTGCATCCCTGTTCCGGCGTCGCGCTGAAAACCGCGCTGGAGGTGCGGGACAAGGGCCTGGTCGAGCCGCTGTTGATCGGCCCGGAAGACAAGATCCGTGCCGTCGCCGAGGCCGAGGGGCTGTCGCTCGACGGGCTGGAGATCGAACCGGTGGCGCATAGCCACGCCGCCGCCGCCCGCGCGGTGGAACTGGCGGCCAGCGGCCGGGTGTCGATGCTGGTCAATGGCTTCGGCCACAGCGAGGAACTGCTGAACGCGGTGGCCGCGCCGGGATCGGGGCTGCGGACGGAGCGGCAGATCAGCCATGTCTATGTGATGGACGTGCCGACCTACGACAAGCTGGTGGTGGTCACCGATGCGGCGGTGAACATTCAGCCGTCGCTGGAGGACAAGCGCGATATCGCCCAGAACGCCATCGACATGCTGCGGATGCTGGGGGTCGAGGACCCCAAAGTGGCGGTGCTGGCAGCCGTGGAAACCGTCAATCCGCGGATGCCGGCGACGCTGGATGCAGCGGCGCTGACCGCAATGGCGGCGCGTGGCCAAATCACCGGCGCCCGGGTCGACGGGCCGCTGGCCTTCGACAATGCGATCAATGCGGCGGCGGCGGCGACCAAGGGTATCGTCTCGCCGGTGGCGGGACATGCCGACATCCTGCTGGTGCCCGATCTGGAGGCCGGCAACATGCTGGCGAAACAGCTGATCTACTTCGGGAACGCGGCGGCGGCGGGGCTGGTGCTGGGGGCGCGGGTGCCGATCGTGCTGACCAGCCGCGCCGATTCCCTGAGCGTGCAGATCGCCTCGGCGGCGCTGGCCCGGCTGGGCGTCGCCCGCAAGCCGCTGATGCCCGGGCTCTGAGCCGGTCCGGGCGATGCCGAACCCAAGTCAAACCAAGTCAAACCCTCGAAACGGGAGGACATCGGAATGCAGAAACTGGTCGATCTGACGGGCAAGCGCGGGCTTGTGGTCGGGGTGGCGAATGAACACAGCATCGCCGCCGGCTGTGCGCGGGCGTTCCGCGCCGCCGGCGCCGAAGTGGCGCTGACCTACCTCAACGATATTGCCAAACCCTATGTCCAGCCGGTGGCGGATGAGATCGGCGCGCCGATGCTGATGCCGCTGGATCTGCGCGAGGAGGGCGCGCTCGAAGCCGTGTTCGAGCAGGTTTCCGCCCAATGGGGGAAATTCGATTTCCTGCTGCATTCCGTCGCATTCGCGCCCCGAGAGGACTTGCATACCAGTGTAGTGAATTGCTCTTCCAAGGGTTTTTCGGTAGCCATGGATATCTCGTGCCATTCGTTTTTGCGAATGGCGCGTCTGTCCCGGCCGCTGATGACCGAGGGGGGCGCGCTGATGACGGTCAGCTATTACGGGGCGGATCGCGTGGTCGAGGATTATAACCTGATGGGGCCGGTCAAGGCGGCGCTGGAGGCCAGCGTGCGCTATGCCGCCGCCGATCTCGCCGCCGAGGATATCCGCGTCTTTGCGTTGTCCGCCGGGCCGATCAAGACCCGGGCTGCCTCCGGGATCGCGCATTTCGACGAGCTGATCGACCGGGTGCGGGAGCGCACGCCGTCGCATCATCTGGTGTCGATCGAAGAGGTGGGCCGGATCGCCGCCTTTCTCGCCAGCGAGGCGGCCGGCCCGATGAGCGGTTCGGTGATCTACGCCGACAACAGTTTTCACGTGATGGCCTGACGGTCGGGCCTCATCTACTAGCAGGAGAAGAGAATGACCAAAGTTGCAATCGTCACCGGCGGTACACGGGGCATCGGGCGCGCGACCAGTATCGCGCTGAAGGATGCCGGGTACAGCGTGGCAGCGAATTACGCTGGCAACGACGCGGCAGCGGCGGCCTTTACCGAAGAAACCGGCATTCCGGCCTTCAAATGGTCGGTCGCGGATTACGACGCCTGCGCCAAGGGTGTGGCCGAAGTCGAAGCGGCGCTGGGGCCGGTGTCGGTGCTGGTGAACAACGCCGGCATCACCCGCGACGCCTTCTTTCACAAGATGACGCCGCAACAGTGGCGCGAGGTGATCGACACCAACCTCTCCGGCGCCTTCAACATGACCCACAACGTCTGGACCGGCATGCGGGAACGCAAGTTCGGCCGCGTGGTCTGCATCTCGTCGATCAACGGGCAGAAGGGTCAGGCGGGGCAGGCAAACTATTCCGCCGCCAAGGCCGGCGACATCGGCTTCGTCAAGGCGCTGGCGCAGGAAGGCGCGCGCGCCGGCATCACCATCAACGCCATCTGCCCGGGCTATATCGCCACCGATATGGTCATGGCGGTGGATCAGAAGATCCGCGATGCAATCACCGCGCAGATCCCGGTGGGCCATCTGGGCGCGCCCGAGGATATCGCGCGTTGCGTGGTCTTCCTCGCCTCTGACGACGCGGGCTTCATCACCGGTTCGACCGTGACCGCCAACGGCGGCCAGTATCTGGCCTGACGCCGGCGCCCGGACGAACCGGGCGGGATAACCAACAAGGGCCCCGGCCGCAGCTGCGGTCGGGGCCCTTGCCGTCGGCCGGTCCGAGCAGGCTTGCCGCCTTAGCGGATGCCCGCTTCTGCCAGGATCGGAAGCACGTTGTCGCGGAAATAGGGGAACTCGTCGACATAGTTGACGAAGGACAGCGTGGTGCCGGCAAAGCCGGTTTCATGCAGCTTGATGATGCCCTCTGCCACCTGCTGCGGCGTACCCACCAGCGGAAAACCACCATGGCCCTGCGCCATCAGGTAGCGGATTTGCGCCAGCAGGTCGTGCGGGAAGCTGTGGGCATGGGCGAACTGCAGGTTCACCAGATTGTCCACGGCTTCCCAGTCGGCGTTGTCGTCGGTGATGTATTTCTGGAAGGCGCGGGCCTCTGCTTCGGTTTCGCGGCAGATGACGTGGCTGAAGGTCAGCACGCCGACATCGCGGCCCTTGCCGGCGGCCTGTTCCTTGAGCTCCTGGATCTCGTCCTTGGAGCGGCTGAGATCGATCGCCGGGGTGAACAGGAAATCGGCGTTGTCGGTGGCGAACTCGCGCCCCTGCGGCGAGCCCGCGGCATTCAGGATCGGCACGCTGCCGTTGATCGGCTTGGGATCGCCCATCACGTGCTTCAGCTTGAAATAGGTGCCTTCCCAGTCGAAATACTCGTCCGCCGTCCACAGTTTGCGGATCACGTCGAACCATTCCTGAGCATAGCCATAGCGGGTTTCATGATCGTCGGGCAGGGTCAGTCCCAGCGCCTCGTATTCCGGCTTGTTCCAGCCCGCCACGATGTTCAGACCGGCGCGGCCGCGGCTGATCTGGTCGATGGTGGCGATCTGCTTGGCGATCACCACCGGGTTGTTGGCGGCGGTGTGGATGGTGGCGAAGACGCTGATGTCCTTGGTCGAGGCCAGCAGGCCGGCGGCCCAGGTCATCGTCTCCAGAACGCCGCCGTGAAAATCGGTTTCGCCGCCATAGCCGATCCAGCGGGCGATCGGCAGCATGAAGTCGATGCCGGCCTCGTCCAGGGTAGTGCCCCGTGGGGTGGTGTAAGAGGCCGCGCGCGAAGCCCTTGGCGTAGCGCAGCGCGCGGCCGGGCTGGCGGCCATCGCGCTTCTTCGTAGTCTGAGGTTGTTCGAAGACCGACGA